>DASZDT010000001.1:0-167502 GCA_035941675.1 Chthoniobacterales bacterium
AACCATCGGCGCCGAATTTCCCGATCAGATCCAGCGGGTCCGGCGAATTGCCCAGCGACTTGGACATTTTCCGGCCCTGCTTGTCACGGATCAGGCCGGTGAAGAAAACGTCGCGAAAGGGGATGTTGTCTTCCACGCGGTCGGATTTGCCGGGCCTGAACTCGAGGCCCGCGATGATCATGCGCGCGACCCAAAAGAAAATAATGTCCGGCCCGGTCACGAGGGCCGAGGTCGGATAGAATTTCTTTCGCGTCTCTTCATCCATCGTCTCATAGGCCCAGAGCCAGGAGGAGAACCAGGTATCGAGCGTGTCGGGATCCTGCTCCCACTCCTCGCCGGGCGATTCCAACTGAACGACGGTCTCATCGCCCCGATACCACGCCGGAATCCGGTGGCCCCACCAGATTTGCCGGCTAATGCACCAGTCCTGGATGTTCTCCAGCCATTGCGCGTAAACTTTTTCCCAGTGCCGCGGGAAGAACCGGATCAGATGATCGCGGACAACGTCGAGCGCTTCCTGCGTTTTCGGGTAACGCAGAAACCATTGCTCGCTCAGCCGCGGCTCGATCGGCACTTCGCTGCGCTGACTGAATCCGACGTTGTTCTCGTGCGGTTCCGCTTTCGCGAGCAATCCCGCCTGCGCCAGCAGCTCGGCCGATTTCTCGCGCGCCGCGAACCGGTCCAGACCGTCGAGCTCCGGGACGGCAGGGCAATTGATCCGGCCATCCGGATACAGCACGTCGATGACCGGCAGCGAATGCCGCACGCCGATCTCGAAGTCGAGCGTGTCATGCGCCGGCGTGACTTTGAGAACGCCCGTCCCGAACTTTGGATCGATCGCCGCATCCCCGACCACGGGAATTCTTTCGCGAGCCAGCGGACGCACGACCTGTTTGCCGATTAAATTCCGGTAGCGCGGATCGTCCGGATGCACGGCGATGCCGGTATCGGCCATGATGGTTTCGGGCCGGGTCGTGGCGACTTCGAGGAAACGCCCGGGCTCGTCGACGATCTTGTAACGAACGTAGTAGAGTTTGCCCTTCTGTGGACGGGCGATCACTTCCTCGTCCGAAAGCGCCGTCTGCGCCGCCGGATCCCAGTTGATCATCCGCCGCCCGCGATAGACCAGGCCTTTGCGAAAGAGATCGACGAAGACGCTTTCGACGGCGCGGACGTAGTCGTCGTCGAAGGTGTAACGCTGGCGGGACCAGTCGCACGAAGCGCCGAGCCGCTTCAGTTGCTTGATGATGATGCCGCCGTGTTTCTCGGTCCAACCGACGACGCGCCGGAGAAATTCTTCGCGGCCAAGATCGTGCCGGGTCTTGTTTTCCGTCTGGCGCAGGTTCTTTTCAACCGCCGTCTGGGTTCCAACGCCGGCGTGATCGGTGCCGGGCAGCCAGAGCACTTCGAACCCCTGCATGCGGGCGCGGCGCGCGAGGATGTCCTGGATGGTGTTGTTGAGAACGTGGCCGAGGGTCAGGATGCCGGTGACGTTCGGCGGCGGAATGACGATCGAGAACGGCGGCTTCGGCGATCTGGCGTCGGCGCGGAAATAGCCGGCTTCTTCCCAGCGCGCGTACCATTTTGGTTCGACCGCGCCGGGATCGTACGTTTTCGAAAGTTCAGGCATCGCGGAATGATGCGGGCGTGGGCGTGCTTTGCAAATTTGTAGCGACGGCGCTCTGTCGCCGTGCCAAGGCTCGGCAACATTCGGCGCGTCAGTACGCCGACAGAGCGGCGTCGCTACAACAGCGTCCTCGCTTGATCGGCGACAAAATTACGATTACGAGCACAGCAACGATGAGACGTTTGGCAATTGTTGCGGTCCTGCTCCTTCTCGGCCTCGCGGCGCCGGGAGAAGATTGGAACGTCGTCCGGCCAAACAACCGGCCCTACGTCAGCTTCGGGAACGTCGCGCAGTTTTATCAGTTCCCCGAATACACGCGCGTCAGTCGAACGGTGTCGCTCCGGAGCGAGCGCCGAACGATCCGCGCCCAGGCCGGGACGAGCGAGCTTTCGATCAACGGCGTCCGTTTCTGGACGCACTTTCCGCTGCTCGACAACGGCAACGAAGATCTGATCTCCGTCATGGATGTAAGCAAAATTATCGAGCCGGTTTTGCGGCCCAGCCGGATCCAGAATTCGCAGAAGATCGATACCGTCGTGCTGGATCCCGGCCATGGCGGGTTCGACAACGGCGCGTCCAGCAGCTGGGGCAGCGAAAAGAATTTCACCCTCGACGTGGCGCTCGTCGCGCGCCGCGAATTGATGCGCGCCGGCTACAAGGTTGAGATGACACGCGCGACCGACACCTACGTTTCGCTCGAGCAACGGGTGAACATCGCGAACCGGTTCACGCACGCGGTCTTCGTCAGCATTCACTTCAATTCTTCGGCGGGCGGGTTCGGCGTTGAAACCTTCGCGCTCGCTCCGGAAGGCGTGACCTCCAACATGTCGAGCGAACATCACGTCTCGGCGGCGGACGTGGCGCGGCATGCCGGGAACGCGCACGACGAACACAACATCGCGCTGACGGCATCGATCCACGCCATGGTCCTGTCGCGGATGGCGGCGTTCGATCGCGGGGTGAAGCACGCGCGGTTTCATGTCCTGCGCGACGTGAAGATTCCGGCGGTGCTGGTGGAAGGCGGGTTCATCAGCAGTCCGACGGAAGGCCAGCGGATCGCGACGAGTTATTACCGGCAACGCCTCGGCGCGGCGATCGCGCAGGGCGTGCAAAACTACAACGCCGCCGTGAATTATCGGACCCAGGGGGCAAACTTCGCCGTGGCCAACGTCAATCTGCCGCAACACTCGCGGCCGATCAGCGAACCGCTCGACGCCGATCCGCGGAACGGGAAGCACGACGATCCGCCGTCGGTCTCCATCACTGGAGGGAATTGAGGCATGGCAACAACGGGATCAGCCAAAACCAGCCAGCCCATCGGCGTTTTCGATTCGGGCATTGGCGGATTGACCGTGGTCGCGGCGCTCCGGGCGCTCTTGCCTAACGAGTCGATCTTTTATCTTGGCGACACGGCTCGCGTCCCGTACGGCGGCAAAAGCGCCGCGACGGTCCAACGTTACAGCCTCGAGATCGCCGAAATGCTGCTGCGCGAAAATGCCAAGACGGTGGTGGTGGCGTGCAACACCGCTTCCGCGCTGGCGTTGCCGCGCCTGGAGGAAACGCTGCCGGTTACGGTCACGGGCGTGATTCTTCCCGGGGCGCGCGCGGCGATTGCCGGCACGCGCACCGGGCACGTTGGCGTGATCGGCACCCGGGCCACGATCGCGAGCGGCGCCTACGAACGCGCGTTGCGCTCGCTCAATCCGGACGTCCGCGTGACCGCGCGCGCCTGTCCGCTGCTGGTGCCGTTGATCGAAGAAGGCTGGCTCGAAAGCCCGGTCACCGACCAGATCATCCTGCAATATCTGGCGCCGCTCATGGAGGACGGCGTGGATACGATCGTGCTCGGCTGCACGCATTATCCGCTGTTGCGGAACGCGATTGCGCGCCTGGTCGGAGACAAGGTCGCGCTGGTGGACTCGGCGCAGAACTGCGCGCTGGCCGTGCGCGATTTGCTGGAGCGCGAAAATCTTTTTGCCGGAGATGGAACGAGCGGCCGGCTCCAGGTCGCGTTAACCGATCCGCCGGATGCCTTTCTGCGTGTCGCGCGGGAAGCGTTGCAGCTCGACGTCGGCGAAGTGCGTCTTCTGTAGCCGTCGCCCTGCGGGCGACGTGAAATTGTGCCACCCTGGGCCAAAGCCGGCGCTTCGCACAGCGAAGCGGCTACAGACGCGGCTACAATTTCTTCTTCGGCAAGCTCAGCACGACCAGCTCATACGAATGGTCGATCATCTTGCGGACCTCGGCGTCCGGGATCGCGCCGTCGAGCACGACCGTATTCCAATGCTTCTTGTTCATGTGATAGCCCGCCGTGACCTGTTCGTAGCGGTCGCGTAATTCGAGCGCGAGATCGGGATCGCATTTCAGGTTCACGGCCGTGGGCACTTCGTCGAGCGCCAGGAGCGCGAACATCTTTCCGCCAACCTTGAAGACAATGTTGTCCGGACCGAAAGGCGCACCTTCCGTCGCCCCTTTTTTCTTGAGACAATGCGCGCGAAAACTCTCAGCGTTCATTTTTGCGGGCCGGCGATGCGGATCAATTCCAGCGCCGCTTCAACATCCGCTTCGTCTCGAACCCAGAAGCTGATCCAACCCGAGCGCGGAAAAATATGATGCGGCAACGCGCGCCCGTCCCCGACGAGGCGCTCGCGATTCGCCCGGCCCACGAAGCAATCGAGCAAACCGTTCCCATGGATGTGGCTGGACTCCGGGCCGCGAAAGAAGAACCCAATCCCGCCGAGTCGATGGGTGCCGACGCGAAACTCCGGCCACGTGCGCACGCTGGATTCAATCGCGCTGATGCCGCAGAGACAGGCCGGGCGAAACAGAGCTGTCAGCGCGAGCAGCAGCGCGTCGAAAATCTGCGGCGCGCCGGGGATTTTCGCCAGCCATCTCAGCCGCCGAACGGCGAACGCAAAAATCAGGTGTCGTTGTTCTCGACGGGGGCGAGGTCCGCGACCGACGGACCGTTCAGCACTTTGCCGAGCGCGTCGAAGCGGGAGCCGTGACAGGGGCAATCCCAGGTTGTTTCGTTGCGGTTCCAGTGCACGATGCATTTCAGATGCGGACAGACGGCCGTCATTTCGTGGAGCGTCCCCGCTTCGTCACGATACACCGCGATTTTCTTCACGCCTCGCCGAATCACCGCGCCTTCGCCGGGTTTCAGGTCGTCAGCCGAAGCCACGTCGCCGCTCGTGAAGTAGTCGGTGTATTGCCGCGCGACGTTGATGTTCTCCTTCGCGAAATCCGGCGCCGTCCGCATGGTCACGCGCGACGGATCGTAAAGTTTCGCCCAGGCGTGATCGCCGCGCCGGATCAGTTCGGGAATCAACATCCCGGCGATGGCGCCGTGCGTCATGCCGTTCCCGGAATCGCCCGTGACGATGTAAACGTTTCCTTCGTCGGATGGATTCCGGCCGATGTAACCCATGCTGTCGACCGGCTCGAAGACCTGGCCCGACCATTGGAACGCAAGCTCGCCGGCTTTCGGCCACCGCGCGCGCGCCCAATCCTGCAGCCGCTGGAAGCGTTGCTCGAAATCATCGGCCTGCCCGGTCTTATGATCTTCTCCGCCGACGATGAGAATCTCGTTGCCCGCGTCGTCGCCGTTCGCGAGGCGGACGTAATGGTACGGCACCGGCCCGAGGTCCGTTTCCATTCCCGCGCGCTCGGCGGTGTCCCAAAACAGGGCGCGGGTGACGTCGCCGCGCTTCACCTGCAATCCGATGACGTAAGTCGTGTAAGGCGCCTGCTTGGTGTGAATGACGTAGCGGTCGTTAATGGGCGAGTTGGTCGCTACCACGACGGCTTTCGCGGTGACGGTGTGTTTGTTCGCCGTGATCACTCGCGCGTTCGCCCCGCCGATCGCTTCCTCGACTTTCGTTCCGGTAAAAATTTGGCCGCCGTGCCGGACAATGGCGCGCGCCAGCCCTTCCAAATACTTCAGCGGATGGATCTGGCCCTGGCGCGGAAACCGGATGGCGCGATGGGTGTCGAAGTCGGCGATGGGCGCGTTCTTCACCCATTCGATGTCGAGTCCAACCCGCCGGCAGGCCTCGAACTCTTTCTCCAGGTTTTTCAGCGACTCGTTAGGCGGCTCGAACAGGTAGCCGTCGACTCGCTCGAAATCGCACTCGATTTTTTCGCGGCTGGCCACGGCCTCAATCCAATCGACCGCCGCGCTGTGGCTTTGCGCCGCCATCCGCGCGCCATCTTCGCCGTGATACTTCTCGAGATCGTAATAGCGATCGTCCAGCGCATTGACGAGATGCGCCGTCGTCCGGCCAGTCATCCCGCGCCCGATCGCGCCGTCATCGAGGACCACGACTTTGTAACCCGTCCGGCTCAGCTCGTACGCCACCGACATTCCGGCGATCCCCGCGCCGACGATGCAAACATCGGCGCCCGTATTTTCGCGGAGCGGATGAAGCGCCGGCTCTTCCGCGGTCGCTTCCCAATACGACAGGTTCGCGCCCGCCCGTTCTTCCTGATGAATTGCCATAATAATCCTCCTTATTAACTCCCTATCGCGCCTGATCGAACGACTGGTTCAGATTCAATCGCGAAATTACATAAGTCAAAGTCGGTTTTGACTTATGGACCTCGTCTCTTAGGCTAGCTCGATGGAAGACTCAGCCTGGCGGTCGCGTTTGCTCGAGAGCACGCGCGGGCAGATTCTGGAGCGGCTCCGGACCCGCGATTGCACAGTCAACGACCTGGCCGCCAAGCTCAAACTGACGGACAACGCCGTCCGCGCCCATCTCATCAGCCTGGAACGCGATGGGTTGATTCGGCAGTCGGGCAGCCAGCCCGGGTTCCGTAAACCGCATGCCGTTTACGGCCTGACGAAGCAGGCCGAGCAGATTTTCCCGAAAGCGTATGGGCCGCTCCTCGACCTCGTGGTCACCGTTTTTACCAGCAATCTTTCGGAGCGAGAACTTCGCGCCGGCATGCGGGATATCGGCCGGCGCGTTGCCCAGGAACACCTGCCCGAAGTGAAGGGGAAAAGTCGCGAAGAGCGAATCCAGGCAGCGTTAAAGATTTTGAAAGACCTCGGAGGCGCGGCCACTTTCCAAAAGACCGAACGAAAACATCTGATTCGAGGCAATGGCTGTCCCCTCGCCGCGCTGACCGCGAATCATCCGGCGGCCTGTTTGATTGCGGAGTCGTTGCTGGCGCGCGTCATCGGCGTGCCGGTGAAACAACGCTGTATCCATAACGGAACGGCGTCTTGCTGTTTCGAAGTCGCCTGACCTTGGGGTGAAGCATCGCAGCTCTATTTGACGATGACGCTGGCCTTCATCTCCGGATGGAATGTGCAGGCGTAGGGGAATTCGCCCGCTTCCGTAAAAGTCCGTCTCCACGATTTATCCGGATCGATCGAGCCCGAATCAAAGGCGGCTGAAGTGACGGTGTGCGGCGTGATGTCGTCGTTCTTCCACTCCACGGTTTGGCCGGCGCGGATTTCGATTTTCGTCGGAACGTATTTCATCCCGCGAAGGGCAACCTGAACCACACCGGCGGCATCGGATTTGTCGGCCGCTGTGCCGGACAGATTCGCCTCGGCCGGGATGGCCTGCAGTTCGGCTTCGGTCAACGAGTCGCTCCGCCCCGCCAACTCTTTGCGTAAGGCGGCGACTTCCTCCGGTTTGACCGCCGAGGCGTTGTTGCCCCAATCACTGCGGATGTAAGTGAGCACGTCGGCGATTTTCGCGTCAGTCAAAGTTTTGTCCCACGGCTGCATGACGGCCGTTCCATATTGAGCGCCCTTCACCGTCAACGGACCCTGCAGGCCCTTCAAAACGATCATGCCGAGGCGGCGGGTGCCGCCAGTGACATACTCGGAGCCAGCCAGCGGAGGATATTGGCCCGAAACACCGGTGCCGCCGGCCTGGTGGCAGGTCGCGCAATTGGCGAGGAAGACCTTCTTTCCGCGCTGCACTGGCGTAAGTTCCGCAGTCAACTGGCCGGCAGCGCCAGCCGTGGACGATTTGCGCGCGAGCTGCGCGGCGCTGCCTGGATCGAGACTATCGCCGCTGAAGTTTCCCGAATAGCGACCGATGTAGAACGCGCCGCCGAAAATCGTCAAAGCGTAAAGGGCGACGATCCAAACTGACAATGCTTCGACACCCGCGCGCGGCTCCCGATTTTCGCGCCGGATCGCTGCGTGCATCCGGTCCCACTCAGCGTCTTCGTGGTAATCGATCCCCTGTCCTGAAGAGGGCGTGAGTGGGTCGCGCATGAGAGACGAAGGGCCGTTCGCCAGGACTGAATGTTGGAACCGGCCAGCGTCTTCCGAGCAACGCGCGAGGGACTCGGAAGACGCAAGGTTGCGGCCGGCTAACCCAGCCTATTTTTTCAAAGACGCCTGCAGATGCTTGGCGTGTTCCAAATGGGAGGTAAGAATCGGACCGGCGCTTTCCAGCAACGCCTTCAGCTCCGCGTTCTTGGTGTTCGGGATGAGCGTCTTCGTCACGGTCTGGATCACCTTCTCGTGATAAGCGACTTCGTTATCGACGTAGGCCTTGTCGAATTCGGCGCCGCTCAATCCCTTCAGCTTGGTCAACATGGCGTCGCCGTCAGCCTTCAAGCCTTTGCTGGCGGTACTCTCTTCTGGCGTGACGTTCAGCTTCTTGGCCAGTGCTGTTGCCTTCGTATTCACCGCGGTGTGATCGCGGACCATGGTCGCGCCGAAGTCTTTCACTTCTTTGCTGGTGGCCTTTTGCTCCGCGAGTTTACCCGCGTCGATGTCGACGTTGTCGGCCGTGACGGCGATCATCGCGATTTGCGGATCGGTGAGACCGCCAGCGGCTGGACTGGCCTGGGCCGGGGCCTTCGCGACGGCCGCTAGAGTGAGGGCGGTGAATAAGAGAATCGATGATTTTATCATAGTAAGGTTTCCTTTTGCGGTTGAGTTCCGGGCAAGATGACCGCCCGAAAACAATAGTCAAAGAGTTTCTTAACTTATTCTTTTGCCCGAGTCTTTGCTGTCACGGAAAAGGACGCGGCCGAGGCGGGGGCCGCGACTGCTCAACTCACCCGGGCGGTGAGCAGCTGGAGCAGGTCGGCAATCTTGACCCGCTCCTGCTTCATCGAATCCCGTTCCCGCAACGTAACGGTATCGCGCAGCGCCGGATCTTTTTCGCCGAGCGTTTCGAAATCGATCGTCAGGCCGAACGGCGTTCCCGCTTCGTCCTGGCGCCGATACCGCCGGCCGATGGCGCCGGTCTCGTCGTAAAAAACATTCATGTGCGGCCGGAGTAGGCCGACGATCTCGCGCGCCTTGCTCACGAGCTGTTCGTTGTTTTTGAGCAACGGGAAAATACCCGCCTTCACGGGCGCGATGCGCGGATGGAACCGCATTACGATCCGCGTCTCAGTCTTCCCCTTTTCGTCCGTCACCGTCTCCTCGTCGTAAGCGTTGCAGAGCAGGGCCAGGACGGTCCGATCGACGCCCGCGCTTGGCTCGACGACGTGCGGAATGAAACGCTGCTTCGTTTCCTCGTCGAAATAATCGAGCGGCTTGCCGCTGGCTTCCTGGTGTTGCTTCAGATCGTAATCCGTCCGGTACGCGACGCCTTCCAGCTCCTGCCGGCCAAAGGGAAAATCGTATTCAATATCGTAGGTGCCGTTCGAATAGAAGGCGCGGTCGGCGTCCGGCACGGTGAGAACATGCAGCCTGTCGCGCCCGATCCCGATGTTCTCGTAGAACTTGAGCCGCTCTTCCTTCCAATACTCGAGCAGCTCCATCCCCTGCTCCGGCCGGCAAAAATATTCTAGCTCCATCTGCTCGAATTCCCGCGACCGGAAAATGTAGTTCCGCGGATTGATCTCGTTCCGGAACGCTTTCCCGATCTGCGCGATCCCGAACGGCAATTTCTTCCGCGCCGTGTCCAGCACGTTCTTGAACTGGACGAAGATCGACTGCGCCGTTTCCGGCCGAAGATACGTCACCGCGTCTTCGTCCTCGGTCGCGCCGACGAACGTCTTGAACATCAGGTTGAACGAACGCGGCTCGGTGAGGTCTTTGCCGCCGCAATTCGGGCATTGCTTCACGCCGTTTTTCTCCGGCAGCTGATCCGCGCGCAACCGCGCCTTGCACGTCCGGCAATCGACCATCGGATCGGTGAACGTTTCCTCGTGGCCGCTCGCTCTCCAGACCGCGCGGCTCATCAGGATCGAGCCGTCCATGCCGACAACGTCGTCGCGTTCGCGAACCATGACGCGCCACCAGTAATCCTTCACGTTCCGTTTCAGCTCCACACCAAGCGGGCCGTAATCCCAGCAGCCATTCAGGCCGCCGTAAATTTCGCTCGACTGGAAAATGAACCCCCGCCGTTTGCACAAGCTGACGATCTTCTCCATCCGCGCCGCGCCGGAGCTGGGCGAAGGCGGGCGCTGCGGATCAGGATCCATGTTCGGAAGGATGAATCAGGAAAGCAGGAATGATTTTGTTCCGGTCTTTTCCTGCGTTCCTGCTTTCCTTATTCCCCTCTACTTCCCGACCGTGACTTTCGTCTTCACCGAGTTCGCGATGAAACACTCGGTGTGGGCGAAGTGATGCATCTCGTCGAGCTCCTGTTCGGTCGGTTGTTTCTCGCCGGAAAATTTGATCTTCGGATGCAGCTCAACCCGCGTGATCGCCATCTTGCCGTTCTCGTTTTTCTCCATGTGGCCGACCGCGTCGTCCGTGTATTCGTCCAGGACGAACTTCTTTTTGCAAGCCACGGCGAGGAAGGTCAGCATGTGACAACTGGAAAGCGACGCGACGAACGCTTCTTCCGGATCGGTATTCGCCGGGTTGCCCAGGTAAGCGGGCGCGGCCGAGGCCGACATCTCGTGGCCGCCGTCGAATTTCCAGGTGTGATCGCGCGAATACTTCTGGTACTCGAACGGCTTGTCGCCGCGTTCCCAGGTGAGCGTAACTTTGTGTTCGGACATGCCTTTTAGTTGCATGCCGCGGGTTGTAGGGCAAGCGCTCCGCTTGCCGGCCGAAAATCTGGCAGGCGATGCGCCTGCCCTACAATTCTTTTGACACCTCACTCGTCACTCGTCACTTGTCACTCCAGCATCCCGCGCGATTAGCTCAGTGGTAGAGCGCTTGCTTCACACGCAAGAAGTCGCAGGTTCGAACCCTGCATCGCGCACCATTCCAGGAGCCGAATCGGATTGAACCCGGGTCGGGACGCGCGTTTACTTTGGGCGTGGCAAAACAAAGCAAGAAAAACGGGCTGACCTTGCTCGGTCGAAGCGAAGCCGGTCTTCCCGCGTCGCCGGCGGAGGCAAAGCTGGAGACGTTTCCAAATCCCGCCAAACGCGCCTACCGGATCCGGTTCGAGACGGCCGATTTCACTTCGCTCTGTCCCGTGACCGGCCAGATGGATTTCGCGCAGGTTACGATCGAATACGTGCCGGCCAAACTCTGCGTCGAAAGCAAATCGCTGAAGTTTTATCTCGCTTCCTTCCGGAACGAACGCGCCTTCAACGAAGCGGTCACGAATCGCATCCTGGACGATTTCGTCCGCGCCTGCGCGCCGCGTGAAGCCGTTGTCACCGCTGAGTTTTCCGCCCGCGGCGGCATCGCGCTGACGGTTCGGGCGGAGCATCGCAATGCGAAATGAAACGCGCCGTCGTGCTGCTGAGCGGCGGCCTCGATTCAGCGACCACGCTCGCGATTTGTAAGCAGGACGGCTTCGAACCGTTCGCGCTCTCCTTCGACTACGGGCAGCGGCATAACCTGGAGCTGGGCGCGGCCCGGCAGGTGGCGTCCTCGCTCGGCGCGGCCGAACATCGGATCGCCCGGATCGATCTGCGCGTCTTCGGCGGTTCGGCGTTGACCGACGACATCGCCGTTCCCAAAAACCGAGCGTCGAAAGGCGCGAACGAAATTCCGATCACCTACGTTCCCGCGCGGAACACGATCTTTCTCTCCTACGCGCTGGCCTGGTGCGAAGTGCTCGGCGCGGCGGACATCTTCATCGGCGCAAACGCGATCGATTACAGCGGTTATCCGGATTGCCGGCCGGAATTCATTCGCGCGTTCGAACAGCTGGCGGGCCTTGCAACGAAAGCCGGCGTCGAAGGCACGCGGTTCCAAATTCATGCGCCGCTCATCTCGATGTCCAAGGCGGACATCATCCGGAAAGGAACGGAACTGGGCGTCGACTACTCGCTGACGCACAGTTGCTACGACCCAACGACCGAGGGTCTCGCCTGCGGCCAATGCGATTCGTGCCAGCTCAGACTCGCCGGATTTCGCGACGCCGGGCTGATTGATCCAATTCGTTACGCCAACCGGTGAAACGCTTTCTCAATCTGTTCGTCCTCACGCAGCCCGAGCAGCGCCTCATTATCGTCGTCATTCTCCTGCTCCTCGCCGCCGCCTGGTTCAAACACCATCACGATTTACAGAACACAGTTCTGCCGGCGCCCACGCCCCAAGGAGCGGCGGTGTCCACACCGCCGACGAAATAAGACGGCGGTTTAGAAAGCGCCGCTCCTTGTTTCAAAGCCCGGGAATCCGGCCGTAGCCGATGAACGACGGACTGGTCCGGCCTTCTTCGGTCTTGCCACGCGCTCGCGGCATTTTGAAATCGAACACGCTCACTCCGTAACGTGACTCGCCTTCGTAAGTCCGGCCGTCGCTCGCGCCGACCATGATCCGCTGGTTGGTCCCCTTTTTGCGCCCGACATAAATCATCGCGTGGGTGATCGGCGGGTCGCGCTCGATGCTGTAGGTGCCGGTCCAAAACAGCAGGTCGCCTGGAGCCAGCTCGTCCAATTCGAACGTGTCTTCCTGGCGGCTGTTCACCGCGCGGAACGTCCCGGCCTTGCGCACCCAGACATATTGCTGGCTCGAATCGCGCGGCACGTCGCGGACGCCGTTCTGCGTGAGCACATAGAAAACGAAACCGGAACAATCCATTCCGCCGCTGCTCGGATCGGCGGAACCGTATTTGTAATCCAAATTGCGCGTCGTGAGCTCGAGCGCCATGTCGATGACGTTGCGAATGTGCTCCGGATATTTGTCGTATCCCTCGATCTCGCTCGCGGAGATCGAGGCGGGCGCGCCTTTCTTTTTCGGCGACGGCGAGCCGGTCGCGCTCGGCCTGGGCGTTTCACTCGGGCCCGGAGAGGCGGAGGCTGACTCTTGCGGCGATGGTGATGGTGGCGGTGTCGGCGAACTCTTCCTCTTCTTCTTCTTGCTCGACGGGCTTGCGGAAGTTTCCGGCGACGGACTGGGCGAAGCCTTTTTCTTTTTCGCCGACGCCGACGGACTCGAGCCTGGCGTTGGGCTGTCGGCTGTCTTCTTTTTCGGCGACGCTGAATTTTCCGGCGTTGCGCTCGTTTTCGGCGTCGGGGATTTCTCCGCGGCCGATTTTTTCTTGGAATGCTTTCGCGGAGCCGGCGTGGGCGTGGGCACGAAGATCTTCTTCAGCTTGTTGCCAATGGAATCTTCGGCGCGCGCGCGAAGCGCGACCAGGCCGGTGGCGCCGATCACGAAAAAAGCGATGGCGACTGCGATCGTCCTCTGCATCGGCGCTGGGATGGACCGCTACTTCTTCGCCAGCTCAGCGAGGACGGCTTTGTTCAACCGGATGCCGCCTTCCAGGTTCTCGAGCGGGAAGTTTTCGTTCGGCGAATGGGCGCGGCAATCCGGCAAGGCCAGCCCCATCAACAACGTCTCAACGCCGAGAATATCGCGGAACTGCGAGACGATCGGAATGCTGCCGCCTTCGCGGATGAGCGCCGGCTCCTGGCCGAACGCCGCCTGCAACGCGCGTTGCGCCGCCTCGCCGACCTTCGAATGCGGATCGGTGAGATACCACGGCCCGCTGTGGCCGCGGGTGATTTCGATCGTCACGCCCGGTGGCAGATGTTTTTTCAAATGACGCTCCGCCAGGCCGAGAATGTCGTCGCCGTCCTGGTTCGGCACGAGACGGAAAGTCAGCTTGGCCATGGCGTGGCTGGCGATCACGGTTTTGGTTCCCATTCCCTGGTAACCGCCACCGATTCCATTGATCTCCGCCGTGGGCCGGCCCCAAATGCGTTCCAGCGTGGTGTAACCTTTCTCGCCGAACAGCTCCGGCGAACCGGTCTCGTCGAGAATCGCCTTGTCGCCGTCGATCGGCAATTCGCGCCACGCTTTCCGTTCCCAATCTTCCAGCGGCTTGACCTTGTCGTAGAAACCTTCTATCGCGACGTGCCCGTTTTCGTCATGCAACGTCGCGAGCAATCGCGCCAGCGCGGTGATCGGGTTCGCGACGGCTCCGCCGAAAACGCCGGAGTGCAGATCCATTTTCGCGCTGGTCACTTTCACTTCCAGCGCGGTCACGCCGCGCAGACCGTAACTCAACGTCGGCACGCCCTTCGCCACCATTCCCGTGTCCGACACCACTGCCACGTCGCACTTCAAGGCCTCGCGATTGTCCGAGAGAAATTTCGGCAGATTGCCGCTGCCGATTTCTTCTTCGCCTTCGATGACGAAATGAAGATTCACCGGGAGATCGCCGTCTTTCTCCATCGCTTCCTGAACGCCGAGGATGTGAGAGAGGATCTGGCCTTTGTTGTCGGTGGCGCCACGGGCGAAGACGTAGCCGTTCTTTTCGACCGGTTCGAAGGGAGGCGAATTCCAGAGCTCGAGCGGATCGGGCGGCTGGACGTCGTAATGTCCGTAAATCATGACGGTACGCCGGCCGGGTTGCTGTTTGTTGCGCGCCCAGACGACCGGGTGCCCGGCAGTCGGCACCAGCTGAGTTTCGAGGCCGATCGACTGCAGCTTTTTGACCAGCCACTCGGCACAACCGGTCACCTTGTCCTTGTACTGGTCGTCGGTGGAAACGCTGGCGAACCGGAGGAACGAATAATAGTCGTCAAGATAACTGTCGCGCATGGCCGCAGACTAAACTGACTTCAGCGCGTTTGGCGAACGCTTCCTTGCCGAATCAGGCAGAACGACCACTATTTGCGGATGCCAGCGGAACCCGCCAACCCTGAGGCACAACTCGACCGCGCCATCGGCGTGCCCGGGCTGGCGGCGAACATCATCAACACCACCATCGGCGCGAGCATCTTCGCGTTGCCGGCGCTCATCGCCCAGTCGTTAGGCGCGGCGGCCCCGGTCGCGTTTGTCGCGTGCGGAATGGCGATGACGTTATTCGTGACCTGCTTCGCGCTCGCCGGCAGTCGCGTCTCGCTGACCGGTGGGCTTTACGCCTACGCCGAAGTCGCGTTCGGACGTTACGTCGGCTTCATCACCGGGTTGTTTTTTTGCACGACCGCGCTGCTCAGCGTCGCGGCCGTCGTGAATTTTTTCGTCGGCACGGTCGTGGCGCTTGTTCCGGCGTTGAACGGCGCGGTCATGCGCGCCGTGCTCATGGTCTCGGTCTACGCGGTGATGGCTGGCCTCAACATTCGGGGCGTGCGGACCGGCGCCGGCGCCGTGGGCGTAATGACGATCGCGAAGCTGGTGCCACTCGCTGTGTTCGTTCTCGCCGGTGTTTTCTTCGTCGACCCGGCCGCTTTCCATTGGCCCGGCTGGCCCGCCGCGAAGACCCTGGGCGATTCGGTGTTGCTACTCTTGTTCGCCTTTTTCGGAATCGAAGTGGCGCTCATCCCGAGCGGCGAAGTCAGGAATCCGGCGCGAACGGTCCCGCGCGCCATTTACAGCGCGCTCGCTCTGACCACGGCCCTTTACATCCTGATTCAACTCGTAGCCCAGGGAACTCTGGGGGCGAATCTTGCCCTCCATCGGGACACCCCGCTGGCCGAGGCGGCCAATGTTTTCCTCGGAAGACCGGGCCGGCTGCTGTTACTGGCCGGCGCCACGATTTCCGGCTTCGGGTTTATTGCCAGCGATATACTGAGTTCGCCCCGCATTCTTTTTGCCTTCGGACGCGACGGCATTCTTCCGCGGATGCTGGCGCACGTTCATCCGCGGTTCCGTTCGCCCGACGTAGCGATCCTGGTCTACACGATCGCGGCGCTGGTGCTTTCGCTGACTTCCAGTTTCGCGGAGCTCGCCATCATGGCCAACGTCGCCGCGCTGTTGCTCTATATAATCTGCTGTGCGGCGGCCTGGGAGTTAATGCGCCGCGACATCCGGACCGAGGCGGAGCCGTTCACATTCCCCGGCGCGTCAGTGGTGCCGATTATCTCGATCGTCGCGATCGTTTGGATTTTATCGCACGCCAAGTGGGAGGAATGGCGGCCGAACGTATGGGTTTTCGCGGTGGGATCGGCGTTGTATCTGATCCAGACTCTTTTGCGCCGAACGAGGCCGGCCCGGTGACGTGCGCCATATCTTGTGGTCGGGCCTCCGCTCGCCGCACTATTTAGTATTATTTGCTTGCCCCGGGACCCTCCGGGACCCTTATTAGGGCCGGGCCTGCCCGTGCCCGCTGCATGCATCTTCATTCGCTCGAATTAATCGGTTTCAAATCGTTCGCGGACAAAACACTCTTCGAGTTCCACGAAGGCGTCACCGCCATCGTCGGCCCGAACGGCTGCGGGAAATCGAATGTCCTCGACGCTGTCCGCTGGGTGCTGGGCGAACAATCCGCCAAAGCCCTGCGCGGCGGCGAAATGGCCGACGTCATTTTTAACGGGACCGATTCCCGGAAGCCGGTCGGGTTCGCCGAAGTTTCGCTGACTTTCACGAACTGCGGAAGCGAGCTGGGCGTGGACTGGCACGACGTGCGGGTGACGCGCCGCGTGTATCGCGACGGGAATTCCGAATATCTGCTGAACAAAACGGTCTGCCGGCTGCGCGACATCCAGGCGTTGTTCGCCGACACGGGCGTGGGCCGGAGCGCGTATTCGATCATGGAGCAGGGCAAGATCGATTTAATTCTCAGCTCGCGCCCCGAAGATCGGCGGACCGTTTTTGAAGAGGCCGCCGGGATTACCAAATACAAAACCCAAAAGAAGGAAGCGCTGCGCAAACTCGAAGCGACGGAAGCGAATCTCCTGCGCATCGGCGACATCATCAAAGAGGTGAAGCGCCAGATCGGATCGCTCCAGCGCCAGGCGGGCAAAGCGCGCCGCTACCAGACGTTGCACGCCGATCTGCAAGTCCTCGACACCCATCATTCGCGCCGGCAGCTCGACAGCCTCGAGGCAGAACTGGAACAGGCCCAGGCGGCGATCGCGCAGTTCCAGGATTCCGAGGCCGAGGCCCACGGCGCGATCGAGGCCGGCGAAAATGATCTGGCCGCGAAACGGCGCAGTCTGGATGAAGTGGACGGCGAGATCGGCGATGCGCGCGCGGAAGTGCAGCGATTGCAAAACGAAATCGCGAACCTGCGCAACCAGATCGCCTTCAATCGGCAGCGGGCGGAGGAAACGGGCGAGCTGATCGAGCGCTACACGAACGACATCGCTGCGGCGGAGACGAAACGGAACGAACAGGCGACCCAGCTCAAGGAAGCCGACGCGTTGATCGCCAGCACGAATCAGCTCCTCATTTCGAAGGAAGAGGAAGTCGAGCGGTCGAGCGACGGATTGCAGGCGGCCCGGAATCAGCGCGCCGAAAAAGAAGAAGAGCTGCGCGCCTTGCAGCTTTCGCTCTCGAAACTCGAAAGCCGTCTCAACAGTTTGGAATCGGATGTCGCCGGCGTCCGGGCGCGGCGCGACGCCACGGCGGCGCGGATCGCGGAGTTAACCTCATTTATTGGCGAGGCCAATGGAAGCCTGCAGGAAGCGCGCGCCAATCTCGCCGCGGCCCGGGCGGCGATGCAAACCGAACGGCAAACCGCCGAACAACGGAAAGAGAGCCTGCGCGCCGCGGAAGAGCGGTTGCAGGAGAACCAGGCTCGGGTGGCCGGCGCCGAAAAGGAAATTGCGCGGCTCGAGCGGACAATCGCGGAGAAACAGGCGCGGCTCGAAGTCCTCCGGCAAATGACCGAGGAAGGGCACGGGCTGGAAAAAGGATCGCAGGCGGTGCTGAAAGGGCTCGACGATCCGGAGCGGCTGCGGCCGGCGCTCGCGGGCGCGCTCGTCTCAAGCCTGAACGTTGATTCCGAATTCGTGCCCGCGCTCGAAGCAGCGCTGGGCCGAAACATGCACGCCGTTGTCCTGCGGGATGCCGATTTCGCCGCCCAGATTTTCGAGCAGCTCAACGCGCAGAAGCTGGGACAGGCCGCGCTGGCCATCGCCGAGCTTTCGACGGCGGCTCACGAGTCCGGTTCCGCGGAACTGCCGGCCGGCGCGCTCGCGTGGGCGATCGACAAGATCGATGCGCCCGCAGAATGGCAGAGCCTCGTCCGGAATCTTTTGCGCGACGTCGCGATTGTGCCGGATCTCGCGGCCGGGCTTCGGCTGAAACAGACTGGTTCGACCCTGCAGTTCGCCACCCTCGGCGGGGAATTTATTTCAGCCGCGGGCGTTATCTTTGGGGGAACGGCCGCGGCGGCCAGCGACTCGATGCTTGGACGGAAAGCGATCGTCACGAAATTGGAAACGGAATGTGCCGCCCTCGACCTCGAGCGCGAGACCGCCACGCTCGCGCGGGAGCACGCCCGCCAGGAACTCGCGGCGGCGACGAGCGCCGTCGAAGAGGCGCGGGCCAGTCACGAAAGCGCGCATGAGAAGTCCTCCCGGAGCGGCATCGAAATTCTTTCCGCCGAACGAGCGGTCAGCGACGAGGAACGCAAACTCGCGCATCTCGAAAACGAACGGAGCACGCTCGATCAGCAGGTGCAGCAGGCGGACGACCGGATTGCCGAACTCGAAAGCGAACTGAAAGCCGACAAAAACAATCTCGAGCTGGAGCAGGCGCGGCAGACCGCCGCCGAACAGGCGCGGGAAAGCGCGCGTTTGCGGGAGGAGGAAGCAGCTGAAGAACTGAACGAGCTCCGTCTCGCGGTCGCGACCGAACGGCAGCGCCACGAAAGCCTCGTCCACCATCGCGAGCCGATGGCGGCGCGCGAAGCGGAACTGGCCGACCTCATCGCAGCGCGCCGCGCGGACATCGCCACCTACCAGGATCGCCTCGCCCGGCAGGCGCGCGAATCAGCGAAAGCGGAGACCGCAATTTCCCGCCACGGATCGGAGCTTGAACTGGCCGAACAAAAAGCGGCTGCCCTGGCGGAGCAGAGAAACACGCGCTTGAAAGCGGTTACCGAACAGGAAGGAGAATTGCGAGCGCTCCGCGATTCCCTGAACGATCTGCGCGATTCTCGCGGGAAAGAAGAAGTTCGCCGGACGCAATTGCAACTGCGGATCGAGAACCTGGTCGAGCACGTCACCCGCCGCTACCAGATCAATCTGCGCGAGTTTGCCGTCGACACCTTCGCGTTCCAAAAAACCCTGAGCGTCATCACCAAGAAACGCTCAGCGGTGGAGGGCGGAGCTCCCGCGACGCCGCCGGAAATCGCAGACAGCGGCGAAGCAGCGCCCGCGGAGCGGCCGATCCACCAGGAACAAAACCTCGAGCAGATCATCGCCGATCTCACCCGCCAGCTCGATAACATGGGCCCGGTGAATCTCGACGCGGTCCACGAATACGATGAGCTCGAAGAACGCTATCGTTTCCTCGAAACGCAAAACAACGACCTGACGGCGGCACGGCGCGAAGTGCTCGACGTCATCACCCGGATCAACAGCACGACTCAGAAATTGTTCGCGGAAACGTTCGCCCAGGTCCGGATCAATTTCGGTGAGATGTTCGCGGAGATGTTCGGCGGCGGGCGCGCCGATCTATCGCTCCAGGATGAAAACGATCCGCTGAATTGCGGCATCGAGATCACCGCCAAACCGCCGGGCAAACAGTTGCAAAGCGTCTCCCTGCTCTCGGGCGGCGAGCGAACCATGACGGCGGTGGCGCTTCTCTTCTCGATCTACATGGTGCGGCCGAGCCCGTTCTGCATTCTCGACGAAATGGATGCGCCGCTGGATGAGAGCAACATCAACCGCTTCATCAAGGTGCTGGATCGCTTCGTTTCGCAGAGCCAATTCATCATCATCACCCACAACAAGCGCACCATCGCCAAAGCCGACGTCCTCTACGGCGTGACCATGGAAGAACGCGGCGTCAGCAAACTGGTCGGAATGAAACTCAACGCCGAGCGCGGCAGCGACGGCGAAATAATCCGCCGCTCGTCCAACGGCAACGGCGCCAAGGCGCACGAGACGCCGCGCCAGGGACAATTCCCGCTCGCGAGCGAAGCCGAGGAGCACAGTCCCGAGATTGCGGCGCGAAGGTAACGGCGGCTGTCTTAGAAAAACACGCCGAACCCTACCAGCACGGATTTGTCCTTTTCCTGGACGAGCGGTATTTCTCCGTCTTGATATTCCACCCGCAAGGCTGCGCGAGCGTCCTGGTTTATCATTGCGCCGGACTCCGTCTCCGTTTTTTTGCCGGTGGCAAACACCAGGATGTATTGCGCGCTCGCGCGAAAAAGGCGCGACCGGTGTGTGTCCGTCGTGAGCGCTTCGTAATCGAGATAACTCGCGGTCAACGAGAGCCGATTTTTCAATAAATCCGGCAGGAGCCGCAGCTCAATATTGGCCCGCGCTCCGATGCGCGCGAACCGATCATTCTGCATTAGCGCTGCTTCACCGTTGTTCTCTTCTACCTTGCCGGCTTCGGCGTGGAAAACTATTCCCCACTTCCATGCGAGAAGCGTCTCTTCACCGCCCGAATGAGACCACCGTATAGGATGCCCATACGAATCGCCCCCGCCTGACAGGTTGAATAACGGCGCGACCTCCACCTCCAGGTCGTAAATCTTCTTGTTAAAGGCGAAGTCGGTCGCCCATTTTCCTGCGAAATCTACCATAACGGAATTGACAAGAGACGAGTGACCACCGGTGTAGAGTCCCAGGACGAGATGTTCGCCAAAAGTGAGGGAATTAACCTCGTCCTTGTCGCCGGGGCTCGTGTCCACCTTCTCGAACTCCAGGGTGAAAAGAGAACTAACGGTCTGTAATACCGCAGGGGCGGGCGGTGCCGCTGGTGGCAAGCTCGATTTTCCCCCTGCGGAGGAATTAACCGTTTCGGCCTCGCGTTGCAGCGCATAGGGGTCGTAGTTCGGATTCTCTTTGAGCTCATAACTCAACGCGACGATACCTTTGGCGGTCCACTGGTCCGCTTTCGTGTCGTAGTCGTGCCCAAACGAAAAAAGGGCGCCTTGCTCGTACGCGTCCCCTTGATTGTTGGCGAGATCATCCTTGCTGCGGCGCAGCTTGAGTTCGAATTTTGACACATAACGGCGGGAAGCCTTCTCGGCTTCCGTTGGGCCGGCGCTATAGACTTTCTCGAGGCCAAATTCGGCAGGGTCGATCTCGTCCAGCGAATAGGGAGGGGAGTGGCGGCGTTGGTTTGGCCGCGGGGCGATGAAGATTGGATACTGCGCTTGCAGATCCTTATCCAAGTAAATGTCTTCCGGCAGTTTTTTGTCTTTCTGGATCTGCGGCAAGTTCACTTTGCCGGGAGTATTTCTATGGCGCAGGCCCAGGAGCACTTCTCCGTAGTCCAGCTTTTTGTTACCGTCGATATCGAGCTGAGCGTTGAGGGTCGCCCGATCGGCTGCGGCCACGCCGAAGGCTGGTAGGAGTAAAAGAATCCCCCAGCGACACAGGCGCAAAGACCAGTCTTTGATTATCACGCGCGCTCCCCCTTTTCGTGGATCTTTTTGGTTAGGGCCCACACGGTCGCGTCCGTGCCGACCTCGTCGGTTGAAATGCGGACCTCAAATTCCGACCAAACCGGCCCGTTATAAAAGTTTTGTAACCCTTGCTCCCCATAGCCGAGCGGGTAGACCCCCAGGACCGTGGCTGGTGACACGTGGGTCACGTTCTTGTCGTCCTCCTCGAAGAGATCGAGGAGCTTGTAATAAATCGCATCGAGTTCCGCGACGTCGGTATTTGTTGCCATCGTATTGGTCGGGGTTGGGTTGTCAGGACCGGAATTGGCCAAGCCTTTGCCGGTCCCGGCAATTACTACGGATTCCCGCTAACGAAGTTCACCGGCGGACAAAACGACCGCGCAGATCCCACCGGAACTCACGCAAAGTTTCCTTTGCCGCGTATTCCGGTTGCTGCCAAAATCGTGGATGCTTCAAACCGCGGAACGCGACGCGACCTCAAAAAGTAAAGCGCCTCCGCACGAGCGATACCTCGAAGCGTTTCGCTGGATGCTCCTTGCCCGCGTCCTCGAGGAGAAACTGGCGAGCCTTTATCGAGGCGGCATGATCACGGGCGGCGTCTATCTCGGCCGCGGGCAGGAAGCGATCAGCGCCGCTTGCGGAATGTTTTTGCAGAAGGGCGATGTCCTCGCGCCGCTCATTCGCGACCAGGCGGCGCGCTCGGCGTTCGGCGAACCGTTGCTCGACGTCGTCCGCACTTATCTCGGCTCGCGGCAGGGTCCGATGCGCGGGCGCGACGGCAATATTCATCGGGGCCGGCCGCGGGAAAACCAGCTGGCCATGATCAGCCATCTCGGCGCGATGATTCCGGTCCTGGTGGGCAAGCTGCTCGCAAAAAAAATGAAAGGCGAGAAGGGGTTCGTTGGCCTAACGACCATCGGCGAAGGCGGGATGCAAACGGGCGCGACGCACGAAGGGATGAACATCGCGGCGGTGGAGCGCGTGCCGCTGGTGATCGTCGCGACCAACAATCATTACGCTTATTCGACGCCGAACGATCGCCAATTCGGATGCGCCGACCTGGTCGATCGCGCGAAAGGTTACGGCTACGAAGGCAGCTCGGTGGACGGCACCGACCTGACGCAATGCCTGGAGGTGATCAGCGCCGCCGTAAAACGGGCGCGGGCCGGCCGTCCGCCGCAACTCGTGGTCGCCTCGATTTTGCGGCTCGCCGGCCACGGCGAGCACGACGACGCCAGTTACGTGACCGATGAGATCAAGCGCGAGCCGTTCGCGCAGGATGCGCTGATGAAGGCGGAGAAATTGATTCTCGAGCAGGAGCTGATGGATCGCGAAGGCCTCGACCAGATGCGCGCGGAGATCGCAGCCGAAGTCGATGACGCGGTCGCGACCGCCCAGCAGGAAGACGCGCCGCAGGGCAGCACAGAAGATTGGTGCGCCCTCTCGGCCCGCGACCTCGCGGACCGACCAGAATGACGAAGCCCGAATGTCGAAATCAGAGCGTCGCGCGTAGTGATTCCTCATTCGTCATTCGTGCTTCCTTCGTCATTCGTCATTCGTCATTCGTCATTTTCTACTGATGAGCGTCTCCTATCTCGAAGCGATCCGCGAAGCCCAGGCCCATCTTCTCCGGGAAGACGAGCGCGTCTTCATCTACGGCCAGGACATCGCGGGAAAGTTCGGCGGCGCTTTCAAGGCGACGAAAGGCCTGGCGGAACAATTTCCGGGTCGCGTTCTGAACACGCCGATCAGCGAGGATGCGATGGTCGGCACCGCGATCGGCGCGGCCATGGAAGGAATGCGGCCGATCGTGGAAATGCAGTTCGCCGATTTCTCCAGCATCGCGCTCAACCAGATTCTCAATAACGCCGGGACGCAGTTCTGGAGAACGCAGGTGCCTTGTCCGATCACGGTGCGCCTGCCGTCCGGCGGAACGAAAGGCAGCGGGCCGTTCCACAGCCAGAGCATGGAAGGAATTTACTCGCACTATCCCGGGCTGGTCGTGCTCACGCCGGCCACGGTCGAAGACGCTTACACGATGCTGATCGACGCGGTCGCGATCGACGATCCGGTCATTTATTGCGAGCACAAGTATTTGTATTACCACCTCAAAGCGGACGCGCTGCCCAAGGAAAAATTGCCGATTGGCAAAGCTCGGGTCGTTAGGCCGGGGCGCGACCTCACCATTGTCACGAACAGCGCGATGGTCCACGAAGCGCTCGCGGTCGCGACCCACTTCCAGCACGACGGCGTCGAGATCGAGGTGGTCGATCTGCGTTCGATCAAGCCGCTTGATACCGACACGATTCTGGCGTCGGTCGCGCGCACGGGACGATTGCTCTGCGTCGGCGAAGCGTTTCCCTGGGGCGGCGTCACGGCCGAAGTGATCGCGCGCGTGGCGACCGAGGGATTCCATCTCCTCGATGCCGCGCCGGCCCGGATCAACGCCAAAGACACGCCGATTCCCTATCATCCCAATCTTTGGAGCGAGCACCGGCCGAACGCGAAAACGATCGCCGCGAAGGTGCGCCAGGTTTTAGCCGAATAATTTTATGCCGAAAGTTCCCATCACCATGCCGCAGCTCGGCGAATCGATGGCCGAAGCCACGATCGTCGCGATCAAGGTCCAGCCGGGGGACAAGGTTGCCGCCGACCAGGAAATCATCGAAGTCGAAACCGACAAAGCCGTCATGGGCGTGACCACGCCGTGCCCGGGAGAGATTGCGAAGATCGACGCGGAAGTGAAGGGCACGTACGCGGTCGGCGCGGTCCTGGGTTACATCGAAGCGAGCGATGCGGATGCCGCGCGGTTCCAGAAGCGCGCCCCGGAACCGCCCCAGGGCGATGTAGCGAAGGAGGTGCCGGGACGTGAGGAAGAGACGGCCCAGAACGGATCTGGCTCGCATTTCCAGGTCGATGAAACGGCGCTGCCGCAGGTCGCCGCCGGATCCCATTTTCAAGTCGACCAAAGCGGCGTGCTGCCCGTGCCGGCGGGAACCAAGGGCGCCGGCTTTTTATCGCCTCGGGTTCGCGCCCGCATGGCGGAACTGCAATTGACGCAGGCCGATCTTTCCGGAATTGCCGGCAGTGGGAACGCGGGGCGCGTCACGATCAAGGATCTCGAGAATTTTCTTAGTGGGCTGGAAGGCCTCGCGTCGGAGAAACCGAGCGCGATTCGGACCGGCGTCGCGGACGCGATGCGGCGCAGTTGGACGCGGCCCCTGGCGACGGTGGGCGTGTCGGTTTGCCTCGACCCGGTGTTGCAGGATCGGGCTAAGCGCGATCCAAAGCCGGGTCCGGCGCTCTACGCGTTACGCGCGCTCGCGCTGGCGCTCGCGGAACAGCCCAACGCCGCGGCGCGTTTGATCGGTGGCCGCGCCGTCCGTTCGGAATCGATCGACATCGGTGTCGCGGTCGAAGCCCAGGACGGGATCATGGTCCCGGTTGTGCGAAGCGCGGACAAAACTTCGCTCCAGGATTTGGCGAGCCGTTATGACGAGCTGGTTGACCTGGCGCGGCGCCGGCGGTTGAGCACGGAGCAAACGTCGGGCGGCGTTGCTTCCGTTTCCAACTTCGGCACGTTTGGGCTTGATTGGGGCACGCCGATTCCGCTGCCCGATCAGACGCTGCTCCTCGGATTGGGCGCGGGAAAAAAGGCGCCAATGTGGAGCGAAGAGAAACAACATTTCCTTCCGGCGACCCAGGCCGAGCTCACGCTGAGCTTCGATCATCGCAGCCTCGACGGGGGCGGCGCCGGACGGTTGCTGAAGCGCATCGTCGAGCTGCTGGCCGACCCGGCGAAGCTGTAGCCGGGATCGACGAGCTCGCCCGGCCGGCATCATCGATGCCGGCTACAACGTTGCGGATTGCGCGACCGCCCGTAGGTTTGGGACGCGAATGAATGCCACCGCGATCGATCCCAGCATGACGATGAAGGAACTGCTCCTGCAGTTCCCGGGGGCGCAGCGTGCTTTGTTTCGCAAATACCACATCGGCGGTTGCGCCAGTTGCGGGTTCAGCCCGGAGGAAACGCTGGCCGGCGTTTGTGCGCGCAACGAAAACCTGAACGTCGACGAGGTGATCGACCATATCACGGCCAGTCACGAAGCCGATCTTCGGATGCAGATCGCGCCCCGGGATTTGGCGGAACGAATCGCGGCCGGCGAGCCGGTGTATCTCCTCGATGTCCGGACCCGCGAAGAATTCGAAGCCGTGAAACTCCCCGGCGCGCATCTCTTCACCCAGGAGCTGATGCAGGAAATCCAGGGCAACGGATCGCGGACCAAACTGTTCGTGGTTTACGATCACACCGGCGCGCGCAGCATGGATGCGGCGGCGTACTTCCAGGGGCACGGGTTCGAGAACGTCAAAAGTTTGCGGGGCGGGATCGATGCCTGGAGCGCCGAAGTCGATCCGAAACTGCCGCGGTATCACGTCGAACCGGCATGAGCGACGATCTCCAGGCCAGGATCGAGGACGCGGTCAGGAACCCGCGGAACCTCGGCGAAATGAGCGACGCGGATGCGGTCGGCACCGTCGGCAGCGCGGATTGCGGGGACATGCTGCGGATGTGGGTGAAATTCAAGGAAGAAGACGGCCGGAAGGTGATCGATCGCGCGACGTTCCAGACGTTCGGCTGCCAGACGGCGATTGCCGTGGCGAGCGTTGCCACGGAAATGCTGGCGGGGAAAACGGTAGCGGAAGCGCAATCGCTCTCGGGCGAAGAGTTGGCCGCGCCGCTGGGGCCGCTTCCGCCGGTCAAGATTCATTGCGCGCAACTCGTCGAGGGCGCGCTGCGACTGGCGTTGTCCGGCGCCACCCCGGATAAGGACAAGGCGGAAACGCCCGTTGCCGGACCGACGTTGTTTGGCCAGCTCACCGCCGGCCAATCGGCCGGAGGAAAAACGAAGATCGTCCTCGACACCTAAACCAACAGACCAATGCACGAGAACACCGAATTCACTTTATCGCGGGATGTGGAAGCAATCCAGATCCCGAGCGGAACCAAAACAACAATCCCGGCGGGAACCCCGGGCGTAATCACGCAGGCGCTTGGCGGCACTTACACCGTCGCGACCTACCAGGGATTGGCCCGCGTTGCCGAAAAAGATGCCGATGCCCTGGGACTGGAAAAACCAGGCGGGCCGAACGGCGCCGCGAAAGAAACCGCGTCCGGCACCGGAGAGGTCGATGAGAAAATGGTCTGGGACCAGTTGAAGCAATGCTTCGATCCGGAAATTCCGGTGAACATCGTCGATCTCGGTTTGGTTTACGACTGCCAGCTGACGAAGCGGCCCGAGGGCGGGACAAAGGTCGATGTGAAAATGACTCTGACCGCGCCCGGATGCGGGATGGGCCCCGCGATCGCCCACGATGCCCAAAGCAAAATCCTCACGATCGACGGCGTCGACGAAGCCGACGTGCAACTCGTCTGGGATCCGCCGTGGAACCAGAACATGATCAGCGAGGCCGGCCGCATGAAGCTCGGCATGGTCTGAAGCCTCGAAACGTTTCGGCGTTTGACACCGAATCCTGCAGTCCTATAATGCCGCTCCCCGCCCGGCAAAATCTTTTGCGGCGGAGCCTTTATCAGTCACAACGCGATGCCTTCCACCGAAATTATTCTCACCGAAAACATCCCCGGCCTTGGCGCCGAGGCGGATGTCGTCAAAGTTCGCCGCGGCTACGCGCGCAATTTTCTTTTGCCCCAGGGCAAGGCTTACGAAGTCACGAAGCAGAGCCTTCGGCAGCTGGACAATCTCAAGGCGAAGCGGGCCGCCCGCGAGGCGACCGAGCTCAACGAAGCGGAAGATCTCGCGCGCCGCATCGGCAAATTGCGCGTCTCCTTCACGCTGGAGACCGGCGAAAGCGGCAAGGCCTTCGGATCGATCACCGCGCAGGATCTCGTCAAGCGATTGAAGAACGAACTCGGGAATGAGATCGATCGTCACCGCCTCGTTCTCGATCATCCGATCAAAACCACCGGCGAACATGAAGTGCCGATCAAGTTGCACCACGACGTGACCGCCAAATTTGTTTTCCAGGTTAAGCCCGCGAAGGAAGAAACTCCCGCTGCCGAGCCGGCGGGCGAAGTCACCGAAAAAGCGCGACCGTTCCGCAAACGAACCGACTCAAAATAATTGGCTACTGATCCATCCGTCCGAGGAGGTCAGCAGTCTCGCAGGAAATCGGGCCAGGAGCCCGGCCGAGGCTGGCCGCAAACGAATGGTGGCGCGAACGGGGGCGGCTTATTAAGTTCCAATTCCCCGGATATTCACAATCGGGCCCTCCCGCATTCCATCGAGGCGGAGCAGGGCGTGCTCGGCTCAATGCTCATCTCGCCGCGCGAGATCATCGCCGAGTGCGTCGAGAAAATTAACGAGAACTATTTCTACGTCCCCGCGCACCAGACGATTTACACAGTGCTGGTGGAATTGTGGAACGCGGGTCAGGGCATCGACCTGATCACCTTTACCCAGGTCCTGCGCGATCGGAATTTGCTCGAGACGGTCGGCGGCGCGTCCGCGGTCACGAGCCTGTTCACGTTTGTGCCGACCGCGGCCAACGTGACCTACTACCTCGAGATCGTCCGGGACAAATACATCCTCCGGCAGATCATCGCCGCGTGCACCGAGAGCGTTCGGCGTTCCTTCGAAGAGCAGGACGAAGTGCATGGACTCCTCGATGAAGTGGAGCAGAAGATTTTTTCCGTCGGCGAAGATCGTTTCAAGGGCCAGGTCCTCACCATGAAAGACCAGGTCATGGAAGCGATCGAGGCGATCGAGCAACTTTACGAACGGCGTGGCGGCATTACGGGAATCGCCACCGGCTTTGCCGAGCTCGACCGCATGACCAACGGATTGCACGAAGGCGAGATGATCGTGATCGCCGCGCGGCCGAGCATGGGAAAAACGGCGCTCGCCATGAACATCGCCGAGCACGTTGCGATCAACGAAAAATTGCCGGTCGCGGTTTTCAGTTTGGAAATGAGCAGCCAGCAACTCGTGCAGCGGCTGCTGTGTTCACGGGCGCGGGTGAACCTCCAGAAAGTTCGCGACGGCTTCCTGGCTGAACGCGATTTCCCGAGCCTGACTGCTGCGGCGTCGAAGTTGGCCGAGGCGCAAATTTTTATCGATGACACCGCCAGCCTGAGCATCCTGGAATTGCGGGCGAAAGCGCGCCGGCTCAAGGCGCAGAAGGACATCAAGCTGATCGTGGTCGATTACCTCCAGCTCCTGCGCTCCACGACGCGGCGCGCGCAAGACAATCGCCAGCTGGAAATCTCCGAGATCTCTTCGGGCCTGAAAGGTCTGGCGAAGGAATTGAAAGTGCCGGTGCTCGTCCTCGCGCAGTTGAATCGGCAACCGGAAGCGCGGACGGGCGGCAAACCGCGGCTGAGCGACTTGCGTGAATCGGGTTCCATCGAACAGGACGCCGATCTCGTGGGCCTCCTCGTCCGGCCGGAGATTTACGAAGAAGACGAAGACGCCCGCGCGGAAAAAGCCGGCGAAGCCGAGCTGATTATCGCGAAGCAGCGCAACGGCCCGGTAGGTGAAGTGGCGTTAACGTTCCTTAAAGAGTTCACGCGGTTCGAAGACCGCGCCCGAAACGTCGCCGAGCCGATGTAGCCGTCGCCCTGTGGGGCTGCGAGAACCGACTGTGAAAGCTGGTTCCCACGCTTCGCACAGCGAAGCGGCTACATAAGGAGGATTACAAGGACTTCGCCGCTTCGACGACATGGGCGGCGTCGATCCCGAACTCTTTCATCGCCTGGTCGCCCGGGGCGCTAATGCCGAAGCGATGGAGACCAACGACTTTGCCGTCGAGGCCGACGTATTGATACCAGGTGTCGGGAACACCTGCCTCGATCGCGACGCGGCGACGACAGGAACGCGGCAAAACTTCCTCGCGATATTCCGCCGGCTGGCGGTTGAACCGTTCAAAGCAGGGCAATGAAACGACGCGGGTCCCCTCGCCTAATTCAGCCGCTGCTTTCATCGCATGCTGGAGCTCGCTGCCGCACGACATGAGAATCAGGTCGAGCTCGCCGGTCTCGCGCTTCGCGATGTAACCGCCGCGCGCCACACCTTCGCGCCGCGTCTTGAGGTCGATCTCGTTCAACATCGGCACCGCCTGCCGGGTCAGCGCGAGCAAAGTCGGACCATACACATGTTGCGCGGCGGCGGCGAACGCGCCGGCTGTTTCCTCCGGATCGGCCGGCCGGATGACATCGAGTTGCGGAATAACACGCAACCCGCTCACGGTCTCCACCGGTTCGTGGGTCGGACCATCTTCGCCGACGCCGATGGAGTCGTGCGTGAAAATGTAAATGTTCGGCAGCTTCGAGAGCGCGGCGAGACGGATCGCCGGCCGGCAGTAATCCGCGAAAACCAGGAACGTCGCCCCGGACGCGCGAAAGATTCCGTGATAGCCGATGCCGTTCATGATCGCGCACATGCCGTGTTCGCGGATGCCGTAATGAATGTTCCGGCCGGTGTGGTTGTCGCGCGTGAAATCGCCGGCGCCTTCGATGTAATTCAGCGTCGAGCCGTGAAGATCGGCGCTGCCGCTGGTGAGGAACGGCATCGCTTTCGCCAGGGGCTGGAGAACGTCACTGCCGGCTTTGCGGGTCGCGATCTTGGCGTCGACCGGGAACGGCGGGATCGTTTCGAGCAAATCGCCGGGCATCTTTTTCTCGATCGCGTCGTCGAGGAGCTGGGCCTCGTCCGGATGCTTCGCCCGCCACGCCTGAAAAGTCTTGTCCCACTCGTCGTAGGCGGCCTGCAACGTCTTCTTGTGCTCGGCAAAGTAGCCCCGGACGTCGTCGGAAACGAAGTAGTGTTCTTCCGGCAATCCCAGCGCTTTTCGCGCGGCGTCGACGTATTTCACCCCCGCTTCCCCGTGCGCCTTGTTGGTTCCGGCAACTTCCGGAATCCCTTTCCCGATCAACGTTTTCGCCATGATCATCTGGGGCTTCCCGTTGTCGCCTGCCTTGGCGGTCTCGAGCGCGTCGACGAACGCCCTCATGTCGTTGCCGTCGATTTTTTGGACGTCGAAGCCATACGCCTCGAAGCGTTTTCCGGTGTCCTCGCTCTGGGTCACCTTCGCCATGGCGTCGAGCGTGACGGAATTGTCGTCGTAAATCAGGATCAGGTTATCGAGCCCGAAATGGCCGGCGAACGCGCTCGCTTCGGCCGACACGCCTTCCTGCAAACAGCCGTCGCCCGCGAGACAGATCACGTGCTGGTCAAAAATTTTGTGCTCGGCGGTGTTGAACCGCGCCGCGGCCATCTTCGCCGCCATCGCGACCCCGACGGCATTACCCACTCCCTGCCCCAGCGGCCCCGTCGTGCACTCGACGCCGGGCGTTTCGAAGAACTCGGGATGCCCCGGCGTTTTGCTGTGCAATTGCCGGAAGCGCTTGATCTCTTCCATCGGCAAATCGTAGCCGCTCAGGTGCAGCCACGCGTAGAGGAACATGCTCCCGTGCCCGGCAGAGAGAATAAAATAATCGCGCCCGATCCAGCGCGGTTTGTCCGGATTATGTTTGAGGGCGTAGCCGTAAAGCACCGCGCCCATTTCCGCGCATCCGAGCGGCAATCCCAGGTGACCCGACTTCGAGGCCTGGACGGCGTCCATGGCCAACCCGCGAGCCTGGTCCGCGGCGCGCGAAAGAATTTCCAGATTCAAACTCATGTGATGGTTATAAGCGCGTCCGCGCGGGATTGGAAACGCGGAAATTAATGCGATATGAATGACGAAGCCCTGATGACGAATGACGAACGAATGGCGAAGCACGAATGTCGAATCGATATGGCTTCGTCGGGCTTCGGGTTTCTTTTGTCATTCGTCATTCGACATTCGTCATTTTTCTCATGAACCGCGCTTCCCTGCTTCATCTCATCGAACGGCTCGAAGGTTTTTTGGGCAAACTCCCCGAGAGCATCCGGCGGCCGGTTTCGCATGAGCTCACTCCGCTGAAGGAATTGTTCCTGCAACAACGCGCGCCCCGTTTCGTGCTCGCCGGCGCGAACCGGTTGCCGCTCCAGGAAATCGTCGCGGCTCTGTTCCAGTGGTCGCCACCGGCCGAGTCGCAGGGCCTTCTCATGGAGCTTTTTCGCTGGCACGCGATCGATCTGGCCGGCCGGGGCACCGTTTCGTTTCTCGATGCGCGCGGCGCCGAGGCGCGGACCCTGGCGAAGATCGAACAGGAATTGAAAGAGCAGCCGGCCGACATTTTTCTCCATCTGGCGGACGACGACGGACACGCGATCGAGCAGGCGGAGCTCGACAACCTGGCGGGATTCACGCGCTTTAATCCGGTCGAGCACCCGCCAAAAATAATCGGCGTGGTGTGGCCGCGATCGTCCGCGCGACCCGCGCCTCATCATAATGGCGACGGCTCCGTGGGCATTCGGCCGCAAATGCGGACGCGTCTCCAGGCCGCGCTGCAAGAGCACCACGAGCTCGCTCCGCGGTTGCTCCAGGTTTTGGAGATGCGCGGGGGCGCGGCCGAACAATTCATGACGTTGCTCGCGCGCAACATGCCGAACGAAGCACGCGTGGAAATGGCGCGCATCGCCCACGATCGCGGCGTCCAGACCGAGATCGCGCAGACGCTGGTGAAATCCACGACCGCGATTTGCGCGGCGATCGGCGCGCAGCCGATTCCGTTAGCAGACCTTCCCGTCCTCACCGCACTGCAACTCCTGATGGTCTCCGGCGTCATGTACATCAGCGGCCGGGAACGCAGCCTGCGGGCAGCCACCGAGTTTGTGACCGCCTTGGGGGTGAACGTCGGCGCCGGCATGGTTTTGAGAGAAGGCGCGCGGGCCCTGCTGAAATTTTTCCCGGGCTGGGGCAACGTGGTTTGCGGGGCCGTGGCCGGCGCCGGAACTTACGCCATCGGCCGCGCTGCCATCGTTTATTTCCTCGAGGAACTGACCCTGAAAGATGCGCGCCGGGCGTATCTCTCCAGCCGGAAAAAACGGACCCAATCCGAGCCTCGCCCGGTCAAACAAATCGAAACCGCGCGATGACTGGCGGGCTTCTTCGAGGCGAGCCAATAAGTTGTGAATAAAAAGCGCGACACGGAGCGTTTTGTTCACAGTTTTTTGTGAACAAGGAGACGCATTTCTTCCGCCTGGCCCACCCCCGGCACCGCCACCCATGAAGCTGTCCGAGATCGACGCCACCTTGCGCGAAATCCGGGTTTCTCCCGTCAAAACGCTCGGCCAAAATTTTCTGCACGACCGCAACCTCGCTCGTTGGATCGTGGAGAAAGCGAATCTGTCCCCGGAAGATTACGTCGTCGAAATCGGACCGGGACTCGGGGCGCTCACCGAATTCATTCTGGAAACGGGCGCGCGTGTTTTGGCGATCGAAAAAGATCAACGCCTGGTTGAGTTTCTCCGGAAAAGATTCGCGGGAGCGCGGCTCGAAATCATTCACGGCGACGCCTTGCAGTTCGACGTGCGCCGGCTTTACGCGGAGCCGCGTGTAAAACTACTCGGCAACCTGCCCTACTACATCGCGAGCCAGTTGCTGCTGAAGTTCACAAATTATCCCAGCCCGATATCACTCTGGTTGTTGATGTTACAAAAGGAGATGGCGCGGAGGATTTCGGCCTCGCCGGGAACGAGCGACTACGGCGCGCTCACCCTCGTGGTGCAACTCAAGTATCGCGTCGAATATCTTCGCACCGTTCCCGCAACCGTTTTTCTTCCGCAACCGGATGTCGATTCTGCTTTCGTCCGAATTACGCCGCGCGCCGATGATGAATTGCCGCCGCATGATCCCGAAACTTTTTTTCGAGTGGTGCGCGCCGGATTTTCGCAGCGGCGCAAGCAGCTTCGAAATTTGCTGCGGGAAGAAATTCCAGATTGGGAAGACGCGGCCCAGGCAATTGGTTTCGATCCTCGGACGCGCGCAGAGGAGCTGACGTTAGCGCAATGGATCGCGCTTTCCGATCTCGCGCGATCCGGCCCGGGAGACGCGGCCGGCAGCGAGGGCTCGGAGCGGTTCCCGGTCGTGGACGAAAACGACCGCGTTGTGGGGGAGGCCTCACGGAGCGAAGTGCATGGGGATAACTTGCGGCACCGGGCCGTTCACCTCTTTGTTTTCAACCGCCTTGGCGAGCTGTTCCTCCAGAAGCGATCGCGCTGGAAGGACCGGCATCCGTTGCTCTGGGATTCCAGCGCGGCGGGCCACGTGGAGGCCGGTGAGGACTACGACGAAACCGCAGTCCGCGAACTGCAGGAAGAGCTCGGGGTGAGCGCTCCTTTAACCCGCGTGGTCAAGCTGCCGTGCTCGGAACGGACCGGCTGGGAGTTCATCTGGTTATATCGCGGTGAGCACGACGGGCCGTTTACGCTGGCGACCTCCGAGATCGAGCATGGCGAATTTTTCCCCGCTGACGTAGTCGACCAATGGGTGAAAGCCCGCCCGGATAATTTCGCGCCAGGCTTTCTAGACTGCTGGAACGCGTACCAAGGAGCGGCGCTTTCCAAACCGCCGCCATCGATCGCCAGAGAGGGCGGTTTGGAAAGCGCCCTTCCTTGAACCTTAACGGCGGGCGCGCGTCTTGGTGCTCTTTGCCTGCTTCTTACTCCGCGTCTTTTTCGCCGTGCCGGGCCCGCGAAAAACCCGTTCGGGCAGATCGCCCATGGCCGATTTCCGGAACTTCCGCGCGGCTCTTCGCGCGCCTTCTTTGCCGCCGTAGCCATTGTCGCTGAAAAGCCGCGTGACCGTGTTCCCGCCGCGAAGGAAGTGCACCTGAAAACCGTGAGTCTGTTTTTTCGCGCGCGCTTTCGTATCGATGCGCCGGATGTTTTGCTCCGAATCGGGATTAGCTCGTTTTTTCACCTGCTGCACTCTAGGTAGAGCCAGCGTGACTGCAAACGGCTCAATGTTCTGTTTTCCATGACGCGGGCGCGGGCAAATGCCAGGGCTGCCATTTTTTGTCGTACTCGTTTTGCGGCAAGAGCACGTAACACGGATGGCGCGGCGCGCGCATCCAGGTGATCAGGCGAACGAGATCGGGCTCCGCCATCGTGGTGCAGCCCGCACTGGGCCGGGCAACGCCGCGGCGGATGTGGAAAAAAATCGCGCTCCCGGCGCCGGGCACCGGCGGGTCGGAGTTGTGGCGGATCTCGACCAGCCAGCGGTAGGCAAAATCGTTGTGCCGCATTTTTTGTTTTTCGAACCACGGCGGCGGTTTCGCGGGATCGGGAATCGTGACAACCCGGTTGTAATCGGGACTCTTCACGTCATCGACCCAGGCGTCGGCTTTCGTGACCTGGTGGAAAGGAAAATCGGCGCCGGGCGGGAGCTGCGCATCATAAGTGTAGATCTTGCCGATCTGGAAAACGCCCGCGGGCGCGCGGCCGTCGCGTTCGGCCTTGCGCAGGCCGCTTTCATTTTGCCCGGTGATGCCGCTGCCCCAGGCGAGACCGTTCTTGCCGAACAAAACCGGCCACCGCTGCGAGACCGCCGTCCAATTCCCGCCCGACCGTTCGAACAACTGCATCTCGCCGCGCATCGAATTCCAGTCGGGCGCGATCCCAACGATCAACTGCGTGCAATCATCCGGCACCCCGGCGGCATATCCACTGCTTAGGACGACCGGCAAGATCGCGAAAAACAGGCGGCGAAAATTCAACATTTCCCAAACCTAAACGCGCATCTTATTGCTTCTGTCCAACCGAATTCCCGTCGTTGAAAAAATTTCTGCTCCCACTTTTGTTGGCCGTCGCCGTTTTCGCAACCTACGCGGCGACGTTGCGAAACGAATTTGTCTGGGACGATACCGCTCTCATTCTCCGCGATCCGCTCATCCGCAGCTGGCAACTGATTCCGGAGGCGTTCCAGCATTTCCTTTTTACCGACGCGACGCCGTCCGATTTCTACCGGCCGATCCAGCGTCTGACCTACCTGGCTGATTACGCGGCGTTCGTTTTCAAACCGGCCGGCTATCATTTCACCAGCATCCTTTGTCAGCTCGGTGCGGCCCTGGCGCTGTTTCTTTTGGCCACGGAACTTTTGCGCGGCTGGAACGTCGAAGAAGGCAAGCGGCGCTGGATAGCGTTTATCGCCGCGATTCTGTGGGCCGTTCATCCGCTCCATACTGCCGCGGTCGCCTACATTTCCGGCCGGGCCGATCCGCTGGCGGCGATGTTCGGATTTCTCGCGCTCTACTGCGGCCTTCGCGTCGCGCCGGTCATCCGCGCCAACCGCTGGCTGCTCCATATCGCGACCACGATTCTTTTTCTGCTTAGCGCACTCAGCAAGGAGAGCGGCTTGATCTTTCCGCTTTTGTTGATCGCCATTCTCGCGCTGCGAAAATCGTGGCGGCAGATCGCGCCGGCTGCGGTGATCGCGGTTTTCGTGGTGGTTTTCTATCTCGGTCTCCGTCTGCCCGCCGAGCATTTTCCCGCGCCACGGCTGCGGGCCCCGGCGCCGTTGCTCGTCCGTCCGATCATCGTCGCCCGGGCGTTCGCCGAATACACGAGCCTCGTTTTGTTCCCGGCTAATCTCCACATGGATCGCGACGTGGAATCGAAGCCCTTCGGTCCGAGCGACGCCAGCGCGCGCGGCGCCGCGTGGCGCGAGCTGCAGACGCTCGCCGGCATCGTCCTGATCTGCGCCGGCCTTTACGCGCTCGTGCGCAGCCGCAAACGAGATCCGGCGGTCTTCGGGTCCCTGCTCCTCGGAGCGCTCGCCTACGTTCCGGTCAGCGGCGCCTTTTCGCTCAACGCGAACATCGCCGAGCATTGGCTTTACCTGCCGTTAGCGTTTGTTTTTCTCGCCGCGACGGTCGCGCTCTCGCGGCTGCGCATTCCTTCGCCCGTCGCCGCCGCCGTTGTTTCGCTCATGGTTGTCCTCTTCGGCGTCCGAACTTTTCTTTACACCCTGGATTGGAAAAACCAGCGGACCTTTCTGGAACGGACAATCGCCGCCGGCGGTGATTCGCCGCGGATGCTGATCAATCTGGCGAGCCAGGAACTCCACGACGGCCAGCTTGACGCGGCCAAGAAACATCTCGAAACGGCTTTGGAGAAGGAACCGAATCAGCCTTTCGGCGTGATCAATCTCGCGGTGGTGGCGATTCGGAACGAAGATTACGCGACAGCTCGGGAGCTTTTGAACCGCGCCAAGGATCTGCCGGTGGTGGACGCGCAGGCGCACGAGCTTCTGGGCATCCTCGAGGTCAAAGAACACGATCGGGTTGAGCTCCTGCGCTTCCGGCTCGCTTCGCGCACGGGACCGCCGAACTGGCGAATCGAGCGGCGCTACATTGAAGCGCTGGACCAGACTGGGAACACTGCCGCCGCGATCAAGGAACTGGCCGGCTGTCTCCAGACCCAGTGGTATCGCGCTGAATCGTGGCAATTGCTCAGCCGCCTGTTTTCAAAAAACGGCCCGACTGGCGAAGCGACTGACGCGCTCGAACAGGCGAAGGATTACGACGTCCATTTGCTCGAGCACGCCGAGGTTCCGCAGCCGTGACGGACACCGTCACTGACGGATTATTTTGACGCCGCGACGATCGCCTCGATAAACGCCGGCAAATATTTCTTCGCCTTCACTTCCCCCACTCCGCGAATTTGCCTTCCCGCTTCCACCGACGCGGGTTTGAGGCGGGCAAACGCCCGCAAAGTATCGTCCGGGAAAATGATGTAAGCCGGCACGTTCCCCTGCTCCCGCGCCAGGTCGAGCCGCAGTTTTCTGAGCCGCTCCAGGATCGCGGCATCGACGGGCAGCATCTGCTCCAATGAGCCTTCCTTCGTTCGCGGTTTGCGGAGGCCATTTTTCCCGGGTGAACTCCGCTGCGGCCACCGCAACCCGTAATCCACTCTCCCCTTCATTACTTCATCGCCGCGCCGCGTCAGCGTGACCATTGGATAATCACCCCCGCTCGACACCAGCATGCCGGCATCCTGCAACTCGCGCAGGAGCTGGTTCAGGAACGCGACTCCTTCGCTCTTCAGCAACCCGTGGGTCGAAAGCCGGTCGAGCTGCGCGCTCAGGACGTCTTGCGAACGACTGCCCACGAGCGTTTGCACGATCCGCCCCCGGCCGAACCGCGGCTGCCACTCCCCATCAATCTTCACCGACATTCGCGCGACTCCACTCAGCGCCTTGCGAACAATCAGCGCTTCCTCTTCCGTGGGCGGCCGCGCCGGGCCCGCTGTCTGCAGGCAAACATCGCAATTGCCGCAACGCGCCGGATCGCTTTCGCCGAAGTAACGCAGGATCGCCTGCTGCCGGCATTCGCGGGCGTAGGCGAAGTCGATCATCATTTTCAATTTCGCGCGGTCGCGCCGCTCCTTTTCGCGCAGCTTCGCCGCATCCAGCTTCAATTGGTGACCGCGCACGTCCGGCCGGAGAACCCGCGTTCCGCGCACGCGTTTCCCGGGAAGATCGAACCGGTCGATATAACCTTCGCGGTCGAGAACGTGGAGCGACGAACCGATCATCATGTCGCTTCGTTCATCGCCCAGGCGCACCGCCATTTCCTTGATCGAAAGTTGAAGTTCGCCCTTTTCGTCCGCTTCGCGGCGCAGCATTTCGTAGGTTTGCGCGATGAATTCGAGCGGCGGGTTGCTGCCTTCGATGAAGAACTCCTGCACGCGCGTGTCGGCGTGATTGAAGAGCAGCTCGCACGTCGCTGCCTCGCCATCGCGCCCGGCGCGGCCGGCTTCCTGGTAGTAGGCCTCGACGCTCCCCGGCACATCGAAATGGACGACGAACCGAATGTCGGCGCGATCGATCCCCATCCCGAACGCGTTCGTGGCCACGACGATGTCCCGTCGCCCCTGCATGAACTCGTTCTGCGCTTTCTCGCGCGCCTCGTCGTTCATCCCGCCGTGATAAAGAATGCTCGAGATGTTCCCGAGGCGAAGGGTTTCGGCCACGGCCTCCACCCGTTTCCGGGTCGAACAATAAACGATCCCCGTCTTGTGCTCGGCAATGAGCGCGTTCAGTCGCGCGTATTTTTCCGGCTCGTTCGCCACCGGAGTAATCAGCAGCTTCAGGTTCGGGCGGGCGAATCCCGCGACGAATTCACGCGGCTCGCGCAACGCGAGATGGGTGAGAATATCGCGCCGCACTTCCGGCGTAGCGGTGGCCGTAAACGCAGCGACCTGCGGCCGGCCGAGCGTTTCCAAAACTTCGCCGAGCCGAAAATAATCCGGCCGGAAATCGTGGCCCCACATCGAGAGACAATGCGCTTCGTCGACCGCGAAAAGCGCGATCGTGCTTTGACCGAGGGCTTCGAGAAAGGATGGGCTGCGAAAACGTTCCGGCGCGATGTACACCAGCTTGAATTCGCCCCGGGCCAGAGCGCGGATCCGTTCCTGTTGCTCCGGCGGCGTGAGGGTGCTGTTGATGAGGGTCGCCGAAATTCCGCGGCGCTGCAGGGCGTCGACCTGGTCTTTCATGAGCGCGATCAAAGGCGAAACGACGACTGTGGTTCCCTCGAGCAAGAGCGCCGGCAGTTGATAGCAAAGCGATTTGCCGCCGCCCGTCGGCATCACGACAAGCGCATCCGCACCGCCCGTGATGGCGGTGATTACCTCTTCCTGCGCGTCGAGAAATTCGCGGAAGCCAAAATATTTTTCGAGAACGTCATGAGGGGTCATGCGGCTCCAATTCTGCCGGAAGCCTGACGCGCGCACAAGTGCGAGCCAAGGAGGGGCGCTTTCCAAACCGCCCTCTGCGATTTACGATTTCGGCGGTTAGGAAAGCGCCGCTCCTTGGAATTCAAGGCCAAGCGGGCTGCGACCATCGCCGCCGCTCCACAGCAGCAAGGTGAGGGCAACTCATCGCTGGCTGATCGCAGGCCGGTCTGGAACGATGAGAGTGAGCGAGTGAAGAACTATCGTTGCACAACCGTAAAACAGAAACGCCTTGATCCACGGACAGCTGATGACGAGTTGTTCGCAGGCGCGAAGTGCGCCGACTGACCCCCAGCCCGGAACCCCGGTTCTTTCGTTTATGCGTTGACAGGGGTGATTGATTCCTATGGGATCCCGGCAACTGAGGTTCTCATGCACTCTACTCGACGCGTGTCAACGAGGCCGGTTGCTAGGTTGGTATCCCTGTCTTGTTTCTGCTTTGCTTCGGCAGCACTCCTCTTGGGAGATGATGGACCCGCCGGGTCTTTTGGACCAACTGATCCTCATCAGGTGACGCCCACCGGATTGGGTCAAAAAGTAGTAGTCCTTTACGTTCAGGCGAACGATTTCCGCATCCCCGCGAGTCAACTAGCTGCGCTTAATACTGCCGAGGACGGCAAGCGCGCGGCATTTCCGCCGTGGTTCGGAGAGATGTCATGGAATAAGATGACCATGACCGCCGATGGTCGACGAGCGGCTGGTAATCAGTGGTATGTTTTACCTAAAGGTCTGCTTGAATACGTGCGTCCCGGCGGCGTCCAGCCAGTCGAGTTGCGCGATGCTGGCACCCAGACGGCGACTAACCCCACTCCGCCTTCAACCGTGTCGGCTGGCGCAGGCGGGACTGGCAGTAACTTCGCCGTTGCCGACGCGGGTAACTATTGGTACGGCGTAACTTCATTTCGCAACGGCAGTGAGTCTTCCATGACAAAGATAGGTGCGGCGGTGGCCGTGGTCGCCGGCCAGTCCGTTACTTTAACGATCACGCGCGCGGTCTCCGATACCGATCGGTTCTTGATTTATCGGACAGCCAAGGGAGCGACCAACGCCACTGGCAATTTCGAGCGGATCGGGCAGGTAGATGTTACTGGAGGCAGCACCACCTTTACCGACAACGGCATCAAACCCGATGCGCTCGGCGACTGGGCTGGGTTAATCGGCGATGCCATCGAAGCCGCGCACACCGATGTTAACTACGATAACTATCAAGGTGTGGCAGTCGTCATCTTTTCCCCGTTCCTGCGCGGCCAGGCTTCCTCTGGTACCACCACCTTTAGTTTCACCGGGGGCTCCATCAATACGATGGGCACCTTCATGTCCTCCTCGACCGGCTTCGGCCGCTTTACACATGAAATGGGTCATTGGCTGGGGCTGCCTGATCTCTACGATCCTGAGGGGGCTGGTTCGATCGCAACTTGGGACACAATGGACTGTGCCTGCGATGGTCAATATTACACTTGGGAAAAGGATTACGGACTGCACTATCTCGCCTCACCGGCGAACCTCGCCAATGTAGAGCGGCCTGTGCTCGGCGCTGGCGACAAGGACCTGGACTTCGTCATCGAACCGACTGAGGTAGCAACGGCGCCTGGCGCGGTGACCGCAGTGAAAATTAAGTCCTCCGATACCGTGCACTACTATATAGAAGGTCGGGCCCGGATAGCAGGCAGGCAGAGTGATCAGGCGATTACCGATCAGCAAGTCGTCATTATCCAGGCGATCGACGTTTTGCCCGCGTCCATTTTGCCGCAACGCAATGCCACCCTCCTGAGCGCGCTTTCGGCGGGAGCTCCCACCTATCAACCAGAGCCTGGCGGCAATGTGCAGATAACTTTCCAGAGCGTTACTGCCGGTAGCCCCTCGACCTATAATGTTCACGTCAAGATGAAGGCTTTGCCGCAGCCTGATCCCAAGATAGCACCGTGGAACGAGCCGCCCTGGGAATCGCCCGACGTCTGGGTCGACAGTTCTCGGGAAGGCGGCGGCTTTATGGAACCTTCGACGGCCACTCCGCTCGCGGGAAATGGCGAACACGCCTGGATCGACCATGATAACCGGGTTTGGGCAAGGATCACAAATGTTGGGCAAGGCGCGGCGACGGGAGTGAAGGTTCACTTTAAGGTGGCAACTCCCGGCGGCATTGGCGATACCGGCCAATACGACCCCCTACTGCCTGATCCCGCGCCGATCGATCTTAACCCCGGGGAAGTAAAATATGTTTATGCGACCTGGAAGCCTACGATCGCAGCACACTCCTGCATCAAGGTCGAAATCGAACGTATTCCGGGCGAGGCGGACATTTACAACAACCTAGGGCAGGAAAACATCAACGATTTCTATAGCGGCAGCTCAAGTCCATGGCACCCCGTTAAGATACCAATCGACGTGGCGAATCCATTTTCCACGGAGAAGCGGATCGACTTGCGGGTAGAGGGACTGCCCAAGGGATGGAAGGCTGAAGTTGACCACACTTGGGTCACGCTGCCGTCAAAGGGGCGCAAATTCATCAACCTTGTCGTCACGCCAGACCCGGTGGCAAAGCAATGCACTAGCGTCGCGCTTAATGTCTACGGGCTAGTCTTGCTCGACGACTACATCCAGCCCTACGGAGGGATTACGCCGGTCATTCACCTGGCTAACCCGATCGAGTTTCAGATCGGAGTTGAGAGGGCCAGGGAGTTCAGCGGCTGGGTCGCCCAAGGATGCACAGCTCCGCCAAAGCCAAATAGTGAGATCGCGTTAATCGTGGCGGACCCCTCCGGGCACGACACCGTGACATTTACGAAGACGGATGCCTCGGGGTGTTTCCGTCAAACTCTCACGGTGCCCATGGGTGGCGCCTGGTCTGTCCGTCCATATTTCAAAGGCGACGACTGCAACGCGCCAACCGAAGGCACACCTGTAAGCGTAGGTCCTCCCGGCAATGGGACTGGAACTGGAGGAACCAACGCCAGCTCGCTATGTTGCTGGCTTAACATCACGTTACTCCTGCTCGCTTTAGTGTTGTTAGTAATCATTGTCATGTTACTGCTAAGAATGCGGCGATAACGGAAAGAGGCCGTAGATGCAGAATCGTGTCTCAAGGGCGTGTTGCCCAAACCGCTAGCAGCTAGTCGTCGAATCAGGTCGTATCCTGGGGTGCCGAACCTGCCGGCTCCGGTGGTTACTTCAGGGTCTGTAGAATGTGAATACCGTCTCCTCGGTGGCTGGTTGCGCGACCGACTCTTGAGAGGCTGGTTGCGCGATCGAATTTTGCCTGGGCGCCGCCGCTGAGTTATCCGGACCGTCGAGGCAGATCGCATAAAGCGTAACGGTTGGCGTGGAGCCTCCCGGGTTGTAGTAAGCGCCTGTCCAACCTTTGCCATCGGCCGTCGGGGAGGAACGTATCATATGGGCGTTGAAATTGGCTGCCTCTGCGTCATTCATATCCCAGCCACCGCCCACGGCGACCTTCCCTGCATCGCAAAACATCGCTCCCTTGACGATGACGCCCGGAGGAAGAGAGGTAGATGCCTGCTTCAGCTGGTAGCCACTTGCTCCCCTCGGCCCAGCGGGCCCGGCGGGTCCCTGCGGCCCGGTCGGACCTTGCGCCCCGGTGTCGCCTTTCGCTCCGGTGGAACCTTGCGGTCCGGTCGGACCCTGCGCCCCGGTGTCGCCTTTCGGTCCGGTCAGACCTTGCGCCCCGGTATCACCTTTCGGTCCGGTCAGACCCTGCGGGCCGGCGTCGCCTTTCGGTCCAGTCAGACCTTGCGCGCCGGTGTCACCTTTCGGTCCGGTCGGACCTTGCGGCCCGGTGTCGCCTTTCGGTCCGGGCGGACCTTGCGGGCCTACCGCTCCGACTGTCACCCATGACTCGTCGCCTGGACCCTCACCCGTGTCGACGGTAAGGAGGTAGGAACCGGGCGGAATTGCCGCGGGCATCTGGGCCAGGATCATTTTTGCGGTGACGCTGGTCGTCGGCAGGCGCACGGAGCCCAGGACAACCACCGTCGGATGCTTCGCGGGATCCTTGTGCTGGAGATCGGTGCCGACGATCTTCAAGCTAGTTCCGGTAACGTTTGCCTCGAGGATCACGGGGGACGCCGCACTGGCCAACGCCGTTGCGCACAAAAGCAGCGCGGGACAAAGATAACGGAAAGAGCGACGGACGAAGGGGCGCAGAGGATGGCGGTTCATATGGAATCTCCTTATTTTTCTGGGTAGTCGATAAATCAGGTTGTATCCCGTCTTTCAAGGAAAAAGCGTCGGGGTTTTCAAAGTTTTTGCCGGAGACCTGGCGAGAAAAAGATGAGGGACCGGACGTTCCTGCTCGCACTGTATTTCGCGTGTCGAGAAATGATGGGGCGAAAAGAAAAGGCGGCGCACAAGTGCGAGCCAAGGAGGGGCGCTTTCCAAACCGCCCTCTTCGATTTACGATTTCAGTCCCGCAATGGCGGGATAAACGGCCGCGCCTTGATCATCGAATTTGCGAAACAGGAAGATGGGAATGCCTTGCTTCGGTGCATTCGCGACGACGGCACCGCGACGTGGCACCGCCAGGACGGCAAATACGCGGCGTTTTTTCCGCTTCACGACCTCACGCATTACGCCGTCGAAACGGAGCTCGGATTTCGGCGCGGTTTTTACGGACTGATTGCGGAAGGCTGGGACATTGCCGAGACGACCGGGAAGACTGCGCGAGGCGCGTTGCCGAATGAAACGCTGGAAGTCGAGTATCTCGTCTCGGCATTTTCCGCCGAGCGCTCCGGCGGCGTACCCAGCCCAGCCGAGGAGTTCAACGAAATGGCAGCGACCTTTGCGCGGGCGAAACAGATGGCGAATCCGCGCGAACTGTCGGACGAGGAACTCGATCGCGTTCGTGCGCGCTTCAATGAGCTGGCGACGAAGTGGCGAGCGCTTGAGTCCGGCGAAACGCTTCGCCTGGAGTTCCCGCATCCCCGCTCCAAACTGTCATCCTGAGCCGGTCGAAGGATGACAAACAAACTAAATCAGGCGACCCGCCCGCAGCAGTTCTTAAATTTCTTTCCGCTGCCGCAGGGGCACGGTTCGTTGCGGCCGACTTTCGGGATCTCACGGCGAACCGGCGCGAGATCGAGCTTGAGTTCCGAACCGTCGCCGTTCGATGACGCCCCGTCGCCCGCGGGCGGGCGATCCCCATGCCGCCCGGGGACCGGCCCGGTCGCCGTGGCCGCACTGGGCGCCTGCTCTTTGAGAAGAAACTGCGGGAGGGTGGAAAGAAAATTCTCGAACGCCTGCAGGTTGGAAGTGCTGCGGAAAAGATTGTGGAGCACTTCGTTCTTAATGTTCGCCATCAACTCGACGAACATTTCGTAGGCTTCGGTCTTGTATTCGATGAGCGGATCCTTTTGCGCGTAACCGCGCAGGTAAACGCCTTCGCGGAGCGCGTCCATGGCGTAGAGATGCTCCTGCCAGAGCCGATCGATCGCGTTGAGAATGATGTAACGCTCCAGGCTCTTTACCGCCGTCGGCTCTTCGTGGCTGGATTTGCGTTCGTAGGATTCCTTGATCTTCCCGATCAAAAATTCCGTGTTCTCCGCGACCGACCGCGTTTCGAACTGCGCCTTCTCTTTCGAGAGGCCGAGCGGAAAAGTGACGTTCACCCAGTTCAAAAGCCCGGGGTAATTCGGCTCGTCGGTCGCCGCGCCGGTGCCGAGGAACTCCTGGACCTTCGCCGGGACGGCTTCGTCGATCACCTCGAAGACCAGCTTGCGCGGATCGTCGGAATCGATCGTGTCGTTGCGATAAGTGTAAACCACCTCGCGCTGGTTGTTCATCACGTCGTCGAAATCGAGGGTGCGTTTCCGCGCCAGATAATTGCGCTGCTCGACGCGCTTCTGCGCGGTCTCGACGGATTTGTTCAGCCACGGGTGCTCCAACTCCTGGCCTTCCTCGAGCCCGAAACGCTCCATGATTTTCGTCATGCGATCGGCCGCGCCGAAGTTCCGCATCAGGTCGTCTTCGAAACTAACGTAGAACCGCGAGCCGCCGGGATCGCCCTGGCGCGCGCAACGTCCGCGCAACTGCCGATCGATCCGGCGCGACTCATGGCGCTCGGTGCCGATCACGAACAGTCCGCCCGCTTCGGCGACTCCCTGCCCCAGTTTAATGTCGGTGCCGCGACCGGCCATGTTCGTCGAAATAGTGACCGTCCCCGCCTGCCCGGCGCGCTGGACGATCTCGGCCTCCTGCATGTGGAACTTTGCGTTCAACACGTTGTGCGGGACTTTCTCGCGCTTCAGCATCCGGCTTAGCAATTCCGACGCTTCGACGCTCACCGTGCCCACCAGGACCGGCTGCGACTTCCCGTGGCGCTCCTTGATCTCGTTGATGACCGCGTTGTATTTTTCGCGGCGCGTCTTGTAGATCCGGTCGTTCGCATCCTTTCGCGCCACCGGCCGATTGGTCGGGATGACGTTCACGTCCAGCTTGTAAATGTCGTGGAACTCCGCCGCTTCGGTATCGGCGGTGCCGGTCATGCCGGCAAGTTTGTGATAGAGCCGGAAATAATTCTGGATCGTGATCGTCGCCAGGGTCTGGGTCTCGCGATCGATCTGGACGCCTTCCTTCGCCTCGACCGCCTGGTGCAATCCGTCGCTCCAGCGCCGGCCCGGCATTTTGCGGCCGGTATACTCGTCAACGATGACGACCTTATTATCTTCGATGACGTACTGGACGTCCTTTTCGAAGAGGCAATAAGCGCGGAGCAACTGCGAGATGTTGTGGATCCGCTCCGCCTGGCTGTCGCAATGATTCTGCCGCTCGACCTTCGCCTTCTCTTTGTCTTCCGGCGAAAGGTCGGGATCGAGATCGATTTCCGTGAACTCGCTGATCAAATCCGGCAGCACGAAAGAATCCGGTTCGTCGGGATTAAGGAAACTGCGGCCCTGTTCTGACAAATCGGACTCGTTCGATTTCTCGTCGATGGTGAAAAAGAGCTCTTCCTTGAGCGCGAACAGCTCCTCTTTCCGCGCGTCCTGGTAAAACTGAAGCTCGGCCTTGTCGATCGCCTTCCGCTTTTCCGGGTCCTCCATCATGCGGAGGAGCTGCTTGTTCCGCGGCTGGCCGAGCTTGACCTTGAACATCGCCAGCCCGGCCTCTTCCACCTCGCCCTTCTCGAAAAGCTCCTTGGCTTCGCTCGCGAGCCGGTTGCAAAGCATGTTCTGCTTGCGAACCAACTGGTCCACCAACCCGCGCCACTTGTCGTATTGATGGGTCGAAACGGTGGACGGTCCGCTGATGATCAACGGCGTCCGGGCTTCATCGATCAGGATGGAATCGACCTCGTCAACGATCGCGTAATTGTAGCCGCGCTGGACCTGCTGCTCGCGCGTCGTCGCCATGCCGTTGTCGCGCAAATAATCGAAGCCGAACTCGCTGTTCGTCCCGTAGGTGATGTCCATCGCGTATTGCTCGCGACGTTCGTCCGGCGATTGATCGTGCTGGATGACCCCGACGGTCAGGCCGAGGAAATTGTAAAGTTGCGCCATCCACTCGGCGTCACGACGGGCCAGGTAATCGTTCACCGTGACCAGATGGGCGCCTTTGCCGGTGAGCGCGTTCAGATAGAGCGGCAAAGTCGCGACCAGCGTCTTGCCTTCGCCGGTCGCCATTTCCGCGATCCGACCGCGGTGCAGAACCATTCCGCCCACGAGCTGAACGTCGAAGTGGACCATGTTCCACGTCATCGGCTGGTCGCAGACCGTGAACTCGTGCTGGCGCTCGGTCAGCCGGCGGGCCGCGTTCTTCACCACGGCGAACGCCTCGGGGAGAATTTCGTCCAGCTTCGCCCATTGCTCCGGCAGCTCCGGGATCTGGGCGAGTTCGGCCTTCCAGGCAACGGTCTTGGTCCGGAGTTCGTCGTCGGAAAGCGATTTGAGCTGCTCGTCCAATTCGTTGATGCGACGGACCATCGGCATCATCCGCTTGATCTCGCGTTGATTCTTCGAACCCAGTATTTTCTTTAAAACCCAGCCAACCATTTGAGCCGGTAATATCGACGGATTTTGGACGGAAACAACCGCTCAACGCCGCCGTCCCTTCAAGATTGAGTCGAGGGGAATACGACGCCCCCGCAGCTCGTCGCGCGCGGATTAACCTGAGCCGGTCGTCTTCCGATTTTGTCCCGGACCTGACGAACGCGAACCCGGAATGTGTTCCAATCTGTTCTATTCCGTTTCAATTCTGTTTGTCTGGCGTCCGTTCCAGGCCCGGCGATAAAAGGCCTCATGAACCAAGCAGAAGTTACCCAAACGTCTTCTTCGTCGCACCGAACAATTCAGTCTCATCCTTCGAGTTCGCGGATTTATTCGGTTTTTGTTCGTCTCCCCGTTCTCCTAATTTTTTTCGTAATCACTTGTTCGGCTGCTTACAGCCAAACTCCCTATCCCGACTGGACGATCTACGGGCCAGCGCCGGTCAATAACTCGACTTTGACGATTTCGGCCTCGTGGTCCCACGCGGGAGCGATTACCAGCCTTAAATTGGGGGATGTAGAGTTCGTTGACAATGCCGACCACGGCCGACAAATCCAAAGTTCTATCCAACTGAACGGCGTCGACCCGTCCTACAATCCGAACGAGGCCGGCAGCATAGATGACCAGGACTTCCCTTGGAGCTCGAGCGAACTGCTCGGACTCGCCATTCCTTCGAGTAACAGATTGATGACGACGACGGATATGGCCTATTTTTTTGTAAAGTCTTCCAACTTACTTTCCCAGCCAGAGAAGGACCACACGGTTCCCGAGTCGAACGCGCCTCCCGACGGCCAATTGACTCAATTTTGGCTGCAGAAAGATGTGACGATCGCGCCGTCCGGGGTGCCAGGCAACGTCATCGAATACCTGAGTACGTTTCAGCCATCGGTGGTGACGCCTCCGGCGCCGGTTAATTCGAGCATTGCCTCTTCGGCGGGCGTGTACCTCAAATCGGATTTCTCACAAGCCTGGACCTACGATCTGGCGACGCGCACGCTTCTCCAGCACCACGACCCGAACGGAGCCGACGACATGATCAAGGTTATGATAAGACCATCCAGCCCGCTCGGCCCCCTCGCCCTCTCGGCCTATGCGCCTGAGCACCTCCAGCCCTACGGAAGCGCCGCGAGTTTCGGGTGGTGGGTCGACGGCTCGTCTCCCTGGCCTTCTACCTTTCTCAATCCTAGCCACGATGCTTCAGGCGGGCTTCCGGTTTCTTATCGCACCTATCTCGTGGTCGGCAATCCGGGCGAAGTGACCAGCTCGCTCGATGCTCTGGGTTTAAAGTTCAGCTCTGAGGATCCGGACGTTTTCAACTGGCGCGAATATATCCAATTGAACCCTGATTTTTGGCCCTATCACTTTACCGAGGCCGACGCGCGCAATCATTGGTTGAACAATGGCATCAACGAAGGACGCACCGCCTCGTACCACTTCGCCTTGGGACGGTACCGTGACTTAAATTCCGATCAGTGGGGCAAGACCAACCAGGCCGTCATCGATCATTACGTTCAGTACGGGCGCAAAGAAGGCAGAACCTCGGTCCCACGGGTGGACGGCGGCGCTCAGCACACGCTTGTCCGGTCGCCGCAACAGGACTTTGTCCCGGTGTTATCGGCGGGAGCGAACGGGAGTGGCCAGCTGGGCGACGGTACGACGAACGGCACGGCGTCGCCCGTTCGGCTGCCGGATTTTGGGAACAACAGCCGCGTCACCGAGGTAGCAGCCGGCTATTTTACCAGTCTCGCCGTGCTGGCGAACGGCAGCGTCTGGATGTGGGGCTCAAACCAGTACGGCGCGCGAGGCGATGGCAGTTCGGGCGGACAGGTTAACTCCCCGGTGCAGGTGCCGAATCTTCCGCCCATCGTCGTTCCTAGCACCAAGGACCGGCATGTGGTGGCCGTCGGCGCCACCGCCTATGCCGTCCTGGACGCGACGGGCAGAGTTTGGACGTGGGGATATGGCGGAAACGGCCAGCTGGGTAATAGTAGCGAAAATTCCAGGTTTACTCCGGGCGTAGTGCAGAAAAACGGCGGAGGCGATTTGACCGATATCGTCTCGATTGCGGTCGGTGACGGCAATTTCATGGTCGCCTTGGACATCGATGAACACGTCTGGACCTGGGGCTCGAACCTGTATGGCCAGCTCGGTGACAATACCTGGGATAACAAGTATGGGGCGGTCAAGGCCGTAACCTACGACGGAGTAACGCCTCTCGCGGGCATTGTGCACGTTGAGGCCGGCGGAGCGTTCTGCGTGGCCCTGGACCGTAGTGGCGAGGTCCTGGCTTGGGGTCACAATGGCAGCGGCCAGCTTGGAAACTATGGAACCGCGCCACAAAACCGCGGGGGCTACTGCCAGATTCCCGGGGTTGCCAAGCCCATCGATAAGATTGCTGCCGGCGGTTACCACGTCTTGGCGCACGGCCATGATGATAAGGTCTACGTCTGGGGATATAACGGCTATGGACAACTGGGCTTGTCCGGCGTCACCTCTCAGACCTATCCAACCCCGATGCCCGTGTCCGAGGCCACGACCAACATCACCGACGTCGCCGCTGGCAATTGCTTCAGCTTTCTGGTGCGATCGAGGCCATATGAGTCCGACCGACGGATTTTTGGCCTCGGCGACAATCAATCCGGCCAGCTCGGCATCGGAAATTACACACAGCAGAACCAGCCTGTTTTAACCGGTTTTTAACCAAGCGCATCCCTCGCAAATCCTACCCTAATGAAAACAAGATCCATTCTCCTAGTCCTGGTCCTCGCAGCTCAATGCGCCTTCGCCGAGGATCATCCCCCGAAAAGCGACGCCAGCCGACCTGTCGCCGGTGGAGGAACGCCGGTTCCGTTCTCGACCGCTACCGTTGTCTCGATCACGCCGCGCCAGGAGGTCGTCTTGAAGTTGAGCAACGGCAAATCCCGCACCTTTAAATTTGCCATTCCAGCTCTCTGTTTGAACGAGGACGGCGCCTTGGTTCAGCCTGACGCCGTCAGCAAAGGATCGCGGGTCCTGGCGCACTTCATGACCGAAGACGGCCAGGTGCACGTCGACCGGTTAATTATGCAACGCTAAAGCCGCCCGAGTCCCTGCAGAACAACCGTCGGGCATGACACGCCCGGTTTTCCTCGCTATGGTCGAAGGATGAAGAAGATCATTTCCACGACCGAGGCCCCGGCGGCGATCGGGCCATACTCGCAGGCGGTCCGGGCCGGGTCGCTCGTGTTTTGCGCGGGCCAAGTACCGCTGGACCCGAAAAGCGGCCAGATCGTTTCCGAAGACATTACCGAGCAGACCAGGCGAGTGCTCGACAGCGTGACGGCCATCCTGAAAGCGGAAAACCTGTCGATGGCAAACGTCGTCAAGACAACTGTGTTCCTGGCGGATTTCGGCGATTTCCAGAAGATGAACGAAGTCTACGCGACTTATTTCAAAGAGAACCCGCCGGCCCGCTCGACCGTCGGCGTTTCGACTTTGCCAAAAAACGCGCGGGTCGAGATCGAGGCGATCGCGTTCGATGACGGAAGCGCTTCGGGCGGCAAGACGGCCAGCGACACCTCAGGCTAATGAGCGAGGATTTGCTCGCGCTCTTCCGCAAAACCGGCGCGCTGCTCGACGGGCATTTTATCCTCCGGTCCGGCCTGCATAGCCGGCAATTCTTCCAGTGCGCCCTGCTTCTCCAGCATACGGACATCGCCGCGGACGTCTGCGGACGGCTCGCTGACAAGCTTCGCGCGATCGACTGCGATACTGTGATTTCACCCGCGCTCGGTGGCATTGTCGTGGGCCAGGAAGTCGGGCGGGCCCTGGGAAAGCGGCACATCTTTGTGGAAAAAGAAGCCGGCGGCCTGGTTCTGCGTCGCGGCTTTGCGATCCGGCCTAACGAGCGCTTCATTGTCGCCGAAGACGTGGTCACTCGTGGCGGCCGGGTCCAGGAAACCATCGACATCGTCCGCGCCCACGGCGGAATCGTGGCCGGGATCGGAGTCATTGTCGATCGCAGCGGCGGCCAGCGGCCCGACTACGGATGTCCGTTCGTCAGCCTCGTGGAAATGAACGTTGAAACGTTTGCCGCCGACAACCTTCCCTCTGATCTCGCTACTATTCCTGCCTTAAAGCCTGGTAGCCGTTAACCAGGCCAACAGGAAAAATATCCAGTTAGTTTCGGTGCCCGCCTCAGGGAAGGTACGAATGCAAAGTGTTCATGGTGTCGATGACATTCTGCTTCGTTCCGATAATGAGGTAATCCGTAAAATAATAGTTGTACGGATAGTTCGTCGGCCCAAAGTCAAACACCGCCGACCAGTCATTGACGCCATAGTCCGGATACTGGTTCCAGCGGTAATGGCCTACGAGAAATCCCCCATTATAAGGATTATGAGCCTCATTCAGTTGCTGATTATAAATCCCCAAGGCGTGGCAGCCATCCGCCGACGCAAGAATCAGCGGCCTGTTAATAAAGGTTTGGCCGTAGGGGTACACGCCCGGATCATCAACCGTATGGGCAGTCCCAGTGGTTACGTCGAAAGTCAGGACTTGGGGGAAATCGGCCCGGTTCATGTATCCAACAAATGATTCGATCGAGGCGGAGGAGACTGCTTCCGGTATGTAGACCGAACTATCTACTTTGATGACGTTTTCCAATCCAAAGTTGCCAACGATGATTTCCTTATAGAACAGGTAGTTGGATCGCCACGTGGTGTTCAGCGCAGCTCGACCGGGTTGGCCGCAATTACCATAAACTGGAGCAAACTGACCTTCCCCAGGACGCAGCCAAAACGCCGGATACGAGCCGGTGTAAAAGTCGTTCGAGGAAAGGATGGTATATTTAAACACCTCACTGGTGCTCATGTTGGCGGGGCCTCCGTCAGACAAAGAGCCGCCTTCGGTGGGATTGTAACATTCGTAAACACCATTGAATTGGCCGGCCATTTGAAAATTGCGGCCATGATCGTCGCTATTGACGAATTCCTTTCCCCTCCAGAAGATCGACGTGATGCCGCCGCCCATAGTGGGCCCCGTTCTGATTCGCATCGGATCGCCCAAAACGTTCGTCGTGATTCCATCGGGGAAAGTGAAGGCGCCGGCGTTGTAGAGCGGATTATTAGAGCCGCCATTTGGCGACAGCCCATAAACATAAATCGGCTGTCCGAAGTTCTGCGGTAAAAAATCGTCCAGCGCAATATTGAATCGGTAAGCAGTTCCGGTGGACCCACAGGAGTTCGCTACGGCCTGGTCGCTTGCGAGATTTGCAGTGGCATCGGTGACAAAATGGCCCCCTGCCCAGACATGCACCGCGATGGAGTCCGGCAACCCGTAGGCGCAAGCCCAGCCAGCGACGTGATATCGCGGATAAGTCTCGGAGCGGTATACCCCATCAATCACCCCAATTACCGTATTCTGCGCGTAGAGCACCGACGAGATAAGCAGCATTGAAAGAACGACGATGAATCGGACGATGGAACGTGAGGGCATGGCAGTTTTCCTTTTGGGGTTGGGTTGGGTTGAGTTGGGGTTTTGCTTTGACTTTTACGGACTTTCTAAACACAACGTTTTTCCCGGCGGCATCGATCGAACGCCGCTGGAACAAGTCGTCCTTATATATCTATCGGCGCGCGCCCCGACTACGGATGTCCATTCGTCGTCCTCATCGAAATGGACGTTGCAACATTCCAGCCTGACACTTTGCCTCCGCAGCTGGCCGCTAGTTCAAGCCCCGCAGCAAGTAACGCCACCGGGAGAATTGGCCGCGCGCCTAAAGCTTTTGGGCGAATTTATGGAACGGCACCTTCAGTTCGCCCTTCGCGTCGAAGATGACCGGCTGGTGACAGTCAAAAGTCTCACGGCCTAGAATGTCGTCCGCGATACGTTGCGCGAGGCGCTGCCAATTTACGACGACCAAATCAACCGGGCCGTCAATTCGCGGAGTCAACGGCATGCTGACCGGACCCTCGACGAGCCCGACTCGACCTTGGGAAAGGATTCGGCTCATTGCTTCCGGAGCCCGCATCAAACACAAGGACGCGGCGGACCCGAGAAAGACGATCGCCTCGTCTTTTTGCGCGGTAAGGTTGACCACGAATTGCTCGGCCACTTTCGACTGAGCGTTCACGAAGCGCCAACGGAAAGGCGTGTCGAGAAGCAGCGCCTCGAGACGTTCTTCGTCGGCCGACGATCGGGATTCCGTCCGGACAATGCGAACGTTGCTGATCCCGCTGGCCATCCAGTCGCGAAAAATTGCGCGGATAGCCTGGGACCGGTTTACTTCATAACAACACGGCACGCCCGGCAGCCCGCCGTCACTAATTCCGAGTAACGGGATACCAACGTCCAGCAGTTGGGGAGCGAGCGAGCGCGCGGTGCCATCGGGCAAATACCAAAGTGCAATATCCGCGCGGGCCTGCTGCAATCGTTCTACCAGGTCTTCAGCGTCAAAACGATCTTCGTAAAAGGCGATAGCCGTGATGAGACCGCGGCGCCGAAACTCGCGTCGCACCTTCAGAAGAAACATCCGATAGTCCTGCAAGGTAAGGAAGCAGGACAGAGAGGCAGGGATGCCGACGACGCTGCGCACGATCAAGTGCCGGACCGGCGACTTGCCTTGAAGAATCGTGCGCGAACCCCGAATTCGCCGCACCACGCCTTCCTTTTCCAGTTCCTTATAAAGGCGGGAGACCCTGGAAAGGGGAAGGTGAAAATGGTGCGCAACTTCGCGCATGGAATAAAACGGTTTTGAATTCGTCCCCCGAGCCGCGTTAGCCAGCCGGCGCAGAACCTGGAGCCAGTCACCGTTCCTGGCTCGATGGGGTAATTTCACCCCGCGCTGCGAAGGCAAAAGCGGGAGCGCACGAGGGAATTTCGTCCGGGGCATTTGGGGTGAAAGTGTCTCATTCTGTTTTATTCCGTTCCGATTCTGTTTGTCTAGCTTTTGTCTTACAGCGGGCCGAATGAACGCCGCATGAACCAAGCAGAAGCTAAAAAACCGTTCCCTTCGCCCCGCCGATCGATCCGATTCGCTCCGTCATGTCCACGGATTAATTCGGGGTTTTTCCGCCTCGCCGTTTTCGTAACAATCTTGGGAGTCACTTGTTCGGTCCGCGGTCAAACTCCATATCCCGACTGGACGATCTACGGACCGTCGCCCGTTAACAACTCGACGTTGACCTTGTCCGCCTCCTGGTCCCACGCGGGAGCGATCACCAGCCTTAAATTGGGGAATGTCGAGTTCGTAGACAATACCGACCACGGCCGACAAATCCAAAGTGCCATCCAACTTAACGGTCACGGCGAATACTACAATCCGAACGAGGCAGGTGCCTTGGATGACCAGGATTTTTCCTCGAGCACGAGCGATCTCCTGGGGCTCAACATTCCCTCCAGCAACAGGCTGATGACCATGACCGATATGGCTTACTGGTTCGTTAAGTCTTCGCCCTTACTAAGCCCGCAGCAACAGGCCCAGACCATTCCCTACGCCAACGCCCAACCCGACGGACAGTTGACTCAGTTTTGGCTGCAAAAAGACGTTACGATCTCTCCCTCCGGCCTGCCCGGCAATGTCATCGAATACATAAGCACGTTTCAACCATCCCAGAATTCTCCGCCGGAAACAGTTACTTCCAGTATCGCTTCGGCCCCGGGTGTTTATCTTAAGTACCCCGACTTTTCAGAAGCCTGGACCTATGACCTTGCCACTCGTACGCTCCTCCAGCATCACGACGCAAACGGAGAGGATGACATGATCAAGGTTATGATCAGGCCCTCTAGCCCGCTCGGGCCCCTCGCCCTCTCGGCCTATGCGCCGGAATACTTGCAGCCCTATGGTCAGAGCTCAGCAAAGTTTGGCTGGTGGGTCGGCGGCCCGTCTGCCTGGCCTTCTACCTTCCTGAACCCGAGCCACTCTGCTTCAGGCGGGCTGCCAGTTTCTTATCTCACCTATCTCGTAGTCGGAAATCCAGGCGAAGTCACGAGCTCGCTTGACAGTCTGGACTTGAAATTCAGCTCTCAGGATCCGGACGTTTTTAACTGGCGCGAATACATTACGTTAAACCCTGATTTTCCGCAGAACTGGACTGAGGCCGACGCGCGCAATCATTGGTTGAACAATGGTATCAATGAAGGACGCACCGCTTCCTACCACTTCGGTTTGAGCCGGTGCCGTGATCTCAATTCGGATCTGTGGGGCAGGAGCAATCAGGCGGTCATCGACCACTACATCCAGTACGGGCGCAAAGAAGGCAGATCTACGGTCCCCAGAGTGGATGGTGGCTTCCAGCACACTCTGGTCCGCTCTCCGCAGCAGGATTTTGTTCCGGTGTTGTCGGCTGGCGCGAACTCGAATGGCCAGCTTGGCGATGGAACGACTAATGGGACGGCGTCGCCAGTTCGGCTCCCGAATTTTGGAACCGGCCAGCGGCCCACGGACGTCGCGGCCGGGAACTATACCAGCCTGGCTGTGCTGGCAGACGGCACGGTCTGGATGTGGGGTTCGAACGCGAATGGCGCTCGCGGTGACGGGAGCGCGGGCGGTCAAAACAACTCACCGGTCCAGGTGCCGTACCTCCCCTCGATTGTAGTCCCGAGCACAAAGGACCGGCATGTTATTGCAGTCGGCGATAGCGCCTACGCCGCGGTAGACACGAACGGTCGAGTTTGGACGTGGGGTTATGGTGGAAACGGGCAATTGGGAGATGGCAGTGGAAATTCTCGTTACACTCCGGCGGTAGTCCAGAAGGACGCGAACTTCGGGGGCGGAGACTTGACCGGAATCGTCTCTATCGCCGTAGGGGAGGGAAATTTCATGGTCGCGTTGGACGTGGATGAACATGTCTGGACCTGGGGCTACAACGGTCTGGGCGAGCTTGGTAACAACACCTGGAATACCAACTATACGGCGGTCAAAGCTCTAACCTACGACGGAAGCACGCCCCTCGCAGGCATTGTCCAGGTTGCTGCCGGAGGATCCTTCTGTGTCGCGCTGGACCGCAGCGGTGAGGTCTTAGCCTGGGGTAACAATGGCACGGGCCAGCTCGGCAACTATGGAACTACCCCGAGGAACCATGCCGACTACGCCCAAATTCCCGGCGAGGCCAAGCCGATCGACAAGATTGCCGTTGGAAGTAACCATGTTCTGGCTCACGGTAGTAACGATCGAGTTTACGTCTGGGGATATAATGGCTGGGGGCAACTAGGCTTGCCGGGTGTTACCAATCAGCTCTATCCGGTTCCGATGCCCGTATCGGACGCCACGACAAACATCACGGACGTGGCGGCCGGCACGTTCTTCAGCTTCCTGGTTCGCTCGCGACCATATGAGTCCGACCGGAGGATTTTCGGCCTCGGCGATAATCAATCCGGCCAGCTCGGCATCGGAAATTACACGCAACAGAATCAGCCCGTTTTAACGAATTTTTAAACCCAGCACACCCCTCACAGATCCAACCGTAATGAAAACAAGATCCATTCTCCTCGTTCTACTCCTGGCAGCTCGATGCGCGTTCGCCGAAGATCATCCGCCGAAAAGCGATGCCAGCCGGCCGGTCGCCGGTGGCGGCACGCCCATTCCTTTCTCGAGCGCTACCATTGTTTCCCTCACTCCGCGGCAGCAGGTTGTCCTTAAGCTCACGGACGGCACGACTCGATCGTTCAAGCTTGCCATTCCAACGCCCTGCTTCGACAAGGACGGAGCCTTGATCGAAGGCGGTATGATCGACAAAGACTCGAAGGTTCTTGCTCATTTTATGATCGAGGACGGTAAGGTTTTAGTCGACCGCCTGATCGTCCAACCCTAAAAACCGCCCCCGTCCGGTCATCCTCAGTATGTCTATCCCTAAAACCGCACTCGTTCCTCATACCAGACTGTTAAGCTCGTTAGCCTCGATCATTCTTTGCCTGGCGTCAGGGTCCGCCCGCGCGGACAAACCTATCTATTGGCATCCCTACGCAGGCTCGGTCTTTGCCGCGCAATGGGGGACGCCCATCCAATTATTCAACGACCCCAGCTTCAACAACGGATTTCGCGCTGTCTGGAGCTGCGCGCAATATGAGGGCGACAACTCGCTCGCCGTGGGCGTTTGCCGGGACTACTACCCGCCCTATGTGAATGCCCTCTACGGGACTAGCTTTTCCATCCATACCTGGCCCGACCCGAACCCGGCATCTTATTCCTCTGACGAAAACAAGTATTGGGATTTCAACGAAGGTATCCACGAAGGATTCACGGATAGTAACGGAAAACTGTATCCCGCCGGCCAGAACGGAAGCTATTCCGCGGGGACGCAATTGGCCATAAACAGATTGGAGGCCAATGCCGTGTTGATCAGCTCGCCCACGGATCCGAACCAGATTTTCCTGGAGAGTTTCAATACCGATCCAGCTCCTAATCCGCATGCGGGCGGCCTGGTTCGGACGGTGATTAGCGACCGGCACGGCCACTTGATCATGTACATGGACACGAGTAACGAGATCCGCAACGCGGCGACCGACAACGGCTCCTCCTTTGCCGTCGATACCTGGCCGCACTTTGCCGTCGGCCAGAATTTCAAACAACTCATCGACCTGGCGACTTTTTCACAGGTGTTGCTGAGTTTCAATGTGGACATCCCTTTCGTGACTATCCTCGGCAATCCTATCCCGTACGCCAGCTTCTCCGATGCTACTTACAATGTAGGCTTCACCCTAAGACGTAAAGACCAGCCGACGACCGTGCTTTTCCTTGGCTACACTTTATACAGCCAGCATACCGACTACGTAACGCCACCGGAGTATTCGGAATCATTCGGCGGCGATCAATGGGGACAAGCCATGTACAGGGGAAATGTCTGGGATGTCGGTGGTCCCCTGATGCCTGGAACGGGCTCCCATAACATTATCGTCGACTTGCGGACATTGATGAACAAGGCTATCGCCAAGGCTCAGGCCAATGGCGTGGACCTTTCCCGGTTGGAAGACTACTATCTCGCGGCTGCAGGTTTCGGATGGGAAACGATGGGTTACGAACAAGTTCGCTCCGACATTTCGGGTGTATCGTTAACGGGCAACCCTGACATTATCTTCGATTCCGAAGTATACCAGGATAGTGTCTATGACGCCTACAACGGGGACCTACCGTGGGCCGGCGACGGCGCGCCCGGCCTTCGGCGAGCGCATTGGAAGGAATGGGGCGTCCACGAAGGCCGCGTCGCCAGTCCAACCTTTGACGTTAAAATTTACGCGCAACGTTGGGGATGGACCATGCCGCAATGCTACGACGGCGCTACCGTGGATTACGAGTGTGCGGTAGCTCATTATGTGACCTACGGACGTAACGCTGGTCGTCCAGGACAGTGGTAGGCAGGGCCGTTCGCCAGTGATCGGCGTTTGTCGCCGAGATGCGCGCGCCCATGCCACGGAATAGTTCCTAGACTATTTATTAGGAAGCTGTAGGGGTTTTCGGTGACTCCAGCTATCCGCGAAATACCTCTGCCTCCCGACGACCTGATGATCGCGGTTTCCAACCATGCGAATCATGCGGACTTCGCGCGCAGTCGGATCAATGGGCCAGCGCAGATGCTGGCCGATCTGGCCGCTGCTGGAGTGGATTCCGCCAGCTTGACCGAAGTCCTGGATTTCGGCTGCGGCTGCGGAAGGTTCCTGGCAGGCTGGCTCCTGCACAATTCCTCCATGCGGCTCTTTGGCTGCGACTACAACCGCGCCTTGGTGGCGTGGTGCAATGAACAGCTGCCCGGGGTGGAGGTGCGCCAAAACCACATCGGATCGCCGATTCCGTTCGCGGACAAGTCGTTCAGTTATATCTATCTGCTCTCCGTCTTTACCCACCTGACGATCTCAGAACAAACGCGGCTGGTAGATGAGTTTCGCCGCCTGTTGCGGCCCGGGGGTTATGTCTATGTGACGTTCCACGGCGAATACTTTTATCCGACGATGTTTCCGCGGATTGCCGATGGGGAAAAGATATTCGAACGGGACGGTTTTCTGATTCAGAACGAAGACCACGAAGGAAGCAATGACTGCTGGACCTTACACAGTCCGCAGAGCCTGATCGCTCTTTTCAAGGGATTCGTGCCGCAGAAGCATTTTCGCAGTGTGGAACGCGGCCCGACCGACATTGCGGCCTGGCAGGATTCCATGATCTTCAGAGTGGAGTGACAAACGTCAGAGTTTGTCTGTTGTTCCAAATTCCCTCTGCTCCGCCACGATAAAGAGCGGGCGGCCGAGAGTCTGTTTGTAAATACGCCCGATGTATTCGCCCAGGATGCCGATGCAGACCAACTGGGCGCCGCCAATCAATGAAATTACCGCGACCATCGACGCCCAACCGCGCGGGGTGCTGTTGAAAAAGATGGCGGCCAAAATCGCGAACACCGAATACAGGACAGAAAGCAGAACCGTCACCAATCCCAGCGACGTGGCAATGCGGAGCGGAAGAAACGAGAAGCCGAAGAAAGCGCTCGCGGCCAGCTTCAGAAGTTTGCTGAAACTGTATTTTGTTTCGCCCGCGGCGCGCTCCGGCCGTTCGTAAGGCACGCCGATTTGCCGGAACCCCACCCAGCTGCGAAGGCCGCGAACGAAGATGTCCCGTTCCGGCATCGACACTACCAGCCCTGCGACGGCTCTGCTCATCAACCCAAAATCCCCAGCGTCGAGCGGGATTGCGATTTCGGCGACGCGCCGAAACAAGCGATAGAAAATCTTGTAGGCGATCCGGTTCCGGGGATCGCCCTGGCGCGCTTTTCGGATTCCATACACGACGTCGTAGCCTTCCTCATACTTGCGCAAAAAAGCGCTGACCAGCTCCGGCGGATCCTGCAGATCAGCGTCGAGAGCGATGACGGCGTCGCCCCGGGCCGCGAGCAAGCCGGCGGTCAAAGCTGCCTGGTGACCAAAGTTCCTCGAAAGTCGAACCGCGCGCAGCGGCGCCTGGACTTGCTCGCCGTGGCCAATGATTTTGCCGAACGTTTCATCGGTGCTGCCGTCATCCACCACGACAATCTCCCAGCGATATCCGGGTTCGCTTTTAATCAGGGCGTTCAGACGGACCATCAGCTCGGGAAGGACCGCGCTTTCGTTGAAGACGGGAATGACGAGCGAAACGAGCCGCGACGGTCCGGTCGAGATCGGAAATGTTTGCTCCATTGCCAGAAGTTTTAGCGCTTTTTTCGGGCCAGAGCGACAATCGAAACGCCGAAGGGCAAATCAAAGCGGGTGATAAGGTGGCGTTCCCACGCAAAGATCGAGGCGAGGAGCTGATTTAAGAAGCCTGCTTTGGTAAGGGTGAAGTCGGACTTTAATTCGGCCGTCTCCCCGGGAACGATCTTCCGCCCGAGGCGAATGGCGGCGATGAACGGAAAGAGCAACGTGTTGAAGTAAGACAGCTTCAGGAGAGAGAAACCGGCGTGCTCGAGCCGCGCCTTTAACTCTTTCGCGCGATACCGCCGTTTGTGGAGGCTGATCTCGTCTTGCGGACCCCAGAGAAATCGATAGGCCGGAACAGTGGCGAGAACTAATCCGTCCGGTTTGAGGACGCGGAAGACTTCGCCCAACATCCCGAGATCGTCATCGATGTGCTCCAGGACATCCAACATCGTCACGAGATCGAACGTGCCCGGCTCGAAGGGCAACGTCGCATCCGTCAGTTGCAAAACGTTTTCGAGGCCGCGTCTGCGGCAGAAATAGACGGCGTCGGCGTCGGCGTCGGCGCCGGTCGTGTTTCCGTAAGCGGAAAGGTGTTGCAACATGGTGCCAGTGCCGCAACCGACATCGAGAATTTCCCGGGGAGCGTCGGAATCCGCAGGGTGGAACACGCGGCCGAGCAATTTTAACAAGAGCCGGCGCCGCCCGACAAACCACCAGTGTTTGTCTTCGAGCTCAAAATACTCGGCGTAGAACTCCTTTCGCACGGCGGGTCTAAGATGGCGCGTTCCGCCCTATTGCGCACGGACGGAACACAGTCGGTTCCGGTGGAGCGACGGGCCGCGGAATTATCGTCGGCGCGTGAAATGCTGATTGACACCGACCCGCGCGTGCCGCCAGCATGGGGCTGATTGCGCGGACGCGGGCTGAAAACGCCAAGTCGATCCAAATGAATAACATGATTAGCTACCCCCAGCGCAATCAACAGAACCGCCTTTGGCTGAAAGGCGCGGCCAGCGTCGTCGCGGTTTTCTTCTTGGCGCTCCCTGGGTTAGCGCGAGCCCAGCAGATTGTCCGGATTCCCGCCGATCAGCCGAACCTTCAGCAGGCGATCGGAGCCGTGCCGGACGGAGGCATTATTGAATTCGCCGCCGGGACGTACGCCGCGCCGGCCGGGGGATTCACCATTTACGACCTGCCTTCGCCGAAGGCATTTACCGTGCGGGCCGTGGCGGGCGCGGCTGTCACCCTCACAGGGAATGGGTCTAGCGACATTTTGCGTTTTGCTCCATCGAGTTTCGCCGCGGCGCGGCCCGTCACGTTTGAAGGCATCACTTTCGCGAACGCCGTCTCGAACAGCAACTTCATCGGGGGCGCCATGACTCTGGTAAATTGCGAAGTCAGTTTTGTCTCCTGCGTTTTTCAAAATAACGCCGCGAACGCCTCCTCGACCGGCGGCGGCGCCCAGTGGATCGACTCATCGATTATTTCCTTCCGATCCTGCACCTGGAGCAACAACAGCTCTCCTAATTACGGAGGAGGCATGGTCGTGTTTAATTCGCGCGTTTACGTCCGCGATTGTCGCTTCAGCGCGAACCGCGTTAATTTGCCCGGGCACAAGAGTAACTCTATCGGCGGTGCGATTTTTGTCAGTTCCTCAGCAAGCGGAAAGGTCTTCACCCGCGCGACCCTGCAAGTGGCGAATAGCACCTTCGAAAATAACCAGGCCGGCTATGTAGGCGGCGCTATTTATACCTTGGGCGAATATCAGGATCCAGCGGACGTGCCCACGGTAGATCTGGTCGTCAGCAATTCGGTCTTCAACGGTAACCTCGCCCGGCGGGATGCGTCCGTTCCGGCAGCCGGCTCGCAAGGCGGCGGCGCGCTTCACCTGGAAGACCAGACAACCGCGAAATTTCAGAATTGCCGATTTAACAACAACGCAGCCCAACAGGGCGGGGCCATCAGTAGCTATCGCGCGACGGCGGATTTCCAAGGTTGCATCTTTCGCGGAAACCAGGCGACCGGAACGGGATTCGACGAAGGTATGGGCGGAACCATCATTGCTCTCTCGTCGGATAATCCCGATTCGAGCACAAACTTCGGAAAGATAAACCGGCCTTCGGTGGTTTTGACGATGACCGACTCGTTAATCCAGGGAACCCCTGGCAGCCTCAGCGCACGGGAAGGTGGTGGCATTCTGGCAGCCGGTGATTTCAACGCTCCGGCCGTTCCCGGTTCGCCTGATTTCAATCGCGCCGTAGTCAGGCTCACGCGCGTCGTGCTCGCGGATCTGAGTGTCGCCGGTGCCGGCGGAACACCTGGGACTGGAGGCGCCCTCAAGGGTGATTTCATGGTGCTGACCATGGACAATTCCATCATCGAAAACTGCACCGCGACAGACTACGGCGCGGCCCTGAATTTTAATCGGCGGTGCGGCGTCAGCATCACCAACAGCACCCTGGCAAATAACGACGCCGGGCTCCTGGGCGGCGGGATTGCGATGTTCGGCGGCGACCTCAAGATCGATCACAGCAACCTGGTAGGCAATCGCATTACCGGCGCCGGGAACGGAGCGGCTATCACGACTTCTGCGCCGGATCCAATGACCGGGCTGATTCAGAACTGCGTCCTGAGCTTGAATAGCGGCGGAGCGACCATCTACGACGGGGACGGAAACAATCCTCCGTTTAATCAACTGACATACGGCTCGAATCAGATATATCCCGGCGATAACACCGCCTTCCTGAGCGACGTGGCCGGACCGCAGACCGTCGACCAACTTAACGCACTAAATATCCCCCGCTCCGACAAAAGTACCACAAAAAAGGCGCCGACCCCTAACACGGTTCCCGGAGCGGCCCCAGCCGTCGGCGCATTGCTCATCCTTCCGCCAACCGTCCTCGCTAGTGGTGGCCCGGGCGAGACCGTTCCGATTGCACCGGTCCTCGGCTACGCTTCCAGCGGCGGCACGCCGATTGTCGATGGCGCCACGCAACGAGCGAACGCCGCAGTGATTGGACCTGTGTCGGGGAGCGCGCACACGCTCGGGGTCGGCGGCAGCACCTACAACACCACGCCGCCATCGGGAGTAGCTGCGAACATCTCCACCCGTCTGGCCCTCGGCACGGGCGAGCAAGTGTTGATCGGCGGCTTCATCATTCAGGGTCCTTCGCCCAAACGTGTCATCATTCGCGGGACGGGGCCTTCACTGCCGGGAGTTACCGGAGCGTTGCGGGATCCTTACCTCGAACTTCATGATGCGGCGAGTACGCTCGCTACCAACGACAATTGGCGCAGGACGAATATCGGCGGGATTCTTCAGTCGAGCCAAGCCGTTGATATTATCGCCACGACTATCCCTCCTTCGAACGATCTCGAGGCGGCCATTGTCGCCACGCTTAATCCCGGTAGCTATACCGCCGTGCTTCGCGGGGCGGATGGCGGCGCCGGAATTGGCCTGATGGAAATTTATGACCTGGATGCCTCGCCGATCTCGCGGCTGGCTAACATCAGCACCCGTGGCCTCGTCCAAACCCTCGACAACGTAATGATAGGAGGATTCATCATCGTAGGGGGCAACAATAACACGACCACCGTCATTCGCGCCCTAGGCCCATCGCTCACCGCTTTCGGCATCAGCGGCGCGCTGCCTGATCCCGTCCTGGAGGTCCATGACGCGAATGGCGGCGTTACCATCAACGACGACTGGGGCCTGGGACCGGACGCCGCCGCTATTCAGGCAAAGGGCTTGGCGCCGGGTAATCCGGCCGAATCAGCCTTACTGTCATCGGGCCTTCCACCCGGGCCGTATACGGCGATCGTAAGAGGCAAGAACACCATCGGTGTAGGCCTCGTAGAGGTCTATCAGCTGCAGTAGTCTCCTCGAAGGCGACAGTTTCGGAATTGCCTTTGCGTGACGCCGTCTTTCGGCGATTACTCCTGCGTGAGATCACGCCTCGCTGAACGGCCGGGTTCTATCATAGGGCGCTCGGCCGTCGGTTTGATCGCGTTGCCGCCGCTCCTCATCGCGCTCCTGGTGGTCTGTTATTGGGTCAACGTCCCGCTGTTTGATGAGTGGAGCAGTCCCGGCGCGCTCTTCAAGGAGGTTTTCGTTAACGGGCACTTCCGCTGGCACGACCTCGTTGTGCAGCACAATGAAAGTCGTCTCGTCGTTTTCCGGCTCCTTTCGCTGGCCCTGGCTTGGATGGTCGGTTGGGATACCCGCGTCCCGATGGCGCTCACCTGGGTTCTCGCAGTCGCGATCCTTTTTGCACTTGGAAGGCTCCTCCGCGCGACCGTGCCTTCCCCCCCCAGCCGGATCGTCCTCCTCTTCATCTTTTCTGCACTTCTCTTCTCTACCAACCAATGGGAGAACTGGCTGTGGGCGATTCAAATCATCGTTTTCATCCCGCCACTCTGCCTAACGAATTGTTTACTGATTCAGCGGAGCAATCTTACCTTTCCGTCGAAGATTCTTCTCTGCGCCGGCCTGGCTCTTATAAGCACGTTTTCCTATGCAAACGGCATGGTTTGCTGGGTCCTCGGCTTCCCCTGGCAAAACCTCGTCAGCCATCGAGAGCATCCTGAAAGAGGCCTGGCGACAACACGGAAAACGCGTCTTGTTTGGTCCGCGACTTACTGGGCTTTGGCAATTATAACTCTGTGGCGTTACTTCCGTAACTACGTCAAGCCTTCCCATCACCCACCTCTTGCCTACGTTTTGCAGCACCCAAGCGAAGGCCCACATTACCTGCTGACCTGGCTTGGCAGCTCCTTTGCGCAGGGCACCACGGTCGCGCCGACTTCGCAGGCTGTCCTGTTCGGCTTGTTCTTCGTACTCCTGTTATTGCTTTTGATGTTCATAGTCTGGCGACGACGAGCGTCGCTCATCCAGGCCCAGCGTTGGCGTGCCCTTTATCCTTGGATCGTCATCGGCTCCTACGGTCTCTTCTGTGGTCTGGTCACGACAGCGGGCCGGCTCGGCATCGGCATAGAGCAGGCGCTGGCCTCCCGCTACATCGCTTTTTCGTGTTATGCCTGGATAGGCGTAATCGGCGCGCTAGGGGTGTTGGAACAACCGGCTCTGGCCGCTTCCCTCCGGGGGCCCTCGTTTCGCGGTCCGCTGGCCAGCGGACTGTTCGGTCTTCTGTTCGCCTGTTATCTTTTTGACTGGTACGAAAACACCCGCAGCATGCGAGGTCATTGGGCCGAACAGAAGAACATGGCCCTGACAGTGCAATTCTTGTCCCTAATTCCGGATAATCCCCTGCTAAGCCACTTGTTGGCAGATCCCAAACTGATCAGAAGCGTTGCGCTTCCCCTGATGGAAAAAAATATTCTCCGTCCAACCCCCGCCGGCGAGTGGGTGTGGGACAAGCTTAAACGGCCGGACGGAGATAGCGCGGGGGCATTTTCCACCGCCACCCAGGGCAGCAACATTGAAGTCAACGGCTGGACGATACTTCCGGTCCAGAAAAAACTGCCAGACGCAGTCCTTCTTGCAGCTTGCTCGAGTGATGGCAAGCAACGACTGATCACGGTAGTCGCGCCGACGTCGCCACGCCCCGATCTGGTTCAGGCCTCGTCCCGTCCTTCGTACCTCAACTGCGGGTTCGTTGCCACTTTACCCATTGCAACCCTGGGGCAAGATCGCCTTTGCTTGTATGCTCTCGATTTCGAAAACCATGCGGTCTACTCTCTGCAGGACACCAGTCCGGGTATGGCCCAATAACAGGAAGCGATCCTGTCTTAGCCGGACCTCGGGTTTCATCCAGCCTATTCATGATTTCCCGTTTGAAATCCTACCATGCTAACCCGCGGCTCCGAATAGCCCTGGCCTTCGGCCTTGTGGGCGGATTCGTTTTCGCTTTCGTGCCAAGATCGCACCAACCAGTATGCTACTTCGAAGTGACTATGCGATCGTCGCTTCCCAGCATCGCCTACCTTCATTACGTTCCCGTGTCAGGATCAGATCATCGGGACTCGGTCCACGTTCCCGTCGAAGGAGGGACCTCGGACCGGCGTTATCGATTTCCTCTGCGAGAAGGCAAGTATTCACGGTTGTGGTTGCAACCGACTGACCAGGCGGCTGCCACGTTGACCCTGACCAAAGCTCGCATCATCGACCCGGCCGAACACGTTTTGCGAGCGATTCCGTCGAGCGAGATCAATCCAGTAACGGAAGTTGAGCGGTTCGAAGTAAACCAAAGCGAGATTACTTTGACTGCGGCAGCCCGGGGAGACCTTCCGATGCTGGCGGTGAAGGTCGTGCCTCCCGTGGCCTTCAAGAGCTTCGCTTCCGCGTCGCTAAAGACATTGCTACGTCGATTCTTCGTCGCGTTCTTTCCCTTTGCTGTCCTCGGTTTTTTCATCCCTCCGCTGGTAGGTTCCCGGGTCAAGGCCGGAGCCCGCCGCTCATATGTCGCTTTGGCCGGCTGGGCGCGCACCCATCCATCACGCGCGGTCGTGCTCGTCGCCGCGGCTGCGGCCATATTGAGCTGCTATCCAGTGGTGTTCTTTGGAAAAAGTTTTCTCTCGCCCAATAATCATAGTCACACCCTTCTACTCTATCCGGACATGCCCACTGTGCCGGGCTACGCGCAGGAAGAAACGGACGATGCCCGGGGGTCCGACATGGGGTCCGCGATCTGGTACAGCTGGCCTGCTTCCGTCGTAGAAAGCCGAACGCTGTTTCGAGACTTCGAACTGCCTCTCTGGAACAGATATAATTCCATGGGCCTGCCTCTCCTGGGCCAGGGGCAATCCATGTTCGGTGATCCGCTTCATCTAATCGTCCTCCTGGGTAACGGCTCGCCCGCCTGCTGGGATTTGAAATACTTGGTAGCCAAGATCTTCTTCGCTGCCTGCGTGGGCTTATGTGTCCTTCGGCTTACGAAACACTTGCCATCGTCAGCGGCGGCCGCGATGACCGCTCCCTTTATCGGTTTCTTCTGCTATCGCTACTCTCATCCAGCGTTCTTTACCCTGTGTTATGCGCCTTTCATCCTTCTATGCTGGCTAAGTCTTATCGACGCCTCGAAGCGCAGGACCGTCATTGTCTGGTCGGGCCTGATGATCCTGGCCAACTGGATGATGTTGACCAGCGGCACGGTGAAGGAAGCTTATATTCAGTTGTTGACTATAAATGCGTGTGGCGGCCTTAGTTTGTTTGTCACTAACGGCGTGCCCCGTAAATTCTGGAGGTTTCGCCAGGCGTTTTGTGCGCAAGTCTTATTCGTCCTGATCAGTGCCCCTATCTGGCTGACGTTCTTAACCGCTCTCCGAGGCGCCTCGACGTTTTACGACATAGCGGAAGCATACCAGCTTCAGCCAGGCATCCTCGTGGGTCTGTTCGACGACATTTTCTACCGAGAGCTTAACGTCGATGAACTTCATCTGGACCCCTCGTTGAACTTCCTCGTCCTGGCGGCCGTCCTGTGGCTTTGCTTTAGTCCCCGTGATCGCGAATCGAACACTCGCCTTTCGGGGCTGACTCTCACTGCTCTCACTTCGGTCGCTATCGTGTTTGGTGTGGTTCCCCGTCTCTTCATCACTCGCATGCCTTTCCTCGGCAGAATCCATCACGTCGACAATACCTTCTCGTGTGTGGCAATAATTTGTCTCCTTGTCCTGGCCGGTTGCGGCATACGGGCTTTTTGGAGGGACTGTCAGAACGCGCGCTTTCGCGCAGTTTATCCCCGTTTCCTGTTTGTCCTCGTCCTGTTGTTTGCCATCTACCTTGGGACGACGGGAGTCGTCCAACGCTCGACTTTTCTGCGAATCAGTGAGCAGATCCCAAAGTCTCCTTTCTTTTGGGGATACTCGCTCACCCTGGTCCTGGCGGCAGCGCTTCTGCCACTTGTGGCACGAATGGCCATCGTGCGGCGCCAACTCTTTTCGCCGCAGGCATTGCTAGCTCTAGTGCTAGTCCTTCTGTTGCAATGGCGTCACGGCATGCACTTGGAAACTCCTTTCGACCCGTATGTCATGAACCCCCAGTTACGAGTCGATCTGCTTTCAGAAACCTCGGAGGCACTCAAGTTGGTCAAAAGTCGGGCGGCAGAGCCAGGACGGACTGCCGGATTGGGCCGCAGTTTCAGTCCGGGCTACGGACAGGCCGTAGGTATCGAGCAGATCGACAGTGCAGATCCTCTGTTGAACCCGTTCTACAGGACATTGATCGACACCTTCGGGATCAGGCTCCCTTTCGCCAGCACCCGCGACGGCGTTCTCGGGGACGACTTGACGTCGGCGCTTCCCCTTTTGGACATGTTGAACGTGCGTTTCTACCTGGGCTCCGCGAACAAGCTTGAACTGGCGCCTTCCGTGAAAAGCATCGCAAAGCTCGACGTAAACGTCTTTGAGTCCGGCACTGCCTGGCCTCGCGCATTCTTCGCAAACCTTGTAAGTCCATACGACTCGGAGGACGAGTTCGTTTCCTTGTTGAAAAGCGGGGACGGCAAACCTTTCGTCGCGATCCCACGAGCCGACTTTGAAACCGGCTCCGGGTTTGGCCCGTTACGGGACGATGCTTTTCCAAATCGGGAACGGCAGATTGTCGTGGCGACCAATTACGTTCTCACGAACAACACGACCTCGTTCAAGGTCACGGCGCCTGGGCCGGGCACCGTGGTGCTCACAGAGCCCTACATAAAGGATGACTTTCGCCTGACCGTGAATGGAAAGCCCGCGACTTACTTCCGGGCTAATTCCGCTTTCCGCGGCGTCTTCGTCCCGGCGGCGGGCGAATACCATTTCTCGTTTTCATATTGGCCCCGAAATTTCACCATGGCGCTTTGGCTGTCCGCCATCGGTGCAATCCTGTTGATTCTGTGGGCGAGTAAGCAATGGAAGCTTTCGCGCCGCGAGGAGCTTGAATAACGCCGGATGGACGCCAGAGTCCTTGCACTGTTGCTGTGCCCGACCAAGAAAATCATCTTCGAAAACTAGACACCGCGCTTGACGAGTTGCGAAACTCACTCATCAAGCTGCGGACGCAGCTGACTCTTACTTCGACGCCTTCCGCGCGCGCGGATGCGCTCGACGCGGTCCACCGGCACATCAATGCGCTCAAGACTTTCCCCCGGCTATTGCGAGCGGATGCCGCGGAACTTCGCGCGCGCCTCGAACAGGCAGAACGGGAAGCGTGGGACCAGAAGGTGAGACGTGCGGACGCGACGGCGAAGCTCAAAGGCCGGGAACGATTACTCGATCAAATTCAGCGCTCAGTCGCGTGGAAGGTCGTGAAACCAATCTGGAAAGCGTTCCGCCATTCGGCCAAGGAGACAGCTGATGCTGGGTTCACCTCCGACCTCGCCTTTGCCCTCGATCTTCCAAAGCAGTGGAAAACAAGTCGCGACATCCTCTTCATCAAAGGATGGTGTTTCGCGCGCAATGGCCGTCAGATCGCTGGTATCCGGGCCAAGGTGGGAAAGAAGGCAAAGCTAGCCCGTTACGGATTCGAACGCGCGGACGTAGAGGGCTCGTTTCGTGAGTATCCTGAGGCATGCCGATGCGGATTCACCGTGGAAATACCGGTACCTCCCGGGACTTCGACCGTCAGATTGGAAGCAATTGAACAAGGATCGGAGTGGCAGCCGTTCATGGAGCAGGAACTGGAACGCACGCCCACCGGGGAAACGCCAGAGGAGGATTTCGCTTCCACGCCGGAAAGGCCGACCGAACGCATTCTTAAGCTGCCTTCTCTTTCCGCCAATAAGGCTTTTGAGTTAATCCGCCCAAGCTTTGCCCGACATTCCGGGCACGTCGCTTCCGCCGCGCCCGCCATTAGCGTCATAACTCCGGTCCATAACGCAAAGCCCGAATGGCTGGCCGAAGCAGCCTTGAGTCTCCTTAATCAAACATTTCCCGACTGGGAATGGTGCATCGTCGATGACCGTTCGGACCACCGCGAAACCAAACGGTTGCTCGAGCTGCTTGGTAGCATCGGCGAGCGCGTCCGGGTTACCACTTCCCCCGGCCGCGGCATCAGCGCGGCGGCCAATCACGCCCTCGAGCTGGCGAAGGGCGAACACGTCTGTTTCCTCGACCATGACGATCTCCTCCATCCGCTCGCCCTCCAGTTGATGCGCGAGAAACTCGACGAAGGCTATGACGTCGTTTACTCCGACGAAGACAAGCTTGACGATTCCTCGGGGGCGCTGATCGAGCCATTCTTCAAGCCGGAATGGTCGCCAGAATATTTTCGGGGAGCAATGTATGTGGGCCATCTGCTCGGTGTGAAGCGGGAACTGGCACGAGCCACGGGCTTCGATTCCGCCTACGACGGGGTGCAGGACTTTGAGTTCATGCTTCGCTTGAGCGAAGGGGCTCCGCGCATCGGTCACGTTCCCGAAATTCTTTACCATTGGCGGAAGACGCCAGGCAGCATCGCGCAAGACAGCCAGGCCAAGTCAAACATCGGACCGTTACAGGAAAAGGCAGTCAATGCGCACCTGAAGCGGGTTCAGTTGCCGGCCCGGGCTTCGCAAGCTCCGCTGCCCCACCGCCTCATAATTGTCCCGGCGGAACGCGACACCTATCCGCGAGTAAGCGTCATCATCCCGACCCGTGACGCGCCGGATGTCCTCGGCCGGTGCCTGCAGAGCCTCTTTGTGAAGACGTCGTATCCGGATTTTGAAGTGATCGTGGTGGACAATGAGACCACCGATCCGGTCGCGATCGGGCTCATGGAAAAATATCCGGTCCGTCGACTCGCGTTCCCCGGCAAATTTAATTTCTCACGCGCAAATAACCAGGGAGCTGAGGCAGCGACCGGCGAGTTCCTGGTTTTCCTCAATAATGACACTGAAGTTGTGACCTCGGACTGGCTGGAACATCTCGCGTATTATTGCGAACAGCCGGACGTGGGGGCCGCCGGAGCGCTCTTGATCTACGAAGACCGCACCGTGCAGCACGCCGGCGTCGCGCTGGGAATGCGTGGGACAGCGGATCACGTCATGCGCCGATTCCCGATTGCGGTCGATGGCTACGCCGGGAACCTCGCCTGCGCCCGCGAAGTTTCGGTGGTGACCGGCGCCTGCCTGATGATTCGCGCGGCAGTCTTCCGCGAGATCGGCGGGTTCAATCCGCATTTCTTCACCGCCTACCAGGACGTGGACCTTTGTTTGCGGCTGCGCGCGCGCGGTCTGCGCGTCATCTGCACGCCCCGGGCGCGCCTGCTCCATGATGAATTCGTTTCCCGGCCCCAGAGCTACTACGACATGGTGGACCGGATGCTTCTGCTCGATCAATGGGAAGAGGTGATCGATCGCGGCGATCCTTACTACAATCCCAATCTCGACCTGGAACGTGGCGACTACAGCCCCAAGCCCCGTGAGTAATATCCTTTACGTTCTCTATCATGATTTCAGCGCCAATAGCGCTGTTCATGTCCACAATTTCGCGAACCAATTCGCGGCCCTGGGACATTCCACCGCCATCGCGATCCCGCACGACTCTTCCGACCGCGGCCAGGGCCTGGGCGAACAGGATTATTCCGTCCACGGTTTCGCTCAGGTTGATGGCGAATGGTCCCGCGTTTTCCGCGACGGGCGCGGGCCTGACATCGTCCACGCCTGGACCCCGCGCGAAAACGTCCGGCTATTCTGCGAGAAGCTGGCCAGCTTCTGCAACTTTTCGCTTTTCGTTCATTTGGAAGATAACGAAGAACTGATCCTCGAGGTAAACCTTGCCACACCCTTCGAACAATTGGCGCGGTTGCCTTTCGTGGAAATTCCCGGGAACCTTTCCCATCCGCGCCACTATCGCGCCTTCATCGCGTCGGCGGACGGAGTGACGATGATCATGGATCGCCTCGAGCGATTCGTGCCGGCCGGAAGTCCCAAACTGGTGCTTTGGCCGGGCGCGAACGAAGCCGTCTTCTTCCCGCGTCCGCGGAACGCGCTTCAGCTCGAACAGCTCGGCATCGCCAATGGAACGGTGGTTCTTTGTTACACAGGCAACGTCCATTCGGCGAATGCTCGCGACGTCCGCAGCCTCTATCTGGCCGCCGCCATTCTCGACCGCGAAGGCACGCCCGCGCGGCTCATTCGCACCGGCCGCGATTTTTGTTCCTACCTGGGACCGGATGAGGAATGGGCCTACAAGGTTTCGATCGAACTCGGCCACGTTCCTTATCAGGAAATACCGGGGCTGCTCAGCCTGGCAGACGTCCTGGTCCAGCCGGGCGCGGACAATTCCTTCAATGAATTCCGATTGCCGGGCAAGCTTCCGGAATTTTTCGCAATGGGCCGGCCGGTAATTCTCCCGCGGACTAATCTCGGCCGATTTCTCCGGCACGGGGAAGAAGCCTGTGTGCTCGAAAAAGTCGATGCGCTTGGGATCGTGGACGCCGTTCTCGAGCTGCGCTCGCAGAAAGCTTTGAGCGAACGGCTCGCCGCCGGCGCCCTGGCGTTCGCGCGCGAAAATTTCGACTGGAAGAAGAACGCGCAATCCCTCATGACATTCTACGATGCGAATTCCAATCGGGTCAGAAAGGAGTCCGATGCCAGTTCGCCTGCTTAACAAGCCGGAGCAGCGCGACAAAATAATCTCGCGCTTTTCCGGGAACGGACCGCGGGTGGGCACGTCCTACGCGACCGTCGCGGACTATTGCGAAAGTCTGGACGAGCTGCGCCTGATCACGCCGGTCGACGGCGACCTGAAGAACGTGCAGCGACCCTGGACCGTAAAAGCGATTCTCGCGAATGTCCCCCCGCCCGCGCGCATTCTTGAGATTGGAGGTGGCGAACCGATCGTCTGCGGTTTTTTACAGGAGTTGGGTTACGAAGTTACCCTGGTGGACCCGTACGAAGGTTCTAACAACGGGCCGACGGAGTTCGAACGCTATGTTACTCAGTTTCCCAAGGTGAAGATCGTCCGGGAATATTTTCGGTCCGGGTTGCCGGGCCTGAGGCGAGAATCGTTCGACGCCATCTTCTCGGTCTCGGTGCTTGAACATATGCCGCCCGCTTCGCTCTCCCTGTGCTTCGATGCTATCGCGGAATTTCTCGTTCCGGGCGGTGCCTCCATTCACTGCTTTGACTTCGTCTTGCAAGGCCGGGGGAGCGCCCGTCACCTTGTCTCCGCCCAAAACATCCTCGCGGAACAAACTCGCATAACAGGCGGGCAGCAGGCCATGTCGTTCGACGAACTTCTGCAAGCAATCAGCTCTGACGTGGAGACTTTCTTCCTCTCGCCCCAGGGACATCATCACTGGCGAGGCGGACGCAGTTATTCAGAATTCCCGTTTCGCAAAGTCGTTTCGCTCCAAACCATTGCCCGACGCGGGGCCTGAAGCCGGAAACGAAGTCCGCTTTACGGTTACGGCGTGAGCGCGCTTTTCGCCGGCAGGTATTGCACAAGCGGGTCGCCGGGTATGCCGAGCTGGCCCGATTCGTTATCGCCCGCGCCGAAAACCGCCCGGTCTGTGTATCGCACCATGAGACTGGAATTTGAGCACGCCGCCAGGTCCACGATGTCCTTCATGCCGTCGGGCCCGGCGTTCATGGCTGCGGGCGGATACTGGACCACGCTGGCCACACCGGCGCCGAGTTGGCCGCGTCCGTTGTAACCCCAACCGTATACCTTGCCGTCCGCCGCGCTGTGGGCAATGGCGTGCGCGGACCCTGCTGCGATGGAATCGATCTGGTTCGGTCCAATCAAAATCTTCGTCGCCACGGAAAGCGCGCCTCCGGGCGGAAGGCCCAGCTGCGAAAGGTCGTTAGCGCCCCAGCCGTAGACTTCACCATACCGAAGCAACGCAATACAAAATCCCGAAGAACCGCAATCGACCTGGCTCACACCTTTTAACGGGGTGCTCGCATTGTTCGCATCGGCCTGAACCACTTGAACGGGATAGCCACTATCGTCAGTAAAGCCATTGCCCAAACTGCCATTAGCTCCGGCTCCCCACGTCCAAATAGTAGTGTCCGCATCGAGCGCAGCCAAGGTCCCGCCGCCGGCGGAAATGGACACGATCCCGGTCAGGTAATCTTCCGCGTTCGCGCTCTTTCGCACTCGCGCGGGAGTAAAGCGAGAAACAGGGGTGCCGTCTCCGAGCCGGCCGTTCCAATTCACACCCCAGGTCCAGACTTGTCCCTGGGTATCGATGGCGGCGCAGACTCCAGTTCCAACGGCAATCGCATGCTTGCCCGTCCGCGATGGCGTCGTTATCCGGGCCGGAATCGGAACCTGCACCGGGGTGGTGATGTTTCCTCCCGTGCTGCCGTCGCCGCGGGCGCCGTACTGATTAGAGCCCCACATCCAGACCGTCCCATCCGACTTCACGGCGAGCGACGTGTAATCACCCGCTGCTACCTCCGTGACTGTAAGATCAAATTGAACCGGCGTAGGTCCCGAGGTCCGATCGGTGTTTCCGTCACCGAGCTGGCCCGAAGAATTCTGACCGGCCGCGACCGCGCGTCGATTCGTGAGCACAACCGCGTGCTGCATCCCGATGGCTGGCTTGGCCACGGTGCCACGGCCTTCAGCGCGGCCGGCACTGATATAGTGGTCGATGGCGGCTTGATAGTTGTTAGGACCAAAGGCGTTCACCAGGTCCGGGTTTAGCTGGAGATACTGCGACGGTGAAAACGTCCGCGACGCTCTAAGTCCCTGAGCGATCCCTTGCGCCTGCCAGTGGTTCTCCGCGGCTTCCTGGGTAGGAACGGCGGCGGACAAACCATTGATCGCCTGATAATCGCGCCAGATAAACACCTCTGGGTCAAACGCCGCGAAATGTTTGTGCAGATCAGCCAGGGAAGTTTTTACCTGGGCCAAACTGCCGATCACCAGATAGGCGCGATCGTGGTAAAACCCCGGCCCATTGAAACTGTCGTAACGGTTAAAGCTGCCCATATGAATGCAGGCATAATCCAGGTCGATCTTACTTGGATCGTTCGGGTCCCGATAAAAGGGATCCGGCGGAACGATGAACCACCAATCAGCGGCACCTACGTTACTGTAGGGCTGGAGTAGTTCCGGCGAATAGAAGCCCATCGCGTACTGGCCATCCGCGGTCGACGCTACTTTGATCGCGTCGTCTTCTCCGGCCAGGGAACGTACCTTCCGGTAATCTTTGGAAACGACGTCGTAGCTTTGGAGGGATGCGAACTCATAAGGCATCACCGCTACCAGCTGATTGAGACCTTTCAGGACCGGCTCCGGAATGAAAAGCTCCGACAGGTATTCAATGACGTTCGGAATACCGGCGAAGCCGATGGTGATTGTCTTATGCACGCGATAGTCGGAGAGCGGCCCCGTGTATGGCGGACACGCCAGCCAGCCGGACGGGTCGCCACAGTGATCCCGGGGATCGAAGCTTTCGCGCTGGCGGAGGTACCACGCCATTTGGGTGGTGCTATCGAGGATGTTGCCACTGGCAGTAAGGGACAACAGCTTGCTGGAAGTCGGCTGCTTAAGCCCGTCGTACAAAGAACCCGCTTCATACGGGTTGTAACATTCGAAGCGGTTGAAAAACTGGACGTTCAACTGCAACTGCCGGCCGCGATCCCAAACGTTAATGAATTCTTTATTGCCCCACTTGATCGACGACACCGCGCCCGCAAACTGGGTTGTTGTGCTCAGGGTTAAGGATTGGCCGAAAACCGGGCCGGGAGCGCTGATGGTGGCGTTTCCGTTAACCTGCGCTTGGGAAGACAACGAACAGAGGAATACTCCGGCAGTCGCGGCGATAGTAGTAAGACGGTGCAAGGATAGCATGGCGCGGCTCAGTTCAGCTGGTAAGCGTCCACTAACGCGACGCCAGTAGTATTGCCTTTGCCGCGCACGATGGCGGTGTAGTTACCCGGCGAAAGCGGACGAAGGATTGCTGCCTCGAGCGGATTGGAAGGCGCTATCGTTGTCGCCGCGATCTCGTTCGCCTGTGAATCCTGCCAGTTGTCGTTGAACGCAACGATGCCTCCCTGCCCGTCATGCAATTCCAAAGTCGTATCTTGCAACGCACTCGGAATGCCGGTGCTGGGGCCGAGCGCGCGAAAGAGCACCGTGGTCGTGCCGCTTCCCACCACAATGGTGCCAGCGATCAAAACGCTGTCGTCTTTGCCGACAAATCCGCGCGTCGCGATGTTCGCCAGCTTCGAGTCGACGGTGCTGTCCAGGTCGTAGACCTCGACCAAGCCCACGCCGGTCGTTCCGCCTCGTCCGGCCAGGACAGCGGTGTAGGCGCCGGGATTGAGCGTGCGCACGATGGCCGATTCATAATCGTTGCGAGGCGGGATCGTCGTCGCCTTCAACTCGGCCTGTTGCGTGTCCTGCCAGTTGTCGGTCACCAGCAAGGTTGTGCTCGCGTCATGCAGCTCCAGGACGGGATCGGCGAGGTTCGCAATCACCGGGACCGTTGGCCCGAGCGCGCGCACAATTACTTTCTTCGGCTGCGAACCGGTAATGGTGAACCCGGCGATCAGAACGTTATTGCCGGTGCCCACTGCGAGGCGGGTCGAGATATTGGCGAGACGGATGGCAGGCGCTTGAGCCTGCACGCTGGCTCCAAAAAACGCGACGGAAGCAAAGAAAACCGCGCCCATCCGAGTCCCTCGGGAGACAGCGAAAAAAACGGGGTGAATTAGCTGGGCAGAGCGAAACACAGGCGTGATTTACGTGATAGCAGAAATAAGTCCAGCTAATTTCGGTAACGAACCGTTCACCAATACCCGCGCCCAAACCCAGTGCCAACGGCGCCCTACGGCGCTAAATAGAAACCAGTCAGCTTGACACTAATTACCCGACTTCTAATTTCAGCCAGCGGCCGAACGGCTGCAGTTGGCGAAGCCTGTGACCGCGATTCCTTCATTTTTCCACTCATCCGTCGGCAAAAAGATGATCGTGGCCATCACGGGCGTGGTCCTGATAGCGTTCGTCGTCGGTCATCTCCTGGGCAATCTCCAGATTTTTCTCGGGCCGGATTGGATCAACTCCTACGCCGAACATCTGCGCGCGTTGGGACCGCTGCTCTGGATCATCCGGGCGTTCCTTCTCCTCAACGTGCTGCTCCATATCTTTTACACGATCAGCCTCGCCCTGGAAAATCGCCGGGCCCGGCCGGCGAAGTACAAGAAGAAGGAGCACGTGAAGGCGACGCTCGCTTCGCGCTCCATGGCATTGAGTGGATTGATCGTGCTCGCGTTTATCCTCTATCACCTCGCCCATTTCACGGTGCGGGTGACCGACCCGCGCTTTCTCCTTTTGAAAGCCGATCCGCTCAATCGCTACGACGTCTATTCGATGATGGTCTACGGATTTCAGAATTATTTCGTATCCGGGTTCTACGTTCTGGGGATGTTTCTGCTCGCGCTCCACTTGAGCCACGGAACCTCGAGCTTCTTTCAATCGCTGGGGCTGAATGATAAAAGGCTGACGCCGAAGCTGGCCGCGGCCGGGCGCATTTTCGCCTGGCTGATTTTTATTGGTTACACCTCGATACCGGTCGCGGTGCTCCTTCATCTTGTGAAACCCGCGCAACAACTATGATCGGAACCGTGGAGGCCAGAATCCCGCACGGTCCGCTGGCGCAAAAGTGGACCAGCCACAAGGATCACGCGCGCCTGGTGGCGCCGAATAACCGCCGGAAGTTCGAGATCATCGTCGTCGGCAGCGGGCTCGCGGGTGGCTCGGCGGCAGCGACGCTCGGCGAGCTCGGTTACAACGTGAAGTGCTTCTGTTACCAGGACAGCCCGCGCCGCGCCCACAGCATCGCGGCGCAAGGCGGGATCAATGCCGCGAAGAATTATCAGAACGACGGCGACAGCGTGTTTCGCTTGTTCTACGACACCATCAAGGGCGGCGATTTTCGCTCGCGCGAAGCCAACGTCTATCGGCTCGCCGAAGTCAGTAACCTGATCATCGATCAATGCGTCGAGCAGGGTGTGCCGTTCGCGCGCGAATACAGCGGGCTGCTCGCGAATCGATCCTTCGGCGGCGCGCAGGTCTCGCGAACGTTCTACGCCCGCGGCCAGACCGGGCAGCAACTCCTGCTCGGCGCCTACCAGGCGCTCTCGCGCCAGATCGCGGCCGGGTCCGTGAAGATGTTTCCGCAGACGGAAATGCTCGATCTCGTCCTGGTCGATGGGCATGCCAAAGGGATCATCACTCGCAGCCTTGTTACGGGAAAAATCGAAGCGTATAGCGGCGACGCGGTCGTGCTCGCGACCGGCGGTTACGGAAATGTTTTCTACCTCTCCACCAACGCGCGCGGCTGCAACGTGACCGCGACCTACCGCGCCTACAAAAAAGGCGCGCTCTTCGCGAATCCGTGTTTCACCCAGATTCATCCGACCTGCATTCCAGTCAGTGGCGAGCACCAGTCGAAGCTCACCCTCATGTCCGAGTCGCTGCGGAACGACGGCCGTGTCTGGGTTCCCAAAAAGGCGGGCGACACCCGGCCGCCCAGCCAGATTCCCGAGGCCGAACGCGATTATTATCTCGAGCGCAAATATCCGAGCTTCGGCAATCTTGCGCCGCGCGACATCGCCTCCCGGGCCGCGAAGGAAGTGTGCGATGAAGGCCGCGGCGTCGGCGAGAGCGGCCGCGGCGTCTATCTCGATTTCGCCGATTCGATCGCGCGGCTTGGAGAAAACACGATCCGCGAGCGCTACGGAAATCTGTTTCACATTTATCAAAAGATCACCGGCGAGAACGCCTATCAGCGCCCGATGCGCATCTACCCGGCGGTGCACTACACCATGGGCGGGTTATGGGTGGACTACAATCTGATGAGCAACGTCCCGGGATTGCACGTCATCGGCGAAGCCAACTTTTCCGATCACGGTGCGAACCGTCTCGGGGCGAGCGCGCTGATGCAGGGATTGGCGGACGGCTATTTTGTGCTGCCCTACACGTTGCCTGCGTATCTGGCGCCGCAGATCGGGAAGCGGCCGTCCGTGGATCGTCCGGAGTTCAAAGAAGCCGAAGCCGGAGTGCGAACCCGCACGGAAAAACTGCTCGCGATCAACGGGACGCGTTCCGTCGATTCTTTCCATCGCGAGCTGGGACTTCTCCTTTGGGATAAATGCGGGATGGCGCGGAACGAAGCGGGCCTGGGCGAAGCGCTCGCGCGAATTCCCCAGCTGCGCGACGAATTCTGGCGCGATGTGCGTGTCCTCGGCGACGGCGAAGCGCTCAACCAATCGCTTGAGCGCGCAGGCCGCGTCGCGGATTTTCTGGAGTTCGCCGAACTCATGTGCACCGATGCCCTGACGCGTGACGAATCGTGCGGCGGCCATTTCCGCGAGGAACACCAGACGCCGGACGGCGAAGCGCTCCGCGATGACGAAAATTTCGCCGACGTTTTCGCATGGGAATACCAGGGGAACGGCTCGGTCGCCGCGCCGAAGTTGCACCGTGAACCGCTCCAGTTCGAAACCGTCCAATTGACGCAACGGAGTTATAAATAGTTGAGAGCCGGTAGTTGAGAGTTGAGAGCCCCCCAGAAAGGAAAAGATGTTTAATTTTGAAAAATTAGAGGTCTGGCAGAAGGCGATCGATTTCGCAGATCTGGTCTACGCTACCAGTCGATCATTTCCTGCCGAAGAGCGCTTTGGATTAACCAATCAGATTCGGCGCGCGGCAGTCTCGATCTCCTCTAACCTGGCGGAAGGCTCGTCCCGGCACTCGAAAACGGATTTCGCGCGCTTCGTTGAGATTTCGACTGGCTCGCTTTTCGAAGTCGTATCGCAGGCTTTTCTTGCCAGGCGACAGGGATTCCTAAGCGAAGAGCAATTTAGTGATCTCTATCGAGCGGCCGAAGAACAAAGCAGAATGCAAAGCGGCCTTCGAAAAGCGCTGGTCCTTTAAAACACGAACAACCGATATGCGGCTCTCAACTCTCAGCTCTCAACCATGAACTTCCGTCTGCGAATCTGGCGGCAACGCGATCGGAAGACGAAAGGGAAACTCGTCGAGTACCAGGCGACGAACGTTTCGCCGAACACGTCGTTCCTCGAGATGCTCGACGTCGTGAACGAAGGGCTCATCGCAAAAGGCGAAGAGCCGATCGCGTTCGACTCGGATTGCCGGGAAGGGATTTGCGGGACCTGTTCGCTCACGATCAACGGCGAAGCGCACGGGCCGGATCATCCGGGAGCGGCGTGTGAGGTTTACATGCGGCGGTTTAAGGACGGCGAAACGATTGTGGTCGAACCGTTCCGGGCCAAACCGTTTCCGCTCATCAAAGATCTGGTGGTGGATCGGGGCGCGCTCGATCGGATCGTCCAGGCCGGCGGCTTCGTCGCGGCCCGGGCGGGTTCAGCGCCGGAAGCAAACGCGACGCTGGTTGCGAAACAGGACGCGGATCGGGCGATGGAAGCTGCGGCGTGCATCGGATGCGGAGCGTGCGCGGCCGCGTGTCCGAACGCTTCGGCCATGCTCTTTACGGCCGCGAAAGTTTCCCATCTCGCTTTTCTGCCCCAGGGACAACCGGAACGAACCTCGCGTGTCCTGAAAATGGTGACCGCCATGGACGCGGAAGGCTTCGGCAACTGCACCAACACTTACGAATGCGAAGCGGTGTGTCCCGCTTCGATCAGCGCGAGCTTCATCGCGAAACTCAATCGCGAGTATGCGGTGGCGACGTTGAAGAAGAAGGCCGGGTAACGCACGTCCACAATTGTGGATCGATTTCCGCCCGCGCCCGCGCGGCGAGCGCTTGTGCTTCCCCGGCGTCACGCAAGACCGCGAACATGGTCGAGCCCGAACCCGACATCAGCGCTACCGCGACTTCCGGTTGGGTTCGCAACCACGTTTTCAGGCGCGCCAGGAAAACGAACTTCTCGAAAACCGGCCGCTCCAGGTCGTTCACGAATCGGACGTTGTCGAAAGCTTGCGGCGAATAATCGATCCCCGGCAGTTCGCGGGACGTTTTCCACTTTCCGTAAGCCCATGGAGTCGGGACGCCGAAATCCGGCTTGAGCAATAAGAGCGAAAAATTTGTCTCCAGCGAAACCGGCATGACCAGTTCGCCGCAGCCGCGACACATCGCCGGGGAGCGCGCGAGAAAAAACGGAACGTCGGAGCCGAGTTGGGCCGCGAGTTTTGACAGTTCGGTTTCCGGCAAATTTGCAGCGAAGAGTTCGTTGAGGCCGAGAAGTGCGCTCGCCGCGTCGCTGCTCCCGCCGCCCAACCCAGCGCCGTGCGGGATCTTCTTTTCCAGCGTGATGGTGACTGCGGTCGCAATGCCAGTTCGTTCCCGGAACAACATCGCCGCGCGCACCACGAGATTTTCTTTTCCGGCCGGCAAAGAAGGATCGTCACACGAAAACCGGATCTCGCCGTCATCCCCCGCTCGCTCGATCGTCATCCTGTCCTCCAACGCAATCGGGACCATGAGCGTTTCGATTTCGTGGAACCCATCCGCACGGCGCCCTTTTATCTCGAAAGAAAGATTGACCTTCGCGGGCGCCGAAAGCTGCATATCCTGCAATTTGTTCAGCCCGCGCCCAGAAGAACAGAATGAATTCGCCCGCTGCCGAGAAGATCATTGTCGCGCTCGACGTCCCCACCAAGGGAGAAGCGCTGGACCTTGTCCGCCTGCTTTCCGGGCACGTAGGAATGTTCAAGATCGGCCTGCAGCGTTACACCGCGGACGGGCCGGCGCTGCTCGACAATGGTCTGGCTTCCGCGAAACTTTTTCTCGATCTCAAGCTGCACGACATTCCGAACACGGTCGCGCGCGCGGTCGAATCGGCGTGCGCATTGGGAGTGGGAATGCTGACGATCCATCTGAGCGGCGGGAGCGAGATGGTTCGCGCCGCAGTGGAAGCGCGAAGCGGCGATACTTTGCTGTTGGGCGTGACGGTGTTGACCAGCTCGAACCAGGAATCGCTCAAGGAGATCGGCACGATTGGAACGACGACCGAACAGGTTTTGCGGCTGGCGCGGCTCGGGGTTTCGGCGGGAATCGGCGGCCTGGTGGCGAGCCCGAATGAGGCGGCCCTGTTGCGCCGGGAGTTCGGCGATAAAGTAAAAATCGTCACGCCTGGAATTCGGCCGGCGGGCTCGGCGCCCGGCGACCAGAAGCGATTCACGACTCCGCGCCAGGCGATCGACGCGGGCGCGGATTATCTGGTGATCGGCCGCCCCATTACGGCCGCGCCCGATCCGCGGGAAGCGGTCGCTCAGATCGTGCGTGAACTGGCGGACTGACGCGCGGCCATGCTCCGCGCGCTCCACGTTTACGACGATCTCGAGCCGCATCCCGCCGCGTTGAACATGGCGATCGATGAGGCGCTCCTCGCCGACTTGACGGCTGCGGTTCTCCGTTTTTACCGGTGGCGCCGCCCATCGATTTCGTTCGGCTACTTCGGCCGTTTCGCCGAGGCGGCAGAGCAATTGGGCGACCGCGACATTGTCCGGCGTTGGACAGGCGGCGGGGTCGTGCCGCACGGCAGCGACCTGACGTACTCCATAATCATCCCGGCGTCCGACGCGCTTTTCGCGCGATCGTCGCCGGAAATTTATCGGACGGTTCATGAAGCGATTCGGACGGCGCTGGAGGCAAACGGCCTCGCCGCGGAACTGGCGGCCGAGCCCGCGCCTAAAATTTCGGACGCCTGTTTCGCGAATGCGGTTCGCGCCGATGTTATGACGGCCGGCCGGAAAATCGCGGGCGCTGCGCATCGCCGAACCCGCGCCGGCCTCCTCCACCAGGGCAGCATTCAACTGCCCGATTTGCCTGAGCGGTTTCGGACCGATCTCGCGCACGCCCTTTGCCAGCGATCCGAAAGCAGCGTGTTATCCGACCGCACCTTCACCGATGCCGAACAAATCGCCGCGGCGAAGTATGCAACGACGGCCTGGCTGCATCGACGTTAGTTCATAGAAAAATCCGCGTTTTCACGCGGCAAGCTTGCGCTGGATTAGCGCGCCTTCTATCGTTGGGACGTGGAAGTTTTTGCCGACTCGCGGGCGCCCTCGACCTCGCGCGATGGCGTCTTGGCCCGAGTCACGGCGGCGGTGCAGCCGCAGCTCGACGAAGTCGAAACGCGAATCGCGCGGCAGGCCGCTGCGTTCGACCCGGCCGTCGAAGGGTACGTGACGTATGCCATCGGCAGCCGGGGCAAGCGGCTCCGGCCATTGGTCGCGCTTCTCAGCGGCGGGGCGACCGGCGAGATCACATCCGGGCACCTCGAGCTGGCCGTGATCGTGGAGCTCATCCACATCGCCACCCTCGTTCACGACGATATCATGGACGAAGCGGAACGCCGCCGGGCCCAGCCCACCGTGAACGCGCGCTGGGGAAATTCGCTCAGCGTTCTGCTCGGCGATTGCCTCTTCGCCCAGGCCCTGAATCTTTCGACGAATTTCGAGAAAGCCGACATCAGCCGCGTGATCGCGCGGGCGGCGCGCGAAGTTTGTTCCGGGGAAATCATGCAGACCCAGCGGCGCTTCGATCTCCATCTGGCGATCGACGATTATTTGCGAATCGTGGCGATGAAGACCGGTTCGCTGTTTGCCGCCGCCGCCGAACTGGGTGGCGTGCTCAACGGCGCGGACTCCCAGGTGGTGAGCGCGTTGAAGCGGTTCGGGAGCAAGATCGGCGCGGCCTACCAAATTTACGACGACTGCCTGGACATCGCCGGGAATGAAAACGAGATCGGGAAAACGCTCGGGACGGATTTGCGGAAAGGCAAGATGACGCTGCCGATCCTAATGCTGCTCCGCTCCGCGCCGGCAGGTGAGCGGGAACGTTATTCCGAACTCATTCTCTCGGACGAGGCGACCGCCATCGCCGCTCTCCTCCAGAATGAATCGCCGAATGGTGTTTTCCGTTCCGCCCTCGACACCGGCGAAGAATCTGTCCGCGATGCCCAGTCGGAATTGCACGCGCTCCCCTCGAACCTCTTCACGGACTCGCTCTTCCAATTCGGCGATGCTCTCCGCGAAATGCTGGACCAGCTCCGTGTCTGATCCGGGGGCAAAGCCCTTCCCCACCGTAAGGATCAGCGAGATGCCGGCCGATGAACGGCCGCGCGAGAAACTCCTCGCTCGCGGGCCCGCCGCGCTCATCGATCCGGAATTGATCGCGCTTCTTCTCGGGAGCGGCGTGCGCGGCGCGAACGCGATCGAAGTCGCGCGCCAGTTGCTGGAAAAATACCAATCGCTAACCGGGCTGAGTCGTTGCACCGTCGACGAATTGAAAAAGATTCGCGGGATCGGAAAAGCCAAGGCCATGCATCTGGTGGCGGCATTTCAACTCGGCCGCCGGCTGGCGCACGAGAGGTTGACGCGCCAAAGGCTCGATTCGCCGGAGCTCGTTTACGAACTCCTCGAAGCCGAGATGCGGGCCCTGCATAAAGAATCGCTGCGAGTCGTCCTGCTCGACACCCGCTATCATCACCTCGGGACCGAGGAAGTCTCGCGCGGCAGCGTGAACGAGAGCATCGCTCACCCGCGCGATGTCTTCCGGCCCGCGGTGGTCGCTTCCGCTTACGCGGTGATCGTGGTCCACAACCATCCGTCCGGCGATCCGTCGCCGAGCCAATCGGACCACAGCCTGACGAGACGTCTCGCTGAAGCCGCGGAGCTCCTCCAGATCAAGCTGCTCGATCACGTGATCATCGGCGCGCCGGCGGAAGGGCGTCAGCCTTACTTCAGCTTCAAGGAGGCCGGCGTGCTGTGAAGATTCATCCGAGCGCGCTCGTCGATCCCGCGGCCCAAATCGGCGCCGGCGTCGAAATCGGTCCTTTCGCCGTGATTGGCGCCGGCGCGGTGATTGGAGACAACTGCACGATCCAGGCGCACGCCGTCATCGAAGGACCGGTGAAGATGGGCTCGGAAAATTTTGTCGGGTACGGCGCGATCATCGGGGCGTTGCCGCAGGATTTGGGGTTCGACCGGAAAATCCAAAGCCTGGTCGAGATCGGAAACGGCAACACGATCCGCGAATACTGCACCATCCATCGTGGCAGCACCGAGGGCAGCGCGACCCGGATCGGCGACGGAAACTTCCTGATGGTCGGCAACCATCTCGGGCACGACTGCACGATCGGCAACGGCGTCGTGATGGCGAACGATTGCCTGCTCGCCGGATACGTGCGGATCGACGACCGCGCTTTCATTGGCGGCGGCTCTCGTTTTCACCAGGGCATTCGAATGGGCCGGCTGGTCATGGCGGAAGGACGTTTCACCCAAAATCTGCCGCCATTTTTAAGCGCGGCCAAGAATGAGGTGTTCGGTTTCAACGTGGTGGGAATGCGCCGCGCGAATTTCAGCGGTGCCGAGCGCGACGAAATCAAGCGAGCCTTCAAGTTGCTTTATCGTTCCCGCCTCAATACCCGGCAGGCGCTCGAAAAAGCCGCGGAGTCGGATTTCGGTCCAATCGGCCGCGAATTTTTCGAGTTCGTGGCGAACGCCGGCAAGCGCGGCATTGTCCAGTACGGCCGCGGCGCGATCGAAGATTAGCCGAGGGCGAGGAACGCCAGCATCCGGCCGGTCCGGCCTTTCTCGGCGCGGTAGGAATAATAGCGCGACAGGTCGCAAGCGGTGCAGACGCCGCAATCGTGGATCGCGCCGACCCCGGCCTCGCGACATTGCCGGACGATGTCCGCCGCGAAATTGATCTCGTAATGCGGAGGCCGGATGCAGGGACTGAGCTGCGCGATCAAATTGGACGGGCGCGAACCGAAACGCCGAGTCATTGTCTCCACCGCGTTCCGCACGATGCCCAGTTCCGTGCCTTTCTTCCCGGAGTGGACGAGTCCGATCGCGCGACGGACCGGATCGACAAGGTAAACGGCGCAGCAGTCGGCGACGTAAATGCCGAGACAAATCCCGGGCTGGTTCGTCACGAGACCGTCGCAATTCTGGAAACAATTCTGATCCGCCGCCGGCGCGTCGACGACCGCGATTTCTTTCCCGTGAACCTGCTGTGCGGTCACGAAATCCATTCCACCGACGCCGTGGCTGCTCCGGATTTCCCGATGAATGCGGTCGAGCCGGGCGAGCGCTTCCGCTTTATCGTGCGACATCTCGAGGCCGGGCACGCGAAGCGTAAAGCCGTGCACCAAACCCGGCACCGCGCTTAAGACAGGGAAATGTTCAGCCGAAAGCTCGGCCGTGCTCACTTCGGGCTGGTCGTGGTCCGCGTGCGCGTGGTGGTGGTGCTAATCTCGACCGAAGGACGATTGCCGGCGTGATTCAACTCGAGCGGGCTCGGCTTCGGCGCCGGGGTCGGCTTGGCTTCGCTCTTTGCCGCCTTATCGCGCGTTCTCGGTTCATCGAGCTCGTTCGAATAAGTGATCTCCGTCGCGGTGACGCGATCGAACTCCGCCAAAGCGACGTTATAATTATAGAGCGCCTGGATCCGGTTCGACTCCGCCTGCGTCACTTCCACGCGGGAGTTCAACACTTCGAGCTGGGTCCCGGCGCCGGCACTAAGACGGGCGCTCGCCAGCCGCAACGCTTCCTGCGCCTGCCCGACGCTCTCCTCCGTTGCCTTCACCAGTTCGGCGCTCTGCTTCAAATTCGAATCCTGTTGCTGGACTTCCAGCTCTACCTGGCGGTTCGCGTCATCGAGGGTGATCTTCGATTGCTCGAGGACCGCGCGCGCCTGTTTCACATTGCCGTAGGTGGCGCCCCAATCCCAGATCGCCCAGCTGCCCGTCCCGCTGAAAACATAACCGGACCGCACCGCATTGATGTTCTCGCTGATCGGCGAGCTTCGGAAATCTTCACCCGCGCTGACGCTGAATTGCGGGAAGTAACCGGACCGCGCCACGCTCACCTGCGCGGCGTTTGAAAGCACGACCGACTTCTGTTGCTTGAGGAACGGCCGGCGTTCCTTCGCGAGCTCGATCGCTACCGGCAGCGGAATATGGCGGGGACGAAACTCAAGCGCGCCGACCGCTTCCAAGGGCGGCTGCCCGGCGCGCGACGGATCGAAATCGAGCCCGAGCGTCTTCGCCAGCTGGAGTTGCGAGATCCGGTAATTGTTCTGCGCCGCGATGAGGACCGGATACTGGTTCGAAAGCGCGACCTGCGCTTGAAGAACGTTGAAACGCGGAACGGTGCCGGCTTCGAATCGATTTTGCTGATCCTGCAGCTGACTCTTCAAAAGATTCACTGACGACTCCTGGACGTTGATCAGTTCGCGGTTCAACAGGACCTGATAGAATTGCTGCTTCACCGTGGAGACGACCTGGTCGATCGCATTCCGAAACGCGTAATAGCTGCTGTCCCGGGTGAAGGACGCCGCCCTTATGTTGTTAATGATGCGGCCGCCGGCGAAAACCACCTGCGTCGCCGCGATGGAAACGCTGTACTGCGTCGGCACTCCGGAGAGTCCGCCGCCCGAGCTGCTCGAGATCGAGCCGAGATGCGGATCGGTGTTCTGGCCCTGGGTTGTGAGTTCGATCTTCGGGAAAATCTCGGCCCGCACCTGGATATACAGGCCCTTGGTTCGTTCGATCTCCTGGCGCGCCCTTTGGATGTCGGCGTTCCGCTGCATGGCCGTGAGCACCGCCTGGTCGAGCGTGAAACGCGGGACGGGCGTCCGCCGCATTCTCAACTCCGTGAGAGTTTCACCGGCGAAAAGCAAGGCGCTGAATGGGACGCAGGCCAGGAGCGCGGCACAAAGCCACAGGTAAAATGATACTTTTCGCATGATGAAAAAACGCGGAATCGGCAGGTTCAAGTCGTCGAGGAGCGAAGAGATTGGGGCTGTTCGCGCTGCGTCTTATGCAAGGGGCGTGCCGCTTTCTTCAACCATGGCTTAAACCGCTCTCGAATAGTCCTTTAAAAGTCTGAGGTTAATTCGCGGTCGCGCTAATTCTTCCCGGGTTCGGGATCAGCGCGTTCCATTTTCGAAACGCCGCGACGTGAGCAAAACTTTTCTCGAATTCCTCCGCGGCCGCGGCTCGGGCGCTTCCTTGGCCTGGCAGTAATTGGAAATCTTCCTGTAAATCTGGAGCCACGCCTTTTGCTCGGCCGGCGTCAGGTGCGTCATGATTTTCACGAGATTGCCGACCATCTCCTCGCGGATACGGCGGACGAGCGCCGATCCTTTTTCGGTGATGCAGACCATGACCTTGCGCCGATCTTCCCGCGCACTTGAGCGGACGACGTATCCGAGATTCTCCAGCCTGTCGACCAGGCCGCTCGCTGCCGCCGTGGTGTGTCCCATCTTCCCGGCAATCGCGGACATGGTAAGGACTTCCTTCTGGTCCAGGCTGGTGAGCAGAAAAAATTGAGGGAAGGAAACGTTGCCAGGCGCTAGTTCTTTGCAGAGGCGCAGGACAAAACAGCGCTGCATTTCCAGGACGAAATGGGAGAGCCGCTCGGCGTCGGCCCGGAATTGATCGAGGCCGTTAGAGCTAAGTGGAGTCCCGGTTTTCAAACCGCATAAGCTAAAATGCTCGCGCGGAGTGTCAAACGTCCCGCAGAAGAAAGAGGCGTCAATCGAGCGGGATAACGGGGACGCTCGCGCCTGCCGGAAAAACTGCCGCCGCTGGAACGCGCACCAGGGCGTTGGCCCGGCTCAATCCGTAAAGCGCGTGGGATTCCTGCCGGCCGATCGGCGTGAATCTCCCGGCGTTCGTTCTGCCTCGCACGTAATGCGGCCGGTCGCCGTCGTTGCTCAGCTCTTCGGCGAGAACGCATTCAGCCTGCGGCAGCGAGAGCTCGGCAGCCGACGCTCCCATCATCCGCAAAAGCGCCGGCCGGACAAACAGCAGGAACGTCACGAATGCCGAAACCGGATTACCGGGCAATCCGAAAATGGCGCAGTCGCGCGCGCGACCGAAGAGAAACGGCTTCCCCGGTTTTACCGCGACCCGCCAGAGATCGGTCTCGGCTCCGATCGCCTGTAGGGCCGGCTTCACCAGATCTCGCGCGCCGACGGAGACCCCGCCCAGGACAATCAGGACCTCGAAGGAAAGCGCCTCGCGAAATGCGCTCTCGATCGCCGCCGCTTCATCCGGACAACGCCGAACCCGCGCAACCGTTCCACCCCATTTTTCCACCAGCGACTGCAACAGCGCGGAATTGCTGTCGAAGATTTGTCCAGGGCCGAGATTTCCGCCGGGCGCCACCAGTTCGTCCCCGGTCGATACAATCGTTACGCGAACTTCACCGCCGATCTCCACTTCGGCCAACCCCTGCGAGGCCAGGAGCGCGAGCGTCTGTGCGCGCAACCGCGTTCCGGTCTCCACGATTTTTTGTCCCTCGCCCAAATCGCAACCCCGCCGGCGAATGAACTCGCCAGGCTCCACCGTTGTGTTCAGGAAGATTTCCGAGCCGTCGACGCGAACATCCTCCTGCATCACCACCGCGTCCGCGCCAGCCGGAATGGGCGCCCCGGTGAAAATGCGAAGCGCCTCGCCCGCTTCGATCCGCAGCCCGCGATCGATACCGGCAGGTTGTTCGCCGACGAGCCGCTGCGATTTTCCGGCGGCACAAGCCGAAGCGACCACCGCGTATCCATCCATCGCGGAGTTGTCGAAGCCCGGCAGCGCGACCCGCGCAAAAACATCGGCGGCCGCGAAGCGATCGCGGCCCTGGCTCAGCGGAACCGTCCGCGTCGGCAACGGCCGGACATTTTCGATGATGCGCGCGAGCGCCTGCTCTTCGGTGATCAACGAAATCTTACTTGAGTGTATTACCGCTGACGAAAAAAGTCGGGCTCAACACGCGTGAGCCCGAACCTCCAGTCCAAACCTCGGGCGCCGGACAACGCCAGAGAGACAGCGGCCTGCCCGTCTTTAAATTCTGCCCTTCTGTCGTAACTTTCGAATGTATTGCTCCCGACTCATTGGGCATTGAGCCAAATCCTTTGCATCCCTGGGACCTACAAATAGCTGCTTGGGCAGATGATCGTGACCTGCTTCATTGTTTGATCCGCGACGAATGCCGAAGGTCGCTACCAGAATCCCATCTTCGTAGACCGTGTAAAGATCGTGCGGTCGTTGTTTCTTCGAAGTTTGCAGCACGGCTTTTAGCTTGTCCGCGATGTCGCGAGCGTGTTGTTTGGTAATGATGCGCCTCACTGAGGAAAAACCTGCCTTCGACGAATAAGCGACGTTAAAACTGCCTTTTGCTTCTGCATTGCTGCTCCGAGTTTTACGCCTGTTTCGAAAAGCTCGATTAGCTCTAAGAGCATTTCTTTCAAATTCGAGATCGCTTCTTCTACGGTCTCGCCCGAAGCAGAGACGTTTGCGTCATAAAGCGTCGCGGTAAATTCGTCGCCTGACGGTTCGACAACTACACTAAACGGCTGAAAAACTTCGAAATCTTCGTCGCCGAATGTGTCCACGGGAACAACCAGCGTTCGATGGTTTTCTAGATACTCAACGCGTGAACGCAAATCAGATAGGACCCGGTCGGTAAGCGTCATCTGCCACCGTCGTTCCACCATTGCGTTCACGTATGTTGAGTAGTTTGTGAGGAGCTCTGTGAAATTGGCGATGTTCTCCGGAAGGACTGGTTCTGATTGGACAATCCCCGCTGTAACGCAATTGCGAAGCATTTGATCCAAACCTTCCAGCTGTTCAGGCTCATCAGATTCGGTCTCCCAAGCTTGCAGCTGGCTACGAGACGGAAAAACGAATTTTAGACGGTTAGCCATTCCTGCTGACTCCGCGCGCCATAATCATTACATCGAACAGCGAGCGGCTCCACTGTTGAGCCTCTATGAGATAATCCTCAGCCAAAATCCTCTTGCGAAGCGTAACGACGGCAATTCTCACCAACCGGGCATCGTCCTCCAGTTCCCAACGAACACTTTGTATCGGCGAGCCAGAAAGCGCTAGCGTGCCTGCCGTCAGCTTCATTGAGACCCCTGCCGCTGTCGTATCTGCCGAAAGCGTCCGAATGATGCCAGTAGCTCCGAGCGACGCAATTGGCACTAAAAAATAACACGTAAGCCGAACCTTGATCGGCAAACCAAGCACCTTCTCGGACAGAGCGTCGATATCTTTAAGGCGAGTGTTTGCTTTTGGTCGGGACGTAAAGGCGCCGGGAGCCGCACATTCAAGGTGGAAATGTCCAGAAAATCCCCCAGTCGCGCATCTCACAAAGTATGCGCGGTTTGCCACTTTGTATGACGAAATAAGTGCCCGTCGTTGATTGAGCCAGGTTCGAAGCGATTTCTGCTTTGCTTCGATCGAACCGCAGGCAATCAATCGGATCGTGTCGGTTTCGGCTAGATTCGGTAGCTTTATTGGCATTTTAACTGGGGACTGAACCGCCTTATTAGGGAGTATGCCAGAGCAGTGTCTACGAAATTCGCACGGGCCGTGCCAAAATCTGGATCGGCCGCCCATCTCGGGATGGAGGCGCTGAATAGCAGCCGACCCTCGACGGATGAAGCGATGGCGGTGAGGGAGGGATTCGAACCCTCGGTACCCTTTTGGGGTACGGCGCTTTAGCAAAGCGCTGCTTTCGACCACTCAGCCACCTCACCAACAGGTTGCGAGAATAGGAGCTGGCCCATGCCTCGTCAACCTGCCCGGCGCGTATCGCTGCCCTTGAGCAAGCGGGTGAAAATGCCCACACTCCTTTTGCTTGAATCCCGATCCGTCGCCTTCCAATCCCACCGCGCCCCTGACCAGCGGCAGCAATCGCGTGGTCGGTGGATACGAAATCGAGGGCGAACTGGGACGCGGCGGGATGGGCGTGGTCTTTCGCGCCTGGCAGAGAAAATTGAACCGGCTCGTCGCCCTCAAGATGCTGACCGGGTATTACGGCGCGCCGGAATTGAAGCGGTTCTTCGCCGAAGCGGAGACGGCCGCCGCGCTTCATCACACGAACATTGTTCATATTTACGATGTCGGCGAACAGGACGGCGCGCCGTTCTTCGCCATGGAACATGTGGAAGGCGGTTCGCTGGCCGATCGTTTGCGAGCCGGACCGATGACCGCGCGCGAGACGGCGGAGTTCCTCGTTCCGGTGGCGCGCGCGCTCGATTTCGCGCACAAACACAACGTCGTTCATCGCGACATGAAGCCGGGCAACATTCTGATCGATCCCCAGGGAGTGCCGAAGGTGACCGACTTCGGGATCGCGAAACGCCTGACGGCGGAAAGCGGGCTCACCCTTTCCGGGGCGGTTATCGGCACCCCGGTTTACATGGCGCCGGAACAGGCGCGCGGGACAAGCCGCGATGTCGGCGCGGCCGCGGATATCTACTCGTTAGGCGCGATCCTTTACGAAATGCTCGCGGGCCGGCCGCCGTTTTTGCCCGACGAAAGCGACACCTCGATCATGGTTCGCGTCGCGACCGAGAACCCGGTTTCGCCCGCCTGGCATAAGCCGGGCGTCCCGCGCGACCTGGAAACGATTTGCCTCAAGTGCCTCGCGAAAGAGCCGGCCGAACGCTACGCGAGCGCCGCCGAGGTGGCCGACGATCTTCAAAGATTTCTCGACGACCGGCCGATCCTGACTCGCCGCGTTTCGCGGGTTCTGCGGGGCGGCAGGCGACGGCTCGGCGCGATCATCGGCGCCATCGCCCTCGTCGTCGCGGCGATCTTTCTGTTCCCCTATGCCCGGAACCGGTTCGCGCCCGCCCCGCCTGCGGCCGTGTCGGCGCCGGAAAAATCCATTGCCGTCCTCCCTTTCGAAAACCTGAGCGCCAACCAGGAGAACGCGTTTTTCGCCGACGGCGTCCAGGACGAGATCCTCACGAATCTGGCCAAGATCGCCGATTTGAAAGTGATCAGCCGGACGAGCGTGCTGCAGTATCGGAACACGGCTTCGCGAAATCTGCCGGAGATCGGGCAGGCGCTGAAAGTCGCGCACGTCCTGGTCGGGAGCGTGCAACGCGCCAGCAATCGCGTCCGGGTGACGGCCCAGCTCATCGACGCGCGGACCGACGCCCATCTCTGGGCGGAACATTACGACCGGCCGCTCGACGACGTCTTCGCCATCCAGAGCGAGATCGCCAAGACGATCGCGGAGCAGTTGCGCGCAAAATTATCGCCAGGCGAAAAAGCGGCGATCGAACAACCGCCCACCATCAACCTTGAGGCCTACGACCTTTACAACGAGGCGAAAGCGATCATCGCCACGAGCGCGTTCGGGGCCGGATTCGGAGACAAGCTGGCGGAAGCCGCGCGTTTGCTCGAGGCAGCCATCGCGAAGGATCCCAACTTCCTCTTCGCTTATTGCGAGCTCGCCGGGGTGCACGACTTCACTTACTTCAGCGGGGTCGACCACACGCCGGCGCGTCTGGCCGAGGCGGAGAAGGCGGTCCAAAACGCGTTGCGCCTCCGGCCCGACAGCGGTGAAGCCCACCTCGCCCGCGCCCAGCTTTTGTATCAGGGATATCTCGAATACGAAAAGGCGCTGGCCGAACTCGAGATCGCCAGCCGAACGCTGCCTAACGACCCGCGCGTCTTCGAAATAAGCGGTTACATTATTCGCCGGCAAGGCCGTCATGTAGAGGGCCTCCACAAACTGGAACGCGCGGTCGAACTCGATCCGCGCAACTTCGCCACCCTCCAGCAGATCGCGTTGAGTTATGAAGGGCTCCGGCGTTATCCGGAAATGGTCGCCGCCCTCGACCGCGCTCTCGCCCTGGTGCCGAATGACGTCGATACCAAAATTTCCCGCGCCCAGGCGGAACTGGACTGGAAGGCGGATACGAAGCCGTTGCACGGCACGATCGACACGCTCCTCGCTGCGCACCCGGCGACCGCGGCCAGCATCGCGGACAACTGGTTCTATCTCGCGCTTTGCGAACGCGACTTCGCCGCAGCCGAGCGCGCTCTCGCCGCCCTGGGCGAACACACCTTCGGTCCCGACGCGATTTTGTTCAGCCCGAAGTTCGGCCAGGGCCTTGTCGCCCGGATGCGCGGCGACTCGGCGACGGCCCAGGCCGCGTTCACCGCCGCGCGCGAACACCAGGAAAAGGTCATCGCGGAACAACGCGACTACGCGCCGGCGCTCTGCGTCCTGGGCGTGATCGACGCGGCGCTGGGGCGAAAGGAGGACGCGGTACGCGAAGGACGGCGCGCCGTCGAGCTGCTGCCGGTCGAACGCGACGCGCTCAATTCGGTGCGCGTCCGCGAATTCCTCGCGATCATTTACGGGTGGACCGGCGAGAAAGATCTTGCCTGCGAACAACTGGAGGCGATCACGAAATTGCCGGCGTCAGCCAGCTACGGCCAGCTTCGATTACATCCGTACTGGGATTCGCTTCGGGGCGATCCGCGTTTCGAAAAGATCGTGGCCGGCTTCGCGCCGAACGCCGCGAAATAACGATTCTACCGGAAACGATCCGCTGGCGGCGGCGTCGCCTCGTCTTCCGGCGCCGGGGTCTCGCCCGCTTCCGCGTCCGGTTTCGGGGCCTTCTTCTTTTCGTCCTTTTTCTTCTCGTCCTTCTTCTTCTTCGGCTTGCTCTGATGGTCGGCCTTTACCTGGACGCGGCGTTGCAAAACACTGCCGGTCTGGAGCGGCATCAGCACTTCGTCGTAATCCTTGTTCGAATGGGAGGCGCAACCGCCCGCGCCCAGAGCGAGACCGAGGACGAGCAGGATGGCGAGCAGGCGAAGTTGCATGGACAGTGATTCCTCCGCCGCAGAGGGAATCAGGAAGCGGCCTTTTCGGCAAGCAGAACCGCACGCGTTTCCCGGGGTTTAGCTTTCGTGCACAGGCACGCGCCCGGTGAATCTTTCAAGTTGAACCGCGAACGGGACGCATTACTCTGCGCATCCAAATGGGTGGCCGGACACTAATTCGAACTCTCTGTGCCCTGGCACCTCTGGCCTTTCTCGCCAGTTGCGCCGAATACCCGACCGCGCCGACGACGGTCGCGCCGACCCCGCCGCCCATGGGATATTGGAATGGCGACGGCGTTCCGGGATCGCCCAAGATCGTGGTCAGCATCTCGGAGCAGCACGCCTATTTTTTTAAAGGCAAACATCTGGTCGGCGAATCGACGGTGTCGACCGGCAAACCGGGATTCGGAACGCCGCCCGGCCAGTATACGGTTTTGTCGAAGGACGCCGCCCACGTCTCAACTGTCTTCGGCGATTACGTGGATGAGTTCGGCAACGTCGTGAAATCGAATATCGATTCGCGCAAGGATTCGAAACCGCCGGGCTCGCATTACGACGGCGCGCGCATGCCGTTCGCCATGTTCTTCCGGGGCGGTTACGCGATGCATCAGGGTTACGTCCCGCCGTACGCCGCCTCGCACGGCTGCATTCGCGTCCCCAAAGAAATGGCAGAGACGTTCTTCGACAACGCGCCGGTCGGCACGCCGGTGATTGTGAAAGAGGAGGCCGTGATGCAATCCGTGGCGGCTCCCCCGCCGCTGCCTCCAACAGTTCCGCCGGTGGTTTCCGGACCTCCGACTTATCATCCTCCGGCGCCCAGAATGGTTACATCAACTGCGCCCGCTTCCGTTCGTCCGGCAATCGTTCGCTCAACGGTACCCGCTCCCACGCCGATCCCGCTTCGGTCGCCTGCTCCCGCACCGGTTCGTCCGGCCACCGTTCGCTCAACGGTTCCCGCTCCCACTCCTATTCCGCTCCGCTCTCCCGCCCCTGTCCCGGTTCGCTCCCCTGCGCCCACAACCGTTGTTTCACAGGCGCCGGCTTCCGTTCGTCCGACGCCGACTCCGAAGAGTTCCGTGAAGTCCAAGACGAAACATCACGTCCGTTCCCGCACTCATCGTTCCCCCTCACCGTCTCCGACTCCGGCGCCGTAGCTTTCTGCGAAAGAAAGTTGGTTGAGCCGCGACTATCCTCTTGAGGAGGAACGTTGTGACCCGGGCCGAACAGGAAACGCAGTTTGCTTCATGGATGCGCGAGCATGCCTCCATCGGCGTGCGGGTCGCGCGGGGCTTCGAGTTTAACGTCGAAGCCCGCGCCGATCTTTTACAGGAAATTGTCTTTCAGTGGTGGAGATCGATTCCAAATTTTCCGTGCACCGGCGATCCAAGGCGCTGGCTTTATTCCGTCAGTCTTAATGCCGCCCTGACGTGGCAACGCCGCGAATCCCGGCGTGGAAAAGTCATCGATCCGGCGGCGCCGTTCGCGCAGTTGATTGAGAGCGTGCCGCAACCGGTGAACGCAGTCGACCGCGAAACGATCGACGAGCTTTACCGCGCCATCCAAAAGCTGCGACCAGCGGAGCGCGCGCTCATCATTCTGCATCTGGATGGGTTCTCCTACGAAGAGATCGCAAACACCTTCGGGATTTCCGCGAACGCGGTGGGCAGCCGGCTCACGCGCATCCGCGATAGTTTGGCCGGACTAATGAAAGGAGTGCAGCGCCATGAATGCGTCTGAATTGGAACAGATTTGGAAAAGACAAAATTCGCTCGAACCAACTCCTGAGAATATCGCGCAGGTCGCCGCCGCGGTTCATTCAGTGGATCAAAAGTTTCGGCGCAAAATTTGGTGGCGTGATGTGCGCGAGGTCGGTGCGGCGCTCGTCATCGCCGCGGTGTTCGCGATTAATGGCCGCACCTCGCTTCGCTGGATCGCAGTCGCGAGCTGTCTCTTCGTGGCTGGGTTTATTATCAGGAGCCGGATCGCGGCGAAGTCCCGCGCGGCAAAAGTCAGCGTGGTCGATCGGCTCAGGCAGATGATTCGCGAAACGGAAATACAAATCCGATTACTGCGTACCGTCTTGTGGTGGTACCTGCTGCCGTTGGGCGCAGCCACGATTATCATGGTCCTGGATCGCGCCGCCGCTTCCGGCCGCCCGCTATCGAAATTCGATCCCGCGTTTTTGACGAGGTTCCTCTCCGTTATGGGTGTTTTCTACCTCGCGGTTTACTGGTTGAATCAGCACGCGGTGAGAAAACATCTGGAGCCGCGACGGGCCAGCCTTGAGAACGCGCTCGCGGAAGTTCGCGAACTATCCTAACCAGGCGGCCACGCCAGGGCGCGCTTCCCCAGCAAATGCACGTGCAAATGCGGCACGCTCTCGCCTGCGTCCGGCCCGCTGTTGATCACGACCCGATACCCGGACTTCAGCAGATCGAGTTTTTCAGCCACCACGCGCGACGCCAGCAACAGCTTTCCCAGCAGCGCCGCGTCACCTTCGCTTGCTTCCGCCAATCTCGGGATCACCCGCTTCGGCACAATCAACACATGCACCGGCGCCTTCGGGTCTACGTCGTGAAACGCAAGCACGTCGTCATCTTCCCAGACGATCTTCGCCGGTATCTCCCGCCGAATGATCTTCTCGAAGATCGTCATTCCTTCGGGATTCGTCATTCGTCATTCGTCATTTCGCGGCGCGTCTACCGCATGAAGCAGCGCAGATGCTGCAGCTCCGGCGTCGAGCTCAGCCGTTCGCGCACGAAACAAATCACTTCCTCGCGAAGCGTGTCGCACGTGCGCGTCCAGGTCTTCGCGCCGCGAAGATGTTTCACGCACGCCTGGAGATCGCAGAGCAACAGGCTGTCGGCGCCCGCGTTCACGAGCGCGCTGATCCGCTTTTCCAGCCCATCGAAAAACGCCAGCTCGTAACCGGCCCCCGCGTCCTGCGCGATGGTCAGGAGCGAGAACGAAACCGGCGGCAGCGACGGCTCGAAGTGCGGCACGATTTCCTTGTAACCGATCACCTTCAGGACGTAGCGCACCGTCTGCGACAGTTGATCGAACGGCACGACCGACTCGTCGTTTCGCAGCCGCAAATAAAACGCGATGCTCTCCGTCACGTGATCGGTCAGCCACCATTTCGGATAACCGGCGTCATTCGCCGCGCGTGTGATCGCCGCCCGCAGCCATGCCTGATCGAATTCGAACAGCTGCCCGGAATCGCCCCGCAGATACGGAAATTCTTCCTTAAACGCGACCATGTTTTTGCTTCGTACTCGCCGTTCCCGCTGAGGCCGGATGCATTTCCGCCGCCGTGTTCTCCGACGGAAACAGTTCGCGCTGGAGCGCGTTCGGTTTGATCCGCCGGCCCAGTGCCTGGATCGCGTCGACGAATTCGTCCACTTCGTTGAACCGCTGATGGACCGACGCGTAACGCAGATACGCCACCTCATCGATCTCGCGCAGTTTCTCGAGCACCTTCGTTCCGATCATCTGTGATGAAACTTCACGCCCGCTCGTTTCGAGTTCGTGCACGATCTCGTCCACGGCGCTTTCCAGCGTGACCAGGCTGATCGAGCGTTTCTCGCACGCTTTCGCCAGGCTATTCACGAGCTTGCGCCGGTCGAACGGCTCATGGGTCCGGTCGCGTTTGATGACGCGAAGATCCGAGCGCTCGATCTGCTCGTAGGTGGTGAACCGATAGGCGCACTGGAGACAGACCCGGCGTCGGCGGATGGAGGAACTATCTCGAGACTGGCGCGAGTCGATGACCTTATCGTCACGAAACCCGCACTTGGGACAACGCATAGTGTCGGCGGAGTAAGTAGCACACCATAAGTTGTGGCGTCAACGCCTTGTCCAGAAAAAGTTTTGTGCGCCCGATCGTTCGCGGCACTCCGACGAATGGCTTGCCATCCACCGCACCACTAATAGCATCGCGCTCGTGCGGACCGACCAGACCCGGCGCGAGATCCGGTACGAAACCATCATCGCGACTTTGGTCGGCGTCTCCGCGACTTTTCGTTTCCGGCTATACCGCCTACGTCCAACGCCAGCAAGTCCGCGCCGCCGTCTGGCCGATTTTGGAATATGGCACGAGCAACGATCCAAGGATCCGTTTCATTCTCGACAACAAAGGGGCCGGCCCCGCCATCATTCGCAATGTCATCGTTCGGGTCGATGGCGAGCCGGTGCGCAATTGGGAAGCCGCACTTCAGAAACTGATCGGACCCGGACAATATAAATTCACCCAGAGCTCGATGAGCGGCCACGTCATGGCGGCCGGCGAATCAATGGACATCATGGTGCCGCACAACTTCGATGGCACCCCGCTCGCCGCCGACAAGTCGAACCCGCTTTGGGTCGCGCTAAATAAAGACCGTGGCCGCCTCGCCATCGAAATTTGCTACAGCTCTACCTTAGGTGAGTGCTGGATGTTGCGCCGCGACGCCAGCGGCAAATCCACGACGTCCGAAACCCGCAGCTGTCCCAATACATCGGCCGCTGCGTTCGAGGAGTAAGCTCGAGGTTAGGTGGGATTCGGAGAGGATGAGTCGGCACAGCCGCCGATGAATCGAACGATGACTGCTATCTGCCGGGGCCGTTTCTTCGCCATTGCGAATCGATGCGCGACTTGATGGTAGCCGAACGTCTCGTACGTTTCCCCGAATCTCGCCACCGTCATCAATGCGAAAACCGATACCTGGTGGCAGCAGATGAACCAGGTGCTGACAGACATCAGCATCGTCAAGGGTTTCGTTAACATCCCGCTGGCTACACTTCCGGACGGAAGCATCGCGCCAAAAATCTCCTCGGGCGTCGAGTCGGTCATCAACCTCGCTTGGATGGTCCCCGTGATCATGAATATTCAGGAGAACAAGGACACCTGGAAAAAGAAATATAAATCTCTGATCCCGGAATCGATCGGAAACATCTTCTTCAATTGTGGCGGCATCATGGATTTTCCGATCGTCCTGGCGAAGGGTACGGCGGGCTATCCGGCCGCCTGCGGCGTCCAATATGGAGCGATGGTCTTATACGGGATCTTTATGCCCATTGCAGGGGGGATCAATGAGTTCGCGCATTGAGCTTTCCCTTGGCAGCCGCAGGCCTGAGCGCCTCGAAGCCGCGCTCAAGAAGCGTCCGCTCGTTGACATCGACAGGACAACCAACAAACATATCAGATCGTGAGCCAACCAACACAAGACGACCCCTCGATTCTTGCACCCGGCCAATCGGGAGGATTTTTTTACACCGGGAACCTGATACCCAACCAAGTGGACATTCAGAATCTGAGCGCCCAGTCCGCAGCATCGTATTTTCTCCAAAGCGATGGCGGATGGAGTTTCTTTGGGCAGGTCGATCCTGGGGCCACTGTCTCAATACTCGTGAAATGGCCTTCGGGTCTCGGCCAGTTTACGAACACCAGTGCGGAGGCCAGTATCCAAATTTTCGGGAACGGCATTCGCCCTGCCGGGCCTGACGGCAAGTAAACGACTCTGCACTTCCAGCCGTGGCATGGCAGCGGCCTTTGAACGGCAGCTCGACCACCGAAACGCGGACCGGCCCCGACAAATCGGCGATCACCTTCGAGCAGTAACCCCGTTCGCCCGGCTCCGGCTGTAGCGTGCGCTGTCCTCAGCGCATCCCTTTATCCGCCTGGCAAGGTGTAACCGGCGCCACCGAGAATTCGGTCCACTCCTCTATGAAGCCATGACCGTCCTGAAGCAGCTCGATGCGTTCATGCACAATTTCTACCAGAGTAGTGGCCGCCAGGACGGGCGAATGGCACACCGCCAGCCATGTCCAGCGACAGGCGAAAGTAAAAAACTGAAACTCCCCCTCCGCCAAAGCCGTAGTTGGAATTGACTTTATGAGCACAAACAGAGGCGGGGCACGGTCGAAATCGGGGGAAAAAAACCCGAAAAAATCAGTCTATGGGGCAGGAACGGGAGGAGCTCGTCGGGCAGGAGCGTCAAAATGGAAAAAGAAGAGCGGCGGCGGGAAAATTGTGCACCGCGGGCATGCAGGAAAGAAAATGACAGCGGGCACTGGCGGGGCCAGAAAGTGATGAGGAAGGCAAAACGGAAATGACGATCTCCGACCTAAAAGAGGAGTACTACTTTGCCACCGGCACGGTCAGCACAGTGGTTCGTCAGATGGCGCTTGCCGGTATCGCGGTGATCTGGATTTTCAAGGTCGGCAAAGACACCGGCGGGATCACGTTTACGCCCGATATGTTAGTTCCGCTCCGGCTTTTTATTTTAGTGCTGGTGGCTGACCTTCTCCAGTATGCGTTCAAAAGCGCCGTCTGGGGAATCATCCATCACCATTACTGGAAGAAGTTTAAGAACGCCGACCACGTCGTCGAGCCGTCCGGATTTTGGAACTGGCCAACGAACATTCTGTTTTGGGCGAAAACCGCGCTTTGCGTTTTCGGGTACGTTCAACTCTTCCTGCTTGTCTACGGGGGCCTGTTTATCCCAAAGCAGACCTGATTTCAAAGAGGCGGAGCAATCTACCGCGGCGGGAACTCGAACTCGGCTTCGTCTTTCTTGGCGGAGAGGGCAAGATGGGCGGCGAATGGCGCACCGCCAGCCACGTCGCGCGGCAGGCGAAAGCAAAAAAAACCGAAACTCCCCCTCCGCCAAAGCCGTTGGACTTGCATGGACGAGTATCTAAATGCGAAGTCGATGGTTACCCCGGGCGTAGCGGGCGGCGTCGTTAGGCTCATTAGCAACACGTGCCCGATGACGCGGTTGCCCTACAAATTGTCATGTTGAGCGAAGTCGAAACCTCTCTGACCATTTCCCCAACGTGAACCGACCCTAATTTTGGCATAATCTTCGAACGAGCGAGGGCGACTTCTCACCCAGTCACTGCTTTTGTTTTTGTCCTTGAGCGACGGGCGAAGATTCGTTACGACTGGGGAGAAATGGTTCTTCCCCGGGTCCATTCTATTCTCGCGAACGCTGAAGTATCGCTTCACCTCTCGCCCACCCTGCTCACAAAAGCGGACGTCCCACCATGAATACAATTCTGATTGCGAGCGCAGGTGATACCATCCCCGTCTGGGGTAATCCAAACACTTGGGCAACCGTCGTCATAGCAGTCGCCACTGTAACGGCTATGCTATTGACCTACTCTTGGACTAGGCGTCACAAGAAGATGGATGTCACGATGCATTTCCAAGAAGCATACGGCCTACTTGAGAAGGAGAAAACTCAAGTTCGCGACCGGACCGATGCCAAGTCATGGTTCCGTCGTTACTGGAATCTGCAGATCCGACAATATGAATACTGGCTGCATGGGTACATTCCCGACGAGATCTACGTCTACTGGATGTACTGCAATAAGCGTGACTACGATTTCCGCAGGAGATTTTGTTTCTATGACGCTTTCGGTAATCCCACCCTTATTGAATACGACTACTCAAAGGGTTGGAATGCGGTGAAAAACGATATCGTTCTCAAACAGCATCCGTACTTTTTCACGCGTTTTGTTGAGCGCGTACTCGCGCATGAGACCGACGACACTTTCGCGCGATGCATTCTGGAGGCGAAGGCGGACTTGTTTGGCTGGAAAGTGAAAATGGGGCGATTTTTGATTGGCAGGATCCGCTCGAAAGATCCCAGAAAGCTCTTTCGTTTACGTGGTTGTTGACTCGGCTACTTGCGACAAGATCGCGTCAGAAGGTTCGCTGAAGGCGCGCCATTTCGGGAGCAGAGATGAATCGACTTACCGCGGCAGAAACTCGAACTCGGCTTTGTCTTTCTTGGCGGAGAGGACGAGTTGGGCGGAGAATTTATGGCCGCGTTTGGAAACGAAATTCTCGATCAAAGGTGTTTCCATTTCGCGAGCAGCTCTCCATTTTTCTCCGTGACACTCGCTGCGTCTTCCCCCTACTTTGCCAGGAATAAGACGCCAGAATTGGACGGAGATTTCCCCGTCAGACCGGAAGTGATCGCATACCTGCTACAGGGAGGGACGTTAAGAGAACTCGGTATCCCTGTGTCAGCTTTTCAGCACGTTCGATTTGCTTTCGATGCTTCTCGCATCGCCTTCGACAGTCCGTTCTTCGCCAAAATTAGACCGTACATTCCGTTCGAGTACGACAAGAAGGTAGGTCTGGGGACGCTTCTTAGTGCTCTATCGTTGATTATTGCGTTGAAGGGACCGGTGGGACCCCCCACGGTTCATCCTGAGCCAGCGCACCCGGCGAAGATAGGAATAGAGGCAATCGCTAAGACTCGGCCATCGGTTTCACCGAGCATGGTCCAGGTCGGCCAGCTTTTCTATCAGTCCACCCTGGGAAGGGCTGATTTCGCGGAAATACAGCGTGCGCTTTACCTTGCGGGGTTTGAACCCGGAGCAATTGATGGCCAAAAAGGAAGTCGGACTAAAAAAGCAGCCGAAGGTTTGCAAAAAGCGGGCATTGCTTTCAAAGGTTACGACGATCCGGCTTTCTTGAACGCGCTCTCGCTGAGACTCGCTAACAAGTTCCCTTTTTTCGCTCAAGAACCCTAGCCGGGCGCTGCAGGCGGTTTCCAGCCGAAGCATGCGAGCTTACCGCAGCGGGGCCTCGAAGTTTAACCGCGTTAGGCCCCAGTCCATAAAAGCCTAGCGGCGAGCGCAGGAGTTCATTTAATTTCGTCACGCATGGAAGAAACGGAACGAAAGGCAGACGGCCCCCTGATGTTTAAGCACAAGGCCGGGAACACGCTCGCCAGCGCCATCGCCGGCGGCGGGATCCTGGTGTTTTTGATGATAATCATCTTTGTGCTCCAGGAGCCGAACGGCTTCCAAAGGCAGATGCTACGGTTCTTCGTCGCACTTTGCGCGGCGCTTTTCGCGCATTTCTTTATCGGCGGAGTCGTCCTTCAGGGGTCTATTGCCGGGAGCAGGATCGGCGCGGGCGGCGGGTTCGCGCTGTTTGTCCTCGTTCTGTTTGTGGTTGATCCACTCAAAGCCCAGACTGTCGTGGCCGATGCGGCGCCTTCTCTGATCCGAGTGAATCCCCGCATCGTGGAGGCACAGAAAAAACTGAAAGACGTGGGCTTGCTAACGCAAGGTGCAAGTGGAGTTCCCACCAGCGAAACCCGGAGCGCGATTCGGGAGTTTCAGAAATCTCACGGCCTCGCCGAAAACGGCTACCTCGATCCGGAAACTCGTGACGCGCTGGCGGCCGCAGAAAAGAAAACGTCTCGAGCAGAAGGCGAAACGGTGCACGCGTCCGACGAGCAGAAGGTGGATTTGGCCGATATCATGAAGAAGCACGGCCTGAAAAACGCGGTGAGCACCAGCGTGATTTTTGATACGCTTGTTCACCTGGGTCCCGCCCGCACTCGCCAGCTCGCTGATAGCACAACGAGCGCGATCAACGCTCCGACTTCCGGCACGTCAGAAAAGAAGTGGCTGCTCAAGTTCATGGATCTGCGCCGGGAATGGACAAAAAAGAGCGCCCCCGAGTTCTACAAAAATATCAACGAGATGCGGCTGACTCCTCTCTACAAAGAAATCGAGGCGTTGCCTGAATAGGCGACGTGCCCAGGAATTTTTTCGGCTGGGACAGCCGACGCTACAACTTACCGCGGCAGGAACTCGAACTCGGCTTTGTCTTTCTTGGCGGAGAGGACGAGGTGGGCGGCGAATTTATTGCCGCGTTTGGAGACGAAATTCTCGATCAACGGGGAGCGGCCTTGGGCGAGCAGTTCCTTCACTTCGTCAGGCGTGATCTCGTGTTCGCAAAGTTTTTTCGTGAGCTTGAAGACGGGGCGGTTGTCCTGGTCGGGTTTGCGGACGTAGTAGGCGTCCTCCATTTCGACGAGCTCGCCGCCTTTGTGCGCCTGGCTTTCGCCGATCACGGGCGCCTTCGATAGATCGACTTTCGCGCGCGCCTTCCGCTCCACCGGTTTGCCGTCCTTGTCTTTCTTCGGGGCGCGCGCCGGGAATTCCCAGCGCACCCGGGCATCAGCGCGGACGAGGAAAGCGTCGAAGGGGCGGCCTTTCTTGGAGATGAAACCCTGGATCAGCGGGGTTTTGCCTTGTTCGATGAGCTGCACGACCTGCTCGCGCGTCACTTCGCGTTTGCACATCATCCGCGGGATTCGAAAGGCCTGTTTCCACTCGCCGTTCTCCTTCTCGCGCAAAACGTAGTTCGAACCGACTTCGACGAGTTCGGCGCCGGTGGCAGGGTCGGTCCAGAACGATTCGACCGAGCCGAGATCGACGTCGTTCCCGAAGTCGTATTCGGCTTTCCATTTCCCGGTCTTCTCGTCCCGCGCCAATTTTAGTTTCGCCGCGAAACTGGCTCGCGTTTTCGCGGAAATGAATCCATCGAGCGGCCCGACCTCGCCTTTCTCCACCAGCTCGCGGATTTCCGATTCTTCCATGCGCCGGCCGCCGATGACCTTGTAGAGCATGAACTCGCCGTCCTGCGATTTGTAACCGCGCAAGGTCTCCCGGAGCGGCTTCTTGTCGGTCGGCGAAATGATTTCGGTCTCGCGCGCGATCGAGTCGTCTTCCTCGAAATTTTTCACGCGCTCCACGATGCCTTTCGTCTCCTCGACGATGCCGGCCATGAATTTCTCCCGCGGAAATTTCCCGCGCACCATTTCGCGCAGTTGATGTTCCCACTCCCCTGTCATGGCGGGGCTGGTCAGGTCCGACGCTTTCACCGCCTCCAAAAACTGGATCAACTGCTCGGCCTTCGCCGTCGGGACCAGCTCGCGCTGATTGCGGTCCATGTATTTCTGGTAGATGAGCCCGTCGATGATATCGGCCCGGGTCGCGGGCGTGCCGAGGCCGCGCTCCTTCATCGCGTCAGCCAGTTCTTCGTCGTCGACGAGTTTGCCCGCCGTTTCCATCGCGGAAAGCAACGTCGCTTCCGTGTAACGCGGAGGCGGCTTGGTCGCTTCCGCGTGCAGAGTCGCTTCGAGCGTCTTGGCCTGGCCGCCATCTTCCGGCTTCAAGGCCGGCAATGCCTTTCCGTCTTTCGAGTCTTCGTCAATGACGGCGCGCCCATAGACTTCCAGCCAGCCGGGCGCGGTCAGGACTTTCCCTTCCGTCTTGAATTTGTGTTCGGCCACCTGGCTCAACCGCGCCGTGATGTCGAACTCGGCCGATGGGAAAAAGACCGCGACGAAACGCCGCGCGACCATGTCGTAGATCTTCGCTTCCGCGTCGTCGAGGTTCTTGGCTTCCGACGTCGTGGGAATGATCGCGAAGTGATCGCTGATCTGCGCGTTGTTGAAGATGCGTTTGTTAGGCCGGACCCAGTCGTTCTTCAACGCCTTCTCCGCGTGCGACTGGAGCGTGCCGGAAAGATTTCCCAGGGTCTGGCGCGCCGTCGGCAGATAATCTTCCGGCAACGCCCGGGAATCGGTCCGGGGATAGGTCAGCATTTTGTGCTTCTCGTAAAGGGCCTGCGCGATCTGGAGGGTGCGCTTGGCGGAGAATCCAAAGCGGCCATTCGCCTCCCGTTGCAACGTCGTCAGATCGTAAAGGCGCGGCGCGATCTGGGAGCTGGCCTTCTTCTCTTCGGTGACCTGCGCAACCGGGTTACCCTGACAAGCCGCCACGACCGCTTCCGCCGCCGGCTTGTCCCAAACCCGATCCGCGCGGTCGTGCTCGTCGCTGTTCTTTTTGAAATCCGGGCGGTGATAGGTCCCTTCGTACTCACCCTGCGCAATCCCGAACCGGGCCGTGACCCGCCAGTAATCACGCGGCTTGAAATTCCGAATCTCCAGCTCGCGCGCATAAACGATCGCGAGCGTGGGCGTCTGCACTCGGCCGACGGAAGCGACATTACCCGCGCGCGAACCGAACATCCGTTTCGTGATCGCCCGCGTGCCGTTGATCCCGATGAGCCAGTCGCTTTCGCTCCGGGAGCGGGCCGCGTCCGCGAGGCCGCGCATTTCGTTTTCGTCGCGCAGATGATTGAAGGCTTCGCGAATGGCCTGCGGCGTCATCGATTGCAACCAGAGCCGCTTGACGGGGTGCTTGTTCTTCGCCAGCCGGCAAAGGTTATTGAAGATGAGCTCGCCTTCGCGGCCGGCGTCGCAGGCGTTGATTAGCTGGGTGATGTCCTTGCGCGCGATCAACTTTTTCAAGGTCGCGAAAACGCTTTTCGATTTGTCGATCGGCTTGAGCTCGAACTTTTCCGGGATGATCGGCAGGGTCTCGAGCCGCCAGAAGCCGTACTTCTTTTTGTCGATGTCTTCCGGCATGAACAACTCGGCGACATGCCCGACGGCGGAGGAAATGACGTACTGGTCGTTCTCGTAATGGTCCCCTTTTTTCGGGACCTTGCCCAGGGCGCGGGCGAGGTCGGCGGCCACGCTGGGCTTTTCGGCGATGATGAGAGATTTCGACATTCTGTTGTGGGGCAACGGTCTGCAACGCTGAAGCCAGACCTTGGAAGTCCGGCGTCAATTAAGGCGGGGATGGTAGAAGAGACCCCGGCAGTTCGCAAATCGGAATTGGTAAAGGCAGGTCAAGGTAGAATGACGGTCCGGACGTCGTTCGCAAATTTCTCGAGGCCGTCCAAGGCCGCGTTGATGGCGGGCGCCTCGAGCGGAATCGTCCTGATGATGTTCCCGGAAAGATCAAGTTTTCGTTCGCGAACCAGATCGAGCAGGACCGGGATCTCGCTCGCCAGATGATCGGAGACGCCGATGATTTCGGCCTCTTTGTTTAGCAACTCGCGGTAAGGCGCGACCTCGAATGTGTCCTGCGTGAGGCCGACGATGGCGGCGCGGCCGAGGGTCGCCAGCGATTTGACGGCCTGGCGCATCGTGAGGGCGGATCCGACGAGTTCCAGAGCGACGTCCACTCCGCGCTCGTTCGTCATTTTCCGCAGCTGTTCTACCGGGTCGCGCTCGCGGGCGTTCACCGGCCTGGCGCCGAAAGACTGCGCCAGGGAAAGCTTCGCCGGATTGATATCGACGGCGAAGACTTGCGTTGCGCCGAGATTTTTCGCCAGCTGCACAGCCGAAATACCTAGGCCGCCGACACCGAACACGGCCACGGTTTCGCCAGCACGAAGCCGGGCCTTTTTCAACGCGTGGAACGACGTCGCGGACGAACACATGAGGATCGCGCCTTGTTCGAAAGGGATCTCAGCGGGCAACCGAAAGACGCTGCGCTCGGGAACTGCAATGAATTCGGCGTATCCGCCGTCGCGATGTTTCCCGATCATTTCGGCGGCCGGACAGAACTGTTCCGTGCCGGCTTTACAGAACTCGCACTCGCCGCAGGTGACGAGGTAATGGACGCACACTCTATCGCCCGTTTTGAACTTCTTCACCTCTTCGCCGACCGCCTCGATGACACCGGCAACTTCATGTCCAAGCGTCATCGGCAACTGCTTCACCGGCGACACACCCGCGCGATAATGCGCGTCCGAGTGGCAAATCCCGGCGGCGCGGACGCGGATCAGAACATCGCGTGCGCCGAGGGTCGGGATATCGATCTGTTGTTCTTCGAGTGGCGAACCGATCGCGGTCAGGCGGATAGCTTTCATGTAGCCGTCGCCTTGGGGGCGGCGCCGGCAAACATATCACGCGCGGCGCATCGCACAGCGACGCGGCTACAAAAAACGCCCTACCCCAGCTTCACGAAATATTTCCCCGGCAGCTGTTTCACCATTCGCTTCAGCTCCAGTCGCAGGAGGGTCGACGACACGGTGCCGTCGGGGAGCTGCGCGGTCTCCGCGATGTCGTCGATCGAGGTTTCGGTTTCCCGGATTGCGTCGTAAACCCGGCGCTCGTCCTCCGTCATCACCGGCAACGGGCGCACGGCGGCTTCCAGCGCGGGTTTCGCGGCCGGCAAAAGTATTTGCAGATCATCAAGAATGTCGTTCGCGTCGAGGACCAGCTTCGCGCCTTGCTGGATCAGGCGGTTCGATCCGATCGCCGTCGGCGCGTTGATGTGGCCGGGCACAGCGTAAACGTTTCGCCCTTGTTCGAGAGCCTGCGCCACACTGATCAGCGCCCCGCTGTTCGCGCCGGCTTCAACGACGAGCAAGCCCTGACTCCATCCGCTAATGATCCGGTTCCGCATCGGGAACGTCTGCCGGTCCGGCTCGATCTCCATCGAGAATTCCGAAACCACGGCGCCATTCCCGCTCCGGATTTTCTCGGCGAGCGCGGCGTTTTCCGGCGGATACATTTTCATCAATCCCGATCCGATCACGGCGATGGTGCGTCCCTTTGCCGCGAGCGCTCCCTGATGGGCCGCGGTGTCGATCCCGCGCGCCAGGCCACTGATGACCGTCAGCCCGGCGTAGGCGAGCTGATAAGAAAGTTTCTTGGCGGCTTCCAATCCGTAATGAGTTGTGCGCCGCGATCCGATCACCGCGATGGCGTGCTGATCGCGCTCGGTGACCTCGCCCCAGACATAGAGCACAATCGGCGGCGCGTGGATCTCACGGAGCTGCTTCGCGTACGACGCAGATTCGGCTGTGATGACGGTCGCGCCGAAATCGCTGATCCGCCGCAACTCCGCGGGCAGATCGACCAGCGTTTCCCAGTTCGCGATCTGATCGACCACCTCGCGGCCAATTCCTTCGACGGCGCGCAGCGCATCGCGTTTCGCCGCCAGGATCCGGTCGGGTGTTTCGAAAACTTCGAGCAACTTCCGGAGCCGCACCGGGCCCATCGTCGGAAGCATGTTGAGCGCTATGCAGGCTTCCGTGGGGGTCATGGAATTGAGGCCTCGGCTCGACGGCGTGTCGCCCTACCGTCGTCGCGCTATCGAAATCAGAACGGAATCTCGTCGTCGTCTGGTGCCGAAGGAACGGCGGCTCTGGGAGGTGGCGCCGGCCGGCTCGAACGCGGCGGGCCGCTGTCCTCGTCTCCTCCGCTGCCACCGCCGCGGGGAGCACCGAGCATCTGCATATTTTCGCCAATGACTTTGAGCTTGGTCCGTTTTTGTCCCGAAGTCTTGTCGTCCCACGAATCGAGCTGGAGGCGCCCTTCGACAAAAACCGGGCGCCCTTTTTTCAAGTATTCGCCTGCGACTTCGGCGGTGCGTCCCCAGAACGTCACGTCGACGAAGGTGACTTCCTCACGTTTTTCGCCGTTATCCGCAGTGTAAGTGCGGTTGACCGCCAGGCCTAAATCCGTGACGGCTGTTCCCTTGGGGGTGTAACGGACCTCCGGATCGCGCGTGAGGTTCCCGAGAAGGATAACTTTATTGAAACTGGCCATGCCGCTTTTCTAGCGGAATTACCTGGCCTCGGCCAACTTTTTCGGGGCGCGTTCCTTCTTCTCCGTTTTGGGGCGGAGCTTCTGGTAATGCTGCCGGTAAACTTCCGGGTCGAGCTTGAACTTCGCGCGCAGTTTCGTGATGAGCTGCGAGTCGGCGTGGAAAACGAAATTCACATAATGGCCGGCATCGAGCTCGCCCGCGACATAGGCGAACTGGCGTTTGTCCATCTTCTGGACCTGCTCGATCTCGGCGCCTTCTTTTTGAAATTCGGACTCGAGACGATCGACGACGTCCTTGACGGTATCTTCCCTGCCTTGCGTGTTCAGGACGAGCAAGGCTTCATAGCGGTTTTTCATGATTCTGACTCTGGATTTTTGTTGAACTGGTTCATCGCGGAAAGCAGGCCGTTGTCAATCGCGCATTTCACGGCGTCGGCCGCGCGGACGATGGTTTTTTCGACCGCCCCGCGCTCTTCCTCGAAGAATCGACCGAGGACGTAATCGACCGAGCCCTCGGCGGGCGGCGCGCCAATCCCGATCCGCAGCCGTGGAATCTCCTCGGTCGCGAACTGCACGATGATCGACTCGAGGCCGTTGTGGCCGGCGGTGCCGCCGTCGGGGCGCAGCCGCAGTCGTCCCAGCGGCAGCGCCATGTCGTCGAGAACGATCAGCATTTCCGCGGGCGCGATTTTGTAGAATTGGGCGATGGCGTGGAGCGGTTCGCCACTGCGATTCATGTAGCTGGCCGGTTTTACAAGAATCGCCTTTTCGTTTTTCGCCCAAAGCGCCCGCCAGGTTTTCTCATACTGCCACGCGAGTCCCCACTCGGCGGCGAGGCGATCCACAACTTCAAAGCCAATGTTATGGCGCGTGCCGTTGTATTCGCTGCCGGGATTTCCCAGGCCGGCGATCAAACGAATTCGTGGAGCGTTTTCAACCACCTTTGCGCAATCGAAATTCGAAATTCGAAATTCGAAATTCGAAATTCCAAAGGACCTACTTCTTCTGCTCTTTGTCCTTCGCTCCACCAGCCGGGGCAGCCCCGCCTTCGGGTTCTTCCTTCTTCTCCTTGATGACCTCGGGGCCAGCCGCGGCTTCCGCCGTCGCGGCCACCGGCTCTTCCTCCACCGTCGGAGCGAGAACGGAGAACACGGTCAAATCCGGTTGAATGCGCGTCGTCACGCCGGCCGGCAACTGGATTTCGCGGACGTGAATGGAATCGCCGATATTGAGCGAAGCAACGTCGACCCGCAGGACATCGGGTAGATCGCGCGGCAAACATTCGATCGCGAGCGTCCGCAAATTTTGCTCGAGCAATCCGCCCATGTTCTTGACCCCGTTGGCGGTGCCGATCGGCTCCAGCGGAACATCGGCCTCGATGACTTCGTCCTGGGAAACCGCGTGGAAATCGATGTGCAACACCGCGCCACCGAGCGGCGCATGCTGAACTTCCTGCACGAGGGCGAGACGGCTTTGCCCCGCGACTTCGAGTTCCACCAGAATGTTTTCGCCGGCGGCATGGCTGAGGAGCGAGTTGATGTCGCGCTTGGAGACCTGAAGCGTCTCGGGTTTATCCTTCGATCCGTAGATGACCGCAGGCACAAAGCCGCTGGTTTTGAGTTTTCGCACGGCCGAACGCCCTGTCGCCGTTCGCCGTTCCGCCGTGAGTTTTACCTGCTTAGCCATGTTTCAATTTTTCTCCGCGTCGTTGTCGATCTTGAACAGCGAGGAAACCGATTCGTCATTGTGGATTCGTTTCATGCCTTCGCCGAGAAGCTCGGAGATGCAAAGCACGGTGGTCTTGAATCCTTCCACCGTCCGCACGGGCGTGCTGTTCGTGGTTATTAATTCCTCGATTTGGGAGTTTTGCAACCGCGGAATCGCCAGATCCACCAGAACAGCGTGGGCGACTCCCGCGTAGATATCGAGGGCCCCGTGCTCTTTCAATACCGTGGCCGCCGAGGAAAGCGTGCCGGCGGTTTCCGTCAGGTCGTCGACCAGCAGGACGTCCGCCCCTTCCACGTCGCCGATCACGTAAAGCGCCTTTGTTTCCGTGGCGCTCTTCCGTTGTTTCGCCACGATGGCCAGGTTGGCGCCGAGCGCCTGGGAATAGGCCGACGCCATCTTGAGGCCGCCCACGTCAGGAGAGACGACCACGGTTTTTCGCGTCAGCCGAGTCCGCAGATATTTCAACAGAACCGGCATGGAATAAAGGTGGTCCACCGGGATATCGAAGAATCCCTGCACTTGCTGCGCGTGGAGGTCCATTGTTAGCACGCGGCTCACGCCGGCGGCATGGAGAAGGTTAGCGACCAGCTTTGCTGTGATTGGCACGCGGGGTTGATCTTTGCGGTCCTGCCGCGCGTAGCCGAAAAAAGGGATCACCGCCGTAATCCGGTCCGCGCTCGCCCGGCGGGCGGCGTCCACCATGATCAGCAATTCCATCAGGTGCTGATTGGTCGGCGGACACGTCGGCTGGATGATGAACACGTCGCGCCCGCGAATGTTCTCCTCGATCTTGACGTAGGTCTCGCCGTCCGGAAACGAACTGATCGTCGCCTGGCCCAGGGGCGTTCCGATCCAATCGCAAATGCGCTGGGCCAGCTCGCGATTAGCCGAGCCGCTGAAGACCTTCATTTCGGGTTGAAAAGCGAACATCGTTTCGAAGGGGGCGCTAACTTAGGCGCGCGACGGCGGCGTTGGCAATGGCCGATTCGCGCGACTTTTCAGGAAAAAAAACGAAGGCGGCAGGTTACCCTGCCGCCTTCGCCAAACAATGGAGATAAGAAAAAAGGAAACTGCTTAGGAATTGACCTTCGACATCCGGCGACGGCGCAGGATGCTGGTCGAACCAACCGCCACGAGCAAACCAACGATCGGGAAGAAGGCGCTCATTTCCGGAACCGGCGCGAGGCCGCGGATCAGAGAGGTCTCTTCGAATCCACCCTGGGTCATCGCGTCGGCGTTGCCCCAGCGCTGATACATGTAGACGTAGTCGTTCGCATTGGTGCCGGCAAAGTTCGAAACCGGGATGTAGATGTTGATATCGCCTCCGCCGCTGCCGGTGTTCTGATCGTTATACAGGACCGAATTCGCGCCGAGGTCGTAGCGAAGGGTTCCGAGCGAACCGTTGAAATTACCGCTGCCGTTGGTCGAGGTGCTGCTCTGGAGCGTCGAGGAGGTGTAGATGCTCAGGCCTTCAAGGGAGATGCTCGACTTCGCGCCGTTCGGTTCGTTGATGTCGACGGAGAATCCGAAGTAGGCGATTCCGTTGATGGTCGTCGTTTGCAGGTCGGAGAACCTGATCTCGTGGTTCCACTGCGGCTCGCGCTTGGTGTCGAAGTTTCCGGTGGAGCTGTTGTAGCCCTGTTCCGTCCCGTTGGCCTGAAGAGTCAGGAACGGATTATAGACGCCGGTGCCCGTGGGGTGGTCGTTGTTGGTTTCAAAGATGGCGCCGTTGATGGTGCCGCTCCCACTGGAGCCGAGGTCAACTACCGTCGCCTGGGCGACGCTTGCGAGTGCGAACATTCCGGCGGCGAGAAGCGCGGCGGTGAAGTTACGTTTGATCATTTTGTGTTCTCCTGATTCCTGTTTGTTTCGTTATTGCGTTTTTAGTTGAGGCCGTTTCCACAATCCCTGCGGTCCCGGGTATCTCTTATGTTTCCCATATTTGTCATAATTGATTCTCAACGTCAATAACAATTCTTATGCCCTTGGGAATTTTTTTACCGACGGCTTCCCTTCTACGGTGGTTTGCCTATGGGAAGCAAGGAAAATAATAACTTTCCGCAAAAAAGTTTTGCCCCCGAATCGGCCAGCAAAATTGAGGATCGGCGGCGCGAAAAAACGATTTTTGACGTGCCAAGCGGTCCGGGACGGCAACCGGAGTTGCTCGCCTCGGCCGGGGATTCGAGGCTAGTTTATCGCGAAAACGAAGCCCGAAGCTTCTCTTTCTTCGCCTCGGCGTCCTCTTGCAGGCGGCGGGTTTCGAGGGCCAGCTGCTTCTGCAACGAATCCGCTTCCTCGACGTTCCCGGCCTCCTGCGCCTTTCGGATTTCACCTTTCAAAAACAGCTCTCGCTCTGCGATCCGAGCCTTAAACGTCGAGTCGACTTCCGCGATCTGCGCCTTTTGATCGTCTGTCAGAGCGATGCTGGGAGCGTTTTTCTCGAGGCGTTCCATGGCGAGCTCGTAGGCCGACTTCATTGACTCGATTGTAGGCCGGCCGGCCCGCTGGGCAAGCGCGCGCGGCGACGCCACGATTGCGGAGCCGCAAACCATTTCTACATTACCGCCCTTCATGAACGCCGGAATCCGCCTTCTCAGCACCGACTTCGACGGCACGCTCGTAGCGCACGGCAACGACCCGGTGCTCGATCGCGGGTGTATGGAATACATCGAGCGGCTCCAGGAGGACGGCGTGCTCTGGGCGATCAACACCGGTCGATCGGTGGACCTCCTCGAGTCGGGTCTGGTCGACCTCGAATTCCCGATCCACCCGGATTTCATTCTCACCAGCGAACGCGACATTTTCCGGCCTGCCGCCAATGGCGCGGCAAGATGGGAACCGTTCGGCGATTGGAACGAGCGGGTGGCGCGCGAGCATGCGGAACTTTTTCAGTCGGCCGAAAGCGTCCTGGCCGAGGTCGTCGATTTTGTGAACCAGAAGACAAAGGCGCGTTTGCTTTATCACAGCGCCGGCCTGGAAGGACTCGTCGCGGAGAACGAAGAAGAACTCGACCGCGTGACCCAATTCATCGATCGGGCGCGCGCGAACCAGCCGAAGTTTCATTACCAGCGCAACACGGTTTACCTGCGTTTTTGCCACGCCGATTATCACAAGGGCGCGGCCCTGGCCGAATTGTCGCGCCTGCTCGACATCCCGCGCGACGACATCTTCGCGGCGGGCGACCAGCACAATGATGTCTCCATGCTGGACGGCCGCTTTGCGAAATATCCGGCGTGCCCGGCGAACGCGATCCCGGAAGTGAAAGCCGCGGTGGAAGCAGCCGGCGGTTACGTCGCCACCAAACCCTGCGGGGCGGGAGTGCACGAAGCACTCCGCAAAGTCACGGCGCCGTAGCGCCCAGTTTTAGCCGCGGTTCTTCGGCCAGGATTTCATCGAGCCCCGGCCACCGCACCGTCGCGTCCATCTCACGAAATGCGTGGAGATAAACAGCGGCGGCTTCCGGCGGATATTTGGCGAGCAGTTGCTCTACGGCTGCGGCGATTTTTTCCCTGGGCAACTCCGCAGGCAGCTCGTCGACGGTTCCGTCTTCAGCGTGTTTGATCTCCAGGGCATCGAGAAAATCGCAGAGCATCTCTTTATTGGCGCCCAGCAGCCAGGCCTGGAGGACGTGGCTCGCCAGCGAATCGCTTATCTTTCGAGCGAACGCGGCCTGCATCCACGGAAAACGCTCCGAGGGCGGCTTTCGTTCCACGAAAACGCCCCGGAGATTGCGCTGATTCGCGAGCCCTTGGATCGCCGCCTTGTAGACCGGTTTTTGTTCCGTTTGGAGAAAGGTGAAAATCTCGGCCGCGAGCGCGGGCGACATGGCTTGAAAAATTTCGTGCGACTTCATCGATGGGCCGAGACCATGACACCTTCCGCGACTTCTTCCAATCGCGCCTACAGTTTCGCGACGGACAACGCGGGCGGCGCGCCCGCTTCAATTTTGCCGGCGAACCGGTTGGTCATGTAAATGAGAAGCAGCACCCAGAAAGTGAGCGCCACGCTGAAGAGCGGGAACTGCAACGCAAACGGCAGCGAATAGATGATCGCCATGAGCGGCCCCCAGACCGCCCAGGTCGCCAACAGCGTCGGCACGATCTTGTCGCGGTAATGTTTCCAGGTCAGGGCCCGCCTGACGGAAGCCCAGGAAAATCCTTCGTTTTTCCATTCGTAAACCAGCACCTCGGCCGGCGCCGCGAAGAACGGATTGTAGCCGAGTTGATCGACCAGAATTTTTGCGGTCACGACGCCGAGTGTCGTCACGTCGCCGAACCAAAACGCGTTCAAGCGATACATCAGGTCGACCAGGATTCCGTCAACGCCCCACGTCGGAATGGTGAAGGCGAGATTGCGCAGGTTCTCCTTTCGCGGCCGGCCGCGCTGGAAGAAAACAATCACGAACAATTCCGGCACAACCGCTCCCGCCACGGCCGCGGCGACGACGACGAAGGCGAGTCCATGCCGCTGCTTGTATTCCGCGAGATGGTTCAGGAAAACGGCGAACGGCGGGTTGACATAATACGCGATCAGGATCAGCAGCATCGCGGCCTGGAGAATGAATCCCGGGACCGCGTTGGCCTTGGCCGCCTCCCATCCAAGGGCGAGCGGGGTGCGATTGGTGGTGGGCGCTGTGACCATACTTTGAACGCAGCCGCACCGTAACGTAGTCTGGCCGGTGCAGACAGCCGCGAAACGAACCGTCCATTCGCTCCTCCTCGACGAGATCGAGAGCTATCTCGCTACCCAGAACGAGCGGCCGTATCGCGCCAAGCAGGTCGTCGACTGGCTTTACGAAAAGCGCGTCGAGTCGTTCGAGGCGATGAGCGATTTGCCCCAGTCGCTACGGGAGCGGCTCGCGAGCGAGTTCGCGTTCAGCAACCTGGCGAGCGTTCGCGTTCTCGGCTCGGAGGACACCACCCGGAAATTTCTTTTTCGCCTGGCCGACGGCAGCCTGGTGGAGTCGGTTCTCATTCCGGCATCGCCCGCGTTGTATGGGGAACGTTCCGATCGCCGGACGATCTGCGTTTCCACCCAGGTCGGGTGCGCTTACGGCTGCAAATTTTGCGCGAGCGGACTCGACGGCTTCTCCCGCAACCTGGACGCGAGCGAGATCGTCGGCCAGCTCCTGGCGGTGGAGAAAGCGACGGGCGAACGGATCGACAACGTTGTCTTCATGGGAATGGGCGAACCGCTGGCGAACTTCCCCAACGTCGTGCGCGCCATCCGGATCATTAACGCGCCCTGGGGTCTCGAGATCGGCGCCCGCCACATCACTGTTTCCACGAGCGGTCTCGCGCCGCAGATCAAAAAACTGGCAGAAGAACCGATCCAAAGCCGGCTGGCTATTTCGCTCCACGGCGCGACCGACGAAGTCCGCGACCGAATCATGCCGGTGAACCGCAAATACAACCTAACGACTCTTCTCGCCGCCTGCGATTATTACGCGAGCCGGAAGAAACAGCGGATTTACTTCGAATACATTTTGATCGGCGGCGTGAACGACAGCGAAGAACAAGCCCATCTGCTGGCGGCTCACGCTCGGCGGATCGGCGCGCGGATTAACCTGATCCCCTACAACACCGTCGAAGGTCTGGAATGGTCGCGCCCATCCCGCGAAAAACAGGAGCGATTTCTTTCCGTTCTGCGCGGCCACGGCGTGGTCGCGACGTTGCGCCGCGAAAAAGGGCACGATATCGACGCGGCCTGCGGACAGCTCCGGTTGCAAACGAAGCGCGCGGAGGACGCGGTCATCTAACGCCACCGAGCTCAGCCACGATGGAGGCTGGCGCGGCGGCTGCGCGGTGCGATCGCGAGTTAGGGAACGTGAACGTCTCGCTCCAGGGGCCGTCGACGGGATCGAGCGCCCATTGGCCTTCATAACTGCGGATGTTGCCGCCGGGAATCGGGTCGCAGGCGCCAGCGACCGCGCCGGGCATTTGGCCGTGACGCAAGCGCACATTCTGCGGAGCCTCGGGCGGCTCGGTAAGCTGCGTGCGTTGCTTGACCGCTGGCAGGCCGGTGCTGGCCAGGTCGGCATCGGTGACGCCGGTCGTTCTGTTGGCCGCATCGGCGATAGCGCCGAGGGTGAGAGCGCCTGCAACGTGCCACACAGTCAAAGCGTCGATGGCAGATACGCCGAACGTTAATCGCAGGTGTTTGCTTGCGCTTCGCTGCATCGCCTGGTTAGGCGTTATTCGGGACCTGGACGACGCCTCGTCGGCTCTGTCGGAATAACGCGTCCGCCGAGTTTTCGCAGCGCAAGCCCGACCTGATTCTCTGGAAGACCCGGCTCCCTTTCACGAAGATATGCTTTGACCCTGGCATCTGGAGTGTCCGCCCCGAGGTCCTTGAGTGCTTGCCGTACCAAAGCCGTTGTGTTGCCCATGACTATCTCTCCGTCCCTTCCTCGAGGGCCGTCGTCTGACTCGTAATAGTAAGACGGTATGAACCGTCTGTTCGCCGCTTCTCGAATCGATACGCGGTGATGTCGACCTCGTCCCACTCTTGCGTCACGACCAACAAAACCCGAGCCAGGTGAACAGCTTGCTTTTTCGAGAGTCGGATGCCGATCGTCTGTAGATCGGCAACGGTGCGAGAGGTCTCCTCCGTCGGATAGATGCGAAGACATCGCACATTTGTGTCGACACTGACCGCGCTCGCAGACTGCCGCTTAGGAGATGGATGCTTCATAGGGAAGAGCGGTCTGAACGCCTAACGAGAACAAGATGAGCGACGGCGGACGACACCGCGCGTCGCTCGGGCTGAATGTGTGGAAGTCATCTCAAATGTGGACACACAGCTGTCCGCCGTTCGCTCCATCGCATGGTTAGGCGGTGGACGTGCTATCGGAGAAAGACTTTGCATGTGCCGTCTCGTCGTGGCCACTCTATTTCGATCGGCGAAGGTGTGCGAGCTGTTGCCGACCGCGTATGCGGTAGCGGGTGAAAAGCGCATCAATGTCTCGGAGCGACCGCTGCGATGGTCGCGAGACAACGCGCAGAAGAATGGACTCTCCTGATCCCTCGATCTTCTTTACGGCTTTAATGCTGCGCACGAACGCAAAGAATGCCGCCTCATCTGCATCTGAGTAGAACTTGATACGCTTACAATCGAGAGTGGGCATACCGCCTAACGAGAATTAGACGAATGTTCGCCTTTAAAGGCGAACATTTTTTCGGCTAACTCGGCGGACGTCGCTTTTCCAGCGCCCGGGCGAGGCGAGTCAGTCCCTCGCGAATCTGGGCAGGCGTCCAGGCGGCGAAACCGAGAACGAGAGCGGGCGGAAGTTTGGCCTCGATGCAGAAAAACGAGAGCTGGCTGATCTTCACCCCGAGATTGAGTTGCACCCGCCGAAGGTGCTCAAGATCTTCCGGGAACCGGAACCAGGCGAGGGCGTGCAACCCGGCATCTGAGATTTCGAGCGTTAATCGGTCTCCGAGAAGTCGATTGAACATCTCGATAAAAATTTCGCGCCGCTCCGCATAAACTTTTCGCATCCGCCGGACGTGACTGAGATAGAACCCCTCGTTGATGAAACGAGCGAGGGTCGCCTGGTCGATCGTCGGCGAATGCTGGTCGATCGCGGTCCGAAGTTTCGCGACGGCATCCGCGAGCGGCGCGGGGACGAGAAGATACCCCAGCCGCAACGACGGATACAGAATCTTGCTCATGGTGCCCGCGTAAATTACGCGTCCGCTGCGATCCAATCCCTGCAAACAGGGAAGCGGCGGGCCGCTAAATCGGAACTCGGCGTTGTAATCGTCCTCGAGAATGTAGGCGCCGCGTCGTTCCGCGAAATCGAGCAACGCCTTTCGCCGTTTCAGACTCATCGTCACGCCCATGGGAAATTGATGAGAAGGCGTGACGTAAATGAGTTTCGGCGCGGACCGGCCCGAGGCGCGCCCGATCACGAGGCCTTCTCGATCGACCGGCCGCGGCACTATCTTCGCTCCGGCGAGAGCAAACACTTTGCGGGCCTGGTGGAATCCGGGATCCTCGATCCACGCGCGGTCGCCCGGATCAAGAATGGCGAGCGCGGCGATCAACATCGCCTGTTGCATTCCCGCGACGATGAGAATTTGGTCCGCGTGGCAACGGGCGCCGCGGAAATCGCACAAGTAGGCGGCGAGCGCTTCGCGCAAATCAGTGTCGCCGCGGTTGGAACCGTAGCGCAAGAGGTTCACTCCCTTTTTCGCCAGAAGTTGAGCCCGGAGTCGCTCCCAGATAGCGATCGGAAATTCGTCCACTGCCGGGATGCCCGATTGCAACAAAGTGCCGGGCGGAGAGTTCGTCGGGCCCAGATCAAACTCGTCTCCGGTTCGCGCGTCTGGGATTCGGCTTACTCTTTTAGAAACGTGCCGTTCCTGCCTGAGCTGGGGCGAAGCTTGCTCGGGGTCCGCCGCCAAAAAAGCATCGGGAAGCGGGTCCGCCACAAAGGTACCGGAACCAGCCTTCGTGACGAGATAGCCTTCGGCATGAAGCTGCTCGAAGGCCTCGTTCACGGTGAGCCGGGAAACACCGAGCTCACCCGCCAAAGCGCGTGAGGAAGGCAAGCGCGACGAACTCTCGCTAAAGTTTCCGGATCTCAGTTCGTCGCGAACCTGACGATAAAGTTGGTGATGAAGCGGCTCCGCCGCCTTGCGATCGAGCCGCACCATTTCGAAGGCGATGATGGACCGCTGGCGTCGGCGATTCGCTCCCGGCTTCTTCATGACCAACCAGACCCGAGACTGGCGCGGGTTCGAGGGCCAATGTCGACCAAGTGGCCCGGGCCGTTCTCGCCAAGTGGATATGGCGATCGGCGTAGAAAGTAGGAGTCTGGTTGCAATGAATCGCTCCGGTTCGTGTAGGCAAACTCGACCGGCGCTACGTCAACTACAACCAAGGAAATCCTGTGAAAAAACAAATTAAGTTACTACCGCTCTTCCTCGCGCTGGCCGCGCTTTTCAGCACGGCTTATGGCGCCATCCCTTCGATGGACGTGACCGTTTTCGACGCCACAGAGAGAGTCGTGTTCAAGCAAGCCATCAATGCCAGGGCCACGTTTGCGACCGGGAATCTGCCCGCCGGCAAGTACGTGGTCCAGTTCAACACGCGGAGTGCAGCCGCGAAAGCCAATCAGTACCTGTTCGTCGTCTCGGCTGGAAAAAAGAAGGTAATTGCTGATGGCGTGGCGGGCGACACCCTCACTCGGGGCGGCGCGGCCATGAAGATTCAGGTGGCTCCCGGCAGCGAGATCACCGGTCAGGTCTTGAACGACGAAGCGATCGCGGAAGCGGGCGGGCCGAAATACCGGACGATCGACGGCAAACGTTACGTCTGGGTGAGCGAGCAAACCGGAACCCATCTCGCCGGACACTGGGAAGAGGCAAGCGCAGGCCCGGCACGAAGCCTGGTTGTCTGGACCAGGAACGAACTCCAAAAGCGAATGGATCGCGGAGGCGAAGGCAGCATGATCACCTCTGGGGCCAACGAACACGACGGCATGATCCCCGCAGGTCACTAGCGTGCGGCGTGTGAGCGGTCGCTGTCGTCAGCCGCGATCAGCTTTTGAAATGCGGGTTCTCGATGATCCCAAAAATGTTCCCGAACGGATCGAAAACCGTCGCGACGCGAATTCCTTCGCCCACTTCCTGCACGGCTGAACGCTCGGTTGCTCCGAGCGAAATCAGTCGCCGAACGGAGGCGTCAGCGTTGCTCACTCCCCAATAGACCACCGCGCCGCTCTTGCCGCCCGGTGTGCTCGAAGCATCCGGATCGAGGCCTAGTTCGTAACCGCCGACGTTGAAGCCGACATAAAACGGTTGATCGAAATACGGCTCGATTCCCAGAACCTTCGCATACCACGCCTTGGTCTCCGCCAAATCCGGCGCGTGATAAATGACTGTGCGCAGGCCTTCAAAACCTGCGTTCGCGGCTACCCCCTCCACTAGTTGACGCTCGTGACCGGTTGGAGATACACTTGGTTCGGCGTCGATTTCACGACAAACGACAAGGTTTCTCCCGAACGCACATCCAGCGCGCCGTAGAAAGAACTATACATTTGGCCGGGGCGACTCGCGTAGACCATGTGCCGGCCCGGCGCGAGCGAACGCTCAAAAACGTGGCCTTTGGTAAACGACCCCTCCTGCCTCCCATCAATCCAGACATTGATGGGGATATTGAGGCCGAGCACGGGCGAATGCTTCATTCGCAGGACGCCATTGCTTCCCCGCGAATAATAATCCGACCCGGCGAAGCTTCGATTCGCGCTTCCAAACAAAGACGCGCAAACGCTCAGAACGAGAACAAAGGCAAACGAGTTTAGTCTTTTCATATCAGGTGACCTTCGGTCTCAATTTAACATACTTTTTACGCGCGAGGAAAACTCAAAAGTAACAAGCGTCTTCGGCCGGCAACGGAAGCTCCCCGCGCAAAAAAGCCGGCCAGCGCGCGAGACGCTGACCGGCTGGGAGCTGCTAGCGGCGGCACATCCTTTGCTAAATCCATCGTCTTTATCGGCGTCCTGGGGGATTTCGTGCGTTCGACCCCGAAGATCGGCCCGTGAACTCCAACATGGCAACCTCTCCAGAAACATCGCGCCCAGACAGTTTCGTGTTCGTGCGGCTTGGTCTGGCCGTGGCCGTGATCTTCGGCCATTCCTTTCCCTTAGCGCCGTTCGGCACCGAACCGGTCGCCGCTCTTTGTCACAACCAGCTTTCACCGGAAGGCCTGGCGGTGAAAGGATTCTTCATCCTGAGCGGCTATCTCCTCATGCAATCACTGGGGAAGCAGCCCTCGGTTTTGCGGTTCGCCGTCCGCCGCCTGTTTCGAATCATGCCGGCGTTTTGGGTTTGCTTGCTCGTGACCTCTTTCATCGTCGTGCCAATGATGATCGAGACGATGTTCCCCGGACAGCTCAGCTACTGGGACCGGCTTGTGGGCTCGGGGCAGCGCAATGCGTTTAGCTATGTGGCCAACAATGCCGCCCTTTATATTACCCAGTGGAAGGTGACCCCGGTCTTCATGCACAACAGATTTCCGGGCATTCTGAACGGATCGTTGTGGAGCTTGTCCTACGAAGCCATTTGTTATGCCGGGCTCGCCCTTGCCGCGGGCCTCAGCTTTTTGCGGTGGAGGTTCGTCCCGCTTGCCGGTTTCGCTTTGCTTTACGCGCCATCGGTGATTTACGCCTTCCACCCATTTCCTGATCTGAATGACAACAGCGACTGGCGCATAATCGTGAACACCGGATTTCACCCGGGAGGTCAGGGAGTGATGCTTGCATTCATGGCCGGTGTGGCCATGAATGCGCTCACCGCCGGGAAATTCACCTGGAATGCAAAATATTTTGCCATTGCGGCCGCAGCGTTCGGCGCCTCCTTGCTGACCACTGGCTTCGCTCTCGTCTGGCCCCTGGCGCTGCCCTATCTGCTCTTAAGTCTTTGCTACAAACTGCCGTTCCACTCATTTGGCCGGCTCGGCGATTTCTCCTACGGAACTTACCTCTACGCGTTTCTGATCCAGCAATGCCTCTATGCCTTTCGGGTTCACGAGAGCGGTTTTGTTGCTTTTTTCGGACTCGCCGTCCTCCTCAGTCTGGCCTGTGGCGTTCTTAGTTGGATGCTGGTCGAACGTCCGGCAATGGCTCTCGGAACGCACCTGATCCGGTGGTTCCGGCCGGACGCAGGCGCCCGGGGCGATGCCCTGCCTTGCCCAATTGAGGTTTTGGAACCGGCCCACGCCGGTCTGGTCATCCGAAACATGGGCGTCACGGGCGGATAGGCCACGGTTCAATTCTCCATTCGAATTGGACGCGTTGGCGGCGGCGCGTCTGAAAAATTCGCGCTTGCGCTTGATGTAGGTAATCGCGTCGACTTCGCGGATGCCGAATGCGACCGCGATCGATCCCGCTCTTCCCTTCATCGACCTGCACCGGCATTTGGACGGAAGCGTGCGGCTGGAGACGATCGTCGACCTGGCGAGACAACATAATATCGAGTTGCCGGGCACAACGGTGGAGGCCATTCGGCCCCATGTGCAGGTCATGGAACCGCAGCCCGGGTTGCTGGCGTTCCTGGCAAAAATGCTTTGGGCCACCCGGATGCTCGCGGACGGAGACGCCTGCCGGCGCGTCGCGCGCGAGAATGTGGAGGACGCAAAACGGGAAGGGATCGATTACCTCGAGTTGCGTTTCAGCCCGTATTTTATGGCCGAGCCGCATCAGCTCGACATGGCGGAGGTCATCGAAGGCGTGATCGCTGGGATCGCGGAAGGCACGGCGGCGACCGGCGTGCGCGTCAATCTCATCGGCATCCTGAGCCGGACGTACGGCGCCGAGGTCTGCCACAAGGAACTGGACGCGCTGCTCGCGTACCGCGACCATTTCGTCGCGCTCGATCTCGCCGGTGACGAAGCGAATTTCCCGGCGCCGCTTTTTGTCGATCATTTCAAAAAGGGCCGCGACGCCGGCTGGCGAATCACGGTTCATGCGGGTGAAGCGGGCGGCCCGCGGAGCGTCTGGGACGCGATCCAGCTTCTCGGCGCGGAACGAATCGGGCACGGAGTGCGCGCGCTGGAAGACCCAAAGCTGACCGATTACCTCCTCGAAAACCGGGTCCCGATCGAAGCGAACCTAACGAGTAACGTTCACACCAGCACCGTGGCCGATTTCGACAGCCATCCGTTGCGCGACATGCTCGCGGCCGGCCTGGTTTGTTCCATCAACACCGATGATCCCGGCGTGAGCGGGATCGATTTGCCCCACGAATTCGAAGTGGCCGCGCCGGCGGCCGGGTTAACCCGCGAGCAAATTCACCAGGCGCAGATCAACGCGCTGGAGACGGCGTTTCTCTCGGAAGCTGAAAAGCGCGAGCTTAAGAAGCGCAAGGAATAAGCCCGTCGCGATGGACGGCCGAGCTCTGCTCCGGTCTCCAGGACAGATCGCGCTCGACAAGCATGCGCGGGCGCGAAAGGGTTGCCGGCTTTGCGGACCATGACCGAGACAACAGAAGGACAACCCTGGATCACCGGCGTGCGGACACGGATTTTCCTGGTGTCCTTCACGCTCCTCTTTTTCGAGTTGCTCTGCATCCGGTGGATTCCGGCCTACGTCCGTTACCTTAGTTACTTCACCAACTTTATCCTGCTGGCTTCGTTCCTTGGCATGGGCCTCGGAATCCTGGCGGCGCGCCGGCCGAACTTCCGCTTCCCGCCGTTTCCACTCCTCCTCCTCGCGCTGGCGGCGGTCGTCGCGGTCAACCGTTTCGAACTAAATATCTCGAGCACCGACGTGCTTTACTTCGGCTCGGGAACGACCGGGGTCGCGCGCGCGGAGAGCTTCATTCTGCTGCCGTTGATCTTCACGTTCGTCGCGGCGGCATTCATTCCCCTCGCCCGTTCGCTTGGGTTGCTCCTGACGAAAACGGAGCCGTTGACGGCATACACGTTCGACATCCTCGGCAGCCTTGCTGGTACCGCGGCCTTTTTCCTGATCGGACTGTTCTCGCTGCCGCCGGTGATCTGGTTCGGCGCGCTCGGCCTGCTGGTCCTGTCGTTAGGCGAACGCCGTCGAGCCGTCGCCACCGCGCTGCCGCTGGTCGCCGCAACCGCGATTGCCTTGCTGCTCCAGCGCAACACTCATTGGTCGCCGTATTACAAAATCACCCTCACCCCGGCGCAGCCGAGCGGCTACGAGCTCGACGTGAACAGCATCGGCCACCAGAGCATGATCCCGTGGCAGGCGAAGGAGCCATTTTATCGCCGCGTCTATGAGCTCTTCCCCGAGGTGAAATTTCAGCACGCGCTCATCCTCGGCGCGGGCACCGGCTCCGACACCGCCACGGCGCTCGCCCATAACGTCCAGGACATCACGGCCGTCGAGATCGATCCGGTCATTCAGAAACTCGGCGCGCAACTTCATCCCGACCGGCCCTATTCCGATCCCCGCGTGCGCCTGGTCAACAACGACGGCCGCGTTTTCCTCCGCCAAACGAAAGAGAAATACGATCTCATCATTTTCGCGTTGCCAGATTCGCTGACGCTCACGTCCAGCATCGCGAACCTGCGCCTGGAGAGTTTTCTGTTCACCCAGGATTCACTGAATGCGGCCAGGTCGGCCCTGACTTCGGACGGCGTCCTGGTCCTCTACAATTACTACCGGGAACCGTGGCTGATCGAAAAGCTCGCCGGAATGGTGAGCCGCATGTTCGGCCGGGATTCGTTCGTTTCCACTTACGGCGGCGAAGGGCGCGGCGCCGTCATCATCAACGGGCCACGGCTGGCGTCGTCGGCGGCTGCGAACACGCAGCCGTATCGAGAAATGTCCGCGACCAGCGCAACGCGTTTGCGCGTGACCGGCGAAGGAATGATGGGCACGACGGCTATTCCGCCGGCGACCGACGACTGGCCGTTCGTCTATCTGCCCCATCCATCCTTCCCGGCGCTCTATCTTCGCGGACTCGCGGTCGTCGGCGCCATCTCGCTCGCCGGTGTTTGGTGGATCGCCCCGGCCGGCGTGCGGCGGCGTTTCGATTGGAAAATGTTTTTCCTCGGCGCGGCGTTCGCCCTTCTCGAAGTCAAAGCGCTCATCACCTTCGCGCTACTCTTTGGCAGCACCTGGATCGTGAACTCGCTCGTCTTCTTTGCCATCCTGGCCAGCGTGCTGGTGGCCGTTCGGGTGAACGTCCGGTTTCGGGTCCGGCGGATTTGGATCTTCTACGTCCTCCTCTTCGGAATGCTCGGCCTCAACCTGGTCGTCAGGCCGGAAACGCTGCTCTTCGCGAACGTCTTCGCGCGATACCTGGTCGCCAGCGCGCTGATCTTCGCGCCGGTGTTCCTGGCGAACGTGATTTTCTCCCACGCCTTTCGCGACACCGAGACGGCGGACATCGCCTTCGCCTCGAACCTTCTCGGGATCATGACCGGCGGCATGCTCGAATACCTGAGCATGTTGTTCGGTTATCACGCGCTCTTCTGGCTCGTGATCGCGTTCTACGCGCTCGCCATGATGTGGCGGACAAAGCGTCAAGGAGCGGGTGCGGAAACGGGCCTAACTACTTTGATATGTCCGCCTACGAGCCAGAGCCCGATCGGGTCTGGGATGAATACGAGTGGGAGCGGTTTCTCCAGCAGCAGGACCATAAGACGGAAAAATACATGGAGCTGCTCGAGAAGTATCTCGATCATCCGCAACGCGACCAGATCATCGCGCGCGAGATGGGCTGGACCCAGTTGCTCAACGAGGAAGAGGGCGATACCTGGAGCGACGAAGTGGACGCGATGCTGGCGGAGGAATCGAATTCGCGCGGCGAAGACGGCGGCCAGCAAGAGCCGCCCAGTTTCACGGACGGGTTCGAGGACCATACGCTTTATCGGGCGGCGTTCGCGCTCACGATCTGGATCGATCAACTCTTCGACGACCAGGCGGCGCTCCAGAATGAACCGGCCGCGGTGAAACTGGCGACGCACTCAGCGTTAGCCAGCGCCAAACTCGCGGCCGCTCTCAGCGACGACGACGTGGACGAAATTGGGATGACGATCGCCTATCTCAAACGGGCGCTAAAGGCGATCACGGTGTCGATGGAAGCAGGCGCGCAGCTCGTGGCCGAGAAGCTCATCACGCCCCAACAGCATTCCGTCCTCCAACAGCGCCTCTTCGAAGTCCGCGACGGGATTATCTCCCTGATGGGGCAGTATCGGGGCGAGTGGCTTCGCCGCTACGGCAGCCTCTAGGCGCCGTTGAATGAATTAGCGCGGATTCCGTCCAAATATGCATACGGAAGCGACTCCGGCTCAGGCCGATGTCCCGGAACTCGAACTGGTAAAACGTTGCCAGAATGGGGATACCGAGGCGTTTGACGAGTTGGTCACCCGCTACCGGACGAGAATTTTTGGCATGATCTACAACATGGTACATAGCGAGCAGGACGCCTGGGACCTCGCCCAGGACAGTTTCCTGAAGGCTTGGAAATCGATCGGGCGCTTCCGCGGCCAGTCGTCTTTCTACACCTGGATTTACCGGATCGTAACCAACGTGACCATCGATTGGTTGCGGAAAAAGCAGGTCAAAGGGAGCGGGACCGAGTTCGACGACGCCGTCCAGTTGAAGGAAATCGATCCGGCTTCGCGGACGGCGCCGAAAGCCGACGCGCTGCCGCATCAGCGGATGGAACGCCAGGAAATCCGGGCCCGGATCGACGCGGCCATCGAGCAGCTTTCTCCGGAACATCGCGCGGTGATTTTGATGAAGGAAACCGAAGACATGCAATACCACGAGATTGCGGAAGCACTGGGCTGTTCCATCGGCACGGTCATGTCCCGGCTTTTCTACGCCCGGAAAAAACTGCAGAATCTCCTGAGGGACCTCTATGAAAACGTTTGAAGAAAAATGGACGGCGTGGATCGACGGCGAACTCACTGGCCACGACCTGGTGGAGTTCGAAGCATCGCTCGCCGACCGCGCGGCCGCGCAGGCCGAGAAGGATGACGCGAAAAAGCTGGGGACCTTTTTGAAGGAGCACCTTCCTTGTCGGGCGATGGGGAACGAGGAATTTTTTCATCATCAATTGCGTGAGCGGATCGCCAGCGATACGGCTGTTCCCACTAGCCCAAGTGCCGGTGGCGATCGAGGGTGGTGGCCGATTGGCCGCTTGGCCTCGGTCGGCGCCACCGCGCTCGCCCTCTTCAGCGTCTGCACATTCTTTATCATGCGAGAGCAACCCACGCCGGACCAGTCGCAGTATCTGTCGCAGGTCCTGAAGGCGCGGGTCGACCCGGTGGTTAGCCCGAACGCGACGATCACGATGTTCGAATCGAAAGAGGACAAAGTGACGATCCTCTGGGTGGAGGGATTGCAGTCCCTGCCGTCGGAATACGCCTCAAAATAGTCTGTTGTCATGCCACGACGCTCCGTGCTGCTGCTTGGCCTTGTCCTGGCGCTGATTTTCGGGGGCGTTGAGGCGCGCGGCGCGGAGACAGTTTGGAGCGGTTTGATCATCGCGAATAACGCGGCGAAACCCGATCCTCCTTCGCCGGAGCTGACTTACCTGGAGGAGACGCTTAAGGACTGGTTCGGTTACAATCAGTACAAAGTCATCGGCCAATCGCGAAGGGTGCTCGTGACCGGCTCGGAGGATTGGCTCGCGCAAAGCAAATATTTTTCGCTCCACGTCGATTCCAAGGAAGGGAACGACAAGACCGGTTACCGGGTAAATTTGAAGTTGTTTCAGGAGAGCAGCCTTCTCCTGGAGCTGGAAGCGAAGCTGAGCAAAGGGCACCCGATCATCCTCAAGGGCCCGCAGGTGGGCGACGGGCAATTGCTGCTCGTGCTGGTAGTGCAGTAAATCCCGTCAGGGAGCGGCGGTTTGCAACCGCCGTCTTGAAGGCGGGCGGTTTGGAAAGCGCCCCTCCTTGTTTCAGCTGCGAGGCGCTGTTTAATACCGGATGCGCAGCTTCCTTTCCGCACTCTTGTTTATGACCGCGTCGACTTTAACCGCCGAGAAACCATTCGATTTCGCGAGCACGCCGGGAAAGCTGCCGAAGAACGTCGTGCCGGAAGAGTACGCGATTCGCATAACGCCGGACATCGAGAAGCGGACGTTCAGCGGTTCGGAAACGATCAAGGTCACCGCGCGCGAAGCGGTGAAGCAACTCGTTCTGAATGTCCTCGAACTAAAGATCACCAAAGCATCCATCGACGGCAAGCCGGTGCAGGCGTCCGCGATCAAGGTGGACGAAAAACAGGAGACGCTCACGATCGCCGCCGACGTTGCGGCCGGGAATCACCAGGTCGACCTCGAGTTCAGCGGCAAGATCAACCAGCAGGGCCAGGGACTTTATTATGCGCCTTACCAGGAACAGGGAACCGGCGCGAAAAAGATCATGCTCGGGACCCAGTTCGAAGCGACCGACGCGCGCCGGATGTTTCCGTGCTGGGATGAGCCGAGCTTCCGGGCGCGCTTCCAACTGACGGCCGTGGTGCCGGAGAAGTTCACCGCGATCTCGAACATGCCGGTCGAGAAAGAATCGAAAGTCGCGGGCGGAAAAGAGATTCGTTTCGGGACGACTCCACCGATGGCGAGCTACCTCAACGTTTTTTGCGCCGGCGAGGTGGACGCGATTCAAACGAAAAAGGGCGACGTCACCCATGGAGTCGTGGCCACGAAAGGCAAGGCGGAGATGGGCCGTTACGCGCTGGAGAGCTCGCAGCAGATCCTCGAGTATTACAACGAATATTTCGGCCAGCCGTTTCCGTTGCCCAAGCTCGATCACATCGCGGTGCCGGGCGGCTTCGGCGGCGCAATGGAAAACTGGGGCGGGATTACTTATTTCGAATCCGCTCTGTTGTTCGACCCGGAGAAATCTTCGGCGAGCACACGGCAAACGATTTACGAAGTGGTGGCGCACGAGACCGCCCACATGTGGTTCGGCGATCTCGTCACGATGGCGTGGTGGGACAATCTTTGGCTGAACGAAGGGTTCGCGTCCTGGATGGGCACGAAAGTCACCGCGAAGTTCAATCCCGACTGGGAAGTCTGGTCGAGCAAACAGGCGCCGCGCGATCCGTCCCGCCGATACGGCATCGGCAAAGAACCCGCCATGGAAAGCGACGCACGGTCGACCACGCATCCGATCCAGCAAACGATCGCGACGGAAGCCGAAGCGAACAGCGCGTTCGACGAGATCACTTACCGGAAGGGCATGTCGTTCATCCGGATGCTGGAGAGTTTCCTCGGCGAGGATGTTTTCCGGGACGGAATCCGGAAATATATGGCCGCGCACAAGCTCTCGAATGCGACGACAGCCGACCTTTGGAACGCGCTGGGCGAAGCGTCCGGAAAACCGGTCGTCGATATCGCCGCCGCCTGGACCGAGCAACCGGGATTTCCTCTAGTCAAAGTAAATCGCGATGCCGCCGGCAAGATCACGCTGACCCAGGAACGTTTTACCGTTCATTTCAACAACGCGCCGCCGCTCGAATGGAAAATCCCGCTTACCTACCTGGTGCCGGGCGAGCCGGCCAAGGCGAGTTTGCTCATGGAGGCGAAGTCGATGGAGTTACCGGCGGGTGCGAGTAACCGGGCGATCAAGCTGAACGTCGAAGGTGCCGGCAACTACCGGGTCCAGTACGACGAGGCGTCGTGGAAACTGCTGCTCGCTGATCTTCCGAAGTTGAGCACCGGCGATCGGGTGAACCTGCTCAACGACGCGTGGGCCCTGGTCCAGGCGAACCGCGCCCCGATGTCGCTCTATCTCGGCCTGGTCGAGAGATTGCCCGGCAAGACCGAGCTGGCCGAGCGCGAGCAGATCATGCACGCCTTCGATCTTGTCAGCCGGTTACTGGCGGGCGACCCGCAGCGGGAGCAGTTCCAAAAATATGCGCGATCGATTTTGCGGCCGAGCTTCGATCAGGTCGGCTGGGACCCGAAACCGGGGGAGTCGGTCAAGATCGCGTTGCTTCGCGCCAGCCTGATCGATGCGCTGGCCGACCTGGGCGACCAGGAAATCATCGCCGGATGTCGCGCTCGTTTTCAGAAATATCTGACCGACCCGAAATCGCTCGCGCCTGATTTACGGCCGGCGTTGCTGGCCGTGGTCGGGAGTTACGCCGACGAAGCGACGTGGAAGAAGCTGCACGAGCTCGGGCTCAAGACGACCAGCATCGAAGAGAAACAGAATTACTACATGGCGCTCGCTTCGGTACGCGATCCGAAGCTGGCGGCGCGGACCCTCGAGATTTCGCTGACCGACGAATTGCCGACGAGCCGCGCGACTTATCTGGTCACGAAAGTCGCGCGGGAAAGCGAGCATCCCGACCTCGCCTGGACGTTTGCCAGGACCCACATGAAAGCGTTGCTCGCCAAGACCGATGCGCTCGGCGCAAACAGTTATGCACCCGGCCTGTTCCGGTTCTTCTCCGATCCCGCGCGAATCGTGGAGCTCGAGCGTTACGCGAAATCAGACTTGCCGCCGACCGCGGCGAAAGACGTGATCAAGGCGACGGACGAAATCGGTTTCCGCGCCGAACTCAAATCGACTTTGTCCGCGCAGATCGGCACCTGGTTCACCGCGGTGAAAGGACACTAGCTCCACTACCCGCCCGGTCGCTCTGACGACGGCACGGTGGGGATCAGCGCCGCCTGCCGGTTCGCTTCTTCTTCCTGCACCAGCGCCTTGGCGTATTGCCAGCCCGCAACGGCCCGGCTGATCAGGAACAGCGACATGATCGCCGTCCAAAAAATATCCATGCCGAGATAAAGACCGAGACCGGCGAGGGCAATGCTGCCGACGAGGCCGATCACGCTGGCGATCTGCAGGCTCCGGATTTCGCCAAGCGGAAACCAAAGCAGCGACCGGAGGATCTGGCCGCCATCGAGCGGATAAACCGGAAGCAGGTTGAAGATGAGCAGCCCGGTGTTGATCCACCAGACGTGGTAAACAAAGCGCGAAATATCGGTCGCGTCGCTGTCGGTAGGCGCGCCGATGACGAGAAGGATGACGGTCAGGATCGGCAACAGAACGACGTTGACGAGCGGTCCGGCCGCGATGCTCCAAAGCATGGCGCCGGCGCGCCGCGGTGGATTGACGAATGCGATGCCGCCGAGCGGCCAGAGAACGATGCGGTCGGCGACCCCGCCGGTTTGCCGGCAAGCCAGGGCGTGTCCGAATTCGTGAAGCAGAACGATCCCGAACAGGGCCAGATATTCGAGCGCGGCCCAGACCTTCGATTCGTAAAGATTGGCCCGGCGCGAGAATTCGTAGGCCGCCACCAGGAACCACGAGAAGTGGAGATAAACCTGGATGCCGCTGAACTTGAAAAGCCGGATCGTGCCTCCCATGACGCTCGGAAGCTACAACCGAAACTGGACCCGCGCGCATTGATTCGCCACCAGGGAGGGGCGCTTTCCAAACCGCCCCCTCTAAAATCCCGCAAAAACAACGGCGGACTGGAGACCGCCGCTCCCTGGTCTTGCTACAGCGTCGTGGGCGCGGGCGTGTCGCTCGCGATCAGGAGCCGCATCGGGAGCATGTGCGATTCGAAGAAGCCGTGGCGCTTGAAGAAATTCTGCGAGCGCAGCTCCGGGCGATCGGTCAGGAGGGTGATGCGCAAAAACTTTTTCTGCTTCGCGAAATTGATCGCGTATTCGAGGAGCTGGGAGCCGTAGCCATGGCCGCGGAACGAGTCGTGCACGACCAGGTCTTCGAGAAGAAGGACGAAGCCGCCTTCCGCCGTGCTGATGGTGAAAAGGAGGTTGATCATGGCGACGATCGTCCGGTCGCGGCGCAGCACGAAGACACGGCCCCGATTTGGCTCTTCGAAGATGAGGCGCAATCCCTGGAGCTGCTTCTTTTTGTCCGGCCGGAAATCTTTTTCCTGGCTGAAAAGCTCACCGAGAAGATTCGACAATTCGTCCAAATCCTCGAAGACCGCGGGCTCGATGACGACTTCGCTCATGGGGTGCCTCGTTATTCCATAAAGTGGAAGTATGCGCAATGCGCATATGCGCCTGGTAATGGTGCTGAACGGTTGACAGAGCGACGAACGCCCCTAAGGTAGCGCCTCTCCAAAAAACTACGTCATGAAACGCACCCTTCAGCGCTCGAAGCGCACCCGGAAAAACCAGCACGGTTTTCGCGCGCGCATGAGCACGAAAAGCGGACGCGCCACCCTCGCCCGGCGCCGCCAGCGCGGACGCAAGCGGCTCCTGCCGAAAGGCGCGGACGTCCATTACGCCCGCCACACCCAGGCGTAATTCAGCGGCGCAGCTGCTCGCCCAGGGTTCCGGAATAGCCCGTCAGCTCGAGATAGCCGCGGCCCTTGATCGGTTTCCCGTCGCGAGTTCCATTCGCGTCGATCGCGCCTTCCCAATAGGTGATCGTCCCGAGTTTTAATTCCTGGTCGTCCAACACCGCGCTGATCGTGAACTCGGCGTGTTGGGCCGGAACAGCGATCCGCCAGCCAACTGGGTAGCGTACGCCATTTCCGCTTTTCCAGAAGGCGATCGGCGTCATTTGGAAATCGGTCACGCCGAGGTGGGTCGCGGTGCCGTCCGGCGCGATCCACGTTCCGCTCGAACTCGGCTCCACTTCCCCGTTCGCCAGCCGCATCCGGTAAAGCATCAGCGCGCTGCCGTCATCCAATTCCAGGCCGAGCCAGTCCCAGCCGACTTCGCTTTTTCCGAGCTGGCTGCTCGACCATTCGTGATCGAACCAGGTCTGGCCGTGAACCGAACGTGCCGCGCCGTTCACCGTCATTTCTCCTGTCGTCTCCAAGCGCGGCGCGGAATAATAGTGGGAGGCGCTCGAGCCGCCGGCTGCTTTTACACTGATGCCGTTTTCGCCATGGATCACGGGCGGCTGCGTCGCGCGCAGATGCAAACGGACCGCTCCGAACTCGGCAGCCGCGGCGACGTCAAAAGTGTCGTTGCCCGTCGCGGTCAGACTCCAATTGTCGATCCACGCCAGGCGGCTGGCCTCATCGAATCCGGCCTCGCCAAAGGCGCCGCGGCTCGTTTTTTGGTCGAAATGGAATTGCCGGCCAGCCACATCCGTGATCGCGAAGTGGGCGAACTTCAGGTCGTCGACGATGAAGCGGGACGCCTTCGGATCACGCTCCGCCAAAGGCCGGATGCCATGACGGAAGAAGGTCAGTTCGTATCCGAAACGACGGCCCTCAGCGTCGAAAAGGTTGCCGGTGAAATACCACCACTCGGTCTTGAACTCGTGATGGGCGTGATGGTCGCGCGGGAATTCGCAGAGCCACCCTGGCTCCGCGATTTTCCAGTCGGCGGCGCCGGCATTCGCTGCCAGCACGAGCGCCAGGAAAACAAACAATCGTTTCATTCGTCGCGCAGATTATCGGCCAGCGCCATTCGGCTGGCGCGCCAGGCGGGGATGATCCCGGCCAGGACCGCCGCCGCCAGAATCCAGATCGGCGTGAACAATAGCGTGCGCCACGGAAACGCGAGGTGAATTGTCCAGCCAAAGAAGGCGCGGTTGATGACGCCAGTCAGCACCACCGCCAGGCAAATTCCGGAGGCCAGGCCGACGACAACCGCCAGCAATCCAAGCATCGCCGTCTCGGATAACACCAGTTTTCTGATCTGGCCGGCGCCGGCGCCGAGAGCGCGCAAAATCGCCAGCTCGCGCCGGCGTTCCGTAATCAAAATGGTGAGCGCCAGAAAAATTCCCGTGATCGCGACGAAGAGCGAGATCGCGAGCAGCACGTAGGTGACGGCGAACGTCTGGTCGAAGATCTCGAAAACGCGCCGCCGTAGCAGCTCGTTGGAGAAGATGGTGAAATGGCGATTGGGACCGAAATGCGCCCAAAGATTCTTCTTCACTTCGTCCCCGCGCCCGCCGGGCTTCAGATAAACGGCCACGCTATGGACCCGATCGTCGTGCCAGAAGCGCGCGAAATTTTCGGTGCTCAGGTAAGCGATCCCCTGGTCGCGCGTGTAATCGAAAAAAACCGCCGCGACCGAAAATGACTGCGGGCCGTCCGGCGTGGTGAGCGCGATGGTGTCTCCTTCGCGAACGCGCTGGCGCCGGGCGAAACTTTCCGAAACGAACACGCACGGCTCGGCGTGGAAACGGCGCATCAGATCGGTCCGGTTGCCGTGCAGGAATTGAAATTGGCGGCGCTGGCCGCGAATCACCGCGACGGTCACGTCGACATCGCCCATCGGCACGTCGATTTCGCGAAAGGTGTCCACCGCTGCGACGGCCGGATCGTTCGACAGAAACTCGATCGCGTCCGGCGGAAAGAAATAACCTCCGCCGGCTTCGTTCCCGGCCGGCGTGATAAAAAGATCGGCCACCAGCGTCTCGTTGATCCAGGCTTCGACGGTTTTCCGGAACGAGAACACCATCACGCTGACGCCGACGACCATTGCGACGGCGACCGCCAGGGCCGCGACAGTCACGGAATTCCGCAGGAGCGCTCGCGACAGATTCGCCGCGGCCAGCTCGATCTCGATCCTGGCCTTCCGTCTGCGCGGCCGAAAACGACGCAGCAGTTTTCCCGCTACGCCGCTGAAGCGAAAGATCACGCGCGGCACCAGCAACGAGAAACCCGCCACGACGAAGAAAGCCGCGCCGAAACTTAGCCAGCGCGGGCCGACCGAGAGCGCCAGCCACGAAAAGACCGCTGCGGCCACGATGCAGACCAGGCCGCCGGCCAGCCAGGCAATCGACGGATTGATCGAGCGTTCGAGCCGAAGCCCGCCGTGCAACGCCTCGACGGGTTCCTGTTTCGCGGCCGCGTGCGCCGGGAAAAACGCCGACGCGATGACCGATCCGACGCCGATGACCGCGGCGAGCGCGAACACTTCCGGCCGCAACGTCAGGTCGCGGACGCTGACCAGAACGTAAAGCGACGAGATCGTCGCCGAGACCGCGCGAACCAAAGTTCGCGCCAAGACCAGCCCGCCGATCAAACCAAGCCCGGACCCGATCGCGCCAAGCACGACGGCCTCAGCCAGGAACAGGCTCCGGATTTCGTTTCGAGTCACGCCTAACGAACGAAGGATCCCGATCTCGTGCTGCCGCCGAACGACCGACGCCGAAACCGTATTGTAGATCAGGAACATCCCCACGAACATCGAGACGAGGCTCATCATCGTAAGGTTGAGCTGGAAGCCGCCCAGCATCTTGTCCACTTCCTCCGTCCGCCGGGCCGGCGCCGCGACGCGGGCGTCTTTCGGGAGAATGGCCCGGAGCTGCGTGATGACGGTTTCGCGCCGCGATGGCTCGCTCAACTTCAGCTGGATCAGGCTGAGTTCGGCGCGACGGCCAAACAATTCCTGGGCCCACCCGATGTCCATCGCGGCGAAATGCGGATCGAACGCGTCGTCCTTGCGAAGGAGAAATCCGATCTCCAGCTCGCGATCCGCTCCGCCAGCCCGGACCCGGAGTTTGTCGCCCTCTTTCAAACCGTGCTGCCGCACGAATTCCTCGGAGACGGCGATGCAATTCGGATGGCCGAGCCAGCGCTGGATATCGAAGCTGCCGGAGTTGAAGTTCGACGGATCGAATGTCTGGAAAGGCGGATTCGTAAAGACGTCGACTCCCAAAACCTGGAGGTAATCTCCGCGAAAATCCGGCAGCGAAACAAAGCCCTCGACGATTGGCGTCGCCGCGGCCACGCCCCGCACGGCCGCGACGTTCGGCAAAACCGTATCGGGCAGCTGGCCGCTGGGCGCCGTGATTTCCAGCTCCGCCTTTCCCGCCACGAGGTCGACGCTGGCCGCGAAGGCGCGGTTCGCACTCTGGTTCGCAATCTGCGTGGCCAAAAAAACCGAGACGCCGAGCGCGACGCTCAGGATGTTCAGCAGCCCGAGGAGCGGATGGCGGCGCAGATACCGCAAAACGTGCCATCGGAAAATGCGAAGGTATTGCGCCGTCACCTTGCTTGCGATTTAGGCGCTGCCACGGGCGCACGCTACAAAAATTCTGTCGAGTTTTTGAGCAGGACTCGGTAAAAGGACGATTCTCTAAAAACAGGAGGCGCCCATGCCCACACTCGCTACCACCGTCGACGGCCTGAAGTTACCGAACCCTTTCATCATCGGATCCGGGCCGCCGGGAACGAACCTGAACGTCATCTCGCGCGCCTTCCGCGAAGGCTGGGGCGCGGTCATCGCGAAAACCGTCAGCCTCGATTCCTCGAAGGTGGTCAACGTCACGCCGCGTTACGCGAAGCTCCTCGCCGCCGACGGCAAAGACGTCGTGGGCTGGGAGAACATCGAGCTGATCAGCGACCGCAAATTCGAGATCTGGCTGGACGAATTCAAGAAGTGCAAGGACATGCACCCGGACGGGATCCTGATCGCGTCGATCATGGAGGAATACAGCCGCGACGCGTGGATCGAAATCGTGGAGCGTTGCCAGGACGCGGGAGTCGATTCGTTTGAGCTCAACTTTTCGTGCCCGCACGGATTGCCCGAGCGGAAAATGGGCGCGGCGATGGGCGAGAACCCGGAGATCGTCGAGGAGGTGTCGGGCTGGGTGATGTCGGCTGCGAAAAAACCGGTCTGGGCAAAGATGACGCCGAACGTGACGCGGATCACCGAGCCGAGCCGGGCCGCGTTTCGCGGCGGTTGCCAGGGGGTCGCGGCGATCAACACGATTCGCAGCGTCATGGGCGTGAATCTCGACACGCTCCGGCCGGAGCCGACGGTGGAAGGATTCACCACGCCCGGCGGTTATTCGTCGAAGGCGGTGCGGCCGATCGCGCTCCGGATGGTGATGGAGATCGCGACCATGATCCGAAGCGAATTTCCCGGGCGCAGTCTTTCCGGGATTGGCGGCATCGAAAGCGGCGGGGATGCCGCGCAGTTCATCCTCCTCGGCGCCGACACCACGCAGGTCTGCACCGGCGTGATGAAGTTCGGCTATGAATCGGTCAAGCGAATGTGCGACGAACTGCTCGCCTTCATGGAGAAACACCAGTTCGAGACGCTGGCCGATTTCAGAGGCAAGAGCCTCGATTATTTCACGACCCATCGCGAGCTGGTCCGGATGCAGACCGAGCGGAAGGCGAAAGACAAGGCCGCGGCCGAGGAAGCGGTCGCGAAGAAGATGGTGAAAGCAGACGGAGAATGGAGCGGGGACGATTTCGTGAAGCAGTCGGATGCATTGGCGAGGGGATGAAATCCCAAGTTCCAAATCCCAATCCCGCGACGGCGGGACCAAATCCCAAATTCCAACGACTCATCGTGGCCTCCGAGCCATCGCTGGCACCGGAGCCTCGCAAACTCTTTGGCGAAGCAAAGGAACTGCATTTAATCTTCGCGAGCATCTACCGAAAATGATCAAGCGCGGTTTTGGGACTTGGAACTTGGGATTTGTTTGGAATTTGGGATTTGGGATTCGGGATTTCGACCGATGATTCCTTGCCCCATTTTCATCAACGGCGAATGGCGCAACCCTTCCGGCCTCTCCACCTCTCCCGTCTTCAACCCTTCCCGCGGCGAAACCATCGCGGAAGTTCCCATGTGCGGCGCGGACATCGTGGACGAAGCGGTCGAGTCAGCGGCGACGGCGTTCGCCACCTGGCGCGAAACTCCGGCGGTGGAACGGGCGCGGGTTTTCTTCCGTTACCGTCAATTGGTCGAGGAGAACTTCGACCGGATTTGCCGGATGGTAACGCGCGAGCACGGCAAGACGCTGGCTGAGGCGCGGGGCAGCGTTTATCGCGGGATCGAGAACATCGAGTACGCGTGCGGCGTGCCGACGTTGCTCATGGGCGACACGCTCGAAAACCTGGCGCGCAGCGTCGATTGCGAGACGCTCCTTCAGCCGCTCGGCGTCTGTGTCGGGATCACCCCCTTCAATTTTCCCGCGATGGTCCCGATGTGGATGTTTCCGCTCGCGATCGCCTGCGGAAATACCTTCGTGCTCAAGCCGAGCGAAAAAGTGCCGCTGACGGTCGTGCTGATTATCGAGCTGCTCGAAAAAGCGGGGCTGCCCAAAGGCGTCCTGAATCTCGTCCACGGCGGACGCGAATGCGTGGATGCGCTCCTCACCCACCCGAAAGTGAAAGCCATTTCGTTCGTCGGTTCGTCGCCGGTCGCGAAATACATTTTCGAAACCGGGACGCGCCACGGCAAACGCGTTCAGGCCAACGGCGGAGCCAAGAACTACATCGTCATCATGCCGGACGCCGACGTTTCCCAAACCGTGGAAGCGCTTTCGACCGCGGCGTTCGGCTGTGCCGGCGAACGTTGCATGGCAGGCTCGACCGCGATCACCGTCGGTGGCGCCGCGGACCGATTGTTGCCGTCATTGGTCCAGGCCGCGCGCGCCATCCGGGTCGGCCCCACCGACGTTGAGTCGCAACCGGACATGGGCCCGGTGATCACCGCGCAGCATCGCGACCGGGTAGCGAGCCTGGTGGCGAGCGGCGAAAAAGAAGGCGCCAGGATTATCTGCGACGGACGCGGCGCGCGGATCGAGGCGGCCCCGAACGGTTTCTTCATGGGCGCGACGATCGTCGACCAGGTTCGCGACGAGATGACGCTCGGGCGCGAAGAAGTTTTCGGCCCCGTCCTCAACGTGATGCGCATGGACGATCTGGACCAGGCGATCGAGGCCGCGAACAGATCGGCCTACGGCAACGGCGCCGCGATCTTCACGCACTCGGGCAAAGCCGCGCGCGAATTCAAGCACCGCGTCAAAGCCGGGATGGTCGGCATCAATGTTGGCGTGCCCGCGACCATGGCGATGTTCCCGTTCACCGGCTGGGATGATTCGTTCTACGGCGACCTGCATATTCAAGGCAAAGAGGGTGTGCAGTTCTACACCCAGCAGAAGGTGGTGACGACGCGGTGGTTTGGGGATGGCGTGGGAGATGTGTGGAAGAAATGAAAGCAGTGACGTGTGACAAGTGACGTGTGACGAGATTTTGGGTAGAAGGTCGGCATGGAAAAGAAAGCCCAGAACTACAAAGATCTCGTCGTTTGGCAGAAAGGAATCGCATCAGCGAAGGCGATTTATCAACTTACGTCCACGTTTCCTGCTGAGGAAAAATTTGGTCTCGTCTCACAGATGCGGCGCGCAGCGGTTTCGATTCCCTCAAACATCGCGGAGGGACAAGCGCGCCACACGACTGGCGAGTTCATTCAGTTTATCTCACACGCGGAAGGCTCCACTGCCGAACTTGAGACGCAGCTAATTCTCAGCATCGAGCTTGGATTCGCCACCCAAGAGCACGCAAAGCCGCATTTTATCCTTCTCGATGAGATTCGGCGGATGTTGAACGGTCTTCGCCGCAAGCTGGCCGCCGTAAAATAAATCTCGTCACACGTCACTCGTCACATGTCACTTCTTATCAAACAGGGCGAAATCGTCACCGGCACCGAGCACTATATCGCCGACATTTTTTGCGAACACGATCGGATCACGCACATCGACCGGAACATCGATGCGCCGGCCGATGTCGTGATCGACGCGAGCGGGAAATATGTTTTCCCGGGGTTCATCGATCCGCACGTGCACATTTATCTGCCGTTCATGGGCACCTTCTCGAAGGACACCTACGAGACCGCGAGCAAGGCCGCGCTCGTCGGCGGGACGACGACGATGATCGAGATGGTTTGCCCGGCTCGCGACATGAGCGCGGCGGAAGGATTTCGCCTTTGGCAGGAACAGGCGGCTGGAAAGTCGGCCTGTGATTATACCTTCCACATGGGCGTCACGCGATTCGACGACGAGAATGCGGCGCAGCTCCGCGAGATCGTGGCGGCCGGGATCAGTTCCTTCAAAATTTTCCTCGCTTACAAAGGCGCGTTTGGGATCGACGACGCGGAGCTGTATCGCACGCTGAAACTGGCGAAGGAACTCGGCGTGATCGTGACCGCGCATTGCGAGAACGAGACGCTGGTGGCGGAGCGACAGAAGGAATTGCTGGCCGCCGGCCTCACCGGACCCGAGCAACATCACGAAAGCCGCCCGCCCCGGGTGGAAGCGGAAGGCGTTCACCACTTGATGACCTTCGCGGAGCTGACCGGCGCGCACGTTTACATCGTCCACCTGAGTTGCGACGAAGCGTTGCGCGAAGCGCTCCGGGCGCGGCACCGCGGGGTGAACGTTTCGATCGAGACGCTGATTCAATATCTGGTGCTCGATAAGGACGACGCGGCCCGGCCCGATTTCGAAGGCGCGAAGTTCGTCATGTCCCCTCCCCTGCGCGACAAGAGCAACCAGCCCGTTTTGTGGAATGGCCTGAGCAGCGGCGAAATCCAGACGGTGGCGACCGACCACGCGCCTTTCGATTTCAAGACGCAGAAGCCGATGGGCCGCGACGATTTCACGAAGATCCCGAATGGAATTCCGTCGCTCGAAGACCGGGTCAACCTCCTCTACACCCATGGCGTCAAAGGCGGAAAGCTCGACCTGCATACCTTCGTCAACGTCGCGAGCACGAACGCCGCGAAGACGTTCGGGCTCTTCCCGCGGAAAGGCGCGATCCAGATTGGCGCGGACGCCGACCTGGTGGTTTACGATCCGGAGTATCACGGAAAGATTTCGGCGGCGACGCAGTCGATGAACGTGGACTACAGCGCGTTTGAAGGCTGGGAGATTGAAGGCCGGCCGGATCTGGTGACGGTGCGCGGCGAAGTTGCGGTGCGCGATGGGAAGTTCGCCGGCACGATCGGCCGCGGAAAAATGCTGCAGCGCGAGCCGGCGCATTATTGATTTCGTAATCGTGAGCACGATTGGAGACGCGCCCGACGTCGAAGTCTCGATCGAGATCGAACACTCGACGCTCTACAACAAAGATCTCGCGCCGGTCCCGAAGGGGCGCCGGACCTGGCGGGTCGGCAGCTTCGCCGCACTCTGGATTTCGATGTCGGCCTGCATTCCGACTTACATGCTCGCGTCGTCGCTCATCGGCGGCGGGATGAACTGGTCGCAGGCCATCCTCACGATTTTCCTCGGCAACCTGATCGTGGTCGTGCCGATGATCCTCAATGCGCACGCCGGCACGCGTTACGGAATTCCGTTCCCGGTTTTCTGCCGGGCCTCCTTCGGCACGCGCGGCGCCAATGTTCCGGCGCTCATGCGCGCGTTCGTCGCCTGCGGCTGGTTCGGGATCCAGACCTGGATCGGCGGCGCCGCCATCTACAAAATCCTCGGCGTTTTCTTTCCCGGCCTAACGACTCCAGGCGCCCCGGCTTTCCTCGGCATCACGCTGGCCGAGTTCGTCTGCTTCCTCTTCTTTTGGGCGATCAACATGCTGGTCGTCTATCGAGGGATCGAATCGATTCGCTTTCTTCTCAACATCAAGGCGCCCCTGCTGATCGCGCTCGGGCTGGCTCTTCTCGCCTGGGCCTATCGGAACGCCGGTGGCTTCGGGCCGATCCTCGCCCAGCCTTCCGCGTTCGATCCCGGCCAGCCAAAAGCCGGGCAGTTCTGGTCGTTCTTCGTCCCCGGCCTCACCGGCATGATCGGGTTCTGGGCGACGCTTTCGCTGAACATTCCCGACTTCTCGCGTTACGCGCGCAGCCAACGCGACCAGGTCGTCGGGCAAGCGCTCGGCTTGCCGCTCACCATGGCGCTCTACTCGTTCATCGGCGTGGCGGTCACTTCCGCCACCACGATCATCTACGGGCAAACGATTTGGGACCCGGTCGATGTCCTGACGAAGTTCACGAACCCGATCGTGCTCGTCGTCGCCATGTTCGCGCTCTGCCTGGCCACCCTCGCCACCAACATCGCCGCGAACGTCGTCAGCCCGGCGAACGATTTCTCCCATCTCGCGCCCAACAAAATTTCCTTTCGCACTGGCGGACTCATCACCGGAATCATCGGCGTGGTGATGATGCCGTGGAAATTGGTGGCCGATCCGTCCGGCTACATCTTCACCTGGCTCGTCGGGTACAGTGCGTTGCTCGGGCCGGTCGGCGGCATCATGATCGCCGATTATTTCGTTTTGCGCCGGCGGCACTTGAACGTTCCCGCGCTTTATCGGCACGACGGCGAGCATGGTTACACGCACGGTTTCAGTATCGTCGCGCTCGTGTCGCTGCTCCTCGCGATCCTGCCCAATCTCCCCGGGTTCCTCGTAACCGTGAAACTGCTCGATGCCACGAGCGTTCCGGCATTGTTCGTGACGCTTTACAGCTATGCGTGGTTTGTGGGATTCGCGATTGCGTTCTGTCTCTACATCGCGTTGCGCAGGGCATTTCCCCGTTTGTAGCGCGTCTGTGTCAGACGCCTTTAAAACCGATGGCGTTTCCCAGAAACGCCCTACAAACTGATGCCGACATGAACACGCCCGAGCTGCCGCCATTCGACCATAACCCCGCTCCCTACACCGGCCCGTCCGCCGACGAAGTCCTGCGTTTGCGCCGCGAATTCCTGAACCCGGGAATTTTTCTCTACTACAAGAAGCCGATCATGATCGTGGAAGGGAAAATGCAATACGTGTGGGACGAGAACGGGCGGCGTTACCTCGACGCGCTCGGCGGGATCGTCACGATCAGCGTCGGCCATTGTCATCCCGACGTGGTGGAGGCGGCACGGAAGCAAAACGAATTGCTGCAGCATTCCACGACGATTTATCTGCACCCAAACATTGCCCAGTACGCGGAGAAGCTGGCCGCGAAAATGCCGGGCGATCTGAAGGTCTGTTACTTCGTGAATTCCGGTTCGGAAGCGAACGATCTCGCGCTGCTCCTTGCTCGCGCCTCCACCGGCAACTACGACATGATCGCGTTGCGGAACGCCTATCACGGCGGCAACGCCAGCGGGATGGGCCTGACCGCGCATCACACCTGGAAGTTCAACACGCCGCACAGCTTCGGCGTTCATCACGCCATCACGCCCGATCCGTTCCGCGGATACTGGGGCCGCGATGATGCCGACGCCGGCCGCAAATACGCGGCCGACATCAAGAACCTGATCGATTACGCGACGCCCGGCCAGATCGCCGGGTTCATCGCGGAATCGATCCAGGGCGTGGGCGGTTGCGTGGTTTTTCCGGACGGCTACCTGAAGCACGCCTACGAACACGTGCGAGCGGCGGGCGGCGTTTGTATTGCGGACGAAGTGCAGGCGGGTTTCGGCCGAACGGGATCGCATTATTGGGGGTTCGAGACGCAGGGTGTGATGCCCGACATTGTCTGCATGGCGAAAGGAATCGGAAACGGCGCGCCGCTGGGCGCTGTCGTGACCACGCCGAAGATCGCGCAGGCGCTTTCGCAGCGGATTCATTTCAACACGTTCGGCGGCAATCCGGTCGTCTGCGCGCAGGGCATGGCGGTCCTCGACGTGATCGATCGCGAGAAGCTCCAGGAAAATTCGCTCACGATCGGCAACCACTTGTTAGGCGGGTTGGATCGGCTCAAGGAAAGGCACAACCTGATCGGCGACGTTCGCGGGAAAGGATTACTGCTCGGGATCGAGCTGGTGAAAGATCGCGGAACGAAAGAGCCGGCGAAAGCCGAGTGCGCCGAGGTATTGGAGCGCTGCAAAGACATGGGGCTATTGTTGGGCAAAGGCGGTTTGCAGGGACAGACCATCCGTTTCTCGCCGCCGATGAACATCACCGAAGCCGACGCGGATTTTCTCCTCGAAGTGCTCGATCACGCGTTCGCAGGTTTGTAACGGCGATTGGTTTTCTGTAGCCGCTGCCCTGCGGGCAGCGTGAGAGCAGTGATCGCTGCGTGGTGAACCGGCGCGCTTCGCGCAGCGAAGCGGCTACAGAAGAAGCCGCGGGGCGAAACTGAAATCGGCGACGAGCTCGCCGCCAGCGAGAACCTTCTGGATGCCTTCCTTGTCCTCGAAAGCGCGTTGGTCGTGACGATCGGTCAGGCCCCAGCAGGGTTCGACGCACAGGAACGGGCCGCCGTCGGACCAAAGGGTGAGATAAGGAACGTTGGGCAAGTCCAGCTCAACCACGCGGCCGCCCGGCGGATCGGAGAACGTGAAGGTGCGCTCCGGCACGTCGACGAGTTCGAGAATGCAGGAGCCCGGCAGCTTCGCGCGGTCGAAGGGCATTTCGCCGCCGGCGAACTGAATGTCTTCGGTCTCACCGCTCAAATAATTCCCCGGCGAAAAATGGCGCCGATAAAGTCCGGCCGGCATCGTGAAGCGAAACGACTCGAACGAAGTCGCGGCGAATCCGGGATGCAAACCAAAGCCGACGTGCGCCGTTAAGTCCGGCTCGTCATTCTTGAACCGGAAAGTGACGGCGATGCGGCTTTGATCGATTCGGTAAGTCAGATCGAGCGAAACCTTCAACGGATATTCCGTGACGGAGAAATCGCCGGGCGTGATGCGGTAGGTCAGCTCGCTGTCGCGCGGTGAGTCGACGCGGTGCCAGACTTTGGTGCGAAGAAAACTGTGGGTGCCGCCGCGGATTTCCTGGCCGCGGTAGAGCGAGCGCTCGTTCTTGAGCCGGTGCAGGAAATACCCCATGACCGTGGCGTGATTGGCCCAGCCTTTTTCCGGCGCGGTCGTCGCATTATCGCGATTCAGGAAGCCGATCCAATCGCCGGCCGAATTTCGCCGGGCGACGCTGATCAGTTCCGCGCCGAGCCGGGAAACGATGAGGCGCAACCCGTTTGTTTCGTCGGTGAGAATGTCGAGGAGCCGATCGCCCCGCTGTTCTTCGCGCTGCGAAAAGCTCACGGTGATAGGGCCGGCGGTCATAGACCGCCGCTACAATTACGGGAACAAACCGCGGGCGTGCTTGGCTTTCATGACGCGCTCGACGCCGATGGCCATGGCGGCGGTGCGATGCGAAACCTTGTGCGCCTTCGCGCGCCTGATCACCTGCGAAAATGAATGCTCCAGGATGCGGAAGAGTTTGTCGGTGACTTCGGTTTCCGACCACATGAATGCCTGGAGGCCCTGCACCCATTCGAAATAGGAAACGATCACGCCGCCGGCGTTGCAGAGAATGTCGGGAATAACGAAGAGTTCGTCCCAACGCTCGTTCAATATCAGGTCCGCTTCCGGAGTCGTCGGCCCGTTCGCGCCTTCGGCGAGAATCCGGCATTTCAGCTTCCCGGCGTTGCCGGCGTGGATGACGCGGTCCACGGCTGAGGGCACCAGGACGTCGCATGGCATGGTGAGCATTTCGTTGGGATCGATCCGGTCCGCCTCGTCGAACGCCCGCAGGTTCCCCTTCTTGATGACGTGCTGCTCCGCCTTGGCGACGTCGATGCCGTTCGGATTATAGAGCGCCACCGTCGCATCACTGATGCCGACCACTTTGACGCCGGTCTTTAGCGCAAGCGATAACGCCGCGACGGAACCGACGTTGCCAAATCCCTGGACGATCGCGGTGGATTTCTCGGGGTCCATCTTGAGCATGTCCATGGCGCGCTCGATGAGATAAACGACGCCGCGCCCGGTCGCCTCGCGCCGGCCTTCCGTGCCGCCGATCGAAACGGGTTTGCCGGTCACGATTTCGTTCACGCAATAGCCCTGGTAAACCGAATACGTGTCCATGAACCAGGCCATGACCTGTTCGTTGGTGCCCATGTCCGGCCCCATGATGTCGGTATGCGGGCCGACGAACGGAATCATCTCCTGCATGTAACGGCGCGAGACGGCTTCGAGTTCCTGCCGGGAAAGCTTGCTCACGTCGCAGGCCACGCCGCCCTTCGCTCCGCCGTAAGGCAAATTCGCGAGCGCGCATTTCCAGCTCATCCACATGGCGAGCGCCGCGGTTTCGCCCATGGAAAGATCGGGCGAGAACCGGGTGCCGCCTTTGGTCGGCCCGAGAGTAAGGTGGTGCTGAACGCGGTAGCCCTGGAAAGTCTGGGTGCTGCCGTCATCCATGTGCACCGGCAACGTGACCGCCATGGCGCGCTTCGGGAGCATGAGGCGATCGCGGTCGTTCTTATCGATCTGAAGGTAATCGGCGATGACCTGGAACTGGTCGCACGCCATCTGGAATACTTCGTCGTTGTAAATGGTCATAAAACGCGGAGCCGGAAGGTAGAGTGCCCCGGCGAGAAATTCAGGTGCTATTTGCGCTGGGGCCGGGAGATCGTCAAATTTAATTCGCGATGGGCGAGCCGCGATGCAAGATACGCCGTGATGCGCGTTGAAACCCTCGCCGTGCACGCCGGGCACGAGGTCGACTCCGCGACCTGCGCCGTCGCGCCTCCGATTCATCTTTCGACGACTTTCGAGCGCGACGCGTCTGGGAATTACCCGCAAGGTTACATTTACGGGCGAACCGCGAACCCGAACCGGAATGCGCTGGAAAAGGCGTTAGCCGCGCTCGAAGGCGGAGCCGAGGCGGCGGCGTTTGGGTCCGGGTTGGCGGCGGCCAGCGCGGTGCTGCAGGCGCTCGCCCCGGGCGATCACGTCGTAGCGCCGACGGACGTTTATCACGGGGTCACGAAATTGTTGCGCGAGGTCTACGCGCGGTGGGGCCTTGAAACCAGCTTTGTCGACATGACGGACCTGGACCAGGTGAAACACGCGATTCGGCCGGCGACGAAATTGGTCTGGCTCGAGACGCCCTCCAATCCGCTCCTAAAAATTACCGACCTCGCCGGCGTTTGCGGAATCGCGCGCGCGGCTGGGGCCATTTCAGTCTGCGACAATACCCTGGCGCCAATCGTCCAGCGGCCGCTCGATCTGGGGTGCGACCTGGTTATGCATTCAACGACGAAATATCTCGGCGGCCATTCCGACGTGACCGGCGGCGTCATCATTGCGAGGAGCGCGACGGATTTTTTTGCGCGGGTCCGCGAAATCCAGACGACCTGCGGCGCGGTCCCCTCGCCGTTCGACTCCTGGCTGCTCCTCCGTGGCATGCGCTCGTTGGCGTGGCGGATGCGCGGGCACTGCGAGAACGCGCTGAAAGTCGCGACCTGGCTGGCCGACCACCCGCAGGTCGAGGCCGTTCATTATCCCGGACTCGCCTCGCATCCCGGGCACGAGATGGCGGCGCGCCAAATGAGCGCGTTTGGCGGGATGGTGTCGTTCGAAGTGCGCGGCGGACGCGAGGCCGGACTGGCCGCCGCTTCCAGGACGAAGATTTTCATCCAGGCCACGAGCCTGGGCGGGGTGGAGAGCCTGATCGAGCATCGCGCGTCGATCAAAGGCGAAGATCCGCGGACGCCAGCGGGCTTGTTGCGTTTATCCATAGGGCTCGAGCATCCCGACGATTTGATCGAGGACCTGGCGCAGGCGTTGGAATAGGTCCTATAGGTCCTTTTAGATCTACCGGCCGCGCGCCCTACCTAACTTGCCGCGCGCCAGCTCGACCACATCGCGCACTTCCTCGACGCGCAGCAGATACGCCGCGCCGAAAAAGATCGCGCCCCCGATACCGATCGTGACCAGCAGTTCAAGCGCTTTTCGCCAGAGCGCCACGCTGTCCGCGGCAAGGACGAATCGTTGCGCGAGAAGGCAAACGCCGGCCAGCAACGCGCCGGCGAGGAATAATTTCAGGAGCGTCCGAAGCATCAACCCGGTTTCGAGCCGGCCGACGTACTGGCGCATCATGACGTAAAGAACCAGGAAATTGGTGAGCGCGACCAGGCTCGTGGAAAGCGCCAGCCCGCGATGGCCGAGACCAAGGCGAAAGGTGAAAAACCAGTTCAGCGCCGCATTCAGCCCGATGGAAAACAGGCTGACCACCATGGGCAGATTCCGTTTATCGAGCGCGTAAAACGCCGGCGCCAAAACTTTAACCGCGGAATAGCCGACGAGCCCGATCGCATAAAAGCGCAACGCCCCGGCCGTCTGGAAAGTTGCCGCGGCGGTGAAACGGCCGTGCTGATAAATCAGGCCGATGATTGGCTCCGCCAAAATTATCAGCCCGATCGCGGACGGGATCGTGAGCAACATGACCAGGCGCATCGCGTGGGCCAGGGCGCCGCGGAATTCCGCCGTGTTGCCAAGCGCCGCGCTGCGCGAAATGAGCGGAAGCGTGACGGTCGCGATCGCGACGCCGAAAATTCCCAGCGGCAATTGCATCAGGCGAAACGCAATGTTGAGCCAGCTGACGGGACCGTCGCCGAGGCGGGCGGCGAACCCGCTGTTGATGAGCACGTTTACCTGCACGGCGCTGGCGGCAATCACCGCCGGCCCCATTAACGCCAGGACGGTGCGGACCCCTGGGTCGCGCCAGGCAAAATCGATTCTGAAGCCGTAACCGGCCCGGCGGAGCGAGGGAAATTGCGCGGTCAATTGCCACAGGCCACCGATCAGCGTCCCGATCGAAAGGCCTATCAGGGAACGCGCTCCGAAATGGGGATCGAACCACCAGCCGAGCGCGACGCCGCCGATGATCGAGCCGAGGTTGAAAAAGCTCGACGCCATCGCCGGCATCCCGAAAACGTTTTTCGCGTTCAGCATTCCCATGGCCAGCGCGGCGAGCGAGACGAGCAGGATGAACGGCCACATGATTCGCGTGAGCAGGACCGTGAGCGCGGTCTTCTCGGGCGACCAGCTCCACCAGGTCATCAGGTCGATCAGCTGAGGCGCGAACAGGATTCCGAGCAGCGTCACCGCGCTCATGAAAACGATCGTGAGGGTGGCGACTTTGTTGGCCAGCCGCCAGGCGGACTCGTCGCCCTCGGTCGCGATCTTCTTGGAAAACGTGGTGATGAAGGCGGTGGAAAGAGCGCCTTCGGCAAACAGATCCCGCAACATGTTTGGGACGCGAAACGCCATCAGAAAGGCGTCGAGATTTTTTCCGGCGCCGAAGAGCGCGGCAAAGAGGACTTCGCGGATCAGGCCCAAAACGCGGCTGGAAAGAATGGCGACGCCAACGACGCCGGTGGCGCGAGCGCTGACGCGTTTCGTTGCCGGGATCGCCGCCTCGTTCACGGCGCAACACAACAGCGGAGTCGCGTTTTACGAAAGCGAAATCAAGGCCTGGATCAAGGAACGGATCGACTTTCCGATCGTCGATATCGGCTTCGCCGAGCGCGATCTAGGGAGCGGCCGGAGGCGTTTCCACTTTCGGCCGAAGGAAGCGTTGATAAACGAACGACGCCACGATCAGGATAATCGCGACGCCGATGAATGCGCCGATGCGGTAGAGCTGGCTCAAGCTGCTGAGGTCGTGGAGGAACAGCTTCGCCAGCGTCACCACGAGGAGCGCGACGCCGGAATAACGGACCCAGCGGGTGTGCTTTTTCATCCCGATCAGAAGGAGGGCAAAGGCGTAAAGCGCCCACGCGATCGAGTAAGTCATGTCGCGCGCGAAATTACCGGTAAAGGAAAAGGTGAGCGTCGGGCCGACGGAGAAATAATCGGCGATCTCAATGTTGAGAAGGAGGAAGGTAAGGATGGCGCCTAACGAGTAGAGGAGCGTCGGTGAGCTGCGTTCGAATTGCGTGGCGCGGGGCGCACGGAACAGCCAGGCGCCGGCAAACAGGCAGACGATCGTGATCCCGTAGGCGTAGAGATACCAGTTCCAGATCGGCGTGGCCGAGCGCCGATGGTATTCGAAGACGGCTGGGTTGAGCGCGAGCCGAATGAAGGCCAGGCAGAGCAGGCCGACGCCGACATATCGCAGTCCGCGATTCGCCACCACCCGGAAGAGCGCGATCAAGGCCAGGCCTTCAAGAGCCCAGCCGAGCGTGATCCATTCGCGGTCGAATTGGATCGGGAAAATAAGGGTGATGAAGAACAGGGCCGCGCCGGCCTGCCAGGCGAGCCGGGCGTCGCCTGCGGCGGGATCGGCCTTGCGGTTGCGGACCAGGAACAAGGTGGCGGCCGCGTACGGCACGACGAACATGGCCGGTGCGAGTCCGTTCCGGAATGCCGGGAAATAGTGGCGGATGGCGTCGTAGATTAGGGCAAATTGGAGTGGCCCGGCGAGGGCGCTAATCGCCCACGGCATTGCCTTCCGGTCCTCCGCCGTGAAGAAGGCAAAGGCGAAGAAGATCAGGAAAAACGCGAGGTGCCAGCCCAGTGCGAGGGTCGCGTAACCGCTCGTGACGTAGGAGGACTGCCACTCGGACTGAACAAGCCAGGAGAAGATCAGCGCGATTAGCCCGATGAAACTCGTGCGGGCAATGACCGCCAGCGCAAGAAGCAGCGCCGAAAGCCCGAACGCCGTGATGAAATACGGCGTCGGATCTCCCGCCGCCAGTTTCTGCATGGCGAGAATCACCAGGACGAAAGGGAGCGCCGCGGCCAGGGCGGGAATGTTGCGGCGGGCGTGCGGCGAATCGGCGAAGAAACGTTGGGCGGCAAAGAGGGAGACGGAAAAGAAGAAGGCGCCGGAACCAGCGGCCACGATGAGAAAGCTGCGCAGGTCGAGGTTGACGGGTCCGGTCACAATCCAAAGCAGGGCCGAAACGAACGTCAGGAGGACAGCGGCACCGATAGCGAGAACCGACCGGCGAAGGAGAGCGACGCCGATGACAACGCAATCGAGCACGAGCAGACAGAGCCAAACCGGCGCCGACGTCTCGTTCTGCGCGACGCAGACCCAGATCAGAACAATGCCGAGAAGCGGCAGGTAACTCGGCAACGGCGATTTCTCGACCGCGGTCCCGGGCTTCGCCGGCCAGACCGCGAATCCGGCGTGGAGAATCGAGAACACGGCGTAGCCGCCGAGACCCCACCAGAGCAGACCGGCGTTCAGGTAGGTGGCCGTCCAGACCGAGAGGAAAACGAAAACGATTCCGCCGGCCAGCGGGACGAGAAGGGCGCGTCCCGCGTAAAGAAGGGCGAGAGCGAGCAGGCCGGCTTCGGCCATAAAAATGTAGCTAAACAGAAACGCCGGCCGCGCTCCGAACGATCCGTAGCTAAGCAAAACGAATCCCCACGCCAAAGCCGCCAGCGCGATGGCGATGGCGGACCGTGCGGTCCAGTGCGCGGGCGGATGCAACCGGCGGGCCCACGCGAAGATGGCGAGGAATTGCACTTCGAACCCGATGAAGATCGCGAACGCTATGTTCCCTTTGGAGGAGCCGAAGAATTTCTCGGCCCAGCCGAATTCCATGAGGATGGTCCCGGCGGCGGCGAGAAGGACGAGGTAATCCCACCGCTTCCGCACCGCGACCGCGGCGACGCCGAAGTTGAGCACGGCGATGTAACCAAAGAGCGCCGTGGGATTATCGACGCCGGTCGAAAGCAGAACCGGGGTGAGAAATCCGCCAAGCAGGCCGAGGATAACGATGACCTGGGCGTTCATGCGAACCGCGAGGAAGAACGCGGCGGCGGTGACGATCGCCATCGAGGCGAAAGCGGGTCCGAGCTCGATCAGCCGGTAATAAACGTGGGCGGCGAAAATGTTGCCGTAAAGAACGAGCACGCCCGTGGCGCAAAGACTTTGGCCGGAGACACGGTAATTGCGCGCGGCGGTGAACCAGCCGGTCGCGACCAGGGCAATGCCAAGGACGGTCCCGATGGCGACGCGCATCGCGGGGGTGATGAGATTGTTCTCGAACGAATACTTCACCAGGAAAACGATTCCGAGGAAGAGGACGAACCCGCCGATCCAGGCGAAGAGCTTCACGCCGAAGAACGCTTCCCAATCGAATGGCTTGGACGGCGGCGGAGGCGGCACGGGCGGCGGAGGCGGCGGAACGTGGAGTGGCGGCGCGGGAATCCGCGGGATAGGCGGGGGCGGCGGCGGTGCGGCTATTGGTTCGACGGGCGGCGTGGCCGGCCTAACAAATGGTGCGGGCGGCGGGACGACGGCTTCAGCTTTTTGCGCTTCGGTTACGGGGGCCGCCGGAGCCGGTGCGACACCGCGCGCTTCCAGTTGCCCCACGCGCTGGACGAGGTTGCGCACCGCGGACTTGAGTTTGCGAACCTGGACCAGGGCGATGATGAGCAGGATCAGCGGCGCCAGGAAAAACAGGGCGCCGACCGCACAACCGAAAAATTCCTTGTCGCTCATAGTCCGGTGGGCGAGTCGATAAACTCCCAGGGCAGGTTGAATCGCTCCGACAGATGGGCGGCGAGCGCCTTCACGCCGAAAGTCTCGGTCGCGTAATGGCCGCCCAGCAAAAGATTGATTCCGATCTCCTCGGCCGCGACCGCCGCCCAGTGCGGCGCTTCGCCGGTGACGAAGGTGTCGATCCCTTCCCGCGCGACCGCATAAATCTCGGAGCCGGCGCCGCCCGTGATGAGCCCGATCGATTTTGTCTCGGCCGGACCGGTGGCGAAAGTTCGGATCGGGCCGCCTAACGACTGCTCCAGCCTGGTCGCGAGTTCTTCCCGCGAAATTTGAGTCGCGACGCGCAGCCCGATGCGCTGGCCTTTCACTTCAAAAAATGGCTCGGTTTGCTCGAAGCCTAACGAGGCCGCGAGCTGGGCGTTGTTTCCCAGGACGGAATGCAGATCCAGCGGCAGATGGGCGCTGTAGAGCGCGAGGTCATTGCGGAAAATTTGTTCGAGCATGCCGCGTCGCCCGCCGCTGATCGGCTGCAAGCCGGGCCAAAAAAGGCCGTGATGGACCACGAGAAGATTTACGCCGCGCTCGATCGCCGCGTTTATACTTCGCGGCGAGGCGTCCACGGCCGCGCCGATCTTCGTGACCGCGCCGGAGTTCTCGACCTGCAGGCCGTTCAACGCGTTCGGCCAATCGTCGATTTCCCGAATGCGCAAATGCTCGTCGGCATAGGAAACGATTTGGGACAGGGCCGCCACGCGGGGCATTCTGAATTGGAGCACGAAGGATTGCACGCGCAGAAAAGACGGTGGAGCGCGAAGGGCTTGACGAAATCTTTCCGCGTCGGACGGTTAGGCGTCCCTGCGATTTTAACCTGGAGGAACTGTGGAATACACTGATGCGCCGACTTTAGAACCGCCGGTTACCGCGGACACGATGGAATGTCCGCTTTGCGGCCATGTTTTGCCGAAGGACGCGGAAGCGTGCGACCAGTGCGATTGGGTCCGCACCGACACCGAGACCGCGGAAGGTAAAGCGAGCGATGCGGTCGCCGTCATGCTGAGCGTCGTCCCCGGCCTGGGGCACGTTTACAAGGGATACAAATTTCTCGGGCTCCTCTTCTTCATCGGGGCGATGGGCGCGCTTCTGGCGGGAGCCCTCGCGGCCACGGCGACGGCCGGATTCGGGCTGGCGCTCATTCCGCTCTACTGGTTCGGGGTCATGTTCCATGTCTACGGAACTCACGACCGGGTCGCGCCGACGTCCAAGGAAGACGAGGGCGAGGAATACTGAGACGCTGAAGCGTTAACGCTTTAGCGCTTCATGGATTTCCACCATGATATCGCGCAGGCCGTAACGGAATTTCCATTCCGGATAATGGGCCTGGAACTTCCGGACGTCGCTGATCCACCAAATATGGTCCCCGATCCGGTTGGCCTCTTCGTATTTCCAGGTTAAACGCCGGCCGCTGATTTCCTCGCAAAGATTGATCGCCTCCAGCATCGAGCAATTGCTGTGGCGGCTCCCCCCGATGTTGTAGACCTCGGCGACGCGCGGCGCGGCAATGAAGGCGGCGAAGGCGTCCACGAGATCGGCGCTGTGAATGTTATCGCGGACCTGTTTGCCGTTGTAACCAAACACTCGATACGGCCGGCCCGTGACGGTGCAGATCATCAGGTAGGAAAGAAAACCGTGGAGCTCGGCGCCGGCGTGCGCGGGCCCCGTAAGACAGCCGCCTCGGAAACAAACGGTGGGCATGTTGAAATAGCGGCCGTACTCCTGGACGAGAAGATCGGCGGCCGCTTTCGACGCGCCAAAAAGAGAGTGCTTCGTGTAATCGATGCTCATCGTTTCGGAAATGCCGGGCTCGTATTCGTGGCCGGGCGCGATTTCCCAGCGCAACGGGAGTTCGCGAAGCGGCAGACGATTCGGCGTGTCGCCGTAAACCTTGTTCGTCGACGTGAAAACGAACGGCGCTTCGGGGCAACAGGCGCGCGCCGCTTCGAGGAGATTCAAGGTGCCATTGGCGTTCACCGTGAAATCGGTCTGCGGATCGCGCGCCGCCCAATCGTGGGACGGTTGCGCCGCGGTGTGGATGACGGCCGCGATATCGCCGCCTTGTTCCTTGAACAACCCGAGCACCTTTGCCGGATCGCGAATGTCGACGTCGTGGTGCTCGTAGCCGGACACCGTCCGCAGAAGCTCGTCGCGCGTTTTTTTCGTCGACGCCTCCGCGCCGAAGAACTGGCTCCGCATGTCGTTGTCGATCCCGATGACGCGATAACCGTCGGCCGCAAAATGCCGGACGCTTTCGGAGCCGATTAATCCGGCCGAACCGGTAACGATTATTTTTCGCATCGCGGGAAGGAAAGCGGAAGTCGTGCCGGAGCTAGGACTCGCCCAGGAACCAGGTCAGTTCCCCGTTCGCCGGCGCCACTCGCGCCGAGGGATATTGTTGGTCGCCTTCCAGCACCCGCTCGAGCAACGCGGGATTTTTGTTGGCGTTCGCGAGGAAACAAACCTGCCGGGCGTGGTTGATCAGCGGATAGGTGAAGGTCAGCCGCCAGGCGTCAAGTTTCGGGACGAAATTCGCGACCACCCGCTGCGTTTTTTCGTCGAGCGCCGCGGTCCCCGGAAACAACGAAGCGGTGTGACCATCGTCACCGATCCCCAGGAGGATGAGATCGTGGCGGTAAACGGTTTCGCCGCGCTGCACCGCGAGAACGTCGAGCCCGTCCTGGTATTCCTGCGCGGCGATCTGCGGATCAATTTCGCCGCGCATTCGGGCGATCGATTCCGCCGGGACATTGGCCACGACGAAGAGAGATTCGCGCGCCATCCGGTAATTGCTTTCCGCATGGTCCGGCGGCACGCAACGCTCGTCGCCAAAAGTGAAATGGACCCGGTCCCACGGCAGGTCGCGCCCGATCCGGGCGAACTCCGTGTAAATCGGGCGGGGCGTGTTTCCTCCCGAAAGGGCGATCCGAAACTGATCGCGCTCGGCCAGCGCGGCGCGGGCCTGCTCCAAAATAAACTGGGCCGCGTCGGCCACGAAATTCCGGGAGCGAACAGCCTCGCGCTTCATGCTGTGGCGGCGCGCCTTAAATCGCGCAGTGGGACAAGCCGCGTTTTTCCAGATACCGCTGGTGATAATCTTCCGCGCGATAAAACGTGGGCGCCGGCTGAATGAACGTCACGATCGGATTCTTGAAACGTCCGCTTTGACCGAGCCGCGCTTTCGATGCTTCGGCCGCGGCCTGTTGCTCGGGCGAATGATAAAAAATCACGGACCGATATTGATCGCCCACGTCCGGCCCCTGGCGATTGAGAGTTGTCGGGTTGTGGTTCGCCCAGAACACTTCGAGGAGCCGATCGTAACTGACAATGGCCGGATCGAATTCCACCTGCACCACTTCGGCGTGCCCGGTGGCGTGGCTGCAGACATCTTCGTAGCTGGGGTTTTCGGTTTTGCCGCCGGCATATCCGACAGCCGCATCCTTCACTCCCGGGACCGAGCGAAAAGTCGCTTCCACTCCCCAGAAACATCCGGCACCGAAGGTCGCTTTCTCCGTAATCATGGTTGACGATCAAGCGGGAGTTGGCGCGGTGCAAGGCCTGGTCAAATGACGAAGCACGAATGACGAATGACGAATGACGAATTAACACCGAAGCCCGAATGTCGAAGTCACAACCTCGTCATTGGACATTCGATATTCCTTCGTCATTCGTCATTCGTCATTCGTCATTGTCCCTACATCACCATCCCGCCGTCGACTGTCAGCACCTGCCCAGTGATGTACTTCGCTTCCGGCGAAGCGAGATACGCCACCGCGCCGGCGATGTCGTCCGGTTCGCCGAGTTTGCCCAGCGGCACCTTCTGCAGAATCGCCTTCCGGATTTCGTCGGAAAGCACGGTCGTCATGTCGGTCTCGATCAGCCCCGGCGCGACCGCGTTCACCGTGATGCCGCGGCTGGCCAGCTCGCGCGCCAGCGTTTTCGTCAACCCGATGAGCCCCGCCTTGCTCGCCGAGTAGTTCGCCTGCCCGGCGTTCCCGGTTAACCCGGCGATCGAGCTGATGTTAATGATGCGGCCGCTGCGCTGTTTGATCATGGGTCGCATGACCGCCTGGATGAAATTGAAGGCGCCTTTGAGATTGGTGTTCAGGACCGTGTCCCAATCCTCCATCGACATGCGCATGCTTAACCCGTCGCGGGTCACCCCGGCGTTGTTCACCAGAACGTCGACCCGCCCGAAATCTTCGAAAATCTGGGCCGCCGCTTTTTGCACCGCGGACTGGTCGGCGACGTCGACCGCATAGGCTTTCGCCGCATCAGCGCGCAACGAATTGATTTCGTCCGCAGTTTTTTGGGCGTTGCTCTCGGTGCGGCTGACCGACGCAACCCGCGCCCCTTCTTTGGCGAGGCGAACCGCAATCGCGTGTCCGATGCCGCGGCCCGATCCGGTAACAACGGCGACCTGGTTTTCAAATCTCATGTTATGCAAACGTTATGCAGCCCGAGAGCGAAGGACAATGATCGTTGTAGCCGGGATCGGTGATCCCGGCCGACCGTTACAGCGACCAAAGGCCGGGATCACCGATCCCGGCTACAGCGTAAACACGCTCAAGAACGCAACCTCGACCGCGAGCGCTTCCTGGATGTTGCGGCCAAGATGGTCGCGCATTTCCTCGAGCCGCCGGATGCGGCGCAGGATCTCCGGCGTTTTTAATCGGGCTGCGAGCGCTTCGGTCTGTTTGCTGGCGCCCGGCAGCTCGCGCCGGGCGATGCCGGTATTAGCGCGCAGCACGTCCGACCACCAGAGGAGGAGAATTTCCACCAGGCCCGCGCGCCGGCGCACATATTGGCTTTCGTTGAGCGCCTTGTAGTAATCTTCCCGTTCGTCGAGCCACGCTCCGTCGGTGGTATTGCGATAGCGCGTTTCGTCCCGCTTCAAGGCCGCCGCGTTTTCCGTCTGGATCGCTTCCCGCACCTGGCCGAGCAAACGATGGAAACCGCGCGCCAGCTGGTAAGCGGGCTGGATCCCCTGCCCTTTCGAAGTCACAACGTCCGCCAGCAGATTCACCAATTCGCCTTCCTCCTCCGAAAGCGTCCGTTCCTGCTCGGTCGCCAGCGGCACGGAGACGCAACGCGACAGAATCGTGTCCGGCAAAACTTCCGGCATGGCGCTGAGAAGAATAAGCAACGAGTCGTTAGGCGGCTCCTCCAGCGTTTTGAGAAACGCGTTCGCGGCCTGGGGCTGGAGGCGGTCGGCGTCGGAAATGATCGCGACTTTGCGATGGCCGTTCGCGCTCCGCATTTGCAGGGCGTGCTCCAGAGTGCGGACCTGGTCGATCACGATACGGCGCGACTTCGACTCCGGTTCGGCCAGAAAAACGCCGGGGGGCGGCGAAGCGAAAACGTCGTCCGACCTGGCCGCGGCCACCAGGTTCGAGAGATCGGAAGCGAGCCCGCGTTTGCCGCTCCCGGGCGGACCGGAAATCAAATAGGCATGGCCGAGCCGGCCGCGTTCGTGGGCGCGGGTCAGGTATTCGAATGCTCCAGCGCGAGTAAAAGCCATGGCTAAGTTTTCGAATTTCGAGTTTCGAGTTTCGATTGGGGAAGAGAGGGAAGGCGAGTCGTCAGCGTCTTCCAGATTTCCTGTTCGATCGCATCCGGGGACCGGGCGGCGTCGATCACGACGAATCGGTCCGGCTCGCGTTTCGCCAAGGCGCGGTAGCCTTCGCAAACGCGCTCGTAGAATTCGACCGGTTCTTCTTCCATCCGGTCTTTGACTGCGACCGGACGAACCCGGCGCAGCATCCGCGCACGCGCGGTTTCGACGTCGATGTCGAGAATGAAGGTGACGTCGGGCCGGACGCTGCCAACCGCGAACGCGTTCAGGCTCTCGACCATCTCGGCCGAGAGCTTGCGGGCGACGCCCTGGTAAACGGTGGTGGAATCGAAGAAGCGGTCGCAGATCACCACGGTGCCTTCTTCGAGTGCCGGTTGAATCGTCTCGCGCACGAGCTGGGCGCGGCTCGCTTCGAAAAGCAGCACTTCGGTCTCCGGCGTCATCGCGAAACTTTCGGGCGCGAACTGGAGCAAATGCCGAATTTTTTCCCCAATGGCGGTGCCGCCGGGCTCACGGGTCACGAGGCTGCGCACGCCGCCCTGGTCGAGCCGCGCGGCGAGCCGCTGGACCTGGGTCGACTTCCCGCAGCCTTCCGAACCCTCGAATGTGATGAACGCGCCGCGAGCCATTTGACCGAGTGTCAAACAAAGCCGCGCCGTTGTCGAATCGCGGCGTTACGCGCTCGGCACCGGCGGCGGCATCCCGCGCAACGAACTCTTCGCCGCGAATTTCTCCGCCCAATTCACCCGGGCCGTCGCCGCCATTAAAAGCGCGAGCGTGACAATCGCGCCGATCGTGATGGTCAGCCCCGTGAGCCCCTCGAAAAAGAAGCTGTAGCTGAACAGGATCATGTAGGCGAATTGCGCGATCGCGCCGAGTTGCGCGAAGCGGCGCCCGACGACGGCGAGCAGGTAGCCGCACACCAGCGCGAGCGAGACCGCCGCCGAAATGCCGAACGCCAGCGCGATCGGAATCAAGTCGACCAGGTAGGCGAAGAGCAATTGAAACGCGAAACAGCCCGCGGCCAGAAAGAAATAATTCATCGGATGGAGACTGATCCGCCACACCATTCCCATCAGGACGAGAACGGCGAAGAAGAAGAGGAGCGAGACCGGCGCGAAGAACGACATGCGCGATGCGACCGGGCCAGGGTTCGCCACGGACGGCATTCCCATGGCGATCGCCTGGGCGTTGATCACGTCAGGATACGACCAGACGAAATGCCAGCCCGTGACAGTCCGGGTCCGCTCCGTCGCCGAACCAGTGCCGGCGGGAAAATCGAATTCCGCGAAGTCAGTCGTCATCGCGAGCCGAAAATTCTGGATGCGCGAGCTGTTGCCAAAGGCGTACCCCCAGCGTTCGGTCCCGCGCGATTTGTAGGCGACGACGAATTTCGCGCTCGCGCCCGGCGCGAGGGTTACCGCGTCGGTAATTCCTTCCGCAGTCTTGCTGTTTCCGGCGGCGGGTCGGCCATCGATGGCGAACGAGAAATCGCTGTAGCTCGCGTCGGCCGCGGGAAATTCGAAGCGCACGTAAATCGTCTGCGTGATCTGCGTCGGATTCTGGACGCTGTACTCGCCGCGGAAATCCACCAGATAAGTCCGATACCAAAGCAGCCCTTTCTTCTTCGGCTCGTAGCGCAGATCGACCGTGACATCGCTCTGCGACGGCTGGATGAGATGGCGGCCGTCGGCACTCCCCGGGGAATTGTAATACGTCACCGGGTGCGGCTGGAGCATGACCGGGCCCCAGCCGCCGGTCACCTGCGGGCCGCAATTACTGAGGGAACCTCCGGAGCGCACGACCACGCTGGTGCCGAGGATAAACCAGCCGACAGCCGTGCAAACGATGATGCCGCCAATGGCGAGAAGTCTTGTGAATGTCATGAGCGATTTGCCTTTCTTTTACGGAGCGTGGTTTTTCTGGCTGGGAATCGACGGCGTTTCGAGCGCGGCACCATCAGGCGCTCGAGCCGTTTTTCGATGTGAGTTGAGTCTCATCAGGATCATTTGTTAGGTTGCGGTTTTTGGTAGAAAAATTCGGCGCGCGGGCGCTCGTTCTTGCACAGCTCCTTGTGGAGCGGGATGACGCGCGACGTCGGATCGGTCTTGTCGCATGGCGCCGACTCGACGTTGCCCTCGAAGGCGGCGATTTCGTACGCGACCGGAATTCGCAATTCCCAATCGAGCCAGTGCATGAGCAGTTCGGTCTGCGGCAGCTCGACCGCGATCTGGCCCGAGACGGGTTTGAACGCCGGTTTTTTCGCGGTGTAGGATATCGAGACCGCGCTGAGTTTTTTGCCGCTCGGGAGCGCGAACTCCAGGACGCGTTCTCCCCGGTCGATCGGGTTCACCGCCTGGCCGTCGACGGTCGCCGCCAGCAGCTCGCTGCCTTCGGGAAGATCGACCTTCCAGGGCAGGGCGCGCTCGTGGCGAATGCTGTAATCGATCTCGGTCAGCGACGCGCCATCGGAAACGATCCGGGTTTTGGCGGTCGCTGTCTCCACCACGGCCTGCACGGTTTCGACCACCGGAAGATTTGGTGCCGGTGGCTCGGCCGCGGTTTCCGGGACGACGTCGAACTCAATTCGCTCGGCCGCCGGCAAACGAAAGGTGCTCCGGTCTTTCTCGGAGGAAAGCAAAGTAGCGTCCGCAACTCGGAGCGTCTGTTTTTCGGGCAAGCCCGCGACGGAAAGCGAATTGATTACGGCCGGCGAAGCGGCCAGGGCGAAACGGTTACCGTCCGTTCCGCTACTGAGCTTCGCCGCGAATTTGACCCGGACTTTCTGTTTGCCGGGACGATTCGTCAGCAGCGCGTAATGCCCATCACGCACGATCAATTGCGCGTCGGCCGGCTCGATGTCATCCACCTGCGTTTGCGCTCCCAACAGCGGGACCGTGGTCCACTCGTCCGTAAAATTTTCGATCTCGTACTCCACCACGGCCGCGGCGACGTCGCCTTTCAGGACAACCTGATACCGCGCGGAGAGAAGCGCGGCTTCCACGGGCGGCTTGCGTTTTTCCTGCGTCTCGCGCTGTGCGTTCTGCCAAAGCGTCTTCAGTTCGGCGTAGGGCAGAGTTACCCGCGCGTCGCTCAAATCCGGCGTCGCAACCGGCTCCGCCGCCAGCGCGCCACTCGCCAGAATCGGGAGCCCCAACCGGACAAGAATCTTTGTAACCATGCCCTAAGATTCGCGCCGGACTGTGAAGCCTTGATGAAGCTCCCGTGAAACTTCGATGAAGTTTCAAACGCGCGTTTGATCGGCAGACCGCCTAATTGACCCGCTTTGCCGTGACCGGGCTGGCGCTCGCCGGTTCAACAACGATCTCGGTGACTTTGCCGCTTTCGTCTTTTCGGAAAGTGAAGGCGACGTCCGCGGCGGTCACGAAGAACTTCGTCTCGGACTCGGGCAACAGCTCCAGCCGGTCCGGCCCCAACGGATCTGCTTTAACGAATAACCGGTCGCCCTCGACCGCCACGTTCAGGGACGAGTTGCGCGTCCGGTATTCGCCCGCGTAGGACGCGTAGAGTTTCGGATCGATCTTCGCTATCGCTCGTTCGCCAACTTTGTAGTCCGGCCATCCGTATTCGGCCGCGATACCGCGCATGATCTCGTCAATCAAAGGCGAGCCGTTCTCGCCGTTCGTCATCACGACCGCGCCTTGCCCGGTCTCCAGATAGGCGAACATCTGGGTGCGGAACCCTTCATTCGACCCGCCATGACTGAACGTGGCGGAGCGCCCCTTGCCCTTCGATTCGATGCCGAGCCCGAAGCCGCCCCGGATCGGTTCCAGCATTTCCGCCGTCATCGTTCTCGAGAGCACCTGGTTCGATTTGCCGGCGCGCGCATTCTGGATTTCGATGGCGAACAGCGCCAGGTCAGCCGGCGTCGTCCACAATCCCGCCGCCGCCGCTTCCGGATAAGTGTGCCAGCGTCCCTTCACGATCGCGCCGCTGCGGTCGTGCGCGGCCGCGGCGCGCGCCGTCCAATCTTTCGGGAGCGGCTGCTCGTACGTGCTCTGGTTCATCCCGAGCTTATCGAGAACGGTTTCCCTCATGAATTGCGGGAACGGCTTGCCGCTCACGTCCATCACCAGCAATTGCGCGATGGTGATGCCGCCGCCCGAATAGCGCCACTTCGTTCCCGGCACAGTGTCGACCCGCACCGGGTCCGAATTCGCCGGAGGTTTGCGCCCGTCGAGCACGTCCAGAAGCGATGGGACTGGTTCGTCCGCCCCGTAGCCGCGAAAACCGTGAACCGTCGTCCCGGCGCTGTGGTTCAACAAAGTGCGCAGCGTGACCTTCTTCTCTTTGGTGAATTCGTTCGCGGGAACCTTCCACGATTTGAGTTTGAGGTTTACGTCCTCGTCCAAATCGAGCTGCCGCTTTTCGACGAGGGAAAGCGCTCCCATCGCGAAGACCGGTTTGCTGATTGATGCCGCCTGAAAAATCGTTTCGGCGGTCACAGGGGGGCTCTGTCCGGCTTCGGTCACGCCGTAGCCGGCCGCCCACTCGATGGCGCCGTTATTAATGACCGCAATGCTCACGCCGGGCACTTTGTAATGCGCCATCCGGTCCGAGATACTCATCGTCGGGCGCGGTTCGCCTTTGACGATCACCGCGGGCAGAAGTCCGTTCTCGATCCGCGTGGTGCGGGCCCGGTTTTGATCCGGCGAAGCCGCCGGCTCGGCGGCGAAAGTGGAAATCGCAAAGGCCAGCAGGGCAAGTCGGGCAAGATTTTTTGTGATCATGCGGGAAGATCGCGCGGGTTCGGGAAGCCTTGATGAAGGGGCCGTGAAAGTTCGGTGAAATTCATTGGACCTGTTCACGCCGCGGGAAACGTCACCTTGAATGCACTGCCGCGGCCCAGTTCGGTCTCGACCCAAATCCGTCCGCCGTTCGCGGCCGCGATCGATTTTGCGATTGCCAGGCCGAGGCCGGTCCCTCGATTGCCGGTGCGCGGATTGGCGGTGGTAAAGAAGCGATCAAAGATTTTCGGCAACAATTCCGGCTCGATCCCGGCGCCTTCGTCGCGCACTTCGAATTGGATCCCATCGCCAGTTCGCCTGAGGTCGAGCTGAACGGCGCGGCCGGCCGCCGTGAATTGGAACGCGTTATCGAGCAGGTTCGTGAGCAGTTGTTTCAATTGCATTTCCGCGATCCGCACCGGCATCGGGCCTTCCGCGAGCTTCACCTCAAACTTCAGGCCGAAGTCCGCTGCGCGTCGTTCGTAGATCGCGGCAACTTCTTCCGCGACCAGGCGGGCATCGATTGGCGCAACCTCTGTCCCCGCCGGCTGCGCTTCGATCCGCGACAACTTCAGCAGTTCGGTCACGATCCGGTCCAGCCGCGCCACTTCGCTCTGGATGTTCGCCAGGAACTTGGCGCGCGCCGCGGGATCGTCGCTGGCCGGACCTTCCAGCAATTCCGCCGATCCGCGGATCGCCGCCAGCGGCGTTTTCAATTCGTGGGAAAGATTCGTCGCCATCTCTTCCACGTAAGCCTTGCCCTCGAGCTTCTCGCGCATCCGCTCGACCGCCCGCGCGAGCGTGCCCAGCTCACTCCGCGTCCAGGTCTCGAGACGGACGTTCCCCTCGCCGGCCGCGACCCGTTCGGCCCGCCACGCCAGGTCGCGAATGATCCGGGTGATGTATGCCGAAAGCACGTAGGCCATCGCCGTCGCGAGGACGAGCGCGATCAACCCCGGCACCACGAAGCCTTCGAGCGCGCGCGTAACAAAATTCCGGATCCGATTGGTCGACTTCGAGACGCTCACAGCGCCGACCGTCCGACCGTCGACGAACACCGGGAGCGTGCTGTAAATGTTCACCCGCTGATGCGGCTTATCGAGTTCCCACCGCGAACCGTATTTGCCGTTCAACGCGAGCCGGACGTCCTCCGATTTCGAGAAATCCTGGTTCGTCGCGACTCCCTTCGTATCGAAGATGACCCGCCCGGCGGGATCGTAAATGAGCAGCCGCGTGTCGACCTCCGCCTTCGTGAACCCGAACAGGCGCGCCTTGATTTCGTAGGTTTCGTTCAAGTTCGAATAAACCCGCGCCAGCTCTGCCCCGACCTTTTCCGAGTCCGCCCCGAATTGCCCGTAAAGCCGCGCGTAGAATTCGCTGACGACAGCCGCCGTATCGATCATCCCCTCCTCGGTCGAATGCAGATAGCTCGTCTCGATGCTCGACCGGACCTTGTAGGAAATATAAGCGAGCGGCAGGATGAGCACCGCGAGGTGAAACACGAACACCTTCCAGTGAATGCTGTGCAATCCCGGAAGGCGCATCTACAACTCCCGCGCCCGATACCCGATCCCGCGCACGGTCTCGATGAAATCGAGCTTCGCGAATTTTTTGCGGAGCGTTTTCACGTGAACGTCGATCGTGCGATCGGCCACGAGTCCGCCCTCGCCCCACGCGCGATTGAGGACCTGCTCGCGGGTGAAGACGCGGCCGGGATGCCGGACGAGTAATTCGAGGAGCTTGAACTCCTGAGCAGTCAGGACCACTTCGCGCCCGCCAGAGCGAACCCGGAATTTTTCCAGATCGATCGTGATCGGGCCATAACGCAGCTCGGATTCGCCCGGCTTCTCCGTCGATTCCGAGACGACGCGGTCATGCCGCCGCCGGACTGCTTTGATACGGGCCAGCAGCTCCCGCGGGCTGAATGGCTTCACCACATAATCGTCGCCGCCAATTTCCAGGCCGACCACGCGATCGATCTCATCGCTTCGCGAGGTCAGGAAAATAACCGGCACGTCGGAAAACTTCCGGATGCTGCGGCAGACCTCGAACCCGTCGATATCCGGCAACCCGACGTCGAGCACGATGAGCGCGGGCGCCGAACCTTTCGCGAGCTCGATCGCTTCGCGGCCGCGCTGCGCTTTCTCCACCTCGCACCCTTCGGCCTTGAGCGCGTATTCCAGGACATCGGAAATCCGCGGATCATCTTCAACGACGAGAACTTTCATGGCCTAACAATAAGCTTGCCGCGATTCCGGCTCCGCGTCTAACTGGCCGCTCTTATGAACACCAAATTGCTTGCCGCGGCTGTAATCGTCGGGTCGTTTTGCCTTTCGTTGTTCGCCGGAACGCCCGAGCAGGACAAGGCTTTCGTCGACAAATACAAGGCGGCCTTCGAAGCCGGCGACAAAGCTACGCTCGAATCTTTCCTCTACACCAAGGACGCAAACCCGATGGCACTCGAGTTCTACAAAATGATGCAGGCCGACGGAATCGGCGGAAAAATCGCGAAGATCGAACTAGTCGCTCTTACGCCCGACGACGTGAAGAAGGCGTCGGAAGTCCAGACCGGTCCCGACGGTAAGAAGGCAAAACTTCCCCTCACGCCGACGAAGAAACTGAAAATCTCGATCGAGAAGAAGGATGACAACGGCAGCTCGACGAGCTCCACCGAGAGCTTCGTCGCGGAGAAAGACGGCAAATACGTGATCCCCGTCCCGGCGACGGCGAAATAGGTTTGTTAACTCCGGCGCCGCGCCCCGGCGCCCGCGGCATACCCGCTCATCTTTTTCGCGACGAACGCGGTAACGGTCGGCTTCAGCATGGTCGCCACGAGTTTCAGCGCCCCGAGGGCGAGGCCGGCGCCGAGGATTCCTTCCTTCTGGTGCTCGCCTTTGCTCTTCCCTGTCGCGCTCACTTTCACCTTCTTCGTCCGAGGCGGCAGCGTCATGATGACGACACCGAGGACAATCGCCGCGCCGATCCAGAGGACGGTTTGCCGTTGAAACGACTTCCGGAACTTGAGCGGGAAATCGAGCTCGTAACGCAACCCGCTGAGGTCGCGCCCGAGGCGGTCGCGCGAGTGGGCCGCTTCCTGCCTCAGTTCGTGGAGCGACTTTCCTTGTTCAGATTTTTCAGCCATTCGCGATCCTTCTTCAATTCCACGCCTGTCATTTCAAACATCGATTTGTTCATCCGGCTCCGGGCGATCATGACGCAAACGAAGGCGAGCACAAAATGCAGCCCGGCCGCGAGCAGCGCGATCTTCACCCATGAGACATGAAGCGCCTGCGCCACCCCGAAGATCGCGCTCGCGACTAAAAAGATGTAGCCGAATAACGCGAGAACCGCCGCGCCCGCCAGGCATCCCACCAGGATGAGGACGTGGACGAGAGCCGTCTTCGATTCCTTTGCGAAAAGCGCGAGCCGGCTCTCCAGGAACCCGGCCAGGCTGTTGAGCAGCGAGACCAGGTTATGGAGCAAGCCGGCGTGTCCCGCGGGATTGCGGAACCGCATCGTTTCGCCAGCCATGTGGCGCGCGTTACCGGCGGAAGATTAACCCGAGCACGAACCCGATGCCGAGCGCGGTAAATACCGCCTTGGTCGGATTTTCGCGGACGTACTGCTCGCCGTCTTCCTGTAAGGTGCGGGCACGGTCCCGGGCGTCTTCCCAAGCCTGCTCGGCTTTGCCGCGATATTCATCCGCCATTGCGCCGGCAGCCGATTTGAGATCTCCAGCCATCACGCCGGCAGCCGACTTCAAGTCTTCGGCGGCCTTGCGGACGTGGGTTTTGCTGCTTTCGAATTTGTTCTGGGCCGCCGGCGGGATCACCCCACTGTCGCCCTGTGTCGTAGTTTTGTTTTCTTCAGCCATGATATTTAGATTCTTTCTCGATCTTTTCGTTCGCGTTCGCTGCGTCTTTTTCGCCGCACGCATGCCGCAACGATAGTCCTCTTCAACTGAAACGAAACTGGCGTTTTAAATGCGCTTACGCCTTTGCAGAAAGTGACAGGCGACCTGTGACGAGTTCCGGATCCCATCAACACGTCACATTCCCCTATTTCTCCCGAAAGATGATTCGCGCCTTGGTTAGATCGTAGGGCGAAAGTTCCACCTCGACTTTATCCCCCGGCACGATCCGGATAAAATGCTTCCGCATCTTGCCAGAAATATGGGCGAGGACATTCCGTTTTCCCGGCAATTCCACCCGGAACATCGTTCCCGGTAACACCTGTGTCACCGTCCCCTCCGTCACGATCTGCTGTTCTTTCGGCACCTCGGACAGTAGGCAAACCCGGACAAAATCTCAACCGCGAGCGTCG
>DASZDT010000002.1:0-142247 GCA_035941675.1 Chthoniobacterales bacterium
GCCATCTTAATGTTTGGGAACGGTCAGGTCGCCAAGCGGAACCGGCGCGCAAAGGAGCGTCGTCTGCGGATCGCGCCGGCCCGGCTGCGCCGCCCAAAGACGTTTTGGGTTATCGACGAAAATCGCTTCCACGGAATAATCTCCGGGCGGAATTTGGGCGGTGCGATTGATTTGCCATCTGTCGTCGCATGGCCCGGCGGCAACATCGATCGCGCAGAGTCCGCGCGAGAGGAAAAACGGCGGGGAGCCACCGCGCGGGGTGAGTTTCAGAAACATCCAGGGGAAAACATCGCGCGGCCGTTCGAAAATCCAGCTCGTCCTGATCTCAATTCCTTCATCGGCGAGCTTGCTCGACGATTTGGTGACGCTAACCAGACGAGTCTGGGTTCCGATCGCCACGACAGGCCCGGCAACGGAAGCAGGTTGTCGCAATTCGTCAGGTGGTTTTCCCCGGCGGAACAGCGTCAGTTCGTCGGAAGAGCTAGCGGTCCAGGCTGCGCCGACCAGAAACTCATGGAGCAATTGATCGCTCGAAGGAATGACCTTCTCTTCCACCGTTTTCATGGCGGGATGATAATAGCCGGCCGCCGGGTCGAAAGTGGCAGAGTCTTCGTAATCGATCAGAACGAAATCGGTCGGCGGGGGCGGCTCATAGGCGGCCCAGCTTAATGTCTTCAAGCCTTTCAGGACATAATGGAGCGAATACAACTTCTCGCGCATGGCCAGGTGCGAAAGATAGGGCAGGGGCGCCAGGAGAGTGGCGTCATGGGGAATCTGTTGAAGGAACGCAGTTTTGCGCGCTCGATTCTCTTTTTCGCGAAACCAATCCGCTGTCGTCGCGGCGATCTCGCCCGCCGGCCCGAGGATGATCTGGGCGGCCGCGCATGCCAGCAGCACAAGCCACGGCATTGAAACACGGATGACGCTCGGGATCCTTTGGGCGCGTTCAATCCCTGCGACCGTTTCAGTGAGCGCGATCCAAAAGAGTGGAATCACCGGCGCGGCATAATGAAAATAGATCGTCCACTCGGACGACCGCCAGGAAAGAAGGTGCTGGAGGAGTACCGGCGCTGCGATCAACAGCCAGCGGGGTCGGACCAGCGGCAGGGCCAGAAAAGGCAGGAGCAGGGCCCAAAGAAGATTGCCCTGGGAAAGAGAGTCAAAGAGGGAATGCCCGATCCGCCCGGGATGGGCGATGGCATTTGTGAGAATATCGCTCGCGGAGCTGCCGAGCCGATCGTAGAGCGCGAGGTAATCGATGCTGCCGGGGTTCAAGGCCGGGGTGATGAGTCTCGTGCAGACGAAAAACCATCCGACCGCGAGCGCCAGGGGCCAGACGTACCAGGCGCGTAATTCCTCCCATCCGCGCTTTCGCTCGACCAGCAAGTGAATCGCACAATACCCCGCCACGAGCAGCGCCATGTTTTCCTTGCAGGCCAGCAGGGCGATCAGCCAACCCCAATGGGCACGAAGCGAGTGACGGAGCCGCGCGCGAAGCGTGAGGAGCAGGAATGGCGCGGTCAGCGCTTCGGGGTGGAATTCATGGAGCGCGACGTATCCCGTCGCTGGAGTGATCAGGATCGCAGCGCCGAGAAGCAAAGCGGCTTTGGAATTGAGACCGAGGCGTTTTGCGATGTCGAACGCCACCGGCCCCATTGCTGCGAGGGCGAGGTTTTGCACCGCCACAAGGAGCATGGGGTGGCGACCGGCGAAGAACAACGGGGCAAGCAGCAGTACAATCGGCTCGACGTGGTTGCCGAGAAGCGGGACCCCGATGACGGAGCCCTCCAGCCGCCCGTGAATCAGTTGCCAGAGCCCCTGGACGTAATAGGCGAGGTCGAACGTCCGATACTCAAAATTGGCCCACCGGGCATAGGACGCCCAGCTGGTTAGACCGAAAAAAGCCAGCGCCAGCCCGAGAATTGGCCCCTTTCCGAACTCAGGCCTGAGCGGCTTGGTGCTGGTCACGGGTGATGCCTTAGCCCCGCTGAAGCCGGCGCACAAGCGTCTCAGACAACAGGCGCTGAGATAGTTGTCCAGGCGCCTGCCGGAGCACGCTCTGTCTGGAAATTAGAATAAGAACACCTCGTTGGCATCAACACTGCTTAACACAGGGCTACATCCGCGGTTGGTATCGTGGATCGCAGTCAAACAAACAAGAGATAAAAAGAAAGCAAACAGCATGTTAAACAAACTCAACAAACGCCGCGGGGGTTTCACCCTCGTGGAAATCATGATCGTCGTGGCGATCATCGCTCTATTGGCAGCGATTGCGGTGCCCGGATTCCTCCGCGCCCGTAAACGTTCCCAGGCGAGCCGCATCATCAACGATCTGCGCTTGATCGACTCCGCCGTCGACCAATACGCCATCGAAACCAACAAGAAGAGCAACGACCCGGTCGCGGTCACCGATTGGACCAACTACCTGAAGAAGGGCACGAACCTGTATACCACGGGTAACGACATTCTCGGTAACCCCTACGGTGCGCAGACTGTGGACAAGCTCCCGAGCGTTCCTTCGACCTCGAAAACCTCGCTGTCGGACGTGACCGACAACACCTTCTGGTCGCCTTACAACTAAGAATCTGACGATTCATTCTCCTGTCATCGGGATGCCCGGTGGCAGGGAATGAGTTGTGAGATCGGGACTCAAACGTCACGCCACCTCGCTTCTCCGAAGTAAATAAAACAGAAAGACGCACTCCTAAAATGCTCAATAAACTCACAACCAGACGCGGGGGTTTTACCCTCGTGGAAATAATGATTGTGGTGGCGATCATAGCCTTGCTCGCCGCCATAGCCGTTCCTGGATTTCTGCGGGCGCGCAAGCGCTCCCAGGCTTCCAAGATCATCAACGACCTTCGCATGATTGATTCGGCCATGGATCAATATGCGATCGAAACCACCAAGAAGAGTGGCGACCCCATCGATGTCTCCGACTGGACGAATTACGTCAAGAAGGACACGGTGCTCTACGCAACCGGTCAGGACTTGTTCGGCAACGATTACGGCGCCCAGACGGTCGACTCGCATCCGGTCGTGCCTCCCAACGCCAAGGTCGTCCTTTCGGACGTGACGGACGACGCCTTTTGGTCGCCCTTCAACTAACCGGACTTCGCTCAGCATGAAGAGCGTCCTTTCGGCAACGGAAGGACGCTCTCTTGCTTGGTGGATAACTGCTCCCGCCACGGTGAACTCAACCTCACACAATGGACGCCGCGCTTTCCTCTCCTGTTACTCCGACAGTCGCGGCTGAACGCTCGCGCATGGCCCGACTGGGCCGATGGGTACGCCTCACCTGGGTCCAAGCCTGTGCCCTGGCGCTGATCGGCTTTGTCGTCCGTTTCCCCGCTCTCCAGGGAGACCTCATCTGGGACGACGAGTATCTCGTTCGCGAAAACCCGATGACGAAGAGTCCGTTGTTAGTCATCGAAACCTTCCGTCACCATCTCTTTCTTGATTCCTCGTCGGCGCATTATCGGCCGGTCCAGAACCTTTCTTACTGTCTCGATTACCTCGTTTGGAAAGGCGACCTTTACGGTTACCATCTCACCAACGTTTTCCTGCACGCCGCCAGTGCGGTGCTGCTGTTTTGCCTGCTTCGTCGAATCCTGCCAGCCTTGGTGTTGCGGGGAAAACATTCGGCGAAAGGCGTGGGTGCCTCCGGTTCGGCCGGCGCGTTTTGGATAGCGCTTCTCTGGGTGGTTCATCCGGCGCACAGCGCAGCGATAGACTATCTCTCCGGGCGCGCCGATAGCCTTGCGGCGTTCTTCGCGTGCGCGGGTTGGCTGCTTCATTTGCAGGGCAAGACTGTCACGACGCGTTGGATGCGCGGCGCGCTTTACGCGCTTGCTTGTGCCTGCGGGTTGCTGGCGCTCTGTTCGCGCGAAAGCGCACTGATCTGGCTGGCAATTTTCCTCCTGCACCTTTTCGCGTTTGATTCTTCAAAGCCACGACGCAAGTGGGCTGTGGTCGCCGCCTGTCTATGTGTGGTTGCGGGCTATTTCGCGCTCCGCGCTCTTCCCGAAGCGCGCGACGACAAAACGAGCGCGACGGGTTCGCCGGCCGTCGTCCGGGCCACGCTTATGATGCGCGCTCTCGGCGATTACGGCCGGCTGCTGGTTTACCCGGCCAAACTCCACATGGACCGGACGGTCGTCGCACCCACGACATTACTGGGCAACGCCGGGTGGCGAACCGGGGTCCGCGCAGAATACCTGTCGCTTCTCGGCCTGCTTGTTGCGTCTGCCCTTTTATTCGGCGCCTGCTGGAAAGGATCGGCCCGCACGATCCGCGTCTTTGGCGCCGGCTGGTTCCTCTTCGCCTTTCTGCCAATCTCGAACCTCGTCGATCTCAATGCGACGGTCGCCGAACATTGGTTGTATCTGCCGAGCATCGGTTTGCTCATTTTTGGCTACGGGTGCATTGTCGAATTCCGGAAACCACGCTGGGCTTGCGTCGGACTAAAGCTAGCGCTCCCGCTCTTTATCGCTGCCCTCGCAACTCGCAGCTACGTCCGCAGCGGGGACTGGCTGAACTCGGAGACGTTCTATCGCAATTCCCTCGCCTCGGGAGCATCGAAGCCCCGGATCGCTCTCAATCTCGGCCTGGTTCTTACCGCCAAAGGTAAATACGCCGAGGCCGAGCCGCTCCTTCGCCGTGTAGTTGCCATCGAGCCCGACTACCCCATCGCCATCAACGCACTCGCGCACCTTCTCTATCGCGAAGGCAAGATGGACGAAGCCAACAAGTATTTTGCCGAGTCCGCGAAAGTGGCGGCCCAGACCCGCACTGAATATCCGCGCACCTGGATCGCGGCGTTGAACATGGCCCATCTTCGTTACGGCGAAAAAGATTTCACCGGCGCGCTCCAAATCGTCGAGCGCGGCGTGCGAGACTATCCGGGCACGTGGGAATTGGTCAGCTTCCAATCAGAATTGCTTCGCCAACTTCAGGGGCCAAAAGCCGCCTTGCCGGTCGTGGAAGAATTTGCCAGGCGCCATTGGTGGCATGCGCCCTCCGCCATCGCTCTCGGCAAATTGTTCTCGGAATCTGGAGACGTCGCGCAAGCGGAAGCCGCCTTCCGTCACGCCAGCCGTCTCGACGTTTACGGCGTGGAAGCTTTGAATCTGCTCGCGCTCCTCGAGGTCCGGCACAATCACCTCGACGCAGCGTTCGCGACGCAGGGTCGCGCCGTCTCCCGGCAGCCGGATCAACCTCGGCAATACCTGCTCCTTTCCGACATCCTGGAAAAAATGGGCCGAACCCAAGAAGCCCACGCGGCGTTGGCGCAGGTCACGCAATTATCGTCGCTGGCCGGCGACGAAAAACACGTGAACTAAGACGCGGCGCTCGCGGCCATATCGCATCCGGGCCCGGCCGTGATAAACTGCGCGACCGATGCAGATCATCGTTCTGGGCGCAGGTGCGATTGGCAGTTTGTACGGGGCGAAACTCGCTGCCGCCGGCAATGACGTGACGCTGATCGGCCGCCCGGGCCATGTCGCGGCGATCAACGCGAACGGGCTCCGAATTGAAGGGCTCGAATCCGCTGTTGTGCGGCTCCGTTCGGCGGCCAGCATCGACGCAATCCCGCCCAAGACGCTGATCCTCGTCACCACCAAAGTGCCCGATACTCGAGCCGCTGTCTCGCCCATTGCCGCACTCGTTCGCGAGGACACGACGATCGTCGCGTTGCAAAACGGCTTGGGGAGCGAGGAGATCCTGCGCGAGGCGTTGCAAGGTCGCGGCCTGGTGCTGCGCGGCTTCACCCAGTTCGGCGCTATTTTCAAAGAGGCGGGCGTGATCGAATTTCTGGCGCGCGGTTACACGGTGCTGGAGCAGCACGAGCGCAGCGAGGAGATCGCGCGAGTTTTGACCGCAGCGGATCTCGATTGCCGTCTTTCGTCAAACATTCGCCGCGACGTCTGGTACAAGCTGATCGTGAATTGCGTCGTGAATCCGATCACGGCGATGCTTGGCTGCGAAGTGGGCGGAATCGCGAACGCTGAGCTCGCTCCACTCAAGCAACTCATCGTCGCCGAATGCCTCGCCGTTGCCGCAACTCAGGACATTCAGTTCGAGGGCGATCTGGTTCGCGAGATCGACCACTTCTTTCGCCCGTCTCACAACATTGCTTCGATGCTCCAGGACCTCCGCCGCCATCGTCCCACGGAGATCGATTACCTCAATGGCGCGGTCGCCGCCCTCGGCGCCCGGGAAAGAATTGGCTGCCCGGTGAACGCGGCCCTCACGCAAATCATCAAAGCGATGGAAGCGGCGTCATTGGTCCCACAAAAAGTGCTCGAGCCGGAGCCGGCTTAAGCGCGACCGGGCTTCGTCGCTGCGAGTGCCGCCCACGGACGCGAGCTTCTGATACACAACCGCCGCCGGCTGCCATTTTGAATCGTCTTCGAGTAAACGCGCGGCGTTGAATCCGGCTTTGTAGTACCAGAAAAATTCGCGCTGTGGCCGGTCGGGACGGTTTTCTTCCTCGATGATTTGGTAGAAGGCGCCGAGCGCATTTTCCCGGTCGCCCAATTTTTCCAGACAGATTCCTTTTTTGAACAGCGCCTGGTTACGCCAATGAGTCGGCGCATCCTTTTGCGTGGCGAGCTGGTCGTAGACTTCGATCGCGCGCCGGTAATTCTCGCGATCCGTTTCGCCCGTTTCGTAGAAAATGTCGCCCTTCCCACAGAGTGCTTCCCGCTTTTCCTCCGGTTTCGCATTTCCCTGCAAAACTTCGTCATAAAGTGTCGCGGCATCCTGGTTTTTCCCGAGCTTTCTCTCAATCGCCGCCTGCTCGTTTCGCGCCGCCCATTTGAGTTCCCCGTTTTTCTTCACGACTTCGTCGAGCAACACGAGAGCGCGATCCAGCGACTGCGCGGCCATGCTTTGCGTGGCCGACTTGGCCGCGAAAAATAAGGCCCGTTCCGTGAATGGACCGCGCGGATTTTCCTGCGCGAGAATTTGAAAATGGGTCTGGGCGTTCGCGAAATCCTGCCGGCGGTAATAGGTCTCGGCCAGCTTCATCCGAACGTCGGCCACGAACGGCGAGCCCGGATATTTGCGAAGAAAATTGTCGGCCGCAGAAATGACTTTCGCCGGGTCGGAATCGGCGGCGGCGTCTTCAAGCCAGATCGCGAGGTAATCGGCCCGCTCATTCGCCGCTGTGCTCGGAGCGCTCTGCCGCGCCCGCTCCAAATTCTTTTTCGCTTCGTCGAACCGCGGCGGGGCGGCGTGAAACGCCAGCTCGGCCAGCGCCACCCACGCTTCCGCGGCGCGGGCGTGCCCGGGAAACTGGCTCACAAAATCGCGGATCGTTTGGGCCGCTTTGGAGTCCCCTTGCGCCGCCTGGGTTAGCCCCTGTTCGAGCAGCAGGTCCGCCTGGGTTTGATCGTTCCCGCCGGCGCTCGAGAGCTCTTTGGTATCGGCCAGGAACCGGTTTTTATCATTCTGTTGCAGCCACGCGAGCGACGCGTTGAAGAGCGCGATGCGGCGAAGGCGGGGCGAGTTATTGGCGACCTGTTCGAAACTCTGCGCCGCTTTATCGAATTGGCGCGCCTGGTATTGGGCCCGCGCGCTCAGGAGCATGATGCGTTCGGACCACGCCGGGTCGGGGTGAAGGGCGAGCGCTTCATTCAAGATCGCGACGGCTTCGTCGAAATGGCGCTTCTCGAATTCCAGCTGCGCAAATTCGAACAGCCCCGGCGCCAGCGCAGCCAGACGCACACCTTGTTCGCGGAATTTCGCGTAAGCCCGCGCCGCGGCATCGTGGCGCCCGGCGCGAAGCTCGGCCCGGGCGAAATACCATTGGGCGAACGCGCGCCGCGGTTGCGCGGCATCATTCGCCCAGCGGCTTAGCTCCTGGCTCGAGGCTTGTCGCTCAGCTCGATAAAGCTGGTCGAGCTTTTCAAAGATCGCCGGCAACCCCGGATCGGCCGGGTGATGTTCGATAAAATCTTCCAGGGCATCGTCACCCGCTTCCGGCGTTTGCAATTGCAAATGGGAATCAGCCATTGCGCAAAGTGTCGCGATCAGCACGGCCCGATTCGAACCTTCGGGCCGCCGCAAAATCGTCTGGTAAAGTTCGATGGCGCGCTCGTGATGGTTGAGCTGCGCTTCGAGTCGGCCTTGCAAATAACGCTTTTCCTTTTTGTCCGAGAGCGCGGTCGGCCGCGCTTTATCCAGAATGCGGCGGGCGCCGGCGTTATCGCGCTTGTCGAGAAGCAGCTCGATCGAGCGCAGCTGGGCGCGGTCGTTCCACACCGGGTCGCCGAGAAGAAGCGTGTAGGTCTGGAGCGCCTCGTCGAAACGTTGGAGCGCCCGCAGCGCCTCCGCCTCGCCAAACAGGCCGGTGCTTCGAGCGGGCGACGGATTTTGCGCGGCGACCTTCGTGTAAAACGGAAGCGCGTCGCTCCAGCGTTGCCGGGCGGCCAGGGCTTGCGCGCGCCAGAGCCAGGTCGTGGGAAGATCCTGCAACGCCGCGTCTTCCAGCACCTTCAGCGCTTCGTCTGGTTCGCCGGCGGCGAGAAGGGCTTCGCCGAGTTTTGCCAGGACCGTTTTGTGGTCGGCTGGCGCCAGGGGGCGGCTCAGAATATTTCGCAGCCGCATCACCGCCACCTGCGGCACTCCCTCGTCCAACGGCCGCACCGCGGCATCCCAGTCCGGGATCTCGCCGCGAGCCTGCTTCGTCAGTCCAATCAGAAGCAGCCCGACCGCGACCAGCACAATCGGCGGTCGCATTCGAAAACGGCTCCCTGGGCCACGCTCATCGGCATGCATCAATCCGATACTAATTTGAGCCTCCCGTTCAAACAAACCCAGATCCTGCGCTGGCCACCGGGCTCGCACGGGCCGTGCTTTCCATAATCGACACACGACTCCTCCCGATATGATTGACCAAAACCACTTTGATCGCCTCGTGCCGCTGGCCTTCGCGTGGGCGTCTCTCCAGGAAGCGTACGTCCTCGAGCACGGCGTTCCGCTCAATGCCGCCCAGACCGCCGACGCGAGACGAGCCGGCGTAACGCAGCCGGAACGGGTTCGTGTCCTGGTGGTCGATCGCATTCCGTTGCCGGACGACATCGAATTGGCCAATGCCGCTCGCCGGGCGCAAATCATCACGGATTCTTCGCGCGGCGTCGCGATCGGCCACGGGATTATCATCCGGGCTGACAGCTGGCGAAATCGCGAGCTGCTTTTGCATCAGCTCGTTCATGTGGCCCAGTGCGAACGCAGCGGCGGTTTGGAATCGTTCGTCGCGGAATATCTGACCGATCGCCGCAACTCGCCGAATTTCAGCGTCGGCGCGCTGGAAGAAGAAGCGCGTTCATTGGCGCACGAACTTTGTGTCCGGCCCGCGGTCGCCGCCACGGGAAACGGAACTACCGCCCTCTCCGAGCCCGCGCTGCCGCCGCGATAAAAACGCCGAGAACGACGCAACCCGCGCCGACCCCGAGCCAGAGCAACGCGCTTTCCGGAACCGCGCGCATGTGTTGCGCCCAGCCGAGCAACAACCCGAGCAGCCCCAGCGCGGCGATGGTGATGCCGAGACCGACCAATGCTTCGGCCGACATCGCAGCCCGTTCCGATTGCCTGGCAGCTTTAGGTGCGTTCATGCACCCGCAACCTAGAAAGGGTCGCGGATAATGCAATTCGGTCCGTCGCCTTTCGCGAACGACCCCGCGCTTTGCCTTTCAAGAGACCGGGCGGCGATTTAGTCTAACGAATGATGATCACGCGCATTCTCCTCATCGCCAGCGTTTGCGTCTCCCTCGTCCAATCCGCGGAAAGCGCGCCGCCCGCTGCACCCACGCCCACGCCCGCGAGTTCCGCCACGCCCGCGAGTTCGCCCACGCCGGCCGCGCCGCCCTCCGAAGCTTCCATCAAACAACTGCTCGAAGTAGCCCAGTCCCATAAGCTCGTCGATTCCGTCATGAGCCAGATGGACAACCTGATGGAACAAACCATCGCCCAGGCCACCAAAGGCCAGCAGGTTTCCGCAAAGGTCCAAAAGGACATCGACCGGCGCCGCGCCGAATTAGTTGGGATAATGAAGGAGCTGCTGGACTGGAAGAAACTGGAGCCGATGTACGTCCGGATTTACCAGAAGACTTTCACCCAGCCGGAGGTGGACGGCATGATCGCGTTTTACAAGAGTCCGGCCGGCCAGGCGGTGATCACCAAGATGCCGTCGGCCATGCAAACTACGATGGACGAGATGCAGGGAACGATGGGACCCGTCATGCAAAAAATGCAGCAAATGCAGCAGGATGTCGTCGCGGAGATCAAAGCCGAGAACAAAAACAAAGGCGGTTAGGCTACTCGTAAGCGACCGCGTCGCGCACAGGCACTCGCAGGACGCGGCTGACTGATAGCCAAACTCCTAGAATCACCAACACCACGCCGGCCGACAGCAGTCCAAGGCCGAGGCGCGAAACGTAAAGCGGGACCGCGACGTGCAAGAGCTGTCGCTCCGCCATGCCGTTGAGGAGCCGCGCAAAAAGTATCCCGCCCCCAATGGAAAGAATCGCCGCCAGAAACGCGACGGCGCCGCCTTCAACGAGAAAGATCGCGATGACGGAACCCGGCCTTGCGCCGAGCGCGCGGATGACGCCGATCTCGCGCGCGCGCTCGATCACGCCCACACTCACGGTTGCAATCAACGTAATCGCGCCAATCATCGCGGAGGCGAACGCGATCATCTTCATCACGCCGCCCACCACGGCGAAATGTTCTTCGAGCGACGCCCGGAACTCGCTCTTCGTATTTACCAGGCTGGGCGTGAGTCGCGCGTCCAGGAGCGCCTGTTCAAGCGCACCGGCGACGAGTTCCTCGCGGACCCCCTTGGTTTTGACGCGCAAAACCGACGACGCGTCGCCCAGCCCGGTGCTGTTTTCGAAAATTGGGAACGCCGCGTAGACGACCGGCGTCCCGATTTCTTCGACGATCCCGACGACACGCACCCTGGTGTTGCGTTCACGAAATTTCACGGTGATCTGATCGCCCAGCTGCAGACCGGGCGCGGCTTCCTGGACGTGCCGGTTGATCACGACCGCGTCGGCTTCCGCGGCCGCGGGCCAGCGGCCTTCGCGCAAAGGCAAGGTCAGTAATCGCGTCCCCACCGGATAGCCACAGAGAAGCAGGCGCCGTCCTTCCCGGACGGCGAGCGATCCGTTGTCGTCGGTCACGAGATTTACGCTTGCGCGCCGAAACGCCTCGGCAATTTCCACGTCCGGCACGGTGCGGGCGACCGCTTCGAGTTGCGCCGCCGGGGCCGGGCGTTGCAACTGCACCTCGATGTCGTGTCCGCGATTCGCCAGGGCTGCGTCGATGACGCGCATCAGGCTTTCGTAATTATTGTGGGTGGTCAAAAACAACGCGCCGCCCGCGGAAAGCGCGAGCAAGGTAAGCGCGAGCCGCCACGGCCGGCGAAAGCTGTTCCGCAACGCGAAACTCCAGCGCCGGTCGCCTGGCATTCTGATGACGCGCGACGTCAATCCGATTGGTCCGCGCGGCGCGACGATGCCCGGATCTTGGATCGCCTGCCGCGGACTGATGCGCGCCGCGCGCAGGATCGGCGCGGCCATGGCGAGCAACGGGACGCCGAGCGCGAAAAGCAATTCCATGAGAAGGAGCCCGCGCGGCACGTTCCAATCAGCAACATCGATGTTGAGCATGGCCTGGTGATATTTGACGACCCATCGGCCGACCACGGCGCCGAGAGGCAACGCGACGACGAGCGCAAACAAAACCAGCGGCGCAACGAGCGCGAGGTATTGAGCCGCCAGCTGCCACGAGCGCGCGCCCAGCGTTTTCATGATTCCGACCTGGCGCACTTCGCGGCGCATCCAGAGTGAGATCACGCAGGCCGCGAGCGCGGCGCTGCACACGAAGGCCAGCCCGGCGAGCACTTCGAGCACGCGCAGCATTGCCGTCATGAGGGCTGCGTGCGGATGGGTATTGTTCAGCGCATCCACCCGCAATGCGGCGAAGTTCCGCGCCTTTAGCCAGCCGGCCAAATCATCCGCGAACTCGCTGACATCGCTCAGGCTGCCGCGCGTTTTCAGTTTCACCAGGAGTTGATCGAGGTTCGCGCTTTGCCCGAGCGACGCTGCCACCGCCGGCGTGGCGTACCCGTAGATCATTCGGTCCTGGGTGCTGGGCGCCACCGCCGGGTCGTGAACGAATGCGTTCAATTTGATCCTGGCCGCGTCGCTCAACGGCGTGCGCACCCGCATTTCTTCTCCCTCAACCACACCGAGAAGCGACATCCCCGATTGTTCGATCGCGATGCCGCGCTCGGCGGCGGGCCACGACCTCCCGGCATCTCGATGAATCACGTTCACTTTCTGGTCCGAAAAATCAGGAACGACCGTGAGCCGCATCGGAAACCATTCGCCAGATTTCCCAGCGATCCGGGTAAACAGCGTCGCGCGCGCCTCGATTTCTGCGACGTTCGGCCGCGCCCGGACCAGCGCGAGAAGCGGCGGCTCGATTTTGCCAAACCAAAGAACAATGTCGGCGCTGTTCGCGAGCCGATAACTTTTGTCGATCTCCCGCGCCAGGACGGCGCGCGCGTTCAGCGCCGCGATCACCCCGGCTGTTCCCAGAACCAGGATGAGGGCGACGAGAAAAATCTGGAGTCGATGCTGCCGGAAATCGCCGGCGACTTTCCGCCATTGCGTGTTCATTCGCGCCCGGAACGATTTGCTTCGTCGGCAACGATTTGCCCGTCCTTCAACCGGATGACGCGATGGGCGCGGCCCGCGAGCTTGTCGTCGTGGGTCACGATCAGCAGCGTCTTGCGCTGCGAGATCAATCCGTGGAAAAGCTCCGCGATGGCAGCCGAAGTTTCGGAATCGAGATTCCCTGTCGGTTCGTCGGCGAGGACGATCGGCGGATCGTTCGCCAGGGCCCGCGCAATCGCGGCGCGCTGTTGCTGGCCGCCGGAGAGCGCGGACGGCAATTTCGCCGCCTGGTCGCTCAACCCGACGAGTTCCAGTAAATCCCGCGCCCGGTTCCGCCGCGCGGCCCCTGGAATTTTGCCGACGAAGTCCATCGCCAACAGAATGTTTTCCTCGACGGTCAAAGTCGGCAGCAGTTGAAAGAACTGGAAGACGACGCCGACGTTCCGGCCTCGCCAGAGCGCCATTTTATTTTCTCCGAGCCGGCTCAGGTCTTCACCCGCGGCCCTGACGCCGCCTTCCGTCGGACGATCGATCCCGGCAATCAAATTCAGCAAAGTCGACTTGCCGCTGCCGGATTTTCCCAGCACCGCGAGGAAATCTCCCGGCGCCACCCGCAGCGAAACGCCGCGCAACGCCGGAAAAATTCTGCCGCCTCGCGCGCCGAAAGATTTTGTCGCGTTGTCGAGCCGAATAATGTAGGCGTCCTGCCGGGAATCTGCCGGCGCAATCATCGGCGCTGGAGAGTGAAGAAATCGGCGCTCAGGAGTTTGCCGTCCGCGTCGAACTTGAAGGTCCGCTCTTTCGTCCCGCGCTCGGCGGAACGAAATTCCATCTTCGCCAGGCGGGCCTCGCCTTCGCGCTCGACGCCCGTGATCACGATCGCCTCCGGCGCTCTTACTTTCACCATCGCCTGCAGGAAGAAATCGGCGGCGCTGCCGTGCCCATCCGGTAGATCGTCGATGGCGTAGCGCTCGGAGAGCAACGGCTTGAGCGTTTTCCCGTCGTGGATCCGCATCGCCTCGGCGAACGCGTTCATGAAATCGAGGATTTGCCTGTCCGGCGTCACGTTCGCCGCAAATGCCACCGTGGCCGCTTTCGCGTCGGGCGGGCCGGGCGTCGGAGTCGGGGGCGGAGCGCCATGCAGCCACGATTTTAGATCGGCGCGCGCGCCAATCGCCGAGAGCAAAATGAGAATCAGGACAAGGCGTTTCATGCTGGGTTGAGGGCTCGTGACGGGAGAGTGGTTCGCTCTCTTCAAGTTGAATGACCGCCGGAAGCGGCCTCCGGTTACAAGAACTTGCCGCTTCCGGTTCCAGCGAATTTTCGGCAGACTCGCGCCCATCTTTGAGCACGAGCAAACGAGATGAGGAAATAGCGTCCGCTCTTCCGCAGAATCTTGACGCGCTTCCGCGGATCGATGGGTTCCGCTTGCGCGGGATCGAGATGACGCGCCTGGAAACTTTCATCGACGCGGCGTTCGCCTTTGCCGTGACCACCATGGTGATCGCGTCCGACCGCGCGCCCGATGACATCAACGCCCTGATCAGTGCCTTCCGAAACGTGCCGGCATTCGTCGCGAGCGTGGCCGTGCTCGGAATTTTCTGGCGAGGCCACTGGCTCTGGAGCCGGCGCTACGGCCTGGAAGATGGCGTTTCCAGTTTCATCAGCTGGGCGCTCCTCGTCTCGGTCCTGATTTATATTTATCCGCTGAAGGCGCTGTTTGGCTCGATGTTTTACGGACTAAGCCACGGACGATTGGGGCACTCCCTGAGCGTCCGGTCCGAAATGGACGCGCGCGCCCTTTTCTCCATTTATGCGCTCGGCTTCACCGCCATCGCGCTGGAGATTCTGCTGCTCCACTGGCGGGCGTGGCAATTGCGCGAACCGCTGCGCCTCAACGCCCGGGAACAAACTCTGACTCGGGACGACGTCGCGGGGTGGAGCGTTCCGGCGGTCATCGGGATCATCGCGCTCATCCTGGCGCTCACTTTACCGCTCCGGCATATCGATTGGAGCGGTTGGATTTATTGTTCGATGGCGATCCTGGTGCCGCTCCACAGATGGTTTCGAGCCCGCCTGCGTCGCGAGTGAAGACGCTGCGCAATATCTTCGGGAACGCCTGGGTGCTGCTGGGTCTCGCGGCATTCGGCGCCAGCCTCGCAATCCTGTGGCGAAATCCCGCCTTCGGCCGCGAGGACGCGATCGGCGGGATCGTCATTTTCGGGATCGCGTTTCCGTTGCTGGCGTGGGTCACGACGCTCCGGGCGCGACCGCTCGCCGTAACGTCCCGCCGAAGTGCCGCCGAAATGTGGGTGCTTTTCGCCTGTCTCGGCGGCGTGATCCTCTATCTCATCTGGGGCGCCGCGCTTTCGGAGGCGCTGGTGCCGGCGAGCTGGATCGCTTCGCCGCGCGGCAAGTTTTTTGTGGTGCTCGCCCGCAAGCTGATCGTATTCGTCGCCCTTCCGTTCGCGCTTTTCCGAATCCTGTTCGGTTATCGCTGGCGCGATTTCGGAATGCAATTCGCCGGGCTTCGGGCGCTGGCCGGCAACCACCTTCTTGTCGTCGTCGTTCTCAGCGCGCTGATTCTGCTCTTTCAATATTTCGCCGGCAGCGCCGCCGCGCCCATTCGCCACGGCGAGTTTAGGGCGAGCCAGCTTGCGCTGGGGCTGCCGCTCTGCTTCGCCTGGCTGTTTGTCGAAGTCGGCCTGGTGGAGGAATTCTTTTTTCGCGCGCTCCTCCAAACGCGGCTCGCGGTCTGGTTCAAGTCGGAGATCTCGGGCGTCGCGCTGATGGCGTTGCTCTTCGGCCTCGCGCATGCGCCCGGATTCATCCTGCGACGGGCGGGATTATCGGAAGCCATCGGCGAAAACCCGTCGGTGATCGATGCCGTCGCCTACGCGATCGTGGTACTCTCGATCAGCGGCATCTTTTTCGGGATCGTCTGGGCGCGGACGCGCAATCTGATTGCGCTCATGTTCGTCCACGCCGCGACGGATTTGCTTCCGAATTTCAAGCAGTTCGTTTCAACCTGGGGTATTTAGCGAAGATGCTGGCCGAACGCGCGCTCGCGATCCTGCACGAATGGGTCCAATCCGAAAGTTTGCGGCGCCATTGTTACGCCGTGGCGGATTCGATGAAACACTTCGCGCAACGCGGCGGCGCGGACGCGGACCTGTGGGAAGCCGTCGGGCTTTTGCACGACATGGACTACGAACGGCATCCGAACCAGGAGCAAACCTCGACCGAAGGCCACCCGTTTGTCGGAGTCGCGTGGCTGCGTGAGCAAGGGTGGAGCGAAGAAGTTTGCCGCGCGATTCTTTCTCATGCGGATTATGCCGGGGTTCCGCGGGAGACGCCGCTGGAACGCACGCTCTACGCGGTCGATGAGCTGAGCGGCTTTGTCATGGCGGTGGCGAAAGTGCGGCCGTCGAAGAGCGTTCATGAAGTGGACGTCGCGGCGGTCAAAAAGAAAATGAAAGACAAGGCGTTCGCCCGCGCCGTCAATCGTGACGACATCACCCGCGGCGCCGCCGAGCTCGGGATGCCGCTCGAAGACGTAATCGCCGCCGTGATCGGCGCCCTGCAAGCCGACGCGGATCGGCTCGGCCTGGCTGGACAAGCGCAATCATGAGCGGCCGCGTCACGACGCGAGAATTCGTGGTGGCCGATTACGATGACGCCGTCGCGCTCTGGAACGCGGTCGACGGCATCGAGATTTGCGAAGGCGATTCGCGCGACGAAATCGCCGAGTACCTTCGGCGAAATCCTGGCCTAAGCCGGGTCGCCGAAGCTGACGGCAAGATCGTTGGGGCCGCGCTCTGCGGGCACGACGGAAGACGCGGCTGGATCTATCACCTGGCCATCGCGCCGACGCATCGTCGCCAGAAAGTCGGCCAACGACTGCTCGATAGTTGCGTCGATGGTCTGCGCAACGCGGGCCTCAAGCGCGCGATCATCCTTGTCGCGGGCGACAATCCCGGCGGTCAGCAGTTCTGGCTGCGTAACGGCTGGGAAACTATCGACGGCGCGATCGCGATGACGCGGGAGCTTTAAGTGTTAAGTGATTAAGTTTTAAGTTTTAAGGAGAAGACCTTGTCCAATCTTAACACTTAACACTTAACACTTAACCCTTAACCCTTAACACTTTTCCCTATTTCGCCGGCGGCGGTGTCGGATTCCGGTTCGGATATGGCGGGACGGGCGGCAATGTTCCGGGTTTCGTCTTCATGTCCTTCTGGATCTCTTCGATCGCGCGGTTGAGCTGTTCGTCCTCGCCTTTGAATTCCTTCGCCGGATCGTTGTCGACCACGATATCGGGATCGACGCCGTGGCCTTCGATCACCCAGTCCTTGCCGTCTTTCGCGTAGGGCGCGAACTCCGGCCGGTTGATCGTCCCGCCGTCCGTAAGCGGAAGCGAATTGCGGATTCCGACGACGCCACCCCAGGTCCGCTTGCCGATCAGTTTGCCGAGCCCGTTGCTCTTGAACCGGAACGGGAAGATGTCGCCGTCCGAGGCCGAGAATTCATTACAGAGCGCGACCATTGGTCCGACGAATGTCTGCGGCGGATTGGTCTGCGGCGTGCCGTTGCGCGCGATCTCGATCATGACGAGAGAGCGCCGGAGCCGATCGATCACGAGCGGCGACACGAACCCGCCGCCGTTCCCGCGCACATCGACGATGAGCGCCTTCTTTTTGATCTGCGGGAAGTATTGCTTCGTAAATTCGTTCAAGCCGCCCTGGCCCATGTCGGGAATGTGGATGTAACCGACCTCGCCGTTGGTCTTCTTCGTAACTTCATCGACGTTCTTCTGCACCCAGGCGCGGTAATAGAGCGGCGATTCGTCCGCGATCGGGACGACGGTCACGTCGCGCGCGCCGTCATCGGACGGCTTCGAGTTCACCCGCAGGGTCACCTGTTTGTCGGCCATGCCGATGAGCGCCTCGTAAATGTTCGCGAGCGTGCTGACCGGCGTGCCGTTGACCGCGAGAATGTAATCGCCGGCCTTTACGTTCACGCCCACGGCCGTGAGCGGTGAGCGGGCGCTCTTGTTCCAGTTTTCGCCCGGCAGAATCCGCTCGATCTTATACGCCTTCGATGCGGCGTCGCGCGAAAGGACCGCGCCCAGCAGGCCGAGTTTGATCCGCGGCGTTTCGGGACGCTCGCCGCCACCGACGTAGGCGTGGCCGTTGTTCAACTCGCCGATGAGCTCACCGACCAGGTAGGTCAGATCGTTGCGATGATTCACAAACGGAACCAGCGCGCCGTACTTGTCGCGCATCGCTTTCCAATCGACGCCGTTCATGTTCGGCGCGTAGAAGAAGTCGCGCATCTGCCGCCAGCACTCGTTGTAGATTTGGGTCCACTCCGCGTGGCGATCGAGCTTCATGTCGAGCCCGGTCAGCTTTAACCGGAAATCTTTCCCGGCCTTCTCGTCCTTGATCTCGATCTTGTCCTTCGGCAGATCGATGATGGCGTATTCCTTCCCGATTTTCACCAGCATCTTCTTGCCGTCGAAAGTGATCTCGTACGTGTTTACGTCGCCCAGCACGGTCTCTTTCCGATCTTCGAGGCTGTAAGAGCAAAGGTGCGAGCGGCGGCTGTCGGGACCGGCGTCGTCGTCATCGCCGCGATCGTCCGCCACCGTGCGGCGCAGGTAGAAGATGCGATCGCCCACCATGCGCAGGTTCGAATAATTCCCGGAAGGAATGTCGAGCGCGATCAGGCGATCGTGGATTCCGTCCAGGTCAACCTTCACGGTCACCGGCTTCCTGGTGACAAGTTCCTTGTCCTTGTCGTCCTTCTTCACCTCGTCAGCCGGTTTCTTATCGGGCTTGGCTTTATCCTTGTCAGCGTCCTTGGCCTTGTCTTTGTCGGCCGGCTTGTCCTTGTCTTTGTCGCCGGGCTTGTCCTTGTCTTTCTCTTTGTCCTTCTTGTTGCCGACTTCGTCGCTCCGCGGCCCGAGCGGGTTCTCTGTTTCTTTCGCCAGGGTCACCAGATAGACGCGCTCGAGGTCGCGATAGATGTTGCTGAAATCGGTCTGGTCGAAGAGCGGCTTGAAATCGCGGCCCGAAGTCAGCATTAAATATTTCCCGTCGTCGCTGAAGGTCGCGTTATCCGCGGAATACCATTCGTCCGTCACCGGCGTGGCTTTCTTGTCGCCCATCGAATAGAGGTAAGCCCGGTCGCCGCCGTTCTCTTCCTGGATGGTGTAAGCGATCCAGTTGCTGTCCGGCGACCAATCGTAGCTGCGGATTTCAGCTTCCTTGCTCTGCACGACCTCGGTCACCGCCTTGCTCGCGACATCGAGGAACCGGAGCCGCTGCTTGCGATCGGCCCACATCAGCTTCTTGCTGTCGGGCGACCAGATGGCCGCGTAAAAGTAAGTGTCCGCGTTGGTCGTTAACTGCGTGGGTTCGCCTTTGCCGTCTTGGGAACGCACATAGAGCTCGTTCTCGCCCGTGGCGTCGGAGTTGTAGGCGATCCATTTTCCGTCCGGCGACCAAACGGCGTCGCGCTCATGCGCGTTCGAGGTTCGCGTCAGGCTGCGCGGGGCGCCGTCCTTTGCCGGCACCGAATACAAATCGCCGCGGGCCACGACGATCGCGCGCTGGCCGTCCGGCGCCGTGCTGGCGGACTCGACATGCTTCGAAGCGTCCACCATCGCGGAACGACCCGAGGCAAAATCCTCCTTGATATCGATCGGCACGACCGCCGATTGCCCGCTGGCCAGATCGTAACGCCAGATGTAGCCCGCCTGTTCGAACACGACCGCGTCCTTGCCGATCGTCGGGAATTTGATGTCGTAATCCTTGAAGGTCGTGAGCTGCTTGGTGTCTTTCCCGGTCAGATCGGTCGAGAACAAATTCATCCGGCCGTCGCGATCGGAAATGAAATAGATTCGGTTATCCGGTCCCCACATCGGGCAGATGTCCTGCGAGGGATCGTTGGTGAGGTTCGTGATCTGGCCCGTCTTGAAATCGAAGATCCAGACGTCGTCGGCCATGCCGCCGCGATAATGTTTCCAGGTGCGGAACTCACGGAAGACGCGGTTGTAAGCCATCTTCGAATCGTCCGGCGAAAAGGAGGCGAACCCTCCGCGCGGCACCGGCAGTTGCTGGGGCAGATCGCCGTCCATGCTGGCGGTGTAAAGCTCGCCGACGAAAGAGTTGAATGAATTCATCCGGGAGCGGAAGACGACCAGCGGCTTCGTGTTCTCCCACGCCATCACGATGTTGTTCGGGCCCATCCGGTCGGAGACGTCGTCGCGCCCAATCGTTGCGGTGGTCGTGATTCGTTTCGGCGCGCCGCCTTCCGCCGGCATCACATAGACCTCGGTGTTGCCGTCGTACTGGGAAGTGTAGGCAATCTGTTTACCGTCCGGCGAAAAGTGCGAGAACGACGTGTAACCCGGTCCGCTGGTGAGGCGGCGGGCGATGCCGCCTTCTTTCGGGACGGTGTAAAGCTGGCCGGCATAACAGAAGACGATCTGCGAGCCGTTGGTGGTCGGGAATCGGAGAAGCCGCGAGGTGTTCGGCAGGTTCTGGGCGAGGGCGGATCGGTCGATCCCGAGCACGAGAAGGAGCACGATAACCAGCCTACGCACAGCTACGGCTGGGCAGGCGAGACGAAGAAGCGAATTAAGACGCATAGACAGGATGGAGATGTGGCGATCAGAGCCGGCGTGAGGCCGCCAGTCTGACAACTGTGATTAGTTTAGTTGGAGCGAAGTCGCGGGGCTGCGCTACGCGGTTACACGGCGGAACATAATCGCAGCGACGAGACCCACCAAGAAAAATCCTACGACCTGGATGAACATGTAGGACGCGGTGTAAACGGTCGGGAAACCCCACCAGTTCCAATACGAAACGTTCGTCGAGATCGCTGCCATGATTCCGGCCGCAAGGACGAACCCGAGGCGACCGCCAAAAGTGACGAAGCGGGTTTGCGCGAGCAGCCAGACCACGAGGAGCGCTTCACAAAGCTCGGTAATGAATTCGATCGTCAGGAATTTGCCCATGTTCATCGGACGCGAACCCGGCCGATGGTAGATGAAGAACCCGGAGGGATTCTTCTCCAGCTTTGCCGGGTAGGTTTCCATCGCTTTGCTTTGCTCGGCGTGGGTCGCATTCGGGCCGAGACCCATGGACGGGTAAATGTAGAGGCCGTCGTTGTTCTTTACGTTCGCTTTCAAGGACGCGAGCAGCGCTTCGTCGTCCATGGTGTTTTGCACGCCGGCTTCGCCCAGGGGCAGCGCCATGTGCGCGATTGCGGTCCACGCAAACATGGCAATGGCCCCGAGAAGGCCGGCGAGGAGAATTCGGGTGGTGGTATTCATAATAGGGCGGCGATTATGCGCGGAAGGCGCCGCAACACGCAAGCTTGCTAGAGGATGCGCGACCCGCCCCGCTAACTCCTGGAACTTTGGATCGAGCTGATCCGGTAGCGTTCCATCAATTGCTGCCGCAAATCCATCTGCAAATCCGGGCGCAAACGGCTCAGCACTTTTTCGCGCCGCTCTGGGTCCATCGCGACCAGCTCCCGGAGAAATTTGTCCCGGGTGTTCTTCTTCTCGTACCGGGTCCAGGCTACGCCAACGGCGAGCAACAGGCAGATGGCCCAGAGGATGATCGAGCTTAAGGAAACGTCGGCCAGCATCGATCCAAATGTGCGAAGAATGCCGCCCGCCACAAGCCGCGCGCCGTTAGAATTCGAGCTTGTATACCTCGACCAGGCCTACGCCGACGCCGCCGTCACGCCCGGCCACGACCGCCGTGTACGGGCCGGGCGGAAGGGAGGCTACGATCGCTGCCTCGCGCTCATTTCCCGGTGGGATGCCGGTCGCTACGATTTCGTTGCGCTGCGTGTCCCCCCAGTTGTCGTTGAACGCGATCGCCACGCCGTTCCCGTCATGCAACTCGAGCGTCGGATCGGCCAACGGCTGATCGATGCCGGCCGCGGCCAGTGACGGCCCGATGCCGCGCACGATCACTTTTGACTCACCACTGCCGCCGCCCAAAATAAACCCGGCGATCATCACTTCGTCGCCGCGATCGATAAAACCGCGGGTGCTGATGTTCGCCAACTGTCCCGCCGCGCCCTCGCCCAAATCGTAAACTTCCGCCACGACGACGCCAGTCGTAGACGCGCGGCCTCTCACAATCGCGGTGTAGGATCCGGGCGCGAGCGTCGCCAGGATCGCGGCCTCACGGTCGTCCGACGGCGGAATGCCGGTGGCAATAATCTCTGCTTCCTGCGAGTAGCGCCAACTGTTGTTAAAGGCGAGCCGGGTTCCGTCAGCCGCGCGCAATTCCAGAACCGGATCCTGAAGCGCGTCGTCGATCTCGGCCTGCGCCAGCGATGGACCGATTGCTCTCAGCAGCACTTTCCGCGACTCAGTTCCGGTCAGAATAAATCCGGCGATGAGCACCTTGTCGCCGGTCTGGGCTTTGAGGCGGGTGGAAATGTTGACCGCTTGCGAAGGAGTGCCCGGCTCGGTGGGAAGAAACGCAAGCTGCGCAATGGGGCTCCACGGTTCACCCTGGCTTTCGTAGGGGACGGCGCCCGTTTCGGGTTGCGTGGTGGAATTCCAAAACTCAGCCGGACCAAAGATGTGCTCGAGGGTGTAATTTGACGCCTGGTCTTCCGTCATCGGGTCCGTCCAGGCCACGCGGCCGTTCGGGGTGCCGTCGCCGTTGCTGTCCGGGAGCAAATTGCCGTTTAAATCCATACTCCCGAACTCGGACAACCGCGTCCGCGGATCGCGATCGACATTGGGATTCACGCCCGGAACGCCGGTCTCGTTCCAGGGATCCCAGCCCGCGGTAATAATGTGCGACCCCATTTTCGTGCGGATGAAAATGACGCTCGGCATGGTGTGCGACTCCCACCAGAGCCAGGGCCGGCCGAGATAAACCGTCCGCGGCCCGGCGACGGTATTGTCGTCGAGAGAACCATAGCGATCGTGCCCCGAGGCCAGCGTGCAATCGAGGAAAACGAATCCATTGGCCGTCGTTCGTTCGGTAGCGGACGCGGTGACCCAGCCGTAGTCCGTGCTCTCGATCAGGCAATGGTCGAATACCGCCGTGGCGTTGCCAAAAATAAAATCGGCATCGCCGGTGATGAAACAGTCGCGAAAATACTGCCGCGAACTTGCATGGATGAATAACGTGTCCTGATACCCGAGAACACGGACGTTATCGAAGACAGCCTGGTCGGCGTCGCATCGCATCGCTACGGCCGGGCCCTGATTCTGGTCGGGAACTGAATTTTCGAAGGTGATGTTGCGCGCCATGAACGCCGTGGCCGTGGGTTGGATTTCGACCACCTGCCCGCCCGACGAAAATCGCTTCGAAAAAACAATCCTGGTCGCATCCGGCGTCGCTCCCGTGCCGATAAAGCTGACGTACGGTGCGCCGACGCTGACCATTTCCTTGTAGAAACCGGGCGCAATAAAAATGTTGGCCCGGTTAAATTCGCTTTGGCCGAAGACCGCATCCACCGCTGCCTGGACGGTCCGGTAGGCCTTCGCGTCGTTTGGATCCACGAAATAATCCGCGGCCCGGGCGCTGTTGAGCCACGACAAAGCGGACGCCCCTGCGAGGAGCAGCAACACTCGTCGTACTCTGCTGGAGCGAGGGCAGCGCATTCCCGTTTCAACCGTCTGTCCGTCGCGAGGTTGCGGAGTTTCCCTCGCCAAAGCAAGCCCATAAGCGCCTCGAGACCGAAACGTTATCGGACGCGTACGCGATCAAGAAAGGGACGGACATTTTGATCGCGCCGAACGGCGACCGGAGCAAAGTGCCGCCCGACTTTGCCGGCATGATCGTCAACTCGGAGGAGGAAAAGGAACAGGAACTCGATAATGAGATGAACCTGGTTTACAAGGCGGTCCGGATGCTGTTGCCGCCGGCAAAGTTCGCGAAAGTGAAGGACGACCAGGTCGCGTGGTTGAAAAAGCGGGATGCGACGCCGGCGGGGCAAAAGTCCGGCGTGATCATCAAGCGGATCAACGCGCTGGAAGAGTTTCTTTGGAACTAGAAGGCCGCGCTAAAGGAGAAAGCTATGAGCAACGAGATCGGTCGGCGAAAATTTGTGAAGTTGAGTCTGGCGGGTGGCGTTGGATTGTCGGTCATCGGCGCGACTCCGTTGTTCGCGGCGGAGCCGGCAAAAACCATGAGCGACACTTTCAAGATCGGCGGCGACCTTTCCGTGAACCGGCTCGGGTTCGGCGCGATGCGGATCACCGGTGACGGCATCTGGGGTTGGCCGAAGGATCGTGAGGAAGCGAAACGGGTTTTGAAGCGAGCGGTCGAGCTTGGCGCAAATCTCATCGATACCGCGGACGCTTACGGGCCCGAGACGAGCGAGATCCTGATCGCCGAAGCGCTCCATCCTTATCCGAAAGGCGTTGTCGTTGCGACCAAAGGAGGCAATACCCGGCCGGGGCCGAATCAATGGGTGCCGGACGGCCGCCCCGAATATCTCAAGCAATGCATCGATAAAAGCCTGAAGCGCCTCAAGCTGGAGCGGATCGATCTCTGGCAGCTCCATCGCATCGATCCGAAGGTGCCGCTCGAAGAGTCGTTAGGCGCGATCAAGGAAGCGCGGGACGCCGGCAAGATCCGCCACGTTGGCCTCTCGGAAGTGTCGCCGGAAGAAATCGTGCGCGCCCGCAAGATTCTCCCGATCGCCACGGTGCAGAACCGTTATAACTTCGACGACCGGAAATGGGACGCGACCCTGGCTTATTGCGAAAAGGAACGGCTCGGCTTCATGCCCTGGGCGCCGGTCGGTGGAATGCGCGGATTGAAATCCGACGTCCTGGAAGCGACGGCCAAAGCGAAGAACGCCAGTGTTTATCAGGTCGCGCTCGCCTGGCTGCTGCAACGTTCGCCGGTCATGCTGCCGATCCCCGGCACTTCGTCCGTGAAACATCTCGAGGAAAACATGGCCGCGGCGAAGGTGAAGCTGACCCCGGAAGAAATGAAGGCACTCGGCGGCTAGCGTCAGCTGATCGACCGGTTCCCGCTTCTTGTAGAACTCAGTTTTTCCCCGGGCGCGTCGAGTAAGCCTACCGTGCGGTCGACTTCCGCGCCGTCGCCTTTTGTGGCGTCGCCTTCTCCAGCTCTTTTAGTTCCTTCAACAGATCTCGCTTTGAATCCTCCATGTTTCGCTTCGGCACGCCTTGGCTAGCGGTGGCTCGCTGACGGGCGCGCGCGATGAGGTCATTGAGCACGCCAACCGCGTTACCCCAATCGTTGTCGGCTGACTTTTCTAGTGTTGCCTTCCATTGTTTGGCCGTATCCAGGGCGAAGGCAGGGAATGGCTTTCCGGCCTCTCGGCTATGATTCTCTTTGCCGATATTACGAGCCCACGTCCCAACTACCGTCGCGACCGTCGTTATACTCTCGCCGCTATTTTTCTCCCAGATCAGCGCGTTAAACAGTTGCTCCAGGGCGTCGAAGCAATTCTTTACGGCTTCGATGCTTTCGGTGTTCATAAGAAACTCCGCCATATCATCGCGAGCCTTTTGATCGGGCGATCTTAGTACACTCACGGCCCAATACGCATCTACCGGATCCAATTGGATCGGTTGGCGCATTTTTCTCAATGATTCCGATACTCCCTCCAGGCGAGGATTGGTCTTGGATTTATCGCTGTAGGCTTGGGCTGCTATTTCGAGAAGAGGCTTCACCGCTCTCTGTCCAAACAGGGCAAGCTCTGAACGGGCCTTGGCGGCCTTGCTCGCGTCACTGTCCCCCAGCGCTTTGATTAGATCGTTGATTTTAGCATTCAAGCGATCGATAGCCCTGCTCGGGGTTGAGGCGGGCGACGGCGACCCTCCCGCAATGCTTGGAGGCGGCGGCGCCGTCGCGGCTTCACTGATTGTAACGGTGGAGGCGGTTTGGAGGGCCGCGTCGACCTCCTTCAGGCTCTCTTTGGCTTCCTTAATCTTCTCCCCGTTAGGCTGGTTGGAGTCCTCGAGCTTGGCTACCGTGGCTGTGAGTGATTGCTTTGATTTTTGCGCGGTATCGGCCGCAGCAGCCAGATCGAGAGTAATGGTGATGTCCGAACGCATTGCCTCATCATCATGGCCTGTCGAAGTGGAACACTTCGCAGCGGCCAAAAGCTTGTGTTCCTTTTTGATGAATGACGCCAGTTGCGTTCGGGCCGCGGTCGCTGAACCCCGGAAGGCGACCTGTTCTTCTGGGACAAGGCCCAGGAGATGGTCGACCGCCTTCACACCTTTCGATAGCACCTCAAGCTTTCCTTCTAGTAAGGCCTTCTGGCACACGCCGCCCAAGGCCTGGATGGCGGTGACCCGCGTCTGGGTGCTGTTGTCCGCCAATGCTATCGCTACCCAGTCGTCGACATACTGATACTCGGTGTCCATCGCGGCAACGCCGCCCGGCTGCCCTAGAAGGAGGGCCAGCTGGAAAGGCATCATGGCCCTCGCCTTGGCGTCGGATGCGCCGGTATTGCTGCTACTGGCTTGCGCTACGAGATTCATAAGCGCGAGCATGGCCTGAACGCGTTTCTCACTTTGGATCAGGTTCTTGTCATTCAGAACCTTGTCCATGAAGAAGGTGGCGTATTTCTCACTGGCTAGCTCGGTCTTTTCCCGGAACTCCAATTTCTTCACCTGTTTGTTGATCTCTTCGATTTCGGCCTTGTTGTGGCTCGACAACATGGCGGCAATTCCGGCGACTATTGCGCCTACGCCCGCCACGGTCGCGCCTATGGTCGTCACCAGATTATTGGCGTCTGAGAGCCAGGAAAGTACACGCCATTTCTTTGGGTCGGACTCCGGGGTTTGAGGGGGGCTTTCTGGATTGGGCATGGTGATCAGATCCTTTCGATAGTGCGTTTCGTTATGGCGTTCGCTCGTCGACTGGCTGGGTGAGGGATGGATCAAGCTTCCGGTACGTAATTGTTCTACGGAGCCTCGTGGCTGAAGTTCCCACTATGGAGGTGTGGGGGGGCCGCCTCGGAGGGCGATTTGGCTCGTCAAGCCGCGACGCGCTCGGCGGCGGCGGCGGGTTCCGTAGACGGGCGAGATGACCTGGCCCGCCGATAACGCCAGATGGCGAACCCGACAAAGAGCAGATCGGCGATCACGCCGGTAACGACGTAGGTTTCCCCGCCAATGCCGAACCCGTAACTGTGCAGGCCTTTTCCCAGGACGAAGTTCACCCCGTACCACGCCATCATGACCGCGAGGAAACAGACGACGCTGGCGACGACCAGACCGAACTGAGTCCACCAGCCCGCGAGACGCCCGTGTAACGTCAGGATGTAACAGAGAAGCGCGATCAGCGCCCAAGTCTCTTTCGGGTCCCAGCCCCAGAACCGGCCCCAGGAATAATTCGCCCAGACGCCGCCGAGAATCGTGCCGGCCGCGAGGAGGATCACGCCGAGCTGGAGAACGCGATACAGCCAGAAATGCATCGGCTGATCGGCCCGCGCCGCGATGGGATTACGCGCGTAACGCCAGAGAAGGATATGCCCGAACCCCATGGCGAGCGCGAACGCAGCGTAGCTCAGGGTGATGGTAAGAACGTGGATGGTGAGCCAGAAGTTATCGCGCAGGACCGGCACCAGCGGGTCGATGCTCGACGGCATCGCGATCGGCATTTGGTGGACAAGGAGCAGCGCCACGAGCGACACCGGCAACGCCGCCAGCAAATAAACCGGCGCGCGATAGCGCAGGAAGAAGATCATCCCGAAGAAGGAAACCGCGAACGACACCCAGATGATCGATTCATACATGTTCGTGACCGGCGGGCGCCCCGCGATGAGGCAGCGCATCGCGATTCCGCTGGCGTGAAAGAGCAGGCCGGCAACGGTGAGCGCCAGGCCGGTGATCCTTACGAAGCCGGCTTTGCCGCGCATCGAAGCGATTGCGAGGAGAACGAGCGCGAGTCCGTACGACCAGGCGGCGCGATAAAATCCGTCCCAATGATTGTAGAAGTATTCGAGGCGCAGCGGCGAATCGCCGGGATAAATCTTCGGGCTTAGCTGGCGAAGACCGTCGCGCAATTGGTTCGCGGCCCGGCTGAAGGCGAACGAATCGCCTTTCACGTAAGCGTTCGCCATCGTTTGCAACTGGGTCTGGACCGGCGCGAACTGCTCCTCCTTATAATATTGCGCGAAAGCCGGCGGGACGACCCAGGGGTCCGTCGTTTTCGCGGGCGCGGGCACGATGAGAAACGCGCTTCCCTGCATGATGTTGGCGAAAAGGGCGAGCCGCTCGGTCACGCTCATCACTTCGCTTTGCAGACGGCTCAACGGTTTTTCGGCTTTGCGGAGCGCGTGCGCCTGGTCGGCCAGCGCGTTCAGTTCCGGCAGTGCCGTGAGCTGAGTGAAGGAGAAACGCCGCTGCTCCTCCGGCAACCCGAGCCGCTGCCTCAGGTCGCCCAGCGAGACCAGGATCATCGGCTCGCTTTTCCAATCGTGCGTGTCGAGGAGCATGGAGAGAACGAAATCGGTCGCCTGCCAGGTCCGGGCGCCGGAGGTGTAGGTCGAGCGGCCGGTGATCTTGATCAGCGTTTCGCGCGCGAAAGTGTCGATCGGCTTCCGGCGGCCGCCATCCTGGATGGCAAGCAATCCCCATTGCTTAAAATCGAGCGCCGACGAATCCGCCGCCGGCATCTCGCCTTTTTGAGCAAAACAATTCGGCCCGGCCAGAGCGAGAACGGCCCAAACCGCGACGGCGAGGAAACGGGGCTTCACGTTTTGAATGTATCGGAGGCCGGGGCGTTCCACAACGAGCAACGCTGCTTTCAATGCAAGGCGAATACTTCCACCAGGGCGACGCCCGTCTGTCCGTTTTGGCTGGCGACGACCGCGGTGTAGGCGCCGGGGGCGAGGCTGGCGAGAATCGCTGCCTCGGCGTTGTCGCGCGGGGCGATGCCGGTCTGGCCGATCTCGATCTCCTGCTGGTCGCGCCAATCATTGTTGCGCTGGAGCAGCGCGCCGTTGCCGTCGTGCAGCTCGAGCATCGGATCCGAAAGCGCGCCGGTAACTCCGAACTTCGCCAGGGATGGTCCGATCGCGCGCACCAGGACCCGGGTAGTTTCGTTCGCGCCGCCCAGGACGAATCCGCCGATCATCACGTCCTCGCCGGCCTGAACGAACCCGCGCGTGCTAATATTCGCCAGCTCGCAATCCGCGCTTTCCTCAAGATCGTAAATTTCAATGAGACCGGTGCCAGTCGCGCCATTCTTTCCGCTCACCAGCGCCGTGTAACTGCCGGGCGCGAGAGTGGCGACAATCGCCGACTCCCGTTCGTTCTGTGGCGCCACTCCGGATTGGCGGACCGCGTCGGCGGCCGCGGAGTCGTCCGTCCAGTTGTCGTTCGAACTGAGAAGCGCGCCGCCGTCGGCGCGCAACTCGAGCATCGGATCGGAGAGCGCATCGCTGATACTGAATTGCGAGAGCGAAGGACCGAGCGCGCGGACAAGGAGTTTCTTCGGCGTGTTTCCGGTGACGATGAATCCGCCAATCATGGCGTTATCGCCGTCCCCGACCTTCAGGCGCGTGGAAATGTTCAGGGCGCGTCCGCCGCTCTTTTTGGGAGAGGCAGATGGAGTTGCGCTCGGGGATGCTGATGGGCTGGCCGTCGCACTTGGGCCCGGGTTCGGAGTGGGACTGGGGGAAGGCGAGATGGTCGGAGTTGGGCTTGAGCCAGGGCCGACGTCTTCCGAAACCGAGATCGCGCCGGCTGTTTTGCGATCCAACGATCTCAAATAAAGAATGAGCGCGTCGAGGTCGGCGGCGGAAAGATGGGACGTCTTGCCGTGCGTGTCCTTGATGACCTGGATGTTGTTCGCCGCCAGGGCGGGATTGATCTGGTTCCCGCTCATGAGCGGCATGAGGTTGCTCGTCCCGAGCCGGTCGATTTGCAGGGTGCCATCGGGTTCGGACGCGAACGGACTGTCGAGGCTAACGAGGATTTGCCCTTTGCCATCGCCGGCGAGATTGCCCGAGCTGTCGGCCACCGTGATTGGGACCTGGGTCGGCAGCACGACGGCGGGGCCGTTGAGGAAACTCATCGCAGTCGGACGGCTTTGATCGAGCCGGACGGTGCGGAAGTTGAAGCCGCGCTCGCCGGGCCGGAGAAGCGGCGAGTCGGGCGCGAGCAGAACTTCGCGCAACGTGTGGGCGAACCCGTAGTGCAGATATTTCGGGACCGCGTCCCAAAGCGCGCGGAGATGCTTCGTGTTCCGGCTGCTGAAATTCTGCGGCGTCCCGACATCCTGCGGCGGAGCAAACGGCTCGAAGAAGTAATCGTTATCGGGGCGGTAGAACGGGCCTTTCCCGTCCACCGTGCTTTCGCTGATCACGCCGGGCTCGTGAATGTTGTAGTCCTGGAAGGTGTCGTTAGGCACGCCGTTCGCCAGGCCGTTTCCATTATGATGACAATCCGCGCAACCGGCGCCGCCTTGCGAAACCTTGCCGGTGAAAATCTGGCGGCCGCGCTCGACTTTGGCCGCTTCCTCATCCGTCGGAGTTTGCGCCAGCGGATTCGGGAAGAGCCGGGTCTCGTTTTGCGACCAGAGAATCTGGAGGTAGGCCAGGTCGTTGTAACCGACCTTGAAAGCTTTCCCGTTCAGCTCGGGGCGCCCGATCGCGCGCGAGTTTTCCTCGGTCTTGCGCAGAACGAAATCTTCGCGCGCGTGCATGCGATCGGCCTGGTTCGCCTGCGGGAACAGCGGCGTGGGGCCGCGTTCGCCCAGGAGCACTTCGCCGTTGCAGGCGGACGCGTAAGCCATGAAATCGTTGTTCAACCCTTCGTACCATTCCGGCCAGTTATCGGAGATGTCCTTGTTTTGCGGGCAGACCTTCACGCCGCCGACCGCGTTCGCCGCGACGTTCCATTGGCAGCCGTCCTGGCGCGCGTCCCAGTGGCAAAAGCCGCACGATTTTTGCGGATCGAATCCCCCCGGGGTAACTCCCGCGACCGGTCCGTCATCGGCGTAAGCGGACGAAAAGAACCAGCGCAACCCAACTTCTTCGTCCGTCGCGAACAAGCCCGCGCCCTTCCCGCCCTTCACTGGATCGGGCGTGCTCGGCGTGACGCCGACCGCCAGATATCCCTGCCGCGTGAGCGCCCCGTTTTGGTCGACGGTCAGGAACGAAATGTCTTCCGTCTGCAAGTTCGCGGCGTAAACGGTCCGCCCGTCCGCTGAAACCTCGATGCCTTCCGGCGTGATCCCGCCGGTGAATTCAAATCCGAGCGGCGTCAGGATTCCGGAAACATCGGACGGCGTTTGATTGATTCGAAACACTTCGACTTTGTCGGAGTGGAGCATGGTGACGAAGAGCAGGCCGTTCTTGATCGTCATTTGCTCCGGGCCGCTGCCGCGAATGATTTTTTGGGCGTCGGCGTGATCGTGGAGATCGACGATCTGGCCCGGCGTGACGAGCTGCGAATAGTCGCGGCCTTTGTCCACGTAGCGATAAACAAACAGGTTCGTCGCCGTATCGAAAATGTTCAGCTCGCTGCCGATGTCGTCGAACGTCGTCGCCTTGGTGGCGTCGGTCATGACGGGCGTGTAGCCGAGGGGCTGGCCGTTGTTCTTGATGGCCACGCCGTTCGCGTTCGTCGTCGGCACGCCGTGCCCGGTCTCGCGCTCGTTCAATTTCGTGTTGGTTTCCTGGCCGGAAACAATTCCCCAGCGGCCGGCGATTTTCACGTCGGTGGAAAGACCGCCGACGATGAGATTTTTCGTGAGCGTGTTCGCGTCGTTCGCGACGTTGATGGCCGCGATGGTGTGGCCAAGCGTGTTCGCGACGTAGAGCGTTCGGCCGTCGCCGCTCAAATCGAGATCGCGCGGATTCGCCCGTTCCAAGTCGGTCGTGCCGGTGGGAATTTCGGCGATCTGGGTGAAGACCGGGCCGGGGCTGACGCGGAACGCGCGCACGACGTCCTTGAACCGGTCGGTGACATAGAGGCGGGTGCCGTCACTATTAAAGAGAGCTTTCTCCGCGTAGGTGTTCGTTTGGAAATCGCCGATGACCGTGTCCGTGCCGGTGTCGATGACCGACGCGAAGTTTGCGTACTGATTGAGGACGATCGCGTACGGCCGCGGATAGATCGCCGGGTTCAACGGCGATACTTTCACGCTGATCGGGCGCAACCCCGCCGCGACACCGGCGGGCCGAAGATCGATCCACTTCGTTACCCGCCGGTTCGCGGTGTCCACGACTGAAACTCGCCAGTCCGGATAGCCTTCGCGGCCCGGCAGCGCGACGTAGAGCTTTCGCCCGTCCGGGGTGAGCGCGAGCGAGCGCGGCTGGCTCCGGAAAGGTTGCTCGCGGTTGGGCCAGAGCTGGCTGCCGCTTTTTACCCTGGGATTGTTCGGGTCGATTCGCGTGCCTGGATCGGGCCGGCCATTGATGTAATCGGCGCCGAACATGATCTTGGTGAAACGCTGCATGCCGCCGCGTTCCCCTGCCGCCTCGGGACCGACGATGTTCTTCACTGGATCGCTGTTCGGACCGGTAATGACGCGGCCTTGCGAATCGGTCTTCACCGCCGTGGTGAAGAATCGCAGGGCCAGCGGCGCCTCGGCGCTGGTGGAGAGAATCTGGCGGGTGAACGGGCTCGAAAGTTGGGTCCGGCCCGATGCGTCAGCGCGGAGGCGCGTGGCCGCCGGCAAAAAGATAGCGCCAATGGCCGCGAGCAATGCGACCGCGATTTTGACCCGTGTTTTCCTTCGCTTTTTCATGCAGCGGCAACCTAAGGAGCCGGGCCGATGACGCGCGAGCCGTAAAAAGTAACGCGGTTGTTACGCGGCAGAGCCCGGCGAATGAAATTTCCTTCGGCCAGCTTCCCGGCTAATCTTCGCGAATGAGAATCGAAATCCTCGGCCCGTTGTTCGCGGCCTTACTCGCCGGCCTCATTTCCGGGAACGCGCGCGCCGAAACGGTAAAGGTGGAAGGGTTCACCTTCACGACACCGGACGGCTGGCGGTCGGTGACGCCCGCGTCGCCGATGCGCAAGGCGCAGCTCGAGGTCGCGCGCGGAACGGAGAAAGCGGAAGTGACGTTTTTCTATTTCGGCGGGGACCAGGGCGGCAGCGCCGCGGACAACGTCGCGCGCTGGTATGCGCAGTTTCCCGGGAGCGAAAAAAATCGGATCACGGAAAACGCGCAGGCCGGCGCGGTGAAGATCACGTTCGCGATGACGGAAGGAACGTTCAGCAGCGGCATGCCGGGCGGGCCGACCACGCCGATGGAAGGTTACGCGCTCTGCGGCGCGATCCTGGAATCGGGGACCGGCACGGTGTTCGTCAAGATGACCGGCCCGAATGCGGTCGTGAAAGCATCGACGGAGGCGTTCAAGAAAATGGTGATGGACGCGGCCAAAACGGTGGCGCCGCAGGCCTGACAATTTTCTGGCGAACGAACCGGCCGTTTGTTAGGCCAGAGCAATGAAAACATTCGCAGTCTTTGTGGCCGTAACGGCGGCCTGCCTCGCGGCGAACACAGCCGCGGCCAGCTCGTTAGGCAAAGAGCTGCTCGAGCTCGAATCGCACATCAAATGGAGCGCGGTCGACAGCGCCTGGAGAAGTTTGCGGGACAATTGGGTAAGAGCTACTTCCGCGTGCGACGAACCGGCATGTGTCGGCGCCCAGATGCTCAAGCTCGAGGCGAACGTGAAATGGAAAGCGGTCGACACCGCGTGGCGCGATCGCCGCGCCGGCTGGCTCAACGATTGCAAGGGCGCGACGACGGAAAGAGACATCGCGAAGCTTTTGCTGGAGTTCGAAAGCAACGTGCGGTGGCGCGCGGTTGACGACGCCTGGAAGACGCGGCGCGAGAGCTGGGTTTCGGAGCTGAAGGCCGCCGAGTAGCTACCAGGTGCGGCGAAGCGGATGCGCTTCGGTGTTGAAGACGATCTTCTCGAAGTCGAGCGTCTCCCGAGGCGCGAAGAGGAGGTAGAAATACTTGAAGGTCTCGGCGAGCGCGAAGCTTTCCATCTCGTCGCGTTTCTCCCTGGTGACGACGTTCTGGAGCGCGGCGTAACCAGATTCGACCCGGCAATGCTGGACGAAATCGTTGAAGATGGTTTCGCCCATTTGCCGATATCGCGGCTCGCTCGTGAAGTGGAAAAGGTAGTAGGTGGATTCGACGATCTCCGGGCGGAGATGATAGGTGAACGCGGTGGCGCGCATCGTTTTGTAGTCGATGACTTCGGGTTCGATCCCGTGGAGCTGCCACATTTTGAAACCGGAATCCTGGAGCCGCCGCGCGCGCGGCAGATCGCCGGAGAGCGCGAGTAACGCGGGGAAGAACGCGTCGAGCGCGCCGTAGGTCGTGTCGCCGCGGACGCCGGTGTTCATGTCGGCGTGGCCGTACCAAAGTTCGCCCCGCACTTCGTCCGCGAGATATTTGTGGACCGCGGGCAGGCTGGCGTTCCAGATCTCGCGGCAATCGTTGTCGCCGAAAAGGAGCCAGCATTTCCAAAGGTATTCGTAGTAGGAATCGATCCCGCCGCTGACATGACTGTCGGGATCGGTCCACGCGCCGGTCTCAACGTTGATGCCGGAACCGACGAGGCCGATCGCAGAACGACGTTTGTAGGTCTCGACCAGGGCGCGTTTGGCTTTGTCGTAGAAGACCGGTTTGCCGGTGAGCTTGCTCAGCGTGCCGAACTCGAGCAGGAGCGTGCCGGTTTCCGCCGGGTTCGAATTCGGATCGCGGACCTGGCCGGTCCGGAGGTTGACGTAAACGTAGGGAAGGCCGGTGGGCGAATTGAACGCGGGGAGCAAGCGGTTGCCCAGGTCTTCGGCGAGAACGAGGAGGCGTTTGTCGCCGGTCAGTTGGTAACCGGAAAGCAAACCGCCGAGGAGCCGAATGGTGATCTCGAAGTTCTTCACGTAAATGTCGCGATCGAAGGAGAGCTGCGTGGCGATCAGCTTGCGCGCCTTGTTCGCTTCGGCGTCGAGGTGCATCACGACGAGAGTGTCGAGCGCGTCGACCGGGGTCATGAGGAGCGACTGGCCATACCAATCGTGCGACGTTTTGCTGAGCGGCTTTAGGGCGTCGTGGCCCCAGGCGTAACGCTCGTAGTTATTCCAGGCGTGAAGGAATTCCGTTCGCACCTTTTGGGCGGCCGCGCGTGCCTGCCGATCGCGTTGAGACTGGCCGCAGCTACTGAGCGATGAAAGGCAGAGAACCCCGACGGCGAAAATGACGCGGGTCGAGTTCAGCGGGCGGCTGAGGGCGATTTTGTGGCACCGTGCGGCTGCGAGCCGCCGAGCTTCGGCAAATCCGGGTCGAGAAAACCGAGGGCATGCGGCGGCTTGATGACGCGAACGCCCGCGGCGCGCTGTTGTTCGACGATCTGATCGCGAAACGCCTGCATCCGGGTCCAATGCACCTTGGGCCGGAAATGGTGTTCGGCGTGGTAGCCGTTAAAGAACCAGATCCAGTTGTAGAGCTTGTCGTAACTGCTCACGCCCCAGGCGATCGGTTCATCCGGGTTCCCGCCGTAATGCCGGTAGTAACCATTCAGGTAGGAGAGGCAATGGCCGAAGTACCAGAAGCCGACCAGAAAAAGGATGTAATGCCAGTTGAGAATACCGAGGGTGACGAACGTCCCGACGAACAGGACCAGCTCGGTCACGCCCCAGAACGCTTCCCGTTTATCCTTGCGCATCAGCGCCTTGAAAACCGTCACGGGATCTTCCCGGAAAAAGCTCAGGAACGTGTAGGTAAGCGGATGTTCGGGCTCGCCGTCGTGCCCGTGTTTATAGATCGAGATCCAATCGATCGTCTGGCCTTCCTCGTCAGGCCGGTCGGCGTTTCCCTTGTGATGCTGCATGTGGATGCAGTCGTAAAACACCTGGCTAAACCCGACGCTGACGGATTCCAGCACGCTAAAGAGCCGGTTCAAGATGGGCGCGCGGAAATAGGGGTTGTGAATGAAGTTGTGCGAGATGCCGTTGATGTTCCACGAAATGCTGACGGAATAGATGAACCCGAGGATCAGCATGACCCAAAGGGGCGCGTGCGGGAAAAGGAGGAACATCCCGAAGAAGTAGGCGAGGTGGAGCAGCTCCGCGAGGACCGGGACGATGTCCCAGCGGGTAAACGCGAAAATTTTGGAATCGGTCTGGAGCCGCTCGGTGGCGACATCGCGAATGGCGTGCACGGGACAGGAATGGTAGCCGAATTCGGCCCGTTCGCACGAGCGAAAATCCGATCGATAGAGGCCGGTTAATCCGGCGGAGCCAATCCAACTTCGTCCGGATGACGTTTGCGCCAATAGCGCGTGGCCGCGCTGACCGCCATGAAGCTGGGATCGGCCTGTTCGTAGTCGGCCAGCTCGGATTCGGCGGCCGCGGCGCTGCGAAGTTCGCTGGCGACGTAACCGGCGAATGCCGTCCGCATGGCCTGCTCATCGTCGCCGGCGCGGAGTCGATCGCGAAACCAGAGCGACCAGCGGACGATGCGGGCCTCGAGCGCGTCGAGATGCTCCGCGATGCCGGCCGTGACCAACCCAAAATGCGGCAGGTAAAGTCTGGCCGGGTTGAGCTCGCGAATTTTCGCGATGGACGCGCGCCACGCTTCGATGTCCAGCTCGGGCGGAACCAGCGGCGGCACAGGTGGGCCGCCGCCGAGCCGCACGCCGGCGACGTCGCCGCCAAAGACAATGTCGTCCCAGTGATAAATGTGGTGATGGCTGGCGTGGCCCGGCGTCTCGACCGCGCGAATTTCGAAAGGCGCGACGCGCACGACGGCGTCAGCTTCCAGGACGCGAATGCGTTCGGGCGCGATGGCGGAGAATTTTCCCCAGAGCCGTTCCATCTCGCCGCCGTAGAGCCGGGTGGCCGAGGCGACAAGTTTTGCGGGATCGATCAGGTGCGGCGCGCCGCGCGGATGCACGTAAATGGTCGCGCCGAGCGCGGCGAAACGCCACGCGGCCCCGGCATGATCGAAATGGATGTGGCTAAGGAAGACGTGGCGCACATCGCCCGGTTCGAAACCGAGTTTGCGCAGTTCGTTCGCCACGTTCCCAAACGTCGATTCCGGGCCGGTATCGAAAAGCATCGGGCCTTCATCGCTCTCGAGCAGGGTTGCGGCGATAATCCCCGGCCGTCCGAGGTGCTGCGTATCGAGAACGTGGATCATTCTTCTCCCCGCGGAACCAGGCTTGGGTGCGGATTTTTCGGAGCGGTGCCGCGCGCCGTCCGCGGTTCATATTTATCGATCGTCAGCCAGTGCTTTTGCCGGATGGCGTAAAACGGAAAGCTGACCACGGTTTTCGCGGTCGCCTTGCTCAGGCGAAACAAGCGGGGGCCGCGGGAAGGTTCGAGGATATAAGTGAATTGAAAGGTCGTGACCTGCGCGAGGATCCAAAACAGATGGCAGGGCGACTGCAGCGACACCTCCATTTTCAGGATGATGAAATCGTTCCGGCTCACCCAGAGTTTTCCGGCGAGCAAACTGAAGAAGCGTTCCTCGCGCGAACGGGTGTTCTGCCGCGGCTTCGGCTCGAACGCGATGACGTAGGCGCTTTCGCCGGTGACGGTCTCATCCGGCAAGCGCTTCCAATTGTAGCGGTCGCGCAGGTTATATTTGCGGACCGCTTCCACCGCGGTCTCGGATTGATTTTTCTCCTCGGATTTGTCGGCGGCTTTTGCTTTCGCCGGGGATGCGGAAGCAGAGGAAGAGGGCGTCGGAGAGGAAGAGCTTTCGGATTTGAAGAACGAAAGTTTGCCTTCCATCCGTTCGGCGACGTATTCGAGCGGCCGCGGATCGCCCGGACGAACGATCGATTGCCAGGTGCCGCGGGCCGTGACCGCGCCGGAGCTGTCGAATTGATGGGTGGTGAGGGTCTGGTAATATTGCCAGTCGCGCAACGCGGCCCGCTGGCCATCGAACGCCGCCAGGGTGCGGTCGAAAATTTCGAGAGCGGTCAGTTCCTTTTGCTGGGCAGCCGCGACGGAAGAAAGGGCGAGCAGCAGGAGAAAGACGGCGAGGAATCGACGAGGCATCGAACGCGGATGGTTATTTGGCGAGGCCGCGTTTGGTGACCAGGTAAACGGCGAAGCTGCCGAGCCAATGTCCGCCTTCGTAGTGCGCGCCCGTCACCGCCGCCAGCCCAGCGCGACGATGCGCTTCCGCGGTTGCGATTAACGCCGGCCGCCGCGGGTCGTCCGCCGGCAAACCGGACACGATCCCTTCCAGCATCCAGGCCCGGCTCAAATTCAAACCGTCCAGGTGCGCCAGCTTCGGATCGCTCGGGTCGGGCGACATCGTGACCGGCAACCAATCCGTGGTCGGCTTTGCCGGAATGCCCGGCAGAAATAAGGCGAGCCACTTCGCGAATTCGTTGCGGTCCAGCACCCGTCGCATCGCATCCGCTTCACCGAGGCACGGCGAAAGAAAATCTTCTCCGGACGGTTCGTAGTTGAGCGAGCAATCCTTGTCTCTCTCGAAAAATTCGAGTGTCTTCTGCGCGGCGAGCTTGGCCAGGTCATCGTTCCTGGTCGCGCGCGCGTAATCGAGAATGAGCCCGAGCGCGAACGCCGTCTGGTTGTGTTCGCCGATTCGCACCGGGTGCGACAACTTCGGCAGCCACGTGCTCAACCGGTCGCGGATCGCTTGTTCCACCGGCGCGAGATTCGTCGACATTTCGCGCGCCTGCGGATCGTCCCACTCCGCCAGCTCCGCGACGAGCTGGAGCAGCCACGCCATTCCGTAAGGGCGCTCGAAGCTGGCGCGGCCTTCGCCGCGGAGATACGCCGCTTCCTGTTTCAGGTTTTCCGCGGTCAAACTTTTCCGCAACGCTTCCCGCGCCGGTTTCGCGAAGGGCGCGTCCGGAAATGTTTTCACGAGCCGGACGAGCAGCCAGTGTCCATGGACCGACGAATGCCAGTCGTAACAACCGTAAAACGCGGGCGTCAGTTTCCGCGGCGGCGCGACATCGGCGTCGCTGTTCAAAAGATGGCTGATCTTGTTTGGATATTCCTTGGCGACACAGGCGAGGGCGAGATTCGCGAAGCGTTCCGCGGCTTTCTGGTCGAATTGCGGCGGGTCCGCGGCCAGCGCCCGCGCGCAGATAAAGAGCAGCATGGCGCAGGCGAGGTTCTTCATCGGTCGGAGCGGCACTGTAGCGTAATCAGCCGCAATTTCATTGACCTGCTCTCGGCCTTTCTTCACAAACCCTTTTGGTGCGTCGCCGAATTCCCCACTCGTCCTGGCTGCTGGTCTGCCTCGCGTTGGTTGTCGTCGTCGTGGTCACGTTGGGCGCAACGGAGTCCACTTCGGTTCCGAAAGAATTCGGCGCCCGTTCTCCCTTGGCGTTGCCGAGCACGTTTCTGCCGGAGCGGCTGCCGGAGTTCCAAAAAATCCTGACCACGTTTCTCGAGAACGGCGATTACCTCCGGCTCGGCTGGAGCATGGACAAAGGCCTGCGCGATACCGGGCCGTTCATCGACAAAAAGTTATTCGGCGTCCATCCGACGGTCCGAATTTATTATTCGCCGGAGATCATGAAGTGGCTCGTCGCGGGCCGGACCGGGGCGATTCCCGACGGCGCGGTGATCATTAAGGAACAGTACACCGCGCCCGCCGCGCAGTATCAAATAAGGAAGCCCGATCTGGTGACCGATTGGACGGTCATGATCAAGGATTCGAAAGGTTCCAAGGACGGCTGGTATTGGGCGGAGATCTGGAAAGATCAGGTCGTGGATAACCACAATCCGCCTTACGCCGTGCCGAACGCCGGCTTCGGCCTCTACTGTCTTCGTTGTCATACGTCGGCGGAAAAAGATTTTACCTTTGCTTCGCTCAACAACATCAAAGGCTTTCCCGGCCAGCCGTTGTCCTACTACGTCGATTTGTCGTGGGCCCCGTCGCCGAACGCCACGGCCACGCCCGCCGGGGGGCTGATGGGAAAGCCGCCGCCGGCAAACGCGCCGACGCCGACTGAAGTGAATCGCGGTGGCCGGCCCGAGAGTCACCACGACGTGATCGCGCAGCTCGCGCCGGCCAAGGAAGCCGCGCAACCGCCGCATGTCGCCCCAACCCCGAACGCCGCGTTCGTAAAATTTTTCAACTCCATTCCGCCCGTGCCGCTCAGCGACGTGAAGAAGATACCGTCCGAGACCTACGACCATGTCGTGGCCGGCCATCAAGGTCCCCAGCATTTCCTGACTTCCGATTCCTGCATGGGCTGCCACAGCGCGGTCTATTATGGGAACGCCATGGTTTACACCGGTGCGAAAGGCGCGGACGGCAAGGCGCCGCTTATGAACGTTTCGCCCTACGGCGAATGGCGCTGGTCGCCGATGGGATTGGCCGGGCGCGACCCAATTTTTTATTCCCAGCTCGACAGCGAGCTCGCGTACCTGAAGACGTTCAAGGACAAAGCGGAAGGGGAACGGCTCGCGCACGAAGTCGTGAACACCTGTTTCCGTTGCCACGGCGTCATGGGCAAACGGCAGTTCGAGCTCGATCACGGCGCGGGGGCGAACTTCGATCGCGAGATCGTTTACGAAACGAAAATGACGGATCCGAATTTCAAATATGGCGCGCTGGCGAGGGACGGGGTGAGTTGCGCCGCCTGCCACCACATCGTGGAAGACAAAACGCCCAAGGGCGTGCCGCCTCTCAAACATTTCCTGGAGAACTCGATCACGGGCCTGTTCGCGGTCGGCAAAGCGGACGAAATGCTGGGGCCGTTCGAGGACAACGTCATCGTGACCGACCCGATGAACAACGCGCTCGGAGTTAAACCGAAACACGATCCTTACATCAAAACCGCCCGGATGTGCGGCAGCTGCCACACCATCAATCTGCCGGTCGTCGACCAGAAACCGGCCGGGCATAACCTCGAGCAGCTGACGTATCTCGAGTGGCTCAACAGCAGTTTCCAAAACGAGTTCGGGAACAACCCCAAAGCGCAGAGCTGCCAGGATTGTCACATGCGCACTTCCTACCGGAACGCCGCCGGCAGCCTGGCCGTGCCGGTGATTCAACAGCCGATGGCCACCGTCCAGGACGACCAATACCCGGCCGTCGAGCACCGCGCGCCTTCCGACAAGGTCCAGGTGCGGTTCCGCGACAAGGGCTTTGTCCGCCATCAACTCCAGGGGCTCAACCTGCCGCTCCTGGAAATGTTCCGGCAGCTCATGACCGATTCGAAGAGCGGCGAGAAGAACTTTCCGTATAACGAGGTCCTCGGCGTGAGGCAGAACGATTTCATGCTGACGGTGAACGCCGATCTGCCGAACGCGATCGATGCTTTCGTCGAGCAGGCGCAGAACACCACGGCCGAGATCGCCATTTCCCCGCCGGTCGTCAGCAAGGACAAACTCGTCGCTAACGTCACGGTGACGAATAAGACCGGCCACCGTTTCCCCAGCGGGGTCGGGTTCCGCCGCGCCTTCGTCGAATTCAAGGTGGCCGACAATCGGAGCGGCAAAATCCTTTGGGCGTCAGGCCGAACGAACGAGCTCGGGATTATCGTGGACGAAAACGGGAAGCCGTTGCCGTCCGAATTCTTTGAACCGCGCGATCCGTCCAGTGTGCCCCGCCAGGCTTACCAGCCGCATTATTACGATCAGCCGCAGCACACCATCACGCGGCAGGACCAGGTCCAGGTCTTCGAGGAGCTGATGCTCGATGCCGAGGGAAATTTCACCACCAGTTTTATCCGGCGGGATACGCCGGTGAAAGACAACCGGCTCCTCCCGCTCGGCTGGACTCCGCAGGGACCCGATCCTTCGTTGTCGGGCGAATTCCTTAAGGCAACTCATCCGCACGGCACGGGCGACGACAAACATTACCAGGACGGGAGCGGGACGAGCGTGGTGACCTACGAAGTGCCGCTGGCCGGGATCGATCCCAACACCGTGACCGTGTCCGCGACTCTCTATTACCAGAGCATTCCGCCCTATTACCTGAAGATGCGATTCGAAGAAGCGCCGGATTATCCCGCGACGAAGCGCCTTTACTATCTCGCTTCCAATCTCAACACGGCCGGGACCGCGCTCGAGAACTGGAAGTTCCAAATCGTCTCCGCGACCGTGCCGGCGCCCTCTTCTCGTTAGGCCGTCTCTAAATCCGGCTTGACGTTTGGCCGGCGGCTTCCAACCATCGGGCCATGAAGAAGATAACTTCCGTTCTGTTGTTTGCGATGGCTCTCGCGATTTGCTCGCTGGTTTTCGCGCTCGACGAAAAGCCGGCCGCGAAATCCGACCACGTCATGTATGCGGCTGCCGACCTGAAATGGGGAGATGCTCCGCCGTCGTTGCCGGCTGGCGCGAAAGCGGCCCTGCTCGAAGGCGACCCGGGAAAAGCGGGACCGTTCACGATTCGGCTGAAGATGCCGAGCGGTTACAAGGTTCCGCCGCACACGCATCCGACCGCGGAAGCGATCACCGTGCTTTCCGGTTCGTTTGCCATGGGCACCGGCGCGAAGTTCGAGGAAACTGCCGCGCACGAAATGACGACCGACGCTTTTGCCCTGATGCCGGCCGGCACCCAGCATTATGCGTGGTGCAAGACCGAATGCGTGATCCAGGTCCATTCGACCGGGCCGTTCGTGATCAACTACGTCAATCCCGCCGACGATCCGCGCGGCGCGAAGAAGTAGGAATTAACCTGGAGGCTGGAGGCCGCGACTCTTGGCGGGGCTCGCGGTGGATTGCGGCGCGGCGCTCGGAGTGACGGTCACCGCTGAGTCCGAAGGCGGGCCGATCGGGGGAAGCGCGTCGAGCCGTTTCCGAAGGGCCTTGCCCAACTCGACGACCTTCTTCCGGTTCGCGCCGTGATTGGTCACCTTCTGAAACTCGGCGGCTTCGGCGTAGAGCGTTTTATATTTTTGCTCCAGGAATGCCTTCAGGTTTTGCTGCAATATTTTCCCCGCTTCTTCAGGCGTAGCGCCGCGGGCGGAAGGAAGCTCGCCCGGTTTCAAGGCGGCGAGCTGGCGGGCGAAAATTTCGTTCAGATCGAGATACGCCTGGGCATGCGCGAGGGCGCGTTCCATTTCCTTGAACTTGCTCTTGCGTGAAGACTCGTTCCTGTCCAAACCGGAAAAGATGAGCCACTGATCCACGTAGGCGTAAATCCAGCCGTCCTTGCTCATATAAATGTAGTGCCAGCGCGGATCGATAAACGGTTTGATCCAATAGCTGCTTTCCGGGTGCGCTTTGTCGTCGATCGGAAAATCTTCCACCGTGAGCTGATGATAAGGCTGCAGGCCCTTGGCGATTTCGTCCTGCCACGTCGGCATTCGGGACGCGGCCGGGTTCTCGGCCAGGAGAACCTTCGCCGCGAGCAGGGAGAGAGCGAGCTGACCAAATCCGCGCCAGCGAGACAGAGCCATGTTAGTTCCTGGGTTCGTCGGCGATTTTGAGGACGATCTTGCCGCGGGTGTGATGCGTCTCGGCTTGCTGAGAAGCTTTCACCGCGTCGGCCAGCGGCATGACCTGGCCGACCACCGGTTTAATCTTGCCCGCTTCGATCAACGTCGTGATCTCCGAGAGTTCGTTCCCGTCGGGATGACTCCAGACTGAGCTGCCGCGGATCCCGTACTTCTCGAGCTGCGCCGGATCGGGTCGCGAGACGATTGTGGTCACGATGCCGCCCTTCTTCACGAGCGGATACGAGCGCGCGAGCGTGTCGCGTCCCACCGTGTCGAAGACGACGTCCACGTCCTTCGCAACCTCTTCGAATTTCGTTTTCGTGTAATCGATCGCCACGTCGGCGCCGAGTTGTTTCAGCAAGTCCTGGTTCGCCGTCGACGCCGTGGCGATGACGCGCGCGCCTTTCGCTTTCGCGATCTGGACCGCGAAACTTCCGACCCCGCCCGAGCCGCCATGAATAAGGATGGTCTGGCCCGCGTTCAACTTTGCCGTGTCGATCAACGCCTGCCACGAGGTCAATGCACCCATCGGGACCGCGGCCGCTTCGACGAACGTCGCCGATTTTGGTTTGAGCGCGGCCTCGTTTTCCGCGAGGACCGCATACTCCCCCCAGCCGCCGCCGAAAAGCGCGTAGCCGTAAACCGCGTCGCCTTTCCGGAACTTCGTAACCTTCCCGCCAACGGTCTCCACGATCCCCGCGACGTCGTAGCCCGGAATCAGCGGCAAATGCGTGCCGAATTCTTTCGCCATCCGTCCCGAGATCACGAGCGGGTCCGCCGGGTTCACGCCGCACGCGATCACGCGCACGAGCAGCTCGTTTTCCTTCGGCTCGGGACGTTGGGCGTCCTCGTATCTGAGGACCTCTGGCGCGCCATACTCGTGGGCGACGACCGCTTTCATCGTCGCAGCGTTCGCTTGCGCAACCGCGAGCGCACTCACCGCCAACCCTGGGATAAGTCGCATAAGACTCATAGGACCTATTTCGCGAATAAAACCTTCTTCATCTTGTCCAGAATTTCCGGAGTGGCGATCTTTTCTCCTCCTAACACCAGGAGCGCGAAATTGTCCGCCAGGATTTCTTCCGGATGGATGATGTACTCCGTATTGCGTCCGACTTGTTCGAAGAAACCCGTCACCGCCTTTATTCCAACCAGCCGCGGAGAACCATTCTGCTGCGCCACCTTGAAGCGACGGGGCGTCGTCGTTGGTTCCATCACCAGGAATTGAAACGTAAGGTAGTTAAAGAATTCGCCGCCCCGCTTTACGTCATAGGTTTCGGCCGAGGACAATAAAACTGGAAGCGCGAGACGGGTTTGGCCGTCAATTTGCAGGCGAATAAGATGGTCGTTCCGCGGCGCATCCGGGTTCGTGATTTTGCGCGCCGCCAGCTCCGGAGGAAGCTCGACCTCGTCACACGCCGTGAATCCGATGACGCTATACAGTTTCTCGCGCAACCCTGGGTTGCGGCGCGAGAGAATGTGAAACAGCTCATGGCATAAGAGCCTCTTCAGTTCTGGCGAAGACCTGGCGAGATCCGCGACCGGCAGAAAGATCGCGGCGCCGCGAGTGTAAGCGGCATTTCCTTCTTCCGCGCCGGTGGTCTTGATCAGCTGGATCGTTGCCGGCCACGGGAGCCCAGCCAGGAGCGGTGGAAACTCCGCCATAATGGTGCACAGTTGTTCCGTTTCTTTTTCCGTCCAATCGCGGACGTTGCTTCCAACAAACGCCAGGTATTGTTCTTCGGAGACTGGCTGGGCCACTTTCAATCGGGCGGCCCGATCGAATGGGCTGAGCCTTTTCACAAAATCATCCCGCGCCGCGATCACCGGCCGGCTCTCGTTCGCCGACAGAAATCGAACGACGGTGTTTTTCCCAATCGTCGTCTCGCCCTTGGCCGGCGCTGACACCGCTAACACGAGCAGCGCGCCAATAACGATGCGCGTTGCATCAAAGCCGGAGAATTTCACCGATCACTTCCTATCCGTTCCCCCACCTGGAGGACAATCATATTGACCTTGTCCCGACGTCTCCTCATACTCGGCGCATGAAGACGCGCCTGTTCCTCATTACCGGGCTTGTTCTTGTTACCCTCCTTCACATCACCAAGGCGGCGCCGCCTGCCTCCGCGCGGACGATCACGGACTTGAACGTAATCTCTGCGCGCGCATTTCAAAGATCAATCAGTCCCAGGTTCTATAAGAGCCTGCTGGTGTCACCGGTCGAGGGATGGGTCGCAGTCCGCGGAAATCTAAACGGAACGCGTCTTTCCGACCTTAAGGTGGTGCACTCGGAGTTGAACGGCCGTTTCGACCAGCTGGCACTCGAACTGGCGAAGGACGTTCAGATCGCCGGATACTACTCGATTGAACGGCCATTCTTCGGTGGCCCGGTGTTACTCCACCTTCTCGTCTACCAGATTGCGGATGGCACGATGGTTCTCTCGTTTCCTCAATTCACGGAGCCTGGCGGCGACCAGATGCAATACTATGGTTGCGCCCGCCTGGCCGTGTTGAAGAAGGACGGCACCTGGACTGAGATTGAAGGCCCCGAGAGTTTGCAAGGCAAGGGTTGGGGCGTTCGCCAGGGCTTCAAGAACAAGATGGAAGCTATCTTCAAGCTGGAAGCCAAGCGGCTCAAGATGGATGGCTAGTGGCACGACGTTTCCCCTAACGAGTCTTGACCTCTTCCCGGCGTGTCGTCACACTCGCCGCATGAAGACGCCGTTCCTCGCTGGATTCATTGTTGTAGCATTACTCCACTCCACCGCGGCAACGCCACCGGCCCGTCAGGCTCGCACGATCACCGACCTTAATGTTATCTCAACCCAGGCGTTGCAGAGATCGATTAGCCCGAAATTCTACAAGAGCCTGCTGATTTCCCCGATCGAGGGCTGGGTCGTCGTCAGTGGGAATGTGGCCGGGACGCGTTTGTCCGGCATGAGAGTGGCGCACTCTGAACTAGGCGGCCGTTTCGACGCGCTGGCTCTGCAATGGGCCAAAGATTTTCAGATTGCCGGACATTACTCGATCGACCGCCCCTATTTCGGCGGCGCCGTTCTGATGCACCTGCTCATTTACCAGATCGCTGACGGCACGATGGCGCTGGCGTTCCCTCAATTTACGGAGCCCGGCGGCGACCAGATGCAGTATTTCGGTTGTAGCCGGCTGGCGGTCCTGAAGAAGGACGGCCAATGGACCGAGATCAAGGGGCCCGAAAGTCTGGAAGGGAAGGGTTGGGCGGTTCGGCAGGGCCAGAAGAATTGGATTGGAGCTTTCTTCAAGTCGGAAATAAAGGCGCCGGGTGGCGTGGGCTGGTAGAAGCGCCGCTCAGTGAGTCGTAGGGGCCGTCGCGATAATTCCGTCGGCGGGATAGAGGACGTCGCCTTTCATCACGCTGTCGATGTCGGATGCGTTCATGATGTCATCCAGCGGGTTTGATTTGAGAATCACGAGATCGGCGAAGTTGCCCGGCTGAAGCGAACCGATCTTCGCGCCGGTCTCGCCGCCGAAGGTTTTCGCGGCATTCGCGGTGGTGCATTTGAGGATCTGCATCGGGGTCAGGCCGGCCTGCTTCATGAGCTGGAACTCGCGGAAGATCGCGGGGCCATGAATCGTCCCGATGTTCCCGGCATCAGTCCCGGTGGCGATGGTCACGCCGGCGTCCTCGAGCGTCTTTAGGTTTTTTAGCGCGACGTCGTAAGTCTTTTGGATGCTGTCGAGAATGGCCTGCGGATTTTCCATCGATTTCTTGAGCCGCTCCGGCCGTTTGTCTTCCGGCAATTTCGTTACGTCGAGCGACGCGATCACTTCCGGATTGCCCCACGCCTTTTCTTCCGCGGTCAGCTCGAGCTTGTTCGCGAACGTCCGCCCGTAACGCTCGAAGACGACCAGCGTCGGCGTCAGGATGGTGCCTTTGTCTTTGAGCAGTTTCACGAACGCGTCGTCGACCGGTTTGTCGGTGACGCTGTGAACGAGAAGGTCGGCGCCTTCCTCGACCGAGGCGCGCGCCGCTTCGAGCTCGGTGGCATGAACCGCTACCCGCAGTTTCAGCCGATGCGCTTCGGCGATAACAGCGCGGACCGTAGGCCGGAATTTCTCCACCGGGTTCTCCGCATTAACGATGTACCAGATCTTGATGTAATCGGGCTTCTCACGTTCGAGCTTTTGGACCATCTGGATGCCCTGCTCGGGGGTATCGATTTTTACGATGGGCGGATCGCCCAGGTCGAGTTGCGGGCGGGAGACGCTCGAGATGAGTGGGCCGGCGGCGGCCACGCGCGGCGCTTTCGCGGTCGAGTTCGCAATCTTGCGCATCTCGAAATTCCAGAGCGGCCCGCCGATATCGAGGACGGCGGTGATGCCGCAACGCAGGTAACGCGCGAAGGTATCGGGCAAATTTTTCCGGATCATCGCGACCTCCGTCTTGTAGGGGCGGACCGCATTGAGATCGACCGCGTCGGGCCGGGTGAAGACGTCGCCGGATTGGAAGAAGTGAACGTGAGTATCGATGTAACCCGGGAGGATAAATTTCCCCTTCACGTCGATGACGCCGTCTCCTTTCTTCGGGACGTCCGCGCCGTTTTGGATGATCGAGGCAATATGGTCGCCTTCGATTTTGATGGCGGCGTTCGGGATAATCTTTCCCGTGCCAGGATCGATCGCCGTTCCGTTAACGATGAGGTTGGTTCCCGACGGTGCGGCGAACGCGGTCGAAGCCAGAGTGAACGTGAGCAGGAGAAGACGTTTCATATATATAATGACCGGCGAGCTGCCTTTCTATCTTGTCGGGATCCGCATGGAAAGCTTTCGACAGCGGCCATCGCGTTCAGGTAAGGCAACGGGATGGACCCGTTCAGTTACGTCTGCGTTCTGACTTCGATCGTATCGGGTCTCGCCTTGACCCGGCTTCTCGGCGGCCTTGGACAACTGATGCAGACCTGGCACCGGACGCCGGGGTATTGGGTCCACGCGCTCTGGATGGTGAACACGCTCATCAGCGTGATCATTACCTGGTGGATCCAATATCGCTGGCGAACGACCGAACATTGGACGCTGCCCCTCGCGGTCTGGCTGCTGGTCGCGCCCATTAACCTTTACCTCGGTTCCGCCCTCCTTTTCCCAAACGAACAGGAAGGCGAGCCGATCACCAGCTGGCGCGAGCATTACTTCAATCACCGCCGCGGCTTCTTCCTCTTGCTCGCCGCGAACTTCGCGATCGATCTCGTCGATTCCTCCCTCAAAGGATGGGATTATTTTCGGTCGTTAGGCCCGCTCTATTTCGGGTCGATGACAATGTTTATGGTGCTCGGCAGCATCGCAGCCTTCACAAGATCGAAACGCTATCACGCCGTCTTCGCCGTTTTCTTTTTCGTTTACAACGGAGCGATGCTCGGGAGCAACCTGCTCAGGCTGAAATGATCGGTTATCGGTCGGGACGCACGGTAAAATCGCCTTTCCGTTCAGCTGGTCCGACAGACCAGCCCGGATTCAGGCGCAGTTCCCAGCCTTCGCCCTTGATCGCTGGCTGAGCCGTGTTCTTCGGTGCCGCCACCACAACCCTGCTGAAATCGCCGCTCATCAACGCGCCGCCGCTCGTGACCGTGAGTATGCCCCAGTCATCGACGATGCGGATGTTCGGATAAACGGTTCCAAGCGAATCAAGCGAGACCAGATTGCCTGGGTCAAATTGCATGTTCATCTTGTGAAGTGGAATGCCCAGGACCGGGCCCTCGACCAGTTTCGCCCGGAGATTTTTCACCAGATCGCGGTGCACTTCCTCGCGGCGATCCTCTTCCGCCCCGAGGGCAGCGCCTCCGTACTGCGCCGCTCGCTCATTGGCCGTCGCGACAGTGTCCGCCGGCATCTGGATATTCGCCCGCTGAACTAAGAGCTCAGCCAAATCGCGCCGCTCACGGACCGGCTGGCGCCAGTCTGCTCCGGTGTCATCCAGGAGCAGGCCATAGGCGGGACCGGTGGCGTAGGCGAACGAGCGGACAAAACTTTTTTGCTGCGGCGCTTCTTTCAACTCGTTGCCAACGACGAACCGAACAGGATCCAGCGAGCGGCTCATCTTCACGCCGGTGTATTCGGCCAGTCCTTCATTTAACTCGAGATCGCGTTCGTTCCGGGTCGCATCCGGAAACAATGCGCGCCGCCGCATTCGAAAAACCACGGCGTCACGGGCCGCTTCTTTCCGAGCCGCGCCGGTTGCTTCAAGAGCTCGGGTCAGCGCCCGCCATTCCAATTGCAGCCAGAAACGGCCGTCCCGCGTATCGAGGTGATTGTTCGCCGCTCCGATCGGCGGCAGTCCCAGATCACGCTGGATGCGGTGCCACATTTCGTGAGCCATCAAAACGGCGCGACGATCGTTCGCCTCCGGGAGCGGAAGCATCATCATCGTCCAATGCGTTCCGGCCCAGTCGAGAGCCGTGTTCGCGATGTTAATCTTCTCTGGCAACTTGCCGACGAAGATTCCGCCCTCGGGTTTCAGGAGCTTTTCAGGGTCCGCCTGATTGGCAAAGACGGAGCGCGTGGTGGGGTCGACGAGCAGGACCGGCCCGCAGAGAGAAACGCCCCAAAGCGCCCCGTTGTCGCCGCGACAAATTGCGTCGGCTTCGCGCAAGGCGTCGGCCGGCGTGGATTCCGCGTGCGCAAGAGCCACCAGCATGAGATGCAACGCCACCCATGCTGCTTTGTTTAGTGACGCCATTGGCTACGCAGTAATAAACGCCGCGGCGCGCTGCGATTTGTTTGCGTTGGCGCGCAGAAAGCCACAGTTTTGCGCTCTCATCATTGGAGGAAACATATGTCCTGGAAAATCCTGACCGTTTGTCTCGCCTCTGCCGGAACGCTTTTCGCGCAGTCGCCCTTGCCCAGCGCGAACACCACCGCGAAGCGCCCGTTCACGTTCGAGGACATGATGAAACTGAAGCGGGTCGGGTCGCCGGAATTGTCGCCGGACGGCAAATGGGTCGTGTTCGACGCGGTGGACGTCGATCTCGAGGCCAACACGAAGACGACGCATATCTGGATCGTGCCGGCCGCGGGCGGGGAAGCGCGCCGGTTAAACCAAACGCCGAACCAGGAAGAGCGTCCGCGGTTTTCGCCGGACGGGAAACGGCTCATCTGGACTTCGAAAGCGACCGATCCGACCCAAATCTGGATCTGCAATTTCACGCCGGAAAGCGGCGGGCTCGATGGGCAGCCACAGCAGCTCACTCATATTTCCACCGGCGCCGACGGCGGCATCTGGTCGCCGGACGGAAAGAACATCGTGTTCCTTTCCTCGGTTTATCCGGAGGCGAAGGACGACGCCGAAAATAAGAAGCGCGACGACGAATTGGCCAAGAGCAAGGTGAAGGCGAAGATTTTCACGAAGCTGCTTTACCGGCATTGGACCGCCTACACCGAATACAAGCGGAGCCATTTGTTCGTGGTGAACGCCGATACTCCGGGCGAAGCGCGCGATCTCACCCCGGGCGATCACGACGTGCCGCCGTTCAATCTCGGCGGCCAGGACATGTACGCCGTTTCGCCGGACGGACAGGAGCTCGCCTACACGAGCAACATCGACGAGGTCGAAGCCACCAGCACGAACAACGAAATCTTCCTCGTCCCGATGGCTGGAGGAACGCCGAAGAAAATTTCGACCAGTCCGGGGAACGACAACACGCCGGTTTATTCGCCCGACGGGAATCACCTTGCCTGGCGTTCGATGGCGCGGGGCGGATTCGAGGCGGATAAGGAGTCGCTGATTATTTATCAGCGAAAGCTCGGCCAAAGCCGGAACGCCACGATTAACTTCGATCGTTCGGTCGGCAGCCTGGCGTGGGCGCCGGATTCGAAGACGATCTATTTCACGGCGGAAGATCACGGCGAATCGCCGATCTGGACGTTGCCGCTCGACGGCAAGCAACCGAAGCAGATCGCGCGGGTGCACGCGGACGACCTGACGCTGGCGAAAGACAGCAGCACGCTCTTCTTCAGCCAGGTGTCTGTGCAGGCGCCATCCGAAATCGCCCGGATCGATCTGAAACAGGGCGGCGCCAACTTGAAGCCGGCCGCCGTGACGAAGATGAACGACGCGCTCCTCGCGACGATCGACATGCAGCCGATGGAATCGTTTCAGTTCCCCGGCGCGAACAACGAATCCGTCGAAGGGTTTCTCGTTAGGCCGCCGGGATTCGATTCGACGAAAAAGTATCCGCTCAAATTTTTGATTCACGGCGGTCCCCAAGGCTCGTGGGGAAATTCCTGGAGCTACCGCTGGAACCCGCAGCTCTTCGCCGCGACCGGGAACTACGTCGTGGTCATGATCAACTTCCACGGCTCCACCGGTTACGGGCAGAAGTTCACCGATTCGATCAGCGGCGACTGGGGCGGCAAACCGTATGAAGACCTGATGAAAGGCCTCGATTACGTCGAGAAGACGTATCCGTTCATCGACAAAAACCGCGAGGCCGCGCTCGGCGCGAGCTACGGCGGGTACATGGCGAACTGGTTGCTCGGGCATACCGACCGCTTCAAGTGCATCATGTCGCACGACGGCATGTTCAACACGGAGTCGGCTTACGGAACCACGGAAGAGCTTTGGTTTAACGAATGGGAATTCAAAGGCCCGCCGTGGAAGAACCGCGAGCTCTACCGGAAATTCTCGCCGCACCTGTTCGCGGACAAATTCAAAACGCCGACGCTCGTCGTCCACGGCCAGCTCGATTTCCGCCTCGACGTCAGCGAAGGCTTCCAGCTTTTCACGACGCTCCAGCGATTGAACGTCCCGTCGAAAATGTTGTACTTCCCCGACGAAGGCCATTGGGTCCTCAAACCACAGAACGCGCGGCTGTGGTACAAGACAGTGAACGATTGGGTCGATCAGTGGACGGCCGGGAAATGAAAAGAGCGTGAGCGTTTAGCTGCGATGGATTCTCTCCAGCCCACGGTCCTCATCGTCGACGACGAAAAGCATACGCGCGACGGGCTCCGGCGTTTGCTCGAGGACGAATACGACACCTACGTGGCGGAAGACATCCGCGGGGCGATGGACGTTCTGGAGCGCGAGTCGATCGACGTGCTGATCACCGATCTGCGGCTCGGGGGCGAGGACGGAATGACGTTGATCGAGCAGGCGCTGAAACGGCCGCACCCGCCGATCTGCATCATGATGACGGCTTACGGTTCCGTCGATACGGCGGTCGAAGCGATGAAACGCGGCGCCTACGATTTCGTCACCAAACCGCTCAACCTCGACAAGGTCGAGATGTTGATCGCGCGGGCGCTGGCCAGCCGGAAAATGGAGCAGGAAAATCGCACCCTGCGCCAGCGCGTCGAGGAGCGGTATGGCCTCGAGAATATCATCGGCGAATCGCCCGCCTTTCGCGAAGTGCTCGATACCATCCGGCAGGTCGCGCCGTCGTCGGCCAACGTGTTGATCGAAGGCGAAAGCGGGACCGGCAAGGAGCTCGCGGCGCAGGCGATCCATAATTTGAGCCGGCGAAGCAAAGGAAAATTTGTCACGGTGCATTGCGCGGCGCTCTCGCCGCAGTTGCTCGAGAGCGAGCTGTTCGGCCACGAGCGGGGCGCGTTCACGGGCGCGCACGAACGGCGGATCGGGCGCTTCGAACAGGCCAGCGGCGGCACGATCTTCCTCGATGAGATCGGCGAGATCGACGCCAGCACGCAGGTGAAATTGCTTCGGGTCATCAGTGAAGAGCGCGCTTTCGAGCGGGTCGGAGGGAACCAGACCTTGCGGGCCGACGTTCGCCTGATCGCCGCGACCAACAAGAACCTCGAGAAGTTGGTGGCCGAGGGAAAATTCCGCGACGACCTCTATTTCCGTCTCAACGTCGTCCACCTCACGATGCCGCCGTTGCGCGAACGGAAGGACGATATTCCGCTGCTCGTCCGGAGTTTTCTGCGCCATTTCTGCAAGGTGAACGAGAAGCCGCTCCTCGAATTGACCGCGGACGCGATGAACGCGCTCCTGACTTACAGTTGGCCGGGGAACGTGCGCGAGCTGCGGACGGCGATCGAGCACGGAGTGGTGATGGCGCGCGGGCCGAGGCTGACGCTGCGCGATTTGCCGCCGAACGTGCGCGCCGCGACGGGCGCGGCCCTGCCGGGCGGCATCACGCCGGCGAAAGCGTTTGGAGAAAAGTCGAGCGCGCTCGACCTGCACGAAACCGAAAGACGGCTCATCCTGCAGGCGCTCGCCACGACCAACGGGAACATCACCAAGGCCGCGCAGAAGCTCGGAATCAGCCGGCGCACTTTGCATCGGAAGATTAATGAGATGAAAGCGGCCGGAGAATCTTCGTTGTAGCGGCGGGTCTATGACCGCCGGACGCGAAAGGATAAATCGTTGTCGGCGGTCATAGACCGCCGCTACAATCACTGCCGTGGCGCAGACGAAGAAAATTTTCGGCACCGATGGCGTTCGCGGCGTCGCTAACGTCGAGCCCGTTACGGCGGAGACCGCGCTGAAGCTCGGCCGCGCCGCCGCCCACATCTTCACGAAGCTGAATCCGCGGGAACATCCGGCGGGCGCCCGGCCCAAGATCGTTCTCGGGAAAGACACGCGTCTTTCGGGTTACATGTTGGAAAATGCGCTCGTCGCCGGGATCACGTCGCTCGGCGTGGACGTGTTGATCATCGGTCCGCTCCCCACTCCCGGCGTCGCTTACATCACCCGTTCGCTTCGCGCCGATGCCGGCATTGTTCTCTCGGCTTCCCACAATCCGTACGAAGACAACGGCATTAAGTTTTTCCGGCACGACGGCTACAAACTGGACGACCAGATCGAGCAACAAATCGAGGACCTGGTTTTCGGCGGCGAGATCGATTCCATCCGTCCGACGGCGGGGAACATCGGCCGGGCCCGCCGGATCGACGACGCGCTCGGGCGTTACGTCGAGTTCGCGAAAGCCAGTTTCCCGCGCGGGATGTCGTTGGAGAAAATGCGCGTGGCGGTGGACGTCGGAAACGGCGCTGCCTACAAATCGACGCCCTGTATTTTGCGCGAGCTGGGCGCGGACACCACCGTCGTGCACGACGAACCGAACGGCACCAACATCAACGCCGAATGCGGGAGCACTTTCCCAAGCGAGATCCAGCGGGTCGTCCGGGAATCCGGAGCGCGCGTCGGCATTACCCATGACGGCGATGCCGATCGCGTTCTGCTTTGCGACGAGAACGGCGAGCTGGTGGACGGCGACGAAATCCTAGCCATCGCCGCGGTCGATCTCTTGAAAGCCGGCCGCCTCGCGGAGCAAACGCTCGTCGCCACGGTCATGAGCAATTTCGGGCTCGATGAAACCCTGGCCTCGATCGGCGGCCAGGTTATCCGGACGAAAGTGGGCGATCGTTACGTGATCGAGGAAATGGTGGAGCAAAACCTCAATCTGGGTGGCGAACAAAGCGGCCACCTGATCTTTCGCGATTTCACCACGACCGGCGACGGGATCATCAGCGCCCTCCAGATTCTGCGGATCATGCAGGCGACGGGAAAACCGTTGAGCGAATTGAAACGGTGCCTCAAGAAATATCCGCAGGCGCAGCGCAACCTGAAGGTGCGAGAGAAACGGCCGCTTGAAGAGCTTCCCGCGGTGATGAACCTGGTGGGCGATGCCGAGAAGGAACTTTCCGGGAAAGGTCGGGTGCTGCTGCGCTATTCCGGGACCGAACCGAAGATCCGGCTTCTCATTGAAGGCCGGGAAGTCGAACAAATCGAACAACAGGCGAACCGGATCGCCGACGCGATCCAAAGCGCCATCGGCTTACAAGTCCCATGAATCTGGCCCAGGTCATCGAGGCGCTGCTGTTCGCCGCTCAAAAACCGCTGACCGCGCGCGAATTGGCGGCGGCAATCAAGGGCGCCGGCGACAGCGATGAGCTCATGCCGAACGAATTCGCGAAGGTGACGGAAGCGCAGGTCGCGGCGGCGCTCGAGGAGTTGAAGATCGAGTACGTCCAGCAGGGCCGCGCGTTCCACCTCGCCGAGAAAGCGGAGGGCTGGCAATTGGTGAGCGACCCGGCCTACGCTCCATGGGTCCGCCAGTTGTTTCCGGCGGTGAAACCGGCCCGGCTCACTCCGCCTTCGCTCGAAACGCTGGCCATCGTGGCTTATCGCCAGCCGATTACGCGCGCCGATATCGAAGCGGTTCGCGGCGTGGCCGTCGACGGCGTTCTCCAGAATTTGATGGAGCGCGGTTTGGTAAAGATCGCCGGCCGGGCTGAAGTGCCGGGGCGGCCGCTTCTTTATGAGACGACGCAGTTTTTCCTCGAACACTTCGGGTTGCGCGACCTGAACGAGCTTCCGAACGCGGAGGAATTAAGGACGCGTTATCTGCCGGTCGCGCCGCCGAAGGAAGCGCCGGTCCCGGAAGAAGTTCCCGCGGAACCCGGGCCCACGCAGGATTGACTTGGCAGGTAGTTTAACGACGATTCACCGGCGCGGTTGCGCATCTCGCTTATGAAAACAATTCTCGGACTCGGAAAAATCCTGGCGTTCGCTTCCCTCTTCAGCCTCACCAGTTGCGGGAGCTACAACCGCCTGGTCACGCTGGAGCAAACGGTGAACAAGAAATGGGCCGACGTGCAATCCGTCTATCAACGGCGCGCCGATCTGATCCCGAACCTGGTCCAGACCGTGGCGGGCGCGGCGAACTTCGAGAAATCGACGCTGACCGAAGTGACCAACGCGCGGGCCAGCGTCGGCCAGGTGAAGCTCGATCCGACCAAGGCGCCCACCGACGCCGCCGAGCTGGAGAAATTCCAGCAGGCCCAGGGACAATTGAGCACGGCCTTGTCGCGCCTGCTGGTGGTAAGCGAAAATTATCCGCAGCTCCGCGCGACGGAAGCGTTCCAGAATTTGCAGGCGCAATTGGAAGGAACCGAAAACCGAATCTCGGTGGAGCGAAATAATTTCAACACCGCCGTCCAGGAATACAATACCGCGCTCGGCCAGTTCCCGACCAACATGCTCAACAAAATGTTCGGGTTCAAAGAGCGCCCCTTCTTCAACGCCGCCCCCGGCGCGGAAAAGGCGCCGGAAGTGAAGTTCGATTTCAACAAGCCAGCCGCGCCGACCGCTACGCCGTAGGCGCGGAAGTTCCAAATCCCAAGCTCCAAGATCCAAAAAAGCTCCAAAACTCAAACTTCGAAGATAATGCACCGCCACCTTTGGAATTTGGTGCTTGGGATTTTCTTTGGGATTTGGTGCCTGGGATTTGGGATTTCTTCAGCGGCATTCGGCGCCGAAGTCCTTCCTCCCAAGCCGCCCGGCTACTTCAACGATTACGCCGGCGTCGTTCCAAAAGACAAGGCGCTGGCCCTCAACGAAAAGCTCGCGCAGTTCGAACGCGACACGTCGGATCAGGTCGTGGTCGCGGTCTACCGGAAAATGGAAAGCGATTCTTCGATCGAGGATTACGCGCAACGCATCGCGCAGGCGTGGGGGGTCGGGCAAAAGGGCCAGCGCAACGGGGTCGTGTTGCTGGTCTTTGTCGACGACCGAAAAATCTCGATCCAGGTGGGCTATGGGCTGGAAGGCGCGTTGCCGGACGTGACGGCGTTCGACATTCGCACCCGCCATATCACCCCGCGCTTCCGGACCGGAGATTACGCGGGTGGTTTGGACGAGGGAATCGATCTCATCCTCAAGGCGATCCGCGGCGAGTACAAGGGAGATGGTGGCACCGTCCGCGAAAAAAGCCGGACGAGTCCGTCGACCGGGTGCGGGCCTTTGGGATTTCTCATCATGCTCATCATCGTTCTGAGCATCATCCGGCTCGGGCGGCGGCGCGGCGGTTACGGTTATACGGGATTGGGAGGACCGTTCGTCAGCAGCGGCTGGGGAGGTGGCTGGTCGGGAGGAAGCTCTTCCTCGTCGTCGTCCGGGGGCGGGTTCAGCGGATTTAGCGGCGGGGGCGGCAGCTTTGGCGGCGGAGGTTCCAGCGGAAGCTGGTGAAGTTATGCGGACCCATCGATTCGTTCGCGAACTGGAACACGATCGCATCAATAAGGCGATCAAGGATGCGGAAGCGAAAACGTCCGGCCAGATCCGCGTCTTTCTCCAGCGGGGAACATTCGAAGAAGACGCGCTCGTCCGCGCCCAGAGAAAATTTCTCCAGCTCGGGATGCAAAAGACCCGGGAACGAAACGCCGTCCTGATTTTTGTCGCGCCGCGCGCCCAGAAGTTTGCCGTGGTCGGCGACGAAGGCGTTCATCGGGAATGCGGCGAGCAGTTCTGGGCGGACCTGGTGGCGCGGATGCGCGAACATTTCCTCCGCGAGGATTTTACGGAGGCGCTGGTGGAAGCGATCACCGCGACGGGGGATTTGCTGGCGCGGTCTTTCCCGCGGACGGACGCGTCGACCAACGAATTGCCGGACGAGATCGTCGAAGGGTAGCGCCCTCCGAAAAGGCGCTTGCAAACCCGGCGCGGCGGTGTTCATTCCCGTCCCGCAACGAGTTTTTGAAGTTGCGCCGTTGGTCCCTGGGTTTCCGTCGCTGGACGCGAAGCCGCACTCGTCAGGGGTAACCCGGCGCTTGAGGAGATACCGGAAAGTAGAAGCCGGAAACCGGAGAGAGAAGTCCTTTCCGCGATCCGGTCTCCGCGATCCGATTTTAGCTTATGCCAGTTCATTACGGTCGTTTTGAAATGCCGAAGATCCTCGTCAAGGACGAGCACGGCGCCACGGAAACCTACGCGCGTTTTATCGCGGAACCCTTTGAGGCGGGGTACGGCCACACAGTCGGCAACTCCCTGCGCCGCGTTCTGCTGTCGTCGCTCGAAGGTGCAGCCATTACCGCCATTAAAATCACCGGCGCGCAACATGAATTCGCCACTTTGCCCGGCGTGGTGGAAGACGTGACCGACATCGTTCTCAACCTGAAGCGGATCAAGTTCAAGGCGACCGAGCACGAGCCGCGCAAGCTCTCTCTTTCCGTGAACAAGGAAGGTGAAGTCACCGCCGGCGACATCCAGCTCGTCCAGGGTTACGAGATTCTGAACCCCGACCAGCTCATCTGCACGATGGACAAGAAACACAAGTTCGACGCCGAGCTCGAAGTGCGCGTCGGCCGCGGTTTCGCCACCGGCGACGAAAACAAGCGCGCGGATCAGCCCATCGGCCTGATCCCGATCGATTCGATTTTTTCGCCGGTCACCCGCGTGAAATACGCCGTGGAAAACACCCGTGTCGGTCAGCGGACCGATTATGACAAGCTCATCCTGGAAGTTTGGACCGACGGCCGGCTCACTCCGGACGACGCTTTGCTCCAGGCTTCCGCGATCCTGCGCCATCACCTCGATGTGTTCGTGAACTTCAACGAAGACGTGATCGAATTCGACGAAACGCCGGCCGGTGTTTCCGAGGAGAACATGAAGCTGAAGAAGCTCCTGAACATGAGCGTGAACGAGATCGAGCTCAGTGTCCGGGCGGCGAATTGCCTCAACAACGCGAACATCACCACCGTCGGCCAGCTCGCCCAGAAGACCGAGGCTGAGATGCTCAAGTACCGCAATTTCGGCAAGAAATCGCTGAACGAAATCAAGGACAAGCTCCAGCAATTGCAGCTCGGCCTGGGAATGAAATTCGACCCGGGCCTGGTGGATACGCCGGCCTCGGTGGACGGCGCCGCCAGCAGCAATGGCGCTTCGGACGAGGCGAAATAACCAGTCGTTAGGCAAAGGCCAGCGTTGAGGACGAACCCATGAGACATCAAAAGAAAACCGTCAAGCTCGGCCGCACCGCCGAGCACCGGAAGGCGTTGCTCGCGAACCAGGTTTGCAGTTTGATCGAGCACCAGCGGATCAAGACGACCCTGGCCAAAGCCAAGGCCGTTCGCCCGCTCGCGGAAAAGATGGTGACGCTCGGCAAGGAAGGTTCGCTCCATGCGCGCCGGACCGCGCTCGCCGTCCTTCGCCAGAAGAATGCCGTGAAGAAATTGTTCGACGACATCGCGCCGCGGTCCGCCGATCGCAAGGGCGGCTACACCCGCATCATCAAGCTCGGCGCCCGCAAAAGCGATGCGGCCCCGGTTGCTTTCATCGAGTGGGTCGATGCGCCTCAGGTGATCGACGACGAGCCGGCCGCTGACGATAAAGGCAAGAAGCGCAAAGGCGCGAAGCCCGCGGCCGCCGCCGACGAACCGAAGCCCGAGAAGAAGTCGAAGAAGAGCGAGAAGAGCGAGAAGGCCGACGACAAGTAAGTCGTCCCAAAAACGGAACGGGCTGATCCCGGCGCTGGAATATTTTCCGCGTGCCGCAGAATCGCGCTTAAATCGTAAGCTGCTGGATTACAGCAGCTTGAGACTTTGTTTCGGTGGGTGGCACGGGCATTGCATAAGGAGTGTGCAACCTTATGAAAACACAACAGTCACCCACTTCAGTTCGCAAATCGACTTACGCTCTGCTTGTCCGCTCGGAAGAGAAGGAACGCGGCTTTTTCGAAACCATCATTTACAGCCTGCTCGTCCTGAGCGCCGTGATCGGCATCTGGCAGTTCGCCCACCTGCGCGTCCCGTCGCCGTTCGCGAACACCCCCGCGACGCAGATCGTTTCCGGCAGTTAATTCGCCGCGTGTCCGCTGGCCATTCCGGTCAGCGGCGCGCGAGTTAGCGCAGCGTCCTGAGCCGCCAGGTCAATTCTCCATTGGCGGCGATCTCCAGAAACGCGGCACTCGCCGGTGCTCCCCGATTCGGCCGCGTCACGCAACCCGGGTTCAGGAACCGCACCCCGTCCACGACTTCGTTTCGCGGCACATGGGTGTGCCCATGGAGAACGACGTCGGCATTCGCCGGCGGTTTGTCCGGCGGAATGTGAACGAGGTGGAACCGGACTCCGTTCCGTTTCAGGTCACGCGTGAGCGGCCAATCGAAATTGCTGTCGCAATTGCCGCGCACCACGGTGACCGGCGGCCCGTAGCCTTCAATCGTATCGAGGACCGCTGGCGCGCAAACGTCGCCCAGATGCCAGATCTCATCGGCGCCGGCCGCGAGCGTTTCCAGGTTCGGCGGCGCCTTGTCGTGCGTATCGGCCAGAACAAAGATGCGAAGCAGCGAAGCCATTGTGTGAGGGCCTAACAACGGGTAGATTCGCGCTCGTGTCTTTCAAAGATTTTGGCCTTTCCAATGAAGTCGTGCGCGGGACCCAGGCGATGGGTTTCAGCGAGCCGACCCCTATTCAGCTCCGCGCCTTTCCCATCGTTCTTTCCGGGAAGGACCTGATCGGCACCGCGCAGACCGGCACCGGCAAGACGGCCGCTTTCGCATTGCCGATCCTCACGCTCCTCGCCAAACACGGCGATTTCCGCTGTCTCGTGCTCGAGCCGACCCGCGAGCTGGCCGCGCAGGTCGAGACGGCGTTTCGCGATTACGGCCGCTTCACCGACCTTCGCGTTTCGGTCGTCCACGGCGGCGTTGGTTACGGGAAACAACGCGAGGAAGCCGCGCGCGGCGTCGATATCGTGGCGGCGACACCCGGCCGTCTCCTCGATCTGCTCGAGCAGGGGTCGCTCAACTTTCGCCACGTCAAAATCCTCGTCCTCGACGAAGTCGATCGCATGCTCGACATGGGTTTTCTGCCGGACGTGCGCCGGATCGTGGAGCAAATTTCGACCGACCGCCAGACGCTGCTCTTCTCCGCGACGTTGCCGCCGGAGATCGAACGCCTCGCCGCCTGGGTCTTGCGGGAACCCGAGGTCGTGGAAATTGGCGCGCGCCGTTCGCCGGCCGAAACGGTCACCCACGCCGTCTATCCGGTGGCGGCCGAACAAAAATTCGATCTGCTCATGGCCCTGCTGGAACGGACGAACTTCGACAGCGCGCTGATCTTCAGCCGCACGAAACACGGCGCCGACAAGATCGCGGTGAAGTTAAAGGCGGGGAAACATTCCGTCGCCGTCATGCATTCGAACCGGACCCAGCGCGAGCGGGTTGAAGCGCTCGAGGGTTTCAAGAGCGGCAAATACGAAATCATGGTGGCGACCGATATCGCCGCGCGCGGAATCGACATCGCCGGCGTGAGCCACGTGATCAATTACGACGTGCCGGAGCATCCGGAAGATTACGTCCATCGCATCGGCCGGACCGGGCGCGCCCAGAATGTCGGCGACGCCTTTACCCTGATGAACGGCGAGGAACTGGCCTCGCTCCACGCCATCGAACGTTTCATGGGGCAAAAAATTCCGCGACTGAAGCTGGAAAACTTTCCGTATCTTTACACGGCGCTCTTCGAACCCGAATCGAGCGACGGCGGCAAGCGTTCCATCGGCGGTGGGCGCACCCATCGCGGTTATTCGTTCGGCCGGCGCCGCCGCTGAGCCCGGCATCAAATGCGGCCCGCAGTTTTCGGCTTAGTCGCGTTCCTCGGTTGCGTCACGGTCGCCGTCGGCGCGGATTCGGGGCGAACCCTGAAACCGGAAGACTTCGCCCAGTTGCGCGAAGTCGATGAGCCGAACTTTTCGCCGGACGGCAACTCCATCGCCTACGTCGTCAAAGTCGCGGACATGGAGAAGGACAAGCGCCCGGCGAATCTTTGGCTCGCGAAATGGGACGGCTCGGAAAATCGCGCGCTCACTTTCGGGAACAAAGGCCAGAAACATCCGCGCTGGAGTCCGGACGGAAAATGGATCGGGTTTCTTTCCGGCCGCGAAGACGACAACGAGAACGATCAACTTTGGCTGCTGCCAGTCGGCGGCGGCGAAGCCGAAAAAATAACGGACGCGAAAGGCGGCGTCGAAGATTTCGCGTGGTCGCCCGACTCGAAACGGATCGCGCTGGTGGTGCACGATCCCGATCCGCGGGAGCCGGAGAAAAAGGAGAAGGAAAAGAAGACGGTGCCGCCGCTGGTCATCAACCGCCTCTTTTTCAAAAAGGACATCGCCGGTTACCTGACGGAACGCTACTCGCATCTGCAGCTGCTCGACCTCGGCACGCGCAAGGCGGAGGCGCTCACTTCCGGGAAACATGACGACGTCTGGCCCGCATGGTCGCCAGACGGAAAGGAGATCGCGTTCGTGACGAAGCGCGGAGACGATCCGGACCGGACGCAGAACTGGGATGTTTGGGTCGTCGGCGCCGAGCCGGGGGCGAAGGAACGGCAACTCACCACTTCGCCCGAAGCTGATCCCGATCCGGAGTGGGACAGCGCGCCGGCCTGGAGCCCGGACGGGAAATGGATCGCTTACCTGCACGGCGGCGAGCCGAAGAAAATCGAATACGCGGTGCACTCGCTCGCGATCATCCCGGCTGCGGGCGGTGCGCCGAAAATCCTGACCGAGAAGCTGGACCGCAATGTCGTTCAGCCGCATTGGGCGCCGGACGGAAAATCGCTCTTTGCCGTGGTGGAAGACGACGGCGCGCAGAATCTCGTGCGCATCCCAGTCGATGGCAGCGCCCCGCAACCGGTCACGAATGGCCGGCGGAAAGTGAGCGCGTATGACGTCAGTCGCGACGGCAAAATCGTCGTCCGCGCCAGCACGCCCGATCGGCCCTACGAAATTTTCGCGGTCGAGAAGGACAAGCTCCGCGACCTGACGAAACAAACCGAAGGGTTCATGAAGGACTTGCGCGTGGCGCGGGTGGACGAGACGAAATTCAAGAGCGCGGACGGAACGGAAATTCACGGCTTCGTGGTGAATCCGCTCGAGGTCACGGCGGGCACGAAACCGCCGGCGTTGCTTCGGCCGCATGGCGGACCGCAGTCGCAATACGCCTGCGAATTCCAATTCGAAGCGCAGCTCTTCGCCGCGAACGGTTACGCCGTGGTCCTCCCGAACCCGCGCGGTTCCACGGGCCGCGGCGAGAAATTCGCCATGGGCATCTACGCGGATTGGGGGCATCGCGATGTCGAAGACGATCTGGCCGCGGTCGATGACGCGGTGGCCCGCGGCCTGGCGGACCCGGACCGCCTCGGCGTGGGCGGCTGGAGTTACGGCGGAATCTCGACGAATTACCTCATCGCCACGACGACCCGTTTCAAGGCGGCGACCAGCGGCGCTTCCATTTCAAACGTCCTCGCCGGTTACGGCACGGACCAATACATCTTCGATTACGAGAGCGAGCTCGGCGTTCCCTGGAAAAACCCGGAGACCTGGACGCGGATTTCCTATCCGTTTCTGCACGCCGACAAAATCAAAACGCCGACGCTGTTCCTTTGCGGGGAAGCCGATTTCAACGTGCCGCTGCTGAACACCGAGCAGATGTATGAAGCGTTGCGGAGCCAGGGCATACCGACTGAGCTCGTCATTTATCCCGGGCAAAACCACGGGCTGCGCAAACCGAGTTACGTTATCGATCGTTACAAGCGCTACCTCGATTGGTATGCGAAATGGATTACGCCGCATAAACCGGCGGCACCATGAGCGCGATGAGAAAGCAAAAGACGGCGCTCGTCACCGGCGCGAACAAAGGGATCGGCTTCGAGGTGACCCGGGAACTGGCCCGGATGGGGTTCCGGGTGTTTCTCGGCGCCCGGAATGTGGAGGCGGGTCGTGCCGCTGCCGGGAAGTTGGGCGACGAGAGCGAGGTCAAGTTTCTCGAGATCGATATTTCAAATGCGGATAGCATTCGCCGCGCGGCGGAAGAGCTCGGCCGGCAGACCGAACGTCTCGACGTTCTGGTGAACAACGCCGGCATCCTCCTCGACGAAGACAAGAATCCGCTCACGATCACGCCCGACATTTTCGAAACGACCCTGCGCACGAACACGCTCGGTCCGTGGCTGGTCACGCAGGCGTTCGCGCCGCTCCTGAAGAAGAGCAGCGAGCCGCGCGTCGTGAATGTGTCGAGCGGCGGCGGGCAATTGGAAGACGGGGCGGACGGTTGGGCGCCCGCCTACTGCGTTTCGAAAACGGCCTTGAATGGCGTGACCATTCAACTCGCCGCCGCCCTGCCGAAATGCGCGGTGAACAGCGTTTGTCCCGGCTGGGTCCGCACGGACATGGGCGGCGAAAACGCGACCCGTTCCGTGGCCGAAGGCGCCGCCACGATTGTGTGGCTCGCGACCGACGCGCCGCACGATTTGACCGGCAAGTTCGTCAAAGATCGCAAGGTCATTCCCTGGTAGTGTCGCGTCCGCTGTCTCACCGGACCCTGATTGCGATGCTGAAGAAGATGCGCTGAGGACAGCGCACGCTACAACGCTATTGGTGAGTTCCCATTGGACGAACGCGATCGCCCACGACTATCGTCCTCGCCCATGCCTGACGAATCCGATCCGCCGAAGAACGAAGTCGAAAAAGCCGACGTCGAATTGGGGAAAAAAATGGCGAGCAAACGCCATCATCCCGCGGTGAAGGCAGCGGCGACTGCCGGAAAATTCGGAGACCAGGGCCCGCTCTACGCCCTGGCGGCCGGCGTGCTGGCGGTCGGCGTCGCATCGCGTCATCGTCGCGTCTCCGACTCCGGCCTCGCCATGCTGGCCGCGATCGCGCTCGCCGATGTCGGCAAGCGCATTACGAAACGCGCCGTGCGCCGGACCCGGCCTCACATTCTCCTCGACCAGGGCCGTTACGATGCGGACACGGGCGGGTCCGACGACAAACAGGAGCAATCTTTTCCGTCGGGCCATACGGCCTGCACCGTGGCCGCCGCCCGCGCTTTGTCGCGGTATGCTCCGGAAACGGGGGCCGTCGCTGGCGCCGCAACGGCGGTGGTGGCTTTGTCCCGCGTTCTCGAGGGGAAGCATTGGCCGCTGGACGTCGCGGGCGGCGCCCTCATTGGGCTCGTCGCGGAACGCCTCGCCGCGCTGCTCTACGAGCAATGCCGCCGCTAGGATTCTTCAGTCGGCCGAGATCACGAAACGGTTGCCTTCGCTGTCCTTGAACATCGCGTATTTGCCCCACGGCTGTTTCTGGGGCGGGCCTTCGAATTCCACTCCGCGCCCCTTCAGTTCTTCGTAGGTCTTGTCGATGTCGTCGCACGAGAACGTGGCCGGCATCATCGATCCGATCCGTTTCTCTTCGCCTTCCATGGTGAAGAGGACGACTCGCGTTTCGGCCTTGGGCACCCGCAGCTCGATCCAGCGCTGTTTCCCATCGAACGGCTGGTCGGTGATGATGGTGAACCCGAGTTTGTCCGTGTAAAAATCCAGGGCCCGGTTCTGGTCGGCCACTGGGATACTAACGAATTTAATTTGTTTGATCATGAGGAGCCGACCTTAAGTCCCGGTCGTCACCAGCGTCCAGCGGCGGACGACGTTTGGAGAGAGAAACAGCTGTCCAGTTATCGGTATACCCTTTGTTTGTGGGGGCGGGCGGGAGGATCGGCCGGGGGGTTCGCAAGAATATCGCTCGTTAGGCATTTCTCCGAAGTCCACCGGGGCGGGTAGCCACGAAGTACAGTTGTATGGGCAAGTTTCGCACTTCCCTACTCAGCATCGTTTTTCAACTATTTCTGACCGCAGCTATTTTCGCCCATGACGACGTCCGGAAAGTCCAGGAGGAGCTCCGGAAACGGCACCTCTTTTTTGGCAGCATCAACGGCCAGACCACCCCGGCCCTGACGGCCGCAATCTCCCGGTATCAGGCGAAAAAGGGCTTCGCCCGGACCGGCCTCATTGATTCCCAAACTCTTGAGTCGCTCGGCCTGGTCCGGCCTGTGCCTCGGATCGACGGGACGCCTTTCGTCGTCGAGAACAACGAAAGCGCACGCGGACCAAACGGCGAGCGCGTCCCGCTTTCACCCGCTTCAGATCGGATTGCCGACGAGCGCCCGATCGAGGTCGACCGCGCGATGATTGCTCACGATCAATCGGCCCTCCCTGTCGCCGCGCCGGCTCCTAAGCCGATCGCATCAACCCAGGTTTCCAGGAAGCGGTCTTCAGCCGTTCGGGTCCGGCGCGTTCCAGCGCGGAAGGAAACGAATCCATTCGCCATGGCGTACCGGACCATCGAGAAATTCTTCGCCAGCGATTCCGAGCCGAAGAAGAAACGCAGCGCGGCGAAGCGCCTTTAGTTCCAGCTCAGATTCCTCCATGCCTCGTTTCCGTGAAACCATTCCAGTCGACGATTACGTGCTCGACGTCCTGATGCGCGACATCGTCGGGCACGATCGGCAACCGGCCGCTTACCTGGTTTATCTTCATCTCTACGGCCAGGCGGCTCGGTCGAAATGGAAACCTGTCGCGGCCAGTTTGCGCGCGCTCGCCGAAGAGACGGGCCTTTCCAAGAGCGCCGTGCAAACCGCGCTCGAACTCTTGCGTCGCCGGGAGCTGATCCTAACGAAAAGCGAACACGCCACCGCGCTGCCGACGCATCGCGTCCTGCGGCATTGGCGTTGACCAACGTTCTGCTTATCGCTTGTCACTCATCGCCGGTCGCTCCAGCATCTCCCGATGACCGCCACCGCCGAACCGGATGACGCCGTCCCGCTAACCGGGGAAGAACACACGCCTGGTCTCCTCGGCCACCCGCGCGGCCTCTGGTTCCTCGCCTTCACGGAGGCCTGGGAACGCTTCTCCTACTACGGGATGCAATCGCTCCTCGTTCTTTACATGGTGAAATATCTTCTGCTGCCGGGACGCATCGAGCGCGTGGCGATCTTCGACGCGTTCCGGCATCTTCCGCTCTACAACGGGCTCGACGGCCAGCCGCTCGCCTCCGCGATCTTCGGCACCTACACCGCGGCGGTTTATCTCACGCCGATCTTCGGCGGGTTCCTTGCCGATCGCCTTCTGGGCCGGCGACGCACGGTGTTACTCGGCGCCTTTACCATGGCGGCCGGACATTTCCTGATGGCGTTTGAGACGGCCTTCCTTTTCGCGCTCCTTTGCCTGGTGCTCGGCTGCGGCATGTTCAAGGGCAACATCGCCAGCCAGGTCGGCGCGCTCTATCCGCCTAACGACCTGCGCCGCGCCGATGCCTTCCAGATTTTCTACCTCGGGATCAACGCCGGCGTCATCATTTCGCCGCTCATCGTCGGTTCGTTAGGCGAAAAAGTTGGGTGGCACTACGGCTTCGCCGCGGCCGGCGTCGGCATGCTGCTCGCCATCTGCATTTATCTTTGGGGCCAGAAATATTTACGGAGCAGCGATAACGATCCGCGGCTCGCGGCCGCCACCAGTGCGCCGCGGGCAAAACTGAACCGTCGCGATTGGACTTCGGTGGTCGCGCTTGTCCTGCTCATTCCCGTCATGGCGGTCGCGATTGTGCCGAACAACCAGATCTTCAACGCCTACCTCGTCTGGGGCGATCGCCAATTCGACCTCGTCTTCATGGGCACAACTCTCCCCACCACCTGGCTCGTAACTCTGGACGCAATCGTCAGCGTCAGCTTTCTCGCCATCGTCCCGCTCTTCTATCGCTGGTACAAGAAACGTTGGCGCGAGCCGGACGAAATTTCGAAGCTCATCATCGGCTCCATCTTCTCGGTCGGCGGCGCGATGTGTCTCGTCGCGGCCGCTGCCACCCATGGCCCCGGGCAAAAGATCGGGTTGTTCTGGCCGGTCGCGTTCCATTTCGTGAATAGCATCGGGTTCGCCCACGTCCTGCCCGTCGGCCTGGCGTTGTTCGCGAAATACGCGCCGCGATCGATCAACGCCACCATCATCGGGCTCTATTATCTCGCCTTCTTCGCCGCGAACACGATCGTCGGCTGGATCGGCGGTTTCCTGGAGAAGTGGCCCACGACGAATTTCTGGCTCTTGCATGCCGCGCTCGCCGGGGCCGCGGGACTTTGTTTCGTGGTGTTCAAGCTTCTGGTGAGCCAGAAGCTCGAAGCAGATCTTTCCTGAATTTCGATTCTCAAAGCGAACGTGAACTACAAAACGGCACGAGCGATCGGCTTCGTTTTCATTGCGGCGTGCGCCATCGTTCGCGCGCAGCCGTCGCCAGCGCCCGCCGTGAGCGCCACCGCGACTCCGCCTCCGCCGGCCTGCGTCGCGCCGGAGTTCCGGCAGTTCGATTTTTGGATCGGGCGCTGGAAAGTCACGAATCCCAAGGGCGTCCAAGTCGGGACCAGCGAGATCACCCGGCAATCGGAAGGCTGCGCGATCCGCGAGCAATGGCTCTCCGCCAAAGGGACCGGCGGCATGAGCATTAACTATTTCGACGAATCCGATCGTCAGTGGCACCAGGACTGGGTCGGCGGTGACGGCACGATCCTCCACCTTCACGGCGGACTCGTGGACGGCGCGATGGTCATCTCGGGCGAAGCCAAAAGCGCGAAGGGGCCCTACGTGAATCGGATCACCTACACGCCGTCCGCCGACGGCACAGTAAAACAGGAATGGGCCGTCTCCACGGATAACGGTAAGACCTGGCAGACCACGTTCCTCGGCATCTACGAGAAACAGTAGGTAGCATCGTCGCGACAAACTCCCTCGTTGCTCCCTCGTTCCCAAACTCTGTTTGGGAACGCACTTGTCTGCCCGCCGTAGCCTTCGCGCAGGAGGGTCTTCGAACTCTGTTTCGCGGTTGGGGCAACAGAGTTGCCGGGACAACGGCATTCCCAAACAGAGTTTGGGAACGAGGAGAAAACGAGCGAGATCATCGATCATCCGCTGTGTCCCTTTGTGACCTTTGTGTGAGGTTCCCCGAATCCCTGCAATGACGACTGCGATCCCGCTAACCGAAAAGCTCCTGATCAACGCCGGCGGCTGGCCTGCGATGAAAGCCGCGCGCGACATCGTCCGGGCCGGGCGCGTGAGCGAGCCGCGTTACGAGCCGCCGTTGCTCACCGGTTTCGTGCGCGAAGGCGCCAAGAATTACCGGTCCGGCCTGCGGATCAAGAGCGCGGCGGACGTCGAAAATCTTTGCACCTGCTGGGAATCGCGCTCGAGCGGGAAGATCTGCGGGCACTCCGTCGCGGTCGGCCTCATCCTGCTCCGGCCGGTTCCAGCCATTGTTCCCGAACCACCGAAAATCGAGGAACTGCCGGCTGGCCCGGCGTTCGTCCCCGTCGGAACCGAAAAGGCGAAACCGGCGAAGCTGCATTTGATTCTTCCGCCGATCTTCATGTCGGCCTGGGCAAAAGGGCAGGTCATGCTCGTTGTTGAAGCGGAGGTGGGCGGGAATCGCACCCTGCTTTCGGCTTTGCCGAAGACCGCGACGTTCGCCTCCGACGAGATGGACCTGGCTTTGATCGAAGGCCTGCGCGAGTTCCCGGCGCTCTTTACCAGCGGCATGGCGTTGTCGTCGCGCGATGCGTTCTTGCGTCTCCTGCCGTCGCTCCAAAATCATCCGCGCGTGACCTTCGGGAAAGGGACGGCTGCCACCGTTTCATCAGCTGTCGTTCGCCCGAAACTCGAAGTCGAACAGCGCGCGAACGGCGGCATCACCGTAAAAGCGCCGCCGATGCCGAACACGATGCTGCTTTGGAACGCGACCGAGGCGTGGCTCCTTCGCCAGCACGAGTTCGTGCGTTGCGGCGAAGCGTTGCCGGCCGGCGCCACCCAATTGCTCGGCGCGCCGCTTCAGCTCGAAGGCGATCGCGCCTTGCAATTTCTGGCGTTCGATCTGCCGCGGTTCCGCGAAGTGTTCGACATCAGCGCGGACGAAGGCCTTGTCCTCCCGGAAGTGATCGCAGCGACGCCCACCTTCGCGTTGCGCCTCGCCGGCACGCTCAACAGCGTCACCGGGGAATTGCTTTGCACGTACGGCGAGCGGCCCGCATTCAAGACCGGGACCAACGAAGAGGATCGATTCGTATTCCGCGATCCGCAGAATCCCGGGCGCATCCTGCTGCGTAATATCCCGGCGGAACGGGCTGCGATCGCGCGCCTCGAGCGCGTCGGGTTCGCGCGCACGGATGCCGCCGGCTTTGTCCTTCACGGGCAACCCGAAGTCGTCCGGTTCTTCGCGGTCGACTACCCAAAGTTCCAGCGCGATTGGCAGGTCAGCCTGACCGCGCAGGTTGAAAAATGGACGAGCGAAATCGAGCGGGTCACGCCGAAGCTCGAGATCGTCGGATCGGGCGTGGACTGGTTCGAGGTCCGCTATTCGCTCGTTACCCCCGGCGGCCAGGAATTCTCGAATGCCGAGATCCAGCAGCTCCTTCGGTCCGGCCGAAACCAGACGCGGCTCAGGAATGGCCGCCTCGCCGTTATCGACACAGCTGGCCTCGAAGATTTCGAACAGGTGATTCGCGATTGCGATCCGGCGCAGACGCAGCCGGGGCTTTACCGGATCAATCGCGCCCACGCGCCTTACGTTGAGGAAACGGCGCGCGAGCTCGGCTCCGCCATTGCCGATCGGCGAGAAGCGCTGAAGAAATTCATCACCAGCGCGAACGCACCGGTCGGCGACGCGAAAGAGAAACTCGGCTCCCTCGCGAAGACGCTGCGTGAATATCAGATCACCGGCTTCGAGTGGCTCACCCGCCTAGCGGCAAATAACCTCGGCGGCATTCTCGCCGATGAAATGGGCCTCGGCAAAACCGTCCAAACCCTCGCGTTTCTGCGCGCGCAAAAAGGCAACGGCCCAGCGCTGGTCGTTTGCCCGACCTCGCTCGTGACGAACTGGCAGAACGAAGCCCAAAAGTTTACGCCCGAGCTGAAAACGCTCGTCCTCGAAGGAGCGAATCGCGCGACGCTCTTCAAGTCGATCGACGCCGCCGACATTGTCATCACCAGCTACGCACTCCTTCGTCGCGACATCGAGGAACTCAGGACGTTCCAGTTCTCCACCGCTGTCCTCGACGAAGCACAGCACATCAAAAATCCGGAAACGCAAAATGCCCAGTCAGCCTTTGCCCTCCGCGCGAAACACCGCTTCGTCCTCACCGGCACGCCCATGGAAAATTCCGTGCGCGATCTCTGGTCGATCATGAATTTTTCTCTGCCCGGCTACCTCGGACCGCACCAGGACTTCCGTGGACGCTACGAGCTCCCGCTCTCCCGCGGCGCCGCCCCCGAAGTGCAGCGCCGGCTTTCCCGTCGTTTGCAACCATTTCTGCTCCGACGCCGAAAACGCGACGTCGCCAAAGATCTGCCCGAGAAAATCGAACAGGTCGTCCCGTGCGACCTGACAAGTAGTCAACGCAACGCCTACGACGCGCTTCTCCGTGAAATCCAGAGCGGTCTTGGCAGCTCCACCGCCAGGACAAACGCCGGCGCCAAACGAATGCAGATGCTGACCGGCCTCCTCCGCCTGCGCCAGGTCTGCTGCGATCTCCGCCTCGTTGGCCTCGAAAAAGAAGACCCTTCCGCGAAGCTTGAGCTCCTCGACGAACTCATCGGCGAAGCGATCGACGGCGACCATCGCGTCCTCGTCTTCAGCCAGTTCGTCTCCATGCTCCACCTCATCCGCGACCGCCTCGACGAGCGCAAGCTCAGCTACTGCTACCTCGACGGCTCCACCAAACATCGGCAGGAAGAAGTGAACCGCTTCCAGAACGACGACACCATCCCGCTCTTCCTGATCAGCCTGAAAGCCGGCGGCGTCGGCCTCAATCTCTCCGCCGCCGACACCGTGATCCACTTCGACCCCTGGTGGAACCCCGCCGTCGAAGCCCAGGCCACCGACCGCGCCCACCGCATCGGCCAAACCCGCTTCGTCACCGCCTACAAACTCATCACCAGAAACACCGTCGAAGAAAAAATTCTAACCCTTCAGGCCAAAAAACGCGCCGCCATCGACGCCGCCCTCGACAGCGAAGAACCCTTGATGAACGGCCTCAGCATCGAAGAACTCGAAGAATTGCTTGGTTAACAAACGGCGACGGGTGCCTCCTCGAGCAGATCAGTTCTTATTTGCCGCCGCTTCGGCCTTTGCCAGGATTCCGTCCAGATCCGGCTCCGGTTAGCAGACGCCCGTTCAGAATAACGGCGTTTATCTTCGTGGTGTTGGCGATGTCGACTAACGGACTCGCGTCGAGCAGGAGCGAATCCGCCAGCTTGCCTGTTAAAATCGCGGAAGAAGCCGTGACTTTGCCGTCGATATTGGTTGACGGCTCGTTGTCTCCTGCCATAAGTCAAGCCACTGGACTCGATCCCTCCAAATTCGTGAAACGATCAACATTAATCACGAGGTTCCGGTTTTCACGACTGAGCCCACGTCCGGCAGTATTGACGCAGGCTTCCGGCTGCGTTTTTGGTCCGTACGCCGTCGGTGGAGTTTATTCCAGAATCGGCGACCGCGCATGTCCCCAGCTGATGCATTTGAATGGCATAAAGATCGCTGATTTCCTAACGGATTGCCGGCACGGGATTTTCAAAGCCGGGCTGCCCGCGTGGATTGGAGATTTTGCCGGTCTCGACTATTTTGTGGAATGACTGACACCGCCAAGCGACCGCCGTCAACGAGCAATGTTCCGGGGCTTTCCGTGGCGGATTTTGACGTCTGTGTCGAAACATTTGTGAAGCTCCGCGAAGCCAACAAAATATCCTTATTCCTAACCCGTAATAGTACTGTTCGCGTAATCGGAGATCGAAATCAATTCGCGATTGCTTTAACAAATTCACTAGGCCTCGACGAGCTTCAAACAGACAAGGCTAACGAGTTCCTTGGCGAATTACGGAGTATCGCGTCGATTTTTCTTCCGTCTCGAAACGCAGAAGAGGTTGTCACTTACCTAGAGAAATATCAGTTCGAGACTTACCTAAAACAAGTGTCGAAGGACGCGGAGGCAAAGGCTAGCTTTCATGCTACACTTCGCCGAAAAGTCGATACAGTTGTTGCTAAATTGCTGTCGAGTACGCTCTTGGAACGAGCGAAGCGTTTTGTCTCGGCTGCGGGCCCTACGCTTGAAGAACTTGATTGTGAAATTGTAAGCCAAAGACACAGCTGGGGCGACGAGGAGGACGTGATATCGCCTTTTTTGAGACTTAGATTGCGATACAGTGAAGGGGCTGATTTTCGCTTTCCGTTCCGTCTTCCCTGGATGACGGGAACTAATGACGCCAAGAGTTTCGAACTTGAGTGTGACGAGACCGACATAGATTTGCTGGTAAGCCGCTTATTAGAAGCCAAGAAGTTCCTAAGCGAAGCGCTTTCCGCGAAAGTAAAGGCAGGGGAGGCGCCCCGTGCGTAAAGTTAAGATGGTTCCGACGGCTACGGTTCCCGTCCCCGAAATAAAGTGGCTTGTCCCCGATAGCACGAAAGGTGTCATAACGGACTTCGTACTCGAACCGGCGCCGGCAGAAAGCTCTCGCTTTTTTGATTATTTCGTTAAGACCGTCGAGGCGATCGTTGTTAGATATTGCAGCTTGTTGGGTATAGAAGCGTCACTCCCTCCGCAGCATCTCCACCTAAGGAAGGGCCGTGCTGGATCTCAGTATCTTTTGGTAGATACGACGCAACCTCTAGAATTAGCATATACCGTCGCGTCCACTAACGAACCGAATCAACAACTCCTTCTGGAAACTGAGCGGCTTAAGACCTTGTTGATGGCGGAACGGCGAGCCGTCTTGAGAGAACGGCAACGCTCGGAGGAATTAGAAGCCCAGAATGAGAAACTGTGGGATCATTTTTCGGCAACGCTAAAAGAGAACCAATCCTTAACGGCGGCGATCGTTTGCCAACAGAACGAAAAGGTCTGCTTTCGCGAACGTCATTCAGGTGCCGTAGTCGAACGGGAGAACGGTACAATTACGGTGAGCTTTCAAACAGCTTCGGGAGAAACGGTGCATCAGATTTACGATGAATCGCAATTTAAGCAAAAGCGTTTGCCCGACGTTGGCGATCACATTCAAGCTCACGTCATCGTTGCCACAGATCAATCGGCCTTAGATGAGTCTCCAACCGATGCAGAGCTGGCGCGAGCCTTTCGCGGCTTCAACAAAGGTAAGACAGGCAAGATAATTCTTTAGCTCCCCTAGGTGCTCCAACTTGAGATTCACATCTTAGAGTGCGGACAGGGGGACACCCTGCTTGTCCACATTAATCAAGACAAGTGGGCCCTTATAGACTGCAACTTGCCTTCTGGGGTACGACGTGCGGCATTCTTCCGATTGGTCGAAAGTCTTCAAATCCGTCGACTGGATCTGGTCTGTCTCACGCATCTGCACGAAGATCACTATCTTGGGATGCGGGACGTGATTGAGTATTTTACGAGTGAAGGACGCTCGATTGGAACTAATCCTTTGGAGATTTACAAACTCCTCGCTCTTGATCCTCGAAAGGAATCAAACTCTAGTGAATTTCTTCGCCTCTGGAACGCCTTGAGTGACGCTATTGATGCGGGATTGGACTACCGTTACGCGCACGAGCATGCTACAGAGGTTGCCTTCTCCGACGACGAGTCGATCCGGCTGTTGCCTATCGGACCGAGTCCTTCGGCGGTGCGAAGCTCCACCGCGAATGCCCTTACCCGTGGAAAGCTTACGAACACGGTGCGAGAACAATTAAATTTCACCTCGGTCGTGCTAGCCTTGCGCGCTCGCGGCACGAATCGTGAATTCGACGCCGTCCTTGCAGCTGACATTGACGGGCCAGGATTCCGTCGGGGGATCAAATGTTACTGCGAGATTAATGGCCAGTCTGGAGATGTATTTCCTTTGGACGCAGTAAAGGTGGCGCATCATGGATCCCTTGATTCCCACATAGATTCGAATGTAGTGCAATGTCGTAAGTCCGAAACTTCAGTGGCTGCTATATCCGCCGGAACTAAGTCACGGGTCCTGCCCGATCGAGAGGTTCTTAAGGACTTTCTTGACGGTGGTTGGACAGTGTTGCTTACCAACAAGCGGACTACTCCGCGGCTTCCCAGCGATTCACCTCTAACGCTTTCCGGGATGCGAAAGGGGGCTAACTCGTTCGACGTCACAATCTCTTGGTCAGATGCGGAGGGTTTGAAGTGGGGCCCAACGGACTGCCAGGTGAACCCCGAGGATTTGCAGTCATATGATACTGCTGCTCCGTAGACGTTCCGCCAAGCGGTCACCTGAAATGGCAGCGACAAGACGAATATGGTTTTCAGGGTCTAAGTTGTGTACTTGCCTTCGCAGAGTTTCTGACAACGGAGGGGTCGTTTCGGATCGGATTTCAGATAGGGTCGGCGCGGAGGAGCGCCGGGGGCGGTCCGGTGAATTTTCGAATTGCGAATCTCGAATTTCGATTGGCTATGTTTTTCGGCATCGGCGGTCCAAACGCGTGCGCGCGTCGGTAGGCTGACAGAGACTGACTGAGGTCTGCGGGTGAGGACACCCGCCGCTACATTTATGCGCGCAGCAATGTCGGGGGAGAGTCTAAAGCACTAAGGCGAGCTCGAAAGTTGACAGGGTCTATTCTGTGCGCGTGGATCGAATCGGTCCGGATTCTGGAAACGAACTTACCTTTGCTAACAAGCCATGCGCCGTCTCTTCCTGCTCTTCGCCGCGTTCTTCGCGTCGTCGGTTATCGCGAAAATCGATCCGGAATGGACGACGGCGGTTCCGCCGTTCCAGATCACCGATCGGCTTTATTATGTCGGGAGCGAGGAGCTGGCGGCGTATCTGGTCACGACGGCGGCGGGCAACATTCTGATCAACGCGAACCTGGAAACTTCGCCGCCGAAAATCCGCGCGAGCGTCGAGAAGCTGGGGTTTCGGTGGGCGGATACGAAGATCCTGCTCAATAGCCAGGCGCACTTCGATCATATGGCCGGCGCTGCCCAGATCATGCGGGAGACCGGCGCGAAGAACATGGTGATGGAAGGCGACGCCGACGTCGCGGAAAGCGGCGGGCGGACGGACTTCCTCGCTCCGATCGGCGCGGTGCCGTCGTATCCGCCAGCGAAGGTCGATCGAATTTTGCGTGACGCCGAGACGGTCGAGCTCGGTGGCGTTACGCTCACGGCGCACAAAACGGCCGGTCACACGCGGGGCTGCACCACGTGGACGTTCTCGGACCATCTTCGCGGCGAGCCAGGTGATCGCTTGCGCGAAGTCGTGATCGTCGGCGGTGCCGGGTTTTGGTCGGACTTCCGGTTTGTCGACGCCGGCGGCCGCAAGGCGTCGTATCCCGGCGTGGCGGAGGATTTCGCCCGCACCTTTAGCGTGTTGCGCTCGCTTCCGTGCGACATTTTCCTCGGCGCCCACGGCAGTTATTTCGGGCTGAAGAACAAGCTGCCGCGATTGGAGAAGGAAGGCCCGCGGGTCTTCCTCGATCCGGCCGGATACAAGGACTTCGTCACGAACGCGCAGGCGGCCTTCGAGACTTCGCTAAACAAAGAGCAGCAGGCAGCCCGGCATTGAACCGATGGGATTGACGAGCTTGGCGCCTTCAGCTACGTAGAATGCCGATGGATTCTACATATTCTGTCACACAGGCCCAGACGAATCTCCCTAGATTGATCAAGGAGGCCACGAACGAAGGGTCGGTCGCGATAACCCGGCATGAGGAAACGGTCGCTTATTTGATCTCGCGCGGCCGCATGGACGCCATCATGGAAACACTCGATCTGCTCGCCAATCCCGCAGCGATGAAGGCGCTCCGAAATTACGAGGCCGGCAAGACGAAGTTCGTTCCGCTGTCGGCGCTGAATGGCAACGCGGGTTGAGCTTTCGGAGCAGGTCGTCAGCTTCGTAGCGAGACGAGCTCCGGAGCCTCGGCGGATGTTGCGCGAGGCGTTGCGTGGGCTGACTCGTGAACGCGGCGATATCCGCGCCCTCGAAGGACCGCTCGAGGATTATCACCGGCTCCGCGTGGGCGGTTATCGAGTCATCTTCAAGTATGAACTCTCCGCGAAGCGTCGCACCATTCGGTGTATTTACGCGGAGCGACGCAGCGCGGTTTACGAGACCTTCCAGCAGCTCCTTCGAAAACACCTGCTGGAAGCCGCAAAGAGATGATGCGCTCCGCTACTGAATGAACCGGATCGTCATCGGGTAACGGTAAAATTCGCCGTCGCTCGCCTTGATGGCGGCGATGATGACGAAGATGGCGTTCAGGACCCAAAGGATGGCGAGGAAAACGAAGCCGACCAGGATGAGGCAGAAGACGGCCGCGACTGCGTTGTAAATCAGCATCGAGATCTGGAAATTGACGGCTTCCTTGCCGTGGGCGTCGAGCTCCGGAGCGTCGTCGCGTTTGATGAACCAGAGGATGAGCGGCCCGAGCAGGTGACCGGGGAAATGGAGGACGACCCCGAGAAGAGCGCTGGCGTGGATAAAGGCAGACCAGGTCCGGATGTTCGCGACGGCTGAGACGTTAACGGGGGCGGGCAGCGGTGGTTGTGGGTATGAGGTTTCCATGGCGTCTATTAAAGGGACGGAACGAGCGGGCGGTTTGGATTCAAGAAATATCGCGGTCGCGCCCTGTGGGGGCACGGTGACGCCGGTCCGCAGCTTCGATTCATTCGAGCGCGGCGGGCTCGCGCGTTGTCCAAGCATGTGTGAACTTCGCCCGGCGCCTTATGAAAAGATTCGCCGTCATTCTGCTGGCGACGCTGCTGTTGGCCTCGCGTCCCAGCGCCCTTGGTCGGGAGACCGACGACATAAAGGATGGCCAGCGGCTGGGGAACGCCAAATCGAAAACGGCAGGAACGGTGAAAGCCGACCCCAGGGCGATTGCCAAACTGATCGAGGACATCAACGCCGCGGCCCGCACCAACAAGCAGCGCATCCTGAGCATCATCGTCATTAATACCGACGTGGCCGCGTCGACCCTGGAGGAGGAAAAATCGCGGAACGGGCTGACGCTGGGCGACGTTTACGTGGCGCATTCGCTCGCCCTGGCCACCAACAAGAAACCCAGCGCCATCTTCGCCCTGCACAAATCCGGGAAAAGCTGGGCGGAAATCGCCAAGGCCCACGGGGTGACGCTGAAAGGCTCCAGCGAGGTGATCAAGCAGATGCAAAATCCGTAGCGAGGCTGGACTTGCGAACCCGGATTCTTCACTTACAATACCGGCTCGTTTATGGCAGAAAGCAGTGACACGATGGACATGAAGGAGTTCCAGCTCCACGATAAAGATACCGGCAGCGCGGACGTGCAAATCGCACTTCTGACCCGCCGGATCGGGCAGCTGACGGACCACCTGAAGAGCCATGCCAAAGACCATTCGTCGCGCCGCGGCCTCCTCAAGATGGTGGCGATGCGCCGGAGCTTGCTCGATTATTTGAGCAAGTCGGAGTCCGACCGGTATAAAAACCTGCTCGAGAAACTCAACCTGCGGAAATAACCGCCGCGGGTCTGTCTCTGGTTGCGTTCGTCCTTCGTCCGCTCTTCCGGCCTAACGAGTTCGGTAATCAATAAGTAAACCGGCGCTCAGGCCGACGTTCCACTTTGATTAGAGGTTTTAGCTCCGAAAGCTTTCGGAGTTAAAACCTACGATCAGGGTGACCGGCCTGGGATTCGCCAATCCAGGAGAAACGCAGTCATGCAAAACAAGGTCACGGCCCAAATCGGGTCCACGCAAATTTCAATCGAAACCGGCAAAATCGCCAAGCTCGCGGACGGCGCGGTCGTCGTTTCCACGGGCGACACCATGGTGCTCGTCAGCGCGGTTTCCGCCACCCAAATCAAGGAAGGCCAGGACTGGTTTCCGCTCACGGTCGATTACCGCGAGAAAGCGGCCGCGGTCGGAAAATTTCCGGGCGGCTACTTCAAGCGCGAAGGCCGTCCCTCCGAGAAAGAGACGCTGACTTCGCGAATGACGGATCGCCCGCTGCGTCCGCTCTTTCCGGCCGGTTATCTCTACGACACCCAGATCATCTCGATTCTCCTCAGCGCGGATGGCCAGAACGATCCCGACATTCTCGCGATCAACGGCGCGTCGGCCGCCCTGACCGTTTCCGACATTCCGTTCGCGGGTCCGATCGGCGCGGTGCGCGTGGGCCGGATCGACGGACAATTCATCGCGAACCCGACGCACGACGAGCGCAACTCGAGCGATCTCGATCTCGTTTACGTCGGCACTGAAAACGACGTGATCATGATCGAAGGCTCCGCCATGGAAATTCCGGAAGAGGATTTCGTGAAAGCGCTCGAATTCGCCCATGGGCACGCGAAGGAAATGATTCGGATCCAGCGGGAGCTCGCCGCCCAGGTCGGAAAACCGAAGCGCGAGATGCCGTTGATGACCGTGAACCAGGACATCCTCGAGGTGGCCTACCAGGTCGCCGGCGATCGCATCGAAGGCGCGCTCTACAACGAGAAGAAAGTCGATCGCAGCAAAGCCGTGAACGCTTTGAAGGAAGAAGTGAAGGCTGCGGTCCTGGAGAAATTCCCGGAGGCGGACAAGTTCGCGATCTCGCAGGCGTTCGATTACGTCCAGAAAAAAGCTTTCCGGATCAGCGTGCTCGACAAACAGAAGCGGATGGACGGCCGGGGTTACCAGGACCTGCGTCCGATCACCTGCGAAGTCGGCGTCCTGCCGCGCGCGCACGGGTCCGCGATTTTCCAGCGCGGCGAAACCCAGGCGCTGGCGCTGGTCACGTTGGCGCCGATCGAAGAAGCGCAAAACATCGACGCGTATGGCGGCGGCGAAACTTCGAAGAGCTTTCTGCTTCATTACAGCTTCCCGCCGTTCAGCGTGGGTGAAACCGGACGCACCGGCGGCGCCAGCCGTCGGGAGATCGGCCACGGAGCGCTGGCGGAGCGTTCGCTCGAGCCGGTTGTGCCGGGTATGGAAGACTTTCGTTACGCGGTCCGGATCACGAGCGAGATCATGGAATCGAACGGTTCCAGCTCGATGGCGAGCGTGTGCGGCGGAATGCTCGCGCTCATGGATGCCGGCGTTCCGGTCAAGACTCCGGTCGCGGGAATTTCAGTCGGCCTCGTGACGGAGAACGACGACAGCGGCCAGCTGAAACGCTACGAGCTGCTCACCGATATCATCGGTTCCGAAGATCATTTCGGTGACATGGATTACAAAGTTTGCGGAACGGAAGCCGGCATCACCGGATTCCAGCTCGACCTGAAATTGCCCGGCGTGAGCCACAAGATCATGGCGGAAGCGACCATGCGGACGAAGGAAGCGCGCACCAAGATTCTCGGAATCATGGCGCAGGCGATCGACAAACCGCGCGCCGATCTGAGCAAGTACGCGCCGCGCATCGAGACGATCAAAATCAATCCCGAGAAGATCGGCGCGCTCATCGGCCCCGGCGGCAAAACCATCAAGGGCATCGTGGCCGAGACCGGCGCCGAAATTAATATCGACGACGATGGCTCGGTCCATATTTACGCGACGAGTCCCGAAAGCATGGCGCGCGCGAAGGAAATCATCGGCGGCATGTCGCGCGAGATCGAAGTGGGCCAGACTTATCACGGCCGCGTCGTTTCGATCAAAGAGTTCGGCGCCTTCGTCGAAGTGTTCCCGGGTAAGGACGGGCTCGTTCACATTTCCGAGCTGGCCGATTTCCGCGTCAACCGAACCGAAGACGTGGCCAAGATCGGCGAGATGATCTGGGTGAAATGCATCGGCATCGACGACAAGGGCCGCGTGAAATTGAGCCGGAAAGCCGCGCTCAAGGAACGCGCCGCGACCGAAGCCGGCCAGACCAGCGAGCCCGATCGGGTCGAGCAGCAGCCGCGACGCTAATTGCAGATTTCAGATTGAAGATTGCAGATTGATTGCCGCTTGGTTCGATCCCAATCTGCAATCGTAGATCTGCATTCTGCAATCCCATGAAGTCCGGCTTCCTCGACAAGCTCATCGAACGCCTCGGGCGGATCGGGCCGGAGGACGTTCAGAATTACCTGCTCCAGCTCGCGCAGGAGAAAGGTCTCATCGAGACCGTCTTCAACGCGATCCAGGAAGGGATCATCGTGACCGACGCGAAAGGCCGGATCACTTACGTCAACGACGCGGCCTGCGAATTGTTCGGCCTGGAAGGCGAGAATTCCATCGGCAAACGGCTGGATGAACGAGTCCGCGGTCTCGATTGGAAATCGTTGTCGCAATCGCCGGGCGCCGTGAGCCGGGACATGGAGATTTTTTATCCGGCGAACCGGTTCCTGAATTTCTACATCGTGCCGCTGTTGATCGAGCGGCGCGAAGCGGAACCGCGCGAGAAAGCGGAACCGGTGGGACACGCCATCATCCTGCGAGACATCACCGAGAGCCGGCGCTCGACGGAAAAGACGATCGAGTCGGAGAGGTTCAACGCGCTCACCCTTTTGGCGGCCGGCGTGGCCCATGAGATCGGTAATCCGCTAAACTCGCTCCACATCCATCTCCAGTTGATGGAACGCAAAGTCCGCAAGCTCGACGGGAAATTGAAGGAGGAACTCGAGGAAGCGATCGCCATTTCCCGGGCGGAGATCACCCGGCTCGACTCGATCGTCACGCAATTTCTCCAGGCGATTCGGCCATCCAAACCGATCCTGCATCCGGAGAACGTGAACTCGATTGTCGAGGAAGCGCTTCGCTTCTTTGGCCCGGAGATCGCGGATCGCGACATCGTGGTGGAGGCCGAACTGCGTCCCGACCTTCCGCCCATCGAGCTCGATCGCGACCAGATGAAGCAGGCGTTTTACAACGTCATCAAGAACAGCTTCGAAGCGATGAAGCGCCGCGGCATTCTGCGGATCCGGACCGACCTGGACGCGACGCACGTGAACATCAGCTTCACCGATACCGGCGGCGGAATGTCGGCCGAGAGTCTCAGCCGGGTTTTCGAACCGTACTTCACGACGAAGAGCGGCGGTTCCGGTCTTGGCCTGCTCATTGTCCGCCGGATCGTGCGCGAACACGGAGGCGAAATGGCGATCGAAAGCAACGAAGGCAAAGGCCTGACGTTAACCATTCGTCTCCCGTATTTGGACAAACGCGTCCGCATGCTGGAAGCCGGCGACAGGAAGGCGGAGGGCGGAAGGTGGAAGGCGGAAAGCGAATGAGCGCATTGGAAGACTTGCGATCGCGCACGAAAAAATATGCGTTGCGAATCATCCACCTTTTTCGAGCTCTGCCGAGAAGAGATGCTGTCGCGGACGTGCTGGGCAAGCAATTGTTGCGCTCTGCGACCTCGGTAGCGGCGCATTACCGCGAAGCATGTCGCGCCAAATCGGATCTGGATTTCATCAGCAAACTTGAGGGTGCGCAACAGGAGCTGGACGAATCCGAACTTTGGCTGGAGCTGCTCGGTGATAGTGGTGTCGTCAAACCAGCGCGTCTTGCGCCGCTTCTCCAAGAAACAAACGAGCTCATTGCAATTTTCGTTACGATGACCAAGAACGTGAAACGTCGCCGCTAATTCTTTTCCGCCTTTCGCCCTCCGCCTTCAGCCTTGTCCGCGTATTTCGGATCGCGCACTTGTTTTCGAAGGGCGGCGAATAATTTTCGGATCGCGATCTGGCTGCCGGTTTCTTTGAGGAATTTTGGGATCACGCCGCCGCTGTCGGTGTAGATCGTGTAGGTCGCGCGGGTCGTATTTGGTCCGGCGGGCTCGAGCAGCCAAGTGCCTTCGCACAGGCTCACGCGGACGACTCCGCGCTTTTCCGGAGGGCCGGCGGCGTTGTCAGCCTCCCAATGGCTGAAGTAACTCGTGCCGCTGTCGGCTTTCTTCGCGCTGGTTCGGACGCGCACGGTGAAATCGCGATCGCTGGCGAGCGGGGCGGAGATGCGTTCGTAGGCGACGACCGATTCGGCTTCGCGTTTCAGTACCCGGCATTCAGCGGTGTACGGCATGAAGCTCGAATACGATTTGACGTCGTCGAGCACGGCGTGGACGAGATCGGTGTTCGCCGGGATTTCGCCAATGGCCTTGGACTCGTTCGATAACGGACGCGGGCGCCGATAAATGGCCACGCCGTCCTTGTCGGAAATTGATTTCCATTCGCCGGCTTTCGTATCGGGGTCGGCGGCGAAACCAACCGGGCAGAGTGCGGCGACGAGACAGAGAGACGCAACGACAACCAGGGCCCGTGTCATGTCCCAGTCGGAACGATGCCGGCCCGTTCGACCATCAGGATAACGGTGCGCTCGGGCGCGCGGGGCCGATGCATCACGCCTTTGGGAATGACGACGGCTTTCCCCGGCGTCAGGTCGAGGACGCGATCTTCGAGGTCGATGAGCAACTGGCCGCTGACGACGTGGAAGAACTCATCTTCGTTCTCGTGTTTGTGCCAATGATACTCGCCGTGGACAACGCCGAGCCGCACGACGGCCTCGTCCACTTTGCACAGCGTCTGGTTATACCATTGATCGGTGCAAGCATCGACGAGCCCCGCGACGTCGATCACTTCGAGCGGTCCGTGGAGAATGTCGAGCCGGGTGTTGTAGGAAAATCCTGCCGGCGATTGGTCCCTGCCCACACCATAGACTTGGCGAAGGCGGGCCAACACTCAACCATCAACTGCCAAATGATTTCAGTCGCGCTTCCGAATCGTCCCGGCGCCGCTGACGTGTTTCTCCACCGTCGGGTTGCCGGTGTAGGTCACTTTGCCCGCGCCGGAGATGGCCACTTTCAGAGCATCGCTCGCCGATACTTCGGCTTTGCCCGCGCCCGAAATCGAGAGCTCCGCGGTTTTCACCTGGAGTGATTCTGCATCGAGCCTGCTCGCGCCGGACATGGTGGCCATCAGTTCGTTGACGGTGCCGTCGACGGTCACGCGCGTGGCACCGGTCCCCTCAAGATAAAATCCGTTGCCGGACAATCTCGTCGCCGTCAGCCGGACTGCGCCCGTGAGGCGGGCGCCGGTCATCGAAGCGCTCGAGAGTTTCACTTTCATTCCGTGGGTCGGATGAAGCTGGCCATGCCATTCGAGCACGAGCTTCTTCCCGCTCATGGTGGTCTCGACATGGCGGAGCAGGTTTTCGTCTGTCCGGATGGTGCAGCTCGATGGGCCGGGCACCCATTCGATGTCGAAGGCGCCTTCGGCCTCGACGCTGGTAAATTCGGTCACGGGCCGGTTTTCGGTAACAAGATGGCCGTTGCCGCGGATGCCGCTCAGGTGGCAACCGCCAAGTGTCAGGGCCGCGAAGGTTAAAAGTTTCGCCGCCAAAAAGGGGCGGATCGGGATGGTGCTCATAGGAATGATCTCTTTGGAAGTGAGATGGGGGGACGGGGCGGTTTGGATTCAGAAATCTGGTGAAATCACCGTACCAAACTGAGGCAGCCTACGTCGGTGTTAATGACGAATGACGAATGACGAAGGGCCAAGGAGCGCAGATCCCGACGTCGGGCTTTGGCGGCCGGCTTACAGGGCGGCCGGATGCCGCGCCACGTAACCGCTGGTATTACGTTGATAGTCGTACCAGCGCGGGCCGACGTCGCCGCCACGTCCCAGATCGGTCGTGTCGAGGCGAAGTCCGGCGATGACGGCAAACGTATGTCCTGACCGCGAATAAACGGTCATCCATCGGCCGCGTCCGCGTTCGCCGAAACGCATGAGATCGCTGGAGGGAAGCGGTGAGCCCAGGACTCCGGCGCCATGGAGAGCGAACGAAACCGTCCCGGAACAATCGTAGCCGCGATCGTAAAACGTCCCGTGGCCGCCGCCCCAGACGTAGGGCTTGCGACGCAACGTGTTCGCGGCCCAGATCGCATTCTTCACACTCTGCGGCGCCTGCGACGGTGCATACGCGACTCCGTTCCGCAGGACGGCCCGGTTGCCTGAGACCATCGGCCGATCACCGCGCTGCTCGACGCGACCACTTTCGTCCTGCGCTTCATCCTGATCAGATTCTTCGGCGCGCGGCGCCGCGGTCTGTTTCCGGCCCGAGGACGAATACGCCACCCGAATCGGTCTCGCGTTGGATTCCTCGTCCGCTTCATAAATCTCTTCGCCCTGGGGCGGGCGCGCCTTGATTCGTCGCGGGGCGTAATAGGCCACCTTGATGGGCGCCACGGCTGCGGCCGCCAAAATTCGAGGGCCGTTGTGGACGACGGGCCCCGCCGCCGCATGGACGACGGAGCGGGCCAGCTTGAATGGCTCGAGCGCTACGGAGAACGGCGTCGGCCGGCGATGTCGCACTCTCGCCTGGGCCTGGGGGAGAAGAATGAAACCCATCACGATCGCGCAGCAGAAGAGAGCCACGCCGCGTCCGCACAAACGGCCAGGAATAGAGCGCATTCTCCCCAGAAAAGCTGGCGGCGCGCCAACCCGATTGCTTTTCTGCCGCCGAACCTTCAGCCCAGGCCAGGAGCGGTCCCGAGGTAGGTGTCGTCGTGCAATTGTTTCAGCATGAAATTCGCGACATCCGCGCGCCTGATCACTACCGGCCACAGATAATTGCCGACGTCCGGCCCGTGCCGGTACTCGCCCCGCGCCGGCCCATTCTTCAACACGCCCGGCCGGGCGATCACCCAGTCGCGATCGCTCGCCATGATCAGCTCTTCCTGGCGCAGTTTATCCCAGAAATAAAATGGCAGGATCATCGGCACCATGAAGAACGTGCCCGGTAATCCGAGGCGCCCGGCGGTGTTGCCCAGGCCGAGCGCCGTCTCGCAAATCAATCGTGGCACGTCGCAGGCCGCCATGGCCCGGAGAATATTTCGCATCCCGTCAGATTGGATCCGGGTCGGACCGAGGAACCGGGTGTGGCCGAGCGCGCTCAAGACCGCATCCTGTTCGCGCATCGCCGCCTCGACGGTCGCGTAATCGAGCACGTCCCCTTGCGCGATCCGCAGGTTCGCATGCTCGATCTGCAACTTGGCCGGGTCGCGGACGAACGCCGTGACCTGATGCCCTTGCCCAAGCGCCTGCTGAACGAGTTCGCGGCCCGTGCCGCCGGTCGCCCCGATGACGAGCACATGCATGGGGCCATTCGAAACGGGCCGCTCATATTTTCGCGAACGCCGCACCGGCGCCTTCCGCCACAACAGGGCCGACAGGATGACCGCATACGGAATCCAGACCGCGAGAAATATCCTGAACATCGCGCCGTTATCTTTATCCGGCGGCCGCTTCGTTTGGGAGATCTAACTTCGCTGCTACCTTCCTGGCTCTGAGTTTCGAATTCCTGACCACTGCCTGATGCCAACGATTTTCGGTTCTCATCATTCGACGACGTCCAATGTCCCCGCGGACATGACGGGCCGGCCGCACCGGGTCGCGTCGGACCGCGTTTCGTTCCGGAAAACTTTCTCGGCCTTCAAGCACCGGAACTTTCGCCTCTACTTTTTCGGGCAACTGATTTCCTTCACGGGGTCGTGGATGACCACGACCGCGCAAGGCTGGCTGGTGTATCAGCTGACCGGATCCAAGGCGCTTCTCGGCGTAGTCGCGGCCGCGGCCTCCGCGCCCATGCTGGTGTTCGCGACCTGGGGCGGCTGGATGGCCGATCGGTATCCGAAGCGCTCGGTCATCGTCTGCACCCAGATCAGCTCGATGATTCTGTCGCTGGCCATGGCCGCCTTGGTCTGGACGAAGGTCGTGCAACCGTGGCACATCATCGTGCTCGCTGTGCTGGGTGGAATCACGATGGCGTTCGACATGCCGGCCCGGCAATCGTTCGTCATCGAGATGACGAGCCGCGAGGATTTGATGAATGCGATCTCGCTCAACAGCTCGGCTTTCAACTGCGCTCGCATCGTAGGCCCTTCCATTGCCGGCTTTCTCATGGCGCACATCGGCATCGCGCTCTGCTTTCTTTTTGACGGGCTCAGTTTCATTCCCGTGATCGCCGGGTTGCTCCTGATGCGTTTGCCAAAAAAAGATACGGCGATGGCCAGCAGCTCCGGTCCGCTCGCCCAGGCGCTCGAAGGATTCCGCTACGTCTTTGCCCATCGACGCGTCCTCACGATTTTGTCCCTCTTCACCGTGGTCGGTATTTTTGGCTGGTCGTATTCGGTCCTCATGCCCGCCTTTGCGCGCGATGTTCTCCATTTGGACGCCCGGGGCTACGGCATCCTCATGGCCGGGAGCGGGGTCGGTGCGCTCGCGGCCGCCCTCACGGTTGCCAGCGCCGGTCACATCCTGCCTACGCGAACGATGGCGCTCGGCGGCGTCTGGATTTTTTCCGGCGCCCTGGTGCTTTTCGCGTTCAGCCACAGTCTTTATGTCGGCGTGATCCTGCTCGCGCTCGTCGGGTTCGGCCTCGTTCTTTATTTCTCAACCTCGAATACCGTCCTGCAATCGATCGTTCCCGATGAAATGCGCGGGCGCGTCATGGGCATTTGGGCGTTGATCTTTGGCGGCATGATTCCGCTCGGCAGCCTGGAAGCCGGGCTGCTCGCCGACTTCGTGGGCACGCCCGCCACCATGGCGATCGGCGCCCTGATCTGCGCGCTGGCGGCGTTCGTCACTCTGCACGTCATTCGGAACCGCGAAGCGCAGCTCGCCGCCGCGGCCCGTCGCTGAATAACGGCGTCGTCGGAAGTTACCGATTCTTGAACCTCTTGTGGTCCTCGAGAAGTTGCGCGGTCCGCTTCTTTGTCGTTTGGGCAAGGCTGCCGTTCACTTCCATTTGAAAGAGTTTTCCGCCCTTTAACGCGTGGGCGTCGAACTGCGCCTGTGCATCCCGCCACGCCAGCCATTTTCGTTGCGCTTCTTTGAGCGCGGCTTTGCCATCGTCGTCCATAACGCCGAGGAGCTGTTGATAGGCGGCGTTCATCTTTGTATCCGCAGCAGCGAACTCTTCGTAGGCGGTCTCAACTAATTGGCGATTCGACGGCGGCGGACCTTTCTCGGCGCCTTTGGCCGTGGAATTCAATACGACTGCCAGGAGAAGCGAAGCGACAACGGAAAGGGAACGGATTTTAGGCGCCGGGGTTTGATGCATCGCTCGAAAACCTGACAAAGATCGTTTAAAAAGACGATCCCTAATGGAGAGCGAACAGCCACCGGCCGTGGCTCTTGGTTTTCTTATGTCCTTTGCTTGCCAACTCCCGCCGAACTCAACACCATCCGCAGCTGTGAAAAATCGCTTTCCTTTCAAGATCGCCTTTCCGGTTGCGCTGGTTTTCATTTCCGCGGGCCACCTGTTCGCCCGCTCGGCGTCGCGTCACTCCTCGTCCTCGTCCCTCTCCGGCGGCGCAATCGTGATGTTGATTCTCGGAATTCTCATCCTCGGCGCCGCGCTCGTCGGCTTTATGGCTTATCTCGATCGCCGCCGAGCGCAGGCAATCCAGGCCGCCGCGGCGAAACTGGGCCTCACCTATCGCCGGAAACCAACTGAGGCCGACAAGTCGCTCATCAACGGGTGCCACGTCGCAAACACCGGGCACGGCCACATCACCTCGAATGTCCTCGAGGCCGCCGAAACAGCCGAGCTGAGGATGACGCTGTTCGATCACATCTACACGATCGGTTACGGCAAATCGGCCCAGTCATACAATCAGACCGTCACCCGGATGCAGTCGCCACTGCTCAATCTTCCCCCCTTCGTTTTGTTTCCCGAGACGTTCTTTTCCAAAGTCGGCAAGCTCTTCGGGGGGGCCGACATTAATTTCCCGGAGGCGCCGCAGTTCAGTAGGAAATATATCCTGCGCGGGCCAGACGAAGCGGCCATTCGTGCGGTTTTTACTCCCGCGGTATTACAGTTCTTCGAGCGCCAGGAGCGGCCGCTTACGGTTGATTCGGTGAGCGATACCTTATTCACTCATCGCGCCGCGCGGCGCGCGAAACCGGAGGAGCTCGCGTCGTACATCACCGAAGGGAAACAGATCCTGGCCTTGTTTTTCGAAGCGCAGCGCTCGCGCCCGGCAATGCCGCCGCCGCTTCCGTCCGCGTAGTAACGCTTGGTGCGGGCCGCAGACGCTTGCCAACAATTGGGCTGGCTCCTACCATCGCTACCTATGGCCGACACCTATCCAGGAAAATGCTATTGCGGCGCTGTGACCATCGAGGTAACCGGGATGCCCGAAGGCATGGGCTACTGTCATTGCGGCGCCTGTCGCGCCTACATCGGCGCGCCGATTAACGCCTTCACCCTCTGGAAACCGGAGAACGTGAAGATCACCAAAGGCGAAGATTCTCTCGGGCAATTCCAAACCTCCGACATGAGCCTGCGGCGTTTCTGCACGAAATGCGGCGGCAACGTCATGACGGAGCACAAGAGTCTGGGCCTGGTCGACGTGTATGCCGGCGTTATCCCGGCGATGCCGTTCAAGGCTGGCGTGCACCTCAACTACGAGGAGACCGTTCTGCCCATGAAAGACGGCCTGCCGAAGCTCCGCGATTTTCCGGCCGAGATCGGCGGCTCCGGCGCGGCGATGACCGAGTAAAAACGGTCCGGCGTCTCAGCGCTTTCGGGACTGCTCGTCGAGCGCGATGTATTCGTCGCGCGGCGGGCTGAAGGTGTCGAGGACGCGCGTGTCTTCGAGGGTCTCCACCCCGTGGGCGACGTTGCTCGCGAGGTAATAGGAATCGCCGGGACCGAGCACGCGGGAATCGTTGCCGACGTTGACTTTCATCCGGCCGCTGAGGATGTGGATGATCTGCTCCTGCGGATGCTGGTGCGGTTGCATCACGCTGCCGGCCTTTAGCTCGGCGATCATTTGATACATCGTCGCGCCGTGGGTGACGGTCCGCCGCCGGATGCCGGGCGCGAGTTCGATCCAGGGATTGTCGTTCACGATTGGTTTCTAATCCGCGGACGCGCTTCCTTCAACCGGCGGGTGTCCGGCCAGCAGCACCGGCGATCCGACCGCGACCTTCGACATTTCGACGCGCACGTAGTTGAGGACCACCGGCGACAAAATCATGCCGGGCACGCCCATTAATTTTTCCCCGATGATCAGTCCAATTAACGTGAGCCAGATCGGGTTCCGGATCCGGGCGCCGATAATTTTGCTGTTGAGGAAATACTCGAGCTTGTGGACGACGATCAGGAAGATCAACGCCATGATCGCGATCTTGGATGAGACGAGAAAACCGACAAACACGATCACGGTATTGCTGAGGATATTCCCGACGATCGGGAAAAGGCCGCAGAGAAAGGTGAGCCCGACCACCACCGGGGCGTAAGGCAATCCGACCGTGAAAACGAAGATCGCGGTCAGGACGGTGTTGATCGCGGAGATGGTCATTTGCGCGCCGATGACGGTGGAAAAGCTTTGGTAGAAATCGCTGAAGCGCGCGGTGATCTCGTTGCAATAAACGGAGTAGAGATTGTTCCGAACCTTGTGGGACTCGGGATAGAGATCGAGCTGGCCGTTGAAGAAAAGGCTCACGGCGCAAACGATCGCGATGATGATGAAGACAAAAGTGGTCGAGGCGTGGCGGGCGAAGTTGGCGAAATCGCCCAGATATTTTGCCTGATCTTTGATCGCGGTCATGGCGTGCGCCTTCATGCCTTCGAAGTCGGTGAACGGCAGGTTGAGATCGTGGTCCTCGGCCCAGGCGATGGCGGAAGGAATGGAGTTATCGGCGATTTTTGGGAGCGCGTTGACGGCGGCCCGCGCGAAATGCCCGGCGGTGTACCCGATCCCGGCGACCACCAGGATGAAGATGGCCAGCGTCACCCATTTATTGGGAATGAAGCGGCTGAGTTTCGTGAGGACAAAATAGGAAAAAAGCAGGGCGAGCAACGGCACGCCGAGCTGAAGAAAGCCGACGAGGACCAGCGTGATCGCCAGCACTACGTACGACCACCGGGCCTGTTTTGTCATCGCGTTCAACGTGCGTGCGCGGAGTTTGTTCGTCCAGTCTCAACTGGACGGGCGCACGCGAAATTCCAGGAAGGGCAGTTCCCGTCGTTCGCCCTCGATCTCGGTCGCGCTCACGCCGACGCGAACCGCGCCCATCTTTTCGTAGAATGCCGCGGCGTTCGGGTCGGCCTCGATCTTGATGGAATCGAACCCGAGACCGCGTGCCTGCATCATCGCGTGTTCGAAAAGGGTCCGGCCGATTCCGCGTCCCATCGCCGCGGGAACAACCCAAAGATGGTCGAGGTGGATGCCGTCGTCCTCCGTCGTGAGAACGTAGAATCCAAGCATTCGCTTCTCGTCGATGGCGACGCGGGCCACGTTCGCGGCGATGAATTCCGGCCGCATGGTCAGGATATCGCGCCAGGCCGCGATCCAACTTTCGGGATAACCCCAATGCCGTTTCGCCGCGTGCGCGATTTCGGTTAGCGCTTCGGCATCGTGCGGTTTGGCCTGGACGATTTTCATGGTGGATCGAGCGCTCCGTCGGTCGATGCAGGCAGCGCGGCTTCGCCGCCCACTAGTTAACATCGCGCGACGGAGCGCGCGATCCACCTCGTTTGCGCCGCTCCGAGCGTCGCGACAACAAAGCGTCGCCGCGACAGCCGACCAAACGCGGTGACAATTCTTTTACAATCTTCGCACGCGGCTCTGACATCGTTTTTCGCGGCTCGTGTCTAACTTGGACATGAAGAAAAAACTACAGTTACTCAGTCTCGCGGCAGTGTTCGCCCTCGCTCAGGCGGCCGCCGCTTCACCGGCGCCGGACGTGACTCTGCGAGTTACGCCCGAGCGCGATTACGTTTACCGGCTCGGCCCGCGCGAGGTCATCGTCCAGGTCGAAGTCGAAGCGCGCAAAAACGACGACGCCCGGCGCAGCCCGATGAACCTGGCGATCGTCCTCGATCGCAGCGGTTCGATGGAAGGCGCGAAGCTGGAGAAAGCCCGGCAGGCCGCCGCGATGGCGGTCGATAAACTGGGCGACGACGATATCTTTTCGCTCGTTACCTACGACGATCAGACCGATCTGCTGATCGCGCCGGAACGCGTGGGCAATCGGGATCACCGGGAAGAACTCAAGGCGAAGATTCATCGCATCCAGGCCGGCGGCAGCACCGCGCTTCACGCCGGGGTTGTTCTGGGCGCGAAGCAGGTCCGGAGTTTCTTCGACAAGGAGCGAGTCAATCGCGTCATCCTCCTTTCGGACGGTCTGGCAAATGTCGGGCCGAGCAGCGCGTCCGACTTGTCGCGTCTCGGCCGGGAATTGCGCGGTGACGGAATCTCGGTGAGCACCGTCGGCCTGGGCGACGATTACAACGAGGACCTGATGACGGCGCTGGCCGAGGCGAGCAACGCTAATTATTACTACGTGAAAGACGCGGAGAAGCTGCCGGGCATTTTCGCGCAGGAATTGGGCGCCGCTCGCTCGCTCCTGGCCCGCAGCATCGTCATTCGCATCGAAGCGCCGGATGGCGTGAAGCTGAAGGAGATCGTGGGACGGCCCGATATCGAATGCCATGACCGGGTCGCGGAGATCAAAATGCCGGAGCTGTTCGGCTCGGAGAAACGGCGTTTCCTCGTGCGTTGCCTGGCGGAAGGAAAAACAGCGGATGCGATTGAGCCGGCGGTCGTGAAACTCACCTACGCCACGGTTGCCGGGATTCAGGCCCCCGAGCAGCGCCAGTCGCCGAAGATCGTGTTCACCGACGACGAGAAAAAGGCCGACTCGAGTGTGCGGATGGAAGTCGCGCGGGAAAACAGCATCGTGCAGAACCGCGTCGCCAAGGAACAGGCGGTGAAGCTGGCTGACGAAGGAAAGGCGAAGGACGCCGCGGAACTCCTCCGCAAACAAGCTGCCAAAAACGCCGCCGCGCCGGCGCCGATGCAGGTGCCCGGAGTTAAGGAGGAAAACCAGAAGCTCGAGGAAGCCGCCCGCGAAATGGACTCGAGTGGTGCGATCGCCAAATCGCGGCGGAAGGCGATGCAGTTCGAGAACTACGCCGACAAATATCAGAAGAGCCGGTAACACTTAGCCACAGGGCCTGGGGATCGTTGAAGGGAGAACACGGCATCCTTCCTCGCGATCCCCAGGTAACGGCTGAGCTGCGCCACGGACGGCGCAGCGCGCGTCCCTACCAGTGTGCGGCGGAACATGATAGCCTGCGCCTCGTGTCGTGAAACGGAGCATCTGGATATTCCTCGTCGCCATCGTCGCGCCGAGTATCGGCCTCGGCTGGCTCGCCCTGCGCAGCGCGAACGAGCAGCAGATCGTCCTGGAGCGCCGGACCGCGGAGCTTTACCAGAAAGAGACCGACGCCGTGGCGAACGAAGCGCGCGGCCTGGTCGATGAAGAGCGGCGCGCGTTCGCCGAACGCGTCCGGCAATTGCTCGCCAGCGAGCCGCCCGCGCAACTCGCGAAGGATTTCGCGGCGAAGCTGTCGCGCGCCTGGACGCGGCCGGCGATCGGTTTCGCCCTCAGCGCGGAGGGCAACCTCATCTCGCCGTCCGCCGAGGAAGCGCGCGGCGATTCCGAGCGCCAGCGATTTTTGCAGAACAACGGCGCGTTCTTGTCCGGAACAACGCCGGCCACGGTTTACTCGGTCCCGGCGGACGAGTTGAACCGCGTGGAACAACGACGCAAGCAGAAGACCGAACAGGAGGAAAAAAATTACTCCGACGCGGTGTCGAAAAAATCAGCGGTTAAACCAAAAACGGCGGGGGCCAGTCCGCCGGCCGCCACCGCGCCGGCGCCCGCGCCGCGGCAGGAACCGCCGCAGAAAGATGAATCAAGCCAGGCCGCCCAGATGCGCAACGTCGCGCCGCAACGTGAGCTGAAGGAAAACGCGCCCGCCGTTTCGCAACTCGTCCCGGCGACGGCTGATTTCAGGGCGCTCACGTCGGATCGTCCCGAAGGCGTGGTCACGCGGTTCATGCAGGACCGGCTGGAAATTGTTTTCTGGCTCCGCCCGCCGGAAGCGCCCGGAATGATTTTCGGCTGCCTCATGAATGTCGAGGCGCTGACCGATCTCTGGCGGGACGCCCTGCCCGATAGCAGTTCTTCGGAATACGTCCTCGCGCTCTTGAACGACAAGGCGCGCCCGGTCGCGACTCAGCCCGCCGGCGTGACGGGCCGCGACTGGCGCCGGCCGTTTGTTGCCTCGGAAATCGGCGAAGCGTTGCCGCATTGGGAAGCGGCGCTTTATCTGATGCGTCCGGAGCAGTTGCAGGAAAGCGCGCGCAACGTCCGGCGCACTCTCCTTCTCCTGATCGCGGCGGCTTTGGCGGCGATCGCGTTCGGCGGCTGGGTGGTGTTCGCCGATGCGCGCCGCCAGCTTGCGCTCGCCCAAAAGAAAACCGATTTCGTTTCCAACGTGTCGCACGAACTCAAGACGCCGCTCACTTCGATCCGGATGTTCGCGGAGATGATGCACGGTGGGAACGTGGCGGAGGAAAAACGTCCCCAGTATTTGCGGATCATCGTCGCGGAAGCGGAGCGGCTCACCCGGCTCATCAACAACGTCCTCGATTTCGCGCGGCTGGAACGGAAACAGAAACGCTACGATTTTCGCCCGCTCGATCTCCACGCGGTCCTGGCCCGGACCTGGGAAGGGCACGAACTGCATTTGCGCGAACAGGGATTCACGACCAGCTGGAAAGCGGCGCCGCCGCCGTATCCCGTGCGGGGCGACGAGGACGCGCTCGCCCAGATTTTCGTGAACCTGTTGTCGAACGCGGAGAAGTACAGCGCCGACCGGAAAGAGATCGAGATTCATAGTTACCTCACGGCCGACGCGGTCCACGTCAGCGTTCTCGACCGCGGCTCTGGTGTGCCGGCCGGGGAGGAATCGAAAATCTTCGAAGCGTTTTATCGCGCGCACGATTCGCTCGCGAGCGGGATCCAGGGATCCGGTCTCGGGCTCACCCTGGCGCAACGCCTCGCGCGGGAACATGGCGGCGAAATTACTTACCAGGCGCGCGAAGGCGGTGGGAGCAACGTGACATTGCGGTTGCCGCTGGCGGAGGCCGGGACCACCGATCACCGCTACAACAAAGAGGCGTCGACATGAAGAAGCGGCTCCTCGTTGTCGAAGACGACGCGCACATTCGGCTCGGACTTTGTGAGGCGCTCCGCGGCGAAGGTTACGACGTGACCGATTGCCGCGATGGCGCCCAGGCCGGGGCGCTCATCAAACAGCACAAACCCGATCTCGTCATTCTCGATGTCATGCTGCCGCGAAAAAGCGGATTCGATTTGTGCCGCGAAATCCGCGCCGCCAGGAACCGCGTCCCGATCCTGATGCTCTCCGCCAAAGGCCAGGAGATCGACAAGGTCGTCGGCCTCGAGCTCGGCGCGGACGATTACGTAACGAAACCGTTCAGCCTGCGCGAGCTCGTGGCGCGGGTGCAGGCGCTGTTACGCCGGTCACAGGCCGGCGGCGCCGCCAGCGATCTGCCGATGGAGATCGCGTTCGGCAAAGTGCGGATCGATTGCAAAGCTCTCCGCGGCAAACGCGGCAAAGAACCGATCGAGCTAACGCCGCGCGAATTGAAAGTTCTCTCAGTGCTCTTCCGCGAACGCGGCAACGCCGTTTCCCGCGACGCGTTGCTGAACGAAGTGTGGGGCGTCGATTACTACGGCACGACCCGGACGCTCGACCAATTGATCGTGAAGCTACGCCAGAAAATCGAAGACACTCCCGCGGAACCACGGCATTTGCTGACGGTTCACACCCTCGGATACCGGCTGGAAGTTTGACAATTGTAGCGACGGCGCTCTGTCGCCGTTACGCCTTCGCGCTAACAGCGCTTTGAAACGCCGACAGAGCGGCGTCGCTACAACGCCCGTAGCCGCAACGGCGCCCTCGTTTCGAAAATGGGACAGCGAAATCCCGACGACGGGAAAAATGAATGGGCGTTCAATCGGACGCGCGTGTGTAAGTAGCTCTCAGGCAGTCGGAAAGAGAAGGTCGGAAGGCGTGGCATAGGCCCTGCAAAGGCCTGCGGTTGGAGTCGCCAATGTAGACGCCTCAAACCTCAACCGACCTCACACCATGATTATTCGCGCCCTCTTTTTCTGTTTCCTCGCGGTCAGCGCTGCTTCGGCCCTCACGGAAGAAAATTACAGCCAAACTCTCGACGGCGCGCCAGGCGGCCGGCTCATCGTCGACGTCGATTTCGGAACGATCGACGTCTCGGCCGGCGCGCAGGACAAGATCACCGTCCAGGCGCATCGGAAGATCGATTCGGATAACGACGCGAAGGAGAAAGAATATTTCGCGAGCACGCCGGTCAGCGTGACGAAAAGCGGAGACACGGTGACGATCCGGGCGCGACGTCCAAACAAGGAGAACGGCTTCAACTGGAGCGGGCGTTGCAACATGGACGCGCGTTATACGGTGAAAGTGCCGAAGGCGTTCAACTCGGAGCTGCGCACCGGCGGCGGCACGATCATGGTCGCGGAAATCGTCGGGACGATGAGCGCGGACACGAGCGGCGGGAAATTGAAGTTCACGCATTTGAAAGGCCCGACCGGAGCGACCACGAGCGGTGGCAGCATCGAGCTGAACGGCTGCGACGGCCCGCTCAAAGTCGATACCAGCGGCGGCCGGATCGAGGCGATTGACGGCACCGGCTCGCTCGACGCCCGCACTTCCGGCGGCTCGATCGTGGTCCGCAATTTCGGGGGAGACGCGAAGGTCGAGACCAGCGGCGGCCGGCTAAGTTTCGAGAACATCAACGGCAAGATTTTCGGGCGGACCTCGGGCGGATCGATCAGCGCGAAATTGAAATCGCCGGTCCCGGGCGACGTGAATTTGGAAACCTCAGCCGGCAGCATCGACCTGATGGTCCCGGCCGACGCTGGTCTCGACATCGAGGCGGAAGCGAGCTCCGGGCGCGTGACGAGCGATCTTCCGTTTACGGGAACGCGAACGGATCGCGATTCCATGAAAGGAAAAATAAACGGCGGCGGGAAATCGGTGGTGCTGCGCTCAGGCGCCGGCAGCATTTCGATAAAACCGGCATCGCCTGAAGTAGCGGCCAGATAGACGGAGGCGCCATGAACGACCTCCGCTACGCGCTCCGCCAGCTCCGGAAAACGCCGGGCTTCACCTTCATCGCCATCCTCACCCTGGCGCTCGGGATTGGCGCGAACACCGCGATCTTCAGTGTCATCTACGCGGTCCTGCTCCAGCCGCTGCCCTATCCGGAAGGCGACCGGATCGTTATCTTGACCGAGACGGATTCGAACCAGCCGCAGATTTCTGTCGCCTATCCGGACTACCTCGACTGGAAACGCGACAACACGGTTTTCGAAAATATCGCGGTCTCGCGGCGGGAATCCTACAACCTCAGTGGATTGGAAGGGCGTGCGCCGGAACAGGTCTCCGGCGGACTCGTCACCGGAAACTTTTTTAAGGTCATCGGTCTCCAGCCGCAGCTCGGGCGCGTCTTCACCGAGGAAGAAGATCGGGTCGGCGGTCCGGCGGTGTGCGTGATCAGCGACAACATCTGGCAACGAGTTTGGAACCGCGACCCCGGCGTGCTCGGCAAGTCGATCAACCTGGGCAATCAGCCGTTCACCATTATCGGCGTGATGCCGCCGCAGATGTTTTCGCCGCGCACGGTGGAAGTCTGGTTCCCGCTCACGCGCCGGACCGACGACAAAATGTGGCAGAGCCGCGACAATCATCCCGGCTTGTTCGGCTGGGCGCGATTGAAGGAAGGCGTGACGGTCGAGAAGGCGCTGGCGGAGATGAAAGAAATCAATGCGCGTCTCGCGGTTCAATATCCCAAATCGAACACCGGCGTGAGCGTGACGGTCACGCCGCTGCTGGAAAACCAGGTGGGTGATTATCGCGACAGCCTCAGGCTCCTGCTCGGCGCGGTCGCGCTCGTGTTGGTGATTGCCTGCGCTAATCTCGCGAACCTTCTAGCCGCTCGCGGCGCGGCGCGCGCCCGGGAATTTGCCGTCCGGGCGGCGGTCGGCGCGTCGCGCTGGCAAATTGTTCGGCAGCTTCTGATCGAGAGTTTCGTCCTGGCAATCTTTGGCGGGTTGCTCGGTCTTTGCCTAGCGGCCTGGGGCCGCGATCTCCTCGTCGCCTTGGCGCCCCCCGGGGTTCCACGCTTTCAAAACGTCGCATTGAGCGGCTGGGTCCTCGTGTTCAGCCTCAGCCTCTCCTTTGTCACGAGCATTTTGTTTGGGCTCTGGCCGGCGTGGTCAAGTTCGCGGGCGGACATCCAGCTCGCACTGAAATCGGGGGGGCATGGCAGTTCGGAGACCGCCGGCGCGAAACGATCGCGCGATCTCCTCGTCGTCGCGGAAGTGGCGCTGACTTTGATTCTCCTGAGCTCCGCCGGATTGATCCTGAAAAGTTTTGCGAATGCGCGAAACCTTGGGCTCGGATTCGATCCGCATCTCCTGCTCTCGGCTCGGGTCGATCTTCCGGAGCCGAGTTATTCCGATCCGAAGAAGTTGATGAATTTCCACGACGCGCTGATGGAGAAACTGTCGGTTCTCCCGGGCGTGCAGAACGCGGCGCTTTCCGCCAATCCGCCGCTGATGGCTGGCTGGCAAACGTCGTTTTTGCCGGAAGGAATGTCCGAACCTGAGCCGGGTAAGATGCCCTCCACCCAGGTGACCGTAGCTACGGACGGCTATTTCCAGACAATCAAGACACCGCTGCTTCGCGGCCGGACTTTTGACGCCCGCGACACGAAAGACGCCCCGCCAGTCATCATCATCGATCAATTGACGGCGGACCGTTATTTCCCCGGCGAAGACGCAGTTGGGAAACGCATCGGTATGTACGTGGGGAGCAAGAACGAAGACGAGCGCGTTTATCGCACCGTCATCGGTGTCGTCCCGCATCTGAAGATTTACGGATACGAGGAAACAGTCGTGATGCCGCAGGCCTATCTGTCGATGCGGCAACAGCCGCAGAACGGTCTGGTGGTGCTGTTGCGCACGAAGTTGTCGCCGAAGGCGCTCGAGAAACCGGTACGCGATATCGTGGCTTCCCTCGATCCCGCGCAGCCCGCGTTTGAGTTCAAGACGATGCAGGAACGCGTTGAAGAAACGTGGGCGACGCCGCGGCTGATGAGCTTTCTCCTCGTTTGCTTCGCGACGCTCGCGCTGACGCTGGCGATCGTCGGGCTCTACGGAGTAATGGCTTACAACGGTCTGCGCCGGATGCGCGAGATCGGCGTTCGCCTGGCGCTCGGCGCGATGCCGGCGCAAATCCGAATCATGATGCTCGGCCAGGGTATGCGGCTCCTGGCTACCGGGTTGATCATCGGATTCATGGGCGCGGTCGCATCGTCGAAGCTGATCCGCAGCGTGCTCTTCGGCGTGAGCGCAAACGACCCACTGATCTACGCGGTCGTGACCGGGGTGCTGATCGTCGCGGCGATCCTGGCCTGCTGGCTGCCGGCCCGAAAAGCTTCGCGAGTTAACCCAATGGTCACGTTGCGAGCCGAATGAACAAAAACAGCGGCGGGCGACGAGTAACTACTGACCAAGTCCGACCGCAAACCTCTGCATTCTGATCACTGGCCTATGAACACACTTCGCTACGCCATTCGCCAGCTTCGCAAATCTCCCGGGTTCACGTTCGTCGCCGTGCTCACGCTCGCGCTCGGCATCGGGGCGAACACCGCGATCTTCACGGTGGTCAATGCCGTCCTGCTCTCGCCGTTGCCGTATCCGGACGCCGACCGCCTTGTCATGGTCCAATCGCGGAACCTCCAGGAAAACCTCAAAGGCCTCGGGTTCGCGCCCGCCGGTTTCCGGGACGTGGAGAAGCAGGCGACGTCGTTCGATGGCATCGCCGCTTTCCGTTACAACTACGACAACCTCACCGGCGTGGAGAAGCCGACGTCGCTCACGGGCAGCGTCGTGACGCAGGATTACTTCAAGGTCCTGGGCCAGAACGCGCTGATCGGACGCACCTTCACTCGCGAAGACGCGGCGGCGAACGCGAAACCGTCCGCCGTGCTCAGCTACGATCTTTGGCAGAAACAATTTGGCGGCCGGAACGACCTCGTCGGTTCGAGCATCACCCTCAATGACGTGCCGCATGAAGTCATCGGCATCATGCCGCGCACCTTCAAGGATCCGAATAATATCCCGGCGCTCTGGCGAATTTTTCCGAACGAAGGCGGCGAGAACGCGGTGACCAACGCCCGATTTTGGGCCGCGATGGCGAGACTAAAGCCCGGCGTTCCCGCATCCACCGTCCAGGCCGAACTCTCCACGATCGCCGGCCGGCTCGCGCAAACCGATCCGAAATTTTACAAGGGCTGGGACATCAACATCAGTCCGTTGCGCGATGAGGTGGTCGGCAATTACCGGGAAGGTTTGCTCCTTGTCGTCGGCGCGTCGCTTCTCGTTTTGCTCATTACCTGCGCGAACGTCGCCGGCCTGCAATTCGTCCGCGCATCCACCCGCCAGCGCGAAGTCGCCATTCGGCTGGCGCTCGGCGCGGGCCGGAAAACAATCGTGCGCGATCAACTGGTCGAATCGTTTCTTCTCGTGGCGCTGGGCGGAATCGGCGGCGTCCTGATCGGCAGCTGGGGACTCGACCTTCTCCTGGCGAGCCTGGCCAAGGATTGGATTCCGCGCAGCGATGAAATTGCGCTGAGCCTGCCGGTGCTTTTCGCGACCGGCGCAACCGCGTTGCTGACCGGCATCGTGTTCGGGCTGTTCCCAGCCTGGCACGCCACCCGGGTAGATGCGATCGATTCGTTGCGGGACGGCAGCAAAGGCTCGGCCGGCCTGCAATCAGTCCGGCTCCGCGGCGCGCTCGTCATTGCCCAGATCGCGCTCACGATGGTGCTCCTGGTTTGCGCCGGGCTCGTCTGGAAAAGTTTTGCCGCCATCACTCGCGTCAATCCCGGCATCCAGATCGAGAACACGCTCAGCATGGTGCTCACCCTGTCGCCGGCTCGTTACGACACGGGGCCGAAGCGGACCGATTATTACCGCCAGGTGCTCGAGCGCGTGGGCGTGGTGCCGGGCGTGGAATCGGTCGCGTTCACTCAAACGATGCCGTTCACCTGGGGAATTCCAGCGTCGTTCTCGATTCCCGGCGTGCCGGACGACAGCGCGAAATTGCCGCCCGCTTTCTACGATTCCGTCAGCCCTTCCTATTTCTCGACCATGCACATTCCCCGCATCGCCGGCCGGACGTTCGCCGAGACCGACGACAGCCGGGCGCCGACTGTGATCGTGCTCAGCCAGTCCGCCGCGCAGAAATTCTTCCCGAACGAAGATCCGATCGGCAAGCGATTGACGCTGCCGCCGGGCCGGCAACAAACGGCGCCGTCGGTGTTGGAAGTGATCGGCGTGGTCGGGGACGTTCCGCGCAACGGTCTCAACGCCGTCACGCCTTACCAGGTTTATGCGAGCCTGAATCAGCGCGGCTGGCCCTTCGCGACTCTGCTGGTTCGTTCGCCGATGCCGGTCGAGGCTCTTTCGAAAACGATCCAGCGCGCCATCTGGGACTTCAATCCCGAGCAGACGATCTCGAATGTGACGCCAGTCCGGACCCTGGTGAAACAGAGTCTCACTCAGCCGCAGCTTTACCTCACGCTCTTCAGTCTGTTCGCCGTCCTGGCGTTGCTGCTGGCCGCGATCGGTCTGTATGGACTGATCGCGTATAGCGTCGCGCAACGGACGCGCGAGTTCGGCATTCGTTACGCGCTCGGCGCGCAGGTTCGCGACGTTCTTCGGCTCGTCATCGGCCAGGGCGCGCGGCTGACGGCGTTCGGCCTGGTGATCGGAGTGCTCGCCGCCGCCGGGGTCGCGCGGCTCATGGAGACGCTCCTCTTCCGAACCAAAGCCTACGATCCGCTCGTTTTCGCCGGGGTCGTTTTTGTGCTCGCCGTCATCGGCCTGCTCGCCGCGCTGTTACCAGCGCTCCGCGCCACCAAAGCAAATCCCGTTACCGCCCTGCGCGCTGAATGACATGAACAACATTCGTTACGCCTTTCGACAACTTCGCAAAGCTCCGGGGTTCACGTTCACCGCGCTGGCCACCGTCGCGATCTGCGTCGGCGCGAATCTCGCGATTTTCGCGGTGATCGATTCAATCCTCCTCCGGCCACTGCCGTTCCCGAACTCCGACCGGCTCGTCACGATCTACAACACGTACCCAAACGCCGGCGTCGAGAATGATGGCTCGTCCTTCACCAATTACTACGAACGTCGCGGCAACATCCCGGCGTTCTCGAGCCTGTCGATTTACATGGAGCGGAGCGAAGTCGTGGGAGAACCCGGGGCGACCGAGCAGGTCGGAGTCATTCGCACCTCTCCGGAATTTTTCGCGACCCTCGGCGTCAGCCTGCCAATCGGTCGCAGTTTCACCGAGGAGGAAGCGAACGATCAAAGGAACGTCGTTATCCTGACGGACGCTTTCTGGCGCCAGCATTTCAATTCCGATCCAAATGTTTTGGGCCGCGACACCCGCATTAACGGCATTCCGAGAAAGATTGTCGGCGTCCTGCCTCCCGGCTTTCGCTTTCTTTCGTCCGAAGCGCAGCTTTTTGTTTCGATAAAATCCGACGCGGAACAGCGTTCACCGAAAGCGCGCCATTCCGGCGGGGGCGCGCTTCATATGATCGCGCGTTTAAAACCGGGGGCGACGATTGCGGAAGCGCAAGCCCAGATCGACGCGCACAACGCCACCGTCGAAAAAGATAATCCGGAAGCGAAGATGATGGCGGAGGCCGGCTTTCGTTCGCCCGTCGTCTCACTGCACGCGGATCACGTTCGCTCCGTTCGGCCGACGCTTCTGCTTCTCCAGGCCGGCGTGTTTTTCCTGCTCCTGATTGGCGCGGTCAACCTGGTGAACCTGCTCCTGATCCGCGCCAGCGGACGCGCGAAAGAAATGGCGATCCGTCAATCAATGGGCGCCAGCCGGCAACACGTCGTGACTCAAGTGCTGACGGAAACAGTGGCCCTCACGTTCAGTGGCGGCGTGCTCGGGGTGATCGTGGGCGCGTGGGGAATTCATCTCCTCGCCATTCTCGGCGCCAGTCGTTTGCCGCTTGGCGCGCACGTCGCGTTTGATGGCTGGCTCGCCTCGGTTGGGCTCGTGGGCGCGGTGATTCTCGGAATCGTGATCGCCGTCCCGCTTGCCTGGTTCAACCTGAACAGCCAATTGGCGGGGGCGCTCCAGGCAGAGTCACGCACCGGAACCGCAAGCCGCGCCGCGCAAAGTCTGCGGCACGGTTTTATCATCGCCCAGATTGCGCTCGCCTTCGTTCTCCTGGCCGGCGCTGCCTTGCTTGGACTCAGCTTGAAAAAAATCATGGCGGTAGCTCCAGGCTTCCGAGCCGATCACGTTCTCACCGCCGAATTTACCATCCCGTGGCAAAGTGATCCTGGCCGGCACGTCGCCTTCGCCGATCGCTTGCTCGAACTTGTTGGGCAGCAGCCGGGGGTGAGCGCCGCGGGCATAATCACGGAGCTGCCGCTAACTGGCGATACCGGCAAAAGCGCAGTCGCGCCGAAAGGCTATGTGCCGCCGTCCGGTCAATCGCTCCAAGGCCATTATTTCTTTGGCGTGACCGGCGATTACTTCGCGGCGCTGGGCATTCCGCTGCGGGAAGGCCGGTTTTTGGATTCGGCGGACTCGCACCGGGCCGAACGCGTGTGTGTCGTCGATGAAGACTACGCCCGCCGTTATTTCCCAGGCGGTGGAGCCCTCGGTCAAAGACTCGCGCAGGGCGGCGAGACCAAGGAAACGGAACTGTTCACGGTAGTCGGAGTGGTTGGGTCGGTGAAACAACAGGGGCTCACCGAGCCGCGGGGACAGGGGGCGGTTTACATCCCGTTCGCCTACCGGGAGAATTCCTATTATTTCGTTGTCACGCGCACGAGCCAGCAACCCGAAGCCTTCGCTGGGACGTTGCGCAAACTCGTTCGCGCGGCGGATCCGAACCTGGCCATCGGCGACATCCGCTCGATGGAAACGCGCGTCGCCGACAGTCTCGTGGCGCGGCGTTCGCCGGCGCTCCTCGCCGGAATCTTCGCCGGGATCGCGCTGCTTCTGGCCGCGATTGGAACTTACGGCGTCCTGAGTTACGCCGTTGCGCAACGCACTCGCGAGATCGGGATTCGGATGGCCATCGGCGCGCAACGAGTCCAGATCGGGACTCAATTCCTCTCGTTAGGCCTCCGCCTTCTCGCCGCCGGGACCATCCTCGGGGTAATCGGCGCGTGGGCCGCCGGCCGCGCGATGCAAAGCGTTCTCTTCGGCGTGCCGGCCCTGCCCGTTGCGGCGCTTCTCGGCACCGCGCTTGTGATGGGAGTTGTTTCGCTCGTGGCCTGCCTGATTCCCGCCAGCCGCGCCGCCCATGTCGATCCCATGAATGCCCTTCGTGCCGAATGAAAAACCCGACCTCCGCCTTATGAACGACCTCCGCTTCGCTTTTCGCCAGCTCCGGAAATCACCGGGCTTCACCATCATCGCGGTTCTCACCCTCGCTCTCGGCATCGGCGCGAACTCCGCGATCTTCAGCGTGGTCAACCACGTTCTGCTTCGGCCGCTTCCCTATCCGCAACCGGACCGAATCGTTTCCCTCAACGAGATCGGCAACGGCGTCGATACTTCGATCGCGTTGCCTGACTACGTCGATTGGCGTAACGACAGCAAGTCCTTCGAACATCTGGCCATCGCCCGGCTGGAATCGCGCAACCTGAGCGGCATTCCCGGGCGCGAACCGGAACGCATCTCGGTCGCCTACGTGACGGCGAATTTTTTCAGCGTGATCGGACTGGGACCGCAGATCGGCCGGACGTTTACGGAAGACGAAGACAAGCCCGGCGCGCCGCCGCTCGCCGTCATCAGCGACCGGATCTGGGATCGGCTTTTTCATCGGGACCCCAAAATCGTCGGGCAACCGATGAATTTCCACGGTTCACCGATCACGGTGATCGGCGTGATGCCGCGGGAAATGGATTCACCGCACAACGTCGATGCCTGGTTCGCGGTCATGCGCCGCTCCGCCAATCCCGGTTGGCAGAACCGTGCCAATCACCCCGGGTTCTTCGGCTGGGGCCGGCTGAAGGACGGGGTCACGGTCGAGCAGGCGCGGAGTGAGATAAAGGCAATCGCCGCGCGTCTCGAAAAAATTTATCCGGCCACGAATGCGGGCGTGGGCGCAAAGCTCCGTCCGCTTCTCGAAAATCTTCTCGGCAATTATCGCACCAGCCTGGCCTTGCTGCTCGGCGCGGTTGCGCTCGTTTTGCTCATCGCCTGCGCGAACTTAGCAAACCTCCTGGCCGTGCGTGGGGCCGCACGCGCCCGGGAGTTTGCGGTTCGCGCGGCGATGGGTGCCGGGCGCGGACAAATCATCAAGCAGCTGTTGCTCGAGAGCTTTGTCATCGCGCTGCTGGGCGGCACGCTCGGGTTGATTTTCGCGACCTGGGGACGGGACGCGCTCGTTGCCTTCGCGCCGGCCAACGCCCCGCGCTTCGAGGGCCTCGGCTTCGATTGGCGCGTCATGGCGTTCACCTTTTTGCTCGCCACCTTTACCACTATTCTTTTCGGGCTCTGGCCCGCGTGGCAGGCCTCGCGGACCGACATCAACGCTGCCCTCCAGGCCGGGTCGTTCGGAAGTTCGGAAACAAAAACCGCCCGCCGGACCCGCGATTGGCTCGTGATTGTCGAAGTGGCGTTGACGCTCCTCCTCCTGAGCGCGGCCGGTCTTGTCTTGAAGAGCCTGGCCAAAATGCAGTCCACCGGTCTCGGCTTCGAACCGCAGGACATGCTCACGGCCCGGATCGAGTTGCCGTTCACCAAATACACCGAGCTCCAGCCCGTTCTCAATTTCACGAACAGTTTGCTCGACGAAGTCCGCAAACTTCCCGGCGTGCAGAACGCCGCGCTTTCGGCGAACCCGCCGATGATCGGCAACTGGCAGATCAACTTCCAACCCGAAGGCGCGCCGCCGACCGATCCGAGCCAGCAACCGGCGGCTGATTACGAAGTCGTGCAGGGCGATTATTTCGCGACCTTCAAAACGAATCTCATTCGCGGCCGGACCTTCAACGACCGCGACCGCGCCGATTCCCCGCCCGTCATCATCATCGACCAGCTCCTCGCCGAAACGACCTTCAAGGGACAGGACCCGCTGGGCAGGAGACTGCTGATTGATTCCGAATCGGACGTGGTCGAGGCCGGGCCGAAGCTTTACGAAATTGTCGGCGTGGTGCCGCATCTCAAGTTTCGCGGATACGACGATGCCGTCCCGACCCCGGCGCTTTTCCTTCCCGAATCGCAGGTCGGGCGCACGAATCTGACTCTGTTCGTGCGCAGCTCCGGCAACGTGAAGCGGCTCGAGAAACCGATCCGCGACATCATCGCGCGGCTCGATCCCAACCAGCCCGTCTACGATGTCCGGACGATGGAGGAACGCGTCGTCGAAACGTGGGCGACGCAGCGCTTGCTCACCTTTTTGCTGACGATCTTCGCCGGCCTCGCGCTGGTCCTCGCAGCCGTTGGGTTGTACGGCGTGCTCTCCTACAGTGCGATGCGGCGCCTGCGTGAAATCGCTGTGCGCCTCGCGCTCGGCGCACGCCCAGCGCACATCCGCGGCCTGGTCATGGGCCACGGGCTGCGGCTCTTTGGCGTCGGCATCGCGCTTGGCGCGCTCGGCGTGGCCGCTTCGGCCAGTCTCATCCGCAGTTTCCTCTTCGGTGTCTCGCCGCTGGATGCGCAGACCTATCTGAGCGTGGGTTGCATCCTCTCTGTCGTGACGATTCTCGCCGCGTGGCTCCCCGCCCGCCGCGCCTGCCGGGTAAACCCAATCACCGCGCTTCGCGCTGAGTAAACATGAACGACCGACCCACCATCCCCCAAATGTGTTCAACCGTCCTCGTTCCCAAACTCTGTTTGGGAACGCACTTGCCTGCCCGCCGTAGCCTTCGCGCAGGCGGGTCTTCGAAACTCTGTTTCGCATCCGGGGCAACAGAGTTGCCGGGACACCTACATTCCCAAACAGAGTTTGGGAACGAGGAATCGAACGAGGAGCGAAGCCAGGCGTTTGACAGAAACGCCCTACAAACATTCCCATGACCACACTCCTTTACGATCTTCGTTACGGCATCCGGATGCTCCTGAAAAATCCGGGATTCACTTTCGCGGCGCTCATTACCCTCGCGCTCGGCATCGCCAGCTCGACCGCCATCTTCAGCGTGATCGATGGCGTCCTGCTCCATCCGTTGCCGTATCCGGATGCGGAAAAGATCGTGGTGCTGTTGCCGACCATGCGCAGCACCGGCGCGCCCGGCGGCGCCTTCGCGCCGGCCAACTACATCGATTACGCGGCGCAGAGCGATGTCTTCACCGAAATGTCGGCCTCGCGCGGCGAGCAATGCTCCCTGAGCGACGGCGACCGGCCGGAACGCGTCCGCGGGACGATGACGACGTCGAATCTCTTTCCGCTCTTTGGCGTCTCGCCGATTCTCGGCCGCGCTTTGCTGCCCTCTGACGAGCAAGCCGGCCGCAACCACGTCGTCGTTCTCAGCTCGGAACTCTGGGCGCGCCGTTACGGGTCCGATCGCAACATCATCGGCCGCGAAATTTCGCTGAACGACGAGCCGCACACTGTCGTCGGCGTGATGCCGCCGAATTATCAACCCGATGGGTACGGCGAGCTTTGGATCCCGTCGGCGTTTGGCGTTCCCACGAACTCGATCCGGCCCACCGTCGATCCGCGCCCCATCCGGAGCAGTAACTACCTCGACGTTTATGCGCGGTTGAAACCCGGCGTCTCTCTCGAAAAAGCGCGCGCCGAGCTGGACGCGATCAGTCGCCGGCTCGAGCAACAATATCAGGACGACAACCAGGACACCGGCATTCGGGTTCGGCCGTTGCATGAAGACCTGGTGGGCGGGATCCGGCCGGTGTTGCTGTTGCTCTTCGCGGCCGTGGGCTTCCTTCTTTTTATCGGGTGCGCGAACGTCGCCAATCTTCTCCTGGCCCGCGCCGCCACTCGTTCGCGTGAGATTTCCATTCGCGCCGCCATGGGCGCGAGCCGTGGCCGGCTCATCCGGCAATTGCTCACCGAGAGCGTCCTCCTCGCCGTTCTCGGCGGAATCCTCGGCGCGGTCCTTGCGGCCTGGGCGATCCCGTTGCTCATGGCGATGGCGCCGCCGGCGTTGCGCGGTTTCAAGGAGATCGGCCTGAACGCCCAGGTCCTCTCGTTCAGTCTTGGCGTCTCCGTCATCACCGGAATTCTGTTTGGGCTTGCGCCGGCGATTTCGTCTTCCTCGTCGAACCCGTCTGAGTCGCTGAAACAAGGGGAACGCGGCAGCACGGGAGGCGGCAGCCGGCGACGCGCGTTTCTGATCGCCACGGAAGTCGGGCTCTCGCTCATCCTGTTGATCGGCGCCGGTCTGATGATCAAGAGCTTCGCCAACCTGACGAAGGTCGCGCCCGGATTTAATTCCGACCGGCTCCTCATCTTTAACGTCGGCGCGTCGGCCAAGGCGAACGAAGATCAGCAGCTCGACTTTTACCAGCAGATCGTGCAACGCGTCTCGACCGTGCCCGGAGTCACGAGCGTGGCGGCCATTAGCCGGCTCCCCTTTTCGGGTGGAAACAGCTCGCGCACTTTCAACCGGCCCGGGAGCAAGAAGACCGACCAGGCGGACATTCGGATCGCGACGCCGGATTACTTCCGGACGATGGGCATTCCGCTCATTCGCGGCCGCAATTTCAGCGAGCACGACACCAAAGGCTCGGCGCTGGTTGGAATCATCAACGAGCAGACCGCGAAGGACGTGTTTCCCGGTGAAGATCCGATCGGCCAGTTCATCGAGAACTACGGGCCGAAGAGCGAAAAGATTCAGGTCGTGGGCGTGGTGGGCAATGTCCGCCATCTTGCCTTGGAAACCGCGCCGCGCCCTGAACTTTACCAGCCCCTCGGCCAGGGCATGTGGCCGCTGGTCAACATCGCGGTCCGAACCGCGGCGGAAAATCCGCTGACGCTTTTGCCGGCGGTGCAGCAGGCCGTCTGGAGCGTGAATAAATCGGTGCCGCTCGGCAATCCGCGGAGCATGAACGACATGATCGCGCGGACGTTGCTCCAGAAAAAATTCACGATGCTGCTGCTGAGCATCTTTGCGGGCGCGGCCCTGGTCCTGGCCGCGATCGGATTGTATGGCGTGATTTCGTATTCGGTCGCGCAACGGACGCGGGAGCTCGGGATCCGGATCGCGCTTGGAGCGCAACGCAGCGACGTGCTGCGGCTGATCCTGCGCCAGGGAATGACGCTCGTCGCCGCGGGCGTGCTCTTCGGCGTGGCCGCCTCGCTTGGCCTAACGAGACTGATCTCGTCGCTCCTTTACGGAATCAGCGCGAGCGATCCGATCACCTTTGTCCTCCTTTCGGCGGCGCTTGTCTTCGTCGCGTTCATTGCCTGCTGGTTGCCCGCGCGCCGGGCCAGCGCCGTCGATCCCATCGTCGCTCTTCATGCGGAATGAAGGCTGATACGCTCATAGGTGGATCCGCCGCTCCGCGCGCGAAACGGGTGCCGGGATCATGAACGATCTTCGCTTCGCGCTGCGCCAGCTTTGGAAATCGCCGGCCTTCAGCCTCATCGCGATTGCCACCCTCGCGCTCGGGATCGGGGCGAACACCGCGATCTTCTCGGTCATCGAGAGCGCGCTTCTCCGGCCGCTGCCGTTTCCGAATCCAGATCGGCTGGTGCGAGTCTACGAGACCTTCGACGAAAATGGCGCGCGCAGTAACGCGATGAACCTCGCGGAGAAAACGGTCCAGCAATGGCGGGAATACGGCCGCGATATCTTCGAAGGCATTGGCGTCGCGACGGGCGCGAGTGTCACCGCGTCGAACGCCGGCGAAGCCGCCCAAAGTTTCCCGGCCGCGCGCATCAGCGCGAACTTCCTCGGCGTCCTCGGTCTGCAGCCGGTTCGCGGCCGTAATTTCACCGAAGCCGAAGATCAGCCCGGCGGTCCGCGCGTCGTCATCCTCGGTTACGATTTCTGGCAACGAAATCTCGGCGGGCGCGAAGACGTTCTGGGCCAGACCATCAAACTGGACGACGCGGTTTACACGGTGGTTGGGGTCATGCCGAAAACATTTCGCCATCCTTATCGCGCCCAGTTTTGGCTGCCGATCGGGTTGAGCTTCGCGGCGAACTCCCAGTCGAACCATTATCTCTACGGCGTGGCCAGGCTTCGGCCCGGCGTTTCAATCGAACAGGCGGACGCCGCCGGCCGGCGGATGTGCGCGGCGATCAACCAGGCGACCCCGGACAAGAACAACGCGCTGCGCGCGTACATGGTTCCGCTGCGTGACAGCTTCATCCTGAATCTGCGGCCGAAACTTCTGCTCATCGCGGGCGCGGGCCTGTGCGCGTTGCTCGTGGCCGCGGCGAACTTCGCGGGCCTGCTGCTGGCGCGGGTCGTCGAACGCGACGGCGAGATGGCTTTGCGCGCGGCGATCGGGGCCACGCGCGCCCGGCTCATCCGCGAAGGCATCGTCCAGGCGCTCGTGCTGGCCGCGTTCGGAACCATTTTTGGATTGCTCATCGCGGGATGGCTCACGCCGGCGCTGGTCGCGCTCAGTCCCGAAGGCGCAGACGCGACCGGCAGCGCGATCCGCGAATTCGATCACGCGGTGCGGCTCGACTGGCCGGTCTTCGCCTTTGCCGCCGGCGCGATGCTGCTCATCGGTCTCGGGTTTGGCCTTCTGCCGGCATGGCGCGCGTCGCGAACGGATTTGCGCAGCGCGCTCGGAACCATTGGCCGCGGCGCGACCTTCGACGGCGCGACGAAACGTTTGCTCGGCGGGCTGATCGTTATCGAAATTGCGATCGCGGCCGTCCTGCTCATGGGCAGCCTGACCCTGACGCAATATTTCCGGAAAATCGTCCACGAACCGTGGGGCTTCGCGACTAAGCACCGCGTCGTGTTCAACTCGATGCTGTCGGAGCGGCTCTTTGATTCCGCGGATTCCCGCATGCGGGTAATGGATAAAACGCTGACGGAACTGCGCGCGCTGCCCGGCGTTCGTTCCGCTGCCGTCACCGCGCCAGCGCCAATGGAAGCGGCGCGCGACCTGATGAGCTGCGTTCCGGAAGGGACTCAGCCGCCAGAGCCGCGCGGCACTTACCTCGCCTACATGCGCGGCGCCGGCCCCGGCTATTTCGCAACCATCGGCCAAAGCCTGCTGCGCGGACGCGAGTTTGCCGAAACCGATACCGCGGATGCGCCGCAGGTTTGCATCGTCAACGAATCCTTCGCGCGCCGCTTTTGGCCCGGCCAGGATGCGCTGGGCAAACGGGTCAAACACGGCCGGCTCGATAATCCGCGGCCGTGGTACACCGTGGTCGGTGTTGTCGCCGACACGAAAGCGATCGCCGATCCGAACGACGGCGAAGTGGTCGGGACGGTGGCGATTCCGTTGTCGCGCTGGCTGACGATTGGCGGCGACGAAATGACGTACGTGGTGGAGAGCGCGGGCGATGCGAAATCGCTGGAAGGCAGTTTGCGCCACGCGCTCAGCCGCGCCGACCAACGGCTCGCCGCTTACGCACTCATTTCGCTCGAAGACGCCGCCGCGGAATCGTGGGTGACCGAGCGTTTTCTTTTCGTTCTCGTTTCGCTTTTCGGAATGCTCGGGCTCGTTCTCGCCTCGATCGGCGTTTACGGATTACTGGCGCTGCAAGTAGCGCGGCGGACGCGCGAATTCGGAATCCGGCTCGCTCTCGGCGCCACGGCTCGCGGCCTGATTCAATTGATCGCCGCGCAAAGCGCGCGCCTGGTTGCGCTCGGCTTTTTCACCGGCGCTCTCGCGGCCTGGGCCCTGACGAGATTCGTTCGCCACCGATGGCCCGACGCGCCCGCGAGCGGTCCGCTTGTCTGGGTTGGCGCCGTCGCCGTCCTTTGCCTGGGTGGCGCGATTGCCTCATGGCTCCCGGCCCGCCGCGCTTCCCGCGTCGATCCCGTCATCGCTCTCCGCGCCGAATGAAACCTTTATCCGACGTCGTCCTCCTCCTCGTTCCCAAACTCTGTTTGGGAACGCACTTGCCTGCCCGCCGTAGCGTTCGCGCAGGAGGGTCTTCGAAACTCTGTTTCGCAATTCGGGCAACAGAGTTGCCGGGACATCGGCATTCCCAAACAGAGTTTGGGAACGAGGAAAAACGAAAACCCGAAATCTAAAAATTCCCATGATCGATCTCCGCTTCGCCCTGCGCCAGCTTCTCAAGTCACCGGGCTTCACGCTCCTCGCCGTCTTCACCCTTGCCCTCGGCATCGGGATGAACACCGCCATCTTCAGTTTGATCAACGACCTGTTCCTGAAAGGCCTGCCCTTCGACAAACCGGAGCAGCTCGTCGTTCTCAAGGCCGAAGCGAAGGAACGCAATCTCTCCGAGCTCCCGATGAGCGTCCCGCGTTACTGGCATTATCGAGACGGCCAGACGGTGTTCTCCAGCTTCGCCGCGGACACCGGCAACGGTTACATCCTCACCGGCCAGGGCGATCCCGTGCAGCTCAACGGCGCGAACACGACCGCGAACTATTTCGACACCCTCGGCATAAAGTCAATTCTCGGCCGCACCTTTTTGCCCGAGGAAGAAATGAAAGCCGACGTCGCGATCGTCAGCCAAAATTTCTGGCGCAAATATTTGAATTCCGATCCGCAGGCGATTGGGCGCAACATCAATTTGAACGGCGTGGCGACGACCGTCATCGGCGTGGTGCCGAATCCGCCGGTCGCGTGGTTTGGCCGCGACTGCGACATCTTCACGGTCAAACCATTTGAGTTGCCCGGGCTCACCCAGGAACGCCTCATGCGCGGGGTGAGTTTTCTCCGGACCATTGGCCGGCTTAAACCGGGCGTGACCGCGGACCAGGCGCGCGCCGCTCTCCAAATTCTGCAGAAGAGCTACAAGGAAGCGCGCCCGGAAAACGCCGACAATACCTGGTCGCCCGTGGTGCTTTCCGCGACCGAAGATGCGACCGGCGACCTGCGCCAGCCGTTCTTCGTCCTCCTGGGCGCCGTTGGATTCGTGCTCCTCATCGCGTGCAGCAACGTGGCGAATCTACTGCTCGTTAGGTTTACCGGCCGCCGGCGCGAGATCGCGTTGCGGATGGCGCTGGGCGCGTCGCGTTCCGGCGTGGTGCGGCTCTTCGTTTTCGAAAGCCTGCTCGTCAGCCTGATTGCCGGCGTCGTCGGCACCTGCCTCGCGCTCTGGGTTGTTTCGGTAATTCCAAAACTCGCCGGCAACAATTTCCCGCTCGAAGGCCGGATCACGCTGAATACGTCGATGCTTCTTTTCACCCTCGGCCTTTCGCTCCTGACCGGTCTGGCCATGGGGATGTATCCGGCCTGGCAAAGTTCGCGCGCCGATCTGGTGGACGGATTGAAAGACGGCGGCCGCGCCATGACGGGCAGCCTGGGACAGCAGCGGTTCCGTCGTGCTCTCGTCACCGCGCAGGTCGGGCTTTCGGTGGTGCTCCTGGCCGGGGCGTCGTTGCTCATCGCGAGTTTCGTTCGGTTGAGTAAACAGGCGTCCGGTTTTAATCCCGACCGCCTCTGGGTTGGGTTCATTGGGCTTCCGCCCGGGCAATATCCCGATCCCGCGTCCAAGGCTCTGTTTGCGGAGCGGTTGCTGGTGGAATTGAAAAACTCGCCGGGGATTGAATCGGCTTCCGCGTCGGACGGCATTCCGCTCGGCGGCGGCCGCTCCAGTTCGCCCTACGCCCGGGTCGACGGCAATCCCGTGCCCGTGAATCAGCGTCCGCTCGGCCTTACCCGAAGCATCTCGCCCGGGTACCTGAAAACGTACGGCATCCCCTTGCTGGCGGGCCGCGATTTCGATGAACGCGACCAGTTCGACAAGCCGACCGTCGTTCTCGTCAGCAAATCAACCGCGCAGAAACTCTTTCCCGGCGGCGAAGATCCGATCGGCAAACGGATTTTCTTCGGCACCGACAACAACACGGGCCTGCCGTGTGAAGTGGTCGGCATCGTCGGCGACGTGCGTTCTCTTCGTTTGGAGCAGGCGAACGACATCGAGTTCTACCGGCCGTGGCCACAACGCTCCACTCCCTACGTGGCCGTGACCGTGAAAACGGCGTTCAAGCCGGATGCCGCGACCAGCACGGTCCGGAACGCCCTGGCGAAAGTCGACCCGGGGTTGCCGATTATTCAGCCCCAGACGATGAATCAAATAATCGACGAGTCGTTAGGCCAACGCCGCCTGACCATGACCCTGCTCGGCGTTTTCGCGGCGATCGCGCTGGTCCTGGCGATGGTCGGCATTTACGGCGCGGTCGCTTACACGGTCGAGCAACGCACCGGCGAGATCGGCGTCCGGATGGCGCTCGGCGCCCAGACCGCGGATGTTTTGCGGCTCGTCGTCAAACAGGGAATGAGTCCGGTCGTTATCGGGCTCGTCCTCGGCGTTGCCGCGGCTCTCGCGCTCGGCCGTTTGTTGACTACGCAACTCTACGAGATTTCCGCCGCCAATCCCGCGCTCCTCGGTGCGACCTCCGCCACCCTCGCGATCGTCGCGCTGCTCGCCTGCCTTATTCCCGCCCGCCGCGCCAGTCTCGTCAACCCAATCGACGCTCTTCGCACCGAATGATTAATCCGACTTCCGACCTCTGACCTCCGCCGTTTGATCTATGAGAGAATTTCGCTACGCTCTTCGCCAGCTCCTCCGCCAGCCCGGGTTCACCATTCTTGCCGTCGTTGCGCTCGCGCTCGGCATTGGCGCCAACACCGTCCTGTTCTCCGCGATCAATACGCTCTTCCTCCGGCCGCTTTCCTATCCGCATCCGGAACAGCTCGTCCGCATGTGGGGTTCGTTTCCGGAACGCGGGCTCGATCGGGCGAATGTCTCCTGGCCGCGATTCCAGGCCTGGCGCGATCAACAGCAAAACTTCACGGAATTCTCCGCGCAATCCTTCACCGGTTTCACCATGACCGGCCGCGGCGAACCGCAGAACCTGAATGGCGTCCGGGTCACCGAGAATTTCTTCCGGGCTCTCGGCGTCCAGCCGCTTTTCGGCCGCGTCTTCACTCCGGAAGAAGACCGGCCCGGCGGCGCCAACGTTGCCGTGCTGACCCACACGTTCTGGCAAAAACAATTCGGCGGCGACAGGAACATCCTCGGGCAATCGATCACCCTCAACGGCGTGCCGTTCACCGTCGTCGGCATCATGCCGCCGTCGCTGAAGTTCCCGTTCATCCAGACCCACGCCTTCATTCCGCGCGTCTTTGAGCAGGAAGGTTTGCCGCCCGACATCATCGAACGCGGGACCGGTTACCTGACCATTCTCGGCCGCATGAAACCGGGCGTGACCGTGCAGCAGACCGAGGAACAAATGCGGGTGGTCGATCATCGCTACCAGGCCGCGCATTCGGACAAGGTCGACGCGAAGGCCGGCATGAGCGTCGTCTCGCTCCATGAAGATCTCGTCGGCCGGCAGCGGCCAATGTTGCTGACGCTTTTCGCCGCGGTCGGCTGCGTGTTGCTCGTCGGTTGCGCCAACGTCGGGAATCTTTTGCTCGCGCGCTTCACCGGCCGGCGCAAGGAAATTGCGATCCGCACAGCACTCGGCGCCACGCGCGCCCGAATCGTTTTTCAATTCCTCGCCGAAAGCGTGTTGACGGCCGGGATCGCCGGCGTGCTTGGAGTTCTGCTTTCAATTTGGGGCCTCGATGTCCTGAAGAAAGCCGTGGAAGATTTTCTGCCGCGCAGCAGCGAGATCACGCTCGACGTTAGCGTGCTCCTGTTCGCCCTCGGGCTGTCGCTGCTTACCGGAATCGTTCTCGGATTGGTGCCCGCGTTGCACGCCTCCCGGAGCGACCCGATCGATTCCCTGAAGGATTCATCGCGTGGCAGCACGGGACGCCAGGCCGGGCGATTGCGCGCCGGTCTGCTCATCGCGGAAGTGGCGCTCTCGCTTGTCCTCGTCGTCGGCGCCGTTTTGCTGGTCGACAGTTTTCGGCGGCTGCAAAATGTCGATCCCGGTTTCCGCGCCCAGGGAATCACGACTTTCTTCGTAGGCCTTCCGCCCGCTTCGTATCCCGACGTCGAGCGCCAGGGACTGTTCTTCCAGAACGCCATTGAAAAAATAAAAGCGCTGCCGGGGGTGAGCGCGGTCGCGGCCGCCTCGAATCTGCCGGCGGCCGATAACGGCAATACGCGTTCGCCCGCGGCGGTCGAAGGCCGGCCGTTGCCACCGGTGAGCGATCGCACCATCGCGGTCCGCTCGACCATCAGCCCCGGTTTCTTCGCCACGCTCGGCATTCCGATCAAGCAAGGCCGCGACTTCAACTGGCAGGACAAATCCGGTTCGCCGCTCACCGTGATTATCAACGAGACAATGGCGAAGAAATTGTTCCCGGGCGAGAATCCCGTCGGCCGCCGTTTGATTACCGGCATCGCTTCGATCCCGCGCGAGATCGTCGGCGTATCTGGGGACGTGAGAGCGGAAAATCTGTCGCTGCCGCCGGGGATGGAAATGTATTACCCGGCGAACCAGATCGACGGCTCGTTCATGAGCGTGGTGGTGCGGAGCGAACGTCCTGCCTCGAGCCTGCGGACGGAATTGATCGCCGCCGTCCATTCGCTCGATCCCGGGTTGCCGATCGATCAGGTCCAGTCATACACGGAACTGTTGTCCGCGGCCTCCGCCGATCGCCGGCTGTCGATGTATTTGCTCGGCGGTTTTGCCGGCCTCGCCCTGGCCCTGGCTGGAATGGGAATCTACAGCGTTATCGCTTACGGCGTCGCGCAGCGCACCAACGAATTCGGAATCCGCTTCGCGCTCGGCGCCGCCGCGCGGGACGTCATCGGTCTGGTGATGAAGGAAGGCCTGCGCCTGTCCATCGTCGGCCTGGTTGTCGGCCTCGGACTTTCCTTTGCGGTGACGCGGTTGATGCAGCGCCTTCTTTTCGAAGTGAGCCCGAGCGACCCGTTGCTCTACAGCGGCGTCGCCCTTTTCATCTGCGCGGTTGCGGCGCTCGCCTGTTTCGTCCCGGCAATGCGCGCGACGCGAATCGATCCCATGCAGGCATTACGGACGGAGTAATCCCATGATCCAGGATTTTCGTTTCGCGTTTCGGCAACTCTGGAAAGCGCCTGGCTTCACCATCGCCGCGGTCGTGGTGCTGGCGCTCGGGATCGGCGTGAACACCGCCATCTTCAGCCTGGTCAACGTGATGATCTTCGAGCCGCCGCATTACGCGCAGCCGTCCGAAATCGTCCAATTGTTTTCGCAGGACAAGAAGGACCCAAAAAATTTCCGGGCCTTCTCCTATCCGACTTACTCGGACATCCGGGAGCAGAACACCGTGTTCTCCGGACTCCTGGCGCACGACGACACCGTGGTCGGGATCGGCGAGAAAGGAAATTTCCGCCGGGCCGTGGTCGACTTCGTCAGCTCCAATTATTTCGCGGTCCTGGGGGTGATGCCGGCCTACGGGCGTGCATTTCTGCCGGAGGAAGAGAAGCCCGGCGCGAACAAGCAGGTCGTGGTCGTGAGCTACAGTTACTGGCAAAGACATTCACGCGATCCCGCGATTGTCGGCCGTGAGGTTCTGATTAACGGGCGTCCGTTCACGATCGTCGGGATAATGCCGCAGGGGTTTACCGGAACCGAGAGTGTCTTTTCACGCGAAGCCTGGCTGCCACTCAGCGTTCACGACGAAGTCATGCGGGACCAGGGAGCGGGGCGGGGCACCGGCCTGGGCGCGCGCGGGAGCGACCGGCTGATGCTCATCGGACGGCTCAAGCCGGGAATCACGGCGCAGGCTGCCGCGCCGGCCTTGAAAGGTCTCGCCGCGAATTTGGAGAAAGCGTTTCCGGTTGAACAAAAAGACCAGACGTTCATGACCGCGTCGCTCAACAAGTTCGGCACCAGCACCGCTCCTTCCGAAAACGACCCGATCCCGACCATCGGCGCCTTGCTCTCCGCCATGGCGGGCGTTGTCCTGCTCGTCGCCTGTTTAAACCTGGCGAACATGCTGCTCGCGCGCGGCACGGCGAGGCGCAAAGAGATCGCCATCCGCCTTGCGCTTGGTGGCAGCCGCAGCCGCATCGTGCGGCAACTTCTGACCGAAGGGTTTCTCCTCGCGCTCCTCGGCGGGATTTGCGGATTGCTCATCGGCCTTTGGTCTTCCGACCTTCTCGTGGCCTCGCTCACCAGGATTTTGCCGATGGACGTCGTTTGGTTGGCCGGACCTAACTGGGCGATCCTCAGCGCGACCTTGGGCTTCTGCGTCCTGGGCACAATTTGTTTTGCGCTCGGGCCGGCTCTGAAGATTTCCCGGACCGCCGCCATCGAGGATCTGAAACAGCAGGCCGGCGAAGACGTGCATCGGCCGCGCTGGAAATTTTTACCGCGCAATCCGCTGGTGGTAATCCAGATCGCTTTTTCTCTCGCGCTGGTCACGGCCGCGGCGCTTTTTATTCGGGGCGCCACGAACGCGGCCGCGGTCGAAACGGGATTCAAGGCGAAGAATGTTTTCCTCGTCGAAGTCGACGCGAGCCTGGGCGGGGCGGATCAAAAGCGCGCCCTCGAACTCTATCGCATGGTCCGGGAAAAATTCTCCGCGCTCCCGGGCGTGGAGCAGGCCGACATCTCGGCGACGGTTCCCTTTGGGATCAACACGGTCCGGAAAACGGTTTTGCGCGCCGGCCTTTCTCCCGCTTCCGATGACAAGCCGGCGACGGCGGCGGAAGGGCGAACGTTCGCTCCGTTCTGGAACAGCGTCGGTGCGAATTATTTCGCGGCGGCAGGATTGCCGTTGCTCCGCGGCCGAACGTTCACCGCCAGCGAAGCGATGGAACCTGGCGGACCCGCGGTGGCCATAATCGACGACGTTCTGGCGAAAAAATTGTGGCCGGACGGAGACGCGCTCGGGCAACGGATTCAGTTCCCTGTTCGGAAGGACGCTCCGCCGGAAACGGCTGACGATGGCAGCGGCCAGATCAGGCGAGGCGAGGCGATTGAAATCGTCGGCATCGTCCCGGCCATCAGGAACCGGCTGTTCGAACACGAGCCGGCCGGTACGCTTTACCTGCCATTTGCGCGCGGCTTTCAGAGTGACGCTTTCTTTTTCGTGAAATTGGCTTCGCTCGGGAACGAATCCACCACGGCCGACACGCTTCGCCGCACCGTCCAGAGCGTCGATCCGTTGCTGCCAGTCCTGGAGTTACGAACTTTTGAAAAACACATGGACGGCAATCCGCAGCTCTGGATTGTCCGCGCCGGCGCGGCCCTTTTCTCCATTTTCGGCGCGCTCGCGCTCGGGCTCGCGGCGGTGGGGGTATACGGTGTGAAAGCTTATTCCGTCGCGAGGCGGACGCGCGAGATCGGCATCCGCATGGCGCTGGGGGCCGAGGGAAAAACGGTGCAATGGATGATCCTGCGGGAAGGGATCGCGATGGTCATGGCGGGTCTCGCCGTTGGACTGTTGCTCGCGCTTGGCACCGGCAAAATTGTCAGCAGCATTCTTTTTGAGGTCAGCTCGACCGACCCATTCGCTTTTACGATCGCCCCAGCGGTCTTAACGATCGCGGCATTGCTGGCGACGTGGCTCCCTGCCCGCCGCGCCACCAAGATCAGCCCAATGGCAGCACTAAGAACCGAATGAAAACGACAATTCAATCACCGCTCTCTGATCCTCGTTCCCAAACTCTGTTTGGGAACGCACTTGGTCTTCGAAACTCTGTTTCGCCGCGAGGCGCCTTGGGCATCGCAGTCGCGATTCTATCGGGATTCGCTTTTGTAACTGCTCACGCGGGCTCCGGACTGCGTGACGAAATCGTCGACAGCTTCGCGGTGAAACCCGGTGGCACGCTCCAGTTCGATTCCGACCTGGCGGATGTCGAAATCACGACGAGCGAGACTGAGTCTCTCCGCGCGGAGTTCATTCGCGAATTCAAAGTCAACAACGCGCAGGAAGCCGACGCGCTCCGCCAAAAGCTCGATGTCCAAATGACCAAGACCGGGAACGACGTCAAAGTTACGGTCCGCTGGGCCGGCGATCGCAGAAACGACCGGGACCTGCGCAAAGTTCGGGTCAACTTCCGGATCGCGATGCCGCGTAAATTCAACCTCGATCTCCGCACCATCGGGAGCGGGCGGATCGGAGATATCGATGGGGCCGTGAAAGCGATGATGCGAGGCGGCAGCGTCCAATTCCATAACGTGACCGGTCCGGTGAGGGCGAGAACGGACGGCGGCAGCATCACTGTTCACGATATCGGGGGCGACTTGGACGCGACCAGCAACGGCGGCTCGGTGGCCGCGGGGCGCGTAACCGGAAAAGTGTTCGCGCGCGCCAACGGGGGCAGCATCGCCATCGCTGAAGCGACGGACGCGATCGACGTGCGAGCGGCCGGCGGATCGGTGGCGGCTTACATTTCCAAACAACCGCGGAGCGATTCGAAATTGATCGCCGAGGCGGGAAACGTGGAGCTGCGTCTGCCGGAATCGATCGCGATGAACATCGACGCCGCATGCAGCGCGGGACGGCTGAGTAGTGATTTCAGTCTCTATGGTCATCAGGACGACGACCGATTGAAGGGCACGATCAACGGCGGCGGCCCGCTCGTCATGGTCCGCGCCTCCGCGGGCAACGTCTACATTCGGAAGTAAACGGCTGATGTTCCCCGATCTTCGTTACGCCCTTCGCCAGCTCGCGAAATCGCCCGGGTTTGCGGCGGTCGCGATTTTGACGCTCGCGCTCGGGATCGGCGCGAACACGGCGATCTTCAGCGTGACGAACGCGGTCCTCTTTCGCGCGCTCCCCTACAAAGATCCGGCCCGGATCGTCGCGATCAACAAGGTGTCGAGCGAATTCGGCCTGGGCGGATTGACCGCCGGCGCGTTCCTCGATTTTCGTGAACAGAGCGCCAGCTTCGAACAACTCGCGGCCTACAGCGAAAATGAATTCACCCTGACCGGCGGCGGCGACGCCGAACGAATCGTCGCCGGTGAAGTCTCGACCGCGCTCATTCCTCTCCTCGGGGTCAACCCCTCGTTAGGCCGGGCCTTCTCGCCGCAGGAAGAACAGCCCGGACGCGACCAGGTCGTGCTGGTGAGCGAGTCGTTCTGGAAACGCCGCACCGGAGGCGATCCGAATTTCGTCGGCAAAACAATCACGCTCGACGACAAGGTTTACACCGTGGTCGGGATCATGCCGGCCGGTTTCCAATTTCCGAGGAAACTTGAGATCTGGAAACCGCTCGCGCTCGATCAGGAAGAGGAACGGCATGGGAAACAGTTCACGCTCATCCACCTGGTCGGCCGTTTGAAAGAGGGCGTTGCCCAGCAAACGGCGGAGGCCGAGCTCAACACCATCTTTGCCCATCGCCCGAGCGAAGAACCGGGCGCGCCCGCGACCAAAGCGCGGATCGAGTTGCGGGCGTTGCACGAGCAGCTGGTCAAGGACGTCCGCACCGCCATCTACGTTCTGCTGGGAGCGGTCGGGTTCGTCCTTCTCATCGCGTGCGCCAATGTCGCCAATCTCATGCTGGGTCGCGCCGCGGCTCGCCGGAAAGAGATCGCGATTCGCGCCGCGCTGGGCGCCGGCCGCCGTCGCATCGTTGCCCAGTTGCTTCGCGAGAGCGTGCTCCTGGCCTTAATTGGCGGCGGGTGCGGATTGGTTCTCGCGCTGTGGGGCGTCGACCTGCTGGTGGCGAGCATTCCGGCCGATGTGGCCGGTTCGTTTTATGGCATGGCCGACATCGGCATAAATCGGAGCGTCCTGATTTTCACCCTCGGGACTTCGGTCGCGACCGGGATCGTTTTCGGACTCGCCCCGGCGCTTTCGTCCGCGAGGCTCGACCTGAACGAAGCGCTGAAAGCCACCGCCAAAACTGCGACCACGCGTTCGGGTTTGCGGGGCGCGTTCGTTGTTTCCCAGCTCGCCCTCGCGCTGGTGCTGTTGATCGGCGCGGGACTGATGACGCGCAGTTTCGCGCGGCTGCTCAACGTGAAGCTCGGGTTCAATCCGAAAAACGTGCTGACGCTGCGAGTCGAGCTGCCGCGTTCGCGTTATCAAACCGGCCCCCAGCGCGTGCAATTTTTCGATCGGTTACTGGAGCGGGCGCGGTCGATCCCGGGCGTCCAAGCGGCCGGCGCGATCAGCCAGTTGCCGCTCTCCGGTTACAGCATGATGGGGCGGTTCGCGGTCGAAGGTCAGCCGCCCCCGGAACCCGGCAAAGGCAAACCGATCCCGATCGGCGTCATCACGCCGGCTTATTTCCAGGCCATGCAGATTCCGCTCGTGCATGGCCGGATTTTCGATCCGGGCGACGCCGCCAGGATGCCGGAGGTGGGGATCGTGAACGAAGCGTTTGCGCGCCGTTTTTGGCCCGGCCAGGATCCGATCGGAAAAAAAGTGGGCGCGGGCTGCGACCAGACGCTGTGCCGGACGGTGGTCGGAGTGGTAGGCGACATTCGTCATGAAGGCCTGGGCGAAGAAGCGCAGCCGGAAATTTATTTGCCGCATCCGCAATTCGCATTGCCGAACCTGAGTCTGGTCGTGCGGACAACCGGCGATCCGCTGGCGATCGTTTCGGCGCTACGCAACGAAGTTCGGGTGCTCGACAAGGACCAGCCGGTCGCGCTGGTCCAAACGCTGGACGAGCATATTGCGGAATCGGTTTTGCAGCCCCGGCTGCTAACGACGTTGCTCACGGTGTTTGCCGCGGTCGGTCTCGTCCTCGCGGCAGTCGGTGTTTACGCGATGATGTCGTATTCCGTCTCGCAACGGCGCGCGGAAATCGGTATCCGGATTGCGCTGGGAGCGATGAAAGCCGATATCCTGCGGCTCGTGGTGGGCCAGGCCGTTCTGCTGGTCGCCGTGAGCCTGACAATCGGGCTGGCAGCGGCCCTGGGCGCGACGCGCTTGTTGCGCAGCCTGCTCTACGAAGTGGGAATCTGGGACCCGCTCACGTTTGGCGCGATCGTTTTTCTGCTTTCGTTTGTTGCTATCCTGGCCGCGTGGCTGCCCGCGCGCCGGGCCGCGAAAATCAACCCGATGGTGGCGCTGCGCGCCGAATAATTATGCTTCACGATCTTCGTTACGCCCTTCGCCAGCTTTTGAAATCGCCGGGGTTCACTCTGCTGGCGGTGGTGACGCTTGCCCTCGGCATTGGAATGAACACCGCGATCTTCAGCGTCGTCCAGGCGCTGTTGCTCGACCCGTTTCCGTATCGCGACCACGCCCGGCTCGTCCAGTTGCGCCAGCAGAAACCGAGCGATAGCGCGGTTCAAACGCAGCACACCGGCCGCGAGTTTGGCGCCTTCCAGGAACAGGCGCGCAGCTTCCAGGCGCTGGCCGCAATCGAAAATGTTTCGCGCAATCTGACGGTCGCGAACCAGCAGCCGGAACGGCTGGCAGGCGCGAAGGTGACCGCGGACTTCTTCACGTTGCTTGGCGTGGCGCCGCGGTTGGGCCGCACGCTGCTGCCGAACGAGCAGGGCGAAGGCGCCGCGCGTGTCGTCGTGCTCGGCTACGATGTGTGGCAAAGCCGTTTTGGCGGAGACGCCAGCGTGATCGGCCGGACCATCGAGCTCGACGCCGAACCTTACACGGTCGTCGGCGTGATGCCGATGCGTTTTCGTTTTAACGGCGAATCGTTCTGGTTTCCGTTTCCTTTTGAAATGCGGCAGGCGCCGATGCGCTGGTACCCGGTGATCGGGCGGCTCGCACCCGGCGTTTCCCTGGCGAGCGCGAATGCCGAGCTGGCGACGATCGCCGCGCGTTTCGCGAAGACCCAGCCCGCGGCGGCCGACTACGCGAACTGGAGTGTCTCGGCGTTGCCGTTGCGCGACGCGCTCCTCGGCACCGTGCGCACGGCGGTGTTTGTCCTGGTCGGCGCGGTCGCGATCGTTCTCCTGATTGCCTGCGCCAATGTCGCGGGGTTGCTGCTGGTGCGAGCAAGTGCGCGCCAACGCGAGATCGCGATCCGTGCCGCCATCGGCGCGACGCGGCGCCAGTTGTTGCGCCAATTCTTTGTCGAAAGCGCGCTGCTCGCCGCGATCGGCGGCGCTCTCGGAATGCTGATCACGGCTTGGGGAATCGATGCTCTCGTAAAACTTTTGCCGGAAACAGGAGTGCTCGACGGCGGCATCCCGGCGGAAACTTCGATTCACATTTCCGCGCCCGTGCTTCTTTTCGCGGTCGGCGTCACTTTCGCGGCGACATTTCTTTTCGGACTGTGGCCGGCCTGGCAGGCGTCGCGGACCGACGCCGCGCTGGCGATGCGCTTGGGCGATCGTTCCGGCGGCAGCGGCCGGCAGCCGCTTCGAGCGGCGCTGATTGTGGGCGAGGTCGCGCTTGCGGTGGTGTTGCTCGCTGGCGCCGGCCTGCTTCTGCGCAGCTTTTCGCAATTGGTCGGGACCGATCCTGGTTTCAAGACGGAGCGTGTCCTGAGCGCGCGCTTGAATCTGCCCCCGGCCCGATACGCTGAAGCTGGGGCGACCGTGCGTTTCGTCGAGCAACTGCTCGCGAAGGTGCGCGAGTTGCCCGGCGTGCAATCGGTCGCGGCTGTTTCGCATCCACCGTTCTCTTACCTGGATCGCTGGCCGTTCGCGCTGGAAGGCAAAACGGCGCCGGACCAGCGGATGAGCGCGGCGAATCGCGTGGTGAGCCCAAATTATTATGAAGTGATGGGAATCCCGCTGCGGCGCGGCCGCACCTTCACCGAGCAGGACACAGCTGCGCAACCAGGCGTCGTGATCGTGAACGAAACGATGGCGCGCCGGACCTGGGGCGACGAAGATCCGATCGGGAAACGCATCACGGTTTACGTCGCGAACCGCGAACTTCCCGTCAGCGTCATCGGCGTGGTCGCTGATTCCCGGCAGATGAGTCTGGAAGAGCCGGTCGCGCCCGAAATGAATTTCCCGGTGGCCCAAACCGCCAACTTCCTGCGCAGATTCAATCTGATCGTGCGGACTCATACCGAGCCGACGAGTTTGCTCCCTGCGCTTCGCGCGGCGGTCGGCAAGCTCGATTCGCAATTACCGCTCTACAACGTCCTGACCATCCAGGGCGCCGTCGATCAATCGCTCAGCGTTCGCCGATTCGCTTTGTACGTGCTGGGGTTATTTGCGGGCGTGGCATTGCTCCTGGCGGTTTCGGGAATTTACGGCGTCATCGGGCACGCCGTCAGCCAGCGCACCCACGAGATTGGCGTCCGCATGGCGCTGGGCGCGGAGCGGCGCGACGTCTTCCGCCTGATCCTGGGTGAAGGCGGGAAGCTCGCTGTGATGGGCGTCGCGATCGGTATCGTCGCGTCTTATCTGCTCACCCAGTTCCTTCGCGCCTTGCTTTTCGGCATTACGCCGACCGATCCGCTGACCTTCGGCGCCGTGGCTTTTCTGCTTCTCCTGACCGCGCTGCTCGCCTGCTATTTCCCGGCCCGCCGCGCTTCCCGCGTGGATCCTATCGAAGCCTTGCGAATCGAATAGAAAACCGGCGTTCACAGAAACGCCTTCCAAATAAATATATGCTAAACGAAATCCGTTACGCGCTTCGCCAGCTGATGAAAGCGCCGAGCTTCACCGCCGTCGCCATCATCACGCTCGCGCTCGGCATCGGCGCCTGCACCGCCATCTTTTCGGTGGTCAACACGGTCCTGCTCCGGCCCCTCGATAATCCCGATCCGGAGCGCATTGTTATCATCCGCGAAACGCAGCTGCCGCAGTTTCCCGAGTTCTCCGTCTCGCCGCCGAACTACCTTGATTGGGAAAAACAGACCAAATCCTACGAACACCTGGCGGCCTATGCCGGCGCGACTTTGAACATGACCGGCGATGGCGAACCACAGCGCCTCACCGCGATCAAAGCGACCGCCCATTATTTCGAAGTGATGGGCATCAAGCCGGTCCTCGGCCGGATGCTCCTGCCGGAAGAGGATGCGCCGGGAAAGAACCATGTCGTCGTTTTGAGCTACGGATTCTGGCAGCGCGTTTTTGGCGGCGCGCGCGACATCGTCGGAAAGACCATCCAGTTAAATGGCGAGCCGTACAATGTGGTCGGCGTCGGGCCAGCCGGGTTCAGCGTTTCGAGCAAGCTCGATGTCTGGACGCCGATGGCCTTCAAGCCCGAAGAAACGGCGAACGACGCGCGCGGCGGGCATTATATTAATGTAGTGGGCCGGTTGAAACCCGGCGTGTCCGTCGCCCAGGCGCGCGCCGAGCTGACCGTGATCGCCGACCAGCTGGCGAAGCAATACCCGGATCCGCAAAAAGGCTGGGGGATCTTCATGATGCCGTTGCAGGATTACCTGGTGCGCGACGTAAAGCCGGTGCTTTACACGTTGCTCGGCGCGGTGGGATGCGTGCTGCTCATCGCCTGCGCGAACCTGGCCAATCTGTTGCTGGCGCGCGCGACCGCCCGCCATCGCGAGATTTCGATTCGTGCCGCGCTTGGCGCGGGACGCGGCCGGCTCATTCGCCAGCTGCTGACCGAGAGTGTCGTGCTCGCGCTTTGCGGCGGCGCGGCCGGCGTGCTTCTCGCGCGCTGGGGGCTCGACGCGTTGCTGGCGCTGGCGCCGACCAGCCTCCCGCGGATTACTGAAATTCATCTCGACTCCGGCGTTCTGTTTTTCTCGCTCGCGCTCAGCGTCGTCACCGGCCTGGTGTTCGGCATCGCTCCGGCCTGGCTGGCCGCGCGCACCGACATGAACGAGGCGTTGAAACAGGGATCGCGCGGCTCGACCGAAGGCGGCGCGCGTGGACGGCTGCGGAGCGCGCTGGTCGTGGTCGAAGTGACGCTGGCGCTCGTCCTCCTCGGCGGGGCCGGATTGCTGGCGCGCAGCTTCATTCAGCTGGCCAAGGTCGATCCCGGCTTCAATCCCGAGAACGCGACCCTGATGCGCCTCACCGTGCCCGAGAGAAAGTATAAGGAGAAAGAGCAGCAAACTGCTTTTGCCAACGCGCTGCTCGAGCGGGTGAAAAATCTCCCCGGCGTGCAGGCGGTGGGCATCACCCATTCCATGCCGCTGGTGGGCGATTACGTTCTCGGGTTCAACATCGAGGGCCGTCCGGCCGTCGACCCCGCCGATTTGCCGAGCACGAATTATTACGCCATCACGCCCGATTATTTTCGCGCCATGGGAATCCGGCTCGTGCGCGGCCGCGTTTTCACCGCGCAGGATGACGCGAAAGCGCCGCGCGTTGCGATCATCAACGAAACGATGGCCCGCCAATTTTTCCCGAACGAAGATCCGATCGGCAAACGGATCAATATCACGAACGGCCCCGACACCTGGCGCGAGATCGTGGGAATCGTCGGCGACATCAAGCAGTACGGCGTGGACAAGGCGACCAGCGCGCAGTCCTACGAGCCGTTCGCGCAGGTGCCGTTCACATCGTTCAACGTCGTCATTCGGACCAAAGGCTCGCCCGCCGGGCTGCTCGGCTCATTGCGGCCGGCCGTTTACGCGGTCGATAAGGACCAGCCGGTCGGCATCATCCGGCCGCTCGAGGAAATCATGGCTGACAGTATCGCGCGGCAGCGTTTCGCGATGATGCTGCTGACGGTGTTTTCCGGCGTCGCGCTCGTGATTGCCGCGGTCGGCATTTACGGGGTGATGGCCTACAACGTCGTGCAACGCACCGGCGAATTCGGAATCCGGATGGCGCTCGGCGCGCAACAACGTGATGTCCTGCGGCTGGTGCTGACCCAGGGCGGGAAACTGATCGGGCTGGGCTTATTGATCGGACTCATCGCGACTCTGGCCGCCTCGCGCGCCATGGGATCGATGCTGTTCAACACCAGCGCTTACGACCCACTGACTCTCGCCACCATTACGGTCGTCCTCGCGGCGGTCGCACTGGTCGCGTGTTTCTTCCCCGCGAATCGCGCGACCAAAGTGAACCCAATCGAAGCGTTGCGCGCCGAGTAGGGGAAGGATGAGGCACGAATGACGAATGACGAATGACGAATGACGAATGACGAATGACGAAGGAATGACGAAAGAATGGCGAATAGCGAATAGCGAATGGCGAAGCACCAATGAAGAATGACCCAAACCCTCGTCCAGCCCCTCGTTCCCAAACTCTGTTTGGGAACGCACTTGTCTTCGAAACTCTGTTTCGCGGCGGAGGGCAACGAAGTTCCCGGGACACTGGCATTCCCAAACAGAGTTTGGGAACGAGGAGAACTGCTGATCCCCGCCCGCCGTGCCAGCCGCGTTAACCCAATGGAAGCACTGAGGACAGAATGAGGAATGACGAATGACGAATGACGAATGACGAAACAATGACGAATGACGAAACCGGAAAGGGAGACTTCTTCTTCGTTCCGGTTTCGACATTCATTCGTCATTCGTCATTCGTGCTTCGTCATTTTCCCTCTTTTCCAACCACCTAACTACTCACCCTATGATCAACGACATCCGTTACGGCCTCCGCCAACTTTTCAAGCATTTGGGTTTCACCATCATCGCGGTCCTCACTCTCGCGCTCGGGATCGGGGCGAACACGGCGATCTTCAGCGTGGTCAACGCAGTTCTGCTGAAGCCGCTGCCTTTTCCCCAGCCCGAACAGCTCATCGCCTTCGGAATGACCGATGCGCGGGCGAAGGACCAGGCCAATCTTGGCTCGCTCTCGTATCCGGACTTCTTCGATTTCCGGGACCAGAATCGCACGCTGGCCAGCAGCGCCGTTTATCGCGACCGCGCCTTTGCCCTTAGTGCCGAAGAAGGCGCCACCAGTTTGCGCGGCCAAAAAGTCAGCGGGGAGTTCTTCGACGTGCTCGGGATCAAGCCGCAGATGGGTCGCAACTTCACTCGCGCTGACGAAGGACCCGGCGGCGGACCGGCCGGCTTTACCGTGATCATCAGCAACGATTTTTGGCGGCGACATTATGCCGCCGATCCGAATGTTATCGGGCGCACCCTCGTGCTCGATCGTCGCCCGTACACGATTGCCGGGGTAATGCCGGCCGGCTTTCAGTTCCCGATCCAGAACGATCCGATCGATTTCTACGTCACGATTGCGGAGGACGCGGCCAACCCGGACGGGTCGCAACCGCAGACGAAACAGCGCGGCAATCACAGCCTCTCGGCCATCGCGCGGTTGAAGCCGGGCGCGACCGTGGCCCAGGCGCAGGCCGATCTCGGGGCGATCGCGGCCACGTTGACGAAGCAGTACCCGGAATCGAACACGAACTTCGGCGTCGCCACGAAAACGTTGCGGGATGAGATGATCGGCGACGTTCAGACCGCGTTGTATATTCTTTTCGGCGCCGTCGTTTGTGTCTTGCTGATTGCCAACGCCAACGTGGCGAACCTGCTCCTGGCGCGCGCGTCGTCGCGCGGAAAAGAGATCGCGCTCCGGGCGGCGATGGGCGCCAGCCGCGTCCGGATCATTCGCCAATTGCTCACGGAAAGCGTGCTGCTCTCGGCCCTCGGCGGCATCGCCGGTTTGCTCCTGGCGCAATGGGGCACCGCGGCCCTCGTGAAGATGGTGCCCCAAAATATTCCGCGCATCGCCGACATCCAGCTCGATGCTCCCGTGCTCCTGTTCACGTTCCTGGTTTCGATGGCGACCGGCGTCATCTTCGGGCTTGTTCCCGCCTGGCAGGCGTCGCACGTCGATCTCAACAGTTCGCTGAAGTCCGGCACGCGCGGCGGCGCGGGCGGTGAAAACAAGGGCCGGTTCCGCAACGCCCTCATCATGGCGGAGGTCGCGCTCGCGCTCGTCCTGCTCATTTCCGCCGGGCTGCTCATCCAAAGCTTCGCGCGGCTCGGCCGGGTCCAGACGGGTTTGCGCACGGAACGGCTGTTGACGGCGCGCATCGGACTGTCCGATGTCGGGTACCCGAAGAACGAGAACGTCAGCGCGTTCTTCGATCAATTCCTGCCGCGGGTGCGGGCGATCCCCGGCGTTGAATCGGCCAGCGCGATCCTTCCGTTGCCCCTGAGCGGCAGCAACATGGTGACGTCGTTCGACTCCGAGGATCACCCGTTGCCCGAGGGCCAGCGGCCGGCCGCCCCGGTCCGGATCATCGCGACGGATTATTTCAAGACCACTGGAATTCCGGTGCGAACCGGCCGCGTCTTCGACGACCGCGATCAATACACTTCGACGCCGGTCGTGATCGTGAACGAGCGGTTCGTCCAGAAATTCTTCCCCGGCCAGAATGTTCTCGGCAAAAAAATCCAGCCGGGCTTTTCGGCGGACGACACTGGAGAAAAGTGGCGCGAAATCGTTGGCGTCGTCGCGAACGTGAAACATCTTTCGCTCAAGAACGAGGATTCGCCCGAGATGTACCTGCCGCGAACCCAGATCCCGATCAGCGTGATGTCGCTGGTCGTCCGGACGGCGCTTTCGGATCCCACCGCGATCACGACTTCGATCCGCAAAGAGCTGGCGGCCATGGACGCGACCATTCCGCTAACCAGCGTCCGCGTGTTCGACGAATACATTTCCCGTTCGCTGGCCCGCCCGCGCTTTAACACCCTGCTGCTTTCGATCTTTGCCGGGACCGCGCTCATCCTGACGGCGATCGGCATCTATGGCGTGCTCGCCTATTCGGTTGCGCAACGGACGAGCGAGATCGGAATCCGGATTGCGTTGGGGGCCGGGAAGAGCTCGATCTTCCGGCTCATTGTGGGCCAGGCCATGACGCTGGTCGGGATCAGTCTGGTGATCGGCCTGGCGGGCGCGTTCGCCGCGACCCGATTATTGAACAGCCTGCTCTTCGGCGTGGGCGCGTCCGATCCGGGAACGTTCGCCGGAATTGTCGCCCTCGTTTCCGTCGTCGCGTTCGTCGCCGCGTGGCTGCCGGCCCGCCGCGCTACCCGCGTCGATCCCATCATCGCCTTGCGCACCGAATGATTTCTGACTTCCGACCTCTGAGCTCCGACTTCCGCCTATGATGACCGATATTCGCTACGGATTACGCCAGCTAATCCAACACCCCGCGTTCTCCATCATCGCCATTCTCACGCTCGCGCTCGGTATCGGGGCGAACACGGCGATTTTCAGCGTCGTCAACGCCGTCCTCCTGAAGCCGCTCCCATTTCCGGAGCCGGAGCGGCTCGTGGCCGTGGGCGGCGTCGAGCTCAATGAGGCCACTTCGCCGCCGCGGCTCGGCTCGATGTGCTACCCGGATTTCTTCGATTTCCGCGAGCAGAACCGGAGCTTCGAGAACATCGCCGTCTATCGTTACCGCGAGCTGACGCTGGTGGACTCGAGCGAAGCGCACAGCTTCCGCGGCCAGAAAGTCAGCGCGGAATTCTTCGACGTCCTCGGGATCAAGCCGAGCGCCGGCCGCGGCTTTGTCCGCGCGGACGAACAACCGGGCGGGGGCCCCGGCGGATTCAAAGTCATCCTGAGCGACGCCTTTTGGCGGACCCAATTCAATGGCGCCCAGGACGTGATTGGCCGCGTCCTGATGCTCGACGGCCGCCCGCACACGGTCATCGGCGTGATGCCGCCGGGATTCCAGTACCCGATCCAAACCGACTCGATCGAGATGTACATCACGCTGGCCGAGGATGCGTCGACCCCGGACGGAACCACGCCGCAGACGCAACAACGCGGTGGGCATTCGCTGACGGGGATCGCTCGCCTGAAGCCCGGCGTTTCCGCGGCGCAGGCGAACACGGAACTGCGCACCATCGCCGCCGTTCTCGAGAAAAAATACCCGGAGACGAACACCAAGTTCGGCGCCGCGCTCCAGCCGTTGCGCGATGAGCTGGTCGGCGATGTCCGGACTGGGCTCTACGTTTTGTTTGGCGCTGTCGCCTGCCTCCTCCTGATTGCGAACGCCAATGTGGCGAACTTGATGCTGGCGCGCGCGTCGGTGCGCGGAAAAGAAATCGCATTGCGAAATGCCCTGGGCGCCAGCCGGCTCCGGATTATTCGCCAGTTGTTGACGGAGAGTGTGCTTCTCGCCGCGGTCGGCGGGCTGCTCGGACTGCTCATCGCGCAATGGGGAACCGAAGCGCTGATCGCGGCCGTGCCGCAAAACATTCCGCGCGTCAGCGAGATCAAACTCGATGGAGCCGTCCTCGCGTTTACTCTTTTCCTGTCGCTCGCCACCGGCATCGTCTTCGGTCTGGTCCCGGCCTGGCAGGCGTCTCACGTCGACCTGAACACCGCCTTGAAATCCGGAACCCGCGGCGCCGGCGGTTCGGAAGGCAAACACCGGCTGCGCAACGCGCTGGTCATGACGGAAGTCGCGCTCGCCTTGATCCTCCTCATTTGCGCTAGTCTTCTCATCCAAAGCTTCGCCCGCCTCGGCCGTGTCGATACCGGCATGCGGACCGAGCGTCTTTTCACGGCGCGCATCGGGCTTCCGGAGGCCGGCTATCCCAAACCGGAAAACATCGTGACGTTTTTCGACCAGCTCATGCCGCGGCTCCGCGCGATTCCCGGAGTCGATTCGGTTACCACCGTCTGGCCGCTGCCGTTGAGCGGGAGCATGAACGTCAGTTCCTTCGACATTGAGGAAAACCCGGCGCCCGAAGGCCAGCAGCCGGACAGCGTGATGCGGATCGTCGGGCCCGATTATTTCAAAACCATGGGCATTCCGGTCAAAGAAGGCCGCGGCTTCGAGCCCACCGACCAGTTCAAGTCGTTGCCGGTCGTGATCGTGAACGAACAATTCGTGCAGAAGTTTTTCCCGGGCCAAAAAAATATCGTCGGCAAACACATCAAGCCGAGCTGGGGCGTCGGCGACGAAAAGGCGCTCATGCGCACGATCGTTGGCGTCGTGGGGAACGTGAAACACGCGAAGCTCAGCGGCGAATTCACGCCGGAAGTTTATCTTTCCGCATCGCAAATCCCGATGGACTCGATGTCGATCGTCGCGCGGACCCGCGTCTCGAATCCCGCCGCCATCACTTCCGCCGTCCGCAACGAGGTCGCCGCCGTGGACCGGAACATTCCGCTCGTCCGGGTGCGGGTATTTGATGAATACCTCGCCCGCGCCCTGGCCCGGCCGCGCTTCAACGCCATCCTCCTCTCTATCTTCGCCGGCACCGCCCTTCTCCTGACTGCGATCGGGATTTACGGCGTGATGGCCTATTCGGTTTCGCAGCGGACGAATGAGATCGGCATTCGGATTGCGCTGGGCGCGGGCAAGAATTCCATCTTCCGGCTCGTGGTCGGCCAGGCGATGACGATCGTTGCCATCAGCCTGGTGGCCGGAGTGCTGGGGGCATTCGCCGCGACCCGATTATTGAACAGCCTGCTTTTCGGCATCGGCGCGTCCGATCCGTTCACCTTCATCGCGATCATGCTGCTGGTTTCCCTCGTTGCGTTCCTCGCCGCGTGGTTGCCGGCCCGGCGCGCCATGCGGGTGAACCCGATCGTTGCCCTGCGCGCGGAATGACGAAGCACGAATGACGAATGACGAATGACGAATGAATGATCAAATGACGAAACACGAAGTCGCGCGCGCGTTCCTTTATCGTTCGGGTTTTGGTCATTCCTTCGTCATTCGTCATTCGGTAATTCGTCATTTCCTCTGCCGCTGATTTGATATGGAAACCATTCTCAAAGACATCCGTTACGCTTTCCGCCAACTCCTAAAACATCCCGCGTTTTCCTTGATCGCGATCCTCGCGCTGGCCCTCGGCATCGGCGCCAACACCGCGATCTTCAGCGTCGTGAACGCCGTTCTGCTTCAGCCGCTGCCCTATCGCGCGCCGGGCGAGCTGGTCTGGATCTGGGGCACCAATCCGCTCAACGACATTCAGAAAGAGGCCGCTTCCTATCCCGACTTCGTCGATTGGCGCCAGCAAGCCCAGTCGTTCCAGTCGATTGCCGGCTTCGCCACTACCAGCTCGATCCTGACCGGTGACGGCACCGAACCCGAACGGCTGCCGGGAGGCGTGACGCTGGGCGATTTCTTCACCGTGCTCGGCGTCGAACCGGCCCTCGGCCGGAAGTTTTTGCCGGAAGAAAACGAACAGGGCAAAAACCGCGTCGTCATTTTGAGCCACGCGTTGTGGCAGCAGCGCTTCGGCGGCGACCCGAAAATTGTCGGACGGCAAATAACCATCGGCGGCAACCCGCACACGATCGTCGGCGTGTTGCCGGCCGGTTTTCAGGATCCGAATCCCGCCGCGCGCAAAGCCGTCCAGCTTTGGCTGCCGCTCGTCGTGACTGACGGGATGCGCAACTCGCGCCGCGGCGATTTTCTGCGCGTGATCGCGCGGTTGAAGCCGGGTGTCGCGATCGAGCAGGCCCGCGCGGAGATGAAGGGAATCGCGAGCCGTCTCGAAAAACAGTATCCCGACACGAACACGGCGTGGGGCGTGATCGTCGAGCAACTGCACGAAACGCTGACGGGCGATATTCGGCCGGCCCTGCTCCTCCTGCTCGGCGCGGTCGCGTTCCTCCTTCTTATTGCGTGCGCGAACGTGGCGAACCTGCTCCTGGCGCGCGCGTCGTCGCGGCAGCGCGAAATCGCCATCCGCGCCGCGCTCGGCGCCTCGCGCGGCCGCGTCGTGCGCCAGCTCCTGACCGAGAACATTTTTCTGTCGCTCGGCGGCGGAGTGCTCGGCTTGCTTTTCGCCGTCTGGGGGATTCACGCGCTGCTCGCGTTGAGCCCGGGAAATATTCCGCGGCTGGAAACGATTGGAATTAATCAGCAGGTGCTCTGGTTCACCCTCGGCCTGTCGCTCTTCACCGGGCTCGTCTTCGGGCTGATGCCGGCGTTGACCGCTTCGAACCCGAACCTGAACGACACTTTGAAGGAAGGCGGTCGAAGCGCGGCGGAAGGCACCGGCGGACGGCGCCTCCGGAACGCGATGGCCGTGGCGGAGATCGCGCTGTCGCTCGTTCTTCTCGTCGGAGCCGGGTTATTGATTCGGAGCTTCATCCATTTGCAGGAAGTGAAACCCGGCTTCAATCCGCGCCACCTCCTCTCGATCGACTTGTCGCTGCCCTCCGCCAAGTACGGGAAGGACGAACAAGCCGTCCAGTTCTTCGATCAACTGCTCGCCTCGGTTAGCCAGCAGCCGGGAGTGGAGAGTGTGGGCATCTCCACGGACCTGCCTCTCGGTGGCGGCGCGGACTTTCTCGCCTTTTCCGTCGAAGGCCGCGTCCTCGCGCCCACCGACCGCACGCCGGACGCCGAATCGCGCGTGATCAGCTCCGGGTATTTTCACACCCTCCAAATTCCATTGCGGAGTGGACGTCTGCTCACGGATCGCGACACGACCGGGGCGCCGGACGTGGTCGTGATCAACGAGACCCTGGCGCGGAAATATTTCGCCGGGCAGGATCCGCTCGGGAAACGGGTGACGTTCGGCGATCCGCAGGCAAAGGACGCGCAATGGTTCACCATCGCCGGCGTGGTCGGCGACGTCCACGGGACGCGGCTGAACGAGGAGCCTTACGCGCAGATTTACAGCAGCTATCGGCAGACGCCGCGCCGCTCTTTTTCGCTCATCGTGCGGACGGCGGCGGAGCCGACGACGATGCTGAAGACCATTCGCGAACAAATCTGGGCGCTCGATCGCCAGCAGCCGCTCTATAATGTCCGCACCGTCGATCAGGTGATGGCCGAATCCATCGCGCGGCCGCGTTTCAACATGCTCCTGATAACGATTCTCGCCGGCGTGGCGCTGGTCCTGGCCGCGGTCGGGATTTACGGAGTGATTTCGTATTCGGTCAGCCAGCGTATCCATGAGATCGGAGTCCGGATGGCGTTGGGCGCGACGGCCGGCGATGTGCAACGGCTCGTCGTCCGCCAGGGAATGTTGCTCGCGGGCGTCGGTCTCGGAATCGGGTTGCTCGCGGCGTTTGGTCTCACCCGCGTCATGGCGAGCCTGCTCTTCGGCGTCAGCGTGACCGATCCGGTGACGTATCTCGGGCTCGCTTTGCTCCTCGGCCTCATCGCGCTCCTCGCCTGTTACATCCCGGCGCGGCGCGCGACAAAAGTAAATCCAGTAGTGGCCTTGCGCGCGGAATGAGACCGACGCCGCTGGCCTAACGAATCAAGCTTATGCAAACTTTACTTCAGGATATCCGCTACGCGTTTCGAATGATCGCGAAACAACCGGGGTTCGCGGCCCTGGCTGTCCTCGCCTTTGCGCTCGGGATTGGAGCCAACGTCGCCATTTTCAGTGTCGTCAACGCCGTCCTTCTCCGGCCGCTTCCTTATCCGCAATCCGACCGGCTGATCAGCATCCGGGAACGGACGCCAACTTTTCCCGGCGGCTCCGTCAGTTACCCGAATTTCCTCGATTGGCGCGCTTCCCAGAAGAGCTTCACCGATCTCGCGCTTTTCCGGCGCGAGTCCTACAACCTCTCGAGCGTCAAGGGCGGCACCGCGCCCGAACGGATCGGCGGCGCGCGGGTCACGGCGAACTTCTTCACGGTGCTCGGAGTTCCGCCTCCGCTCGGCCGCGATTTCACCGAGGCCGATGACGTGCCGCACGGCCCGAAGGTCGCGTTGATCAGCGACAAGATGTGGCGGAAACGTTTCGGCGCGTCCCGCGAGGTTCTCGGCCAGCACTTGCTCGTGGACGGTGTTTCCCATGAAATTATCGGCGTGCTTTCGCCGGTCGTGCGGCTGCCGCGGCTCGCGGAACTCTACGTTCCACTGGGCGACGTTCGGACGGAGCCGGGAGTTCTCCTGCGCGATAACCATCCTGGTTTCGGCACGCTGGGCCGCCTTAAACCCGGAGTAAGTCTGGAGCAGGCGCACGCCGATCTCGACACGATCGCGGTCGCGCTCGAGAAAAAATATCCGGAATCGAACACCGGCCGCCGGGTCACGACCCAACTTCTTTTGGAATCGTCGGTCGGCACGTATCGGCAAAGCCTTTATCTGCTGCTCGGCGCCGTCGCCTGCGTTTTGCTCATCGCCTGCGCGAACGTCGCCAACCTGCAGCTCGCGCGCATGCTGGCGCGTGGAAAAGAACTGGCGGTGCGGAGCGCGCTCGGCGCGAGCGGCTGGCGCCTGACGCGTCAGGTCCTCACAGAAAGCGCGGTCCTCGCGCTGCTCGGCGCGCTCGCCGGAGTGCTGCTCGCCATCTGGAGTCTCGACGCCATTCTCGCGCTCAGTCCCGCATCGGTTCCCCGTTTCCAGGAAACGCGGATCGATCTGGCCGCGCTTATATTTTCCGTCGTGGTCGCGGTGCTCGCCGGCGTCCTGGTTGGGATCTGGCCGGCGTGGCGAATTTCCAAGAGCAGCTCGCTGGCGCTGGCATTGCATGAAAGCGCCCGCGGCAGCAGCGACGGCGTGCACAAGCAACGCGCCCGCAACGGCCTCGTCGTCACCCAGGTCGCGCTCGCCGTCGTCTTGCTCGCGGCCGGCGGGCTGATGCTGAAAAGTTTCTGGCGCGCGCAACAGGCGCCGCTCGGGTTCGATCCGCGAAACATTCTCACCATGAGCGTCGCGCTTCCGTCCGCCCGTTACGATACGCCGGAGAAGATCAACGCGTTTTACGACAGGCTCGTGGCGAAGGTGTCCACGCTGCCTTCCGTCACCGCCGCGGCGACCGGCGTTAATATTCCGTTCGACGACAATGAATGGGACAGCTCGTTCCACATCACCGGCACGCCACCGAACGTGCGCGGCCAGGAGCCGTCGGCGGAGATGAACTACATTTCGCCCGATTACTTCAAGGTCCTCGGAATGCCGGTCCTGCGCGGGCGCGCCTTCGGGCCGGAGGATGGCGGCGGCAAGCAGACCTCGGTGATGATCGACGAAACTTTGGCTACTCGCTTTTTCCCGGGCCAGGACCCGATCGGAAAGCAGCTCGATAACAACCAGACCTTGAAGCCGAATCCGCCGCCGCTGACCATCGTCGGCATCGTCCCGCGGACGCGAAACGAAGCGCCCGGCGAAGAGAACGTCGAGAGCCTCAACTTCCCGCAAATCTATCTTCCGGCCGCGCAGTTCCCGAATGAGAACGTGACCCTGACCGTGCGCGTCGCGGCCGGCGATCCGCTCGCCCTCGCGCCCGCGGTGAAACGGGAGATCGAAGCGATCGACCCCGATCAACCGGTCGCCCAGGTTTCGACGATGGAGAAAAATATCGGAGCCAGCCTGGCGGCACGGCGATTGACGATGACGCTGCTCGGCGCGTTCGCGGGCCTGGCGCTGGTCCTGGCGAGCGTCGGCATTTATGGCGTCATGGCCCTGAGCACGACCCAGCGCACGCGCGAAATGGGAATTCGGTTCGCGCTCGGCGCCAGCCGCGCCGACGTCTTGAAGCTGGTGCTGGGCAAAGGGATTTCGCTGATCGGCGTCGGTCTCGGCGCCGGGTTGGTCGGCGCGTTCGCCGCGAGTCGCGCGTTGAACAGCATGCTCTACGGCGTCGGCGCGCTCGATGCCGCCGCTTTGATCGGCGCCATCGTCACCCTCGCGGCCGTCGCGTTCATCGCCTGTTATCTCCCGGCGCGCCGCGCCAGCATGGTGAACCCAATCGAAGCGTTGCGGACAGAGTAAGCGTGACGCGGTTGCCGGCACATCAGTGCGCGGCAAGTGAATTACGGCTGCTTCTATAAGCTGGCAGGTCCCGTAACGAAAACGCCTTGCCGTGAACCGCAATCCTAGCCATTTTTGCCGCAGCTTGACGGCTTTGTTGGCCGTCCCTGCAGTAACGACATAGCTAATTCGTAGCGCCGCTCGAGCTCGTGAGTTCCCAAACAGCCATCCGCGGAAAAGTGTTTCGTGACCCGGTGCATGGCCTGATTCGCGTCGATCCCGAGGATTCGTTTGTCCTCAATTTGCTGGATACATCGGAGTTTCAGCGTCTAAGGCGAGTCAGACAACTTGGTGTTAGCCATCTTACATATCCTGCGGCTGAACACTCCCGATTCACGCACAGTCTCGGTGTATTCAATTTCGCCCAACGAATCCTCAGTATTCTTCGCCAACGGTACCACCGGAATTCCAGCGCGAGTGACCTTCTCGATCAACACGCCAGTGCTGTGAAGGCAGCGGCCCTCTTGCACGATCTCGGACATGGACCGTTCTCGCATATGGCTGAACGAGCATTCGGCACGTTAGGTCGGCATGAGGAGAAAAGTGTCGAATTAATCGTTCGCGACGGTCCAATTCGCGAAATCCTTGGCGATCACGGTATCAACCCCGACCAAGTGGCTAACCTTATCACGGGCGCTTCGGAGTTTCGGATTTTGGTGGACATCGTGAGCAGTCAGCTCGACGCGGATCGCATGGACTACATTTTGAGAGATGCGCATAGCACTGGCGTCAAATACGGTGTGTTCGACTCTGAATGGCTATTAGGCAGTTTGTGCATTGGCACAGAGCCGAACAGGGAGGTTCCAGGGAATGAATACGACTGGCGGCTTTGTCTTGAGGAGCGACGCGGCTTGCATTCTGCCGAACAATTTCTTGTCGCACGTATGCACATGAGCTTGCAGGTGTATTTCCACCATGCGACTCGAGGATGGGAAGCCCACCTCCTGTGCCTCTTTCGCGAGGCCTCTGCGTTAGCGGAAAACAACGAACTGCCGGCGAACACGCCGTCTCTGGCAAAGTCGTTCTTCCGCACTAAGGGAATAGTCGATCGCGAAGAGTTCGTGCAGTTGGATGAAGCGACCATTGTTGCCGCGATGCAGGAATGGAGTTTCTCTGAGAAAACCCCCCGCCTGCGACATCTCGCGGCGTCGTTTCTCGCCCGTCGAAAAGTTTTTCGGTGCTTCGAACTTCCTGCTTCCGATTATCGAACGACGATGAAGTTGACTGGCGAACTGAAAGCCGTGGGACAAGAAGAGCGCGATTGGCTGCTCGATTCATCCGACTTAGTCAGTTACGAAGATTTTGATTCAATTTTTCGCGGCTCCAACCGAACCCCCGCTGAAGTCTCGACGACAGCGGTGCTTCTCGCCGACGGGACGTTGGCTGCGGCGGCCCGTCCTGTCGAAGTCGATTCGATAATGTTACGTGCAATGGGCAACAATCCTGTCGAAGCAATAAATCGCCTTTATTGTCATCAAGATATTGCGGACGAAGTGAAGAAAATGCTTGCAGAGCTCAATATTTTGTAGTTTCTGGATTCGACTGCGCGCCCATGCATCCCACCATTCGAGTCGCACAACTATTACATGTTCTGCGCCGCATCGAAGGCCGCAAGAAGCTGCAGAAGATCGTCCATATTCTGCAGGAATTGGGTGCGCCGTTCTTCGAGCCGTTTCAGTACTCCCAGTATGGGATGTATTCTCAGCAGTTGACCGCCGAAATCCGCCACCTCGTGAACGATCATTTGGTGACGGAACAAGAGACCTATATCGGCACTAATAAGGCATTCGTTTTTGAGGGAACTGACGAGCTCGCCGACCTGTTAAAGTCCTTGAACGTCGAACAAGACCCGAACTGGGCTACGCGTGGCCGCGAGCTGAACGAACTGCCCGCTCAAATGCTGGAAGGAATTAGCACGGTGTTGTTTTTGCGCAAGCGTGGCTACGAAAGCGAAGACCTTCGCTTTCGCTTGATTGCGTTGAAACCGCATCTGGCCTCACTCGCGCAAGACTGCATCACCAAAGCTTCCGATCTAACGAGAGATCGAATTTCTCGGTAGGCAGCCAGCACAAACGCGAAGACTGTTGTTTGTTCCCGGGCGCCGTAGGCACCTGGCAGCCTTACGTCATGGTCATCGAGTGCCGCGTGTCGCCTCCTGCCGGGCTGGCTAAATTTCGCTCTGCCCGATGATTTCTATGCAACCATCCACCCTTGCGAATGTTGATTGCGAGATCGCCTTCGACGATCTGACGCGGCAGCTCTACGCGACCGACGCCTCGCTGTATCAGATCGAACCGGCCGCGGTCGCTTTCCCGCGGAGCCCGCAGCAGGCCAGCGCGATCATCGCCGCCGCGGCGGATGCGAATGTCCCGGTCACTCCGCGCGGCGCCGGCAGCGGGCTTTCCGGCGGCGCGATCGGAGACGGGTTGATCGTCGATTTCTCGCGCTACAACCGGCAGATCACCGACCTGAATTTGGAAGCGCGGACCGTTCGCACCGGTGCGGGCGTTGTCCTCGATCAACTGAATGCGTTCCTCAAGCCGCACGGATTTTGTTTCGGCCCCGACGTCGCCACCAGCTCGCGCGCGACGATCGGCGGAATGATCGCCAACGATTCCTCCGGCGCGCGCGTCCCGGTTTACGGAACGACGGCGGACCACGTCGTCTCGCAGGAACTCGTGATGGCGGACGGCTCGATCCACCAGATCGGTCCAACGTTCCAGACGTTGAACGCGCAGCGGGAAGTGATCGCGAATCTCGTGGGCGCGCATGCGGCGGAAGTCATGGAATGGATGCCGCCCGGGCTGCAGAAACGATGGTCGGGTTACGCGCTGGCGCGCTGGCTGGGCGACCCGGGCAACCTGAACAACCTGTTGTGCGGCAGCGAAGGCACGCTCGCCGCGATTTTTTCCGCCGAACTGAAAATTGTTCCGCTGCCCCGCGAGAAAGGACTTGGTTTGGTTTTCTTCGCTTCGGTCGCGGAAGCGATGCAGGCAACGGTCGAGCTGCTGGAATTGAAGCCGTCCGCCATCGAGCACATCGACCGGCCGCTCTTCGATCAAACCAAAGGCCAGCTTCATTTCGAACCGGCGCGGCAGCTCCTCGAGCTCGATACCAAGCCGTGCGAATCGATCCTGATCGTCGAGTTCTACGACGACGTCGCGGAACGGTTGCAGTTGCTCGCGGCGAAGCGTCTCGGTTTGCGAACGACCATCTGCACGAAACCGGCGGAGATGAATCTCGTCTGGGGAATGCGCAAGGCCGGGCTCTCGCTTTTGACCGGACGCAAAGGCGCGGCCAAGCCGGTCGCGTTCATCGAGGACGCGGCGGTGCGTCCGGCGCAATTGCCGGATTACGTGGGCGGCCTTGAATCGATCATGCGTCCGCTCAATCTCGAAGTTTGCTACTACGGCCACGCCGCGACCGGGCTGTTGCATGTGCGACCCGTGCTGGATCTGCACACGGAAGGCGACCTGCGAAAATATCGCGCCGTGGCGGATCAGGTGTCGGCGCTCGTCCGGCAGTTCAAGGGATCGCTCGCGGCTGAGCACGGCGTCGGCATGGCGCGCACCGAATACATCGCCGAGCAGGTCGGGGACGAGTTGCTCGGGGTGATGCGGCAGATCAAGCAGCTTTTCGATCCGAAAAACCTTTTCAATCCCGGGAAGATTTTCAGCGACGGCCGGTTCAAGATCGACAATCACCTGCGGGTGGAATCGGAGAGAACGCTGCGATTGCCGTTCGAGCCGGCGCTCGCGTTCGCCTTCAAGGACGAATCGTTCCTCGGCAACCTCGAGCAATGCAACGGCTGCGGCGGCTGCCTTAAACAGAGCGGCATCATGTGCCCGACGTTTATCGCGACACATGATGAGGTGATGTCCACACGCGGCCGCGCCAACATTATTCGCGCCGCACTCGAACTGCGAACAAATGGACACGACCCCTTGAAATCCGCCGAGCTCCATGCCGCGCTGAGCAACTGTCTCTCCTGCAAAGGTTGCACGCCGGAATGTCCGTCGAACGTGAACCTGGCGCTGCTTAAGGCGGAAATGCTTCACGCGCGATGGCGTCGCGATGGCCTGCCGCTGCGGGACCGTATTTTGAGCAATGTCGATTTGTTAGGCAAACTCGGCTGTCTCATGCCGAGGCTGACGAATCGGCTTCTGGGTTTCAAGGCGGCGCGCGTCGCAATGGAGAAAACAATTGGAATCTCCGCACGACGCTCGCTGCCCCATTACGCAACCGAGCGCTTCGACAAGTGGTTTCAACGAAGGGTAGACGCGACGCCC
>DASZDT010000003.1:0-47002 GCA_035941675.1 Chthoniobacterales bacterium
TCACCACGGTGCTGTCGAAAAAAGGCCAGGCTGAGGCCCGCGCCTACGATTCGATCGACAACGCGCCGGAAGAAAAAGAGCGCGGGATCACGATCAATACCGCGCACGTGGAATACCAGAGCGACAAACGGCACTACGCGCACGTCGATTTCCCCCGCCACGCTGATTACATCAAGAACATGATCACCGGCGCCGCCCAGATGGACGGCGCGATCCTTGTGGTCTCAGCCGCGGACGGCCCGATGCCGCAGACCGCCGAGCACATCCTGCTTGCCCGCCAAGTCGGTGTCCCAGCCATCGTCGTGTTCCTGAACAAGACAGACATGGTGGACGATCCCGAACTTCTCGATCTCGTCGAAATGGAAGTGCGCGATCTTCTCAACAAATACGAATTTCCCGGCGACAAGATCCCGATCGTCAAAGGTAGCGCCGCCAAGGCGCTGGCCGCCGGCGATCCCGCGAGTCCTGACGCCAAGTGCATTCTCGACCTGATCGCGGCGGTGGATGATTACATCCCCGTGCCGGATCGCCCGGTCGACCTGCCGTTCCTGATGCCGGTCGAAGACGTGTTCAACATTGAAGGCCGCGGCACTGTCGCGACCGGTCGGGCCGAGCGCGGCATTCTGAAGAAGATGGAGGAAGTCGAGATCGTCGGTCTCAAGGACACGATGAAGACGGTTGCCACCGACATCGAAATGTTCCGCAAGCTGCTCGACGAAGCGCGCGCGGGCGACAACGTCGGCGTGCTTCTGCGCGGCGTGAAGAAGGAAGACGTCATGCGCGGGCAGGTCATCGCCAAGCCCGGCAGCATTACGCCGCACAAGAAATTCAAGGCGGAAGTCTACGTGCTGAGCAAAGAGGAAGGCGGCCGTCACACGCCGTTCTTCACGAATTACCGGCCCCAGTTTTATTTCCGCACGACCGACGTAACCGGGACCGTCAAGCTCGCCGAAGGCGTCGAGATGGTCATGCCGGGCGACAACGTCTCGGTCGAAGTGGAATTGATCACCCCGATCGCGATGGAGAAGACCATCCGGTTCGCGATCCGCGAAGGCGGCAAAACCGTCGGCGCCGGTCGCGTTGCGGAAATTCTGGACTAAGGTCGGAAGATTATTAGGTCAGTAGCTCAATTGGTAGAGTAGCGGTCTCCAAAACCGTCGGTTGGGGGTTCGAGTCCCTCCTGACCTGGTTTTTGAAACGTTCCCATGATCACGAAAACGAAAAATTTCTTCAGCGAAGTTCGCGCCGAGCTGGGGAAAGCCTCGTGGCCTTGGGAATCGAAGGACAAGGGGATTCGCCGCTATAAGGAGCTGACCGATTCCACCGTGGTCGTGATCGTGGCCATGCTGCTCCTGGGCGGTTTCGTGGCGGCGTTCGATTTTGTGATCATCAACTTCATTCATTACTTCACCCGGATGCATTGATATGGCTTCCGTCCTCGCTCCCAAAGATCAGTGGTTCGTCGTCCATGTCCTCTCCGGCCAGGAGAACAAGGTGCGCGACAACATCGAAAAACGCGTCAAGACCGAGGAGATGGGCGACGTCATTTTCGAAGTGCTCGTCCCGACGGAGCGCGTCTCGGAAATCAAGCGGGGCAAGAAAAGCGAGACGACCCGGAAATTTTTCCCGGGTTACCTGATCGTGAACATGCACCTGCTCGACGAGAACAATCAGCTCGTCGGCAAGACCTGGTATTTCATTCGCGAAACGACGGGCGTGATCGGGTTTGCCGGCACGAAAGACAAGCCGATCCCGATGCGGAAAGCGGAAGTCGACAACATGCTGGCCCAAATGCGCGAGCGTGAAGAAAAGGTGAAGCCGAAAGTCAGCTTCGAAGTCGGCGAAACCGTGAAAGTGGCTGACGGCCCGTTCCAGAACCAGAACGGCATCGTGGAAGAGATCGATCCGGACCGCGGCAAGCTCCGCGTTTCCGTCACGATCTTTGGCCGCGCCACGCCGGTCGAGCTCGAATATTGGCAGGTGGAGCGCGGCTAACGCCGCGTAGTTTTAAGCTTTAAGTTTTAAGTGTTAAGCAAAGGCAAATGCGGTCGCGGTTTCTGCACTTAAAACTTAAAACTTAACACTTAAAACTTTAGAATTATGGCGAAAGAAATCGTTGCTCACATCAAACTGCAGATCCCAGCCGGCCAGGCCAACCCGGCGCCGCCAGTCGGCACGGCGCTCGGACCGCGCGGCGTCAACATCATGGCGTTCTGCAAAGAATTTAACGCCGCCACCCAGAAGCAGGCCGGCGACATTCTGCCGGTCGTGATCACTGTCTTCAAAGACAAGTCGTTTACCTTCATCACCAAGAGCCCGCCCGCCGCCGTCCTGTTGAAGAAAGCCGCGAACATCGCCGCCGGCTCGAAGGAGCCGAACAAAACGAAAGTCGGCAAAGTGACCCGCAAACAGATCATGGAGATCGTGAAAACGAAGGCCAAGGATCTGAATTCGCGGACCGACGAAGCCGGCTTCCGCGTCATCGCCGGCACCGCCCGGCAGATGGGCCTCGAAGTCGTCGATTAGGTTGTAGCGACGGTCTGTGACCGCCGTCTATTTTCGGCAGTTCCCAAGTATTCCCACCGCTGCAACGCGATCGGGACGTTGCCGTTCTTCCACACGAAATCGTGGAAAGCGCGGAGATTAAATTTCCAGGTCGAAGCCGGGAAGAGGCAACGCGTTTTCGCGCGGCCGGGGGGCCTCAGAGTTCGAGAAGCTTATTAAGCTTCGGCCGCAGAAAAAAGATGCGGAGCGGTGCCACGATCACACTTGGCAAGCCCGCTTCTTCGAGCCCACGCGAGGCGCGGCTCAGGATGCGTTCGACAAACTGCTTCCGGCGTTCTTTATCGAGATCCTTCATCCTGACTGGCTGCGCCGAGATCGGGGGAATTGAGCCCGGAGTGAAACGGATCGGTCCCAGCCCGTCCGTGGTGGCGAGCGCTCCCGGCCCGTTGAGCTTGGCCAGGAATTCCTGCGCTTTTTTTCGCCCAACCAGATAATCGTGTTCGCGATATCGGTGGTCAAAGAATCCGCCAAAGGCACTCAGGAGTTCCCCCGACAGTTCGTCGTCGGTAGCGGTGATGCCGTAAATGTGCATCTCGTCTTTGCCATGCAACTCAGCGGCCTTTTCGAAGGCCATGATGGCGTCCAGCCATGTATTCGCGGCTTCGTTGCCGACTGCGCCCTCGGCAAACGAAGCCGTGAGCTCTGCGTATTCCCGTGAAAATTGCTCGCGGAGTCTCGTCCGGGCCGCTTCCCGCGTTTCGGCCGGCCGGTTCCGCGTGGAGGGCACGACCGCATTTTGTTGCTGGCGTTCGCCGAAAAGGACGGGCAAAAGCGCATCGGCCGCGGGCCGCAGGCTTCTCCAGTCGATGTAGGAAGGATCCGCTGGGTCCAGCATCATGTCGCGATGCAATTGCAGGGCGCGCGAATTGAAAAGGCGGACGCGCTCATTCACATCCTGCGCCATGATCCAATCGTGAAACCGCGCCTGCGAGAAGATGGCACTGATGAGCTGCATCGCGGTCTGGGCCAGGTTGGCTTGGGCGTTGAAAAACTTTTTCGCTTTTTCGCCCGGCTGCGGCGGCACCGAGGTCCCGGTTTTTGCGCCCGGAGCAATAAAGAGATAGAACCGATTCGGTTCGTCCTTCTGCTTATCCGTAGCGTCAACCAGACGCTTGGCCAGGCCGAGCGGTTCGTTTTGAAAAACGCCGCCGTCGGTAAAGGCGTGCTTGATCTCGCCGGGGGCAGGGAATTGAACGAAATACCGGTAGACGCTGTACTGAGCGTTTGTTCTGAGCAGCTCGACCGGGCGAAAAGCGAACGGGAAAGCGCCGCAGGAGAGTGCCGCCGTCCGCAGCGGCTCCCACGAGGTGCGGTTATCGTTTGCGTCGGACAGCTCGACGGTTTGTTCGTCCTGAAACCGGCTGTAGGTGAAGGAACCGTAGTGGTCGAGGTCGCGTTTAAAATCAATCCCGTTCATGTTCGATAAAGCCAAGCCAAGCCGGATGGTCTTGGCAGCGGCCGGGTGGGGTTTTGGCGCGGGCGGCGTGCCCTCGTAACGGGCGAGCAAATGTTTGTCGGCGATCCGGCGAATCAGATTGCTCGAAAAAAAGCTGGCGAACTCATTCTCGTCTTTATCGTATTTGAGCATCTCCATGAGATCGATGTCTTCCACCCACGGTTGGCGAAAGGAATTCTTGACCGGGTCGCGCAAGGCCGGCGCGTCAAAGAGCAGTTTTTGCGCGGCGATGGTCGCAGTCATTCCGCCGGCGGAAGCGCCAGTGAGAACGTCGATCTCGATCCTCTCGTTCGGAGGCGTCCGCGGATCTTCATTGTGCTGGCGCAGCGCTTCGACGATCTCATAGAGGACGCCCGCCTCGTAGGATCCGAGCGATACAGCCCCCGCGACGGTAATGGCGAGGCGCTTAGGCATTGGTTGGTAAAGTTCGCATCTCTATTTCTTCTCTACGGGTTTTGGCTGGCGGAGTTCCGGAAGCTCTTGCCCGAACCACCAAGCTTCGGCTGCGGCGAAACCGACGAAGGCCAAGGATCTGAATTCGCGCACCGACGACGCCGGCTTCCGCGTCATCGCCGGCACCGCCCGCCAGATGGGCCTCGAAGTCGTCGATTAACTCGACCGCGGATTACGCGGATTTTATGGATCGGGGAGCGCACGCGCCTCGCGTGTTGGCTTCGGCGTCTGCCGCCGAAACGAACTTGGATATGTCGCACAGATCCGGGGGCGTCCTATTTTTAGTCGGAGTAGACACAGCCGTCTTGGACCGAATAAGTATGGCATGTGAGCGCACGACGTCTCTGGCCGGCTAACGGTGACGGCTGTAAGTCTTGCCGCACCGTACGCCGCTTTCACAAGTGCCGTGGCTATTGCACGCGGTGTTATCCTATCATTTATCGAATCTCGCGAATCGATCGCGGACTGTATCGTTTCCGCGGGCGCCGGGCGGAACGAAATCCGTCGACGCGTGGCGTCCGTAAGAATGCAGAGCGCGAGTTGGAGCAAATCCGCGAACTCGAAGCCCCGCTCCGAAATGGCGCAACCGGCAGAGACATCGAGAATCTGCTTATTTCGATAGCGGAACACACGCGAGCACAGCCCCAAAAGTTCGTTGGCGTTGAGTATTTCTTTGGCGACGGTCTCGATCATGAACAGCGGCGTCGGATTTATGAAGTGATCGCACGCTTCGCCGAGAATCTGCCTGGCCGTCGATTGGTGCAGTGGTGCTTTGTCCTCAAACAACGTCAGGCTCGTGAAAGTGCGGAGTTTGATGCCCAGTTGAGGGCGGCCGAAAAGAACCGATAACTAATTCTGCCAGCTCAGACTCGCCGCAGCCGTTCGGTTGGAGACCTTCATTTTTTTCAGGATATTTTCGACGTGTTTGCTCGCCGTTGAGCGACTGACGCCGAGGGCGCGCGCGATATCCTTGTCGGCGGCGCCGGTGCGGAGCAGTTCGAGCACTTCAACCTCCCGGCGCGTCAGGTTCCAGTTGGACGCTACTTCAATCGAATCGGCGCCGGTCTTGGGAAACTTCTTCACGGCAATTTCATACGCTTTCTGGTTTGCATAGTTCGCGAAAAAATACGGAATTCTCCCTATAGACGCTTCGCACGTCTTTCGGGCAGCCTCTCTGCAGTGAGTCCATCCCCCCGTTCGCGCACACCGGTTCCACCAACCCGAGCAAACCGCCTACCCCCCAAAATGACTAAGCGCAACTACGCTCCCGCGCGCCTAACCACGTTGCTGAGAATCTCGACAGCTTCACCGAGCACAAATCAAGAAAGACGAAGCCGTGGATTCGACCGAGGAACGCAACGCCGCCTACGTCGCCCTGCGCGCCTACATGAAAGAGTCGAAAGGCGTCGCCCGCGGCGCCCTGCGCGGCAAGCCCGGCTGCGGGGGAAGCTGGAGCTATGATAACCCTTCTCAAAGCCCGATGTTTCTTGCCGCAGTTCGCCCTGGCCAGCGACGCTGGTCGCCTATTCAACGACGTCTGGTTCGCCACCCGCCAGGTCATCGATTTAGGCCGTTGCACGACGAGCCAATTTCGCCGACGCCGCCTAGTGCATGATGGGGGTTTGGTCGATGAAGGGGGACGTAACATCAACAACAGGGGCGAAAAAATATCCTCGCTCAAGGAACCGGAACCGAATGTCATCAAGCATTCCCTCATTCCTCCTTCGCAATATTTATCTTCATACTAGCTCCTCCAGCCGGAGACCCTGCATCGATTCATGATCACCCTTCCAAATAACTCGTAACTCCAACGCTGATATGCGCAACCTTGTTAGACTGTGTTTTAGTTCTTTCCTCTTAATTGGCCTCGCGACAACTGCACCTAAGGCGCTGGGACAAGCAAACTATAATCATCCGAGCGATTGCTGGCTTCTAAACAAAAGCGGCTACGGAGTATCGTATACTGGTACGAACCCAACTTTAAGCGACCTAAAATCGCAAATGGCTAGTTTAGCGGCGGCGTACAACGTTCCGATCGAGATAATTGCCGCGATCTGTTATCGAGAAAGTGGCATGTATCAATACGGTGGTGATTCGTTTGTTGTTCATAATCTAACCGAATGTTCTTACGCATATAGTCACAATGGTGTAATTAACTCTAGCAACGCGCCAGCGCCTCCTGGATTAGCCTTGATGCAATTGACTAGTTCGACCGCTGCCCAGTTTGATAAGGGACGGCTGATCACCGATTGGCGTTATAATCTCGAAGCCGGCGTCCAGGTTTTGGTGCAAAAATATAACTCAGCAATTAGCGGCGATCCGGCCTGCTTAGTCAATCTCCGCAACCAAACGGCCGCGAAGACGATTCTTGAAAACTGGTACTACGCCATTCGATACTATTACGGTTCGACTAAACCGGATAGCGAATATCTCGATTTAATATATGGATACATCGCAGCGCCGCCGACACGGTTAGTTGGCTTTTTTCCGCCAGTTACAATTACGAAGCCTCAACAGGTAATTCCGTCCTTCACCACCTCTCAAGGCTTTTGCGCCCAATCAAATGGCGTCTGGACGAATTATTTATGCAATACATACAATGGAACGGTCCATTTAAGTAACAGCTTTGGCGGTGGCACGGGGAATCTACCGCCTCCCACGTTAACCGCGCCGTCCAATGGCAGCACCGGTCAATCGACGACGCCAGGATTCAGTTGGTCACAGGTAGCGGGAGCGTCGAGTTACCGCATTATGGTCGCGACGAATCCCGCGGATTTGCCGACCGATCCAAATGCGACGACTGGCGGTGCAAGCATCGTCATTAACGACTTGCCTACAACGAATAGCTACACGCCACCTACGCCACTTAATTCGGCGACAAAATATTACTGGGAAGCAAAGGCTCGCGGCAGCACGGTGGGCGATTGGTCCAGCATATGGAGTTTCACCACCGCGGGTGGGGAAGCGATTTCGACTCCGACGACTCCAGCCGGCCCGAGCAGCGGTTCGCCGGGAACAAGTTACACGTATTCTACTGGCGGCGCTTCCTCGAACCTTGGTCATTCCGTGCAGTATCTATTTAATTGGGGCGATGGAAGCACTTCGGGTTGGCTCGGGATCGGGACAACGAGCGCTTCGCACACCTGGTCATCTTCTGGGACTTACTCCGTCCTCGTTCAGGCGCGATGCGCGACACACCTTTCGGTCGTTTCACGCTTATCTGGAACCCGATCTGTTACGATTACAGTGACGGAGGTGGTTTCGGCTCCGAATACGCCAACGGGCGCAACGAACTGTACGCAGAACTTCAGCTATGCGTACGCCACAGGGGGCTCCACATCGAATTTAGGCCATTCGTTGCAATATTGTATCGATTACGGCGATGGATTTACGACTGGCTGGATGCCGGTCGGAACAACCAGCGCTTCGCACAGTTGGGGAACGCCGGGAACCTACAGCGTGAGAGCTAGCGCGCGATGTTTGACAGATACAAGCGTCGCGTCCAATTATTCTGGCACTCTTTTCGTGAGCGTTACGGGGACGCCGTCGCCTACAGCAACGGCGACCGCAACTGCCACGGCGACACCGCGATCAACGCCTACGGCAACAGCTACCGCGACGGCGACAGCGACGGCTACTGCGACAGCCACACCGAAATCAACGGCTACGGCAACCCCGACGCCATTACCCACAGCGACCCCTACCGCCACAGGAACGGTCCGACCGAGCGCGACACCTATGGCGACCGCAACGGCTACTCCGGGACCGTCAGCAACGCCGACCGCAACCGCGACGGCTACTCCTGCGCTCTCAGTTCAACTAAGTAACATCGCGACACGGCTCAAGGTCGGCACGGGCGACAACGCTATGATTGGCGGATTCATCATAACAGGCTCGCAACTAAAGGGTGTAGTAGTCCGTGGACTTGGGCCCTCGCTTACGTCGGCTGGGGTTCCGGAAGCGCTGGCTGACCCAATAATCGAAGTTCATGATTCGTCGGGAGCGCTTATACCCGGAGCTATCAATGACAACTGGCAAGATGCAGCGACCAAGCAACAGATCCTCGACAATGGATTGGCCCCCAAGAATGGTTTGGAATCGGCCCTGTGGGGGACAATCAGTCCGGGCGCGTACACAGTCATAGTTCGGGGGAAGGATGGTGGGACGGGTAACGCCGTGTTCGAAGTCTACGATGTAGACCCGAGCAGCAACTCGAGACTCGCAAATGTCTCTACGCGCGGTTTTGTGAATACCGGTGACGATGCGATGATCGGCGGAACAATCATAACAGGAAATTCGTCTGCGAAAGTACTAATCCGCGCACTGGGTTTTAGTCTCGGTGCCTTCGGCATCGAACACTTCTTGGACGATCCGACTCTCGAACTCGTTGACCAAAACGGCGCGTCGATCGCCTTCAACGACGATTGGCGCAGCGATCAAGAAGCCGAGATTATAGCGACTGGGATTCCGCCAACGGATAACTTCGAAAGCGCTATTCTTCGAACTCTTACGCCCGGTGCATACACGGCGATAGTTCGAGGATTCGACAACACAACGGGGGTCGCTGTTGTGGAGGTCTATCAGCTGCCGTAGGAAAAGGTCGGGACCATAAAATTGGATACGTGATTAATAGACCCCTCAGAAAAATGGGTTGGAGCGTAATGCTCCTGATAGCGCGCGTCGCGGCGCAGGCGCAACTTAGTGGGACGAGTGAGCATATACCTGTTCAGGGAGCTAATTACTCCCGAGGGGCCAGTATCATTCTCAATAACGCTGGGCTGCTAACGTTTCGGGCCAGTTTCGACCGTATTTTTCAAGGGACGATACCGACCGTGAATTATTTGTATCCGGCCAATTTCAAGGCTCCGGACGGTGGCGACATGGATCTTATTTCTCACTACGTCACTCCCTCGGGCTCGTTAGGACTTGTTTCACATGTCGGCTCCGCTCTGCGTAGAGGCATTTTCTTCTTAAACGGAACAACGGTTCGGAAGATAGCGTACACGCAGGAAGCTGCGCCGGGGGGCGGTGTATTTTCTTCTTTAGGGGATCCGTCGGCGAACGACGCCGGGCAAGTGGCATTTGCTGCCTCCACACGAGGAGGACCAGGTTCGGGTATCTTTCTAGGTGATTCCACTGGCCTGCACGCCATCGCGCTTTATACCGGCACCGCGCCGGGAGGGGCGGGAACTTTCACGAGTTTTTCAAGCGGTGTGATAATGACAACCGGGGGCAAAGTGGCATTTTATGCGTCAACCAGCGGCGGAGACGGGGGTGGCGTCTATCTCGGCACAACGTCTGGCGTTAGCCTGATACCTTTGACTAACCAGGCAACCTCTGTTCTTTTCAACGATTCTGATCAAGCGCTGTTTCAGGTTCACGGGGATGTTTACATCGGCACTGCCGCTTCCAGCCATGTTATCGCAGCGGTGGGCGATGCCGCCCCTGGCGGTGGCACTTTTTCGACTATTCAAAACGCAGTGTTGAACAATGCGGGGCAGGTGGCGTTCTCGGCCTATGTAAAGCGGAACACCACCGTCGAGGGAATTTTTCTCTGGACACCGTCTGGTATAAGACTGATCGCCCAAAGCGGGCTCGCGCCTGGGGGCGGGACGTTTCAATCGGCCTCCTTGTTCAACGCGCGGCCAGTTTTAAGTAATAAGGGGCAGGTAGCGTTCACAGCTAATACAAGCAGTGGAACACGGTTATTTTTAGGAAATGGAGCGGACTTGATCAAATTAGTTGGTACCGGTGATACAGTATCGGGCTTGATCGTGCAGAATGTAGTCTTGCCCCCGCCAGAGGATGGAGGGTCCGGCCACAGCGCGTTTAACGACCACGACCAATTGGCGTACGACCTAGTGTTTTACCAAGGGGGCTACTTTGACGAACTCTACGTGTTCACCCTCGATTCGGCAATGTCCGGCTCGCTCGGAAACATTTCAACCCGGCTTCCCGTCGGCACGGGTGACAACAGTTTAATCGCCGGGTTCATTATTACTGGCTCACAGACGAAGAAGGTGATTGTTCGTGGAATTGGCCCCTCGCTAGTCAAGTTCGGTTTATCTGGGGTACTGACTGATCCAGTTTTGGAATTGCACGATTCATCTCACGTTATCTCGACGAACGACGATTGGCAGTCCAACGGAAACCAGCAGGAGATAATTGATCGAAATGTGGCGCCGAGCGATCCAAAGGAAGCGGCCATTCTGACGACGCTTAGTCCCGGCAGTTATACTGCCATCTTGCGTGGCGCCCACAATGGGACAGGAGTTGGAACAGTGGAAGTGTATGACCTGGATCAGACTGTCGATTCGAAGCTCGCCAATATTTCCACACGTGGCTTGGTCGATAGCGGCGACAACGTGATGATCGGTGGCACTATCATAACAGGGGCTGCGTCAGCGCATGTGCTGATCCGCGCGATTGGGCCGAGTCTGATCGGCGCCGGGGTGGCTAATGCGCTGCAGGATCCCGCGCTCGAACTGCATGATTCGCAGGGCGCCATCATCGCGATGAACGACAATTGGGTAGACTCGCCAGATGCCGCCGCGATTTCAGCGACGACGCTTGAACCCAGAGACAATCGCGAAAGCGCTATCCTGCGAAGGCTGTCCCCAGGCGCATACACCGCAATCGTGCGAGGCAGCGGTGATAAAACTGGTGTCGCAGTGGTCGAGGCGTATCAGCTTCCGTGATGTCGTAATGAGTTTCGTGAATCGTTCTGAAACTCGGCCTTCCACGAAATTTGTTTGTAATACTGACAGAGCTTTCCGGAGGGGCGCTTCACATTTGGGGGTGTCGACAAAGTGCTATCGCGGTTCGTCTGGTCGGGGATTAGACGCAGGAAGTCCAAATAGGTAGAAGTTCATTTTTCGTGCCCGCGCTAGCGTCTAACGCCGGAAACCGATCGGGCCGGCGATACTGCGGTGGATTACGACGGTTTTCTGGCCTGGAGCACAAACGTGTTTCCACCGACGACCTGCTGGCCTTCCTCCTGGATGACATCCACGGTCGCTGGGTCCTGGATCTTTTTCGCGGCCGTAAAGACGAACAAGATGGAGATTCCGGCTTTGGGCAGGGCGAGCTCGGGGAGCGCCCCGCCGCGGGCCGGGTCAGCCAGGGTGTGGATCTTCGAGGTATCGTACTTCTCGAGTTCCGCTCCGAATCGGTCTCGCAATGTTTTGACTGCTGCCTTGGTGAGAGCACTCGATTGCCAGTTCTGGCCGATCGCGGCCGCCGTGGCTCCTGGTTTCCCCGTGGCCGGTTGAGGGGCCAGAGCGGTGGCGTGCGTCTTGGGCAGGACAGCGCCGATCTTCCAGCCCTCGACCGCACTGGGGTTGATCCGAATCGTGCTCTTCTTGCCCGACACAGTGAAGAAATTCAATGCCGCGCCGTGGACGGCTCCGGGCGGCGGATTCACGATGCTGAGGTTCTTCAAGCCGACTCGTTTCTCGTTAGGCACCAGGACACCGACGTTCAGCGATTTATTGGCGGCGGGAATCGGATCGGCGGGACTGTCCATCACGACCAACAGACAGGTGTGGGCGGCGGCTGTCGCCGGCGTGGCCCAATCCCATTCCAGAATGGTCGGTTCGACCGGCGATAACGACGGAATTATTTTTGCGGGACCGATCGAGAACCAGTTCGGCCCGCTCAAGGAAGCGCCCGACCAGAAATTCGCCGGCAACGGCGGAAGGCCGGCGGAAGCGTCGGCAAAATACAACCGCACGGTCACACTGGCACCAGCCGCAAACCCGCGGTTATGAACCTGGACGTAGACCCGGTTGAGATTTCCGCGCTGGGCGTTCCGATGCTGCAGGGAATTATCGAACACGAGGTAATCGACCGCGGCGACCGGAAACTGGTAGGCGGGTCCCGCTCCTTCGAGCGCGTCTACCTTGATGTCGGCGCACTGCCACCACCAGAGTTGATCGCCGAGCGCGACGTATTGCAGCGGATCGTCGAAAGCGGCGACGACCGGAGAGGGCGTCGGGACCTGGCGCCCGGTGGCCATGGGATGGTCGCGAAAGAAGAGGTCGACGTTCGGCAGCGACGGGACGTCGAGCTTGCGTTCCCAGAGTCCACGGCCGTGGGTGCCCGCGCGCAGGAGACGCGTGGGATTGTGCAGGCGAAGATCGAAGACCGCGCAATTCGGTAAGCCCTCGCTGAACTGGGTCCAGGTGTTGCCCGCGTTGATCGTCCGGTAGACCGCGACGTCGGTCGCGATGTAATAGGTGTTCGCGATATTTGGATCGATCACGAGCGCGTTCACCGGAATGTCCGGGAGGATTCCGCCGCCTGTTCCGCTAATGTTGGTCCAGACCGCCGACGTTCCCGTACTCGCGACGGCGCCCTGCCAGACATGCGAAATGCCGAAACCGGACATGACGACGATGATCATGTTGGCGTTGGCCGGGAGCGCGGCGATATCCCAGATGTATTGACCCGGCAACGGCGCCGCCTGGAGGGCGACCGCGGTCCAGACGGTCCCGCTTCGCGTCAACCGATAAACCTGCCCCGACGTTGTCCCGGCGTAGATCAGGTTTGAATTCACGTAGTGCAGGGCGGAAACGAGCCCGGCAACGCCCGGCAGCAACACTTTCGTCGGCCAGCCCGTGGTTCCCTGGACCGGGTCGAGATTTACCCGGTCCGTGCCCATGGCGATTTCATTGGAATTGGTTTGGTTGAGGGTGAGCGGCGGGTAGAACAACGCCGAACCCACCAGGCCGGTGCTAACGTTCAGCCAGCTGCCGAACTTGCCGCCCTGGGTGGAACGCTTGGGGCTCGCATAGTAGTAGGTGCTGATCACATTTTTCGGCGCGCTGAAATCGATCGCGCACGCTCCGCCGTCCCCGTCGTCGGCGTGGTAAAAGACGGAGCTGTTGCGATATTGCTCGGTCCCGTTGTCCTGCGTTCCCCCGATCACGACCGCGTCGGAAGTCGGATGCTGATCGATGAATTCAAACTGGGTGATGCAGAGGCCCTCGTTGATTTGATCGGACCAGGCGAGGCCGCCATTCACCGATTTGTAAATTCCGCCATCGCTCCCCGCGTAAACCACCTGGTGGTTACTTGCCTGGATCGCGAAGGCGTGGTTGTCCGGATGAATCGTCCCGCCGATGTCGGTGATCGTCCACACTCCCGCGCTGCTCCGGATCGCTTTCCAAACTGAGATGCCGCTCAGATAGACGATGTCCGGCGTGCTCGGATCCACGGCGACGTTGAGATTATAAAATCCCTGGCCTCCAATGCTCCCGCCGGGGAGCGGGATGGCTGTCCAGGTTGCGCCGCCGTCTGTCGTCCGGAAGAATTGGTTCACTGCGTACCCGGCATCGGCGATCAACGCGTAGATGATCAGTGGATTGGTAGCGGAAATCCCGAGACTGATGCGGGTGAACCCGCTGGCCGGCAGTCCACCCGCCAACTTCACCCAGGTCGGAGTGGCGGCGCTGGCGTTCGTCGATTTGTAGATCCCGTTTCCCCAGAAAGCGGCGTAGACAGTCGTGGGCGTGGTGGAATCGATGCAGACGTCCGTCGCATTGAATGTGGGTAATCCGGCGCCGGTCAGTTGCGTCCAATTCACACCAGCGTTCGTGCTCCGGTAGAGGCCGGCACTGGTGGCGGCAAAAAGCCGTGCGGTGGTTCCGGGTGTGACGGTGATGCGGCTGAAACGGGTGCCGGTGAAAGTCGCCTGCGCCGGGTTTGTCCAGTTCAACGCGCCGTTGGTCGTCTTCAGCACACCGTTCCCGTAGTAGCTGTCGCCCGAGAAATTTCCTTCTCCGGTTCCTGCGTAGAGGATCTGCGGATTGGTGGGATCGATGGCCAGGGCGCCGATCGCGAGCGACACCTCATTGTCGGAGGTGGGCGTCCAGGTCAGGCCGCCATTGATTGTCTTCCAGACGCCTCCCTGGGCTGTGCCGACGTAGACGATGTTTGGGTTGGTCGGATCAATCACGACAGACGTCACCCGGCCGGTCACGAGAACGCGGGTGCCGCCGTAGGTTTGTCCGTTTGGAATAGCTGTCGGGCCTAACTGAACCCAATTGCTGGTACCTGTCACTGGCGCGACCATTTCGGCTGCGCCCGGGGCCGCGGCGGCGTGAGCTCGTCTCGGCGCGACAACAATGTCTGCTTCAATGGCTGGCATCGTTTCCGATTGGCGCAACGCCTCGAGCCGCAATTGCGCGGTTTGCCGCACGGTGCTGACCGCGGTTCTCCCTCGGGCGGCGCGTGCTGGACGTTTCCCTGGAGCCATCGCGGCCATGAGGCTTGGCGCCGGTATTTCCTCGGCCTGCCCTTCGATGACGCGATCGGAATCGAGCTCTTCGTGGCGGAGGAGCGGGTTATCCGGCGGCGGGTATGCCTTCTTCGAGGACGATCGGGGGGAAGTTTTGGCGGTCGCTTTTTTAGTGCGCGTTTTTGTTTTTGTTTTCATCGCTCCGGGCGATGCGCTGGAGCCGCGCTCAGTCGGCGGGCGCCGGCGTATCGGGTTTGTCGTTGGGGTCGGAAGATTTTCGCGACAGCTGCTCAAAAGCCTTGGCCCGGAGCCGCGCTTGTTCCTTCGTGTCGGAATCGCCGCCTTCGAGGCGTGGTCCTTCTTCGGCTTGAAAACGAAGCAACGGATTGTCCGGAGGCGGCACGGCTTTTTGCAATGGCGGGGGAGCGTCCGATTTTTTTTGCCCGGAATTTTTTGGCGAAGTCATTGGCCAATATGGTGTCGATCGCGCCTTACCTAAAGCGGTGTGAATGCGGCCGCGTTCCTCGGCGGGCCTTTGCCATGAAGACGCGCTGCGTTTTTACGGCAGCCGGGGTGGGAAAACTCATGGGGCGTAACCCCGGTGTAACGATTCCGGCGAAAACTGGCAAGATTCTTTTTGGGAAAGTCTGGCGGGACCGTTCCCATTTCTTTATATGCTGAGGGATGAATAGATTCACGCCTCGGATTTCGCACGTCGGGATGGTGCTTCCATTTTTGGCTGCCGCCCTTCTGCTCATGGTGGCGGCCCCGGCGAACAGTGAAACGCCGCCGACGATCGCCTTGAAAGCGGCCCGGCTTTTCGACGGCAAAGCGAAGGCGCTGATCACGAACGGCGTCGTCATTGTGCAGGGCGATAAAATTGTCGATGCCGGCAGTAACCTCGCCATTCCGCAAGGCGCGCAGGTCATCGATCTCGGCGACGCGACGCTGTCGCCCGGGTTCATGGACGCGCACACGCATCTCACCGCGGATTTCTCGGGCAACTACAATCAAAGGCGGTTGCAGGAAGTGGATCTCAATGTTTCCGAACAAGCCATCACCGCAATCACCTACGCCCGGGCCACGATCGAGGCCGGGTTTACCACCGTGCGCGATCTCGGCAGTCGTTTCGTGGGGAGCAAGGAGTTCGTCGACGTCGCGCTCCGTAATGCGATCAACCGCGGCGTTGTTCCGGGTCCGCGGATGCTCGTCGCGACGTATGGAATCGGCGCGACCGGCGGACATTTCGACAGCACCGCCGGCTTCCGCGACATGCTGTTTGGCCATGAACCGGATTACAGCGAAGGCATCGCTGACGGACCCGACGCGATCCGGAAAGCCGTCCGGTTTGAAATCAAGAATGGCGCCGACGTCATCAAGGCGGCGGTCTCGGGCGGCGTCCTGTCGTTGACCGACGAAGTGGACACGCCGCAATTCACTCCCGCCGAGATCGCGGCGTTGGTGGACGAAACGCATCGGTTGCGGAAGAAGGTCGCGGTTCATTGTCACGGCGATCAGGCTGCGAAAGATGCGGTTGAAGCGGGCGTCGATTCGATCGAGCACGGATCGTTTCTAAAACCGGAAACGCTTCAGCTCATGAAAACCAAAGGCACTTATCTCGTGCCGACCCTGATGGCGACCGAATGGATCCTGGGCAAACTCGATTCGTATCCCCCGGCGCTGCAGGCCAAGGCCAAAGCCGCCGGCGCGGCGCGCACCGATATGTTCCGTAACGCCGTCAAGCTCGGCGTGAAAATCGGTCTCGGCACGGACGCCGCGGTTTATCCCCACGGAATGAATGCCAGGGAATTCAAGTTGATGGTCGATCTGGGAATGCCGCCGATCGAGGCCCTTCGCGCAGCCACCGCCTCCGACGCCGATCTCCTCGGCATTTCGGCCAAAGTCGGCACCCTCGAAAAAGGCAAACTGGCCGACATCGTCGCGATGCCCGGCGACCCGACGGCGGACATCACCGCGACCGAACGCGTCTCCTTCGTAATGAAAGAGGGGAAGATCGTTAAGCAATCTCGGTAGGGCGAGACTCTATCGCGAACTCGGAGGGACCGGCAGTGCGCGGTCCTGAAGTCTTTCTCGCTTACGGAGACCTCAATCCGTGGTGAGGGCGGGCGGGTGGGGAACTCGGACCCAAGAGATTTCCGTTCCCGGCGTCGATGGATCGCGCGGCCAGCTCAAAAGCGCTCGGGCAAAAGGAGACAAACTTGGCGGGTGGAAAGCCGCCCGTTCCTCTGGCCCTATCGCTTTTCGGACAAGCCGGAAGCCGATGTCGTTCGACTTCTTAGTGGGGAAGTCATAGGTGCGAAATCCCGCCCGGCAGACGCGGCCCTCTTTGTCCCAGCCGCCGCCCCGCAACTCCCGGCCAAAGCCATACTGCTTGTTCAGATCCTCACACCATTGAAATACGTTACCGTGCATGTCGTAGAGCCCTAGCTTGTTCGGCGCATACGATCCCACCTTGGTCGTGCGGGCCAGGTACGGCCCCGTGGCTGCGCCGCCATCCGGGGAATTGCCGTTGAAGTTCGCCTGGTCCGAGGAGAGTTTGTCCGTCGGTTCACCAAAATAGAAGTGATGTTGGCAATCACTTTGAGAAGTAGCACCTCCCCGGCACGCGTATTCCCATTCGGCCTCGCTCGGCAGGCGGTAGACATAGCCACGCTTTTCTTCGCGCGCGTTTAATTTCCTGATAAACTCCTGCGCGTCGTCCCACGACACGCTCTCCACTGGGAACTGCTTCAGGTCCTCGTCGTTGATGTCCCTGACCTTGGCGTTCTGATCGCCTGTGTGGGAGAACTCGCTCGGGTTGTTCCCCATCACTTCCTGCCACTGCCCCTGCGTCACCGTGTGGACGCCGATCTCGAATCTCTCCATCTGCGTCTCCACACTCTCGTGCACGCCGTCGCGGAGGAGTGGTGGATTCCAGCCCAGGTAACATTTCGCCCTCGGCACCCGCGCGAACCCGGCCCGCCACATGGGCACGGCCGAGCGGTTGCCGTTGATATCGACCGGTTTGCCGGTGTGATCCAGACGGAACGCTTGCGGTTCCGGCATGTTGTGAATTTGCAACAGGAATCCTTTACTGGCCGCGCCTGCATCCTCCCCCCAGTTTCTTTTGTCTTCCACCCATCGGCTCATGCCGACGTCGATGAAGAAAATCAGGCCGTTGAACTTCTCGAACAATTGGCCCTTCCTACGGTCATTTGTTCCAGGTTCACCGATGAAATGGACCCTTCCCTTCTGGTGGCCCATTACCAGGTGCCTTACGATGAAATTGTCCGACTGCTGATCGTTGAACAGGGTGTGGGGGTAGCGCAGCAGTCCGTCCTCGCCCGTCTGACCCTGCGCCAGGCCTTCTTCCCACCAATTGTTGGGCGGCTCCCCCTCTTTGGGCGGGACTCTCCCGTCTGCCAGTGTTGCATCGAGCAGGCCCCGGATCGCTTCGGTCTTGGCCGGATCGTAGCCTTTAGTCTTATCGTCGACGCCTTTCCTGATTTCGCCGCTCAACTGGTCGATCCGCTTCTTCCCCGTATCGCTCGCATGGGAGAAGAACCAGTCGTTCACCGCGACGGCGAAGGGCAAAGAACGCAGAAACACGCCCAGACCGGCCGGGTCTTTTCCATCGACCACCTGGTCCGGGTCGAGGGCTTGTCCGTTGAACGTTGTCCTCCTCAAATCGGCGACGAACTCCGTCAGCTTTTTGTCGAATGTATGCTTGTTGGGGTTATTTGTCGGGTCCAGGACGGGACTACCGAGAAATTCCGCCTCGTGGTTACCGTAGGTGATGACGACCCTGCCCCCTTCATTCTTGGCGGCTTCTTGCAGCGAGCGCATCAGCATCAGCACCTTCACCGAATCCGGCCCTTTATCGATCATGTCGCCCATGCAGACGAACACGGCTTTCTTGGCTTTCCACTTAACCTGAGTCAGATCGTTCGGATCAGCGGGTTTCGTTTCCAGGATATTGCAGGCGACCAGCAAGTCCGCGCAGCGGTCGTAGTCGCCATGAACATCGCCCAGGGCATAAACGTCCTCAGTTGTCGCGAGCGTGACGATCGCCGGATACTTGCTCCAGTCGCGGTTTTCGTCGCTCTCATGGGCCAACGTGGGCTTGGCGGCGAGCGCGCCAACGAACAAAGAGATAATGAGGACGTGACGACAGATCATGGGGAAACTCCGGGTAGAGGTGGGAACAGAACAACATTCGGGTTGTATCCGGCGGCCCGATCTAAAGCAATCAACAAAAGAATTAATTTAATTCACTTAGACCAGCCTCCCGCAGCCAAGCCGGTTACCGGCTCGCGACTCGCACGGCCAGCTTCACTGAATCGCTGCCGTGGCCGATGTAATACAGCTCGGTCGCGCCGACACCGTAAATTGGGTAGAGCGTGTAGGGCGAGCCTTTGATGAGGACCGGGTGTTTCCGATCAATCGACATTCCGCGACTCGCTGAATGCGACGAAACGGAGATGTAATCGCCGATGTAATGGGTGTCGTCCTTCAGGTCGCCGCCGAGATAGGGGGTGAGGTGCTTGCCGCCGTGAAAGGACGGGACCGCGGTGCGGGGCCCGGTGGGCAGGACGCCGACGTAATGGGCGACGTCGGTATACGTGCGGATCTGGTCGACGAGGACGGGCTCGACGATGTTTTCGCCGGCGAAGCGGTAGATGTTGAAGGCGAATTCGTAATCGGGACCGCCCCATTGGCTGAGGTTCACCGGGTGGTTGGCGCTGACGTCGAAGACTTGCAGCGTGTCGGCCGGCGATTCGTTGTCGGCAGACGACGCAGAAACGGTTTTGGGAGCGGCGGCTTTCGTTTCGGTGGCGGGAGTCTCGGACGACGCGGCCACGAAAGCGGAATTGCGCAGCGATTGGACGAGCGAATCGCTCGCGCCCTGGGATTTTAACTTGGACTCTTCCTGGGGGGTGAGCGGCTTGGCGAGCTTCCGCTCTTTCACCTCAGCCAGGATCGATTTGTCGGTTTCTTTGGCGCGAACCCAGAGGGAGACTTCGTTGAAGTTCATCGGAGCGGCGAGGGCGTTGAACGTTCCGGCTAAAACCGCGATAGCCGTAACGAGTAGAATTTTTGTGGGTTGCATGCCGCAGGTTTAGCAGGTCGGTTTTGGCCTTGGCAACAGGCAAATTTTGGGAAGCTCAAGGAGCGGCGGTGTCTACACCGCCGACGTTCGTGGAGCAGCTTAAGAAGCACGGAATCCAACGCCGGGAGGCGTTGGACGGCGGTGTAGACACCGCCTCTCCTTGGTTTGAAAATTCGCTTTGACACAAAGCGAACGGGCGCTAGTTTCCACGTCCCGCGCCGGGATTGGCCGGGCAACGCAGGAGAGCAATTGGGGCTCGTCGGCACTGCACAAGATCATGCAACAAAATCGCAGCAAACGTTATCGCGCGGCCGCCGAGCAGGTGGATCGCAACAAGGCTTACAATCTCAACGAAGCGGTCTCCGCTTTGAAGAAGATGCCGCCGACGAAGTTCGACCAGACCGTGACGGTCTCATTCCGGCTCGGGGTCGATCCGAAACAATCGGACCAGATGGTGCGTGGCACCTGTCCGTTGCCGCACGGCAGCGGGAAGCAGGTGCGAGTGCTGGTGTTCGCGGAAGGCGCGGCGGCCAAGGCGGCGAAGGACGCAGGCGCGGAGTATGTCGGTTTCAAGGACATGATCCAGAAATGCCAGGAAGGTTTCCAGGATTTCGACGTCGCGATCGCGACGCCGGCGGCGATGGCCGAAGTGCGCAAGCTCGGCAAAGTGCTCGGTCCGCGCGGCCTGATGCCGAACCCGAAAACAGGCACGGTCACCGACGACACAGCGAAAGCAGTCGGCGAAGTGAAGGCCGGCCGGGTTGAATTCAAGCTCGACAAGAACGGCAACGTCGCGGTGCCGGTCGGCAAATTTTCATTCGCGGAGAATCAACTCGTGGAGAACGGAACGGCCGTGATCGAGGCCGTGGTCCGGGCGCGTCCGGCGACGGCCAAGGGACGTTTCGTCGAAGGCGTCACGCTGAGCGCGACCATGACACCGGGAGTGCACGTCGATCCATCGCCTTACCTGACCTTTTAACGGAACCAATCGCCATGAGACCAGAAAAAGCGTCAATCGTTTCCGATCTTTCGGACAAGCTCAACCGTTCGCCCTTCCTGCTGGTGACCGACTACAAGCAGATGAAGGTCGACCAGTTCGGCGAGCTGCGGAATCGCCTCGCTCCCGCCGGCGCTGAAGTGCGCGTGGTGAAAAACAGTTTTTTGAAGCGCGCCATGGCGGATTCCGGGATGCCGGACGTGGCCGACAAGCTTACTGGTCAGACCGCCATTGTGATGGGCGAAAAGGACGTCGCGCCGGTGGCGAAAATCCTGAAGTTGTTCGCCGCGGAATTCAAGATCGCGGCGCTGAAGATCGGCGTCGTCGACAAGGCGATTCTATCGACGTCGGACGTCGAGGCGCTGGCCGAGTTGCCGTCGCGGGAAATCCTGCTGTCGCAATTGCTGGGCTTGTTGCAGATGCCCGCGACGCAATTGGTTCGAATTTTGAATGAGCCCGCTTCGGCTTTCGCGCGATTGCTCAAGGCGAAAGGCGAGAAGGGTGATGCAGCCCCCGCCGCGGAGGCGAAGAAAGAGGACTCGTCCGCCGAAGAACCGAAGGCGGAAACACCTGTAGCAGAAGCGAAAAAGGAAGAAGCTCCTGCGGCTCCGGCAGCTGAACCAGCCCCCGAAGCTCCGGCTGCCGAAGCCGCTCCTACCGCAGATTCAACCACAGGAGAAAAACCCGCTGGCGAAACAGCCGGCTAACAAAAATTTCGCGACGCCGCGATTGGCCGAGCGAGCAACCAACAAACAACGTCCGGTCTCGCGGCTGCGGGACGTAATTCTTCGGAAGCTTCCGAAGGCGGCGCATGAGAGGAAAATAATATGGCGGATACAAATGCAATCGTGGAGCAACTCAGCGGCCTGACCGTTCTCGAGATTGCTGGTCTGGTGAAGCAACTCGAAGAAAAATGGGGCGTAAGCGCGGCGGCGCCGGTGGCGGCGGCAGCGGCTCCAGCAGCAGGCGCGGGGGCAGCTCCGGCCGCAGCGGAAGAGAAGACCTCGTTCGAAGTCATCCTGAAAGAAATGGGCGCGAACAAAATCGGCGTGATCAAGGAAGTGCGCGGCGCGGTGCCCGGCCTCGGCCTGGCGGAAGCCAAGGCGCTCGTCGAAGGCGCTCCCAAGACGATCAAGGAAGGCGTGACCAAAGCGGAAGCCGAAGAGATCAAGAAGAAGATCGAAGCGGCCGGCGCGAAGGTCGAGATCAAGTAATTCAATGTAGTGGCCGCTGTCCTCAGCGGCGGTATCTGTGGAGATGCCGCTAAGACAGCGGCCGCTGCAACCCTTCAAAAAAGCTTGCACGGCCCGCGACCGTGTGTCAGAACTTTTACCTGTTAGAGCAGTCGGAATATTTTCAAACTCGCAACTGACGGACAGAATTTAACGAGGCAACAAAACGGTGGCGTCGCAATTTGACGGCCTCCGATTTGCTGCTATTTTTGCGCTTCTTGCTCGCGGCTTGAAAGCGTGAGCTGTCATCTCGACAACCCGTGAGCGGACGGGGTGTCGTTAACAACTTCGGAGATTGGCCCAGTAATTATGTCGGAACGCATCTACTTCGGAACCATCAAGGAGGGCATCGAGCCTCCAAACCTCATCGAGGTTCAACTCAACTCCTACGTCGATTTTCTCCAGAAAGATGTCCCGTTTTCAAAGCGGAAAAATTCCGGGCTCCAGGCGGTGTTCAAGGAAGTTTTCCCGATCGAGAGCTATGACGAAAAGGCGACCCTCGATTTTTCTCATTACGAGATCGGCGAACCGAAGCTGAGTGCGCTCGAAGCGCAGCGCGAAGGCCAGACGTTCAGCGCTCCGCTCCACGTGACCTTCCAGCTCCGCGAGGAGAAGGGGACGAAGGAAGAAAAAGTTTACATGGGCGAAATCCCGCTCATGACGCCACAGGGCACGTTCGTGATCAACGGGGCAGAGCGCGTGGTCGTTTCGCAGCTCCACCGCTCGCCGGGCATCGCGTTCGAGTCGTCGGTTCACTTGAACGGCAAGGTGCTTTACAGTTTCCGGATCATCCCGGATCGCGGTTCGTGGATCGAAGTGCAATTCGACACCAGCGACCTGCTTTACATTTATCTCGATCGTCGCAAACGCCGGCGGAAATTCCTCGCGACCACTTTCCTCCGCGCGCTCGGCTACGGTCCCGACGAGGAAGTCATCAAGCTTTTCTACAACATTGAGACGCTGAAGCTGAGCGAGAAGCTCGGCGAAGAAGAGCTCGCGACGAAGGTTCTTATTGCCGACGTGCTGGACGGCGAAGTCACGGTGGCGCGCGCGTTCGAGCCGCTGACCGCGGCGACGGTTCGCCAGATCATGGGGCTCGGGCACAAAGACGTGAAGGTCATCGACATTTCGCATGACGACACCGTCGTGAAAGCGCTCAAGAAAGATCCGGCGCACGACCAGGAAGAGGCGCTCAAGGACATTTATCGCAAGCTGCGTCCTGGCGATCCGCCGACCGTCGCGAACGCGAAGGCGCTCCTGAAGCGGCTCTTTTTCGACCCGAAGAAATACGATCTCGGCCGCGTTGGCCGTTACAAGATCAACCAGAAGCTCGGGATCGACGTCGATCTCGGCGAGCGCATCGTGACCGACAAGGATTTCATCGGCGCGATCAAATATCTGATCAACCTGCGCCGCGGCGAGGGAACGTTGGACGATATCGATCACCTTGGCAGCCGTCGTGTCCGGACGGTGGGCGAATTGCTCGCCAACCAGTGCCGCGTGGGCCTCGCCCGCACGGAACGTCTCGTGAAAGAGCGGATGACGCTGTTCGACATCAACATCGACGGCATGACGCCGCAGAAGTTGATCAACCCGAAAGCGCTCAGCGCCGTGATTCGCGATTTCTTCGGCCGCTCGCAGCTCTCGCAGTTCATGGACCAGACGAATCCGCTGGCGGAGCTGACGCACAAGCGCCGGCTCTCGGCCCTCGGGCCAGGCGGGCTTTCGCGCGATCGCGCCGGCTTCGAAGTCCGCGACGTCCATCCCTCCCACTACGGTCGGATTTGCCCGATCGAGACGCCGGAAGGTCCGAACATCGGTCTCATCAGCTCGATGAGCACGTTCGCGCGCATCAACGAATTCGGGTTCATCGAAACACCTTACCGCAAGGTCGACAAGGGTCGCGTGACCGATCAAATCGATTACCTGACCGGCGATCGGGAAGAGAATTTCCTCGTCGCGCAGGCGAATGCGCCGATGGATGCCAAGGGGCATTTCACGGGCGAAAAAGTTTCCGTTCGTTATCGGGGCGACTTTTTGGAAGTGGAGCCATCCAAGGTCCACTACATGGATGTGTCGCCGAAGCAGCTCGTTTCCGTAGCCGCGGGACTGATTCCGTTCCTCGAGCATGACGACGCGAACCGCGCGCTCATGGGTTCGAACATGCAACGCCAGGGCGTGCCGCTGATTGTTTCCGAATCGCCGTTGGTGGGCACCGGATTGGAAGGAAAGGTCGCGCGCGATTCGCACGCGGTCCTGATCGCGACCGAAGCCGGCAAAGTGGCGTCGGTGACCGCGGACCAAATCGTGGTGACGAAGGACGGCCACATGCCGGAGAGCAAGCGCAAGCTGAAGACCGACGTCGAAGCCGGCGTGCACGTCTACGAGCTGCGGAAGTTCATGCGCTCGAACGCCGGGACCTGCGTGAACCAGAAGCCGATCGTGAAGAAGGGCCAGCACGTGAAGCGCGGCCAGGTCATCGCCGACGGACCGAACACGGACCAGGGCGAGCTCGCCCTCGGCCGCAACGTGCTCGTCGCGTTCATGCCGTGGAACGGCTACAACTTCGAAGACGCCATCATGATCTCGGAGAAGGTCGTGAAGGAAGACATCTACACCTCGATTCACATCGATGAATTCGAGATCGGCGCGCGCGATACGAAGCTCGGCCCCGAAGAAATCACCCGTGACATCCCCAACGTCAGCGAAGAAGCGCTTCGAAATCTCGGGCCGGACGGCGTGGTGCGCGTCGGCGCGGAAGTGAAGCCGGGCGACATCCTCGTCGGCAAAATCACGCCCAAGAGCGAAACGGAACTGGCGCCGGAAGAGCGTCTCCTCCGCGCGATCTTCGGTGAAAAAGCCGCGGACGTTAAGGATACTTCGCTCACGGTGCCATCCGGCACCTACGGCATTGTCATGGACGTCAAAGTCTCATCGCGCCACGAAGTCTCGCGCGAGAAACTGACGCCTTCCGAAACGAAACGACAGCTGAAGACGATCACGGAAGACAACCGCAAGAAAAAGGAAGAGCTGACGGAGCAGTTAACCGATTCGCTCTCGAACATCCTGCTCGGCGAAAAGATTCCGTTGGACGTAGTCAACGCGGAGACCGGCGAGATCATCATTCCCGCGAACCGCAAGATCACCAAGACGCTGCTGCGCAAACTGGCGACGGTTTACGATCACATCGAGATCGATCCCAGCCCGATCCGGAACAAGATCCGGGAGATCATCGCTTCCTACGAACACAAGTTCGCGGAGCTGGAGCTGGAGCGGGAGCGTTCCATGGATCGCGTCGAAAGCGGCGACGACATCGATCCCGGCATCATCAAGCAGGTCAAAGTTTTCATCGCCAGCAAGCGCAAGCTTTCGGTGGGCGACAAAATGGCGGGACGTCACGGTAACAAGGGCGTGGTCGCGCGAATCGTTCCCGAGGAAGACATGCCGTTCCTGCCGGACGGGACGCCAGTCGAAATCGTGTTGAACCCGCTCGGCGTGCCGAGCCGTATGAACGTCGGCCAGGTTCTCGAAACTCACCTCGGCGTCGCGGCCAAGGCGCTCGGCTTCAAGGTGGCGACACCGGTGTTCGACGGAATCTCGGAAACCAAAATCCGCGAATACCTGAACGACGCCAAGAAGCAGAACGGTTTCACCTGGGTGCAGGAGAACGGCAAGGCGCGGTTGTTCGACGGCCGCACTGGCGACGCGTTCGATCAGGAAGTGGTCGTTGGCTACATCTACATGATGAAGCTGGGCCACTTGGTCGCGGACAAGATCCACGCGCGCGCCGTCGGCCCCTACTCGCTGGTCACGCAGCAGCCGCTGGGCGGCAAGGCCCAGTACGGCGGCCAGCGTTTCGGCGAAATGGAAGTGTGGGCGCTCGAAGCTTACGGCGCCGCTTACACCCTGCAGGAACTCCTCACGGTGAAGTCGGACGACGTCCAGGGACGGACGCGCATCTACGAGTCGATCGTCAAAGGCGACAACTCGCTCGAGGCCGGCACACCGGAATCTTTCAACGTGTTAATCAAGGAAATGCAGTCGTTAGGCCTCGACGTGAAAGTCGGCGGCCAGGCGCCCAGCGCTTTCCTGGAAAACGTGGCGTAATTTTTTTCAAACAAATCTCTCTTTAATAAATGAACGAACATTCCTGGCGGGAACTAGTCGGTGAAGAACGCGCGGTCGGCTTCGACCAGGTGGCGATCGGGGTCGCCTCCTCGGACACGATGCGGTCGTGGAGCAAAGGCGAAGTGAAGAATCCGGAGACGATCAACTACCGGACCTTCAAGCCCGAAAAGGGCGGTCTGTTTTGCGAGCGGATTTTCGGGCCGACCCGGGACTGGGAATGCTCGTGCGGAAAATACAAGCGGATCAAGCACAAGGGCGTGATCTGCGACCGTTGCGGCGTGGAAGTGACGCTGGCGCGGGTGCGTCGGGAGCGGATGGGCCACATCGAGCTGGCGGTGCCGGTCTCCCACATCTGGTTCTACAAATGCATGCCATCGCGGCTCGGCCTGATGCTCGATATGAGCGCCCGGCAGCTCGAGCGCGTCATTTACTACGAGGACTACATCGTCATCGATCCGGGCAAGACTCCGCTGACCAAAACGCAGCTCCTGAACGAAGTCGAGTATCGCGAAGCGCAGGAACAATACGGCGAGGATTTTGTCGCCGGGATGGGCGCGGAAGCGGTCAAGAAACTTCTCTCCGAGATCAACCTCAACAAGCTCAACAAAGAGCTGGAAGAGGCGATGGGTAACACCAAGAGCAAACAGATTCGCAAGAAACTGGCGAAGCGTTTGAAGCTCGTCCAGGGCTTCGCGTCTTCGCACGCCCGTCCCGATTGGATGGTGCTGGATGTTCTGCCGGTGATCCCGCCCGACCTGCGGCCGCTCGTTCCGCTGGAAGGCGGCCGGTTCGCGACCTCGGACCTGAACGATCTTTATCGCCGCGTCATCAACCGGAACAACCGGTTGAAGAACCTGCTCCAGCTCAAGACTCCCGACGTCATTATCCGCAACGAGAAACGCATGCTGCAGGAAGCGGTCGATGCGTTGTTCGACAACGGCCGCCACGGCCGCGCGGTCACTGGCGCGGGCAATCGTCCGCTGAAATCGCTCAGCGACATGCTCAAGGGCAAGGGCGGACGGTTCCGCCAGAATTTGCTCGGCAAGCGCGTCGATTACTCGGGCCGTTCGGTCATCGTGATCGGGCCGGAGCTGAAGCTGAACCAGTGCGGTTTGCCGAAGAAGATGGCGCTCGTGTTATTCGAGCCGTTCATCATTCGGCGGCTGAAAGATCTCGGTTACGTCCACACGGTCCGGAGCGCGAAGAAAATGATCGAGCGCCAGACGCCGGAGGTCTGGGACATTCTTGAAGAAGTCACGAAGGGCCACCCGGTGTTGCTGAACCGCGCGCCGACTTTGCACCGCCTGTCGATCCAGGCTTTCGAACCGCAGTTGATCGAAGGCGAAGCGATCCGGATTCATCCGCTCGTTTGCACCGCTTACAATGCGGACTTCGACGGCGACCAGATGGCGGTCCACGTGCCGCTCTCGGTCGAAGCGCAGATGGAGGCGCGCATGCTCATGCTCGCGCCCAACAATATTTTCTCGCCCTCGAGCGGGAAGCCGATCACCACGCCGTCGCAGGACATCACGCTTGGCTGTTATTACCTGACCCAAAATCCGCGGCGCGCCGCGGGCACGGAAAAGGAAACGCGGCTGCCGCTCTTTGAAAACGCGGTCGGCGTTGAATTTGCGATGGCTGACGGAAAAGTCCGCGTCCACGATCGGATTCGCTTCAAGAACCCGAATTTCGGAACTGAGACGGTTTACGGCAATGCGACCGATCGCGTTATCGAAACCACCGCCGGCCGGGTCATGTTCAATGAGATCTGGCCGAACGCGATGGGCTTCTTTAACAAGGCCGCGGGCAAGAAGCAGCTCACCGATATTATCTGGCGCTGTTATCAGGTCGCCGGACAGCAGGGCACGGTCGAAACCCTCGATCGCCTGAAGGAGCTCGGGTTCACCTGGGCGACGAAAGCCGGCGTTTCGATCGGAATCTCCGACATGATCATCCCGAAGGAAAAGGAGACCGAACTGCAGAACGCTTACAAGTCGATCAGAACGGTCGAGCAGCAGTATCGCAAGGGCATCATCACGGATGGCGAGCGTTACAACAAGATCATCGATATCTGGACCCACGCCGGTGACGAGATTTCGAACGTCATGTTCCGTACTCTCGAACACAACGAGGGCCGCAAGGAATTGAACCCGGTCTTCCTGATGGTGGACTCGGGCGCGCGAGGCAATCGCCAGCAGGTGAAACAGCTCGCCGGTATGCGCGGATTGATGGCGAAACCGTCCGGCGAAATTATCGAGCGGCCGATCACGTCGAATTTCCGCGAAGGCTTGAGCGTGCTCGAATACTTCATCTCGACGCACGGGGCGCGTAAAGGTTTGGCCGATACGGCGCTGAAGACGGCGGATTCCGGTTACCTCACCCGCAAGCTCGTGGACGCGTCCCAGGACGTGATCATCAACGAGATGGATTGCGGGACGGTGAACGGCATCGTGGTCCGCTCGATTTACGAAGGCGACGAAGAAGTCGTGGATCTTTCGACCCGCATCATCGGGCGGGTGAGCTGCGAATCGGTCGTCGATCCCGTCACGAAGAAGAAAGTCGTGAAGGCGAACCAGCTGATCGACGAGCATATCGCCGCGGCGATCGAGAAGGTCGGCGTCGAGAGCCTGAAGATTCGCTCGGTCCTCACCTGCGAATGCGGACGCGGGGTCTGCGCCATGTGTTACGGACGCAACCTGGCGACCGGCCAGTACGTGAAGCTCGGCGAAGCGGTGGGCATCATCGCGGCGCAATCGATTGGTGAACCCGGCACGCAGCTGACGATGCGAACGTTCCACATCGGTGGAACGGCGAGCCAGACGTTCAAGCAGCCGATCATCAAGGCGAAGAACGACGGCGCGCTCCAATTCAACGACCTGCGCACGGTGCAGGCGCTCGACGGCAGTTGGATCGTTCTGAACAAGAACGGCTCCATCGGCGTGCACAATTCCGAAGGACGCGAGCTCGATCGCTACAACGTCGTCATCGGTTCCGTTATCTCGAAGCCGGACGGCGCCCAGGTCAAGAAGGGCGAGACGTTCGTGCAATGGGATCCGTACAACGTTCCGATTTTGACCGACAAGAGCGGCAAGATCGAATTCCGCGACATGATCGCGGGCGTGACGATCAAGCGCGACGTTGATGAAGCGACGGGCCTGATGGGCACGGTCATCATTGAGCACAAGGAAGATTTGCATCCGCAGATCGTCGTCGTCGGCGACAAGAAGGAAGTGCTCGCCAGCTATTCGATTCCGGCGGGCGCGCACGTCGTGGTCGAGGAAGGCCAGAAGATTCGCGCCGGCGCGTTGCTGGCGAAAACGCCGCGAAAAATTGCGAAGACCAAGGACATCACCGGCGGTCTGCCGCGCGTGGCGGAATTGTTCGAAGCTCGCCGTCCGAAAGACGCGGCCGAGATCGCGAAGATCGACGGCATTGTGGAAATGGGCGGGACGGTCCGCGGCAAACGGAAGTTGATTCTCAAGGATCCGGAAACCGGTTCCGAGGAAGAACACCTGATCTCGCTCACCAAACACATCATCGTGTTCAAGGGCGACTTCGTGAAGAAAGGCCAGCAGTTGACGGAAGGTCCGGTTGTTCCGCACGAGATCCTCGAGGTCTGCGGACCGCAGGATTTGCAGGAGCACCTGGTCAACGAAGTGCAGGAAGTTTATCGGCTCCAGGGCGTCGAGATTAACGACAAGCACATCGAGATCATCGTGCGCCAGATGTTGCGCAAGGTGAAGATCACCGATCCGGGCGACACTTCGCTCCTCTGGGGCGATCAGGTGGACCGGCTCGATTTCGAGGCGGAGAACGCGAAGGTGGTGGAGCAGGGCGGCAAGCCCGCGGAAGCGACTCCGGTGTTGCTCGGCATCACCAAGGCTTCGCTCGAAACGGACAGCTTCATCTCGGCGGCCTCGTTCCAGGACACAACGCGCGTCCTCACCGAAGCGGCAACGCTCGGCAAGGTCGATCGCCTGCGCGGGTTCAAGGAAAATGTCATCATGGGCCATCTCATTCCGGCGGGGACAGGTTTCCCGGCCGTGCGCGAGATCAAGCTCGTCGAGAAAGGCGAGCCGATCGGCGAATCGCTGGTGGAAGACGTCGAGCCGCAGCCGGCCCTCGGCTAAGCGAAAGGAAATGCGAATTCCGAATGGCGAATCGGCGCGAGCTGGTTCGCCATTCGCGTTTTAAACGATGTCGATCGCGACCAAGACCGGCGACGAAGGCGAAACGTCGCTCATGTACGGCCGCCGCGTTCCGAAGACGGACGCGCGCGTTGATGCCTACGGCTGCGTCGACGAGCTAAACGCGGCTCTCGGCCTCGCCCGCGCCACCGCGAACGATTCGTTCCTGTGCGAACAAATCCTAACCGTCCAAAAAGAGCTCGTGACCGTGATGGGCGAGCTGGCCACCGCTTCCGAAGACATGGACCGCTACGTGAAAGACGGCTTCGCCCTCACCACCACCGCCATGACCGACCGCCTCACTGCCGTGATCGATGACTTGGAAGCAAACCGTCTCGCGAAGTTCAAAGATTGGGTGACGCCTGGCAAAACGCTCGCAGCTTCTACCCTGGACTTGGCGCGCACCGTCTGCCGTCGCGCCGAACGTCGAGTTGCCGTTTTGATGTGTGCCGACCCGAAGTTCAACAGCGAACTTCTCCGTTACCTGAACCGGCTCTCCGATCTCTGCTGGCTCCTGGCGCGCGTTGCTGAACAACAGGCAAGTTAGGTGGGCGAAGTGGCGCGATTGCCGGTTCAAGTTCGTCCGGCTCACTCATAACACCGTTAGGTAACGGCGGTTTCTGCTGTAGATTGGGCCCGATCCTGCAAGTGCGTGCGAATCCGGGGCGTCGGTCACTGGCCCGCGCCACGAATCATCGAAAGAACTGTGACATGCCGAATCAGAACCAATCACCCCGCAGCAAGGTCCGCGCTTTTCTTATCGCCGAGACTGTGGCCATAAGCATTCTGCTCCTGGCGGGAGGGCTTGTTTTGTCCGCGGGCCCGCTCAATTCCACGCTCGTCACCGCGCTGAATGCCGTAATGTTCGCGGCCGCCGTCGGCGTTGCCGCTATTCCGATTTTCCTGTTCGCGTTCGCGCCCATCCTTCCCCGATCGGGACGCTGACTCCTTTCAAGCCGACTAAGCGGCTTCTCCCGATCCTCTGTTCAGCCTTGACGCGCGGTCGCAACCTGCTCCGCAATTCCACGAAACCGTGGTATGATGCCGCGCCGCGATGGAAGTTCTGAAACATTGTCCATTGCCTGAGCTAGCGCGGCTCTTCCGCGATCACCAGGAGGAGATAATGGAAGAGTGGCGGGTCGGCGCGAGCGATCTGCTTCGCGAGCTTTGTCTCGATAAGCCGACCCTTTCCGATCACTTGCCCGATTTGGTGGCGGAGATCACGCGGGACCTGGAGGAGCGCCGCGAAGGGATTATCTCGCAGGAACAAACCCGCGGCAGCCCACCGGTGCACGGCGTGCAGCGGTTCCACGACGGGCTCGATGTCGGCGAAGTGGTGGCTGAATACAACCTGCTGCGGGTGGCGTTCATCACCATCGCGCATCGGCACGGTTTCTACCTCGTGGGTGATGCGATGCGCATCCTGAATCAGCGAATCGATGAAGGGGTGCGAATGGCGGTCACGGCATTCGCGGCGCAACAGGCGCTGATGCGGAAAGAACAGGAGAGCGAGCATCTCGCTTTCCTCGTGCACGATCTGCGCACTCCGCTGAACGCGGTCTCGCTCCTGGTGGAACATTTGCATAGCGAGCTCGAGGAAAAAGGAGCCAGTGACTCGAAAGAAATGTTCGAGATTCTGCGGCGCAACCTTCAGCGGATGGAAGAGCTGATTAAACGCGTGCTCGAAACGAAGCTCCAGCCGTCGGGTGCGGCGAGCTCGTTTCAGCCGGAGCTGCGCACCTTCGAGCTCTGGCCCCTGGTTCAGCGTTTGATCCTCGACCTGCAGGCCGTTTCAACGCAGCACGAGATCGTGGTCGTGAATGAGATCCCGCGGGCACTGACGCTCTATGCCGATGCCGGGCTCATCTCGCAGGTCTTCCAGAATCTGCTCGGCAACGCCTTCAAGTACGCCGCGCGCGGTCGGGTGGTGGTGAGCGCGCGGCAAGGCGATGGCGCAGTCGCATGTGTTGTGCACGACAACGGCGCAGGTATCCCGCTCGAAATCCTCGCGAACGTCTTCGATAAGATGGCGACCGATCCGGAGAAAACCGGCACCGGCCTCGGCCTGGCGATCGTCAAACAAATTGTGGAAGCACACGGCGGGACGGTGACGGCGGAAAGCGTGCACGGGCGCGGTGCGACTTTTAGCTTCACCATTCCGAAGCCGAAGCCGCGCGACAGTCACTGACGTCCGCCGGCGGCGGCTCGGCCGTGCTAAGCAGGAAGCGCGACTGGAAGCGGCACCGCCCGGCCAAAGAACAGCGTCGCACATGGAGCGCAGATGCCGTGGCTAGTTTTCGGCGTGCCGATTCGCAAGACCTGTTTACACCACGAACAGACGATCGTCGGCAGCAGGGTTGGGTCGCAGATCGCGCGCGCCTTAGCGATCATTCGAAATTTCCTCGTGAGAGCCGACCGAGCCGACGGAGGGACCAACGGCGCCGCCCCGGACGACAACGCCATAACCTCCGGTGATGACTCGGCGGACTAATTCGCCCGTCGTCGGATCGAGCAAAAGCGGTTTTTCACCAAATGATTGCTTCACTTCAAACTGGCGAATAGGCCGAGCTTGGTCGGTGGTTTCGTAAAGGTAGGTCGGCATAGAGACAGGTATGAGCGGCTAATTCGGGCAAACAATGGCCGCTATCCGGGCGGGCCGGGGAACGTTGAGGGTGATCAAGGCATCCCGCGTTTGGGCAAAGGTGAATCCGGCGCGCTCAATTGCTGGACCGATAGCATGGGCAATCGCGGCGTCACGAACAACGTCGTTGAGATGGGTGCGGTGCATAATAAAGTGCTGCCGCCTGATGGGACTGGCCGCGCACCGGCCATCGTTGGTTCAAGCTTGAGACAACGGCACTGTAAGCCCGAATCGCGTTTCTCCTAACGATGTTTAGGAATCTGGATTAGGCGGGATCAAACGGAAGACTTGCGCGCTGCTGATCCGCCGCTCACACTTCGGGCAATTCAGAAACCCAACCCAAGAAGAAATGAAAATCACACGAATCCCTCAGTTGATCCTTTGCGTCACTCTGCTCGGGCTCGCGCTGCCGGCGCGGGCGGAGACGATGTCGGTGCCGAGCAAGGAGAAAGCGGCGTTCACGTTCGATGTGCCTTCGGACTGGAAGCCGAAGGGCGATCCGAACGACGAATCGGCGGAAGCGGGCGCGCCGGATGACAGCGCGTATGTGTCGGCGTGGATAGCGGCGGGCGACGAGAAGACCTTCGTGAAAGACCTGGAGTCGACGCTGAAGGACTCGATGAAGAGCATCGACGCGGGCTACCAGGAGAGCGAGGCGGACCAGAACGGCACGCATTTCTACGTCGTCACTGGCAGCGGCGTGGATAAGCGCGCCGGCACGAAGGTGAAATTCCTGGTGGGCATTTTTCCCACCGGCGGAGGCAAGGTGGGGATCGTTTATGCCGATTACGACGCGGATGCGGCGGCGACCACGATGAACGTGCTGAAGGGGATTCTGGACTCGGTTAAGGTGAAGAAGTAGCGGGTTCTGGGGCGAATTTGCGCTGGGGACAGCGCACGCGACAACGGCGGAAATTCAGGTTGCATCCACCCGGGGTGTAGCGCATCTTCCACGTCCGCTCCCGCCGTCGCGGGACCCCCAGCGGCGCCCCGTTTTACCTATGGCAACAGCAGCAGAATTAATCCCGGAGCTTCTCGAAGCAGGCGTTCACTTTGGTCACCAGACCAAGCGGTGGAACCCGAAGATGAAGCCGTACATTTTCGAGAAACGGAACCAGATTTACATCATCAACCTCGATGAGACCGCGCGGCAGTTGAATCGCGCGACGGAGTTCCTCCAGGAAGTGACGCGGCGCGGCGGCAAGATTCTGTTTGTCGGTTGCAAGAAACAGGCGCAGGAAGCGGTCAAGGAAGCGGCTACGGCTTGTGGACAATTTTACGTGAACCAGCGGTGGCTCGGCGGAACGCTGACCAACCTGGCGACGATCCGGAAATCGATCGGGCGCTTGAAATACATCGAGCAGATCGAGGAATCGCCGGACTACAAGAAGATGGGCAAACAGGAGTTGGCCGCGCTCAATCGTGAGGCCGCGAAGCTCCGCCGGAACCTCGACGGAATTCTGGAAATGAGCGCGTTGCCGGACGCGATGGTGGTGATCGACACGACCCGGGAAAACAACGCGGTCCTCGAAGCGCGTCGGCTCGGCATTCCGACGGTCGCGATTGTCGATACGAACGCCGATCCCGAAATCATCGATTACCCGATCGCGGGTAATGACGACGCGATTCGCGCCATCCGGGTGATGTTGCAGAAGCTTGTCGACGCGATCGTGTCGGCCAGCGCCGATGCCCGCGCGCGGGAGCAGGTCGAGATGGCCGGCGTGTCCGCCTAAGCGGCGGAAATCCCAAATCCCAAGGGACCAAATCCCAAACAAGAGCTAATTTTCAAAACCTCAAATGGAGACAAAGACAGAGATCGATCCGCAGCTCGTCAAACAGCTGCGCGAGAAGACCAACGCGGGCATCATGGATTGCAAGCGCGCTCTGGCGGAATGCGGCGGCGACCTGGAGAAGGCCGAGGCGCATTTGCGGACGAAGGGGATCGCGGGCGCGAGCAAGAAGGCGTCGCGGGCGACCAAGGAAGGCATCGTGGCTTCCTACATTCATTTGCAGGGAAAAGTCGGCGTGCTGGTGGAGGTGAATTGCGAGACCGATTTCGTGGCGAAGAACGAGAAGTTCCGCGAATTCGTGAAGGACATCACGCTGCACATCGCCGCGGCGCATCCGCTCTTCGTGAATCGTGAGGAAGTGCCGGCGAAGCTGGTCGACTCCGAACGTGCGATCTACGAGGGGCAAGTGAAGGGCAAGCCGGCGAACGTCGTGGAAAAGATCGTGGGCGGGAAGCTCGACAAATTTTACAGCACGATGTGCCTGATGGAGCAGGGGTTCATCAAGAATCCCGACCAGACGGTGAAGGAATTGGTCGCGACGAAGATTGCCGAGCTGGGCGAGAACATCGTGATCCGGCGTTTCACGCGTTATCTGGTGGGCGAGCCGTTGACGGCGGAAGCCGCCGCGCCTGCCGAGCAGGAAGAAGCGGCCTAGTTGTAGCGGCGGTCTATGACCGCCGTTCGTTGCCTCGCGGCGGCGGCCGCGTTCGGCGGTCATAGACCGCCGCTACCGAAGACAAAAATACACGCACTGGACTGCGCGAGTGCGTTTCTCTTTTGGCGTCGCTTTCATTCAAGGCGCGCCAGGACGCTGCGGGGATTTCCCACGGCCCACGAAACATCAAACGAAGGAGAAAAGATTTATGAGCATGGATTCACTCAAAGACCTGTACATCGACGAGCTGAAAGATTTGTATAACGCCGAAAACCAGTTGCTGAAGGCGCTGCCGAAGATGGCAAAGAAAGCGTCCGCGCCGGAATTGAAGAAGGCGTTTCAGGATCACCTGACGCAAACGGAGGGACACGTCACTCGTCTCGAGAAAATTTTCAAGAAACTCGGTGAGAAACCGACCGGAAAGACGTGCAAGGCGATGAAAGGCCTGGTCGAAGAAGGCAAAGAAGTCATCGAGGAAGACGGCGACGGTTCGGTGCTCGATGCCGCGTTGATCGGCGCTGCGCAGCGGGTGGAACATTACGAGATGGCTGGCTACGGCGTGGTGCGCACCTTCGCGTCGCTCCTGGGCGAAGACGAGGCGCAGGACCTCTTGCAGCGGACCCTCAATGAAGAAGGGGAGACCGACAAGAAACTCACGGCCCTCGCCGAAACCGTGATCAACGTGGAAGCGAGCGAAGCGGAAGAGGACGAAAAGCCAAAGCGTAAAGCGAAGAAATCTGGCGGCCGCCGGTAACCAACCAGAGGAATTGAAAACGTTGATCGCCACCACAGTCCGCGTGACTGCGGTGGCGATCTCGTTTCTAGTTAAGACGCGATGGGATTAGCCGAGTATAAGAAAAAACGGGACTTCAAGGTGACGGCCGAGCCGAGCGGGAAGCCGTTGCCGAAGCTGGTGAAAGGCGCGTGCCGGTTCGTGATTCAAAAGCACGATGCCAGCCGGTTGCATTACGATTTCCGGCTCGAGATGGACGGCGTACTCAAATCGTGGGCGGTGCCGAAAGGGTTGCCGTGGGAGAAAGGCGAGAAACATCTGGCCGTCGAAGTGGAGGACCATCCGGTCGAATACGCCACGTTCGAAGGAATCATTCCGCAGGGCCAATACGGGGGCGGCACGGTCATGGTCTGGGACCGCGGGGAGTATCACGTTTATGGCGAAGACCCGATGAAGGCGCTGCGCGACGGGCGGATGCACATGGTGATGGCGGGCGAAAAAGCAAAAGGCGAATGGTCGTTGATCCGAACGCGAATGGAGGCGGGAAAACCGCAATGGTTGTTGTTGAAGAGCGGCACCGGGATGAAACCGATCTCGAAGAAGCGCGACGATCAATCGGTCAAGACGGGGCGGACGATGGCGCAGATCGCCGCCCAGAAAGACGCGGAATGGCAGTCGAACCGCGAGGAAGAAAAGAAGCCGACGTTGAAAACGCGGATCAAGGCAGCGCTTAAAAAAAAAGATCAGGAAGCGCCGGAAAGCGAAAATGACGGGACGCGCGGACGCCGCAGCGCGGCGTCCCTACCAAAAGCGTTAGCGAAATTGCCCAAGGCGAAGGCGGAGTTCGTCGAGCCGATGAAAGCGCGCCTCACGGATTCGCCGCCGACCGGGGGCGATTGGAGCTACGAGTTGAAGTTCGACGGGTTTCGCGTCTGTGCCGTGAAGAAGGGTTCAGAGATCCATTTGTTTTCGCGCAACGGCAACGAATTGCGAAGCCGGTTCCCCGAAGTGGTCGATGCCTTGAAAGACTTTCCGGCCGAGGAGTGCGTCCTCGACGGCGAGGTGGTCGCGCTCGACGAGGAAGGCCGCTCGTCCTTCCAGTTGCTCCAGGGCGTTGAAATGGGAGGGCCCAAGTCGCCCATCGTTTTCTATGTTTTCGATATCATGCAGGTCGACGGCCGCGGATTGACCGGGCTGCCGCTGACTGCGCGCAAGGAAGTGCTGGCCACGTTGTGCGAGGGCCTGGGGGACCCGGTCCGTTTTTCGGGAGAGATTAGCGGCGACGCTTCGACGTTGCTGAAGGAGGTGCAACGTCGCGGGCTCGAGGGGTTGATCGGCAAACTGCGCGATTCCCGTTACGAAGCGGGTGGCCGCAGCGGCTCCTGGATCAAGCTGAAGGTGCTGAACGAACAGGAATTCGTCATCGGTGGATTTACGCCGCCGCAGGGTGCGCGCCAGCACTTCGGGGCGCTGCTGGTTGGGTATTACGATAAAAAGAAATTCCTTTTCGCCGGGAAAGTTGGAACGGGGTTCAACACGAAGTCGCTGGCGTCGTTGCACAAAAAATTGAAGGGCGAGCGCCGGGACGATTGCCCGTTCGCCGATCTTCCGTCGAAGCAGGGTGGGCAATGGGTGCAGGGGATTACGCCGTCGATGATGCGCAAAATGACGTGGGTGAATCCCGGGCTCGTTTGCCAGGTGAAGTTCGCGGAATGGACGCGCGACGCGAAGCTGCGCCAACCGGTATTCCTCGGATTGCGGGAGGACAAGAAGGCAACCGACGTCGTGCGCGAGAAGCCCTCAGCGTAGGAATCGACTTGTCCGGCGCGACCCGTTCCGGATAGTGGAGCATGAAGGTAAAAGTCCTCGTCACGCCGAAAGCTGCCGTGCTCGATCCTCAGGGCGCCGCGGTGCGCGACGCGATGAAGCACCTCGGAATGCCGGAGGTGGAGTCGGTTCGGATCGGGAAATATCTCGAGATCGAACTGGACGATAAAACGCCGAACCTGGATTCGCGCCTCAACGATCTTTGCCGCGATTTGCTTTCGAACCCGGTGATCGAAGACTACGAAGTCGTTAAAAGTTGAGACGTTGAGGGGTTGAGATGTTGAGAGGAGACGAAACGGAATGATGAAATTCGCGGTCATCCAGTTTCCGGGATCGAACTGCGATCAGGATTGCCTGGCGGCGCTCAACGGAATGCCAGGCGTCCGCGCGGAGTACGTCTGGCACAAGAAAACATCGCTGGCCGGATTCGACGCGATTGTTTTGCCGGGTGGTTTTTCCTACGGCGATTATCTCCGTTGCGGCGCGATCGCCCGATTTTCGCCGATCATGGCCAGCGTCGTGGAAGAGGCGCGCAACGGAAAGCTGGTGATCGGGACATGCAACGGGTTCCAGGTTTTATGCGAGATCGGGCTGCTTCCTGGGGCGCTCGTCCGGAACCGGAAGCTGCATTTCATCTGCGAACTGGTGACGACACGCGTCGAAGTGCCCGATTCGGCGTTCACCCATGGATGCCCGCAGGGTTCGCTTTTGCGGTTGCCGATCGCGCACGGCGAAGGCTGCTATTTCGCGGATGAAGAGACCCTGCGCGAGCTCAACGATCGGCGTCAGATTATTTTGCGCTACGCGACAACCGACGGGCGGATCGAGGCCTCGGCGAACCCCAACGGTTCGGTCGAGAACATCGCCGGCATCTGTAATCGCGAAGGCAACGTATTCGGATTGATGCCGCATCCGGATCGAGCGTGCGAAGAACGGCTCGGCAGCGCCGACGGCGTGAAGGTCTTCCAATCGATGGTCCAGACCATCGAAGGGGCGCGGACGCAGGCAGCGTAGGCGATTCGGCGTCGGACCAGCGTTCGTGCGGGAGTTGTCACGTGGATGCGTAAAAATCTGTAAAAATTTACACAAGTGTAAACCGAAGTTACACATTTTTACCCCTTCGGAAGCGCTTCCCTAGGAGAGATTTGTCGGGCACCTCGATTGCTCAAAAACATGGCACAAACCTATGTTGCTACAAAAAACTCTGCACATGAATCAGTCGCTCGATGAGTGCAAGCATCGGCTCGCGGGCATCCAATCATATCGTCGGCAGTTCGTCATGGTGACCAAAGCCACGGTCACTTCCTCGAAGACCGTCGACTTCAGTTTCCGCGGGCCACTGGGTTTCGAGGCCCGGACGGTCCTGTTGTCGGTGGAAAGCGATACGCCGGACCAATTCGCCTTTGAATCGACCGGCGGGAACCTCGACGTGATGGGGTTGGTGGAGTTCACCGAGATCCGGCCGAACTGCACCGAGGTCACCCTCGCGTTGCATTACGAGATCAAGAACAAGCTTTTCGCCTGGCTCGACCGGCGATTTCATTTTGTGGATGCCTTCGTGACTTCCGAGTTGCGGAGCATCCGAGCCCATTTCGAAGGGATCGCGGCGCCCGTCGTGGAGCGCACGCCGATGCTTTCGATGTTTGAGACAGCAACGGCATAGAGGGACAGCTGTTCTCGAGCGGAGAGCGCGAATTCGGGGGACTTCGCGCTCTTTTGCTGTACGGATGTTGCGCCTAGGAAATCCGCACGGCGTGGGTCTTGTCGAGGCGCATGACCTGGCCGGCGGCAAGAGGGATAACCGCTTTCGGGTCGCGAATCTTTTCGCCGTTGAGCTGGACGCTACCTTGCTCGATTAGCCGGCGGGCGTCCGCGCGGGACTTCGTCACGCCAAATCCCTTCGCATAGGCGGCGACGACGATGGTCACTGCGTCCGCGCTTTGGGCGGGAAACGGCGGCAGCTCGGCGTCGCCCAATCGCTTTTCGCTGAAACGCGCATTCCAGTCTTGCACCGTCTTTTCCGCCGCCTCGCGCGAGTGATAGCTCTCGACGATGGTCGCAGCCAGGTGCTTCTTCGCTTCCAGCGGATGCGCGGCCGGGTCGAGCGGCTGCCCCAGCAGCAACGGATAATAGCGCGCCATCAACTCATCGGAAATACTCATCAATTTCCCGAACATCTCCGAGGCCGGTTCGGTGAGGCCGACATAATTGCCAAGGCTCTTGCTCATCTTCATCGAACCGTCGAGGCCTTCCAGGATCGGCAACACAAACACGACCTGCTGCGGCTGGCCTTCGTGCTTCTGAAAATCGCGGCCGACCAGACAATTGAAAAGCTGATCCGTCCCGCCGAGCTCGACGTCGGCTTTCACCATCACCGAGTCCCAGCCTTGCATGATCGGATATTGAATTTCGTGGGCGTGAATCGGGTGACCTTCGTCGATCCGATTTCGGAAATCCTCCCGCTGGAGCATTTGCTGGAGCGTCACCATGCTGTTGAGGCGGATGACGTCGTGAAATCCCATCTTGGAATGCCAATCGCCGTTCGCGACCAGCTGGGTCCGCCCCGGATCCAAAACCTTGAAGGCCTGGGCGCGGTAGGTTTCCGCATTGGCCGCGACCTGCTCGCGCGAAAGTTGGGGCCGCGTCGCCGACCGGCCGCTGGGGTCGCCGATCATCGAGGTAAAATCGCCAATGATCAGGATTGCGTCGTGCCCGAGGTCCTGAAATTGGCGAAGCTTTTTGAGGATGATCGCGTGCCCGAGATGGAGATCGGGACTGGTGGGATCGACGCCGAGTTTAACGCGAAGCGGCCGGCCCAGCGCGAGCTTCGCCGCCAGCTCCGCTTCGCTGATGATCTGGGCCGCGCCCTGCTTGAGAATGGAAAGAGCTTCGTCCGGTTGCATGAATTCCGCGCGTTGAGCGTGTAGCCGGAAGCTACTTACTCTTGTTCAACAACTCGCGCACCTGCTCGATCGTGAGCGGCTTGTCCAGGGCGCGGAGCGATTGTTGGCTTTTACCCTGTTCGAGGAATGGCCGGCTGCCGGCGTAATCGCGAACCGGCGCCGTCTGGCTGCTCTGCGGCGCGACGAGCGTGCCAGCGGTCGCCGTCGGTGTCGCGATCAAGGCATCGTATTTCGGCGACCGCGACCGCGACGAAATGTAGGCGGCCGAATCGGCCGCGCGAAAATGCCGGGCCGCAAATTGTTGCGCGGTGAAGGCGCGTTCCTCCGGAAAACTTTTCGCGATGCTCTTCTGCGCCGGGAAGAAATTGGCGGTGCGCGCCGGCTTGTCGAACGGCGCGGCTTGTTTGTCCGGGAACTTCCGATTCTGCGCTGGATTCGACAGGGAGGTGTCGGGATTCAGGAGCCGCTCCGCCAGCCGCCGTTCCTGTTGCTGGGCGAAACCCGTTGAGAGACCGATGAACAAAGTCCCGATAAGAGCGAACATCCGCACGGCGTCGAACGTGCCGAACCGAACGCGTTATTGTAAAGGAAATTTCGGCGCGTGGCGTCAGCGGCCGAGCGCGTTCTCCAGCGCACGAGCGCGCGGCGGCACCGAGACGCTGCCGCTCAAAATTTCTCGCGCGCTCACGGGATGCCCGTAATAGCGATTGTTCGCCGTTTTTTGCGTCGCGATGACCGTGCCCTCGAGAGACGCGCCGGCAAACAGGCCCTGTGCCCGGCTGTAGGTGTAAACCGCCGCGGTCGGCGTCACCGCTGCGGCTGCTTCTCTACCGACCGGACCGGCGGCCGCGCTGGCGTCCGCGCCGAGGGTGAAATTTCCATCGCGAGAGAAGGCGCGGACCGCGCGGTTCGTATTCAAAACGAAAATGTATTCGGTGATCTGCGCGCCGATCTGCGGTCCCCATCCGGCGCCGCCGGTGCCGATGAAGGACGGGCCGGACCAGCCGTTGCCGGTGCGAGCGACCACCACGCCCTGGCCGCCTTTGCCGCTGATGCCGAACCCCACCTTGACCACCGTGAGAATCGCGAGCCCTCGCGCGTTGCGCAGAATGCTGCGCGGAATTCCCCGTTCCGGCATTCGCTTGAACTGGCGCAGAATCGACGCCGATTGATTCACGATTTCCTGTTCGGTCGCGCCGTTCGCGGCGAAAGGGATAAGGCAAATGGCGAGCAGAGCGCAGATCGTTTTCATGGTACCATTGAGTTCGCTTGCCCGAAGGACGACGGCTGTATAAACCCCGCTCGTTACGCAGGACGCGGAATGGATACTCTCATCGACCAGCCGACGGACGAACAGTTCATGGAGGAAGCCTTGCGCCAGGCGCGAAAGGCCTTCGACAAGGAGGAGGTGCCGGTCGGCGCGATCGTCGTCCGCGCGGGCAAGATCATCGCGCGCGCTTTCAACCAGGTGGAGATGCTCAAGGACGCAACCGCGCACGCTGAAATGCTCGCCATCACGGAGGCCGAAGCGGCCATCGGCGACTGGCGCTTGAACGACTGCGACCTCTACGTGACGAAGGAGCCGTGCCCGATGTGCGCCGGCGCGCTCGTCCACGTCCGGATGCGCCGCGTCGTTTTTGGATGCGCGGATCCGCGCGGCGGCGCGGCCGGTGGTTTGGTGAATCTGCTCCAGATGCCGGAGCTCAATCATCGTTGCGAAATCGCGGGCGGCATTCTGCGCGACCAATGCGCCTCTCTTCTTCAAACCTTCTTCCAGGCTCGCCGGCGCGACTCCGTTCCCGATGCCTGAACGTCAGCTCATAGCGCCCGAAGAGTTCGCGACGGAGCGGCTCCTCCTCCGCAAGCCGCGGAGCGAAGACGCGCCGCTCATCTTTTCAGCTTACGCGCGGGATCCCGAGGTCGTCCGTTACCTTACCTTTTTGCCGCATCGTGAAATCAGGGAGGCCGAGGAGGCGGTCAGCCGATTTCTAGAGAACTGGCGCACGGGCCAGTCGTATTGCTGGCTGATCTTTCGCCGCGAATCCGCGGAATTACTCGGCGCTATCTCGGCGCGGCAGGACCAGGGAATTAATTTCGGCTACGCTCTGGCTCGGCCTTTCTGGGGCCAGGGTTTCATGAGCGAAGCGGTGACGGCCGTCGTCGACTGGGCCTTCTCGGCGCCCGGAGTTTTTCGAGTGTGGGCGGTATGCGATCTGGAAAACATCGCGTCCGCGCGGCTCCTGGAGCGAAACGGATTTCACCAGGAAGGCATCCTGCGGAAGTGGTCGCTTCATCCGAATGTGTCCGATGTTCCGCGCGACTGCTTTTGTTACGCCAAAACTCGCGACCGAATTTCCGGCTCGCAACTCTGATCGCGGGTGATTATCTTTCGGCGTCCATATGGTTACTTCGAAATCCGGCCGCGCTGCTCTCGTTGTCCTTCTCGCTCTTTCGGCTCCGTGTGTCCGCGCGGCCGATGACGATCCGCTTTTCCATTCGATCAATCCGCTGGCGCAACGCGACGAGTGGGGCCGGCTCCATCAGATGCCGAATGTCGATGAGACGGATTATTTTCCGCGATCGGGCTCGCGCCTCTATTATTACTTCAAGTCGAGCCACGAATTGCTGCGCGATCCGGCGTACGTCGCCGCGCTCCAGAATGTCCTGCGAAGCCGCGGATATTATTGCGGCCCGGTCGACGGCGTGATGTCGGACCTTGTTTCGTTGGGCATTGCCCGAGCCCAGCGGGGCCATCTCCAGCGGGTGAACGGCCAGCTAACGGTTCCGATCCGGCGCGCCCTGCACTTGCCCTAAATCGAAATTCGAAATTCGAAAATCGGTCGTGGCAGCCTCGCTAGGATTCGAACCTAGACAAAGAGATCCAGAATCTCTGGTGCTACCATTACACTACGAGGCTTTGTCCTGACCCCGCGGCGGCGGGGCGGCCGTTACTATCGAGCAGGGACGTGCCCGCTCAACCAAATTTCTGCGCCTTCGCGCGCCGCGTCGACTTCGAGGGAGCGGCCGCTTTCCAGGACCAGGAGGCGCGCCCGCTCCAGCATCTCGTCGATCTGACGGTCGTCGTGGGCCGGGTCGTGATGGAATAGGAAAAGTTTTTTGGCGCGGGCCTCGAGCGCGAGGGAGACGACCCGGCTGAGCGCGCCGTGGCCCCAGCCAATGTGCTCCTGATATTTTTCGTCCGTGTACTGGCTGTCGAGAATCAGCACGTCGCAATCTTTCAGGAACTCGACCAGTTTCGAGCGCTGGACGACCGCCTGGGCCCGGGCCCGTTCGGCATGTATGCCGTCGCGCTCCGCCAGTTTCAACTTCAACGGCTCGAACGGCTCGTTGTCCGGTAGAAATGCGATCGATCCTTCTTTCGTGAAAAGGCGATAGCCGGCGCAGATCCCGGGATGATTCAAAAAGCGCGAGCGAACCCGGACGTCGCCGACCGAGAATTCCATCTTCTTTAGCTCGCGCACCTTGATCGTGCCGGGAAGATTCTTCCAGCTCACGGGAAAGAACGGCAGTTCCATTTGCGCGGCGAGAATGGTGGCGAGTCCGGCGCGCGCGCCCTGATAACCGAGAACGTTGATCGTGTTTTTCGCCTGGTAAGCAGGCAGAAAAAATGGGAGGCCCTGGATGTGGTCCCAGTGAGTGTGGGTGAGGAGCAACGTCAGATCGATTGGCGCGTCGCCGAATTCCTTGTGCAAGGCGAGGCCCAATTCACGAATGCCCGAGCCGGCGTCGAGAATGATGACGTTGCCGTTGGAACGAACTTCGACGCAGGTCGTGTTGCCGCCGTATCCGATCGTCGACGGTCCCGGGACCGGGATCGATCCGCGCACGCCCCAGAATTTTATCCGCGTCGACGGCGGGTGAAATTTAAGGCGGCGCGATTCCCTTCCGGAGAGTTTGCCAGGCCGCCGGCGCGGCCGTTTCAAGGCCGCCGCGAGCTTTTCCCATTTGAGGGGCTTGAGAAAATAATCGTCACCGCCGGCTTCGAGGACAGCTTCCCGGTCGATGTCGTATCTGCGGCCCGCCATGATGATGATCCGGGCGAGATCGAGTTTCTCGCGAATCGCGCGGCAAACCTGAAGGCCGCTCATCTTCGGCAACAGGAGATCGCAGACGATCGCGTCCGGACGTTTGGAGAACGCCAGGTCGATCCCGGCCTTGCCTTCCAGCGCCTCGATCACTTCCCAGCCATGGCGGATAAAAAGCCGGGCCACGCGCTTCCGGCTTTCCACGTCGTCCTCGATAAGCAACACCGTCGGCATGGGTTATTGCGCGGGATTGTTGTCAGTCCCGTCGAGGGAAACAAGAGTTTTTGCGGGAGCGGTTTAGAGCAAACTGGAACCGAATCCGCCGGGCTTGCCTTTTTTCCAGCGCAGATCGGGATGGAGATTGATCTGTTCCGGCGGAACGTCGAATCCGACGGCGCGGAGCAAATAGGAAACGCCTTCACGGCTTTCCATCGTTTCCTTGAGGGAGCGCGCGAACAGCTCGATGTATTCCTTGTAAGATTCGAGCGCGAGCTTGCCCTCGGCGAAATGCTCGGCCAGCGCTTCGTCGTGGTAGTCGATCAGCTCGACCAAGGCGCGGCGCAGCTTCAACCGCATCTCGGGATCGACCACGAGCTTGAAAGGAGTCGCGCCTGGATCGGGCTTGGCGAGCTCCTTTTTCAGCGCGGTTTGATCCGCGGAGACGAGCTGGTAATCGCGAGGTTCGTCCATTTTTGAGGGCCGAAAGGGAACGTCTTCCGGCGAGGTCACTTGTGGATTGACCGGCAGATTCTGTCAAACCAGAATCGCCGCCATGAAAACAACTCTGATCACGTTAGTTATGGCAGTTGGCCTCTCGGCCACGGCGTTTGGCGCGGGGGCGGACGCCGAATTGAAAGCGATCGAGCAGCAGTGGTTCGATGCCTACATGAAGAGCGACCCCACGTTCATCAAGAGCCTGGAGGCTGAAGATTATTCCATCATCGAGCCGGACGGAGCGGTGACGACGAAGGCTCAGGACATCAAGGCCGTGACCGACAAAACCTTCGTCCTGAAGTCCGCGACGATGAGCGATTTCAAATGCCGGATGATCGGCGACAACTGCGCCGTCGCGACTGTCATGGTGAAACTCAGCGGCACGGAGGACGGAAAAGAGTTCTCCGGCGAGTTTCGTGGCACCGACGTCTTTGAGAAGAAGGACGGCAAATGGATGGCCGTCGCCTCGCAAATGACGAAGGTCGCAAAGGAATAAGTCCGGACCGGAAGCGGCCTGGAAGCGTCGTCCCCTCGGCGGCGGTTACGACTTAAAAGAAGATCGGGATGATCAGGATCGCGACGATGTTCACGACCTTGATCATGGGATTGATCGCGGGACCGGCGGTGTCCTTGTAAGGATCGCCGACGGTGTCGCCGGTCACGGACGCGGCGTGGGCGGACGAACCTTTGCCGCCGTGGTTGCCTTCTTCGATGTACTTCTTGGCGTTGTCCCAGGCACCGCCACTGGACGTCATCGCGATCGCGACGAACAACCCGGTGACGATCGTGCCGACGAGCACGCCACCGAGCACAACGGGACCGAGCTGCGGGATCACGGCGACGAGGACGACCACCAGCACCGGCAGCAAGGCCGGCACGATCATTTCGCGCAAGGCCGCTTTGGTCACGATGTCGACGCAGGTGCCGTAGTCAGGTTTGTCTTCACCGCGTAGAATGCCAGGCTTGGCGGTGAGCTGCCGCCGCACTTCACGCACGACCGCGCCAGCGGCTTTGCCGACGGCGTCCATGCTGAAGGCGGTGAAAATAAACGGAAGCAGACCGCCGATGAACAAACCGATGATGACTTTCGGATCGGTAAGCGTGAACGCGAAATTGTAGGTGCGATGCCCGGCCGCATAGTGCGCCTTCAACTCCTCGACGTAGGAACCGAAGAGGACGAGCGCCGCGAGACCGGCGGAAGCGATGGCGTAGCCTTTGGTGACGGCTTTCATCGTGTTGCCGACCGCGTCCAGCTCGTCCGTCACGCCGCGCACTTCCTTCGGCAAATTGCTCATGACGGCGATGCCGCCGGCGTTGTCCGTGAT
>DASZDT010000004.1:0-69558 GCA_035941675.1 Chthoniobacterales bacterium
ATATCGGTCACGCGGCAGCCCTTGCCGCACTCGACGTAGGTCGGGTGACCCGCCCGCAGGATCGCGTTGCGGCTGACGCCGCCGGGAAGGACTTTGAGGGCCCGCTCGTAGAGGGCGGCGCTGCGCGAGAGGTCGGTTTGCATCACATTTAAGAATTAGGAATTAAGATTTAAGAAATGGTCGTATTGCGCCTCGAACTCTTGATGATCGAACATCCGAACAATACGAAGCGCAAAGGTCTTCGTTCGTTCACGCAATCTTTCCCCGGATCTCCTGTTACCACCTTCTTAAATCTTAATTCTTCCTTCCTAATTATTAGCCTGCGGCGATCGGTTCCGGGGTGCGATGCAGAGGCGCACCGGTGCGCTCCTGCACGAAATCGAAATCGATGCCGGGGCTCAGTTCGACGAGCCGAAATCCGTTCGGCGTGACTTCGATCACGGCGAGATCGGTGTAGATGCGGTTCACGACGGCCAATCCTGTCAGCGGAAAGGTGCACTTTTGCACGAGCTTCGCCTCGCCTTCCCTGGTGCAATGCTGCGTCAGGACGAAGATCGACTTCACGCCCGCGACCAGATCCATTGCGCCGCCGACTGCGGGGATGGCGTCGGGTTCGCCCGTGGACCAGTTGGCCAGATCGCCGTTCTGCGCGACCTGGAGCGCGCCGAGCACGCAAAGATCCAGGTGGCCGCCGCGGATCATGGCGAAGCTGTCCGCGTGATGAAAGTAGGCGGCGCCCGGCAGCGCCGTCACGCGCTGTTTGCCCGCATTGAGCAGCTCGGGATCGCCTTCGCCGGGCTTGGGCGCGGGGCCCATGCCGAGCAGGCCATTTTCTGTGTGGTAGATCATCGAGCGGCCCGCCGGCACGAACCTGGCGACCAGCTCCGGAATGCCAATGCCCAGATTCACATACGAGCCGTCGGGAATATCCTGCGCCAGGCGCTGCGCCATCTCCTCGCGCGTTCGCCCGATCACCGGCGGCTTCGTCATGGATTGGGCGCTGAGCACATTCATGATTGAAGCGTGCCGCAGACGGCGATGCTGTTCAAGCCCGTCTGCCTTGCGCACTGGCGCGCAATAGCTGCATCTGAACCATTTGAGATGCGCCGAACCGAGTTGGATGGTCGTCTCCCCTCGTCCGAAACAGCTCGGGCCAAAGTGTCGATAGTAAGCTCCGACCCCGATTGGACCCGACCCCGATTGGACCTCGAGCAAGCGGTGTAGCTCGATGCAGCGCGGGCGGACGTAGTTGATGTAAGCCTTGGTCGACTCGTGCCGGTCTTCGAAGCTGCGTCTCTCCTTCGTCTCGCCCCAGACTTGTTATTCGGACTGGCTGATGAATTGTGCCTGACAGTTCCGGCAAAACACCCATGGAGACCAGTCGCGCCAATACTTAAGTTGCCCCTGCTGACCCCCTCCGAACGCTCTGACGCACAAATCGGCGTTCCGCTCACTATAGCGGAAGATCCATGGCGAAACCAGATACCCTTCGCTCCGCGGAACCGTGTCTCGGCAAAAATCACACACCGCCGCGTCCTGACCAGTGAGCTCGAAGAACGATTCGATATCATTGGGCTCTTCCGGGAAGGCAAATACAGGATCGAAACGGATGTTAATCCCGCTATGCTTCATCCGCATTTCGATGCTGAGGATTTCTGGTCCGAGCATCGTTCTATGAGCTCTCCCGTTTAAGATGAGCTTAGCGAGAGGCGCATAGTCGGACGCTACAGTGAGCCACGATCGTCTTTCGCGAAGTGCGAAAACTTCCTCGTCCGGATTCCACTTTTCCGGCGCTGCAGCCCACCACCACTGGCTGCCATTCTCCTTCCCTTCCGGATCTCTATAGCCCAGCACCCGTTCCCAGCCTCCTTCAGGCGAGCCGAGTTGACCGCTCTTGGATGCGATAATCGGTATCGGCCGAAGTCTGAATAAGAGATCTTTCACGAACTGCTTTGGATCGATAATCGCGCCCGGATCGGCGTGCAGGATTTCTAGCAATTTGCTCCGCAAGGTGTGCACGTCGCGAACTGTGTTCGCGACATCTTCGCCCACCACTTGCTCATTGAACCGGGCCACCCACTCTCGCTCTTTCGCAAAATCCTCCTCGGCCTCTTCCAGGACGGTTCTATCCCACAATTGCTTTGCGGTAGCATTGATGATCTCCCAAGCCTCAGATAGGCTCAATTCGCCAAAATTTAGTGGCCGTTTACCCAACTCAGAGCACAGCGTAGCAAATCGCGCGAACGGAAATCCAGAGGTGCCCGACACCGACTGCTTCTGACCGTATTTCCGACACATCAGGCTCGCTACTAATAACGGGCTTAAAACCGTGAAATCGCGGAAGACTTTTCCGGAACGTGACACGGTAGGTAATAGGCCAAATGTCTGAGCAGCTATCTCCGCCCAGCGATAGCGTAAATTCCTGCGCTGTATCTCGGGTAGATCTTTCTGAACCGCCTCGCTTATCTCAGGCCCAAACACCTCTTGAACGCCAGCCAGTTGGCAGAAGAAGGCAAGGGCTTCCAGTTGTGCCTCTCCGCCAGCCGCCGCCATCCCAAACGGCGTTTGCATCGGGGCGTTGTCCTCGCGCAACCATTCCTTTCGAGAGCGAAGATTCTCGGCGATAAGTTGTATGTTCGCGGACGGTAGTGTAACGCCAAGAACACGTCGCCGAACCGGATCAGCGTAGACGTCCAGTGGACACACCAACGTTTTATCGCCATGAGCTATCTCAGCGAGAATGGGGTCAATGTTTCCATAGATACTTGTGTAAAGTCGTAGGCGAAATGCCCCGTAATTGGTTAGGATCAGGTCTAGAAAATGTCGATGCTCGTGCCAGACGGAGCTGACTAAGTTGACAGCACGAATTGCCGATCGTTCGTCGCCAATAGTGGAGATAAAATCAATTACTTCAGTCAGATCGCCGAACTGAGCAGCGTGGACAGCGCGCGCGACCGCCTCTCCCCCCTTCACTCTCGACACCAACTCCGGATCATACCACAAACACAACGTGGCAGGATCGAGCTGGACAACGGGAATCATCCCTCCACGATTGTCTGAACTTCTGCAGTTGACGTTGTTTGGTCGATCCGTCCCTTTTTGGATCCGGAAAGCGGATCTTTTACGACCAATGATTCAGTCGGATGCTTCTGCAGAAAAGGCTTAAGCGCGGTAAAGAATGCCACGGCCGCCGCACCGCTCTTAAAAACGAGCGTTGCTAATTCGAGAGCTTGCCTGATTTCTTCGCCCCCGATTGGGGAGTCAAGCGCATCTGCCGGACTGGTTTTGCTGACGGGCTTAGACGTCTCGATACCGTGTTGCTCGGCAAGCGCGCAGAGCTCCTTCATCAATCCCGATCCCCCTTCCACCGCTAAAATGGCTTCAGGCATATCCATGGCCAACGAATCTACTTACGGATCAAATCTGATCTGCGCAGCGCCGGCAAGCAAAAACGTGGTTGTTAATGGGAGCCAGTCCTAGCGAACGCACAAGGCGAACTGGTGAAGATGTTCCTACGGGTGGGGCCGGCGCGTCTCGGCAAAAAGGGTTCCGGCGGCATGTGCGAGCGCGGGCGGTTTGATGCCTTCGCCAGCGGCGACTTTCAGCGCCCCTTCAAGTGCAAGCTGAATCTGGCGCGCGGCTTCTTCGCGGGTCTCGCCATGAGCCATAATGCCGGGCCACTCGACAACCTGGGCGACGTAGCATTCGTCGCCTTTTTCGGCAGAATACCAAATGCGGATTTCGTAATCGCGAGCGTCGGGCCGCATCGGTGCTTTCATGATGGTTTCAGATTCGATCTTTGCAACTCCTGGCGGACTTGTCGGACCTGATACGCCTTAGCTTTACCGCCGAGGAGACTGGGGTCAGAGCTTACTTTCGGCACTGGTTTCCTCTGCCTGGGCGCGCTATTTGAAGAGTGAGAACGGCTGCTCAAAGCAGCGGCTCGCGACGCGTTGCTTTTCGGTGGGCAGTTCCCGGATGATCGACCACGTCTTCCGCGGCATCGCGGTAATTTCGTGGCGGCGTCGCGCGTGCGCCCGATCACTGGCGGCTTCGTCATGGATACGACGCTCCTGCCGCGACGAGTTCCGATTCGTGGGCCGGGTTCGCGATGGCTACGACGCGATCCACGAAGATGCCGGGCGTGACGATCGACTCGGGGTCCAGCTGGCCCGGCTCAACGATCTCGGCGACTTGGACGATCGTGACCTTGCCCGCCATCGCCATCGGCGGGCCGAAGTTTCGCGCCGTTTTGTTGTAGAGGATGTTGCCGTGGGTGTCGGCGACCCGCCCCTTGATGAGCGAGAAGTCGGCGCGGAGGCCGTGCTCAAGCAGGTACTTTCTGCCGCCGAATTCCCGAGATTCCTTGCCTTCCGCCAGCGGCGTTCCCACGGCGGACGGGGTGTAGAACGCCGGGATTCCGGCTCCGCCGGCGCGGATGCGCTCCGCGAGCGTTCCCTGGGGAACCAATTCCAATTTCGTGCGCCCGCTTCGGTAGAGTTCGGGGAAGACGGTCGAGTTGGCGGTGCGCGGAAACGAACAGACGACCTTGGAAACGCGGCCCGCCTTAAGCAGCGCTGCGAGGCCGACCTCGCCGCTGCCGCAGTTGTTGCTGATCATCGTCAGATTCGTGGCGCCCTGGTCGATCAGCGCGTGGATGAGCTCGACTGGACTGCCCGCTTCGCCGAAACCACCGAACATGATGGTGGCGCCGTCGAAAATGTCCGAGACAGCCTCGGCCGCACTCGCGACCCGCTTGTCGATCATGACGCGCCTGCAAGAGCGGCTTGAAGAGCGCCGATACTGGGCGCCTGTCCGGCAGCCGTGGCGTGACCCGGCGCCTGTCCGGGTTTCGAGACACGTGCGTAGTCATACAAACCGGCCTCGTCGAACAGAACGCGGTCCTCGTAGTCGTCGAACCAAAGCGCCTCGGGGTTGCGGCCGACGATGCAGACCTTGCCACGGTCGGGGGCGCTGCCGGCGTTCCGAAGAATCTTGAAGATCAAGACGCCATTCTCGCTGCCCGCGAGTCCCGGTATTCCCTCGTTGGTGACCGCCGCCACTTCGGTCTTGCCTTTGTAATGGGTGATGGAAAGGCGCGCGTGGGTCTCGACGCCCGACAATCCCTTTTGCGAGGTGTTGAGAATATTCCACGCGCTCTCGATCGGAACGTTGAACTGCTTGTAGGCGATGATGTCGCGCCCGCAGAAGAAGTAGTGGTTATGGCCGCCGGCCCGCACGAACTCGCGCTGCAGAATGCGGAGAGCGTCCGGGTCATCGTTGATGCCCCTGATGATCGGCGCCTGGTTCTCCACGGTGAGCCAGCCGCGCGAGGCAAGCCCGCGCATTCCCTCATTCGTCGCGGGGACCCATTGCTTGAAGCCCTGCGCGTCCTCGATGTAGTTTCCTTCCGGATCCTTGGCGAGGAACTCGTCAGGGTGCTCGAAGTGCAGCATCATATGCAGGCCGACCTGCGGGTAGGTCTCGTGGAACCGATCGAGCATCGACAGGAAGGTGCGGTCGAAGCGCTGGGGATAGAATGCCATTTCCTTGGTGCCGATGCGGATCGACTCGACGCCCGCTTCGGCCAGCGCGCCGAGCCAGGCCGCGATCTTCGAATTGTTCAGCACCATCGGGTCGCCGCCCGACATCAGTATCTCGCGCAGCTTCTCGCGTCCGCTTTCAGGGTGCACGCCGCCGTTCGCCGCCACCTCGGCGTTGTGCTGCTTAATGTACGGGATGATCTCGGGGATCAGCGCGAGACCCTTCTTCGCGATGGTGCCATCCTTTCGCCTGATCTCTTTGCGGGCGATCAATTCTTCGCGGTAGCAGAAACGGCAATGGGCCGAGCAGGTCGCCACGACATACATGAGTCCCATCTCGTACTTGTGGAGCAGGCCCTCGACGGGGCTGTAGTCCATCTGGTTGCCAGGATCTTCCGAGCCCGCAAGATCCAGGGTCTCGGCGGGGTCGGCCTTAACGATGCGCTGAATCGCGGCGCTGGTCCTGGCCAGCTCGTAGTAATGGCGCGTGATCTTCACCGGCATCCGGCTTTCCACGTCACGCTCGGTGCCCTTGAGGACTTGCAGGCGTGTCACCTCGTCCTTGGAGTAGAAGTTGAGCATGTCCTCCGGGGCCTTCTCGTGGAAGAAGGGGCCGAGCCCACTGATAATTTCCCGCTCATAGCGGGCGTCTTCGACGCTCTCGAGAAACTTCTGCTCGCGTGCGGTGGGGACGTAAGGTTGTAGCTGTGTCATCGTTCGGGCTCCATTGCGGGGAAAGAATTAATGTCTATCGATCCGTTCCGCAATTTTACGCCCGGATCCCCATCCTACAAAAGCATTTTTGGCGAAGGTCGATCGTGCGTCATTTGGAGAATTTGCAGCGCAAAGGCGGCTTCAAAGGATTCATCAACACGCGGTCAGCATCGTCATCGCGGAGACCGATCCGCGCAAGCAGAAGGCGTAAGCCGCAGTGGTCCGATCAGATTCGCCTTATTTGCCTGGGGGCGCCGCGGTGATGGATGAGGCCGCGCCGCCTGGGGCGGAGTTCGCGCCGAGCTGGCTAAAGAGATTGCCGCCGGTGCCAGCTCCGGCCGCCCAGATAAACATGGTGACGTATTGAGTAAACGATCCAAAGGTGGAGTCGTATTGAGCGCCCATGGCCGTGATCATGGCAAAGAGCGCCGCGAGAGCGATGGCCGCGTATTCCGTCCATTCCATGATAAACATCCCGCGTTTGCGGTACTCGGGGTTTGGGACGACGTCCAATCTCACGGGATTTTCGATCGAAATCTCGTCCCCTTTCCAGCGCAGGCTCGCTTTGACCTCGACCGGGCCCTCTGATGGGAAGTATTGCACTAACGTGAGCCCGTCGGTTTCCGGCGTGCGGACGTCTCCGCCCTTGGGCTGGACACGCCAGCCGACGCGCAACGGGTGATAGCGGAGGCGGTCGCTTTCCAGATTGGTAGATTCCAGATCGATTTCGACCACATGGTAGGTCTGCGGGTTTTCCTGACTGGCCGGTCTTAGCTCGAACTTTTTGTCCGTGGCTTCCTTCTTCAAGAAGTTCCAGACAAGCCTGTCGACCTCGTTAAAAAGATCCTGGGGTGCTGTCTTGCCGCTCGCGTAAGCGGCCGCGAGATCCTCTGCCCAAGGCCGGTTGCGCTCGCGCCAGAGCAAAATGATTCGCGCCATCGCCTCATCAGAAGTCTTGAGATCGGCCAGCTGGGTCTGGCCCTTGATCTGGTCTTCCCTGGGCAACGCGTCGTAGAGCGCAGTCAGTTGGGTGCGTAGCGTGGTCCCTCCAGCGAACGCATCGATATCGGGCTTATTCGGACATTCGCTACCGAGCCGGCGATCGAGCACGGCCTTTTGGTAGGTTTCGTTCATCTTGGAGGGATCGGCCCACGCCTCAGCTTGTTCCAAGAGTTTGGTCAGGGCAGCCTTTTCCAGCTCGCCGAAGCTTGGGCGTTCGAGGAGATCGGTGGCTTGGCGCAGGGTGCGGCCGATGGCCAATTGCGCCGCGGGCCTGGCGTCCGCGAACGGCTGAACCTTCAAGCGCACTTCCTGCAACGATTCGAGCGCCCCCAAGCGCAGCTCGGCCCGCTGCCGTTGGTCCTCAATTTCCTTCTCGTCGAGAATGACGACCATCGTCGACCCGGCCATTCTGGCGAGCCGATTTAAGGCAACCCCGAGCCGCGCAAACCCCAAAGACCCGCCTTCGCTGGGGAATTCCCATTTCGCTCGAGACACGGATCTACGGGCGAGGTAATCCGCCCGGGCGCGAAGTTCGGCAATTTGCCGCGACAGCTCGCGCGCTCTCCGCGCGCCCACGACGTATTTCGAGGTGAACCATCCAAAGATCGACCCGATCAGGATCAGCCCGACTGGGAGACTCCAGTGGTGGCGCACTTGGATCAACAACGGCAGTTTGGCTTCGGCCGCGTCGTCGGACGCTTCATCCGCGGTGAAACGCAAAGTGCCTGAATATTCGCCGGGCGTGAGCGGCCCGATGCGCGCGGTGAAGGTGCGCCCCTTGTCCAACGTTACGGCCGTGCCCGGGTCCCGCCGCTCGAGATCGACCCGCTTGTTGTCGTTATCCCAGAAAGAAAGCGCATCGAGCGTGAAGTTAGACGAGAGCGCTTTTGTATTCGCCGCCGCCGAAGGCTCGAAGCGAATCCCCAGATGATGATACGGGCCGCTCTCCGATTTGTCGCGGAGCGTCAAAGAGAACGACCCGGTAGTATCGGTGCCCGGAATAAAGGGCAATGGCAGCCGAACAAACTTCAACGTTCCCACGGGCTCGACGGCGATGGTGCCGCGACCTCCCGTCGTGAAAGTGAGGTCCCAATGATGGTGCAAACCGTCCGAAGTGAGGAAGAGCTGCCCTTTGTAAGTCTTGCCGGAGCGGAGCCGGTCGAACTCCAGGGAGAACGCGATTTCACCCTTTTTGTCCAACTGGACGGTCGCAGTCTCACTGGCCGCGGATGAGGTCTTTGGGTCGCTTTCACCGGTTCGAATCTTTGCGGCGGCAACACCGGGGGGCTGTTCCCCCTGCGACGAAAAAAGGGAAACCCGCAGCTCCCCGCGGTCGTGTCCTCCTGGCGGCACTTCCTTGACCAGAAGGATGAGCGGCAATGGAGCCCCGAGCGGGGCCGAGGTCGACAGAGCATCATTGTTATCGTTCGCGCCGAGCAGCGTGATCGACGCTAGATCCTGCTTCGGTGGAGTTGCCTTTGGAGTTGGCGAAGCCGTGGCGGATGGCGCTGGCGTCGAGGTGGCGGATGGCGTTGGCGTTGGCTTCGCCGTCGCCGCGGGCGTGGGCGTGTTGTCCGCCGGCGGAGTTTGCGACGATACCGGATTTGCCGTGGCGAGGACAGCCAGGCATAAGACAGCCAGATGACGTTTAGGGTTTGGCAACATCAGGGGTTAGACCGCTCATCGTAGAGAAAAGGGAAGGACTCGGTCAACCAGGATGCGCCGGCCTGCGCAGCTTCCCATTAGCGTAGCCCAACCCATTAAATTGGGGACGCAGTTGAACGTCGCGGCAGTGCGGGTGATTGTCAGGCTCTGCGAGGAATTTTATGAACGAACCTGTTTACATCCTCGGCGGCGGCCGAACGGACTTTAAGCGCAACCTGAAAAAGGAAGGGAAAACCATCCGCGACCTGATCACGGAGTCGGGCCGGAAGGCACTCGACGACGCGAAGATCGACCCGGCGGAAATCGAGGCGGCGGCGGTGGGCAATTTCAACGCCGGGGGCTTCACCAAGCAACTGCATCTCGGCGCGTTCGTCCCGGAGATCGATCCGAAATTGCACGGCATTCCGACCATGCACACGGAAGCGGCCTGCGCTTCCGGTTCGCTCTCGGTCCTGCTCGGCGCGCAATGGATTACCGGCGGCCTGCATGACGTCGTGCTGGTCGTTGGCGCGGAGCAACAGAAGACAATGTCGTCGCTCGAGGGCGGCGATGTTCTGGGCGCGGCGGCCGATTATCACATCGAGAAACCGGAGTACGGCGACTTCATGTTCCCGAAACTGTTCGGACGGATCGCCCAGATTTACATCGAAAAATATGGCGCCAGCGCGGACGACCTCGCGGCGGTGGCCTACAAAAATTATGCGCACGCCCGGCTCAACCCGCTGGCCCAGATGCGCGACGCGAACCTGACTTACGACTACGCTTCCCAGGTCTCGGACAAAAATCCGAGCGTCGCTCCGCCGTTGCGCGTGACCGATTGCTCCCAGATCACCGATGGTGGCGCGGCGATCGTGCTCGTCTCAGGCAAATACCTGGACCGCATCGGCCGGGACAAATCGAAGCTGCCGCGGCTCCTCGGGTTCGGCAGCACGACGGATTATCTGGCGCTGGAAAAGAAAGACGCGCCCACGTTCTCCACCGCGCGGAAAGCCGCGGAGAAAGCGTTCGGGATGGCGAACCTGAAGCCGCGCGATATGCACGGCGTGGAAGTTCACGATTGTTTTTCGATCACCGAGATCGTGGCTTACGAAATTCTCGGGCTGGCGGAGCCAGGCAAAGGCGCGGAGTTGGCCAAGAGCGGCGCGACGGCGTTGCCGCAGGTGCGAGGAGAACACGTGAGCGGCAAGATCGGCTGGGAAATTCCGGTGAACGTCGGCGGCGGCCTGATCGGCGATGGCCACCCGGTGGGCGCGACCGGTGTGCGCCAGGTTTACGAAGCCCACCAGCAATTGACCGAGCAGGCGGACCAACGGCAGGTTCCCGGAGCCAAAAAATATCTGACCTTCAACATGGGCGGCAGCCTGACGACGAGCGTCGCCATGATTTGGGGAACGGGCTAGTCGGCGCGGCTGTTGAAGCGCGTCGCTCCAACGCGCTAACGACTACGCCGCGTGCGCGCGATCGCGGGCCAGCGCATCCAGATGCGCATGAAGCAGGGAAAGCCGAACCTTCACCGCTTCGCAACGCTGGCGTTCCCGAGTGGCATCGCCGTCGGGCAGGTGCTGGCTTTCGTAGGGTCGGCGCGCGGGCTTGAGCGCGTTCTCGACGAACTCGTTCGCGATCCGGGCGCGCTCCAGGTTCAGCGAGTTCGTCAGTTTCTCGGCCTCGGCGAGGGCGATATCACGGATCGTGGCGTAGGCGCGGATTTCGTCGGCGATGTAGGTCGACATCGCGTGGCGAGTGGACGACCAGGTCTCTGAAGATTTTGTCCGTTTGAACGTCGGCCGGACAATCGAGCTGCGGGATTTGTGGGTTGGTTGCATGGGGGTGAGAAAAAGCAGCTCCTGTACCGGCAATGCCGCCCCGAACGACACGGGATCAGGACTTTAGCGGGTTCGGCGCGTGCCTTGCCATTGCGTTCTCTCCCGCTACCATCAGCCTCTATGAGTGCGCCTGATTCCGTGTCCACCATGGCGGTGTTCCTCGACCTGGAAAACATCGCGATCGGGGCGCATGAGGCCCAATTCCCGGCCTTCGATGTTCGCAAGCTCATCGAGCGCCTCCTGCTCAAGGGCCACATCGTGGTGAAGAAAGCCTACTGCGATTTCGACCGTTACAAGGCCTTCAAGCGCGGGCTCCACGAAGCCGCCTTCGAGTTGATCGAGATCCCGCATGTCCGGCAGTCGGGCAAGAACTCGGCCGACATTCGGATGGTCGTCGACGCGCTGGACCTTTGTTACACGAAGAGCCACGTCGACACCTTTGTCATCATCAGTGGCGACTCGGACTTTTCCCCGCTGGTCAGCAAATTGCGCGAGAACGCCAAGACCGTTATCGGCGTCGGCGTTAAGAAATCGACGTCCGATCTCTTCATTAATAACTGCGACGAGTTCATCTATTACGACGACCTCGTGCGCGGCGAACGTCCGAAGAAAAGCCGGAGCGCCCAGCCGAACAGGGCGGCGTCGAAGGTCGGGGTCGAGAAAGAGAGCAGTCTGTCGACCGATCGCGCGCTCGACCTGGTCACGAACACGGTCGACGCGTTACGGGCCGAGCGCGGCGAAGATTACACCATTCGCGGGTCGCTCGTGAAACAAGCCATCAAACGACGAAACCCGGGATTCAACGAGCGCGCCCATGGTTTCCGTGCGTTCAACGAACTGCTGCTCGAAGCGCAGAAGCAGGGGCTGGTGAGGCTCGAGGACGACAAACAGGCCGGCACCTACATCGTTCACCCGGTCGAGTAGCCGGCGTTCTATTTACGCCGATATTTTTCCCGGTACTTGTCGCGCAAACGCGTTTGCCGATTCGAAAGATCGATCTTGCGGCCGTCGACGAAGGCCGCTTCGACCTGCGTCGGAAAATCGAGCGGATCGCCGTTGGTCACGATCAAGGTCGCGGCTTTTCCAGGCTCCAGCGAACCAAGGCGGTCCGCGATCCCAAGGATTTGAGCGGGGTAAAGCGTGACCGCTTTCAATGCCTCCTCTTTCGGCAAGCCATAGCCGGCGGCGAGCCCCGCTTCGTGGCCGACATTGCGTTCGTTCGTCTCCGCGCCCCGGCCGTTTGAAGCGATGCAAAACCGGACGCCGGCTTGCTGCAACTTGGCGGCGCTGCTCCAGCCGCTGTCGTAATCATCGTCACGTCGCGGCGGCAAACTCGTCGCCGGCCCCAGCATCACGGGGACGTCGCTCTCCTTTAACTGCGCCGCGACGCGCCAGGCGTCATCAGCGTCGACGAGCACGATCTTGAGTTGCATTTCCTTCGCCCAGGCGAGCGCCGCCTGGATTTGCGCGAGGCTGCTCGCGTGGACGAAGAGCGGCAGCTTCCCATCGAACACCGGCATCAACGCTTCCCAGCGCAGGTCCGTCTTGAAATCGGGTCCCGGATTTTTCCGGCTTTGCCAATAGGCGCGGGCGACCTGAAACGCGTCGCGGATTTGTTTCTGCGCCTTGTCGATTTCCTTTTGCTGATCTTTCACCGATTTCCGCGCGCGCGGCCGCCGGTCGATGGTCAGGTTCGGCCACCGCAAATGCATTGCGGCCGGCGAAAGGACGGTCATCTCCTCAGGTGTCCAACCTTCGAGCCGCAGGACCGCCGATTGCCCGGAAATGATTCCGCCTTCCGGAACCGAAAGCGCGGTCAACACCCCGGCAGCGCGCGCAACCGGGATCAATTCGCTGTCCGGATTCACGCTCGTGATGCTGCGGACGTTCGGGTTGAGCGCGCCCGCTTCCTCGACGTCGACCGTCGCGCGGACCGCGCCGATCTCGACGAGGCCGAGAACGGTGTTGGCGTTGATCAAGCCCGGGTAGACATGCTTCCCATTCGCCTCGACCACTTCGGCGCCGGATGGAATCGCCGCGTCCGCGCCAATGGCGGTGATCTTTCCGTTCTCGAAAACAATCGTGCCGTTTGGAATGTCGGGGCCGCTCACCGGATGGATCGTCGCGCCCTTGATCGCGACCGGTTTAGTTTGAGGCGGCGCCGGGATTGTGTCGGATGCGCGCGCTGTAACCAATAGCGCGAGGATGCCAACGACGACCGGGAAAGGTTTCCTCATTCGGACGCGTCTCCCATGCAGGTGTGCTTGTCGTGCCCGTCGCCGTAGATCGGCTCCAATTCCTTTGCGCGGTGCAGATCGTGCCCGGAAATCTTCGGCGGCTCCTTGTCGTCCTTCTTCTCGCCGTCGCCGTCCTTGCCACCTCCGATTTCCTTCAGCCGTTCCACCAGCGCCTTCTGGACGAGCGCCTCGCGCTGCGCCGCAAAACTTTTCCGCGCCTCCGCATCCTCGGCGCGATCGAAATACTTCCGGCCATCGATCCACGTCTGCTGGACGCGCGCGTAATTCGAGAGCGGGTTGCCGGTCCAGATCACGAAGTCCCCGTCCTTCCCGTTTTCCAGCGAACCGGTCTTCGCCTCGATCCGCAATTGTTTGGCGGGATTGATCGTCACCAGCTTGAGCGCGTCTTCCGGCGAGAGCCCGCCATACTTCATCGATTTCGCCGCTTCCGTGTTCAAACGCCGCGCGAGATCGGCGCTGTCGGAGTTCACCGAGGTCACCACGTTCTGCCCGTTCATCATGGCGGCGTTGTCCGGGATCGCATCGATCACTTCGAACTTGTAGCCCCACCAATCGGCAAACGTGGAACCGCCCACGCCGTCTTTCGCCATCACGTCGGCCACCTTGTAGCCCTCCAAAATATGCTGGAGCGTGCCGACCCGGATCTTGAATTCCCGCGCCACGCCCAGGAACGCCAGGATCTCGTCCTGCCGGTAGGAGTGGCAATGGATCAGCCGCTTGCCGCTCAAAATTTCCGAGATCGCTTCCAGCTGAAGATCGCGGCGCACCGGCAAGCCGCCTTTCTTCTTCAGGGCCGCGTCGTATTCCTGCGCGGCCCGGAACCGGTCGCGCATGATTTGTTCGACACCCATCCGCGTCTGCGGATAACGCGTTCTGAATTTGTCGCCCCAGTTCGCTTGCTTGACGTTTTCGCCGAGCGCGAACTTCACTCCCGGCATCGCGTCGGCGAACTTGAGCTCCTCCGCGGACGCGCCCCAGCGAAATTTGATGACCTGATTCTGGCCGCCCATCGGATTGGCGGAACCATGGAGCACGTTCGCGGTCGTGACGCCGCCGGCCAGCTCCCGATAGAGACCGATATCCGTGGGATCGATCACGTCGCCGATCCGCACTTCGCAGGTCACGGCGTGGCTCGACTCGTTCACGCCGCGGCTGATTGCGGTGTGCGAGTGGCAATCGATGATGCCCGGCGTGACATGCATTCCCTTGCCGTCGACCACCGTCGCGCCGCCGGGCGCTTTCAATCCCGGGCCGACCGCCGAGATTTTGCCGCCGGTCACGAGGACGTCAGCGTTCTGGAGCGTGCCTTGCGGTCCGGAAGTCCAAACCGTCGCGCCTTGAATCAGGACCGCTTTCGGCTGATCGGGTGGCGCCGCGCGACCGAAGGCGCCCGCCGGGTAGGTCTCCGGGAAATCCAGCGGCTTATCGAGCGGCGATGGTTTGTCGTCCGGCTTTTTCGCGGGCGTGAAAGCAGCCGTGCGTTTCGCGTTCCATCGCACGTTCGTTAGGCCGGGGGCGTCGCCCGTTCCCGAAATCGTCTCACCGAAAATTACACCGGTTAGCCGGAGCGACCCTTCGCCTTTCTCGAAGAGCTTCGCCGGCGCGATCACGAGGATCGAGTCGTCCTTCACCGAGACGGTCGCTTTTTCGCCGCCGACCTTGGCATCGAGTTTCTCGACCTTGCCCTCGATCGTCAGCGGCAAGGTCTTTCCGTCCGCCACCAGTTCCCACGTCCCGCGCACGTCACGCTCGCGCGCCTGGTCGGTATCGTAATAGCGGCCGTCGACCCAGGTCGTCAGCACCTTGGCGTCGTCGCCAAAAAGATCGCCGCTGGCCACGACCAGGTTCGCCATCCGGCCGGCCGCGATCGAGCCGAGCCGGTCAGCGACGCCGAACATTTCCGCCGGCGTAGTGGTGAGAGCCGCGAGCGCCGCGTCCTTGCTCAAGCCGCGTCGAACGGCCAGGCGCAGCCGGGACCAAAAATCCTTTTCCGGTTTCTCCAGCTTCTCCGTCGTCAACGCGAACGGAATACCCGCTTCCGCCAGCCGGGCGGGATTGCTGGGCGCGCGGTCCCAATGCTGAAGCTCGTCGAGCTCAACTTCGATCGCGTTCTCGGGCCGCTCGATTTCCGGCGGCTTCGGAAAATCGAGCGGCAAAATGATCGCCGGCTTTTTCTCCGCCAACGCCTTGCGGACCCGATATTCGTAACCGTTCCCGAACAGGATCGGTTTCAATTTGAATTCGTCCGCTATCCGCAGGGCGCGGAGCAGATCGAGTTCGTCTTCCGCCTCGAACACGGCCGGATTCCGCTGCATCTGCTCAGCGAGCGTGGCCAGGCTCGCGTTCGTTTCCGGGCGCTCGGTCGTCGCGGGATTTTTCCGGTAGGCGTCCTGGGCCGCCTGATACCATGACGCGTCGAGGAAACTCTGCCGAATCAGCGCGATGCTTCCCATCAACGAATTCGGATAACCCCGGTCGCCGTCGCGCCCGTCGCGATCGAAGTCGAACCCGATGTGTTGCGCGACGACCGGCGAAACGACCATCGTGTCGACATTCGTTTCCTGCAGGTTGATGAGCGCGCTCGATCCGTGGAAAACGCCGCGAGCCGGAACGACCAGCGCGCTCGCGAACCCGAGATCGCGCAGGAGCTTCGTCGCTTTCTTGTCGACGTTAAGATAATCGGCGGCCCGCCGCTCCGGCGTCACGCGCGGGTTCCAGGAGCGCGTACCCTTGGCGCTTTCGCGCGGCACTTCCTTGGGCTTCGCATTTGGATCGTCCGGATCGATATCGGTCCGCGCCGACTCCGGTTTCAATGTCTCCGGCAAATCCAGCCGGCTGTAGCCATCGATGAAGCCCGCATAAATCGTTTTGCCGGTGAGATCCCAAACCCGCGCTTCCTCCGGTACCTTCACCTCCGGCCCCACGTCGACGATGATTCCGTCGCGGATCAGCACCGTCCCTTTCTCGATCGTTTTGCCCGGCGCCGCGACGATGCGCGCGTTGGTCAAAGCATGAACCCGCGGATCGTTCTCGCGAATTCCCTCCTTCGGGGCCGTCGTGACCTGGGCCGAACTGGAGACCGCCAGGATCAGCAAACCCGCGAACGACGAACGCCACGACCGTTTCATGACAGAAGTTGCAGGCTAGCGTTCCGCCCGCGTGAGACAAGCCCGCGTTTTTCGTTCACCGGAAACCACCGGTGGACGCATTGGAAGAGCGTAAGTCCGGTCGAGATACCGGACGGTTACCGTGGCATCGGGATAGCGTCGTCGGCCCGCTCGATTTTCAGAACCGGATGAATCTCCCACGCGGTCGCTCGCCAGGGGTTGTGATAGCGGTTGCGCGCGATGGAGTGAATCGTGACGCCGACATCCTTCGTTTTGTCGTTGTGCTCGTCGTCCCAAAGAAGATAGCCGGTCAGGCGGACCTTCTGCGCTTTGTGCCCGGTCGATTCGTAAGTGGCATCGCGACGCCGGAAAAAAGCCGCCAGCTCCTGGATTCGAATGCCGTCATGGTAGATGGCGTTTTGCGTTCGCGGCGTGATTTCGCAAATGATCGGCGTCGGGTCGCCCGGCTGCGGCGGATGATCGAGCGGCTGTTCAAACATCTCGAGATGCCAGTCATGGAAGTCGAGGCTGCCGCAGATGGTCGACTCCCCCGGGCCTGGATACGCGAGCACAAGATAACCAGTTAACGAAACAAGCGGCGCTTGGAGAATCTCGAGCCGTCGCTTTTGGGCGGGACTCAGATCTTTTCGGTGTTTGCTTTTGGTTTCTGCATCGAACCGAGCGACGTGTTTCAACAGGCTCTTCATGTCGAACGGTGTCACCGCAAGTTTGGAAACATCGGCGGCCGACCGGTTCTTCAATCGATTAAGCTCACCATTGTCCGGACTCTTCGCGCTTTTTTCCCCTCGCGTGTCGCAATTCCACGTTGTCAGATCGATCTTTTTTAGTTCGCGATCATCGGATATTTGCTCGGCGGCGTTGGCGCAGCGGAACGCGATCAGCGCGAGAGCAACCAGACTTCGGCGGAGGAAGCGGGTCATCGGGGCGCCATTCGTCACCCCATGTAGTAACCGCCGTTCACATTCAAAACGTGGCCGGTGATGAAGCTCGCCATGTATGTGCGAGGAAAATACCTCAAACAACGTGGATTGGGATAGTCACCGTCACCAGTATTCGATCCTCAAGTCGACTGGCGCACCGCGGGCCCTCAGTTCTTTCCCCGCTTGATCTATGAAACGCATTCCGGCATTTCGATCGCGAGTTACTAAGATCAATCCGTTCTCGGCTGCAATGCTGGCTATTAAAAGGTCACGCTCGTCAATTCCCAACTCCCGGCCACTGACACGGTCCATTAATTCCTCGGGCAACTTTTCGCGGTGCCCTCTGGTCTGTTTGGTTGCGTGCATTCGCCACAGCTGCGCGCGCAGATGTGAATAAGGTTCCACTGTATTTGGACCGATTCCTAATGGTTGGGGGAAGCTTTCAAAGCACTTCCGAATTCCACTGCGCTGAAATTCATCTGCCAGTTCGGATTTAGCCATTCCAAACTCAATTTCGGCGATCGCAATTACCGGCAGCCAAACATGGTCTAGCGCGCGAACGCGTTTTTCGATCTCATCGTGATCCGCATGGCGACTGTTTGCCAACACCGAAATCACATTGGTGTCGAGTAGATAACCGTCGCTCACGCCACATCCTCAAGCACTGCAGCGATGCTCGGCTCAATGCGATCAGGCAGCGAGTCGACCAGATATGAACCCCTGCATCGCTCGAAATCTGTTGCGATGAATCTCCACAGCGGGATAGTTGGTTTAAAGCTCTCAGGAAAGTATCCATCGAAGGAGAAGGGAACTCGTCGCGGCGTTCTCGCGTCGTTAAAATAGTCTAAAAGGCGACGTTCTAATCGCGGCGGAAGATTGTAAGCCCGCAGGATCACGGCATCAATTTGCAGGAGTAAATTTCGCGCAATATCGTTGCCGGCGCGTGCGCCCCACAATTCCAAATCGTTGTGTGGAAGGGATCGAAGAGACTGCAAGTAGGCATCAATTAACCTGTGAAGAAGGGCATGATCCTCTCTGGACACCTCCGGCACCGGCATTTGGCGCAACGTTGAAACACGTATGTGCATCCTGCCTTCATGCGTCGCGACATACGCGGCTGCGATCGGGCTATTCAGGAGCGCAACGATCGTAGTTGCGGGATAGCCTAATCGCGGCCACACCGCGTGAAAATTCTGGGATACGACGAGACCGCTCGGATCAAAAAAGGCCGCTAGACGCCACGGCCCCCGCGACAAACGCACAGCATTTACGATTACCTTTGGGTGCTCCCAAGACAACCGCCAAGCATTACCGCGTTGGAAAGACTGCTTGCCGCATAAGAAAGTGGTCTCGGGTGTCTCGAATGATCGAAAATCACGCTCTACAGAATTAAGGCCACGACGGAAATGATCATTCGGAGATCCGGATAGGTACAGGTGTCGACGGAATGGTTGCTTCCATTCTACGCCGCGGTGGATCCGAGCAATCTTTTGCAATTGGGCATGTGTGTTAAGCCGATCCCACACTTCGCTCAATTCGGGTATGTTCCATGAGCGAGCGACTTCCGATATTGACCTTTCCGATATGTCAGTTCGACTTGCATGATGTTGCTGAACAAAGCGGTGCCTGTCTTCCTCGCGGACCTCTGAAAATTGTAACGAAACCAATTTGGAGCCCCGTCTGACCGACTTCGCAATCAAGAGACATGTTTCTAAGTCGACGCCCTGGAAGATGCGATCCGGAAGAGATACGACTTCAATTTCGGAATAGCGTTTCGCCAGTCGCTCGCGGGCTTCACGGTAACTTAGGCCCGAAACTGCCTGCCTCGGTAAAACGAAACCGACCAACCCCGCAGGAGAGAGGGCGGAAAGGACCTTGCTCAGGACAGCGACGGGCTTTTTGAGGAGCCCTTGTCTTCGAGCGGCATGCGATGGGCCGAAATCCTGAAAGGGGGGGTTGCAAAGGACGATCTGGGCACTCTGGAGACTTTTGTCGAAATCGGGCGATCTAAAAATGTCTGCACAATGTAACTTCCAGCCGCTGTGGTTAGGAAAGTCGGCGAGCGTTACGCATAATCGACTCACTTCGAGTGCGAATGCATCAATTTCGAACCCGCGCAACATTTTCACAAAATACTTATGCCGCTCCTGTCCCGACATGTTTGGAGATAACAAATCGCGAAGCCTTTTTAGTGCAGCGACGAGGAAAACGCCGTGCCCGGAGCAGGGTTCGACTACGCGCCTGTCGGCCTCCGGAATATCCTCGAACGGCAACTTGTTGACAATATATCTAGCAATGTTTCGAGGCGTGCTGTGAATGCCTAGTTCCGCACGAGCGCCGGCGTCGACGAGCGTGTTCTCGTAGATGTAAGACAGGATATCGACAGATAGATTCTGAAAGCTGAATCCATCCCACAGCCGATCAAAGACTGCTTGTTGCGACGCTCTGTCATGTAGTACTGGCGAGTCTTCGCCATAATAATCAGCAACTCTTTCAAGAATAACGGCAGGCGTTGCGCTATCTAGCGACCGAAAGCCTTGGACTGAGCGGTCATGTAATACTCGTGCGGCCAACATCCTGAATACGAGGCGAAATAAACGCCTCGGATCCGGGGGCAAACCGGTACGGGTCTGATGTGCATTCGTCACATCAACAATTGCCGCAGTTAGTACTTCGTGAAGTTTTTGGCTAACGATTTGTTCGAGCGCCGGGACTAAATTGAGATCGAGGAACTCTAATTGCGCGGCAGTCGTCGCCCCGGGAATGTTTTTCGCCCGTAAGATTGATTGCGGTTTCCAGTCTAGCGCGCTATCGCGAAAAAGTGCGTCGATACGCTCATGGGGAATCTCTTCTCGCACGTGACATGTAGTGCTGGCATCCCTACCAATCCGCCAAGGGAGAATGCCATTTGGCTGTACCTCTAGCCCGATCGGTGCACCTAATGCGCGGTATTGGGCGACGCGATCTGCCGTGGCTGGCGTTTTAGTAGGAAATACCGCAAAACATGCCGAGTCGTACGAGAACGGTGTTTGGCCGAACACCGCGCAGACTCTGCGCTTTGGTGCAAGCGAATCAAACCAGTCTACAAATTCATAGTCTTCGTCGCGAAGGCCGGCTGAATAGCCAATGTGGTTCAGTCCTCCGAGGACGGCACGGTAACCCTTTTCATGACGGTCGTTAACGAACGTTGGGATCATTTCGACGTTGTCATGAATGTTCGGATGGTGAGTGGCTGCAATCGCATGACAATTAGCATACGGGGTGGGACAAATATTGTCCTATCCCGAAAAAAATTCAGAACCGTCGCATTTTGGCGCTGCACAGGAGTGCAACAATCTAAATAAATCGGCTTCACCCCATGTAATAACCACCGTTCACGTTCAAAACGTGGCCGGTGATGTAGCTCGCCATGGGCGAAGCGAGGAAGAGCGCGGCGTTCACGATTTCATGCACGTCGCCGAGGCGGCCGAGCGGGATCTGCTTTTTGAAGTTTTCCGTCACTTCGTCGGGCATCCCTTTGCTCATGCCGACGTCGATGAATCCGGGCGCGATCGCGTTCACGGTAATGTTTTGCCGGGCCAGCTCCCGCGCCGAGACTTTGGTCAGCGCGATGATGGCCGCTTTGCTCGACGAATAATTCGCCTGGCCGAACAATCCCATCTGGCCGCTGACCGACGACAGATTGATGACCCGCCCGTCGTTGCGCAGGATCGTTGCCGCCGCCTTGGTGACGTTGAAGGTCCCGGTGACGTTGACGCGGAGGACGCTTTCGAATTCCTCGACCGCCATTTTTTTCATCGTCCGGTCGCGGATGATTCCCGAATTGTTGACCAGGACGTCGAGCCCGCCGTGGCGCTCCTGGATCTGCTTCATCATGGCCTCGACCTGCGCCGGGTTCGTCACGTCGCACTCAATTACGAGCGGCTCGCGTAACTCCGCCGCAACCTTGGCTGCATCCGTCTTGTTCGTTCCATCCGGATCGGCCACATAATTCACCACGCACTTCGCCCCGCGCGCTCCAAACGCCTTGATCATTTCCGCCCCGATCCCGCGCGAACTGCCGGTCACGAGAATGATCTTGCCGCCGAAATCCAAAGGATCACTCATGGCAACGAGATACCATTCACGCGGCGGTCGCGCCAGAGAGCCGGCGGATAAGGAGTGAAGTCGGTAACCCGATTACGAACATGTGAATCCCGACCTGGATCAGATCGCCGGTCAACGAATGCCGCGGCTTCGCGGCCGACAACGGCAGGACGATCAGGTTCATTACCCCGAAGACAATCAACCCATAGACCAACCCCGAGATCACCGCCTGCCGTCGCAGGACGGCGAGCTGGCGACTCGCAGCGTAGAAAATCGCGACCAGACTGAACGCGATCAAGAAATGCAATCCGAGACCGAGCGCGGCCGTTGCGGTGCCGCCTTGAAACGCCTTCGGCCCGATGAGACCGCTGGCGACGAACTGGAGAAGCCGCGTCACAGTCGCTCCGCGCGAAACCGCCTGGATACATGCCGCAGTAATGTCCATCGCGCCGACGATCACTCCTGTGATCGCGATAGTTCGAGCGGCGCGCATCCGGCGACGTTAGGCTGGAAACGCTTTGCCTGACAAGGGATTGCCGTTAAGTTTTGCGCCTCATGTCCGCACCGATTCGCGTTCTCACCGCCGTTCCGATTTGCGATGGGCACGACAGCGCGATCAACACGATCAACCTCGAGTTCATCCGGCACGGGATCGAAGTCGTTTATCTCGGGTTCCATCGTTACGTCAGCGATATCGTCCGCGCCGCGATCCAGGAGGACGTCGCCGCGGTCGGCATCTCCAGTTACAACGGGGGGCACATCGAGTTCTTTGCGGAAGTCGTGAAGCAATTGAAGAAGCGCGGCGCCGACGACATCAGGGTTTTCGGCGGCGGCGGGGGCACGATCACGCATGATGACCAGCGCATCATGCAGAAGCGCGGCGTGGATAAGATCTTCTTCGCCGGAACATCGCTGACCGACATGGCGGACTTCGTCCACGACCGGTACGGCAAACGGCCGAAGCGGCGGGCGACGAAAGATTCGGAGATGAATCTCGCGCGAAAGCTGACCGCGATCGAAGACAGCTACGCGGGGAAAAGTAGAAAGGCTAAAATAGAAAGTAGAAATTCGAAGACCGGTAAGACGCGCGTGATCGGATTTACCGGGCCGGGTGGAGCGGGCAAGACAACGCTGATCGACGAGCTGGTGCTGCGGCTGCTGAAGCGCGATCCGAAATCGCGGATCGCGATTCTGTCGCACGATCCGAGTGTGGTGGGCGCAGGCGCGCTGCTCGGCGATCGCGCCACCATGATCAACTCGCAGGACGACCGGGTTTTCATGCGGAGCATGGCCACGCGCGGACAGGCCGGCGGATTGTCGCCCGCGACGGAAGATTGCCTGCGGCTCCTCGCGCAGGAAGGATTCGATTACGTCATTATCGAGACGGTCGGCACCGGCCAGGAAGCGATGCCGTTCCAAAACAAGCTGGTCGATCAAACCGTGCTGGTGATGAACCCGGACTACGGCGCGCGCCTCCAGTTGCAAAAGATCGTGATGCTCGACCTGGCCGACATTGTGGTGGTGAACAAGAGCGATCAGGAGCGGGCGCGAACCGCGATGAGCGAGATCGAGCGGCGGCTCGAGCTGAACAAACGGGACCAGCAACTCGTCGCGACCGTTGCGAAACGGCACCGCGACGCCGGCGTCGATGCGTTGTGTGATTTGCTGACCAAGCCGGGCAGCCCGGCCTCGAAGAAAGGAAAGAGAAAATGAGCAAGCTAGGACGAGTGGTGGAAGCGGTCGAGAACTACAACGCGTTCGTCGAGGACGAAGTAAAGCGCGCGCGGACCGACAAAAAGTTTGGCGACCAGATGGTGAAGCGCTGGAACGAGATCAAGGCCGGCATTCCCGTCGGCACGGCGCCGACCGGTTTGAAATTGCCGCGGCTCGCTTTGCCGGAGATCGACGAAGCGGGCGACATCACCCGCTACTTGTTAGGTGACGGATTGCCAGGCGAATTCCCGTTCCTCAACGGCGCGTATCGCGAAATGTATCTGGAGCCGCTCCACAACCCCGCGATCGAGACCGGCACTTACGAGAAGAACGGGCACGGCGCGAAATCGAAGCTCAACGGAAGCAAGAACGGCGCGCGCAACGGCGCCGTCGCCAAGCCGCAGCAAGCCGAAGAGCCGACTCGTTTGTTCTCCGGCCTGATGCTGGCCGAAGACACCAACGAACGTTTCCATTTTCTCGGACGCCACCAGCGTTCGAAACGGCTCAGCACCGCGTTTGACGGTCCCACCCTTTACGGGATCGATTCCGACGCGCCCGGGATTCTCGGCAAAATCGGCGAGGGCGGGGTCGCGGTCGACACCGTCGAGGACATGGTCCGGCTTTACGATGGATTCGATCTTGGGTCGCCGGATTTCTCGGCGTCGATGACGATCAGCGGCCCGGCCCCGATCATCATGGCGATGTACATCGCGGCGGCGAAACGGCGGTTCGGTCCGGGCGTTGTCCCGAAACTTCGCGGCACCATCCAGGCCGACATTTTCAAGGAAGTCCAGGCGCAGAACGAGACGATCTTCCCGGTGGAAGCGTCGTTGCGGTTCCTGACGGACATGATGGAATTCACGACGCGCGAGATGCCGCGCTGGTACCCGGTTTCAATCAGCGGCTATCACATCGGCGAAGCGGGTTCGACGCCGGTCCAGCAGGCGGCTTACACGCTCTCGAACGGTTTCGCGTATGCGGAGATGATGGCGGCGCGCGGCATTCCCGTGGATGAGTTCGGCCCCCGGCTCTCGTTCTTTCTCGATTGCGGACTCGATGTCGAATACATCGCGCTGACTCGCGTCTCGCGTCGCATCTGGGCGATCGGAATGCGGGACGCATTCGGCGCCGGCCACAAGGCGCAAATGTTCAAGGTGCACACCCAGACGAGCGGCCGTTCCCTCGTCGCGGCGGAATTCAAGAACAACCTCACCCGCACGGCCGCCGAGCTGATGCTTTCCTACATGAACGGGACCAACTCGTGCCACTCGAACAGCGCCGACGAGCCGTTCACCACGCCGAGCGAAGAATGGATCCGTCTCGCGGCGCATGGCCAGGCGATCCTGCTCGACGAGTCCGGCATCTTCAAACACACGATGAACATGCTGAGCGGATCGCCCGGGATGAAGGCGGTCGAGCGGGCCGTGGAAGCCGCGATCCTGGAAGAATTCCGCGAGATCGAGCGCCTCGGCGGAGTGATGGGGTCGGTCGAGAATCGTTATCAACGCAGCCAGATCCAGGCGGCGGCGCATCGTTACGAACAGCAGATCTACAGCGGCGTCCGGCCCATCATTGCCCTGAACAAGTACCGCAACGACAGCGAGGAGATGCCGGAGTTCGAGCTCGCCCGGACCCCGCGCGCCCGGCAGCAGTTGCAGGTCGATCGCCTGAAGAAGTTCAAGCAAAAGAACGCGGCCAAGGCCGGGAAGGCGCTCGAGAAACTGGCCGCCGTGGTGGAGACCGATGAGAACTGCTTCCCGGCCCTGCTCGAAGCCGCCGAGGTCTGCTCGTTAGGCCAGATCTGCGAACGCCTGCAGGAAGTCGTGGGGCGGTTCCGGCCAATGGTGTAGGCGCCGCTACTTTTTTGCGACCCGCGTCAGCCGGATGTTCTTGCCGTAGAAGGCCAGGCAGCGCGGCTCGACGACGTGGGTGGCGTTGATCGACACGATAATGTCGCGGCCGGCACGCGTGATCGTGCCCGTTCCCGAATTCTCGAAACTGTCCTGGAACCGGAACGTAAGCGTGTTTCCGGAAACCATCGCGGGTCCTTCCGCTTCCGGCGCGGCGCCGTGACCATCGGCCCAGGCTGCATCAAAGGCGACCTGGGTTCTGGCTCCCGATTCTTCGATCGTCAGTTGAAACACCGCGCGGCCGCCGAGAAATTTCTTGTCCGTGTACTGACCGGCCCAGCCTGATGAGTCAGTCGCGCGAGCGGAGAGACTGAAGAGACCGAGAAGCACAACGGTCGTGGCAAGCTGCCGGAAGAAAGAGAGCCGCGTATTCATTCGCGGAGTATCGAACCGGTTTGCGGTTTGCGCCATCGAATCAGATTTGTCCGCATCGCAGCGGTCGTTATGCTGGCCATCGTCATGGCTAACGGCGGACTGGATGCGGGGACGACGGCGCGCGGGAAAATCGCGTGGCGGCTGCTGCCGTTCCTTTTCCTGCTCTACGTCGCGAACTATCTCGATCGCACCAACATCGCCTACGCCACCCTGGGAATGAAAGGCGATCTCCGGCTGAACGATTCCGTCTTCGGCACCGCGAGCGGCATCTTTTTCATCGGCTATTTCGCGTTGCAAATCCCGGGCGCGGTTTTGGTGGAACGCTGGAGCGCCCGCCGTTTGCTCGCGATTACCCTGATCGCGTGGGGCGCGCTCACGACGTTGACCGGGTTTGTCCGGACGCCCACGGAACTTTACGGCGCCCGTTTTTTGTTAGGCGCGGCCGAGGCCGGATTTTTCCCGGGCGTGATCGTGTATCTGTCGCACTGGTTCGTCTACGAGGACCGCGCCAAAGCCGTCGCGCGATTCATGTCCGCCATCCCGATCGCTTACATTCTCGGCGGACCACTGGCGGGCGCGATCCTCGGAATGAACTGGCTGGGCACAGCGGGATGGCGATGGTTATTCCTGCTGGAAGGCGTGCCGGCTGTCGTGCTCGGCGTCGTGACTTTCTTCGTGCTGCCGGATCGGCCTAACGAGGCCAGCTGGCTCACGCCTGGCGAGCGCGAGTGGATGAGCTCACGCCTCGGCGAAGAGCGCCGGGCCAAGGCCAACACCGGGCAGATGTCGATCTGGCAGGCGCTGCGACATCCGGCCGTGATCATCCTCACGATCGGATTGTTCTTCTGCTACAGCGGCGGCTACATTTTCTGGTTCTGGATGCCGACGCTGCTCAAGCGCATGACCGGATGGAGCGACGCCGAGGTCGGCTGGATGGGGGCGATACCTTTCATGGGCGGTCTCATCGGCATGCTCCTCGTCGGCTGGAGCTCCGACCGCACCCGGGAACGGCGGTGGCACTTCGCGCTGCCCCAGCTCACCGCGGCGGCCGGGCTCGCCGCCTGGTTCGTCCTGCCGCATTCGAACGCCGCGCTGCTGGCCGTGTTCACGCTCATCGGCTTCGGCACCGTCGCATATCTTCCGGCGTTCTGGGCTTTGCCCTCTGCATTTCTCTCCAGCGCCGCGGCCGCGGCCGCCGTTGGCTTCATTAATTGCATGGCCAGCATCGGCGGCTTCGCCGGCCCCAAAATCTTCGGCGACCTCAGCCAGCGAACCGGTTCGTTCAACACTGGTTTTGCCGTGATGATCGCGTGCTGGGTGATCGCGTCGGTCCTGGTTCTCGTTTGTCCACGAGAACCAGCCAGATAGCGTCAGCTCTTCAGGGCAACCTCAAACGGCGCGCCGGTCTTGGCGCGGACGTCATCGACCGTGGCGCCGGGTTGCAGCTCTATCAGGACAAGCCCGCCGCCTGGTTTCACCTCGAAGACAGCGAGATCGGTGATGATGAGATTGACGACGCCGAGACCGGTGATCGGCAGGGTGCATTCCTTCAAAATCTTCGGGCTGCCGTCCTTCGACGTGTGCTCCATCACGGCGACGACTCGCTTCACGCCCGCCACCAGGTCCATCGCGCCGCCCGGCCCTTTCACCATCTTGCCCGGGATCATCCAATTCGCGATGTCGCCCTTGTCGGTCACTTCAAACGCGCCGAGAATCGCGAGGTCGATATGCCCGCCGCGAATTTGGGCGAAGGAATCCGCGCTCGAGAAAAAGGCCGAGCCGGGCATGGTCGTGATCGTCTGTTTGCCGGCGTTGATCAGGTCGGGGTCCTCTTTGCCGGGTTGCGGAAACGGGCCGATGCCTAACAACCCGTTCTCCGATTGCAGCGTCACATTCATTCCTTCGGGAATGTAATTCGCGACCAGCGTCGGAATGCCGATACCCAGATTGACGTAATACCCTTCGCGTAATTCCTGCGCGGCGCGTTTCGCGAGCAGATCGCGGATCGAGGAACCGGCCTTCGCGACCGCGGCGCCCTGGACCGTGCGGAACTCAATCCGCTTCTCGTAGTTCGCTCCCTGAATGATCCGATCGACGTAAATCCCCGGCGTGTGAACCTGATCCGGATCGAGCTCGCCCACTTCAACCAGCTCTTCGACTTCCGCGACGCAAACCTTCCCGCAGGTCGCGATCATCGGATTGAAGTTCCGCGACGTCATTCGGTAGATGAGGTTCCCGGATTTATCGCCCTTCCACGCTTTCACGAGCGAGACTTCGGCTTTGATGCCCGGCTCGAGGACGTATTCCTTGCCGTCGAAAGTTTTCGTCTCCTTGCCCTCGGTCAGTTTGGTGGCGAACCCCGTCCGCGTGTAGAACCCGGGAATGCCGGCGCCTCCCGCGCGCAATCGCTCGGCGAGCGTCCCCTGCGGGATCAGTTCCAGCTCGAGCTCGCCGCTCAACACCTGGCGCTCGAATTCCTTGTTCTCGCCGACATACGACGCCATAACCTTCTTCACCTGTCGGGTCGTAAGAAGAACGCCCATGCCGAACCCATCGACTCCCGCGTTGTTGCCGACGATCGTGAGGCCCTTCACGCCACTCTCGTGCAACGCCGCGATCAAATTCTCCGGAATCCCGCAAAGCCCGAAGCCGCCCGCGGCAATCGTCATGTTGTCGTGGAGCAGACCAGCCAGCGCTGCCTTGGCGTCAGGGTAAACTTTGCTCATGTGGACCGAAATCTAAGCACGGATTCCAGGGATCGGCACGGATGAATTCCTAGGCGATCCCGGGACCCACTCGTCGCGTGGGGCCCTTGGACACACCCTCGCTGTCGTCAACAGGCAACTCGATATCCCGGGCCTATCCTCGCCGCGCTCGGTTCTGGTTCGGTTAGCGCGTCAGCGTGGACTCGCTCCAAGAAAAAAACGCTTGAAAGACCTTAACGATATGAGCATATAGGGACAGCATTCCCCGGAATAAAAGCTCTGGCATTTTAGCCAAGCACAACCCTCTCTGAATCCCCTCTCGCCATGCCTACCCCTGATAAAGTAGAGCCACGTACCGTTCTCATTAGCAGCCGCATTGACGAGCTCGGTTCCTCGCGCCGAGCGGCTTTTCGTGCGGTTCACGATGAGGGTTGGATCCCGCTCCTCTATGAAACTGAACCGCTTGCATGGTTAGCCGCCCAGCGACACGCACGGCGGAAAGGGCAACAGCCTGTTCAACACGTAATGCAGGATAATGAGATCGAACGGTTGACGATGAACAGCCTTCTCAATACTGCCGACCATTTCATTGGCATCTACGGGACTTCCCTGGGTGAGCCAAGTCCCCAGCTGAGTGGCCTCCGTCCAATTGAATACGAATTCGTACGCTTTCTGGTGGGCCATGTGTTGGGGAACGAGAACGCGAACGAAGAGCGGCTGGCCGATATGTTTCGTTCGAACCCTTCTCCTGCAGGTTTTCGGGCTGCACGGGATAAATTACGACGGGCCGTCAGAAGCATTTATGACGAGTCAAGCGACTATCACAAAGTGTTCCGTAAGCGGATGGCGTTATACCTTAAGAAGCCGCCGAGCGATGTTTCTCCCCCCTCTTCCATGTACGCGATCATCAACAAGTTGCGCCGGGCTGTTCCGGGCGAGCAGATCTGCTTCTTTACGTCTGAATTCGAGCAGGTTGCAAGTGGGGCCGTCGTGTATTGCAGACCAAGTTCTCACCTTTATGTGAAGATCCGTTTGCAGATTCAGCAATGGCGTCTTAACGGCGACCTTCCAAACACATCGAGGCCGCAGGGCGGCGAGTTTTCGTTCGAGGTTGTGTCGCGCGAGCACGTGGGCGCGGTTCTCCACGTCGTGAGATCCATTTTTTACGAGGGCTATAACGTGCGAAAGCTGAGCTTGGGCATGAACGAACAAGCGGAGCGGGTCATGCACGTCACGGTGAAGCCCTATTTGCACGCTCGAGGTGATCTCCGTGAGCAGCTAAATACACATTACGGTTGTGAGGTGCGCGACTGCCCAAATCCGCACGCCGTAAAACCCCTTTCGGGCGATGTTGCGATACGGCAACTAGAGATGATCGTCGCCGATCGTCCCGGGATGTTGGCGCGCGCCTTAGCCGCTCTCGCGCTTCTGGATATGCAAGTGCTCGAAATACGAATGGAAGATGCCGAGCATAGTGGAGGACCGGGCCGTGGGCCACGTAACCACGTTTGGGTGACCTTCGAGGAATCGCGAGGCTCGGAGGTGAAGAAGGACAAGAGTATGCTTCACGATTTTCAGTTGCCTGACGATCGGCAATTCAAACTTGACTTCATCGCGGCCGACTTGGCCTCACAACCGGGGTTTTACTCCGTGATTCTTACTAATATGGCGAGCAACGCCTCTCGTGCTCAGAGTTAAGTACCAATTGATCCGTTCGAGACCTTCATGTCAGCAATGGCGCACTGCCTCAAGCGCAGTCTTGGCGTCGGAATAAACCTTGTTCATGCGAAGCGAAATCTAACCACGGATTCCGCGGATCGGCACGGATGAATTCCGATCCCAAACGTGAGAGCGCGACGTCAGTTAATGCCTGAAGAGGCGATTGTCTCCCATTGCCCAAAATGATAATCTCTCTTCGTGAGCAGAGTATCTGTCGCTGATGTGCTCGAGCTGAGCGTAAGTGAACGCATCCAGCTTGTGGAGGAAATATGGGATAGCATCGCGGCCGTTCCGCAGGCGACTCCGTTAACGCCGGCTCAACGGGAAGAGCTTGGGCGACGACTTGAGGATTATCGGCTGCATCCGGACGAAGGCTCGCCCTGGGACGAAGTGAGGAGCCGCCTTCTCGCCAGTAAGTAATGACCGGCCAGGTCATCTTCAGATCTCGCTGGTGTTCCGGTTCGGCATCGCGAAAAAAAACTGCGTTTTCACAATTCAAACGTGTCCCTCGGATCGGGGCGATGAGACACAGCCTGGGCGGCAAGGCAGCTACGGAAAACGCCCCGCGTTAGGGAAGCGCGGCCACAACCAACGGATCGCCATCCAGGCGACCGTCCAAATCGCGATCGATTCCCATCCGCACGCCGGAGCCAAGCGGAACTCCGGTGATGCTAAGAATGTCTCCCGCGGCAATCTTTGCTTGCAGCTCCGCCTGCGAGAATGGGCCCACGCCCGTCTTGTCCGACAAATAACTGTTGTTTACTGGATCGTAGACGAGCCCGCGCTGCGCACCGTCGACAGTTCCTTTCGCGATCAGGTCGATGTTCGAGGCCGCAGCCTGGCTTTGCAGTACCGTCCAATCGTTCGTCACCGCCGGGTCAGCGACGTTCGTGGCGGTCACGGTGCGGGTGAATCCCACGGCGGGCGCGGTGCCGGTGTCGAGGCAGAGCAGGAACGCGCTGATGTTCGTCTTTCGGACTGTGTCGTTCGTAAAGTTGGTGAAGACGGGTCGACTAATGAACGCGAACAGGCCCGGATCGGTGCCATCGTGAGTGAGGCCAAAGCCGTCGAGCGACACTGCGCCCGACGCGGTGTTGAAGAATTTCTTCTGATATAAGGTGCGCAGTTGCGGGACCTTCATGGTCTGCGGTTGCTGCATGACGGGACCTGAGGTGAACGTCTTGTCTGTCCCGGGGCCCGGATCCACCTTGTGGCACATGTTGCACGAGATGGTCGTCGTGTACGGCTCCGTCCGGAACGTGTTCATTCCCGCGGCGGGGTTGCCGCCGGCATGCGTGGGCGGCAGGGTGCGATCGAGCTGTTGATTTGGATTCGGCGGCAGGTTCATGGTCTCGACGAATTGCGCGAAGGCGTCCATATCCGCCGGGGTCAGCTGCGAGCCGCCGAGCAGGGAGGCAAAGGCCGGGCTGAAGGAGGTGAACCCGGCGCGGTCACCGCGCCAATGCAGCGGCGCCAGATTCTTCAATCCTTTCAGGGTCTGCGTTGTCATGGGCCCTTTCATGGGATGCATCGGGAACGTCGTCGTCGCGCCGGTAAGCGAGGCCGGTCCGACGACGTTCTGCATCTGGCCGTTTGGATCGCCGAGATCCCACGCGAGCCGATCGTTGGTGCCGTCCAGGTGACACGAAGCACAGGAGACAGTGCCGTTGCCGGAGAGGCGCGCGTCATACAGGAACCCACGCCCATTCTTAATCACCACCGGAGTCGGATCGAATCCGCCGACCGGGACTTCCGATACGACCGCGTTGGCCGCTGTGTCCACGACGCTGATCGTGTTCGAGATACGGTTGAGAGAATAAAGTTTTCCACTCCCTGCGTTTAAGGCGAGCCCGCGCGGGCCGCGTTTGTTCCGCGGATTGACGGCCGCGCCGGCCAAATCAATGCGGGAAGCGACGGTGCCGTCCGCGTTCATCTTCGCGATGCGATCGCTGCCGAAGGCCGCCACGTACGCGAAGGTCCCTTGGGGCGCGAAGACGATCGCCGTGGGTTGCCCCAGGGCTGTCGCCTGCGCCGATGGATTCGGGAGCACGGAATAATTGACGCCCGGGTTCAGATCGGAGATGCGAAGGGCGCCGCCGGCGTTGGAAATGCGGGTAACGCGATTATCGACAAAGTGGGCGCGCAGGTTGGGCTCGAAATGCACGAGGTTCCGGGCGTCGGTATTGGTGACGAAGATGTCGCCGGTCGTGGGTTGCACGGCCAGGCCGAGATTGCTCGTGCCGACGCGTGGGAAATAGCGCGTAACTGCCAGCGTGCTCGTGTCGATTTCCGCCACGTCGTTATCCGGCATTGTGTATTTGATGACCTTCCGCCACGTCGTGTCGGTCGCGTCGACAATCAGGCCGACCTTCGGTGGCTGGGGCAGGCTCCGGTTCGTCGGCTTCGGTTGTGAAGGGGCTTTGTCCGCGGGGATCAACGTCGTGCGGTTTCCCGATTCAGCGAACGCGACATAAATTCTCGTCCCGTTGGGGCTCACGGCAAGGGCGCGCGGTTGCTGGCCGTTCAGCGGAATCGTCTTCACCAAGGCGTGCGTCGAGGTGCTGTAGACGCGCACTTCGTTGTTGCCTGCGACGCTCACGAAGGCGAACGCCCCCGCAAACACGACATCAGCCGGCTCATCTTTCACGTTGATCGTATCGGTCACGATTCCACGTGAGAGCGAGACGATGCTCACGCTGTCGGAGAGTTCGTTCACCACCCAGACTTCGTCGTTCGTCAGCGGGTTCACCGAAACGGGCTCGATTCCGACCGGGATTTCGTAGGTCAAAACCGGGGGGGTCTGGGTCGCGTCGAAGACTGAGAGCCGCGCATCGGCGCTATTGACCGCGCACAACCAGCGGCCGTCGGGCGAGAGCCGAAGGGGATTTGTCTGCCGCGCCTCGAAGTTAACGAAGGCAGACGACGGAACCTGCGCCTGGCTCTGCTCTAAAAAAACAGCGAGGGCGCCGGCGAAAAGGAGGGAGTGGAGCAAGGGGTGGCGCATAAAGGCGGCGATTCAACTCCAATCGCGGACAAATAGGAAGTGCTAACTTCGGGGCGCATGCTGTCCCCCTAATTGCGGCTGCCTACTCTAGCGATCAGTATAACGCTGGGTCAGCGTCAGAATAATATGCGATTTGCCCGCAGCCCCGGGTTCCTGATCGGGTAAGCTTTTAGACAAGCTGAATCCGCATTTTTGCAGAACGCGCAGCGACGCGGTGTTGTGCGGGGCTACACCGGCGCAGAGTGGCCGCCGTTGTTCGAGGCGGAGAAACAAAGAGAGCGCTTCGGTGGCAATGCCGCGTCCCCAAAGCGCGCGGTCGATCCAATAGCCGATCTCGCGCTCCCCGTCGCGCAGGAAACTGGCGATGCTTCCCGCTACCTGGCCGTCGGCTACGATGGTTTTCGTGAAACAGTTCTCGTCGGCCAGGATCTTGGCCCAGTGCACATCGAACTCAGCCCTGTCCCGCGAACGGAAGGCAACCATCGCGACCGCGACGGGATCTCGCTGGTGTTCGAAGAAGTGGGGCAGGTCGCCCGGTTCGACATCGCGGAGAACGACGTTTGGTGATTTCACACGACGGCGGCAGCAGGACCGGCGGGGGTGGCCGCTTCGACGGGAGTGGTCTCGGCCCGGTCGGTGATCAGTTTGCGCAGGAACGGATTGAGCACGGCGAGTGCGATCCCGACCACGAGGCTGCCGATGCCGAGCTTGGCGAACAGCATCGCGTACTCGGGATTCGTGGCGGCGGCGCCGGTGCCGGTCGGCTCGGGAACCATGCCGGAGAAGTCGCCGGCAAACAGGGAGGCGAGGCCGGTCACCAGCATCCAGCTTCCCATCATCACGCCCTGGTATTGTTTCGGCGCGAGTTTGCCGATCATGGCGTATCCGATCGGCATGATGAGCAGTTCCCCGATACTTTGCAGGACGTAGCTCGCGAACAGCCACGCGAACGCGCTCTTGCCGTCGCCGGCCAGCTTGATGCCCAGCGGCAGAATGAGAAACGCCACCGCCATGAGAAGAAGCGAGGCCGCGAATTGCCTCGGGATATCGATTCTCCACCCGCGCGCGCGCATCCGGATAAAGAACGACGCCAGCAACGGCCCGCCGATCACGATGCAAACCGTGTTGATGTTCTGGATCCACTGCGGCTGGATCTGCACGGGCCCCATCATCAGGTCCACGTTGTTGACCGCGAACAGCATGAGGCCGCTCGGCGCCATTTGATAGAGAGACCAAAACATCAGCGAACCGATCGCCAGGATCAGGAACGCCGTCATGTTGCGGCGCTCGCGCCGATCGGGGTGGCGAACCGTAAGATAGATGAGCGTGGCCGCGACCGCGCCGCTGATCGCCTTCAGGATTATGCCGGTGCTCCCGGGCCGCTGGAGCATGAACCACACGACCGGGACGAGGCCAATGAGAATGGCGAGGCCGGCGACCACCCGGAGCCGGAACTGTTTTGGCGCGACTTCGAGCAACGGAGTGTTGCGATCGGCCAGCGTCTTCCACCAGAGCAGGGCGAGGACGATGGCGGCGAAGTTGCCGAGCGTGGCGAAGATGAAAAGGCTCGAATAACTCTCGGTCGCCTGATAATAACCGGCGGCCGTGAACCCGACGAAGAAGCCGACATTCATCCCGGCGTAATTCCAGAGGAAGGCGCCTTCGCGACGCGGGTCTTCCGGGGCGAAGCGCTGGGTCAGCATCATGTTGATGCAGGTGACGTTGAGGCCGCTGCCGGTAAGGAAAAGGGCGAGACCGACGTAGAAAAGCGCGAGCGTGCCGCTGGCGATGCAGGCGCACCCGATCACCTGGAGGCCCATGCTGCCGACAAAAAGGTTGCGGTTCGAGAGGAAGCGGCCGCCGAGGTAACCGCCGAAAAGGTGCAGGCCGTAATTGAACGCGCCGAATACGCCCATCAGCATCGTCGCCGCTTTCACGGAGAGCTGCAGATGCTTCGTGGCGTAGAGGACGAGGGTCGAATAGAGGACCGCGAAGCCGAGCGTCGAGAAGATCTGAATGAAGAAGAGCGCGGCGGTTCCCTCCGGCGCCCCGGCGAAACGGCGTTTGAGTGATTGCATCCGGCGCTGGTTGTGACTCGCTGAGCCGGACGATGTCAAGCCGCGTCCTCGATGCAGCCGATCAGCTTTTCGTCGCCGGCTCCTCATTTCGCGTCACTCGCGCTGCTTCCTCGTCGTCGGTCCGTTTCCAGAACGCAGCGAAGTTAGCGTCCTTCCCTTTCTTGCCCGGCACTCGATCCATCACCGACGAAAGCCAGCGCGGCGGCGTCTTGGGCTGGTATTGCGGAACAGCGAGGCTGAAGTTGAGCATCGTCTTCAGGAAGATGAAGACAGCGAAGAAATTCCGGTTCGCTCCGGTGAACATCATCGCCATCATTCCTCCGACGATCGTCAGATGAATCACGAGCACGCGACTAAGGCTCAGGTTGCCGAGCCGTTCGATCCAGGCAAACGGTTGGGTTCGCAGCCAAACGAGATCAAACCCGAAATCCGCGACCTGAAAAAACGCGATCGCGGTCAACCCGGCGAGAAGCGAGTGGACGTCGATCCGCGCTTCCGGGCTGTGATGCTTTGAAATCATGATCAGGCCGAGCGCGCCGAGAAAGACGCCATGAGCAACGGTGAAGGCCAGGGCCGGCACCAAAAACGCCGACAGATAAGTCGACCGATCGTTGGATTGCCCTTCCTTACCCTGGGGCGCCTTGTAATCCCAGTGCCCTTTGCTGGGCCGGACACGGCGATGAACAACAATGCGGATCGCGACGAGCAACGTGCCGACCAATGTCTCCAGCCAATAAAGCAGCAACGTTGTCCCAGCCGACCATTCCCCCACGAACCAGCCCAGCGCCGGCACAGCATTCAGCCCGAGAGCAAGGAGAAGAGCCCGGCCGCGCATCGAGCCGGCAACGTTACTGACGACGGCGCGCGCTCACCAGTGCTAACTCAAGTCTCAAGACCGGGATGAGGATTACGCTGGAAGATTTGCGGCGGTTTGCGGTGGGGCGGTCGCTCTTCGCGCCGACGACGTTGCCGCGGGCGCTGGACCGGATGGGATTTGTGCAGGCCGATCCGATTCGAGCGCCGGCCAGGGCGCAGGATCTGATTCTGCGGCATCGAGTGAAGGGCTATCGGGCCGGCGACTTGGAACGGCGGTATGAGGCGCTCGGGGTCGAGGAGGATTTCTTTATCAATTATGGGTTCGTGACCCGCGCGGTGCAGAGGTTGATGCATCCGCGCGCGGAAGAGCGTGTGCCGGCGGCGGAGCGGAGGAAGGAAAAGCTGCTGCTGGATTTTGTGACGGAGCGCGGCGCGGTGCATCCGCGTGAGGTGGAAGAACATTTTGCGCATGGAACGGTGCGGAATTACTGGGGCGGCTCGTCCCATGCGACGACCCAAATGCTCGACGCGCTCCATTACCGCGGAATGCTCCGCGTGGCGCGGCGTGAGAAGGGCATTCGGCTTTACCGCCGTCACCGGCATGAACCGGCGCAGCTGGACGAAGCAGGCCGGCGGGCGCGGACCGATGCGCTGGTCGATGTGGTGGTGAACATTTACGCGCCGCTCCCGGCGGTGAGTCTTTCGTATTATGTGCGCCGGTGGCGTTTCGCCGCGCCGCAATGGGAGAAGGAGATCACCGGGGCGTTGCAGCGCGCTCGGGAACGGCTGGCGCAGGCCAGGGTGGACGGCCTCGATTGGTACTGGCCTAACGAGGCGAATCCGGGAAAGGCAAGAGAACCAGAAGGCCTCTGGTTCCTGGCGCCGTTCGACCCGGTGGTGCACGACCGAAAACGTTTCGAGCTGTTGTGGGGCTGGAATTATCGCTTCGAAGCCTATACGCCGGCGCCGAAACGGAAGCTCGGGTACTACGCGCTGCCGTTGCTCTGGCGCGATCGCGTGATCGGTTGGGCGAATCTCGCGGTGAAGAACGGGAAGCTGGACAGCGAGTTTGGATACGCGGCCGGGCGGCCGCCGCGCGATCGTGATTTCAAGCGCGAGCTCGACGCGGAGCTGGAGCGGATGCGGGCGTTTCTCGGAGCGAATGGTCTGTAGCGACAACGCTCTGTCGCCGTAAACCGTTGCTTTTGACATGATCCATCTGATTGACAGCGGTTGTGTGCCGAAAAAATTTAGTATTCTGCTTCAAACGAGGGATGAACCCACAGGAACTCCTGCCGTTTATTCTGCACCCGCACAAGCCCGCCAAAAGTCGGATCCTCTTCCTTTAACCACGCATGCAACTGTCGCAAAACGCCACCTTCTGCCCGAATCGTTGTCCCCGCTTGGAGATCTATGCCGTCGTCCTTCGTCAGCCACTCACCGACCTCTCCTCCACCTTTGAGAAGCGATTCTGCCGTGGCTTTGCCCAGCGCTAGCTGCGCTTCGATTCCCTTATAACTCGTTTCCGGTAGCGCTACCTTTGCCGTCGCGGCGACGACTGGCAGGAGCAACCCGAGGGTGCTCGATAACACTTTTAGGAAAGGCGCAGCCTTCACTAGCCACTCACGGGGCAAGTCGATCGTGTACGCACCGGCATCCTTGTCGTCCGAGTAAAACCAGAGCGGGCGACGGGAATGTTCGCACCAAAGCGTCAGCCGAAACTTCGCGCTTATCCACTTCGGTCGATCGAAGAATCCCGGCTCCGCCGGTTCGAAGCTAAAGAGCCGTGGCCCTTCCTTTGCCTCGTCCACCACAGTTCGCATCAACGCAGTATAGGCGTCTTCCACCTTGCTGACGATTTCACGTCCTGTCGCATCGACTCGATCGAAACGGCCGATCACCTGCACTTCGTGCGCCGCCAATTGCACTCGAATATCATCTAAGCGCTGCATCATCTTGTCCTGATGCGTGAGTAACTCTTCTATAGGATTCGCTCGCGCGGCCGGGGCATTGTCGAGTAGTTGATCGATATTCTGCCACTCATTGCAAATCGGGCATGGTTGCTCGGGCCTTCCGCGCTTTTTGTTTTCGAGCAGCTTGCCAACCTCGAACAATCCTTTGCACACATCTCCGTTTGGTAATGGAACGAGACAGGGTACCGTAACGTCGCAGCGAAGGCCGCCCCAAAAGCTCTCGACCAGCCATTTCACTTCGTAGGTGAGCGCGGAGAGGAAACGCGGCGGATAGGGCGAACGCACCGTGATGCGTACATCGTTGCCGATGTGCTCCAGAAAGGCGCGTGCTCCTGTGTCGTCCTCCACCACCAGTCCCCGTTGCCAGTGGACGCTGTCTCTGAAGTTCGCGCGGCCCAGGGAGAATTTATGCAGGCGCACAATGAGCTGATAGAAAAGCCCCTCGGCAGTGGCGGATTGATTGTTCGCTGTCTCCACAATTCGGCAGATTTGCAATTGTTGCTCGTCGCCTTGTGCGAGGTCTTCCGGCCAGACACCCTTGAGGTCCGTCTCTGGACGAACGTCGGGCACTAATTGAGCGATCAAGCTCGTGCCGTCTGTATCGTTTCCGCCGCCCTCCGCAATTCGATAGGACAGATCGAAGCGCTCCATCAGCCGCAAAAAGATCGAGTGTAGCGGAGCCGGGTACCGAAACTCTGGCGCGCGAGTGCGATGGTTCCACAATTGGCCTAGTCTGCGAAACGTCACGAGGCCGTGGTTATGGCGAGTGTTCTCATCATCTAACACGAAACTTACTGCAGTCGCCAGCCAGTCGGGTTTAAGCACCACGATGTTCCTCAGCACCGGGTCGTGTTCATAGTGGATTAGATCACCGACGCGGTGGCAGATGCGGATCAGCAGGCTGGCATCCTCCTCGTCCACCTTGTGCCTCTTGCAGATTGCGTAAACACGATCCAGTGGCAGATACGCCTCCTTGCTCGTCCGCAATGCTTCCCGCGCCTCCTGCCAGTGTTTCGGGACGCTTCGCCCTACTTCCGGAAGCGACGCTGCTACCTTGGCGATAGCGTTCTTTAAATCCTCGATGCCTTTGCAAGCGCCGGTCCTCGCTCCGTTTTTTTCGTTCGGCTCTGGGGGTCGACAATCGACGTGAAAGAAATCAATGACCGTGTTTTCGCCAAAAAGATCCCATATTTCCTGTCGGTCGATGTCGGGCTGGCGTGCCTCCGGCCCGCCGTGAGTGGCAACGACGAGGATTTTGGCCTCGGGCTCACGATGCTTGACCAACTTGATCCACTCCTTCACGAAGCCCTGCTGCGGACCTTCGCGTGGCTTCCACACCACCAGGTAAACGGCCGGGGCGCTGAAGAATAATTGGTGCGTTGGGCGATACACCCGCTGCCCGCCGAAATCCCAGCCATTTAGGGTGATCTCCGTCGCTGTAGCCGGGTCAATTACTTTTACGGGTTTGATCTCGATGCCGTGAGTCGTGGGACGGCCTTCCTGCCAAGGATCACCTCGCAACGCGCCAAGCAGGGAGCTCTTCCCCACCTCTCCCTCGCCGACTAGAATGAGCTTTGCCTCATTCAGCACAACCTTTGCGGCCGCCTTAGCGCGCAGATAGCGTTTGATGGCGTCGAGGCCCATCTTGTAGGCGGCGGCGAGTTCAGGGTTCAACGGATTATCGTCGAGGTCGAGGTTGGTTAGGTGTTCGAGTTGGGCTAATGAAGGGGGCAGGTCCGTCAGACGATTCCCTCCGAAAGTAGTTCCGAGCCCCAGATCGGTAAGTCCTCGCAGTTGACCGATTTCATCGGGAATCTGACTGATTTCATTGTCATCCAAGTCGAGCCGTTCCAGTGCATGGAGTTCAACTATCCAAGTTGGGACGATTTCGAGATGATTGCTGAAAAGGGAGAGCAAAGTCAGTTGCGACAAACTCCGTAGCACCTCCGGGAATTCTTTGAGATTGTTTTTTGGCACCCAAAGTTCCCTCAACCGTGTGAGTTCGCCCAGCGTGTCCGGCAACGCCGCCAGTTGGTTGTCGTAAAGGCTTATCGATTGCAAACGCGTAAGTTGGCCCACCCACTTCGGCAATATCGTCAGTTGATTGCTGGAAAGGTCCAACGACTGCAACTGCACGAGCTGGCGCACGCACTCCGGCAGAATCGTCAATTCGTTATGAGAGAGATCCAGCGACCGCAACTGCACGAGCTGGCCCAGCCACTCCGGCGCCACCTTCAGTCGGGTGCTCGAGAGATTGAGCGTCTGCAATTTTGTGAGCTGGCCCAGCGACTCCGGCAGCACGGTAAGTTGATTGTTGGATAGGTCCAGCGTCTGCAATTGTGTGAGTTCGCCCAGCGATTTCGGCACTATCGTCAGTTGATTGCGGGAGAGGTCCAACGACTGCAACTGTGTGAGTTCGCTCAGCGATTTCGGCAGCGCCGTCAGTTGATTGCTGGAGAGGTTCAGCGACTGCAACTGTGTGAGCTGGCTCAGTGACTCCGGCAGCGCTGTCAATTTGTTGCCGGAGAGATCCAATGACTGTAACTGCGTCAGTTGGCCGAGTGACTCCGGCAACTCGGAAAGTTTTGGTCTACTTGCGCCGTGTTCGCTGCTGAGATCGAGTTTCTTCGCCTTTGAACGCCGCGCTTCATCGATCTTCCTCTCGGCCTCCTGATAAGTCGCGTCTTTACTCATGGATGTTGGGAGTCAATTCATTGTCCAATTGCTTTGCGGAGAGAGGTCGGCTTCAGCGCGCAGCTACATTGTGACTGACAGATACTCGAAACAGAAAGCGCGCTCCAGACGAAACACGACGATGGTGCCGTTGCAAGTCCCTGAGTGTAAACGACGGTGAAAAGTTCGCTCGGCAGAATGTCTCGCCAGCAAGCTGCAAGCGTGCGCTTCCTGGAACTTGCCGCGATGCGTTTCATCGGCAGATTGCCCCTTCACTTCTATGGCTCAACCGACTCTCGCGCACCAGCTCGCCTCCTTCGCCTGCTCCCTGAATTTCGAAGATCTCTCGAAGAACGTCGTCCACGAGGTGAAACGGCGGCTGATCGATTCACTGGGGTGCGCGCTCGGAGCGTGGAACGAAGAGCCGTGCACGATCGCGCGCGAGGTCGTCTCGGATTTTTCGGCCAGGAACGGCGCGACGGTTTTCGGCACGTCGCACAAGGCGCCGCCGGATTGGGCGGCGTTCGCGAACGGCTGCCAGATTCGCTATTTCGATTACAACGACACCTATCTCTCGAAAGAGCCGGCGCATCCGAGCGACAATTTTGCAGCGGTGCTCGCGGTGGGCGAGAGCGTTGGCGCGACCGGCAAGGAAATGATCCTGGCGACGGCGATCGCGTATGAAGTGCAATGCCGCCTCTGCGATGCCGCCAGCATTCGGGCTCGCGGCTGGGATCATCCGACCTATGGCGCGTTCTCGACCGCGCTGGCCTGCGCGAAATTGATGCAGCTCGATCCGGAACGGACCCGGCACGCCATCAATATCGCGGGCGTGCATTGCGCGGCTTTCCGGCAGGCGCGGGTGGGGGAACTTTCGCATTGGAAGGGTGTAGCATTCGCGAACGCGGCGCGGCTCGGCGCTTACGCGGCGTTATTGGCCCGCGCCGGCATGACCGGCCCGGCGCCGATTTTCGAAGGCACCATGGGATTCGAAAAAGAACTGGGCGTGTCGTTAGGCAACGTGCGCGAGGTGTTCGACAAGACAAAGGAAGCGATGCCCGGCGAAGGACCGGCGTCGATGATTTTGAAGACGAGCATCAAGTATTGGCCCGCGGAATATCACAGCCAGAGCGCGATCGAAGCCGCGCTCTTTTTGCGCAACCAGATCCAGGACTTGTCGCAGGTAAAAACGATGGTGATCGAGAGTCACGACGCGTCGGTCGATATTATCGGGAGCGAACCGGAGAAATGGCATCCGCAAAGCCGCGAGACCGCCGATCACAGTTTGCCTTACATCACGGCGGTGGCGTTGATCGACGGCGAAGTGACCGACAAGCAGTTCGCGCCCGAGCGGTTCACGGAGACCGGGATTGTTTCATTTCTCCAGGGCGTGAAGGTGGAGCGCAACGATGAGTTGAGCGCTCTCTACGCGGAAGCGGTCGCGAACATTGTTCACGTCAATCTCGCGGACGGACGGACGCTAACGAAGCGGGTCGATTACCCATTGGGGAACGCGAAGAACCGGTTGAAAGATTCCGAGCTCGAAGGAAAATTCGTGAACCTCGCCGCTCCGAAAATCGGTAAAGAGGCGGCTGATCGCGTCCTGGAACTGGGCTGGAAGTTCGATGAGGCGGGTAACGTTTCAGAACTGATGAAGTCGCTCGAAATGCCGGCCCGCTCATGACTTCACCCGCCGCCCGCTTACGCGAATTGATTCGCGACGGCTGCGTCGCGATGCCGGGCGTGTTCAACGCCGGGATGGGCCGGCTGGTCGAACGCGCGGGCTTTGACGCCCTCTACATTAGTGGCGCCGGGTTGTGCAACGCGACCGCAGGGGTGCCGGATATCGGGCTGCTGACGCTGACGGAAGTGGCGCAGCTCGCCGGCTACGTCGCGCACGCCGTGAAAATTCCGTGCATTGTCGATGCCGATACCGGTTTTGGGGGGCCCGAAAACGCGGCGCGAACGATTCGAAATTTTGAGCGCGCCGGACTGGCCGGTTGCCATATCGAGGACCAGGAATTCCCAAAACGCTGCGGCCATCTCGCCGGCAAGTCGCTGGTCGCGGTTGAAGACATGAATGAGAAGATTGCGGCGGCCGCGGCGGCGAAACGGGACAAGGATTTCCTGCTCATTGCTCGGACGGACGCGCGCGCGGTCGAGAGTTTCGCGAAAGCCGTCGAGCGGGCGCAGGCCTACCTGGCCGCGGGCGCTGACGCCATTTTTCCCGAAGCCCTCCAGAACGAGGAGGAGTTCCGGGAGTTCGCCCGCGAAGTGAAAGCGCCGCTCCTGGCGAACATGACGGAATTCGGGAAGAGCCCGCTCCTCTCGTTAGGCCGGCTGGCGGACCTGGGATATCGGATGGTGATTTATCCGCAGACGGCCTTTCGCGTTTCCATGTTTGCCGCCGGGCAAATGTTGCGCGATTTGAAAAAGAGCGGAACGCAGGCCGGCTGGTTGGAGCGGATGCAAACGCGCCAGGAACTTTACGACTTGTTGGGATACGATCCGACGAAATGACAACGCTATGAGCACAGACACGAAACCATCCTACAGCCCCGGCCTCGCCGGGGTGGTGGCGGGCGAAACCGAAATCTGCTGGGTCGATCCGAATGCCGGCCTGATGTACCGCGGCTACGACATCCACGAGATGGCGGAGAAAGCGAACTTCGAGGAAGTCGCCTATTTGCTCCTCAACGGCGAGCTCCCGAACCAGGAGCAGCTCGTCGAATTCAGCCGGCAAATCGCGCAGGATCGCGCTGTCCCCAAGGAAGTGCTCGATGCCCTTCGGCTCATGCCGAAAAACACGCACCCGATGGACATGCTGCGCACGGGTGTTTCGATCCTCGCCCCGTTCGACCCCGAGCTGAACGACCATTCGCACGAAGCCAATGTTCGCAAAGCCATCCGGTTGATCGCGAAGGTCTCGACCCTGATCACCGACGGCTTCCGGATCCAGAAGGACGAAGACATTATCCAGGACAAACCCGATCTCTCCATGGCCGGGAATTTTTTCTACAAGCTCACCGGCGCCGTTCCGGAGGATTGGCAAATCCGGATGATGGACACGATTTTCATCCTTTACGCGGACCACGAATACAACGCCTCGACTTTCGCGGCGCGGGTCACGGCGTCGACGCTCGCCGATATGTATGCGGCGGTCACGAGCGCCTGCGGGACGTTGAAGGGCCCGTTGCACGGCGGCGCGAACGAGGAATCGATCTACATGCTGAACGCCATCGCGACTCCGGACCGAGCGGAGGCGTGGCTGACGGATGCCCTGGCGAAAAAGGCGAAGATCATGGGCTTCGGCCATCGCGTCTATAAGAGCGGTGATTCGAGAGTGCCGATCATGCGCGAGATCGCGCGCGATCTCGGGAAACGCGTGGGCAAGGAAAACTGGGTGCCGATTTGCGAGAAGCTCGAGCAAACGATGGAGCGCGAGAAAGGTCTCTGCGCGAACGTCGATCTCTACGCGGCCCCGGTCTTCACCATGTTCGGTTTCGATCCGGCCTTGAACACCCCGATCTTCGCCGCGTCGCGCATCGCCGGCTGGTGCGCCCACGTGATCGAGCAGCATGACCACAACCGGCTGATCCGTCCGCGCTCGCTTTACACCGGGCCGGAATTGCGGCCGTATCCGGGATCCGTCGCGGGCAACGGAGCAAAGTGAGCGAAGAGAAATCGCTCCAGGAATTTTACGCGCCGGCCAACGCCTGCTTCGGCTGCGGGCCGTCGAACCCGGACGGCCTCCACATTCGCAGCTTCGTCCGCGGCGATGAAATCGTGGCGGAATGGAAACCCGAGCCGCGTTACGAAGCGTTTCCCGGAGTTCTGAACGGCGGCATCATCGGGGCGTTGCTGGATTGCCACTGCAACTGGACTGCGGCCTGGCACCTGATGAAATCCGCGGGCGAAGATCGGCCGCCGTGCACGGTGACGGCGGATTACGCGATCAAGCTTTTGCGGCCGACGCCGACCGACGGCCCGGTGTTCCTCTCCGCCAAGGTCGTCGAATCGGCCGGGAACAAAGCGACTGTCGACGGCACTTTGAGCGCGGGCGGGAAAGTTTGCGCGACCTGTCGCGGGACGTTTGTCGCGGTGAAGGAAGGCCACCCGGCCTTTCACCGCTGGTAAGTTAGCGTCGCTCCTGCGCGGTCGATTGTTCGGCCAGCAGAATTTTTTCCGCGGGAACGCGCCGCAGCTTTTTCGTCAGTCCGACCTTGGACAAGGACCAGATAATCCACTTCGTCGGATCGAAGTTCCATGGCTTTACGCCGTTGCGGTAATCGTGTTGAAACTCGTGGTGATAGTTGTGATAGCCCTCGCCCATCGTGAAAATCGCGAGGAGCCATGAATCTCGCGCCGAACATTTGGTCGAGTAGGGCTGCGTTCCCATCACGTGGCAGGCGCTGTTGATCAAAAACGTGCAGTGTTGCAGGACGACGACGCGCGCGACCCCGGCGATCAGGAACCCGCCCAGGGCGCCCGGCCAGCCGTCCCAGAAGAAACCGGCGATCGAAGGAAGGACGAAGCTCACGATCACCGCGATGACCTGAACGTAGCGGTGCTGCCACTGGACCAGCCTGTCTTTCATCAAATCCGGCACGTTGTCGTAGGAGGGATCGCCGTGGAGCTTGAAGAGGAGCCAGCCAATGTGCGCGTAGAAAAATCCCTTCGAGATGCTGTAAGGATCGTCGTCGTGATCGACATGCTTATGGTGGAGGCGATGTTCGCTCGCCCACATCAGCGCGGAGTTCTCGAACGCGGCCGCCCCGAAAATGAGGGTGAGAAGGCGGATCGGCCACGCCGCCTGGAAAGCCATGTGCGAAAACAACCGGTGATAGCCGATCGAAATGCTGAACCCGCAGGCCAGCAGCATGCAAAAGAAAAGCGCGACGTGGAACCAGTCGATCCCGAAATAATAAAGATAAACCGGAACGGCCGTTAGCGTCAGGACGAGAGTTCCGATGAGGAACGAACTCGTGATCCAGTTGATGCGTTCGAAGGGGAACTGGCGGACGAAACGAATCGGCCACGCCACCGCCTCAGCTTCTGTAATCGTTGAGTCCATCTGCGGAACGAAGTGATAATAATGCCGCCGTTTTTCGCGTCTGCCACCGGATTTTTCTGGCGTGGCGCGGTATTGAGTCGGACGTTTCGGCGAAACGTTCCAGCTTGTGCCAGACGAACCGCATAGCGACACGGTCGCGCAAAAACCTGATGAGGTGGGACGCGGCGCGCCGCCCAGTCCGCCGGTGCCCGACGCCGATCGCGACCAGGAAAATCCGACCCGCGGCGCGCAGGCTCCATCCAAAACGAGCGCTGAAATTGCCGAGCCTTCTTCGGTTGCCGCCGGGTTGCCCGCGATGTATCAAACCGCGCGGTTCGCCGTGCGCGAGATGGGAATCGCGCGCGGCTTCAAGACGCTGCTCAACGTAAATAAGAAAGACGGGTTCGATTGCCAAAGCTGCGCCTGGCCCAGTCCCGACGGCGATCGGCAAGTAGCGGAGTTTTGCGAGAACGGCGCGAAAGCGATCGCCGACGAAGCCACCACAAAAAAGATCGCGGCAGAATTTTTCCGCGAACATTCCCTCGATGATTTGCGGGGCCGGAGCGATTTCTGGCTGGGACAACAAGGCCGCCTGACGGAGCCGATGGTGAAACGTGCCGGCGCCACCCATTACGAACCGATTTCGTGGGACGCCGCCTTCGAACTCGTCGCGACGGAACTGAACGCGTTGCCTTCGCCGGACGCGGCGGCGTTCTACACCAGCGGGCGAACCAGCAACGAAGCGGCTTTTCTGTACCAGCTTTTCGCTCGCCAGTTCGGCACGAACAACCTGCCGGATTGTTCGAACATGTGCCACGAATCCAGCGGCGCCGCGATGAACGAGACCCTCGGCATCGGCAAAGGTTGCGTGAAGCTGGAGGACTTCGATCACGCCGACGCGATTTTTATCATCGGCCAAAATCCGGGCACGAATCACCCGCGGATGCTGTCCAGCCTCGAGCGCGCGAAACTGCGCGGGGCGAAGATCGTTTCGATCAACCCGCTCCCGGAGGTGGGCAACTTCCGATTCAAGAATCCGCAGGACCTGAAGAACCCGCTCCGCGCCCCTGCCGTGTTTTTCGGCGGCGGAACGAAGCTGAGCGATCTCTGGTTGCCGCTGCGGATCAACGGCGACGTGGCTGTCCTTAAAGGCATCATGAAAGAGATGCTGGCCGAGGAAGACGCGCGGCCGGGCTCGGTCTTCGATCGCGAGTTCATCCGCGATTCCACCGCCGGTTACGCCGAATTCGTCGCCGACCTGCGCGCCACGGATTGGGACGATGTCCTCGTGAGCAGCGGCCTTACGCGCGACAAAATCCGCGCGGCCGCTGAGATCGCGATGGAATCAAAACGCATCATCTGTTGCTGGGCGATGGGATTGACCCAGCACAAGAACGCCGTCGCCACCATCCAGGAGATCGTCAATTTTCTGCTGCTCGGCGGAAACATCGGGCGCAGAGGCGCCGGGCCGTGCCCCGTCCGCGGGCATTCCAACGTCCAGGGCGATCGCACCATGGGAATCTGGGAACGGATGAACGACAACTTCCTCGATAAACTCGGCGCCGAATTTGGATTCGCTCCGCCGCGGGAGCATGGCGCCGATACCGTCGAGACGATCAAGCAAATGCACGAAGGCCGGATCCGCGTCTTTTTCGCGATGGGCGGCAATTTTCTGTCGGCAACCCCGGACACGGAATTCACGGCGAAAGCGTTGCAGCGGTGCCGGCTGACCGCCCACGTCTCGATCAAGCTCAACCGCTCGCACCTGATCACCGGCGACACTGCGCTCATCCTGCCCTGTCTCGGCCGCACCGAGGTCGACCGGCAGGCGGGCGCCGAACAATTCGTGACGGTGGAGGATTCGATGGGGATCATCAACCCGTCGCGCGGCGTCCTCGAACCGGCGAGCGAACAATTGCGCAGCGAACCGGCGATCGTCGCCGGTCTGGCGCGCGCCACTCTGGGAGAGCGATCGGGCGTCGATTGGGAAGGGCTCGTCGCCGATTACAATCGGATCCGCGATCGGATCGAAAACGTCATTCCCGGTTTCGAGCAGTTCAACGAACGGATCGCGCGCGACATTTTCTATCTGCCGAATGCGGCACGCGACGAACGCAAGTTCGCCACGGACGTCGGCAGGGCGAAATTCACCGTTCATCCCATTCCGCGGAACGAGCTGGCGCCCGGCCGCTACATCATGATGACGATCCGGTCGCACGACCAGTTCAACACTCACCTTTACGGATTGGACGATCGTTACCGCGGCGTGTTCAACGGCCGTCGTGTCGTCTTCATGAACCTGGACGACGTCGCCGCCGCCGGCTTGAAGCGCGGGCAGCTCGTCGACCTAACGAGTCATCACGAAGACGAAGAGCGGACCGCGGCCGGTTTCCAGGTCGTGCCCTACGATATCCCGCGCGGCTGCACGGCCACTTATTTCCCCGAGGGCAATGCGCTCGTTTCCATCAACAGCGTCGCGGAGCGGTCGAACACGCCGGCAAGCAAGTTCGTGATCATCTCGATCACGGCGCACTGAAAACGATCCGTTCGATGTGCGAATAAACGTTGAAGGTCGGCGGCCGCAGAAATCCAACCAGGGTCTGGCCACATTCCCGCGCGAAGTTCACCGCCAGCGAAGACGGCGCCGAGACAGCCGCTATGAACGGGATGCGGGCCGCGAGCGCTTTTTGGACGATCTCGAGCGAAGAACGTCCGCTGACCATCAAGACCGCTGCGTTCAGCGGCAACAACCCGTCGAGCAACGCGCGGCCGATCGCTTTATCCACGGCGTTGTGACGCCCGATGTCTTCGCGCGCGACGATGGGCTCGCCCTGCGCGCCGAAAATTCCCGCGGCGTGGATGCCGCCAGTCCGCGCAAAATTTCCCTGCGCCCGGCGAAGTTTGTCCGGCAAATCCAGCAGGGTCGTTTCCGCGATCCGCATTCCGTCCGTGACAAAATCGATCGCGGGAAAATTCTGGCGGATCGCGTCGATGCTGGTCTTGCCGCAAAGCCCGCAACTGCTCGTGATGGTCCCGAAGCGCTGCGAGGCGCCGGGCGTGAATTTCACGGTCGCCGCCAGTTCGACTTCGACGATGTTTTCGGCGGGCCGCGACGTCGCGCGAATCTCTTCGCGGTTGCGGATGATTCCTTCCGAGAGAAGAAATCCGGCGGCCAGCTCTTCGTCGTGGCCCGGGGTGCGCATCGTCGTCGCGATGGTGGCGGCGCCGATCCGGATTTCGAGCGGCTCTTCGATCGCGACCTCATCGGTCACGCATTCGTGGTCGCCCTTCCCTTTCCGGCGAATGATGCTGCCGACGCCGATCCCCTGCATTCAAGATGATCGCACGAAAAATGACCGGAAGAAGCGAATGACATTCAGCGCTCTTCTTCTCGCGGGAGGCGAATCGCGCCGGATGGGGCGCGACAAGGCGATGGTAGAATTCGAAGGCGCACCATTGTGGCGGCGGCAGTTGACTCTGCTGCGCACCCTGGCGGTGGAGGAGATTATTGTTTCCGCGCGGCGGATACCGGACTGGCTTCCGGACAACGTCGAACTGCTGCTCGACGATTCGCCGTCGCGCGGTCCGCTCAGCGGCCTGGCGAAAGCATTGGCGGCAATGCGAACGACCCACCTGCTCGCGCTCGCCGTCGATATGCCCTTCATGGTCGCCGAAGAGCTGCGCGAGTTATTCCGCTTGGCAGAACCCGGACGCGGCGTTGTGCCAACGATAGCCGGCCGGGCCGAACCGCTGGCTGCAATCTATCCGGTCGAGGCCGCGGCCGAATTCCAGGCGGCGCTGGCCGGCTCGGATTTTTCGCTCCAATCTCTTGTCCGAACTTTGACGGTCACGGGCAAGGTCAAGCTAATGCCGGTCGCGCGGTCCGCCGCGTTCCATTACCGAAACGCAAACAGCGTGGAAGACTTTCCGGAATTCAACGCCTGAATTCCGTCGATGCGCGGCCCGTCGTGGTCGGCGTAGCGTTCGTCATGAAAACATCGAGCTTTTCGATCGAGCCGCTCCCGCCGATAATTGCCAACGGAAATTCGAACGTCATGAAGGTCCCGGAATTACTACCGCCGCCAGACACGATGTATCGCGCGCTGGTGGATCGCGACTCGACCTTCGAGGGAATTTTCTACGTCGGCGTGCGGACGACCGGAATTTTCTGCCGGCCAACCTGTTCGGCGAAAAAGCCGGCCCGGCAGAACGTCGATTTTTTCGCGACCCCGAGCGAAGCGCTTCACGGCGGTTATCGCCCCTGTTTGCGTTGTCACCCGATGGACCCAGACAAACGTCCGCCGGAATTGATCGAAAGGCTGCGGGCCGAAGTCGAGCGCGCCCCGGGCGGCCGTCTCACCGACAAGGAACTGGCCGCTTTGTCGATCGATCCCTCGACGGCGCGGAGGCAGTTCAAACGGCATTACGGGATGACGTTCCAGGCGTATCACCGGGCGCGGCGGATGGGTCTGGCGTTGCGCGAAGTCCGCAAAGGCGGGCGCGTCGACGAAATTCAGAATGGAAGCGGCTTTGGATCGGCGAGCGGCTTCCGCGATGCGTTCTCGCGGATTTTTGGGGACGTTCCTACCGCGGCGAAGAACCAGGGCGGCTTGTTTGCGGAGCGAATTGAGACGCCACTCGGCGCGATGCTCGCGATTGCCGACGACGAAGGTTTGCGCCTGCTCGAGTTTGTCGATCGCCGCGCCATGGAACGCGAAATGTCGATCCTGCGGAGCCGGCTTCAGACAAACATCGTTCCAGGCGAACACGCGCACCTGGCGGCGATTCGGCGGCAGCTCGCCGATTATTTTTCGGGAAAAAATCTCGAGTTCAGCGTTCCGCTCGCGCCGGTTGGTTCTCCCTTTCAAATGAGGACATGGGAATTGCTGAGAAAAATTCCGCTCGGCGAAACCCGTTCTTATTCGTGGATGGCGGAACGGCTGGGCGACGTGGGGATGCGCCGCGCGGTCGGGCGCGCCAACGGCGACAACATGCTCTGCCTCATCATTCCCTGTCACCGCGTCATTCGCGCCGACGGCTCGCTCTGCGGTTACGGTGGCGGCCTGTGGCGGAAGAAATGGCTGCTCGATCACGAGCGGCGTTTCGCGGCCGGTTAATCGAAGAGCGCGCCCAGGAGGACTCGAACCTCCGACCGTCGGATTAGAAATCCGATGCTCTATCCGGCTGAGCTATGAGCGCAGAAACGGGACGAGAATAGTCGAAACGCAGCCGCATGTCATCCCGAGGTCGGCGAAGCACGGCGGGACCTGGCAGTTGGAACAAGCGTTTTCGCGAAGCGCGTGATGGTCCGATGACGTAGAAAGCCCCTCGTTACGCGGAAGCGATTTGACCGCGTGAGAGGTCCCTCGGCGTGCTGCGCCAGCCTCGGGATGACGATTCGCGTCGCGAGCGGTCTAGTCGCTGATGCGATGCTTGAGCTCCCAAACGCGGAGCGCGGCGAGAAGAAGGCTCTTCGTGCGGGTCAAGGTGCCAACGGCCGGCAGTTCTCTCTCAACGACTTGAGCGCTGCTGTTCTTCCGGGGGCGGCCGCGCTTCGCCTTGGCTTTGCCAGCACGGCGCGCGGTTTCACTGATCGGGAGGTGGCCGGCATTATTCATGGCGACGGAAAAAGCAGCTTCCAAGCCATGGTTTTCCCTCTTGTGCGCGGCTCTGTTCTCCACCACTTTGCCCGGTCATGCCGGCTGATCGGAAACTGGGTTGCCTGAGCGTTTTTCTCGCAGTCGCGCTCTGCGCCAGCGTGGTGATCAACCTGGTCCTGGCCGCGGCGGCGTTGCGGAGTTTTGGCGGCACAACGCGGCTGGAAGAGCCGGCTCCTTCCTTTCGCGAAGTCATCGTCCAGCGCGGCGCGCGAGGCAGTAACGACAAGATCGCCGTGATCATGATGCGCGGGCTCATCAGCTCGAGCCTTCCCGGCAGCGTCGGCGATACCATGGTCGACGATATGCGGCTCGCGCTCCAGCAGGCGCGCGACGACGAACACGTGCGGGCGATCGTTTTGGAAATCGATTCGCCTGGCGGCGAAGTGACCGCTTCGGATGCGATCTACAACTGGGTCGTCAAGGCGCGCGCCCGCAAACCGGTCGTCGTTTACATGGATTCCCTCGCGGCCTCGGGCGGCTACTACGTCGCGTGCGGCGGACAATATTTGATGGCGAATGAGACCACCATCACCGGCAGCATTGGCGTGATCATTCAGACCCTGAACTACGAACAACTCTTCAACAAGGTCGGGCTCGCCTCGGTCGTCTTCAAAAGCGGGAAGTTCAAGGACATGCTCAACGGCGCGCGCCAGGTGACGCCGGAAGAACGCGAATTGATCCAGGGCTTCGTCATGAAAACCTACGACAAATTCCTGGGCATCGTGGCGACCGAGCGCAAGCTGCCGGCCGAGGGGCTTCGGAATTCGGTGGCCGACGGCCGGATTCTTTCCGGCAAAGACGCGCTCGAAAACAAATTGATCGACGGCACGGGGCAGATCGAGGACGCGTTCGCGAAGGCGAAGCAATTGGGGCGGGCCTCCGGCGCAACCGTGGTGAAGTACGGTCCGCCCTTTACCCTCGGCCGATTTTTCCGCGCGCTCGGCACCTCGAACAACAAGATCGAGCTGACGCTGCCGAGCCAACTCGTGCCGCAATTGGAAACCGGGCGCGCCTATTTTCTGCCGGGTTTTTACGCTCCGTAAAGCGCGCGGCGCCGCATGACCGTCGACGGCTTACTTCCAGCGGTCAGCGCTGCGCTCAACGCCTTGTTCCTCGTTGCCGGCGTCTACATTTACGTTTCGATCCTGCGCCAGATCGCGGCCCGCGTCCCGAACTCTGAAGCGCCGCCTCTTCGGACTTTCGGCTGGCCCGAGGCGGTCATCGCTGTGCTGCTGACCGCGTTTTTTCTGCTGAGCCTCTCGGGCGCCGCCACCCACAACGTCTCGCGGCTTCGGACCCGCGATCTCATCGCCAGCGCCATCCTGACAATCGGATTGCTTTTAGCGGTCGCGGGATTTCTCAGGCTCCGCCGGTTCGACCTGAATTCGTTGGCTGGATTTTCCCGGATCGGCTTTTTCCGAATGCTCATCACGGGCGCCGTCCTGATTCTGGCCGCGTATCCGCTGATTTTCCTCGCGGACGTGGTCACGCAACGCGTCATGCGGAGCGCCCCGCAACGGCAGGCGATCGTCGAAATGTTCAGCGAGTCGAGCACGCTCGATCAGCGAATCCTCATCATCGTGCTCGCGGTGACGCTCGCGCCGGTAGCGGAGGAATTCATCTTCCGCTTTTTCATCTACGGAGTGGCCCGGCGTTATTTCGGCAAGGCGATCGGTGTCCTGGTGAGCGCCCTCCTTTTCGCGGCGGTCCACGCGCATTTGCCGTCGTTCGCGCCGCTCTTTGTCCTCGGCGCCTGTTTCGCCATCGCCTATGAATGGAGCGGGTCGATCCTCGTTGCCATGACGATGCATGCGCTTTTCAACGCGATCACTTTGACCGCGCTCGCGTTTCCCGAACTGGTGCAACGATGAAACTGCGAGAGGTCGGCGAAGACCGGCTGCTCGAACAACTCCTCTCCAAACTCCGATCCGGCCGCGGCGTCGTCCTCGGGGCCGGCGATGATTGCGCGCTCGTCGACTCGGGCCAGCGCGGGATGCTCCACGTTCTGAAGACCGATTGCCTCGTCGAAGAAATTCATTTCGCGAAAAGCGCGCGACCGGAACGGGTGGGATGGAAAGCGATGGCGCGTCCCTTGAGCGATTTCGCGGCGATGTCTGCCCTGCCGCAGTTTGCGCTGGTCACCTTGATCGTGCCGCGAGAGCGAGAGGTGCGATGGGTGAAACGGCTCTATCACGGCATCGAGAAAGCGGGCCGCGCCTTCGACGTTTCCATCGTCGGGGGCGAAACGAGCGCCACCCGGGGCCCGGTTGTGATCTCAGTTAGCGTCACCGGCGTTGTCGAAAAGGACCGCTGGGTTGGCCGGGGTGGGGGCAAGGCAGGCGACGAAGTTTTCGTCACGGGAAAACTTGGGGGTTCCCTGCGCGGGCGGCATTTCACGTTTGTCCCGCGTATCGCCGAATCGCGCTGGCTGACCGAAAATTTCCCGATCCACGCGATGATGGATTTGAGTGACGGACTCGGAGCCGATTTGCCGCGGCTCGCGCGGGCGAGCGGCCTCAGTTTCGAGATCGACGAAAGCGCGCTTCCCCGGAATCGTGGCTGCTCCGTGGCGGACGCAATCTCCGACGGTGAGGATTACGAATTATTGTTCGCGATCGCGGCCGCAGATTCGGCATCGCTCGTCAGGCGCTGGCGAAAAAAATTCCCAAACGTCGCTCTGACCCGCATTGGCCTGCTCAATCGAAAATCGAAAATCGGAAATCGAAAATTCCCCCGCGGCTACTTACATTTCCGATAATCCGGGCGCAATTTTTTCGTCGCAAGCTAGCTCGGTTTCTTGCCGAGCACGTACTCGTCGAAATCCGGCAATGGCTTGACGAGGGGAAGGAGTAACTCCGAGGCACGAGCCGCAGTCAGCACCTCGGCCGGCTGGAGCTTGATGATTTCAGCCGTGGTCCGATCTGGTTCGAGGATGTCTTCCCGCATGAGCCGGCCGCGGTCGTCATAGGGCCAGAACCATTGCTCGAGGGTCTTGTAGAGGTACATGGAATTCAGATCGGCCGAAATGCCCTTGAACTTGAGCAGCTTGATGAACAGCTTTCCGGCTAATCCTTTCGGCAGAATGCGAAGCACTTTGGCGGCGGTGAAAGTTCCACCCCAGATCTGTTGGTAGACGGTCAGCCGCGACGTTACGAAGTTGTCGGCGACCGCAACCTGTTCATCTTCGAGGAAGAAGACGCACTGGTTCGTTTCGGCCCAGTTTTTGTACAACGCCCGCACTTCATCCTTCCCGTTTATCCCGATGTCCATGCCGAGGGCGCGGATCGTGTAATTGGGATGATCCGCCATCATATGGTCGTTGAGGACCTCCTCGTAGTTTCCCGAGAATTCCAGATGGCGATGCCGTGCATAGCTCATGAGGATGTAGCGATGCCGGGGGTTCGTGGTGACCTCCAGGAGGCGATCGATGGCAACGTTGCATTTCGTGATGTCCAGATTTCGCATCGGATCGCCCGGGTTAAATCATTTCAGGTAACCACCAGCCGAGGCTCCGGCCGCCTGCGCTTCTGCGGGAGGGAGGAGAGCTGCGCCGGGACCCGGCCCCGTGTATTTTCGAGTCAGGGCCCAACCGAGCATCGCAATCGCCACGTTGAGCAGGATGACGATGACCCACTCGAACGTTTGCGCGACATGCACTGGCGTGGCGTCACTGGGCGGCGCCGCATAGATCACTTTCTGGTGGTAGATGGCGAGCGCGGCGAAAACGTAAATAGAGACAATGACCACCCAATTGAGGGTGGGCGCCCATGGACGAGCCGCCAGTTTTTCGGGCGTGTTATAGAACGTCTGGAAAAGCCGGCGCGGTCCGACATCGAGATAGCGATACGCCACCAGCCAGTAGAGCAGCCCATAGTAGTAAAACCAGTTGAGGGCGATGGCGGCGACTAGGACGTGGAGCGAGATCTCGAAGACGTTACGAAAGCGGACCCAGGCTCCGATGAGCTTGCCGAAAGACTGGGGATTGCGGTTGAAGTAAAAGGCGAGCGGGAACGAACACGAGAGTAGGGCGATGCGCCCGCCCCAGTACCACAACCGGCTCTTGTAGTGCAGAGCGAGCGGCCCGCAGACGAACAGATCCAGCGAGACGATAATCAGGTGATAGGTGAAGATCGTGATCGCCGCCCTGTTGCCGAAGAGCGGGTTCAACAGTTGCTGCGGCCGGCGGAATCCCTGGTAGACCTGGCGCACGCCGACCCACACGCCCCAGAACAGCAGGACGGTGTAGACGATGGTGATGACGATCGAGTCGGGAGTGACGGGGGATAAGTCCATGGGATGCCGTCAGAACCTAAGGCGAAACTCTCACCGGTAACTGTCCCCCAGCCAGGGATCCGATTTGAGTTCGACGTCGTACTCCCGCAATGGATGCCGATCAGGATCTAGTCTTTCACCTGTGTCCCAGGGTTCGAAGGCGTTTGCCACGTTGGCCAATCCCGTCTGGCCGAGCTCCGGGAAGTTGCGCAGCAGGACGGTCTTCAGATTCGAACTGTCGATCCAATCCAATCCTTCCCGCGTGTAGGTATCCTCGTTGTAACTGTCGGTGTAAAACCGGTCCGCTTGCAGCCGCCGGGTTGCGTTAAGGATGAAGATTTGGAACATCGTCTCGCCGAAGCCAAATTTAGTCGGCCTTTGCTGGGTTCCTTCAGAGAGGGTGCCGATGAGGAGGTCGAGTTTCTCAACGTCCTCCGGCTTATCGCCATAAACCTCCTTGATTTTTTCCACCTGTTCTTTGTCATCCGTCAGGTCGTCAAAGGACTGGATCGGGTTCATCCCCAACTGCCGCCGGAACTCATTGTATCTGGGCACACCACGCTCCCGCGCCCGCAGGATATCGACCGCCCCCATGTCGAAGAGCGGGTTGCCTGGGATGCTCAACTCCTGCATGAAACGCGGATAGTTATTCAGGACGAGGGCTCCCGGATGCTGCGTGCCAAAGGAATAGAGGATGTTGGCGAGGCCGAATTTACCGGTCAATTTTTTGGAGCCCGCCTGGCGCGACGCGACAAACGGGATCTCGGCGATTGCTTCTGCTCCGTTTCCAAGGGTGCGAATTTGAAGCGACTCAGGCAGGAGCGAATGGAGGCGGTAGACTTCGGTGAACTCTTCGGTGAGTCCATACGGCTGGCCGTGTTTGTCGATGGGATTGCCCACCACGCCGCCCAGCTCCGGGTTGCTGACTTTGACGTCCGCGAGAGTTTTGCGGTCCTTTCCGCGTTCCAGGAGATTGGTAAGAATGCCATACCAGTTTGCATTCAGAGCCGCGTTAAGGCCGGGATTGGGGAGGATGGCCGGCGTCCATTCGACGGTATGGATTTTGGCCATGACGGCCGCGTTGATCAGACGCGCCACATTGAAAAGGCGATTGTCGTTCCATTGCGGGTAAGAAACCTTTAGCCGGTCGCAGATCGCATTGTGCTCATGCACGAAGAGCGTGTGGAGGATCGTCATTCCAACCCACCAATTCCGGCGAAATCCGGTATCCTCGACCCCGTTCGTGCCGAGTGGCAACGTGCCGTCCTCGTTGAGCTTCATCTTCCCATCGACGTTGCTGCGCAGGCGGTTTTGCGTCTCCTGATCGCTGCCGTAAATCTGCGATCCATCCCACCAATGCGTGACTTCGTTGATAAAGGTGATGGGCGTTTCTTCCTGGCCCGCTGTAAAAGTCGGGTCCGGCTGGGTTTTGCCCACGAAGATATGGCTCTGCCGATAATTGCGCCGCGCCGGATCGTCTTCGGCCAGGGGAACCTCGTGCACGTCGCGATAGAGTATTTCTCCGTGATTGATCCAATCTCCGTTTTGAAATTGGATCCAGGAACCGGCCAACATATTGAGGAAGGGGACCTCCTTGATTTTCTCTCCCCGGGTTAACAGTTTTCGGCTGATTTCCCGGGGATTTGGCGTCAACAGGGTCCGGCCTGTCTCCGGCCGGATTGCGTCGACGTGGACATTTCGAAGGAAGCGCGTGCCGGCGGCGCCCTCCTTGGGGTTGTCCAGATTATTCCAGGTGCCATCCGCGGTCCGGTAACTGGTTGCGCTGGGAGGCGGCTGCTGGCCCGGCTTTTGGAACCCGATTAGAGTTCCTCCAGGATAAGTATTCTTGAGATTGCCCTTGTTAAGCTGCTCCCGCATGTAGGCGAGGGTAAGAATGCCGAGGGTGAGGGAACGCCGGTACCAATTCGTCCATACCCTGTCCCTGTAGCCAGCGACTGAGCCCCACAGGTGGGTCGCGCCGTTCATGGTGGCGGTGGCCACTTTTCCTAACACCCCTCCTATTTTCCGGCGCGCCCGCTCCCCCCAGATCTGCTGCCGGGGCTTTGGAACGGTCAATGACGGATCCATCGCCGGGTTCGCCGGCTCAAGCAGCTTGGAGCGATCGAAATAATAGATCTCCGGGACGTGCACATTCACCTCGGCGATTGCGTTCGCCTGCGCTTTACCAAGCATGTCACGCCAGTCGGTCTGGTTCGGGGCCAGTTTCAAGGCAGCTTCGTAGTAGTGTGCCGCCTGTTCATGCTCCTGCCGTTGGAAGTAGGCGAGCCCCATCAAAGCCTGGCTCTCGCCGGTCGTGTCGCTCAGGGCGGGTCCTTGCAAGGCTCTAAGGGCTCCGTCGTAGTCCCTTTGCTCAAGGCAGCGTGAAGCCTCGTCACGCGCTCCGTTCAAATCTGGATTCTGTTGTGCAAAGGGGTCCATAGCGTCTGGTTGGGGTTGAATTTTTGCGTGGGGATCAATGACCGGCTAACGGGCCGATCTTGAATAGGGGAACGTCCAACGTCAAGCGTCGTCTCTTTCTCCAACGGCGCGTTCTCGACAACGCCATCTCCGACGGCGAAGACTACCCGGGCAGGGTTATGATTGCTTCGAATAGCGTTGCACAAACGATCGCGCTCGGGCGCACATACGGCGAGCAGGCGCGCCGGGGCGATGTGTTCGCGCTCCGCGGGGACCTGGGTGCGGGGAAGACGCAATTCGTGAAGGGGTTCATCGCCGGCCTTGGCAGCAAGGCCGACGCGACGAGTCCCACCTTCGTCCTCGTCCACGAATACGGCGACGGACGCCTGCCGGCTTATCATTTCGATTTCTGCCGGCTCGAGAGTCCCGAAGCGCTCTCGCGAATGGGCTTCGACGATTACATCTTTGGCGATGGGGTCTCCCTGATCGAGTGGGCGGACAAATTCGCCGAACTGATTCCTCCGGGGGCACGCTGGATTTCGTTCGAAGCGAAATCCGAAACCGAGCGGCTGATTACCGTCTCGTGAAAATTCTGGCGCTAGAACTTTCCAGCGCGCGCGGCAGCCTGGCGTGGCGGGACGGCGACCTCGATCTGACGCGGGAATGGGAGAACAACCGGAAGAACTCCGGCGAGTTCTTTCGGAACCTCGCGGAAGTGCGCCGGGAATTTGGCGCCCCGCATCGGATTGTCGTCGGCCTCGGTCCGGGCTCCTATGCCGGAACCCGGATCGGGATCTCCGCGGCGCTCGGCCTGCATGTCGCCTTGAAAGCCGAGCTGGTCGGATTGTCGTCGCTCTGTGCGATGGAGAGCGAGGCGGCAGCGTACGCCGTTGTCGGGGACGCGCGACGACAGTCATTTTTTCTGGGACAGGTGCGCGACAACACCCTGGTCGCTCCACCGTCGTTGCACTCCGAGCCCCAGCTCCGGGAAGCGCTCGCGGCGATCGCAGCGCGGATGCCGGTCTTCGCGGTGGAAGAGCTGCCGCAATTTTCCGGTCTAAAGGTCGGCTATCCGTCCGCCCGAATCCTCGGCCAGCTTGCCGCGGAGGCGAATCGCACGTTTGTTTTGCCGCCACTCGAGCCGATGTATTTGCGCGAACCGCACATCACGACGCCGAAACAGAAATGAGCGAAACGCATAGATGCTGGGTTGAGATTGATCGCAGCGCGCTGCTGCACAACGCCGGCGTGGTCCGCGAAAGGATCGGGAACGCCGAACTGCTCGCGGTGGTCAAAGCAAACGCCTACGGCCATGGCCTGGTCGGCGTGGCGAAAACGCTGGCGAGCAACGCGCAACTGTTCGGGGTGGCGAATCTCGAGGAAGCGCTCGCGCTTCGCGACGCCGGCCTGGCGCACCCCGTGATTGTTCTGGGCCCGGCGCTGGCCAGCGAGCGGGCGCCGATCGTGGAGCGCGGATTCATTCCGACCGTCTCCAGTCTGGAAGAGGCGGAAGCGTTCGATCGAATCGGATCCGTCGCGATCAACTTCAAGGTGGACACCGGCATGGGCCGGATGGGCGTGCCGGAAAGCGAGAGCCTCGCGGCCTTCAAAAAAGTGTCGGCGTTACGGAATGTCCGGGTGCACAGCGTTTCGACGCACATGCCGGTGTCGAATGAGGACGCCGATTTTACTCGCGACCAGCTGACGCGGTTCCAGAAAGTCGTGGAACGGTTTCGCGCGGAAGTTCCGGGGGCCTATAAAGCGCACGTTCTTCAAAGCACGGGCACGCTCGCCTTCAACGAGACACCTCACGAAATTGTGCGCGCCGGTATCATGCTTTACGGCATTTCTCCGCTGCCGGAATGCCAGGATCTGCTCAAGCCAGTCATGACGTGGAAGACGCGGATCGGGTTGATTCGCGATATGCCGGCCGGACACGGGATCAGCTATGGCCGCACTTTCATTACGCCAGGCCCGATGCGCGTCGCCACCTTGACGGCCGGTTATGCCGACGGTTATCAGCGTCAGATATCGAACCGCGACGCCGCCATGATCGTGCGGGGAAAACGCTGCCCGCTGCTCGGGCGGGTGACGATGGATCTCATGGTCATCGATGTGTCCGATTTGCCGGAGGCGAGCGCCGGCGACGAAGTCGTGTTGATGGGCCGGCAGGGGGAGGCGGAAATCAGCGCCGCGGAATTGGCGGAGCGCGCGGGGACGATCCACTGGGATATCGTTACGCGCATTGGCAGCCGGGTGCGGCGTGTGTATGTGTGAGGAGAGATGTTCCAGATCATCTTCAACGAGCTGAGCGCGGCGGAAATGGCCGCGCTGCCGAAGTCGTTGCAGCTCGATCTGCTGGCGGAATTCCAGATCCTTCCGGAAGACTTGGATAACCTCGACGCGAGCCGCTTCGGCGTGATCGAGCGCGAAGGCAAGAAGCTCCACCGCTACCGCGCGAAAGAGTACCGGATTTATTTTGAGCGCCGGCCGGAAGGCATCACCGTCCACCGCGTCCTGCACAAGAACACGTTCCGGGATTTTCTTTTCCGCAGTAAATTGCCGATGGCGGAAGACGACCAGCTCGGGAAGAACCACGAGTTCTGGAAGTTGATCGAACAGGGCGAGCGAACGCAGAAAGCATCGTGATCGCCGAGCTGGCCGCCGACGAAGCTCTTCGCCAGCGCGAGTTTCCAATCTGTGCCCGCAAGATTTACTGCGCGCACGCGGCGGACGCGCCGTTGCCGCGACGGGTCGCTGAGGCAATGAAGGAGTCGGTCGAGCGCGCCTGCGCCGATTCGCGGAATTACGATCACGAGCTGGAACGGATCGCGGAGACACGGCGGATTGTGGCGCAGTTGCTGGCGTGCGAGACCGAAGAGATTTCGTTCACCGGTCCGACGGCGAGTGGATTGAACACCGTCGCCAGCGGCCTCGACTGGAACCCGGGCGACGAGGTCGTCTGCTACCTCGATGATTATCCCGCGAACGTGTATCCGTGGCTCGCCCTCGCACGCCGCGGCGTGAAGCCGGTTTTCCTTGAGACGGCGAGCCTCGGGGGAATTACGCCGGAGATCGTCGAGCGCGCGCTCACGAAACGGACGAGACTCGTCGCGCTGGCGAGCGCGCATAACATCAGCGGTTATCGGATCGATCTGGATACGATCGGCGCGCTCTGCGCCGAGCGCGGCATTCTCTTCTCGGTCGACGCCATCCAGACGCTCGGCGCGTTTCCGGTTCCGTTGCGGCACGTCGACTTCGCCAGCTCCGGATCGCAGAAGTGGATGCTGGGTCCTTCCGGGGCCGGGATTCTTTACGTAAAGAAAACCCGCCACGAATTGTTGCGCCCTGCGCTGATCGGCGGGTGGAACGTGGTCTCACCGGATTTCATCACGCAGCGCGAGATACGTTTCGAAAGCGGCGGCCGGAAATTCGAACCCGGCGCCTACACGCACAGCGTCATCGCGGGTCTCAGGGCTGCGGCCGAGCTGCTCCTGGAAGCCGGGCCGAAAGAAGTTTCGAATCAGATTCGATCGTTGAACGAATCGCTGCGCGAACAAATTGCGGCGGCCGGCTTCGAGTTCCTGAGTCCCGCCGAAGACGCAAACCGCAGCGGGATCCTGACGTTTCGGCATCCCAACGCAGGCTCCGATCGGCTGTGGGAAGTGCTCAGGAAGAGCGACATCGTGGTTTCGCTGCGCTTGGACCGCGCGAACCAGAGTTGGTTGCGTGTTAGCCCCCATTTTTATAACACCGAGCCGGAGATCCACAGCATCATCAATCATCTGCGGCAAGAAGTGCAGACCTAGGATTGTGAGCGGTGCGCCCCCCGAAGTAAGATCGCGCCGGTGAAATACTGGGCCTTCATCAGTTACAGCCATCTCGACAAGGTCTGGGGTGACTGGCTCCACAAAGCGCTCGAAACCTACCGGGTGCCGCGCCGGCTAGTAGGGGGTCCATCGCGGGATGGCGAGGTACCGGCTCGCTTGTTTCCCATCTTCCGCGATCGCGAAGAGCTTCCTGTCTCCGCCGATCTGAGCACGAACATCAACCAGGCCCTACAGGAATCGCGGTATTTGATTGTGATCTGTTCGCCGCACTCGGCTCGCTCGCGGTGGGTCGGAGAAGAAATCACGACGTTTAAGGCTCTCGGCCGCGAAGATCGGATCCTCGCGCTGATCGTGGACGGGGAGCCAAATGCGGAGGGCAAGCCAGGATTCGCCGCCGCAGACGAATGTTTCCATCCCAATCTGCGGTATCGATGGGCCGAGGGCGTGGGCATTTCGGATACACCCAGTGAGCCGATCGCGGCCGACGCGCGTGAAGGCAAAGACGGAAAGCACAACGCGAAGCTGAAACTGCTGGCCGGTTTGCTGGGGGTCAATTACGACGATCTCCGACAGCGCGAGCACGAGCGCCGGCTACGACGCGCCCGCAGGATTGGCATGGCGGCTCTGGCTCTGGTCGCGGTTTTTGCCGGGCTTGCAATCTGGGCGGTTCTCGCGGCCCGCGAAGCGTCGCGGCAAAAACGACAGACGCAACGGTTGCTGGTCGCGACCGACAGCGCGCGATCGCAGGAATTCTTCGACCGCGGCGATGCGGCTACAGCGGTCGCTTTCCTGGCCCGTGCTGCTGAACAGGACCCGGACGAACGGAGTGTGGCGGCCGAGCGCCTCTGGTTCGCCTTGACCCAACGGTCGTGGCCAATCCTCGTTGCTCCTTCGATGCGTCATGCCGGCGCAATCGCGAGCGTTCGTTTTTCTCCCGACGGAGCCAGGGTGCTGACGGCAAGCCGCGATGGAACAGTGCGTTTGTGGGAAACCAGTTCGGGGAATCCGACCGGCCCTGTCTGGGCCCATCCCAAACCGCTTCGTCGCGCTCTCTTCACCCCGGACGGAGACCGTGTCATCAGTGTGTGCCTTGATGGATCCGCGCGGATTCTTGATCCCAAGAAAGATTTTAGCGCGGCGTTAACCCTGAATAATCCGGATTCGATCAACGCTGTCGCCGTGAGTGCAAAAAGCGCGTGCGTCGCCACCGGCTCGACGGATGGAACTGTCCGTTTGTGGAGCACCGAGACCGGTCGTCTCCTCGGCGAAATCAAGCGGCCGGAAAATGTGCATACCCTCCTTTTTCATCCGACAGACGAAACCTTACTCCTTGGGGTCAGCGGGACGACGGCTAGTCTCTGGAAAGTCCCGGAAGGCACTGCCGTTTTTGAATTCCAGCACGACGGAGATATCAACTCCGCGGAATTCGATGGCGATGGCGGCCGAATTCTCACCGCGAGCAAGGATCGCACAGCGCGAATTTGGGACACCCGCAGCGGGCGGGTCGTAGGAATGGAACTGCTCCACGAGGATGAGGTGGTGGACGCGAAATTCAGTCCCGACAGCCAGGTGATCGCGACCTCCGGGGGTCTAAAAGTATCGATTTGGAGCGGCGGAGCGCGCAGAAACGAATTAGTTCACGAGGCCGCGATCACGACGATGAAATTCAGCCGGGACAGTCGTGCGCTTTTCACGGCCTCGGCCGACGGAAAGGTGCGCCAATGGAATCTTGCCAGCGGCGAAATGATTGGCGAACCGATCACCGAGGCAAGTGCCGTTGTGGCCCTGGAGTTGGATCCGTCCGGTCGCAAACTTCTTCTTGGGATGGGGAATGGAACAGTTCGCCTGTGGCGCCCCGCGCCGCGATACCCGATTTCCGATCGGCTGGTCCATGCGGCGACGATCGAAAAATTGGTCCCATCCCCGAACGGCGCGTTGCTCGCCGCAGCGTGCACTGATGGCTCCGCCTTGCTTTGGGATCTGGCCCACAGTGAAAAACCGCGTAGCACGCTCGCGCACAAGTCGGCGGTTCTCGCACTGGCGTTCAATCCCGACGGCAGCACGATGTTGACCGGCGGTGCCGATGCTACCGCCCGGCTTTGGGAAACGCAATCCGGCGCCTCGCTCTGCGCTCCTCTCGCTCACCCGGGCACCGTTTCGCTGGTCACCTTTCGTCCCGACGGAAAGATGTTTGCCACCGCGACTGAGAATGGGGTTGCGCAGTTGTGGGATGCTACGACGAAAAAGCGCGTCGGAGAGCCGATGAAGCACCCTGCGCAAATCAGCGCGCTCGAATGCACGAGAGATAACAGGCTGCTGATGACCGCCAGTTGGGATGGCAAAATTCGCTTCTGGGATGCTACGACGGCTCAACCCGCCGGCGCGCCCTTCGGAACAGCGTCGGAGATCACCGCGGCTCGGATTGCGCCGGGCAACGCCACCATTGCTACCGGGCACCGTGATGGAGCGGTCAATGTCTGGTCGTTCTCGGGAAATCTGCTGCGGGCAATGTCTCACAAAAAATCCGTCAACAGTTTGGAGTTTAATTCTGCCGGCGACTACCTTGTCACCGGTTCGGACGACGGCACCGCCTCTGTCTGGGAAGTGGCGAGCGGCAAACCGTCCGGTGAGGCCATGCAGCTCGATGCGGCGGCGACGGCGGTGGCCTTCGATCCCGGCGGCAATCGTGTCGCGACCGGTGCGGACAATGGACGGGTGAGAATTTGGGATGCGCGGACCGGGCAGCCGATCAGTGAGATCCTGCGGCACGAGAAAGCGGTGACCTCTCTGGCGTTCAGTGCGGATGGGACAAGGCTCTTTTCCGGGTCGCGCGATCACACGGTGCGAATCTGGGCCGGGCCCGGAACGATCAACGCGAGCGACCGGCAGGCGTTGGTGAAACTGGCGCGGTCGATCACGCCGGTTGCGCTTCAGGCTTCCGGGCGGCCTGCTCTTCGCGCTGAAGAAGAACTGAAAGCGCTGTCCGCGGAGCCCGAGTCGTCGGCTCCGGGAGCGATCGTGCGGAAATGGTTTCTAACCGATGTCATGGTCCGGCCCCTGACTCCGTCCGCTTCGATCGATCTGCGCACATTCATTCGCAATCGAAGATCGGATAATTCTCCTGCCGCCGCCGACGAAGCGCGCTTCTGGGAGGATGGTCAGGCAACCCGCTGATCAAGGGTAGGCCTTGGCCTGGTTCTCGACGTAGGGCTCAGTCTCGTGGTCGAGCCACTCCGGTTCACGGACAGGAGGGCCGAAAAGGACTTGGGTGACATCGACCTTCGAAACCAGATATCCGAACGCTTTCCGTTTTCCGCCGAGCGCATCGATAGTGGCGCGAGCAAGCATTTTCGCCTGACGATCGCCGTCCCGGGCTGCATCCCGCAAAGCCGGCAGACTTTGATCTCCCAGAAGCAAAAACAACCGGACCGCCCGGGATGCGTTATAGCGGAAGTGGTCTTCACTTAAATTCGCAGCCGCCCGACGCATTACCTCGGGAGTGAAGAGCGGAGCGTACTCGGCCATGATCCCGCGCTGCTTCGCCAGCCAGGCCGCGGCCCAAAGGACAAAGGGGTTCTCCGAGACGCCGATCGCTTCTTTTACGTACGGCTCGAAAAGCTCGAAATGATCGTCAATATAGCGCCACGCTTCCCAATGCGATCCACTCCAGGCAAGCTGGTCCGAGGGCACTTTGAAAATCGAATCGGATTTAACGTAACGATCGGTTTCTTCCATCCGGGAAAACACGAAGCGAATAAAACGCTCGTCCGGTTGAAATGAATCGGTGTTGAACAGCACGTGGAGAATAGCGTCCCGGCCCTGGCGATCGGTGCGATAGAGCTCCGCGAGGAGATCTTCCCTGATGTCCTCTCGATAGTTCAGCAGCCATTCCGTGCCGCGCGAGCAATTGTGCGGAACTTTGTCGTCCCGAATGTCCGAAAAGGCGCGCCGCAGGTCCTCGGCAGGTGGAGCGGCCCACACCTGGCCGTGGAAAATCGCGGCGCCCGCGCACAGGCAAAAGAGAAGCTGCCGAGGGGTAACCGTCTCCACGGCCCGCTATCTCACGCGAATTCGCGGCGTTCGTCAAGCAGCCTGCTGCCAGCCTGAGTTCCTGATTGTGCCGGAACTCCCGAGTTGCTTGAATGGCGCCGTGAACCCCCGACGAATGCGGTTCCGTGTTACGGCGCCATTGTTATGGAACCTGGCGTTTTGCCTCCTTTTTCTTTTCGCTTCCGCTGCCGCCCAGATGACACCCGAGCAGGCGGACCGGGAATTAAACACAAGTTATCGCGAGGCCATGAATCGGTTGCCTCCGGCGACGCGCGAAAAGCTGCGCAATGCGCAAAGGGCCTGGCTCGCTTTTGCGGAGAAAAATAACGTTGCCCTTCGGCTCGCTGCAGGGAGCCTCTCGATTTCCGCACAGGTATGTCAGGCGACCGAACTTGAGGAAGTAGAGAAACGCTCGATAGATTTTGGATACTCGGAGGAGTCAACAGAACCCGAGCAGGTCTCGGGACGCTATGAGCAGGTCGACGCCTATCTGAACGGCATTTACGAACGCTGCCTTTCGTCGTTGGCTCCGGACGCGAAAGCGGCGTTGCGCGAGGCCCAGCGAGCCTGGCTCGTGTACCGCACGGCGAACCGGCCTTTTGGAATTAACTTTGTTACCGGCCTCACCGTTCGGCGTGCCGATCAACTGAACGACTTCTACATCCCGACCAATAGAACGGCCCCGATCTCTAGAAGCCGGCCGGTAAAAGCGGAGCGAAGTCCGCCGGACCCGTTCGAACGCGCGCGATGACGCGCCTTACTTCATCAGCAGCACGGAACGGCTGCGTTTGATCTCGCGCGTGATCTTGCGATGCATGTGCGCGGGCATGCCGGTGACGCGGCGGGGCAGAATCTTGCCGCTCTCGGTCACGAATTTCTTCAGCAAATCGGGGTTCTTGTAATCGATCGCTTCAGTCGCGATATCGATGCGGCGCCGCGGCATCGTGCGATTGGCGCGACGGAAAGCGGAACGGCGTTTGGCGGTTTTGGGTTGCATGGCGGATTACCTCGTCTCCCGATGGAGCGTGTGCCGTTTCAAGAACGGATTGTATTTCTTTTTCTCGAGCCGGTTCGGCGTGCGCGGGCTCTTCTTGTTCCGCGTGCTCATGTAACGCGAGGCCGGCTGGCCCAGCGCCTTGGCTTCGGTGCATTCGAGCGTGATGATTTCCTGGGCCATGACTTACTCCTTGGTGTCTTCCGGCTTCGCTTCCTCTTCCTCCGACTCGCCGCCTTCTTCCTCGGTCAGGCCAAAAAGAGACGTGACTGATTGCCGCACGCGCGAAGCCTTGTTCTGCTTCTCGAGCTGCGACTGGCATTCGACGGTGAAACGCGCGAACGGGATCGCCTCGAGCCGCGCGTGGGAAATTGGTTTGCCGGACATTTCGCAAACGCCGTAGGTGCCGAGCTCGATTCGCTTGAGGGCCTGGTCGATTTCGTAAAGCGCGTCCTGTTCCTGCGACAAAAGGCTGAGCGCGAAGTCGCGATCGTAAGCGTCGCTGCCGGCGTCCGCCTGATGCATGCCGAAGGCAGAGGCTTCGCTGCCTTCCGCGCGCGAACGGAGATTGTCCTTCGCCACTCCGGCCATCGAATCGACCATCGCGTCGCGCAGGTTCAGGAGCTTTTCCTTCTGCCCGCGAACGAACGGATCGAGTTTCTGCGGCTTGTGGTTCTTGGTCGCCAGGATTTCGTGGGAGGCGTTGGCGGAACCAAAATCTTTGCGGGCGCCGTTGGCCTTCATCGACCTGCTGGCGGCGGCCTTTTTCCCGGCCGGTTTCTTGGCAGGCTTCGACGCCTTGGCGTGCGATTTCGTCGACGACGCTTTCTTGGCCGGCGCCTTCGATTTAGCAGGCGACTTGGAACTCTTTTTCTTTGCGGAAATTGCCATATTTGGGAGACGCCTTTGTTTGCCGGGCGCGAGCGGAGGCTTACTAAAGAACATTTCCAGCCCGGTGCAAGGGGAGATTTCCCCGGGAAAAACGAGTAAAAAAGGCGCTGGCTGGGAGCGCTTTACGAGCTCGCGCTGGAGTAATGCCGGAGGGCGAATCGCCAGAAAATCCGGGAAAGCAGGAACGCGATCGTGCCGGCAACGACCAGGTGAAACATGAGCCAGCCTGGTTGCCCGAGCGGCTTGATCAGTAATCGCGCGGGAATGTTCGCCACGATGATCACGGGAATGATCCACCCAAAAATGAAGCGGAAAAGGCGCGGGAAAATCACGTCCGGATAGCGGGCGATGTGGAGGAAATTGAAGTAACCGTAGACGAGGCCCTGGGCGCGGACGATCCAAAAGCTGATCGCCGCGAGCGTGAGCATGATCGAGTAATGCACCGCCACGCCGAAACCGATGGCCACCAAATACAGCCCGATCATGCCCGCGCTCGGCACGACCTGGAGCTTCGTCAACGAAACGACGACCACGATGCCGCCGAGGATCGCGGTCAGCACGCTATCGAGGCCGAACTGCTTGGTGGAAACGGCGAACTGGCTGTCGATCGGCAGGACGAGCAGGGAATCAAGCCGGCCCGTGCGCACCAGTTCGGGGATGTTCGAGACGTTGACGAAGAAAAACGCCTGGAACAATTGCGCGATCATCTGGTGCGTGCCGATGAGCAGGATCACCTCCCATTTCGACCAGTCGCCGATCCGGTCGACCTGGCCGAAAATGATGCTGAAGAAAGCGACCTGGCCGCAGAACCAAAGGACTTCCACAACCATCCAGAGAATGAAGTTGATCTTGAAACTGAGCTCGCGAATGAGCGAGTTGCGCAGCATGATTCCCCAGATCTCGATGTAGCGGCGCATCGCCAGACGTTCTCCCGCGCGGCGGTTAACGCAACTTCGCAGGGCCCCGGCGGTTGTAATTCGACGGAGCACCGGTCATCGTTGCTCCTGATCAAGACCGATGTTTAAACGACCGATCCCGCTCGCTATCGCTGCTGCGATTCTCATCGCGGCGGCGCTGCTCCTCCGGCGTTGCACGAGCTCCTCGGCCGTCACTTATCAAACCGCGCCGGTCTCCCGAGGGGAGATCACGCAGGCGGTGACGGCGACCGGGACGTTGAACCCAGTCCAGAATGTCCAGGTCGGCAGCCAGGTCTCGGGCAACATCCAGAAACTGTTCGCGGATTTTAATTCGGTCGTAAAAGCCGGGCAGGTGATCGCGCAAATCGACCCGGTCGTTTTCCAGGCCAACGTGAACCAGGCGGAAGGCGACGTGGCTAATGCGCGCGCGGCGCTGGAGCTGGCGAAATTAAATGAAGCCAGAACGCGAGCGCTGGTGGCGAAGCAAAATTCCGCGCAGTCCGATCTCGACCAGGCGACGGCTGCGCTTCACCAGGCGGAGGCCAACCTGAAGATCAAGGAAGGCGCGCTCGAAAAAGCCAAAGCGGATTTGGATCATTGCACGATCACGTCGCCCATCGACGGCATTGTGATTTCCCGAAACGTGGACGTCGGGCAGACGGTCGCCGCGAGTCTGCAGGCGCCGGTCATTTTCACGATCGCGAACGATCTCGCAAAGATGCAAATCGATGCCAACGTCGCCGAAGCCGATGTCGGCGGTGTGGCGGTCGACCAGGACGTGGACTTCACGGTCGATGCGTTTCCAGCGCGGACGTTCCAGGGCAAAGTCGTCCAGGTGCGGAATGCGCCGATTACCGTCCAGAACGTTGTCACCTACGACACGGTCATTGGCGTCAGTAATCCCGACCAGAAGTTGAAGCCGGGAATGACGGCGAATGTTTCCATCGTGGCCGCGCATCGTGACGAGACGCTGAAAATTCCGAACAGCGCCCTGCGATTCCGCATGCCCGACCAAACGCCCGCAGCCGCACCGAAGCGCGACCCGTCGGCCGGCCCGCGCCAACCTGGAAGCGGGAGAGGGCCGGGCGGCAATCGCCCCGAACGCAGAGTCGAACGGACCGTTTACATCCTTGCCTCCGGCGCGTCGAAACCAACGCCGGCGACGATCAAGACTGGGATCAGCGACGGAGTGTCGACAGAAGTTTTGGAAGGATTGAAAGAAGGCGACCGGGTCGTGACGGGGATGACCGAGAGCGGCGCCGCGCCAACGCCCGCAAGCAATCCCTTCGGGGGCGGTCCACGACGTTTTTAGAATGACGACGCGGCGTTTGATCTTGCCAAGGAGGGGCGCTTTCCAAACCGCCCGTC
>DASZDT010000005.1:0-101550 GCA_035941675.1 Chthoniobacterales bacterium
CCTTCTGCCCGGCTGCGTCTGCGTCGAAACAAAGCACCACCTCGCTGACAAACCGCTTCAGGATCCGGGCCTGGTTCTCGGTGAACGCGGTCCCCTGCGGCGCAACCACGTTCGTGATCCCGGCCTCGAAGAGCGTGATCAGGTCGAGCTGTCCTTCGCAAACGATCGCGCAGTCTGCCTCGATCAGGCCGCGCTTGGTCTTGTGGAGCCCAAAAAGCACGCGGCCTTTCCGAAAGAGTGGCGTCTCCGGCGAGTTCACGTACTTCGCCGTCTCCGCGTCCTTGTCCAGAATGCGGCCGCTGAACGCGATCACTTCGCCCACGTCGTTGTGGATTGGGAACATGATCCGGTTCCGGAAGCGGTCGTAGGTCCGATCCTCACCCGCGCTTTCATCCCGCCGCGCAATCAGCCCGCTCTCGAGAAGGAGGCGCTGCTGATAACCGCGCTCCAGTGCCCAGCTCAAAAACGCGTCCCAGCTTTCCGGCGCGAACCCGATCTGCCAGTCCTTCGCGATCCGCTTGTCGATTCCACGCCCTTTCAGGTATTCGCGGGCCGGTGCGCCGGCCTTCGCCTTTACCAGGTTGTCGTGGAACCATTCCGCTGCTTCCGCGTGCAACTGGACCAGCGCCTTCCGCGTCTCATGCTGCCGGTCGTCCTCACCGGTGCTCGGACCGCGCTCTTCGATGACGGGAATTCCCACCCGCGTCGCCAGCTTCTTCACTGCCGCCGGGAAATCGAGGTGCTCGTAATCCATCACGAACCGGAAAACGCTCCCGCCCGCGCCGCACCCGAAGCAATGAAACGTCTGCCGCGACGGACTCACCGTGAACGACGGGGTCTTCTCCTGGTGAAATGGGCAGAGCGCCTTGAACGTCGAGCCCGCCCGCTTCAGCGGAAAATAGGTGCCAATCACTTCCACGATGTCGTTCGCGGCCGCGATCTGCTCGATGGTCTGTGGCGGGATCGTTCCCATGCGCGTTTACTTTTCGCTCGTGTTAAGGCCGGTCGCGATTCAAATTAAGCGAGACGCGACCCTTTGATGAGAACTTTGTTCCGGCTTCCGCTTTTCCTTCTCGCCCTCGCTCTCCTCGCGTCTCCCGCCGAGGCGCGCCAGGTCATTCGAAAAGGCGACACCGTCGTGGTCGACTTGAGCGGAGAAGTTTCGCCGCCGCTCTATCTGTTTCTCCGTCGCGCCATCAAGGCGGCGGAAACGGCCGGCGCGGGCGCGATCGTCATCGAGATGAACACCTACGGCGGCCGGCTCGATGCGGCCGGCGACATTAGCGGCGCGTTGAACCGCACCACGATTCCGACCTATACTTTCATCAACACCAACGCCGGCTCGGCCGGCTCGCTCATCGCTCTCGCGACCCGCCACATTTATATGTCGCCGGTCAGCGCCATCGGCGCCGCCGCTCCCGTCCTGGCCGGCGGCGCGGAACTTTCCGGCACGGAGAAAGACAAAACGCTTTCCTACTGGTCCGCGCTCGTTCGCAGCTCCGCGTCCCGCAACGGCCACAATCCCGACATCGGCGAAGCGTTCATGGACAAGGAAAAGGAAGTGAAGATCGGCGAGCGCGTGGTGCACGCGAAAGGAACGCTCCTCACTCTGAACGCGCAGGAAGCGACCGAAAACATCAACGGCAAACCGCTCCTGGCCGAAGGCATCGTCAATTCCGTCGACGAGCTGGTAAAGAAAGCCGGGCTCGCCAGCGCGGTCGTCGCGGTCGAGCCGAGCGGATTCGAGCGGCTGGCGTTCTGGATCACAGCGCTTGCGCCGTTGCTGCTCCTGCTCGGGATTATTTGCGCGTATCTCGAATTCAAAATGCCGGGCGTCAGCATGCCGGGATTCCTGGCTGCGATTTGTTTCGCGCTCTTCTTCGCCGGGCATTACCTGGCCGGACTGGCGGGATGGGAAGTCGTCGCGCTCTTCGTGCTCGGCGTGGTGTTCGTCCTGGTCGAAATTTTATTCTTCGCGCATTCCACGATCGTGTTCGGCGTGGTCGGCGTCTTTCTCATGCTCGCGTCGCTTCTCTGGGCCATGATCGATCGCTATCCGGGCGAGACATTTTTCCCGACTGGCGACATGCTCGCGATCCCGGTGCGCAATTTATTTTTTAGCCTGGTCGCCGCCACCGCCATCATCCTGGTGCTCGCGCGTTACCTGCCGCAGACCAGCTTTTATCGCCGTTTCGCGCTCATGACCACGAACCCTCCCGGGCCTTCGCTCGCGGGCGCGCCGCGCCATTTCGCGACTGCGCTCGATCTCACTCCCGGCATGCCCGGTACCGCCCAGACCATGTTGCGCCCGAGCGGCAAAGCGCGTTTCGCCGACCACGTGGTCGACGTCGTGACCGAAGGCGAATTCGTCGCCGCCGAAACGCCCATCACCGTTGTCCAGAAAGACGGGATGCGCGTCGTGGTGAAGGCGGTCTAGCTCCGGAAAAACATCGGGCCGATCACGTGGACGACAAGGTCGGTCGCGAAATGCGCGAGCATGGCCGCTTCGAGTCCGCGCCGCCAACAGAGGTAACCGCAGACGAGTGACACCAAACCGTTGATGGAGAAAAGCGCGGCCAGGAGAAGCGGCGTGATCGGCATGACGATTCTTGCCGAGGGAAGATGCGCGAGCACGAAAAGGACGGCGACGATCGCGTTGCCGATCCAGAAGACGATCGGGCCGGCCTGCGGCGTCTTCTCGCGCGCGATTTTGCGCAGGACCCACAGCACCACCGAGAACCCGAAGAGCCGCGCCAGGATCTCCTCGTTAATCGCGCCGTAGAAACAGGCGAGGAAGCGTTTCCAAATCGGAAGGGCCGCTTCGGCCGCAACCGGCCAATCGGGAAGGTGCGAGCGAAAGCAGGTGTAAAAAATTAGGAGGCCCAGCGCTCCGACCACGAGCCCGGAGAAAAGCGGGCCCAGCACCGCGTTCTTCGGCGCCGGTCGTTGGGAGCGATAAAACCATCGTGCGAGTAGCGGCATCGCGATTCCGACCTTGCCCGCCAGGAACAATCCCACGGCGATCAACGCCGCGAAAAGAAGCGCGCTCTCCATCAGCTGCACGGCGATCAGGACCGGCAGCGGCATCGGCAGCGGGCCGTTCGAAATTATCTTTCGATAGAGCCCGAAGACCAGCGGCAGAAGGCCGGCCATGGCCGCGACCGAGGCGATCAGAAACACCCAGAAAATTTTCCACGGGAAACGGGGCAAAGCGCCCGGGCTCGATCGCGTGCTTTCCATATTGCGGCTGAGGCGGTTTCGGCGTTACAAGTCTGCCGATCGCCGGGTTCTGCAAACAAATTAACAACGCGTCCTCGTCATGTTTGGGATTCATGATTTCGCTCTCTTCATCACGACTGGGATTCTGTTGAACCTCACCCCCGGGCCGGACACGCTCTACATCCTCGGCCGGAGCATCGCGCACGGACGCAACGCCGGCTTGGCGTCCGCTCTCGGCATTTCGGTCGGAAGCATCTTTCACACAGGCGCCGCCGCGCTCGGTCTCTCCGCCGTGCTGGCCACTTCCGCGTGGGCGTTCACTTTCGTCAAACTCGCCGGCGCTGCTTATCTGATTTTTCTGGGCCTCCGCGCTCTGCTCGAAAAACAGAACGAGCTTTCCCTGCCGGCGCATTTCAAAAGGCGCGGCGCGGCCGCGGCGTTCCGGCAGGGAATCGTCACAAACATTCTCAATCCGAAGGTGGCGCTTTTCTTTCTGGCGTTCCTCCCGCAGTTCATCGACGCGAACGCGCCTTCGAAGACGATCGCCTTCGTGGTGCTTGGACTCACCTTCGTGATGACTGGTACCGCCTGGTGTCTCATCCTGGCGTGGTTCTCGAGCGTGTTCAGCGCCCGGCTACGGGAAAGCCCCACGCTGACCGCCTGGCTGAATCGCGCGGTTGGTTCGCTCTTTGTTTTTCTCGGGCTGCGCCTGGCTTTCGCAGCGAAGCGGTAGGGGCGTCCCTACCCGCCGGCGACGACGCGGACGAACTCCACGCGATCGCCTTCGCTCAGCTTTCGTTCAGGCCATTCGCGTTGGCGCAAGGCAACGGCGTTGTGCTCGATCAGGACCGTCTTCGGCTCCAAACCGTAATGCCGCGCCAATTCCGCCACGGTCGTTAGGCCGTTGATGTCGGCCCGCGCGCCGTTCACCAGAATGTTCATGTCGCGAGCAGGGCCGCCTCCCAATCTTTCCAGACCGGCTCGAACCCGCTTCGTCTCAACGCCTCGGCCACTTCCCGCGGCGACCGGCCATCGCTGATTTCGAATTGTCCGGTCGCGACCTTCTCCTCGCCCACTCCGAATTCCGGCGCAACGATTCGACCACGCACCGTGCGATGCAATTCGCCCGTGCCCTGGTGCGTGTAACCGCCGGGTTCGGTATGGCTGCCGGCACTCATCATCGTTACGCCAAGCGGAGCGAGAGCGTCCCGGAGCGGCGCCCGTTCCCGCGTGCTCAGCACGATCCCCACTTCCGGAAACGTGACCCGGAATGCGCAAATCAATTGCGCCAGCTCGCGGTCCGTCACCGAGAACGGCGGATGAAATTCGCCCGCCGCGGGCCGCAACCGCGGGAGACTCACCGTGATTTGCGCCTGCCAGCAATGCTTCAGCAGGTATTCGGTGTGCGCGGCCAGCGCGATCGCTTCTTCCTCCCACCGGCAAAGCCCAAAGAGCGCGCCGATCCCGAGCCGGCGAAATCCGGCGTCGTACCCGCGCTGCGCGCAATCGAGCCGCCAGTTGAAATCGCGTTTCGGTCCGGCGGTGTGCATCCGGGCGTATGTCTCGCGGTCGTATGTTTCCTGGTAAACGACCAGCCCTTCGGCACCGGCCTCCACGATCGGCCGGTACTCGGCCGTTTCCATTGGTCCGACCTCGATCGCGATCGACGAGAAATCGGGCGCCAGGGCGCGCACGCAATCCACCAGATAATTTTCGCTGACGAACTTCGGATGCTCGCCCGCCACCAGGAGCACATGGCGAAAACCCTCCGTTGCGAGATGCCGGCCTTCCGCCACCACTTGCTCGACGCTGAGGGTGACGCGGAGAATCGGATTGTCGCGCGAGAACCCGCAGTAGCTGCAATTATTGATGCACTCGTTGGAAAGATAGAGCGGCGCGAACAGCCGCATCGTTCGTCCGAAATTTTGCAGCGTCAGGCTGTGCGCTTCCTGGGCGAGAACCTCGAGTTCGCCGTCCGATTTCGGCGCGATCAGCTCGGCAAAGCGCCGTAATCCCGGCGATTTTTTCAGGGCCAGGCTATCGAGAACGGGCGCGAACGACATCGCGAAGAGTTTCGCCCGTCGCCGCCGTTTCGCAATCAGCCGGGTGCCGTCACTCCGCGGGAAGCGTTTCCAGGTTCGGAGCCCATTCCATCAAGGCGGTCTCCGTTGCCTCGCCATTCGCCTTCAGCCAGGCATTCATCTCGTCGCCCGCCTTCTTCCCAAAGAAATGGTGGGAATAAACGAACGAATAGCCTTTGCCCTCGTGGAGTTTGAACCGCGCGAAAGCGGCTTCCGCGAAATCCGGCCGCGTAAACGCAACCGTAATCAGATGCTCGGCCGGACGCTCCGCCGTCCGCGGCACAGAACGCGTGCTGAGAATTTTGCCGCCGTGACTTTTGTAGTTTTCCAGGACGTTGTTCGCCGCGTCCGCGAGCTCTTCTCCGTCCCGCGCCTGCGGATAGCCGTTCACGGTGATCATGTCGGACCAATGATTGAGGTCTTCCTGCTTCGCCGGAGTGAATTCGTGTTGCGTGCCGCCGGACCAGCGATGGAAATAATCCACGTCCTTGAACCGAAAAGCCGGCGCCGACTTTTCGTCCGCCGAGCTGAGCGCCGCGGCGCCGCTCACGATGAGGAGCAAAACGAGAACTCGTTGAGGAACCATTCCGATCGGTTCGCGTTTCGCTCTCGGATCTTCCGGCTTTGAAGGCCGGCGTTACCCCAATCGCAAAGCGTGAATCACCCCGGAGGTGATTCCGCCCGTCGCGTCGAGCCCGTGCTCACGCTGATAACGCCGCAGGGCATTGCGCGTGGAAGGGCCGAGCGTCCCGTCAATCGGGCCGTCGTAATACCCTTCGCGCGCGAGCGCACTTTGCACATCGCTGACCCGCGCGTCGCCCGAATGCTCGGCGTCCTTGGTATCGGCCGGCCCCGGCGAATATTCCTGGGCCGGCTGATAGACGTTCTCGTCATAATACGGCGTGTCGTAGTAGCCGTAAGGATAGTAGCCGTAGCCCCACGGGTAATAGAGGAACGGATCGTAGATGAACCAGAAGCCGTTGCTGTAATGGCAACGATGGCCGTGCCAATTATGATCGTGCCCGCGGTCCCAGTTCCGGTGCCAGCTGCTCGCGCTGTGTCGCGCAATCACGCGGCTCTGGTCGAATCCGCGGGAACGAGCGGCCGCCGTCCTGGTGCCGGGGGTAAGGCGCGCGCCCGATCTCGAATAGGTGGGCGAGTTGTAGGCGGCGGTGCGATTCGCCGAAAACCGGCCCGATCCTGAAACGTAGGTCGGGTTCCGAAGCGTCGTCGGCGAGTAGCGGGACCGCGTCGCGATGGAGCCGTGGTTATTCGGCATCGACGAAATCCGCGGTTGCGAATAAACGCGGCTTGAGCCGGCAGAGCTGCGTGGCCCTGCGTAGCTGCTTCTTATTCCCCCGTAGCTCCGTGGCCCCGAGTAACTGCGCGCCGGCGCAGAATAATGCGGCGCCGAAAAATGGGCGCCGCCGCCCGAATAATGACCTCCGCGAGCCTCTGCCGATTGCATCAACGTGAAGCTCGCCGCGACTGCCAGACCGAATGTGCCGATAATTTTCATTCCATGCGCCCTCCCGCGCTGGACGGATCATACCGGGTCCAGTGCCCGTTTGGAAAGAGAAATCCGCTGCGGCTGCGAACCGCCTGGAACTAGTTCGCGGCGAGGCGAGTTGCCCGGCCGTGCGATTCCAGTTTCGCCTTCGCGATCGCCGCGCCGAGCCGGACGTTTGCCACTTCGATGCGCGTGCCAACGCTGACCGCGCTGAAGATTTGCGCCACGTCACGCGACCGCATCCGGATGCAGCCATAACTCGCCGGCCGCCCGATGAGGCGTTCCTCCGGCGTGCCGTGGATGTAAATGTTCCGCCGATACGCGCCGGCATTCTGTTTCTCCAATCCGCGCAGCCACAGGATGCGGCTCACAATCGGATCGCGCCCCGGGGCGTTCGGAGAAAGAATTTCGCCGGTCGGCCGGCGGTTTTTAAAGACGGCGCCGAGGGGCGCGTTGCCGCCGATCTTCGAAGCAATGGCCATCGTCCCGAGGGGCGTCGCATAAGTCCCCGAGCGATCGCCGAGTCCAAACTTCGAAGTGGAAACAGGAAACCGCGCGACGACAACGCCATCGTCGATCAAGGCAAGCGTTTGGTCGGGGACGCTTACCACGACAGATGGCGTTGCCAGCGCGGGCGCGGGGCTGATGATCGCCGCGGACAAACAGAGAAGCGAGATGCTGCTGAGATGGAGAAACCTCATACGCCGCCCTGCTAAAGCGGTCTTCGTGCCACCACTCCCGACGCGTCTCCGACGCCGCCATATGGCGTGTTGTTAGTTCGCGACCAGGCGAACCCCGCGCGCCTGCTGTTTCAGGGTCGCTTGCGCCACGGCGCGGCTGAGACCCGTGTTGAGAATCTCGATCTTCGTCCCGACGCGCACCGTCGAGAACAGGCGCGCCACGTCGCGCGACCGCATCCGAATACAACCGAAGCTGACGGGCCGCCCGATGAGCGATTCCACCGGCGTTCCATGAATGTAAATGTTGCGCGAATAAGCGCGCGCATTGCCGCGCTCCAGACCGCGCAGCCGGAGGATCCGGGTCACGATGGGATCGCGGCCGGGGGCGTTCGGCGCCAGCACTTCGCCGGTCGGCTGCCGCGATTTGAAGACGGTCCCGAGCGGCGCGTTCCCGCCAATCTTGGACGCGATTTCCATGGATCCCAACGGCGTCGCGTAACTGTTGGGATTATCCCCGAGCCCGAACTTCGACGTGGAAACCGAAAACCGTTCGCGGACGACGCCGCCTTCAATGACCGCCAGCGTCTGGTCCGGGACGCTCACCACCAGCGCCGGCTCCGCGACCGCCCGGGTGGGAGTCAGGATCGCGGCCGCCAAAAGAAGGAAAGGAATGCTGAGAGAGTGGTGCTTCATGGAAAAATGGAGCGCCACCCATAGCCCGGGAGACCGGCTGCTCCCACTTAATCAGTTTGGGAACAGTTACGAACACTTTGAGAACAGTATTCCTGTCAAAACGCTGGTCCGTCGCCGTGGATCACCTACCTTGCGGCTCTGACCGCCGCGCTCCCTACTTCTTGCTGCCCAGCAACCCGTCTTTCAGCTCGGAGTTCGGCGGGTTTTTCCCGATCCAGCAACGAATCAACTGATGGCTGAACGCCTTGTCTCCCACTTTGCCCGCTTTCTGTCCGCGGATCATGACTTCCACGCCGTCGGCCAGAAAATTGACGCCCATCGTTTCGCCCTTCTTCATGTCCTTCAACAAACCTTGCAGCTTCGGGATGTGCGGCTTGAGCTCCGCGCAACCTGCCACGCAGTTTTTATCGAATCCTTCCCCGAACGCGTCCGCCATTTGTTTCGCGCTCACGTCGCGCATGAACACCATCTGGATGCTCTTGAGCTGGTCGGAATTCGCGATCGCGTCGCCATCGTGCCCCGGGTTTTCCAAATACAACCCCGCCGCGTAGGCGTTGATCTTGAGAATGGTCGCCTGCCGCAGGCCGGCCCCATTCAACTTCAGGCTCTTGCCGCCCGCCGTCACCTGGTCGGGTAATTTCACGCCGCTGATTTCCGCGGCTGTAACGCTGCGGCCGGTGATCGCCAGCACCGCGCAAATTAGAATCACCACGTTCCGTCCAATTCTTCGAGTCGTCATGGGGCTGAGGTTAGAGACAAAGCGCGATCCAGTTCGAGAACAATTTGTGGCCCGCGCGCCGCGGTTTTCAATTCACCCCAGCCGCTCCTTCGGCCGCATACGATTCCACGAAGATGAAGCGCATCACGTTCTGTTTCCTCGCCTTCACCCTCAGCGTCATCGCTCCGCTGCGCGCCGATGACGTGGTTAGCGCCGCGCAAACGCGCCTCAAGACCGGCGGGTTTTATTTCGGCGAGATCACCGGCCAATACGACAGCGACACCGCCGCGGCGATCACGCGCTACCAGATCCGCAACGGGCTCCCGATCAACGGCAAGCTCGATGCCCAGACCAGTTATGCGCTCGGCCTGAGCGAGACGAAACCCAAAGTCCCGCAGCCGAAATTCGGCGAAGACGTCTGGCGATATTTGAGGAAGAGCGATCAGGAACAGATCCAACGGATGATTGCCGAGGACGAGGGCGCCAAAAAATCGCAGAACCCGTCCCCAACGAAAACGCGGAAGTCCGTTGCCAGCACGACAAATTCGAAACCGCCCGCGCCACCACCGAGCACGACGCCTCCGCCCGCACCGGTCGCCACCTCATCGGCCGCCTACACGCGCGAACGTCTTCGCGATTACATCGCCGCGTTCATCCTCGCCGGCCTCGACCCGCAGGTCGGCGCCGAAACGGAGTTCTTTGCCGAACGCGTCAACTACTTTGGGAAACCCGGCGTCGCCCGCGAAACCATTCGCCGCGACTTGCAATCCTACAACACCCGCTGGCCGCAGCGTTCCTTCACCCTCGCGGGCGAACTCGCGATCAGCTCAGCCAACGGCAACCTGACTGTTACCTTCCCCCTCCGCTACGATCTGCGAAACGCCGCGAAGCATTCCACCGGCAAAGTCCTCAAGACCCTCGTCCTGGAAAAGACAGGCGGAGACGATTTCCAGATCACCGCGGTCAACGAGCGGAAAGCGAAGTAAAACTTCACCTTGCTTTTTGGCGCCGCGCGCCCACTCTCCGCAATCACCGTTTCCGACGGCTGCTATTTCCAAGACTAACGAATCCACATCCATCATGAAAAACACTCGCCTCCGCTCCTTTGCCTATCCTCTTGTCTGCGCCATCGTCGCCTTCCTGTTCGTCCCCGGTCTCCGCGCCGAAACTCCGGCTGATCAGATCAAGGCCGCGGGCGCCATTCCGCTGACCAGCGATCTGCTCGACAAGATGGACAAAAGCATTAAGGCGCTCAGCGCCGACGACGCCGCCAAGACCGAGTTGAGCGCGATTGGAAAAGACCCGAACATGACTCCCGAGTCGTGGGCCGCGGCCATTTCGTCCAAATGCCCGAAAGCCGCGGAACATTTCAAGACGGCCGGCATCACGCCCGACGATTTTGCCAAGGGGATTTTCGCGATCATGGCCTGCGCAATGAGCGAAGACATGGCCAAGTCCACTGACAAGAATGCCGCCGCCAACGCCACCTTCGTTGCGGCCAACAAAGAGAAAGCGGAGGCGATTTTCGGCGGTTTCATGATGCTCGGCGAAAACGCTTCCTCGTCCCCCGCCGCCACACCGTAATTGCAGGCCACGCCGTAACGTTTCGCAAAGGCGGGTAGCGGCCGGCCAGCATTTCCACTTGTTAGGCCAGTAGCTCATCCGATAACCTCGGCGGATGAACTACTCCAAACTGTTTGCGCTGTTGTTCGCGCTGGCCTCGCCGGCTTTTGTTCTTGCCCAGGGCACTGACTCCGCCAAACCAAATCCCGACGTCGAGAAAGCGATCGTTAAGGTCGAGCACGACATGAGCACTGCTCTCACCAAGGGCGATGCCGATACCGCAGCGAAGATGCTGGGAGAAACCTATTACGCCGTTAATCCCGACGGCACCACCCAAGGCAAAGCCCAGTTCGTCGCCGACCTGAAGTCACACAAGTTGAAACTCGAATCGAACGAGCTCGACGACATGAAAGTTCACGCCGTCAACGCCGACATGGCTGTCGTGACCTATCGCAGCACCGACAAAGGCGATTACAACGGCCACGACTTGAGCGGTCAGTACCGGTGGCTCGACGTCCTCGCGAAACGCAACGGCACCTGGCAGTTCGTCGTTTCCCAAGGCACGAAGATCGAACAGCCGAAGCCGTAACCCCGCTCCAGTAGCGTCCGCTCGCCCCAGCGAACGGATCGAGCGTCGTTACTTCGCCTGCTTCTGTTTCGCTTTGGCGGCCGCGAGGCGCTCTGTCTTCTTGCGGCGTGCTTTACGTTTCTTCGTGTTATCCCTGCCTTGACTGTTTCCCATAATCTTTTCTCCAGCGCTGCGTGAATTTTGCGCGCAATCGGACTCTAAGTCCGGTTCGGGATTCTCCTAACGTTGTTTGCGGGAGGAACGGAAACACCGAGGGTCATGGCGTGGATCTGCTGGCGAAAAATATTATCGGCGCGTGCTGGGGCATCTTCGTCGGTGTCTGGATCCTCGCGGCGCTCTTCACCAAGCGCACCGTTTACCGCGAAAGCTCCGTCCGCCGTTTCAACTACATCCTCCCGATCCTGTTGGGCTGGTTCCTCATCTTCCGCGGATACCGCCTTGGGCCTCCGTTGACTAACCACCTCATTCCCGAGACCGGCGCCATCCTCGTCGCCGCTGTTATCCTTTGCGTCGGCGGGCTGGGCCTCTGTCTCTGGGCTCGGGCTACGCTCGGCCGCAACTGGAGCGGCACGGTAACGTTAAAGGAAAACCACGAATTGATTGTGCGCGGCCCCTACCGCATCGTCCGCCACCCGATTTACACCGGCCTGCTCGCCATGCTCAGCGCCACCTGGCTGGAACACTCTCACATGGCGGGACTGGTTGGACTCGTCCTCACGTTCATCAGCTTCTGGATCAAACTGGGCCAGGAAGAAGAAGTAATGCACAAACAATTCCCCGACCAATACGCCGCCTATCAGCAGCGCGTTAAACGAATCATCCCGTTCGTTCTTTGATTTCGATTTTGCCCGTGCTTATTCCTGATCGCCGAGGACTTCCATCGCCAGCGGAACGGTTGTCACGACACCGATTGCGACCAGAGTCCAGCCGATGGCGCGCCGATGCTCTGGCGTGAGCTTGTCGGACACGAGCAGGCCTATGCCTGCGCCTAACATTGCCCGGGTCATCGCGATCAGTCCTACTTCCGGCACAGTTACGACGTGCTTCTTCATAACCAGAGCCTAATCCGCTCGATCGCGCCGCCCAAGAACAGTTTTCGAGCGGCCCTGCCAAAGATTCGGAAAAATCTTTCGCCCGACATCCGGGCGCGCATCGAAGAACACCAGCAGCGCCGCGTAAATCACCGGCAAAATAAAAAGCGCACCAGTCCCGAGAACGCTCAGCGCATATACCAGCGCCACATAAACCCCGATCAATGTCACCTGCGCCGCGTAAGCCGCTTTCGCGATCCGCCGGTCCCCCGCCAGGTCGCCGACCACCGGTTCCGCATGCGGCGAAGTCCCGCGTTCACCCACTGTCGTCGTCGCTTCGAACCGCAATTGCGCCCGCACTCCCGCCGACAAGGCCATGACGACAACCGCCAAATAAAAGCCCGGCTGCGTTACGACCGCGATCCAATCCACGTTCGTTACCATCCCGGAGATGAATGCCGGCATTCCCAAAGGAATCGTCAGGACAGCCGCCACGCCTCCCAGAAAAGCGGCGAGGACCAGCGCCGCCGTCACCCGAGAGACGAACAAGGCCGCGCGCGGATCGACCGTAGTCGGATCCTTGGCGTCGCGGGTCGTCCCCACGATCAACATCAGCCCCAGCGCGAGGTCGAACGCCGTCAGGAGCAAATAAGCCGGAACACTTCCATCGTAAAAGTAGAGCGGCACCAACGGCACCGCGTGCCGCACCGCATCCACGACGATCGTCATGATCCGCGACATGTTGCTCTTCTAGCCGACAGAACCGCGGCTGAAAAGCATCGTCCGAAATGTCGCTCAAGAAGTCGCGTTCCCGATAACATTATCGGCCTAACGAACGGAAACTCCGGCCACCTCGACCCAAGGACAATAGGCCGAGTCGCCCTGAGTGTTGTTGCAACCGATATCCCAGCTAAAAAGCGAGCGGCTGCGCCAGTTGGAAATGCAGGACGCGACCAGCCCGCACCGTGTAACCAGCTCGCGAAACACTGGCGCCCGTGCTGTTGTTGACCCAGTTGAGGTTATCTACCATGACCGCGCCAGTAGTTTTAATGGCGTGGGCACGCCCGTTGAGCTGGAGCTCAGTGATATCCACGCTCAGACGCTCTTTACTATGATGAAGGCGGCGTGACGTCACGACGTGCCCCATCACCTTGGCGCCGGCCGGCACCACCACGCGGCCATTCGCAAGAACCGGCTGCGCTATTTGCCCCGGCACCCGAGTTCCGCGCGCATCCACGGAAGTGATGGTAGCAAGTGTGCGCACGGCGACACGGGTCCCGGCCGGAACCACGGCAGCCGGCACACGTTGAACAAGCAGAACCGCGACGAAAGCAGTCGCGACAGCGAAAGGACGCAGAGTCTTCATGAGCACCAGGGTAACGAGCCAGCGCGCATCCCGCCATCAGACCTTAGCCGTACGACGACGTCCACCGGATCAAGGTTTCGAGACAAGAAGGTTCGCAGAAGGAAACGAAGATAACGAAGCCGGGACCCGAATCCTTTGCTTCCTTCGTTACCTTCTGTTCTTAACCTCTGGGGTCACGAACCCAGGCTGAACGCCGGCAACTGGCTTACTTGGTGGCGGCGGCTAGCACCGTCCCGCGTTCATACTCGGACTTGATCGATTTCGCCACTTCCATTAACGCCTTCCGGACGTCGTCGTCCTTCACTATCTTCGCCGCCTGGATTAACACCTGGGCTTTTTCGTAATCCGAATTAATGCCGGCGGCCGAACTGACCACGCGTTTCAGGACTTCATTGCTTGGGTCCGCGCCGAGCACCGCGCTCAACACTTTCGCGCGCTCATACGCCGAACTGATCCCGTTGATCCCATCGAAAAACGCCGGCTCCGCTACCGCCTCCGACGATGACGCCTTGAGGATGCCGACCAGCGCCTGCGCCTTCTCGTAATCCGACGACATCTTCGCAGCTGCCGGCACAATGACTTTCAACTGCTCGGCCGTGATCTTGCGATCCTTCACCAAGCGGGCGAGCGCCTGTCCGCGTTCGTAATCGGAATCGATCGTGGTAATGGCAGCAACGAACTCGTCCAGCGTGGCTTTATCGTCGAGATACTTTCCGCCAACCGCGCCCAGCACCTGGCCTTTCTCGTAAGCGGAAGAAATGTCGTGCGCCACCACGCCCACCACTTTTTTCGCCGACGCCGGATCGAGCTGGCGGCCTTTGAGTAGTTCTTTCAGGTAAACACCCTTGGCCCAATCGCCTTTGATCAGCGCCACCTCCTCGAGCACCGCCGTCGCGCCGCCGCGCTCGAACAGTTTCGCCACCCGCCGCTCCGCGTCGTAACCCGACTGCCGGACCGCATTGAGAATCGCGCCCGCCACCCATTGTTTGCCTTCGCCATCGATCTCGCGCGCCGCGCCGTTGACGGAATATTTTCGCTGCAACTGGCCATCGGCCCCCGCCGTAATCTCCAATTTTCGCGAGCCCGACGGCGTCTTCTCCTCGATCGTCATCGACCCGCCCGGCGACAACGATTTCAGATCGCTGTAATCCTCCGTGAACTCCGGTTTGCCTTTGATCTTGAGATTGAATTCCTGCCCGTTGTCCGAATGGTTCATCACCCATTCGTTCTCGTTGGTATCGACATGCGTCTGCTCCGCCAGCCCGAGCATCGTCGCGCCACCCACCAGAAGAAACGTCACCAGCCATTTCATTTTTGCTCTCATAACCATATCCTCCAGCCTTCTAACTCTCTAGCGTCCACCACATGCGAGAATCCTCGTTCGCCGCTGTAGTGTCCGCTGTCCCAGCGGAATCTCCCTCGGCTGAGACAGCCGACGCTACAACAATTCCACTACGGCGAGCGCCACTTATCGGGCCCGCCCTTGGCGGTCTTGCGAACGCGTTCGACGCGCGGTTTCGACTTGGGTTCTAGCTTCCTCGACTTCTTGATCGCCTTCTCCTGAGTTGGCTTCACTGCGCTCGCTCGTTTCGATCCAGCTCTCCGAACCGCGTAGTCCCCTTCCTCCACCCGCTTTTCCACATACATGCGTTTGTCTGGCATAAGTACCTCCCAGACACCGGTGCACCGCTGGGAGCGCCTGTCAATAAGCCTGCGGGATGTCTTGATACTCCCGCTCGGTAGTCAACAAAATTCGGTTGCGCTCCCTCCGGCAATTCTCCGAAAGTAACCGCATGCGCGTGCTTCAAATCCTCCTTGTTCTCGTCGCCAGCGTGCCTTTCTTCAGCTCGCTTTCCGCAAAGGAAACATCCGACCCCGGACTGCATATGTTTTACGGCCAGGTAGTCCTTATCGATCCGGTCAAGAAGGTCATCGAGCTCAGCAGCCACAAGCAGTTGCTCGTTTTTCATTACACCGCCCAGACCAGGATCAGCAGCACGCTCGGTGAGGTAAACATGAGCCGGGTCCTGCGCGGCACCGCCGCCGCTGTGGTCATGCGCGCCGGGGAAGGCAATGTCGGGATCGCCACTGAGATCCGTTTCGTCCCAGCTCCCACCGCAGTGCAGACGCTAGCGCTGATTTCCGCGCGGACCGTTCGCGGCGAAACAATCCACGGTGCCGCCGTCGGCAAGTTCGTGAAGCACCGCCCTGAACCTGAAGACTGGTCCGGGGCCGTGCCTTTGGCACGTCGACAGAACGCCGGCCTGTTTGCATTATCCGTCGCACCCGACGGCACCGTTGTGAATGTTACTGCGCGCCAGTCGACCGGTTACCCCGAGCTCGACGCCCGCGCCGAGCGATGGATGAAGCGATGGCGGTTTAGCCCGAACAGCGTGGCAGAAGTGCAACTGCCGATGTTCTTTTCCATAATCCGCAACCCGGTGTGGTAGCGTTGCAGGTTCATCGCGCCGCGATGACCGCGGACGGCGCAGCGCGCCATCCCCACCCTCCGGCGCGTTTTTACTTTTTCCTTCGTCCTTCTTACCTTCCCATGCCGCAATGAAGAAGCTCATTCTCTTCGTGGCAATGGGTGTCGTGCTAGCAGCTTGCAGCAGACGAGAGGGCCGACACGAAACCCCGCCGCCCGACACCAAATGGGTTGAACCCTTCTTCCACGATTACGCCGACGCTTTCCGCTCCCGATCGAGCGCCCGCCTGTTGGCGAAGTTCAGTGTGCCGTTGACGTTCTTAACCAAGACCGGTCCGATCGTGTTTCAGGACGAAGCGCATCTCAGCGCCAACCTCGATGCCTTACTGCGCCGTTACGATGAGATCGAAGCAGTCGACTGGAAGTACACCATCAAGGAGGTGCGAACGCTGAGCTCAGGCATCTGGCAGATCGACGTCGAATGGCGCTTCTTCGATCCGCGCCAGGAACTTCTCTTCGCGTGCGACACGAGCTACTTCATCGCACTGGAAACAAAAGGCGGCGCCAAAGTCATGGCCGTCATTGCGCACAATGAAGTCGAACGCTACGAACAAGCGCTCAAACGCAAGAAAGCTTTGTAGGGCAAGCGCACCGCTTGCCGAACCGAAACCCAACCGAACAGGTAACCGATCGCCAGGGTTCCAGCAGCCTCCGCTCTTATAGCCGCCCCGCTGTTTGCCGAAGGCTATTTCCGGATGCTGTCGTGGGCGAGCTCAGCCGGAGGGCTTTCTTCGGCTGCGCTTTGCTAGTCCGCCTTGACTTCACCAACGATGTTCAAAAGGTTTTGGACGTTCACCTTCAGGGCCACTCCCTTGACGAATTTGTCTCCGGGAATGCCGGCAGCCGAAACGTGCTTCACTCCCGCGGAAACCTTGATTGAGTATTTCCCCGTGATGGCGCCCGTGGAAGTGAATTGGACGTCATACATGCCTGGCTTGATTTTGTCGGTGGTGAATGACCCCGCATCCGTTTTACCCCGAAAGACGACTTTGCCGCTGGCATCGGCCACAAGCACATTCAACGGCGGGACGGCACCATAAGCCATAGAGGCGATAGCAAAACAGAGAGAGAGGATAGTGCCGCGGATCAGGTTCTTCATGATCCCAACATACTTCAGATCATGGTCGCGCCAAGTGTAGACCACCTACGAGAGGAACGAACAAAACCGCGGGGCAGCTTTTCGCTGAACAATATTGATCACTTGCGCTCCCGCGCTCGCGCCCGCCACTCCAGCGGCGTTACCGTCTAACCGAGCGGCTCCAGCGCGCTCGTTTTCGTTTATCTCCATAAACACCTCCCCAAAAAAGGATGCGCTGTCTATCGCGCAGTCAATCAATCCGTGAACCGGACACGGGCCGAGGCATTTGTTCTGCTTTTTGCGGGGACCGTGCAATTGTTCGAAATCCTCCAGGACGGCTTCCATACCCCGCTGAACGCAACCCAGATAGCTGAGTTATTCAACGCCGGCCGGCTTGGGAGACACACCCCGTGCAAGCCGGCGAAGCAAACACAGTGGCGGACAGTCGACGAACTCTTCCCGCTTTTGAAGTACCACACCGCCTGGGAGTTCGAGGATCAACCACAATCGTCCAACAGCGAGTTTCGCTGCCGCCGCTCGATTGTCCTCGCGATGGGTCTTGTTGCAGCCGCTGCTGCAATCGTTGTCATCTACCTCTTTTCTCAGCGCGAGAGTCCTTTGGACCAGCGAATCACCGCGATCCACTCCCCTGCTATATCCGCGACTCCCGCGCGTGTTCGCCGAGCACCCGTTCCGTCGACGCGCCGGATACGGAACACGACTTCGGCACCCAATACCGCTTCTTTGTCCAACGCCGCGGCTAACCCGGTTGTCGTTCGCGGCGAAGAACCAGATCGCCAGGCTTACGTGCGTTCGGCCGAATCAAATCGCATCGCTGAGCAGGCCCGGCGGGAACAAGCCAAGGCGCAAGTGCGGCGAGAGCACCAGCTTGAGGCTGCGCGACAACAGAGGCTCCTGGAAGAACAGAAACAGAAGCTCCTGGAAGAACAGAAAGCTGCAGGTAGGGACGAGCATGTCCCGCTTGATCAGTGGCAGATAGTCAACGTCGGCGGTGAATCCGTGGCCGTGAAGATTCACGATAATAATATCAGCACCTTCGATGTCTCGATCAACTACGGTTCACGCCGCGAGGTGAAGAAAGAAAAAGGAATCAGCCACAGCCAAACAGACGAAACCCTACTTTACAGTAATGGACGCGCGTCGCTGTACTATGTCTGGGAAATCAGCGGCCGGATCAACCACTGCCTGCTCCGCGTTCGCGACGCATAGCGGAAAGCACCCGTGCTTTCGCCGATTCACATGTGAAGCTGCGCTCTGCACTTGTACAATCAGCCATTCCCGGTGCCTTTGCCGCCCACGCGGCCCGACTACGACACGGCTGTGATGCACCCGTTTGGTGGCTGTTGCGCGATTTAGTTGCCAGACCAGTTCCGGAACATGATGGAGCTCATCGGAACCGGTATCGACGGCGTCGGTGTCCTGGTTGTCGTCGGTGGAGCGATTTACGCGACTGGCCGATTCCTTTTTCGTCGGGAGCAACTCCCGGCCACGCCCTACCGGATCTACCGGCAGAACATCGGGCGAGCCATTCTTCTCGGACTCGAATTCCTGGTGGCGGGTGACATCATCCGGACCGTGGTCGTCGCGCCTACAATCGCGAACGTTCTCGTGCTCGGATTGATTGTGCTGATCCGCACCTTTCTGAGTATGTCGCTGGAGGTTGAGCTGGAGGGAAAATGGCCGTGGCAACGCGCCGCGTTGGTCCAGCCAGCTCCGCCGCAGCACGACGCCTAACTCTCGGACCGGCGCGCTCCCAAACCCCTCTACTTTAGCCTTTAGACCTTAGACTTTCTGCGACTATGGCCTTCGCTACTGAACTGGACCGCCTTATCGGTATGACGGACGTGTTCCACGTGCGGCGTGGCGTCGGGTTCCAATTTTTTCGCTCGCGCGATTGCCTCTTTGGTCACTCGCGCTCCCGCGCTCTCGCCAGCTACCCTAGCTGCATTACCGGTAACCGAGCGGCTCCCGCACGCTCGTTTTCTGCGTGGAAAAACGTCCCAGGCCCTGTGTCGCCTGCCGTGGTATCTGCCCTGCTCTGGGAGAATGCCCCATGGCAGAGTTCCTCGACACGACAGCAATCAGTTATCAGCTCGAAAAACTGCTCAAGACGGCGAAACGCCGCATCGTTTTGATTAGCCCCTACCTAAAGCTCCGGCCACGCGTCCGGGAATTGATCGAGGATGCAGCAAGATTGGGAGTGCAGGTGCAGATCGTCTACGGCAAGAACGAGCAATGTGCTGAGGTTGAACGCCTCAGAACAATCAATCGCGTTTCAGTAACCTTCGGTAAAAACGTCCACGCGAAATGTTACTTGAACGAAGAATTTGGAATGGTGACGAGCCTCAATCTTTACGACTTCAGCCAGGGCAATAACCAGGAGATGGGCGTCCTCTTCACGAAACTCTCCGAACCGGACTTGTATCATTCTGTATCACAGGAAGCGCTCCGGATCATTCGAATCAGCGGCGGCGAGACCGGCGAATGCGCTGCGGTTCGGCCCCCTCTTCCACGCGTCCGGGAGTCTATTGGAACCTACGATAAGATTACGACGTCCAAGCTAGCCGAGAAGCTCGGCATTATGGTCAGCGCTCTTTACGAAAAATTGATCGGTCGCGGGTATCTTGAACTCCGCGACGGCGGCAAACGTTACCTGACCGAAAAAGGCAAACGAGCAGGCGGGGAGTTTCGGATCGGCAAAGGCCCTTACTTTCTTTGGCCGCCAAACCTGCCGGTCTGACAGTCTTCAGCCTAGCCCGACCGGCGATGGCAGGACGTCAACTCTCTTCGTCGTCACCTGCGAGACGTCCGGAATGAAAATTGGGGCTGCGATTGCCGGAGCGGGAACGGGCCATAGGGAACGAGGGGTTTTACAAGTCACAGTGGAAGTAGGAAGGCGAAAGTAGAAGGAGGCGGAAGACGCAAGTTGGAGGTCGGAGGTCCGATCTCGGAAGATCGGGGGGCGGTAGCGGCGGCGATTACTTGCCGAAGACTTTTTTGATGTCGCCGACTTTGCGCTGAATCTTTCCGCCGGTCTTTTCAACGGTCCCGCGATCTTCCATATCGCGGTTGCCGGTCGTGCGCCCGGCTGTTTCTTTCACTTTGCCGGCAGCTTCTTTCGCGGTGCCTTTGATTTTGTCTTTCGTGCTCGATTTCATACAAAGGAATCGAGTGGAACGATGCCGGCGGACGGAGGCGGGAGATGCATTGGAGTAATGGAAAGAAGGCGAAGGACGGACGGCGGGAACGGCCGCCTTCAAAGCATTACGGCGTGCCAACAAGATCCTTGATCGCACGAAGGTGATGATCGTCGTGCTCGGCGACGAAGTAGCAGAGGTCGACGACGGTCATGGGTTTCTGGAGACGGGGATGCAGGGCGGTGCGGGAAAGTTCGGCGGGAGTGAGGCGGGCGATTTTTTCGACGATGGTGAGACGAGCAGCGCGGAAGTTTTCCAGGATACCGGAGATCGGGCGGTCGTTGTGGTGGGCTTCGTGGGTTTTGCGGTTCTCGAGGTCGGCGGGACGGAGAGTTTCGGCGCCGCGGGCGTAGTCGTCGAGGCGCTGGTCCCAGAGCGATTCGAGATCGAAGAGGTGTCCGGCGTTTTCCTGGATCGACCACTTGTTGTCGCGGCGTTTGGTCAGGCTTTCGGGAGAGACGCCGGCGACGGCCGCAGCGAGGCGGTCGGGCGTGGAACGGAGGCGGTCGAGGATTTCAGGGGCGGCGTCGGGCGGGAGGCCGAGCTCGAAGGTGCGGGAGAACCATTGGCGGTTCATGCGGGAAGGTAGGGAGGGAGGCGGGGGAGCACAAGGCGGCGGCTAATGCGGCGATTTTCGAATTTCGAATTTCGAATTTCGATTGAGGGGGACCCGCCTTCGCCAAGGCTTCGTACGAGCTGAAGCTGTGGCGGGACGAGACGGCGTGGCGGGCGCAGACCGCCGCTACAGGCGACAGCGGCTAGCGCTTGGCGCGTTCGAGTCGAATCTGGGCGAGCATGCGGGTCTGGGCTTCGATGTAGTCGGCGAAGAAGGTTTGGAATGACTCGAGGGCGTCGACGTAGCGGGCGAAGCGTTTCCGAAGTTGTTTCGTCGCGGGGTCGTAAAAGAACGTGATGTCCTGGTCGAGGTTCGGGACGATGAGAGCGTCGCTCAGTTGCTGGGCGTGCTGCATGGTGTTGACCCCGCCCCGCAGCACACCCTCGAGCTCGCGCAACGCGACCAGGGTGTTCACGTCGAGGAGCTGATAACCGCCGGATTGGAGCAGGGTCGCGACGTCGGTGGCGCTGTAATCGGAGTTGAAAAAGAACGGTTTGAGCGGCGGCATTTCCCCGGCATCAAGGGCGCGTTTGAATTCGGAGGCGATCTGCGCCTGGCGGTCGCGCTGGAGTTTCGCGCTGGCGAGTTCGGTCGTTGCCTCGCGTTCGAGCGCAGCCAGGATTTGATCGCGGCGATGCGCTTCCTGAAGGTGTTCCTGATGGTTGGTGAGCCAGAAGGCGGCATACGCGCCGAGGAAAACGAGGAGAAGCTCAGAGGCCCAGCGGCGGAGGCGGGCAAGCAGCGGACGGCGCATGGCGGGATTATGCCGCGATTCGGGCCAGGGGAACAGTCTCGGGAATTTTCGAATTTCGAATTTCGAATTTCACGAAACTGAGTTTCGGGGACAAGCGCGTTCCCAAACGGAGTTTGGGAACGAGGAGAAAATTTTCGATTTAGGTCAGGGGAGGCGGCCGCGGCTGTAGACTTCGACGAGACCCACGCCGGCGGGGCTCAGTCTGGCGGGCGCGGGCGAGAGAAGGGCGGTGTAAGCGCCGGGGCCCAGAGTGAGGGAGACGACTGACTCGGAGGTAGACGGTGGTCCCAGGCCCGCGTCGATAATTTCGTTGCTTAGGGGGTTCTGCGCCCAGTTATCGTTCGCGGCCAGACTCGTGCCGTTGGCATTGCGCACATCCAGGGCCGGATCCAGGAGCAACTGACCGCCAACGGAGCCGAGGCTCGGGCCGAGGCCGCGGACAACGATGTTGTCAGCACCACTGGCATTTCCGACGGTGAAACCGGCAATGACAATATCGTCACCGATGCCGACAAAGGCGCGGGTGGAGATGTTGGCGAGCCGCGAGTCGGCGGCGAAATCGAGATCGTAGACTTCAAGAACGCCGAGGCCGGTGCCGCCATTCGTGCCGCTAAGGACGGCGGTATAATTTCCCGGTGGGAGCGTGGCCATGATGGCGGGCTCGAGTCCATCGCCGGGAGCGAGGCCGGTGGCCGCGATCTCGTCCTTCTGCGACGAGGTCCAGTTGTCGTTAACGATCGCCGCGAAACCGGCGGGGCCGTTAAGAGTGAGCATCGGGTCGCTCAACAGATTCGAGAGATTGAACTGGGCGAGCGAAGGGCCCAGGGCGCGGACGAGGACACGCTTCGGAACGGTGCCGGTAATGATGAATCCGCCGATGCCGACTTTGTCTCCGCCCAGCACTCGTAGGCGGGTGGAGAGATTCACGGTTTGCGACCCTGGCAGCCGAGTGTCGTTGATCGTGATCGAACCGTCAGGCCGGAATGGGTTGGACCATTTCGGGTCGGTGTACACGGCCTGCCCCGACAGGGTAAGAAGGAAGGCCTCGAGATCGGCGCGGTCCTGTTGGGTAAGGTTGAGAGTTTGCGGCACGCCGGTTCGCTTCAGGAACAAAGAAAGGTTCGGGTTATCACCGGGGATGGCCGCATAGTGGTTGATCACCTGGGCGAGGCTGGCGAATGAGCCGTTATGCATGAGCGGGCCGTTCAATTGGCCGTTCGGGTTAACGAGGTTGCGCAAGGTGGGCGAGCTGATGACGGTGAGGTCGGTCCCACCGCCAATCGCGGTTATGACGCCGTTATTTCCGCTCGAGGATGAGTTAAAGAACTCCACCGGGAAATGGCAAAAACTACAGTTCGCGCCGCCATTGGAGTCAGGGTTGGTAAAAAGTTGTCTCCCTCTTTTTTCGCTGTCGGTGAAGTTGGAGAATGGCTGGGGTAGCGCGTTGCCGACGTCGAATTTCGAATCGAACGATTGGATGCTGCGGACAAACTGGCTGAGCGCCCTTTGGATTCTGGGCTCGTCGATTCCGGGCGAGCCGAATGCCGCGCTAAAGAGCAACTGATATTCAGGCAAAGCCGAGAGTTTCGCGATCAGGTCTGCAAAATCCGGGTCGCCGTTGGTCCCGCTGAATCCCATTTCAATCGCGCTCCGAATGGGCTGGGTGACGAGGGCCTCGAGGGTAGGCGCGCGATCATCCCAAAAGAAGCGCGGCTCGGAAAATCGCGCATTGATCAACCGCATCGCGTGGCGCGCTGTCATCCCGCCCACGCCGGTACTGGCTACGGCCGGGTCGCTGAAAGCGTGGGCCTGCTGGTGGCAGGAACTGCAACTAACGGTATTATTACGCGACAGACGCTTGTCGTAAAAGAGGAGGCGGCCAAGAGTCGCGCCCGTGTCGGTGATTGGATTTCCCACCACCCCGAGGCTCGGGTTTGTATGCGGCGTATTGTCGGTGAAGACGCCGGCCGGCTTTGCCTGCCGGGCGTAGTTGGGCAGTGCGGCCAGGTCAATCACGCCGTCCTCGGCACGAAGCGCCGCCGGTCCCGCCACAGCAAGCAAAAGCGCAAAGGCCAAAGGCCGGTGTTTCAAGAATCCCCTGAAAGAACAATTCGCCATGCGGGCGCGGTTATTACGTTAAACCCGGGGACAAGTCGAGAACGAATTTCGAAGTAGGAAGCCGAAAGTGAAAGTCGCCGAAGATCGGACGTCGAAGGCGCGACAAGGCCGAACAGGGACGCTGACCCGTATTATAACCGTCAGCCGATCAATGCTCTGCGCAGTGAACAATGGCAGGGTTGAATAGATCGGCTGCATCCGACGACCAAACACAGAGCAACCATGAAAAAAATCACCAACTTACTGATAGTCGCTTCGCTGGCGCTGACTGGAGCCGTAATGGCCCAGGAGCCCACGCCGGCAGAATCGCAGGCACCAACCAAAAAAGAGGCGCCAGGAAAAAAGCCGCGGGCCGAAAAGCCGGCACCGACGATGGCGCCGAAGTCTGAAGCGCCGCCCGTAAAGGAACCAGCCGCGAAGGCGCCGCCCGTGAAGGAGCCGGCCGCGAACGTGCCGCCACCGCCAAAGGTGGACAGAAAGGGCCCGCCGAATCGGAAGCCGGTAACACCCGCCACGACTCCGGACGTGAAGACTTCGACGGAACAACCGGCGACGAGTGCGACGCCGGCCGACAAGAAACATCAGTCGGCGCAAACCCATAAAGACAAGAAATCTCCTGCGGCTAACGCGACGACGTCGCCGGGTACGACTCCCGCAACAGCTCCGACGACCGCTACTCCGCCAGGTCCAAAAACGACGCCGGCCAAAGCAATGACTCCGGCTGCGAAGACCACCACCACTCCAACAGTCGCGACTACGCCAGCAGCAGCGGCCACCACGACTCCGGCGACAGCTACCGCGACCACCACTCCCGCAGCGGCCGCGTCGGCCAGCACCGCTCCTTCCGTGGCGGCGCAAACCAGCCCAGCGGCTTCGGTCAATCCGGCCGCGGTGAAGAAGCCCGATCCGGTAAAGATTCAGCAGATCCAGCAGCAGCACGCGACCTTCCGTGCGCAGCCGCGGCCCGACCGCGTTCCGGCCGTGACGTTCAGCGCGAACTTCCGCCTTCCGGGCAGCGAGCAGTGGCAGGGACCGCAATACGAGGTGTATCGCTCCTACCATCCGGAACGCCACGATCAGGGCTGGTATCGCCAGCACTATCAGCGGGTGGAATTAATCGGCGGCGGCTATTACTACTTCAACAACGGCTATTGGTATCCGGCGTGGGGCTACAATCCCACCAATGAGTATTACGCCTACGACGCGCCGATCTATGTCGGCAAACACGCGGAGCCGCCGGATAAGGTGATCGCCAACGTCCAGGCTGTGCTTCAGGACATGGGTTACTACCGGGGTGAAGTCGACGGATTGCTCGGGCCTCTGACGCGCGAGGCTTTGACCGGTTATCAGCGCGACCACGGAATGACCGTGACGGCGGTGATCGACGAGCCGACCCTGGCTTCGTTGGACATGGGATAACCGCAAGGACGACGAACTAACAAAAGCCGCCGGGGTGCGAACGCCTCGGCGGCTTTTTGTTTTTCGGGTTCTAGCGACAGCGCTCTGTCGCCGTGAACACGCTCGGCAGCACGCCACGCTTGGTCCGCCGACAGAGCGGCGTCACTACAACAAAATGGCAACCGGTGCGGTTGCCCTACAATTTCGCGGCGCGGCGTCGCTACCTAATGCCGGCTTTAACCCGGCGATGGCGCGATGGTTTTTTGTCGAGCGAACCGGCAACGGAGAGCAAGCCAAAGGCAGTTGACATTTTTTTTCGGAAATAGTGTTCTCGCCCCCCATGACGAACAATCCTTCCACTCCGCCGCCCCCGATGCCCGCGAACAAACGTTCGGCCCTGCCGTGGATTTTCGGCGGGTGCGGCTTCCTGCTTCTCCTTTGCATCGTTATCGCCGTCGTCTTTTTCCGATCGGTCTCGAACGTCACCCTGATGAACAAGCAGGTCGTCGGTCCGAAGACCAAAAGTGCGCCCGCTTCGGAGTCGGATTCAAAGCCGAGGTCGGCTCCGGCCACGGCGCCGGCGGGCTGGGTCACTTACGTGAACAAACGTGAGGACCACCCGAAACTTCGGGCAGAATTTTTGCCGTTCAGTATCAGCTATCCGTCGGCCTGGACGAAGAAGGACGCGCCGGACGCGTTCTTCGACGTGCAAAAGGTGGGCGCTTCCGCCGACGACGTGCTGCAGGAAGTGTCGATCAATCCGGTGTCGTTCGCGAACGCGCCGGAATCGGAGTACGACGGGGGCCTCGACAAAATCGCCGGGTTCCTCAAGCAAGTGCTATCGAACCTGCAAATGGGAGCGAAGGAGTCCGTCACGATGGACGGCGCGACGGGGCGGGCGGCGCCTTTCCACGGCCAGGTGAAAGGCGCGAAGTACAGCGGACGCGCGATCCTGATTTGCCCGACGGGATTAGTGCGCGGCTTTTTCTTCCTCACGCTCGAAAAGGAGTCGGAGGCGGGAACGACGGAGAAAATTCTCCAGCAATTTCGCTGGTAACATTGTCGGAAAACGGGCCGCTAAACGTCAGGGTAAGCGCCCGAGACTGTAGACTTCGACGAGCGCAATGGCGGGCGGATTGTAGAAACCATTGGACTGCGGAGAGACAAGGGCCGTGTAGGCGCCGGGCGGGAGAGTAACGAACGCGACGGCTTCCTGGGTAGAGGATGGCAACAAACCGGCGGAGCCAACTTCGCCTCCCGTGCCTGCGCCAGACCAGCCATCGCTTGCGATTAACGTGTCGCCGTTGGCATTGCGCACCGCGAGGGTCGGATCGAGCATCGCCTGACTCTGCAGGGTGGAATAGAGACTCGGCCCAAGGGCGCGGATGATGACGTTGTCGACCCCGATCTCCTTGCCGACCGTGAACCCCGCGATAAGCATGTCGTCGCCCGTGCCGGCGAAAGCGCGCGTGGAGATGTTCCCCAGTTTCGAGTCGGCCGCGAGATCGAGATCGTAAATTTCGAGGATACCTGTGCCGGCGCCGCCGTTCGCGCCGCTGAGAACAACCGAATAATTTCCCGGCGCCAGGGTGACCACGATCGCCGACTCGTGGGGGTTGCCGGGGGCAAGCCCGGTAGCCTTGATCTGGTCTTCCTGCGTCGCTTGCCAGTTGTCGTTGATCACAGGCGCGAAACCGGCCGGACCGTTCAGAGTAATGGTTGGGTCGGCCAGCAAACCCGAGAGACCGAACCGGTCGAGTGATGGGCCCAGGGCGCGAACGAGGACGCGCTTGGGGGCGTTTCCGGTAATAATGAATCCGCCGATGCCGACTTTGTCGCCGGTTTGGACCTGCATCCGGGTGGAGAGGTTCACCGTTTGCGAGGCCGGCGGGACGGAATCCTTTATGGTGATGGTTCCATCGGGGCGGAACGGGTTCGACCATTTAGAGTCGGTGTAAACAGCCTTACTCGTCAAAGTAAGAAGGAAGGCCTCGAGATCGAGGCGATCCTGCGGGGTAAGGTGGAGAGTCTGGCCGGTGGCGAAGCTCGGAGAAATGTTCGGGATGCCGAAAGGGATCGCGGAATAGTGATCGAGAACCTGGCCGATGCTGGTGAACGCGCCATTGTGCATCATCGGGCCGTTCAACTGTCCGCTTGGATTGAAAAGGTCGCGTAAGGTCGGCGATTTCTGGACGGTAAAGTCAGTCCCACCGCCGATGGCAGTGATCACGCCGTTGTTGCCCAAACTAGAGGAATTCGCGAATGAATTGCCGCTGTGGCAAAAGCCGCAACCCGCTCCGAAGAACGGCGAGCCCGGGGGGGTGTTAAAGAGTTGCTTGCCTCTGTTTTCGCTTTCCGAAAAATTCGGAAACGGCTGATCAAAGGTGGCGAACGGGGCTCCGGCATCCCACTTTGAATCGAACGAGTGGATGCTGCGGATAAACTGGCTGAGCGCGTTTTGGATCCGGCTTTCGTCGATTCCGGGCGATCCGAACGCGACGCGGAAGAGGAGCTGGTATTCGGGCTGAGCGGACAAGATCGCGAGGAGCTGCGAGAAATCCGGATCTCCGTTGGTCCCGCTAAATCCCAACTCGATTGCGTTTCGGATCGGCTGGGTGACCGCGCTCTCGAGCGAGAGCGCCCGTCGGTCCCAAAAGAATGCGCCCGCGCCCGGGAATGGCGCCTGAGCTGCGCCGGCGTGGACGAGGCGCATCGGATGGCGGCTGGTCGTACCCGCGACGCCGGTGCCGACGACAGCGGGGGTACCGAAAGCGAAAGCTTGCTGGTGGCAGGAACTGCAGCTCACGGCGTTGTTCCGCGATAGACGCTTATCGTAAAAGAGGAGGCGGCCGAGAGTCGCACCCGTGTTGGTGATATGCGCGCCCGGTTCCGCATACGCTGGCAACGAAGCCAGATCAATCACGCCGTCCTCGGCACGAAGGACTGAAGGCCCTGCCAAAGCCAGCGCGACGATGAGCGCGAAAGCGGCGTTCATCATCGATAATCTGAGGGGCGAAGCTGCATGTGGGCGCGGTTATTACTTTAAAAACGGGCGCGCGTCGAGAGCCAATCTGGGCAACCGCGGAGACCCCCAGGACTAAAGATATAGTTATCTCAAGTGGCGCAGGCGTGAGAGTGTCGGCGATGGCAAAAAAGGCTGCGAAGAAAACAACGAGTTCGAAATCAAAATCCGGAGCGACATCAAAGAGCCGAGGCTCGAAATCTAAAGCGAAGCCGAGGAAGAGCGCTTCGAAGAAAGGCGTCGTAGCGAAGATCGCGAGTTCAATTGCGAGCGGCGTAGCGAGCGTGATGCCCGGCAAGAAGAAGAAAAAGTAGAACGGCCCCCGCCCCCGCCCCGCAGATGCAGGGCTACGGCGTGGCAGGCGCGAGTTTCCCGAACCAGCGAACGGTGCACGGACGGCAAATGCCGTGGCTTACTTTTGCAGCGCCGTGACGGATGACGTGGTTGCACCAGGCGCAGACCAGGGTCGGCATCAGCTGGCCGGTTCGGCGAACGGTCTTTTTCATGTATGTGAATCGTTCGACGATTGAGTTGGTCGAACGTTCAAGAAAAGGCGGGCGGCCCGCCGCGTCGATCAGTCCGTAACCGAATCGGACAACTGGACCGAGGCGAGGACCACGCCGGCCGCGAGCTCGGCGGCATAGATGGCGCGAGCGGTATTGGGATGGTCGGCCAGTTCCTCAGTGACGGCTTTCGCCAGTTGGGGGCCGAGGTGCCAGAGAAGGGAATGCCGGTGAGGCCGGAGCAGACCCATGAGGCCGTCGCCAATCAGAATGAGGCCCATAAGCTCCAAGAGTCGCTTTTGCATAAAGTAAGAAGGAAGAATTAAAAATTAGAAAAGGCGGGGGCCGACGCCGGGGGAATATACGGAGGCTTTCACATTTGGAAATGGCAGTTAAGAATTAATGGATGCATCCCCGGAACGATTTAAGAGATCGAACGAAAATTTTCGCGCTACGGATAATTCGCCTGTTCGTGACGCTACCCAAGACGACGCAGGCGCAAGTTTTGGGCAAACAGGTCTTGCGCGCTGGCACTTCAATTGGGGCGAACTATCGGGAAGCGTATCGAGGGCGGAGCAAGCCGGAGTTCATTTCCAAATGCGGCGATTGTCTCAAGGAAATCGAAGAGACAGGTTACTGGCTCGAGCTGCTCGTTGACGCGCATATTGGCCGGCCAACAAACTCGCGGCCCTACGTCACGAGATCACGGAGCTGACGGCAATTTTCGTGACGATCATCAAACGATCGCGAACCAGCAAACTTTCTTAATTTTTCCTTCTTAATTCTTCCTTTCCTACCCGAGCCCGAGCGAGGACAGCGTCGGTTGATCGAGCGCGGCGGTGCTGATGAGGCCGTGGTCGCGTTGGAAATCGGCGAGGGCTTGCCGGGTGAGCGGTCCCATGAGGCCGTCGACTTCGCCTCTGTAATAACCCTGCTCCTGCAAAGTCGCCTGACAATCTGCCACGACCTGATCGAAGGGCCGCCGGGTGTCGCCGACGTAGATCGGACCGTCATAGGGGTAATAGGAGGCTGTTTGGTCGTAACCCCATGCCGGATACCAGTAACCGGCATCCCAATAATACCAGCCACCGCCAATAAGAAGCAGGTTGCTGCTATAGCGCGATTGCCACCAACCCTGGTCGTGCCATTGCGGGCGATACGATGCGAAGACCTGATACTGCGGGCCACTCCAATTCCGGGCGCCGGCGATCTGATAGTTCTGGTTGAATTGAACGCTGGCGATCGATGGATTCGGTTTCGCTTTGAAATTGGCGTGCTGGGCGCGGATCCGCTGGATGGATTCAGGGTTCGGCACGAATGCGTTCTTCCGGTTTGGCTGGACCGACGGTAATTCGTTCTTTGGCAGCGTGGTCACGTTTTTCGTCCGCGCGTTCGTCGAGAGCTCCTGGGTATGGATCGATTTTGGGTTGGACGGAACCATTGTCCGTCTTTGCACTATCGGCTTGGAGTCGCTGTGAGTGGGATGAAGCTTCGGGCTGGCGTTTGGGTGCTGCTGTTTGGGGGCAAGCTTCGGGCCGGAGTTTACGTGCTGTTGTTTGGGCTGCGGGGCGGGCTTCGATTTTGGCCCAGCTTTTTTGTCGTCCGGTTTCGCGACCGCGGCGGCGATGGTGAGCGAGCAGCCGAGCAAAATGGTGATGAGTTTTTTCATGGTAGTTCCCGGGTTGGTGGTCGTTACGTCATGTATGGAATCGAAGTGGGGAAGCGAGGCAGATGCCTGCGCGCTACGAAGAATTCCAATCAGATGGAGAAGCGGGTGCGGATCTCGGGAGGCACGCGGATCGGTTTGGCGGTCTCGGGGTTGATGGGAACCCAGAGGGTGCGCGCGTGAGCGAGGATTTTGCGGTCGCTCTTGCGCAGGACCTCGACGAAACGCTCGAAGGTGACGCGGGTCGCTTTTCCGACCCAGGTGCGAAGGACGATTTCGTCGCCGAGACAGACGGGCGACTTGTAATCGATCTCGTGCCGGAGGACGACCCAGCCGATGTCGTCGCGCGCGGGGACGGGAGCCGTGGCGTTCCAATGCGCGGTGGCGACTTCCTGAATCCAGCGAACGTAAACGGTGTTGTTAACGTGGTTCTGCTGATCGATGTCGGCCGGCTGAACGGCGATCGCCATTTCGTAGGCCGCCGGTGGTGAGGTGTCGGGCACGCGGCAATGTATGCTCGGCGTCACGGAAAAGGAAACGAGCCCGGCAGCGGTGAAGCTACCGGGCTCGCTCTATTCCCAATTGCTATTTAATTAGCGGCGTTCGTCGAGCCGGATGTCGGCGCGAATGTCGTTATTGTGATGATGGTGCCGATGGTGACCGCGGCGATAATGGCCGTGGATCCAATGGTGACCATGCTCGGACCAATGCCCGGGCACCCAGATCATTTCGTAATCACCCTCCCAGTAAGTCGGGCCATGGCTGTAGTATGGCCGGTCGCCGACTTCGATGTGAATTCCCGCCTCAGCCGTGAGTGCGGCCCCGAAAGTGAAGCTTGCCGCGATCGCCGCGAGCAACAGTAGTTTCTTAATCATATTAACCAATCGGATCACGCGGGGCGATAGGCCCCCCCGCCGGCAAGAAAGTAAGCGAGCCGAAACGGAGCGTGACACCGGCCGCGCCGACGAAGTAATCTCAGCGACGCTGGCGTTATGAAAACGTTACAACTGGCTCTCGTCCCGGGCTCGATCGCCGGCGTGCTCGCCATCCTCGGAGCGTGGTTCTGGATGGGCGTCGTGTTTCATCGCTACCAGGGACTCACGCCGAACACGTGGCGCCCGGAAAATAATCGCAGTTACGGCATCTCCTCCGCGATCACGTTCCTCAGCTGCATCGCGATCGCGACGCTGTTCCTGCTGGTAACGCGGATGGGCGGCGTGTTCGCCGGCGGGTTGCCGGGAGCGTTGCGTTTCGCCGCGGTTTGCTGGATGGCGTTGTCGGCCCCGGTCATCGTGAACGCGGCGGTGTTCATCACCCTGCATCCATGGTTCGTCGTCGGACAAGTCGTGAACGCGCTGACAACCTCGATGCTCGCCTGCGGCATCACCGCCTGCTGGCGGGCGACGTAATCCCGTGCCCGGTCAGGGAATTCGGTAGGCTTCGATCAAGGCGACGCCGGTCGTGTTGTCCTTGCCGCGCACGACCGCCGTGTAATTTCCCGGCGGAGTGAAAGCGACAATGACGGATTCGCGGTTGTCCCCCGGGGCGAGCTGCGCGGCGATCACCGGGCGGGGCTGTCCGTCCTTCCAATCGTCGTTAAAGGCGAGGACCGCGCCGTCCTGGTCGTGCAACTCGAGCGTGGGATCGAGGAGCGGTTCCGCAACGCCAACCGTCGCCAGCGTGGGCCCGATCGCGCGCACCACGACGATCGGCAGATCGCCGTTTCCGATAATGATGCCGCCGATCATGACGTTGTCGCCGGCGCCGACGTAGCCGCGCGTGCTGACGTTGGCCAGCGTCGAACTGTTCGAGGCCGCGAGATCGTAAACTTCCACGAGGCCGTTGCCGATCCCGGCGTCCTTGCCCGCGAGCACCACCGTGTAATGTCCAGGCGCGAGGTTGGCGATAATCGCCGATTCATTGTCGTTCTTCGGAGCAAGCCCCGTATTCGCGATCTCGGCGGCGTCGGCGGATTTCATCCAGTCGTCGTTCGCGCTGATCGTATTCCCGGCGTCGTCCACCAGCGTGAGAGTAGGATTAGCGAGCGGGGTCGGGACGTTGCTCGCGGCCAGCGAAGGGCCGATGCCGCGCAGCAAAACTTTCTTCGAGATGTCGCCGGTGATGATGAATCCCGCGATCGCGACCTTCTCGCCGGTATCGACGAAGACGCGAGTGGCGAGATTGACGGCTTTCCCCGGCGGCAGGTAGGGAATGGTCAGGGCGTCGTTCGCGCCCTTGGCCGTCCAATAATGTCCAGCGGTCGTGGGATGCTTCTGGTCCCAGAAAAGATAGTGGTCGGGGTTCACGCTCGACTGGCCTTGCGCGGCCGTGCCGATGTTCGTGAAGCCGTAGCGCGACGGGTAAGTCATGACGCGAATGGTGTTCGTCCAGACATCGACCGGATAAAGCGTGATCGATTTTCCCTGGGCGGTGAGATCGCTCAGAGCCGCGGTCAGGTCCGCGCTCAATTGCTGGCGGTAATCGACGGCCGCCCGGCTCAGCGAAATCTGTTTCGCGGAGTTGGTATTGTATTCGGGGATAAGGCCGAGCGGCGGCACGTTCGGGACCATGATGTATTTCGCGCCCGCATTGGCGAGACGCGTCATCAACGCGGTCGCACGCGCCGCGGTAGCGGTGACGCTCGCGGCGCTGTCGTCATTAAAAAGATCGTTGCCGCCGCCCCAAACAACGTAGAGCGCGCTGGGATCGATGGTGTGCGACGCGAGGTAGTCGTCCATCTGCTTGCCCATGTCGTCGATCGTGATCGTGACATCGCCGAACACCGGCGTGCTCACGACCGTCTCCGTATGCGTGCCGTTGTTCGTCGTCGCGCCGCCGAAAGCGTAATTCGTCCCGCCACCCAGACTGAACGTCGCCGGCGGAATATTCAAAAACGTCCGGGCCAGCTGTTCGTGCCAGACGCCGACGTAAGTCGGAGAGCCGGGATCGGTATCGCTGCTGTTGGTCCAGCGGCCGTCGCTGTAATTAAAGCTGCCGCTCGGATATTGGACGGTGCCCCCGCTCTTGGAATCAGTCCGGTCGCGGACGTTGCCGGTGTCCGACAGACTGTCTCCGAAGATGACGATCCTGCTGAAGGCTGGCGCGGTTTGGCCGAAAAGCGGCCCGGCGCCGAGCGACAAGCCGGCGAGCGTGATAAATAAACTGCAGATGTAACGTATTGGACTCATATCCCTCCCCTTTTCCCCCTGGGATACTGTTGATTCGTCGGCTGACCGTGTTTTGCGTGGAAATGATTTCGCGCGCAGCACGAATTCCCAGCTCCGGATTGCCATGGCCCCCTCTCCCGTGATTGGATGAAGCATGAATAGACGTCGTTTCATGCAGTCGAGCGTCGCAGGCGGGCTAACCCTGGCCGTGACTCCGCGCGCGCTTTTGGGGCAGGCTCCCACGATCATGAGCTCCAAAGCAGTCAAGCCGGTCGTGGTCGCTTCGGCGAACGGGAACAAATTCAAGAACGGCGGCGACATGACCTGCGTGCAGAAAGCGTTCACGATGATGACCAGCGGGAACGCCGATGTGCTCGATGCGTTGATCGCCGGGGTGAACATCGTGGAGCTGGATCCGCTCGATGACAGCGTGGGCTACGGCGGATTACCGAATGCCGATGGGGTCGTGCAGCTGGATTCCTGTTGCATGCACGGACCGAAACGGCGGGCGGGCGGCGTGGCGTGCATTGAAGGAGTGCGGACGCCGTCGCTGGTGGCGAAGGCGGTGATGGAGCAGACGGACCATCATCTGATTGTCGGCAAAGGCGCGCAGGATTTCGCGCGCGGGCTGGGATTCAAAATCGAGGACGACCTGAACACCGAGCATTCGCGGCAGCTTTGGCTGGAATGGAAACGGCGAATCGATCCCAAGCATTATCTCGATCCGCAAAAGCGGGCGGAAGCGGGCCGCAAAGCCATGCGCGAGATGATCGCGGAAGGTCTCATCGACGCGCGGCACATTTACGGGACGATCAACTGCGATGGGATCAACGCCAAAGGTGAGATTTGCGGGGTCACGACAACGAGCGGGCTTTCATGGAAAATCTCGGGGCGGGTCGGCGATTCGCCGATCCTGGGCGCCGGGCTTTATGTGGATGGCGAAGTCGGCGCCGCGGGCTCGACCGGCCGCGGCGAGGCAAACCTGTATAATCTGTGCTCGTTCCTGATCGTGGAAAACATGCGCAAGGGCATGCACCCGAAAGACGCCGGGATCGACGCCTGCAAACGAATCAAGGCGAACACGGTTGAGAAGCGGCTGCTCAACAGCAAAGGGAATCCGAATTTCGGCATCAATTTCTACATCCTGAACGCGAAAGGCGAGTATGCCGGCGTTTCGATGTATCCGGCCTACCTGAGAGAGAGCACGGGCGAAACCGTGGAATCAACCTACGCCGTTTGCACCGAGAAAGGACCGGAGACCCTGCGCTGCGAAGCGCTTCTCGACGGAAAACCCGAGGATTAACCTGGGATCGTCTTGGATTGTAGGGCAAGCGCACCGCTTGCCGAAGAGAAGGGTGGCAGGCGGAGCGCCTGCCCTACAAATTACAGAACGAAACGTAGCGAAGCCTACTTCGCCGCTTTCACCGCGACGTGAAGGTCGGCCACAAACAATTTGTATTCGCGTTCGCGCGATTCTTCGTCCGGCTGCCGCAGGAGCGACGACGGATGGACCGTTGCGACGACTTTCGCCGCCAGCTCCGACTTCAGGACTTTCCCGCGGGCGCGCGTGACGCGGAACGCGGGACCGAACACGGCCTGCGCCGCGGTCGCTCCCAGACAGACGAGCAGCCCCGGCCTAACGACTCGAAGTTCCGCTTCGAGCCACGGCCGGCACGCGGCGATCTCGCGCGAGTTCGGTTTTTTGTGGATCCGCCGTTTCCCGCGCGGCTCCCACTTGAAGTGCTTCACCGTATTCGTGACGTAGACCTTCGTGCGATCGATCCCCGCTTCCTCCAAAGCGCGATCGAGAATTTTTCCCGCCGGCCCCACGAACGGCTTGCCCGCGAGATCTTCCTGATCGCCGGGTTGCTCGCCGAGCAGCATCAGGGTCGCGCCTTTCGGCCCTTCGCCAAACACCGTCTGGGTAGCGTGCTGGTAAAGATGGCAGGCGGTGCACGCTTTCGCCGCCCTGCTGAGCGTGGTCAGGCTCGACGTATCCGGCGCGGGGGCGGGTTGCCAGTCTTCTTCGTCTTTCGCCACGAATTTTGCCGCGCTCTTTTTCATCATCTCCTCAACCCGCCCCGGCGCTTCCTGCAACAGCGGCGGGATGAGCGCCGTTTCCGGCAGGTTCCGCCAATACTTCTTCGGCATCTCCGCCTGCATCGCGTGCACTTTTACGCGGGCCGGATTGAAAATGTTCCCGTAGTAGGTCAGCCAGAGCTTCTCCATTTCGTCTTCGGACGGCGCGTGCGATTTGCTGACGCCGCCAGTGAAAGTGAGCGCCGCGCCGTCCCAGTGCGCGCAACGATCCGGCGTGAGAATCGACCAGGACATGGACGCGAACCGATCGACGAAAAAGGCCGCGTTGTGTTCGACAATGTGGTGCTGCGGTTCGAACCACGCCACGAACCAGGCGCCGTTCTCCCGCGTGATTTCGCGAAAACGAACGAAAGCCCGCATCTTATGGATGTCGTGGCGGACCGACTTATGCCAGTCGAACGCCCGCGCCACGTCGGGGTCGATTGAGATCTCGAGAAGTTTCGGTTCGCCGTGCGTGATTCGCCACAGGAGCCGGTAAAGCAACGCCCAGCGGCGTTCGTCGCTGTGCAACGCCAGCAGCCGCGCGAGCTCGAGAAACTTTTTAGGGACTCGAAAGCGGCTGGCCGAATTCGAGGCCGGCGATTCCGCTGCGCTTTCCTCAAACAAATCCAGCGCCGGCGAGTCGTGCCCCAATTCCTGCCACGCGATCTCCTCCGGCAGCAGCTGACGCTGGAGCGCGGCGCGCGCTGCCTTCTGCCACGCGGCGAAATTGGGCGCGAAAGAAATTTGTTCCACGCCTACAACTGGCCCGTCACGGCGGAAGCGGAAGCGTGAAACAAATCGAGCTGTCGATTCGCCGGTTTGAAACGGTGCGCCAGGCGATCCGCGTCGAGCGCCAGCGCGGCGGGATTATTATCGGCGACGATCACGAACGGGAGCACCTTGTTCATGCTCAAACGCAAGCGCGGCAGATCGCTCATTCGAATTTTGTGCCAGCGACGAACCTCGAGAATGCGCTGCACCGATTTCGTTCCGACACCCGGAATGCGCAGAAGCAAATGCCGCGGCGCCTTGTTCAAATCGACGGGGAACACGTGGCGATTCCGCAACGCCCACGCCAGTTTTGGGTCGACGGTCAGATCGAGATTTTGATCGGCGTCGGTGGTCAGCTCGCGCACTTCGAACTCGTAGAAACGCATCAACCAATCGGCCTGGTAAAGGCGATGCTCGCGCACCAGCGGCGGCGCGATTGCCGGCAATCGGCTGGAGGCATCGGGGATCGGGCTGTAGGCGGAATAATAAACGCGCCGCAGTTTGTGCTCGGAATACAACGACGATGCCTGCTCGAGAATGGTTGCGTCCGGCGTTTCGGTGGCGCCGACGATCATCTGCGTGCTTTGGCCAGCGGGCGCAAAGGCCGGGGCGTTGCGGCTCTCCTGCCTCGCGGCTTTTGCGTCGTCGATCCGCTCCCGGATCGCGCCCATCGCCTGGCGCGTTCGCGCCAGATCTTTCTCCGGCGCCAACTGCGCCAGCGACGCTACCGTCGGCAGTTCGATGTTGATGCTGATGCGATCCGCCCAGCGGCCTGCCTCCTCGATCAGCGCCGGCGACGCTTCCGGGATTGTCTTCAAATGAATGTAACCGCGAAACTGGTGCTCGACGCGCAAGGTGCGGGCGACGCTCACCACCTGCTCCATCGTATAGTCGGGACTTCGAATTATCCCCGAGCTCAGAAACAAACCTTCGATGTAATTGCGGCGGTAAAAGTCGAGTGTCAGCCGCACGACTTCGTCGGTCGTAAATCGGGCGCGCGGCACCTCGCTCGAGATTCGGTTGATGCAATACAGGCAGTCGTAAACGCAATAATTCGTCAGCAGAATTTTGAGGAGCGAAACGCAGCGGCCGTCCGGCGTGTAACTGTGGCAGATGCCCGTCCCGGTGGTCGAACCGATGCCTTGGGAAGCGCGCGAATTGCGTTTCGACGTTCCACTGCTGGCGCACGAAGCGTCGTATTTTGCCGCGTCGGCCAGGATCGCCAGCTTTTTGCTCAGCTCCATCGAAGACTCTACACAAACGGAAACGAGTTTGCTCGAAAAATGTTCGGCTGAACGTAGGCGACTGACCCGGATTCTGTTATAGCCCTGTTGTGTTCAGCGCGGGGAGACAACCGGTTCGTGGCGCTGGATAAATTCCCGGGCGAGCGCGCGGTAGGCGCGAGCGCCGGCCCCGCTCGGATCGTGTTCGAGGATTGATTTGCCGAAGCTCGGAGCTTCGCTGAGCCGGACGGTGCGCGGGATCACGGTTTCGTAAACCCGTTCGCCGAAATGAGCGCGAACGTCGGCGACGACTTGCGCGCTCAGGTTCGTCCGGCTGTCGAACATCGTCATGACGATGCCGCCGATCTCGAGCCGTTCGTTCGCGCCGGATTCGCGCACCTGCTCGATGATCCGCACGATTTTTACCAGGCCTTCGAGCGCGAAGAATTCGCATTGTATTGGCGTCAGCAATTCGTCGGCGGCGGCGAGCGCGTTCGTCATCAGGATGCCGAGGGACGGCGGGCAATCGAGCAGGACATAGTCGAACGTGTTATCGGCGCGCAGCGGCGCGAGCGTTTCCGTGAGCCGGGTAAGATGATTGTCGAGCCGCGCAATTTCCACCTCGGCGCCGGCAAGATCGAGGTCGGCCGGGACGATGAAGACGCGTTCGACGCGCGTCGGCAAAACCTTGTCCGCGATCGCGGCGGCGCCGAGCAGCGGCTCATACAAACTTTCGCCTTCCAGTTCCTGCAGGCCGAAGGAACTGGTCGCGTTCCCTTGCGGATCGAGATCGATGATCAGAACGCGCAGGCCCGCCTCGGCCAGCGCGCAACCGAGATTGACCGCCGTCGTCGTTTTCCCGACTCCGCCTTTCTGGTTGGCGATCGCAATGATCCTCATCGGAAGAAAATTCGAAGTCCGAAGTTCGAAGCTCGAAACAAATTCGAAATCAGAATGGAGAAAAAGGGCGCCTCAGCGTTTTGAGATTTTTCCTCGATCATTGTTTCGGATTTCGAGATTCGGAATTCGAATTTCAAACTATCGCGGAACCATCTGGGTTCGAAGCTCGAAAGTCCGCCGCCCATCCTTTTCGTGCCACAACAGATGCTCGGGATCGGGCAACATCTCGGTGACTTCCAACTCCCCGGCTTTCGTTAACCAGCCGTGGAAAATTTCGAGAAAGAGATAGCTCTCGAGATCGACGAACACCGGCTTCGTATCCTTGTCGCGACCTTCGGCCCCGGTCCGCCGCAGCGCTTGTTCGCTCGGCCGAATGTAGAGATAACGGGGCCAGCCTTTCGCGGCGCGGAGCCGCTCGATGGCGGCGACGAGGTTGCGCGAAACCCCGGTGTAATTTCCCGGCGGCAATTCCTCCAGCCTCACCGTCCACGAGCGGCGTTGTACGATTACTTTGCCGCACCGCAGCCGCGGCATGTGCGGGGCGCGGCCGAGGAGGAAGGGATGGAACCCGAGCGGAATTACCCAGGCGCGGGCGAAGGACCCGAGAAATTCGCCCGTCGCGCGTCTCCGCAGGCCGACGTCGCCGGTTGTTTCATTCGCGAAGACGTCGATCTCGCCCGGCGGAATCGTGCGCCAGCGCGGATTGCTCCGTTGCGGCGCCGCGAAATACGTCAATTCGGGCAGGGCGTCCATCACCCGCACGGTGGTTGTCGCCGTAAAATCGGTAACGAAAAATCCGAAGTGAAAAGCGGGGCGGCCTTTGGTCGTGCTGGCAAGGGCGCGGCCGAGCGCTTCCTTGTCCGGGCAACCCCAGTAAAAGCCGTGATGCAAAAGCGCCACGGGCGGATGCAGCTCGGCCAGGATCCATTCGTATTCTCCACGCCCGACCGCTTCGATCGATTTTGCCGAGATCTGCATGTCGGCCGAGGGATAGGTATATTCGTCGAACTTCGGATACTGAAAATTGTTGCGAACGAAATGACAGTCGTCGGCCGTGAGTTGCACTTCGGCATCGTCGGCGCGCGAGCCGATCTGCTGGCGGAACGCCGCTTTCACTTCCTGAAACGCCAGGTGCGAGAGGCCAACCATCGCGGGGCCAGTGAGAGGCATTCGCACTTCGGCGCAAACGCGAAGGAACGCCGGGAGCGGCAGCGTGCCGTTGTTCGTGGGCGCCTTTTCCAGGATCGTGCGCAAACCGGCGGAAACGCGGCTGGCCACGAAGGCGTAGCAATCGCGCCAGAGATCGATCCACGGCTCGGCTTCCCGCGTTACTTCATGCACCAGATCCTCGCCGATGGTGAAGCCGCATTCGCGGAAACATTCTTCGCCAATGGGATTCGCCGCGGAATAAAGAAAGCGGGTCGCCGCCTTCGGAAGAGCGCCCAGTTGTTGCAAACGCTCGTCGGCCTCGTTGATGATTCGGACCCGCGCCGCCGTCTCCTCGGTCCCGGCAAATTTTCGCGGGAGCTCAGCAAGCGGCTGGAGCCGTTCGAGCCAGCGGCGCCGCACGGGGGTGTCGCGCCACGCCGCGACGTCGGAGACGAGGAGCTCGAACGCGTGAGGCTCGAGCGCCGGGACCTCCATCTCCCAGCGGATAATTTTTTTCGCGGCCAGCTGTTCCAGAACCGACGCGTCGACGCCTAACGAGCAGGCCGGCGTGCGGGAATCGATTCGTTGCAGGAGCGAGACGGTTGGCTGGTCGAGATCGATCGCTTCGCCGGTATCGGTGAACCGGAAACGGCCGCCGAGGAGAAGCCCGTTCGGATTCAAACGCGGCGAAATTTCCATCCGCGTTTCCGGGTCGCCGTTCACGGCGGCGGCCACGCCGCCGGCCGTCCAGCGTTCGAGAAAAGTTTCGCGCGCGGCGATACCCGGGCTTGGTTCCAGAGTGAGATTCATCGGATCGCCGGCGATCGTCCCCCACCCTTCCGGGCCGAACGCGCTCAGCGAATCGTTTTTCCCGGCGATGCGTTGCAGGTAGAGAAGGAGGTGCCGTTCGTGCGCCCGCGACGACTTGTTTCGCGGCGGCAATTCGCCCGAGTCCGCCGATTGGGCTGCGAGCCGCTCGCGCAATCCTTCGGAGGTAAAGACAAGGTACGGAGGCAGGACCGTCCGTGCGGCTTCGCGGAGATTCGTTCGGGCCGCGGCCAGCTCGCGTTGCAACGCTTCCTCGAGAGCCGTCTCGACCGCCGCCAGCTGCGAGGCGCATTCCCAGCAATGCCCGAAAGCGCGCGCCGGCGCGTCGCCGGCCGGCGGCATCGTTCCGGAACGGATCGCTTTTCTCCAGGCGCGAAACAGCTCTTCCGACAGCCCGTGGCCGCGGTGACGCAGAAGACCTTCCACTTCTGTCCTGGCGCGGGCAAATTCGTCCTGCCTAACGACCAGTTCACGCGCGAGCCCGGCCGTCTCCGGGGTTGCGAGACGTTCGAGAACATCGAACGGCACCCCGGCCATTCGGATTAAAAAGATGGGGGCAACGCGATAATTGGACACCTGTCCAAGAGAATGGAACCCGGTGGCAGTGACAAGCGAAAGTCGCTTGCTAGTTATTCAGCAACGGCAGGCGAATCGTGAAGCTGGTCCCGATGTGCGGCGTACTGTCGACCTTGATCGAGCCGTTATGGTCTTCGACGACTTTCTTGGTGATGTAGAGGCCGAGCCCCGTGCCGCTCTTGCCTTGCTTCGTCGTGAAATAAGGATCGAAAATCTTGGCCATCTGGGCGGGCGTGATCCCCGGGCCGGTGTCTTCGACGCGGACGTCGACGTAGAATTCTTTCCGCACACAACTGACGGTGACCGTGCCCTTGTTCTCGCTCGCGGCCTGGACGGCATTGATGATCACATTCTGGATGGCCCGCGTCATCTGGGTGGAATCGCCCAGCAGGGTGCACGGGTCCTCGCACAGATTCGCTTTGAACTCGACGCCGTTTTGCCCTGCCATGGCGGCCACGCTTTTGACGACCTCCCGAGCGATTCCGGAAACGGAAATTGGTTTGTGCGGAGCCGCCTCGACGCTGCCGTAGCTCTGCCACATCGTGAGGAGTTCCCGACAAAGCCGGACGTTTTGCTCGATGATCTGCAGTTCCTTGGCCGAGTTCGGCGTCTTCGCGCCATTCTCTTTTTCCGATTGCTCCAGTTTCTTCGCGAGCAATTGAACGTAACCCCAGACGATCGTGAGCGGATTGCCCAGATCGTGAACGAATTCCGCCGAAGCCTGGCCTAACGAAGCCAGCCGTTCCTTCTGCGCCAGCTCTTTCAAGAGCCGGTTGTTCAGCTCCTTGATTTCCTCCGACGCATTCATCCCGGTGCGATGCATCCGCGTGCGCTCGACATTCCGGCCAATCACTTCCCGCATTTCGCGCGCATCAAACGGCTTGGCGATGTAATCGTTCGCGCCAAGGCGAAGGGCTTCCTGCGCGGTTTCCAAAGCGCCGAACCCCGTCAGCATGATAACGGCAACGTGCGGATCGATCTCGCGGATTCGCCGCAATCCCTCGATCCCGCTGGTGCCGGGCATCCGGATGTCGGTGATGACCGCGTCCGGCTGTTTCTCCTTCAAAAGCTTGATGCCGGCGTCCACGCAATCGGCCGTGTAGACCTGATAATTGGGCTTGAGGAGCATGCGCAAACTTTCACGCGGGCCCATCTCGTCATCGATCACAAGAACCTGGGGTAGATCAGCGGCAACTGTCATGGTGCGAGAAAGAAAGCTAAGGCCGTACCGCGAGGAAAGTGTATATTAAGAGCAGCCCTCGCCAATCGGCGTCTGTCCCCAGTCTGAAACTTTTTTTCGACGGCACAAGAAGCAACTTGTGAATAAGTCGAAAATTTGGTGAATAAAGGTCGACACCATGGCCAGAAAGATATAATGACTGGATTTAGCGTAATCGCTAGAATGTCCAGCCAGCCCTCCAGAAACGATTCTTAATTAAGATGCCAAAGCGAAATCGTGTCGTTGTTACGGGAATGGGGATCCTCGCGCCGAACGGAATCGGGCTCGAGGCCTTTTGGGATTCACTCGTCGCGGGCCGAAGCGGTATTGGCGCGATTACGCGCTTCGATGCCAGCGCATTCAAGAGCCGGATCGCGGGCGAAGTAAAAGACTTCGAGCCGCTGGATTACATTGATCCGAAATTCAAACCGAAGCGGATGGCGCGGCACACCCAATTTGCCTTCGCGGCGATGAAAATGGCGCTGGCGGATGCGGACTTCGAACCATCGCGGCATTCAGTCGATCATCCGATCCCGATCATGCTTGGGGTAAGCAGCACGGCGATGGAAATTCTCGAAGGCGGCTGGGAGGATCTTTCCCGGCGTGGCCCCCGCGGGGTGAGCCCTGGGGTTGTCGACTGCCAGCCGCAGGCGGCCACCCAGGTCCTGAGCATGGCGCTCGGGATTTCGGCGCGAGCAACGACAATTTCCTCCGCCTGCCCGTCGGGACTCGACGCGATTGCCTCGGCCGCGATGATGATCCGGCACGGGGAGGCCGACATTGCCGTTGCGGGCGGAACGGATGCAACCATCACTCCCCTATCGATGGCGAGCTTCACCACCGCCGGCTTGAGCTCCACGCGAAACACCGACCCGGCACGGGCGAGCCGGCCCTTCGATTTGCACCGCGACTCGGGAGTGATTTCGGAAGGCGCCGGCATCGTAGTCCTCGAAAATTATGAGAGCGCGATTGCGCGGGGCGCGAACGCGTATCTAGAAATTACCGGGTATGGCACGCAGGGTGATGATTACACCAGCGGTGAACTCTTCGGTTTGGGGCAAACGATGCGCGCGGCCATGACCAGCGCCGGCATCACGGTTGACGATATCGATTACATCTGCGCCTATGGCCCCGGCCATCCGGCTTTGGACATTGTGGAGACCGATATGGTGAAGCGCGTTTTTGGGCGCCGCGCCTATAACATCCCGATCAGCTCGATCAAGGGATGCACCGGCAACGCGCTCTCCGCAGCGGGGCCGCACCAGGTGATCACGTGCGGTTTATGCTTTAAGCACAACATCATCCCGCCGACCGCCAACTACGAAGTGTCTGATCCGCGCTGCGACCTGGACTACGTGCCGGGGCGTTTTCGGAATCGGCGGGTGAACACCGCATTGATCAACGTCCGCGGGCTCGGCGGCGGCAACAGCAGCATGGTGGTCGAACGCGTTCAGGAATGAACGCCGGAAACATCTCTTCCTGGCTCGCCCTCCTCATTCAGTTCGGGCTGGGAATTGCCGTCTATCGCGCGAATTCGCGCAACCACGCGAACCAAAGCTTTCTCATCGTCTCCTTTTTCATTTCGGCGTGGCTGCTCTCGCTCCAATTCGCCTTCGGCGCGACCGATCCGGAGATGGCCGCCCTCTGGATCCGCAATGCCTGGGCGAGCGGCTTTTTGTTGGTGAACGGCTTCAATCTTCTACGACTCGGAATTCTTTGCCGCGACAGCGGATGGAAGGAAATCGGAAAAAGGTGCCTGTGGTTTTCCGTTCCGAGCGGGGGAGCGATTGCACTCTGCTACACAGCCGCGTTCCTACGCTCTGCGGAAATTCGACGGGAGATTGGGCATGAACTGATCCCGCTGCCCATTTACGGGCCCCTTTTCCCGATCATCGGCGCTCTGTTTGCAGGCTCCGTCATTATTCTCATTGTTTTATATGTGCGCGATCTTCGGCGCACGGCCGGAGTGCAGAGGGTCGAATTCCAATTCATCATTGCCGGCGGCGTGGCGCTGGCCCTCCTCGTCGCGCCGACGCAGTTCGTGGAGCGAGCCATAGCAATGCAAGTCGCCCCGTTCCGGATTGTCGTCTTTAGCCTGATCATTGCGTACGGCATTTCCACGCGGAAGATCATGGACGTCGGATTCTTCGTCCGGCGCATGACCTCATACGCGGTCCTCTCCGCCTACCTGCTGGTGCTCTACGCCTTGGTTTGGTGGCTCGTGACAACGGCGGCCAGGCCAATCCTTGCAGCGGACAGCCGGACAGTGGGTCATCTGGCGGCCGCGCTCGTCGTCGCGTTCGCCATGGCGCCGGCGCGCGGGATTTCCCAGCGCTTCGCGAACCGCCTCTTCATCGGCTCGCGCGGCATGGATTTCCAATCCACGATGAAAGAGGCGGCCAGTATCTTGAAATCGGTCACGACGTTGCAGGATTTGCTGGACCGGTTTGCCAAGACGATCGGCGAAGCCGTCGGGACCGATCGCGTTTTCATTCTCTTGCCGGAGAAGGAGTCGTACGCGCAGCATTATCCGGCCGTGCACGCGGATGCGGAAGCCGACGGGCTGCGCCTGGACAGGAGCGATCCAACGATTTCCTATCTCGAAACCAACCAGGAAGTGCTGGTGCTCGACGAGTTACACCGTATTCGCAAAACGCCGGAGCTCGAACAGGCGGAGGAACAGATGCAGCGGATGAAGGTTGCGGTCGCGCTCGGATTTTTTTCCCGCCAACATCTCGCTGGGGTAATGCTTCTCGGGCCGCGACTCTCCGGCAGGATTTATGGGGCCGTCGAACAGAATGCGCTTCAGTTGCTTTGCGGCCAACTCGCAGTGGCGATCGATAACGCTCAGCTCTTCACCGAGGTGGAGAACGCGCGCATCTATAATGAGACGCTGCTGGAGAATCTGACCACAGGCGTGATTGCGGCCGGGTCGGATGAGCGGGTCACGGTATTCAACAATGAAGCCGGCCAGATCACCGGGCTGAATCCGGACGAGATTATCGATCATTCTTTGGATCGGTTGCCGTCGGCTTTGCGTGATATTTTGTGCGAGACGCTGCAGACGGGCAATCGCCAGGAAAACAGCGAACTGATCCTGCCGCTGGGCGCGCAGAATGCCGTCGTCCGCGCCAGTAGCTCGATCTTTCACGGTCAGCACGGCGAAATGCTCGGCGCGCTCGTCGTTCTCACCGACACCACCGCGCTCAAGCGCCTCGAATTGCAGATCCGGCGGAGCGACCGCCTGGCCAGCATCGGCACGCTTTCGGCCGGCATGGCCCACGAAATTAAGAACCCGCTGGTCTCCATCAAAACGTTCGCGCAGTTGTTGCCCGAGCGTTATCAGGATTCGGATTTCCGCGACACGTTCTCGAACCTGATCGGCCACGAGATCGACCGGATCGATTCGCTCGTAAATCAGCTCCTGCGTTTTGCCCGCCCGGCCAAGCCGGTGCTGGCGCCGATGCACGTCCACGATGTTCTCGAAAAATCGCTTAAGCTCGTGGGGCACCGGCTTTACCAAAAGGAAATCAAATTAACTCGTTCCTGGCAGGCCGACGTAGATACAATCCGCGCCGATGCCGACCAGCTCGAACAGGTGTTTCTCAATTTTTTCCTCAACGCCATGGATGCGATGAAGCGCGGCGGCGAACTGCGGGTGGCGACGGAGATTCACGCGGCCACGGAATGGGTGACGGCGATTTCGGGAACGCATGGCGATTCCCACGAGATCCTGCGGATAAGCATCCGCGACGACGGAGAGGGCATTCGCAAGGAAGATATCCCGCATGTGTTCGACCCGTTTTTTACCACGAAAGATTATGGGACCGGGCTCGGGTTATCGGTCGTCCACGGGATTATCCAGGAACATGGCGGGCAGATTGAAGTGGAAAGCGAACTGAAGAAAGGCACGGCCTTTCATATATTATTGCCGCTGGTTCGGTTCGCCCAGGAAGTAGCCGCTGCATGATTGCCTTACCCCCTATATGCATCCTCTATTCGCAGGATGCCGACCTCGTCCGGCGCATGAAGGCTTTCCTGACCGCGCTGGCGCAAGTGCGCCATGTCACGTCCCCCGACCGGCTCGACGCCGTCCTGCAGCAAAACAGTCCGGCCGTTCTTGTCCTGGATTTGCGCGCGAAAGAAGCCCGCGATCTTCTGGAACAAATTCAGGCCGCCCTTCCGGAAATCCTGGTAATCGCTCTCGGAACGTTGCGCTCGGAGCCGCTCCGGGACGTGGAGCATTCCGGCGTTTACGCGGCCGAGGATTTGCAAATCGACCGCCGGCGGCTCCAGGCCCTGGTCACGCGCGGATTCGATCATCTCCGGGTGCTCCAGGAAAATCGGGATTTGCGCGATCACGCCCTGACACCGTATACGCCTGAGGTTGTGCGCCGCGCAGAGCCATCTCTTCAGCGATCCCAGACAACGATAGCGATGCCGCTGTTGCGCTTCCCGCGCGTCTTCCGGCGTTTCGACAATGTCGAAGCTCTCCTGGGTAACGTCGTGGAAAGCGTCGCGGACGCGACCGGCATTGGTCGCGTCGGCATTTTTGCCAAGGTTCGCCAAAGCGACCGTTATCGGCTGCGCGCCGGGCTGCGTTGTCTCCCGGAAACGCACGACGCCGAATACGGCGAGCGCGACGCCCTCGTGCGCTGGTTCGAACTTCACGCTCACCTGATCTCCCGCGCCAATTTACCCCACGTTGATCCGGGCCAGCGCACCATCATGCGGCGAGCCCTTGATACTTTCGCCGCGGAAGTGATCGTGCCTCTGCATGCCGGCGGGCGGATCATCGGCTGGATCTTCTTCGGCCATCGAGTCACGGGCCAGCGTTTTGAAGCCAGCGATCTCGAGGGGTTGATGGCCCTTGGAGAACATGTCTCGACCGTCCTCGAAAACGCGTTGCTTAATGAGGAAGTCACCGTTCAGAAAACACTGGCGGAGACCCTGCTGAAATCGATCCCGCCGGGAATTGTCGCTACCGATCAGGACGCGAATATCCGATGGTTCAATCCGACGGCCGAACAAATCCTCGGGGTCGACGCGACCGAAGCGCTCAACCAGCCGGTCGAAGCGGTCGGGGGACGGCTGGCGGCTTTCTTGCGCGAGACGCTCGATGCCGATGAGAACCTCCCGCCGCGACAATGGATCGACCCTAACACGCGCCGTTCGCTCTCCGTCGAGACGAGGAGGCTGGTCGACCAGAAAACCGCCCTCGGCGCGGTCGCGGTCGTGCAGGACCTGACCGCTGAAGACAATCTCCGGCAAAAACAGGACCTCGTGGACCGCGCCGCCTTCTGGACCGACCTCGCCGCCAGCATGTCCCATGAGATTCGCAATCCGCTGGTTGCCATCAAGACCTTCGCCCAGCTGCTGCCCGAGCGTTTCGAGGATGCCGATTTCCGGAAAGATTTTAACGAGATTGTGGTGCAGGAAATCGACCGGCTCGACAAAATCATCACTCAGATCAACAACTTCGCGCATCCGTCGGAACTGGTCATGAAGCCCGTCGATGTGCGCGCTTCGGTGAAGAAAGCAATTGAACTGGCCAAGGCGCGCGTCCCGAAAAACGGGGTCGCAATCGATACCACGTTGCCTAACGACCTGCCGCGCGTGCTGGGCGACGAGGACGCCCTGGCGGAGGCGTTCGCCCATCTCGTGGCCAACGCTGCTGAAGCAACCTCAGGGCAATCGAAGCCAAGAATCACTCTCGCGGCCAAGCCGATTCGCGAGGGCGGCCGGGCCAGCGGCGTGGTTATCACCGTCCAGGACAACGGGCGCGGAATCTCGCCCGATCTGCGGGAAAAGATATTTTCGCCGTTCTGCACGACGAAGGCACGCGGCATGGGTCTCGGCTTGCCCATCGTGAAACGGACCGTTTTCGATCATAACGGCCGGGTCGATATCGATTCAAATCCCCACGGCACGTCGGTCAGCGTGATGCTTCCCGCCACGTCCGCCGCCGGCTAGGCTTTTTCGATTTTCGATTTCCGATTTTGGATTTAAGGTGCGTCCCCGTTTCGGACGCAACCAACCACTCACTCGAATGATCGTCACCACGCAACAGCTCTACAAAGTCGCCTATAAGAAATTCGCGGTCGGCGCCTACAACATTAACAACCTCGAGCAGACCATGGGGCTTTTCCGCGGCAACATGCAAAGCAAGGCGCCGTTCATCATCCAGCTCTCCAAAGGCGCCCGCAATTACACGGACAAGCGCATGCTCGAGGCCATCATTCGCACGGCGGAAGAAATTTTTCCGGAGGCGATCTTCGCCGTCCACCTGGATCACGGTGATGAACAAACCTGCTACGATTGCATCGACTCGGGCTTCTACAGCTCGGTCATGATCGACGCCAGCCACGAGCCGTTCGCCGAAAACGTGGCGATCACGAAACGGGTCGTCGAGCGCGCCCACGCCAGGAAAATCAGCGTCGAAGCCGAGCTCGGCATGCTGGGCGGCGTCGAGGAAGACATCAAGGTCGATGAAGGACACGCCTGCCTCACAAATCCCGAAGAAGCCGTCGAGTTCGTGAAGCAAACCGGCTGCGACTCGTTGGCCGCGGCCATCGGGACAAGCCACGGCGCCTATAAATTCAGAGGGAAACAAGGTCTGCACTTCGATGTCATCAAGGAGATCAGCGACAAAATCCCTGGCCTTCCCATCGTCATGCACGGCAGCTCCAGCGTGCCAGAGGAAGAAGTCCGCCGAATCAACGGCGCTGGCGGAACCCTTGATCCGAGCGCGCGCGGCGTGAACGAGGAAGAATATCTTCCGGCGGCAAAGCTGGGCGTCACGAAGGTCAATATCGACACCGACGGCCGCCTGGTGTGGACCCGGGTCCACCGCGAATTCTTCCGGGACAAGCCAGGCGAATTCGATTTCCGTCCGCCCGGAAAAATTTTCATGCAGGCTTACGCCGACTTCATCGCGCACAAGAACGAAAAGTTAGGCTCCGCCGGCCAGCTCGAAGCGATTCGGGCCCGTCTGAAAAACTAGCGCGTCGGTCATCGACGTTTCGGATTCGCGCAGTGCGAAGCCCTGCGCACGCCGCGGCGAAAAGGCGGGCGCGACCAGCGCAGTGGATCGAAGCGGACGGCGTTCCGTTAGCCGGAATCGACTTGGCAAGCTTAGTGCTTATAGCTGTTATAGTAATTATAACGGAGCCAAATATGAAAATCCTTTCCCGCGATGCCGTCGAGTTCCTCCTCATCGATGATGATCCCGCAATCACCAAGTTCCTCGTCACCTATCTCAAACAAAAGGGACACACCTGCGAATTCCTCACCGAGGGATTCAAGACCGCTGCCTGGCTTGAATTCCACCGCTGCGATGTCGCCGTCGTCGATCTCAACATGCCCAAAGTCGACGGCATCTCGCTCATTTCGTTTATCCGCGAGATGAGCCAGACGCTGCCCATCATTGTCTTTACTGGCGTCGGCTACGACGAGGAACGGATGCACGCCGCCCTCCGAGCCGGCGCCAACGGTTACGTCAGCAAAAACCTGCCGATCGAACAACTTTACTGCGTCTTGTCCCGTGTGCTCGCGACCTGTCAGCAGCGCGCACGGCGCGAATCGCTGGCTCGGCCGCAGCCGGCCCTCGCAGGGGCCGCCTAGCCGGCGGTCGCGAAGCTAATTCGGCATCGCTTCTTCCAGGAGCCAGCGAAGAGCTTCCGCCGAAATGCACTCGGCGCCACAGGCGCTCGCGGTTTCCTGTTCCAAAACGTCGCTCGTTGCGACCAGCAGTTTAAAGCGAGCGCCGTACTTGCTCGCCAGCCTTTCCACGATCGAATCGGCCGTTTGCCCCTCCCGAGAATAAAAAACCTGAATCTCGCCGGGCTCCGAGTTTACGCTGATGGACTGGCCTTTGCCGTCAAAAACGACGGCGACGCGCGTGCCTGTCCAGTCCTGGTAATCGCGCAGTTTCCTGGTTAGAGCATCGCGGGCGAGCGAAGTTCGGCGAGCGTGCAGCTTGCGCAATTCCGGCCAGGCAAAGATGACGCTGTGGCCGTCGACGATAAGATATTCCGCGCGCACTTTCGCCTGTCAGCGGCGGTTCGCGAAGCAGCGGATGCCGCCGGAACCCTAGCCAGCGTTCGCGGCCGCCGCCGTCTGTTTCTTCGGTTTCGCCTTCGTGGCCTTGGGCGCTTCCCGCCGCGCCGGGGCAGTTTTCGCAGCTGCTTTTTTCCGATCCTTGTACGCTGCGCGCCGGCGCCGCTTCACTCTCACCCGATGTTGCTGGCCCATAATCGCGTTCTATAGGGCGGATGCCGCCGGGGCGCAACGCGAAATCGCCGGAGGAACGGGCACGAATCGCATTGCCAAGCCGGCGGCGGATTTCATACCATCCGATTTTATTAACGCCTCCCCCCTTCGACGTTTCTCGATCACGTCCCGCCAGCTGATCTTCGCTTCGGTTGCGATGCTGTCGTTAGCGGCGGTGTTCGCGGTGCTGAACCTGGAAAAGACCCGCGGATTACGGGCGGAATTTGTGCAGAGCGAGACGGCCCGCCAAAACGCGGACCAGCAGCGGATCGCGCGCGAAAAACATTTGAAAGAGCGCGAGGCGGCGGTGGCGGCGGCGAACGCAAAATTTGGCGAGAACCAGAATCGTGTCGCGACTAGCGAGGCCGAACTGGCGAAAGTGCAGACCGAGAAAGACGATCTTCAGGCCAAGCTTCGCGCCAACGAAACCGAGATTGCCGACCTGAGAAAAAGGATCGAGAGCGTGGGGCCGAAACCCGTCGCGGACAGTTCCGCGCCGCCCTCGACGGCTGAACTTCAAGCGCAGCTGGAAGACGCGAGAAAACAGCTCGACGCCGCAGGGCGCGAAAAAGTTCTTCTCTCCGATAAGATGAAGGCGACGCAGGAGAAATCGAGCCAGCTCGAGACGGAACGAAAACACCGCCCGCCGGCCGCCAACAACCCCGGGATTCGCGGCACCGTTCTGGCCGTAAACCAGGCTTACAATTTTGTCGTGCTAAGCCTCGGCGCGCGCCAGGGCGTGGAGGCAAACAGCGAAATGCTGGTGCTCCGCGGCGGCTCCTTCATTGGCAAAATCCGCATTTCGTCGGTTGAACCGGCGACGGCCATCGGCGATATCATCAGCAGCACTTTGGCCCGAGGGGTGCAGGTGCAACCTGGAGATACTGTCGTCTATGCTGGCAACAATTCGTAAGCGGATTCTCGTTCGCGTCGCCTCTTGCGCCGCTCTTGGCCTTGTCGCCTTTGGCGGCAGTTCGTGCGCGACGAAACAAAAGGAGTCGCTCATTAACGATCCGAGCGCGAAGAACGACACCGCGCTTCCCTGGAATGAGCAGCAAAAGTGGGAACGGGAAGGCGAAGCGGGCGCCATGAACCAGCAGCGCCGCTGACCCAAGCCGCCGCCGCTAAATCCAGAACCCGGCGGGGATCACCGCGTTCTTCGGCACGACCACGATTCCGTCGCGGATGAAATAATTTCCCGCGTCCATGTCCGCCGGTTTTCCCTCGGGCGTGATCACCACGCCGTCGGCGATCCGGGCATTTTTGTCGATAATGGCGCGATCGATCACGCAATTGCGGCCGATCCCGATGGGCGGCAGGCGGAGCCGGTCCGCGGTCGGTTCCGTTTCGTAAAAATCGGCGCCCATCACGATACTGTTCCGAATGGTCGCGCCGCTTTCGATGATGCTGCGCACGCCGATGACGGAGCGCTCGATGTGTGCGTCCGAGATGATGCAGCCGTCCGCGATTATTGCCTGGCGCAAGGTCGCGCCGTTCATCTTACTGCCAGGGAGAAAACGCGGGTGGGTGTAGATCGGCGCCGCGGCTTCGAAGAAACTGTATTGCGGCAGAAGATCGGTCAGATCGAGGTTCGCTTCGTAAAAGGCGCGGATTGTCCCGATGTCTTCCCAGTAGCCGTCAAAAATGTACCCGCTGACCTGCCGGTCCGCGATGGATTCCGGGATGACGTGCTTGCCAAAGTCCGCGAGATTGTTGTCCAGGCATTCGACGAGCACGTCGCGATTGAAAAGGTAGATGCCCATCGAGGCCTGGTACAATTCCGCGTCCGGCGCGGACCCGACCGAAGCGAGCAGCTCCGGCCCCATTTTGAATTCGCTCAAGACCCCTTCGTCCTTTGGTTTCTCGACGAATTTCGTCACGCGCCGGTGGCCGTCGCTCTGCATGATCCCGAAATCCGAGACCAGGCTGCGCCCGACCGGTTTCGTGGCCAGCGTAATGTCGGCGCCGGAACGAATGTGCTGGTGCAGCAACGCCCGGAAATCCATCCGGTAAAGCTGGTCGCCGCTCAGGATGAGGTAATAATCGAAAGGCCGTTCGAGGAAGTAACGCATGTTCTGGCGAACGGCGTCGGCCGTGCCCTGATACCATTGCGAGCCTTCCGGCGTCTGTTGGGCGGCGAGAATGTCGACGAAGCTCCGCGAGAAATTATCGAACTTGTAGCTCGCCTGGATATGGCGATGGAGCGACATGCTGTTGAACTGCGTCAGCACGTAGATGGAGCGCAGCCCGGAGTTGAGACAATTGCTGATCGGAATATCGACGAGGCGATATTTTCCGCCCAGCGGTACCGCCGGTTTCGCCCGGTCCTTGGTGAGCGGAAACAAACGCGTGCCCGCGCCCCCTCCCATGATCACAGCGAGCGTGCGCTCGATCGTGCCCGGGGGAAGGGCCGGCGTGTAACTCGCGGCCTGGCTCGGACGGCTTTTCGTTTCCACGGTTTCCAATTACCCCAGAATGCCCCGCGGGCCAACCCTGTTGCGCCGGCCACCCGTTGATGCCACGCTTGCGTCATGTGCGGCATAGTCGGTTACGTTGGTCGTTCTGAAGCGGCCCCTATCCTTCTCGACGGTTTGCGCCGCCTCGAATATCGCGGCTACGACTCCGCCGGCGTCGCGATCGTCGACGGCGACAAGGTCGAGACCCGGAAATGCGCCGGGCGAATCGCGGAGCTCGGGAAGTTGATGGCGGAACATCCGCCCGCCGGCACCTATGGAATCAGTCACACCCGTTGGGCCACGCACGGAAAGCCGACGGATCAGAACGCCCATCCGCACTTCGACGCGACCGGGCGGCTCGCGCTCGTTCACAACGGTGTGATCGAAAATTACCAGGCGCTTAAAGATGAGCTCATTCGGGATGGCGACCGGAATTTTGCCTCGGATACCGACACCGAGGTGCTGGCGCATTTGATCGGCAAAATTTACGACGCCTCGATGGTGGCCGAGGGAGGCTCAAATGGCGACAAGGCAGCGCTGCCGAACAAGAAAGGCAAACTCGTTGAAGCCGTCCGGACCGCCTTGCGCCAGGTCATCGGAACTTATGGGATTGCCCTGGTGCACCGCGACATTCCGGATTTCATCGTCGGCGCGCGGCGCGGCAGTCCGCTCGTCCTCGGTGTCGGCAAGGATGAAAATTTCCTGGCCAGCGATGTGAGCGCGATCGTCGCTTACACGCGGGACGCCGTTTACCTGAACGACTTCGACGTCGTCGCCGTGGAACGCGACAAATTCGAGATCAGCTCCGTCGCCGGCGAAGGCGGGAATTACCAGGTGAGCAAGGTCGAGTTTTCCGACGCCGACATCAAGAAGGGCGATTACCCGCATTACATGCTCAAGGAAATCTTTGAGCAGCCCGGCTCGGTGCGCGACGCGATGCGCGGCCGGCTTTCCCACGATGAATGCACCGCGAAACTCGGCGGGCTGAATATGACGCCCGCGCAGTTGCGCGATGTGGGCCGCGTGGTCCTGACCGGCTGCGGCACCGCGCTCCACGCCGGCATGATCGGCGAATACCTGATCGAAGCGCTGGCCCAGATCCCGACCGAAGTGGAATTCGCCAGCGAGTTCCGCCATCGCAACACCCCGATGACTCGCGACACGCTCGTCTTCGCGATCAGCCAGAGCGGCGAGACCGCGGACACCCTCGGCGCGATGCGCGAGAGCCGGCGGAAAGGCTATCGCACCCTCGGCATCTGCAACAACGTCGCCAGCAGCATCGCGCGCGAAAGCGACGGCGGCGTCTACATGCACGCTGGTCCCGAGATCGGCGTCGCGGCCACCAAATCGTTCACCTCGCAGGTCGCGATCCTGACCGCGATCGGCCTGCTCCTCGGACGAATGCGCCATCTCTCCACTTCCGAAGGAACGCGAATAATCGACGCGCTCGAAGAACTTCCCGATCAGATCGAGGAAGTCCTCAAACTGAGCGACCAGATGAAAGCGATCGCGAAGAAATACGTTTCCGCTAACGGGATGCTCTTCTTCGGCCGCCAGTTCAATTACCCCATCGCTCTCGAGGCCGCGTTGAAGTTGAAAGAGATCACCTATCTGTTCGCCGAAGGCCACCCGAGCGCGGAATTGAAACACGGCATCATCGCGCTCATCCGTCCCGATCTGCCTTCTGTTTTCATCGCACCAGACGACCCCGTCTTCTCGAAAAACATGAACAACATCGAGCAGGTCCGCGCCCGCCGAGGCCCCGTCATCGCGATCACTTCCGGCAACTGCGCCAAACAACTCGAAGGCATCGCCGATGACATCGTCACCGTCCCCAGCGTCCCGGACTTCGTCAGCCCCATCCTCACCGTCATCCCGCTCCAACTTCTCGCCTACCACCTCGCCGTCGAGCTCGGCCGCGACGTCGATAAGCCGCGGAATCTCGCCAAAAGCGTCACCGTTGAGTGACCGACAGAGCGCGGCAGGCATTGTCGGCGATTGGCAGTTGCTTAGCGCCGCCGATTTCCCGAAGTCGGCGTTTGATCAAGCCTCGATGACCAGCAGTGCACCGCGGACAAGAATAGTAACCGCAGTCGCTGTGCCGAAAATATAACACGCGTAACAAAGCCAGCGTAGAACCAAGAGGGATTTGTCCAGGTTAGGGTCATCCAGGTGATCGTCGTGAACGATAATCTGCGGTTTCTCAACATTATTTAGGACAATGTTAACCGTACGGACCTTGTCGAGCGGACTGCGTTTGCGGAGATCTTTGGGGCAAGCGACTGCAAAAATAATTAGCGCCCCTGCGATGAACCACGCGGCGAAATACGCTAACTTAAAACTCAACGGCAACTCAAAGGTCCCTACAACCCTTCGCGCCCAGGTATTATGAAGAGCGAATGCAATTATAGGAACGGCGGGGAGCGCCCAGTAAGACACTTTCGTGGCCGGCTGTTCGCAGAATGCTCGAAGCTCACTCCACAGAGGAATGCGAAATACTTTGTAAGGGCGTTTCCACATCTTGCAGCGCTTCTCGCTGGGATTCCGTTATTCTATTTTTTGGTCGGCCGCCATCTGCCGAGTTGGCTTGCCGGTCTCATTCTCGTTGCTGGCATATCGTGGTGTTGTTGGGTAATTGCCTTAAACTGTGTTGGCATTTTTCGACGTCCTCGATGAACACTACCGCCAGATCTAACCATGCGATGGAGCGAACGGCTGGCAGCTTTGATTCCCGGTCTTCCATGAACCTCGACTCTCAACCCACAGGCACGCGCCATCCCGCCAGCCGTCGCTCGTCTTATTCTCGTTAGATCGTGAAACTGCGCTCGCTCTTTAGCCTAACATTCGTCATCACAGCACTGCTAGCAGCGCACGCAACGGCTGCTGGGGATTCTGTGATTCCGCAGAAGCTCGAGATTTACATCGGCAACGCTGTCTTGGGAGCGTGGCACGTCAGGCTGCACGAGCGCTCGCTCACATGCACACGAGAGCAAAACGGAACGCCCGATCAGAACGGGCTTCCCGTCACGCCCACCCAGAAACAGTGGCAAGCGTTTCGTGACGCGCTTGCTCAGCTTCGCGTGGCGCAGTGGCAGCAGGATTATGCGAGTACAGGTGTATTCGATGGCACGCAGTGGCACATTGATATCATTTATCCGGATCGCAAATTCGCTGCTAAGGGAGACAACAACTTCCCTGATGCCGACGGAAAACCCAACTCCAGCCCTATTTGGACTACCACGTTTCGAAACTTCGTTGCCGCGGTTCGGAGGCTCCTAGGCCAAGCATCATCTATCCCGGATGACCTGTAGCGACGGCAACGGTCTAACCAAGCGATGTTCTTTCGCGATGGAATTCCGAGGAGTGGGACGACGGGCGCACTAGCATGGTCGCGCTTCTGGGAAGCCTTCCGCTTTGCGCTTTTCCTCGGAGCGCCGATTCTGTTGCTAGGGCTATGGTGTGCTTTCCGCAGACATAAAGTCACATGCAAACCTCCAACAATCTAACCATGCGATGAAGCGAACTCCGAAGGCTTTCGCGAGCTGGCTGGCTGGCAGCTGTGCAGAACAGTTGAGGGCAGAGAGATGACAGTTGAGAGTCCAGCAATGTTCGCTCCCATCCGCCGCCGCTTATCTGGTTCTCGTTAGATGTCATCGCGCTCGGACAGATTCTGGATCTGGCGGAAGCGTGTCTCTGTGGCAGCCATCGCGATTTTCGTTTTCCTGTCGTTGTTTGTCGGGAAGCTTTGCTACTGCCCAAGCTATTACATCGAGCTCTCGTGTATCGGTCTCGTTCCCCTCCTGTGTGGGCCGCGTCTCTACCGTTGGCTCGGCTGCGTTGTGATTGTTTTGGGACTACTGCGCGCGGAGCTCGAACAAAGCGCAAAAACAGATTTTGAGCGGCGCGCCGAGCAGGTGAGAGCAGAATCGATTCGACAAGCTCAACCCCCATGATACGGTCAACCCTGACATCTAACCCTGCGATGGAGCGAATCCCGCGGCCGCGGGATGGCTCATCTTTTTCTCGTTAGGTCTTTAGGCCCGTCCATTTCGTGAACCGAAGCGAATGCATCCAAAGAGCGGGGCGCATAGCGAGGTTTTGCGCGCGACATTTCATTGCTTTGGGTGTCACCGTCGCGGCCGCTTGTGGAGCTTGGACAGTTACTTACTTCGCCCTGCTACTTTGGTCAGTAGTTACGGGTAGCGGCATCGGTGGCCCGTTGGCTTATCCCGCCGGGCTTCTTTTTTTCTTCGTCGCAACCACCGCAGTGAGTGCCATTCTATTGTTTCCGTCCACCGCGTTTGCCGAGTGGTTTGCACAGCGTCGCGGCTTCCCAATCCTCGTGCAGATTCCGCTTAGTGTTGTCGTCCTCGCACTGCATTGTTTCGTCGCTGTCAGCATTGCCTCCGCATTTGGTTCGCAGCCCACCCTCCACGGCGTTTCAGTCGGCTTCGGCGTCCTCTTTTTAGCGCTGCTTTTGCCGCTGGGCGTTTACTGGTGGGCAGCGCAGAGCGGTCCCCTCTTGTTCTCGTTGTTCGGGCGTGTTCGTCATATCTTCCACTCGTGAGTTTCTCCCAATCAACCGCAACGCCTAACCAGGCGATGGAACGAATCCCGCGGCCGCGGGATCGCTCATCTTGTGCTCGTTAGAGCTACGCGTAGCGCCCATCGTTCCCCCTCAATGAATTGACGCTACCTCCGAACCTTCGCCTGGGGGAACCGCCCGGCAGGCGCCCTGTGGGCTCGCCGGGCAACTCTTTTTCCGCCTGACGCGCTCGCATCTTTGACAAGAGGGCCTCGGCTTTGCGAAGCTCGCTCTCCCGACCTGAGCGATGAACGCGCGACCGCAAAATCAATCGAGCGACGGAGCGCTCGATCCACCTTAGCTCCCGATGGCGAGCACGAGAATTCTGATCATCGACGACGAACCAGACGTCATCGATCTGCTTTCGCTCCATTTGCGCAAGGCCGGTTACCGGCTGAGCACCGCGACTGATGGCGCGACGGGATTGCGAATGGCGCGAGAGGAAACGCCCGCGCTCATCATTCTCGATTTGATGCTGCCCAAGATGCCGGGACTGGAGATCTGCAAAGTTTTGAAGACCGACGGCGCGACGCGCCAAATCCCCGTCCTGATGTTGACCGCGAAAGCGGAGGAGATCGACCGGATCGTCGGACTGGAGTTCGGCGCGGACGATTACGTGACGAAACCGTTCAGCCCGCGGGAGCTGGTCCTGCGGGTGAACGCGATTCTGCGCCGCGGCAAAGCCGAGGGCGCCGCCGAAGAAAAAAAGCTGTCCATCGGCGCGATCACGCTCGATCCGGCGCGGCATCACGTCGACGTCGGCGGCCGGGCGGTGCGGCTCACCAGCGTCGAGTTCAAGCTTTTGAACATGCTGATGCAGCGCCAGGGCCGCGTCCAGGAGCGCGACCGGTTGCTCAGCGAAGTCTGGGGCTACGAGAGTGTCATCGACACGCGCACCGTCGATACCCACGTCCGCCGGCTTCGCAAGAAACTGGGGAAAGCAGCGAACGCCATCGAGACCGTGCGCGGCTTCGGGTATCGGATCCGGGAACGCTAGACGCGGATGGGCTGGATCGCTTTTTTCGCGCTGGCCACGGTTGTCCTGATTGCGGCCATCGCGTTCTGGCGGAAATGGATTTCTCCCTGGAAAGATGCGCAGGAATTGGCCGACGACGTGGTGGCGCAACGACCGCCGCGCAAAGTCCTGATCAGCGGTAATCCCGAAGCACACAAGGTTGGGCTCGCGCTCGAGACCTTGATGGATGGGCGACGCGAATTGGAAAAGCGGGTGCTCGAGAGCGAATCGAGTGTGCAGACGGTTTTTGCAGCCATGCTGGACGGCCTCGCGGTAATCGACGAGCGCCGCGGAGTTCGCCTCATGAACCGAGAATTCCGCCAACTTTTCGCCGTGGGCGAGAACGTCTCCGGGACGCTGCTCGAACTTGTCCATAATGCGGCGATTGACCGGATGGCGACGGAGGCGATTCGGTCGCGCAAAGCGCAACAAGAGACAGTCGAGCTGACCAGAGGCGGAGCTGAGCCGCGTTTTTTCGAAGTGAGCGCCGTGCCTCTGAGGGAAGAGTCCGTGCCGGAAAACGGCGCCGTGGTTCTCTTTCACGATGTTTCCCATCTGCGGAAGGTGGAAAAAATGCGGCGCGATTTCGTCGCGAATGTTTCGCACGAATTACGAACGCCCCTTTCGATTTTTCGCGGCTATCTCGAAACGCTCCTGGAGGATCCACACCAGCCGCCGGGCGAATTGCTCCGCATCCTCGAAATTATGGAGCGGCATTCCAATCGATTGAACGCGCTCGTCGAGGACGTCCTGAGCCTGGCCCGCCTCGAATCATCCGGCATGGAACTCAACTCGTCTGAGATCGACTTGCCCGATTTTCTTCACGCCATCATGCGCGATTGGGAAAAGCGGTTCGCCGCCAAGAAACTAAAGTCCCATCTGAATTTCCCCGGAACCTTGCCGCCTCTCCGCGCCGACGAGACGCGACTGCAGGAGTTGATCTACAACCTGCTCGATAACGCCGTGAAATATTCGGAGCCCGGCGGCACCGTTTTTTTGCGCGCGGAACCGGAGGGCGAGTCGGTTCGGATCAGCGTCGCAGACCAGGGCCCGGGAATTCCGCCCGACGATTTGCCGCGGATCTTCGAGCGTTTTTATCGCGCTGATAAGTCGCGGTCCGGCGCGCAGCCTGGAACCGGTCTCGGTCTTTCCATTGTGAAACACATCGCGCAACTGCACGGCGGCAGCGTCGACGCGCAAAGCGAATTCGGGAACGGCACCACCATCAGCGTCCTGCTCCCTGTCACACAAACGTAACACTAAAGCCGTTGCCGGGGAGCGGACGCATCCGCGAAACTTGGCCTCGCATGGAAGGCGTCGCAGACTCCCGCATCCTGATTCCGAGGCGCACGAAATCGCGCCGTGCGCAGAACACGATCGAGCAGGTCATCAAAGCCTTCTTCGGCGGGAACGCGCTCGTCGCTGTCATCGTTCTCGCGCTCATCACGATTTTTCTTTTCCGCGAAGGCTTCGGGTTCTTTGGGCAAAACCTGGCGAACTTGCGGCTTTATCGGCAGGCCGGCCTCGAATACGTGGACATCATCCGAGCGCGGCAATCGGACCACGAAGCGCTTTCGCGAAAGTTAAGCGAAATCCGACTGCGGCAATTTCGCGCCATGGAAACACGTCACCTTCCCCCTGCCGAAATCAGCAACGCTCTGGCGCCATTCGATGAATTCGCGACCCAATTCAGTGACGCCGCGGAAAACCTGCGCGGTCTCGTCTCCGATCTCACCGACCAGGCGAGCGCGTTAAAGGAACAACTCGCCACCGTTGATTCTCCGACGCGCGACGCCTCGGCGAATTCCTTGCGCGACAAAGGCGCTGCGTTCGAAACCATCAGCGCCAATCTGACCACGAATCTTTATGCACTTCTCGCCGCGGCGCCGCCGCTGGCTGAGTCGGCCGAGCAGAAAACATTCGACCAATGGAAAAGCGCGGCGCGCGATGATCTCGCACGGCTCCCGGTCGGTTCCAAGCAGCTACGGGAATGGTCGCCCGACACGCCGATTCCGTGGTATCGCTCCATCAGTTCCTTTCTCTTCGGCCGCGAATGGGTGACGGCGAGTTTCTGGCAGGATTGGTACGGAATCGTGCCGCTCCTGGTCGGCTCGATTCTCGTCTCGTTCGTCGCGCTAGTTATCGCCGTGCCATTCGGTGTCGCTTCGGCTGTCTATGTAAGTGAAGTCGCGTCCGCGGCCGAACGACGGCTGATCAAGCCGTACATCGAATTCATTTCCGCGATCCCATCGGTCGTGCTCGGATTTTTTGGCATCGCGGTTGTCGGTCAGGCCATCCGCGCCGCCTCGCAATCGCCGCTTCTGAAATGGGTCTCGTTTTTTCCGATCAGCGAGCGACTGAACATTTTCACCGCTGGTTGCCTGCTCGCACTCATGGCGGTGCCGACAATTTTCACGCTCGCGGAAGACGCGTTGCGCAACGTGCCGCGCGGTTTCAAGGAAGCGTCCTACGCGCTGGGAGCGAACCGGCTTCAGACGATTGCACGCGTCATCGTGCCGGCCTCCCTCTCCGGGATCGTCTCCGCGATTCTGCTCGGGCTCGGTCGCGTGATCGGTGAGACCATGGTGGTCTTGCTCTGTGCTGGAAACCGGATCGCGATCCCGGATTTCAGTCAGGGTCTCGGCGCGGTTTTCCAACCGGTCCACACGATGACTGGCATTATCGCGCAGGAAATGGGCGAAGTGGTGCGAGGCAGCCCGCATTACCGCGCGCTATTTATGGTGGGGCTGGTGCTGTTCACCATCACGCTGGCGATCAACTGGCTCGCGCAACGGTTCGTCGCGCGGTTTCGGATGAATATCGGATGAATGACGAAGCACGAATGACGAATGACGAAGGAATGATGAAGCACGAACCAGCGAATGCTTCTCCTTCGTCACTCGTCATTCGTCATTCGTCATTGCGGCCGCGGGGGCGCGCGCTCGAGGCAATCACGTTTGGAGTCTTTCGAGTCGCCACGTATTTTGTCCTTCTGGCGGCCGCCGTCATCTTTCTCGATATCGGCATCAAAGGCGGCCGCACAGTTTTTACCTCCACCGCGCCTTTCATCAATCTGGCGTTTCTCACTGAACCGCCGCAGACGCTTTATGTCTTCGAGTTCGACGGGAAAAAGATGGCGCTGGGGGATCGCGAATTTCGCCAATGGAAAGACGAACACCCTGGGATTGAGGTCGAAGCGTCGAGCATCGCCTATTCGGCAGGCGGTATTTGGCCGTGCATCGTCGGAACGGCGTTGCTGGTCATCGGTTCGATGGTCCTGGCGTTGGGGATCGGCATCAGCAGCGCGATTTACCTCAGCGAATACAGCCGCAACGGGCCGCTCATCCGCCTTGTTCGCGTCGCGATTCTCAACCTGGCGGGTGTGCCCTCGATCGTGTTCGGCCTTTTCGGTTTCGGCCTGTTCGTCATCTTTTTTGGTTGGAACGTTTCGTTGATTGCCGGCTGGTTCACGCTGGGACTGATGGTGCTGCCCGCGATCATCACGGCAAGCGAAGAATCGCTTCGCGCGGTCCCGCAAGGTTTACGCGAAGGTTCGCTCGCCTTGGGCGCGAGCAAATGGCAGACGATCCGGAAGAACGTCCTGCCTTACGCGCTGCCCGGCATTCTTACCTCATCGATCCTCGGGATCGCCCGCGTCGCCGGCGAGACGGCGCCCATCATGTTCACGGCCGCTTACGCGATGAAGGATGAAATGCCGTGGCAGGTCTCGAAGTTCACCGATTTCTTTTTCCAGGGCGTGATGGCGTTGCCCTACCACATCTATGTCGTCAGCTCGAAAATTCCGCAGAACGAATACACCGAGCGCGTCCAGTACGGCGCCGCGTTTGTCTTCCTTTTTCTTGTCATGCTGATCGCGCTGACTTCGATTCTGTTGCGCGAGCGGAGCCGGAGTCGTTTATCATGGTGAGCCTTCTCGAAATGCCCGAAACCGCCTCACCAATCACAATGAACGAGCCGGCGCCCAGGCCCAACGCTCCTGTCGAGCGCGCCTCGATTGAGATCGAGCATCTCGATTTTGCCTATGGCAGCCATCAGGTCCTGCACGACGTCACCCTGGACATTCCGCCGCGCGCCGTGACCGCTTTTATCGGCCCATCGGGTTGCGGCAAGACGACGCTCCTGCGCTGCCTCAATCGCATGAACGATCTCGTCGACGGCGCACGGATCACCCGCGGCGCGATCCGGATCGAAGGCATCGATATCAACCAACCCGGTGTGGACGTCGTCGATCTTCGCCGCCGGGTCGGAATGGTGTTCCAGAAATCGAACCCGTTCCCGAAATCGATTTACGACAACGTCGCTTACGGTTTACGCATCGCCGGGATCAGCCGGCGCACCCTGATCGATGAAGCCGTCGAGCGCAGCCTGCGTTCCGCCGCGCTTTGGGACGAAGTGAAAGACCGAATGCACGTGAGCGGTTACGGACTTTCTGGCGGACAACAGCAGCGCCTCTGCATCGCGCGCGCGCTCGCGGTTGAGCCGGAGATCGTCCTGATGGATGAGCCCTGCTCCGCGCTCGATCCGATCGCGACAGCGAAGGTTGAGGAACTGATCCGGCAATTGAAAACGCGATACACGATCGTGATCGTGACCCACAACATGCAACAGGCCGGCCGCTGTTCGGATCGCACTGCGTTCTTCTATCTCGGCAAGCTCATCGAGGTCGATGACACGACGAAGATCTTTTCCAATCCGGGTCAGCGTCAAACCGAGGAATACATCACCGGCCGCTTCGGTTAATCGCAATCCGCCATGACAGAACAAAAACATATCCTGGCGACCTTCGACGAAGCGCTCGGGTCTCTCCGCAACAGCGTCCTGATGATGTCGAGCCTGACCGAGCGCAGCCTCGAGCGGGCGATCGCCGGCTTGTTCCAACGCGATGACGAGGCGTGCGCCATCGCGATTGCCGATGACGAAGAGATCGACCAGTTCGAAAAACAAGTCGACCACGACGGGATCGATCTGCTGTTGCGCTTTCAACCGGTCGCGTCCGATCTGCGCCGGGTCGTCTCGGCGATGAAACTTTCCTCAAACCTCGAGCGCATGGCCGATCAGGCCACGAACATTGCCCGGCGCGCGCGAAAGTTGAATCAGCATCCGGCGTTGCCCGAAGTGGAGTTGATCCGCCCGATGTATGCCCACGCCATGGCGATGTTCAAAGACGCGATCGACGCTTACGTGCGAAGCGACGTGGACCAGGCGCGTTCGGTGGTGCCGCGCGATGAAGCGCTGGATGAGTTGAATCGAATGGCCGGCCGCCGGCTGACCGAGCGGATGGCCGAAGATCCCGCTCAGCTCCGCGGTTATCTCAACCTCATTTTTGTCTCGCGTTGTCTCGAACGCGTCGGCGACCACGCGACGAACATGGCCGAGGACGCTGTTTACGCCGTCGCCGCCGAAGACATCCGCCATCAACAGTCAGCTGCCGGCGTTAGGCCTCGCTGAGAGCCATGCGGCGGGCCATGCTTCACTGAATGGGAACGAAGCCGACCTGAGCGGCGATTTTCTGGCCGGCGGCGCCAATGGTAAAATCGAGGAATTGTTTAGCGAGACCATTTGGTTCGCCGTTGGTGTAGTAGAAGGTCGGGCGCGCATAGGGATAGGTCTTCGCATGGACGCTCTGAACCGACGGCAAGACGCCGTCAATCGCCATGACTTTGACCCCGCTTGCTTTGGTGTAGGCGAGGCCGACGTAGCCAACGCCGTTCGGGTTCTTCCCGACTTCAGACGCGATCTGCTCGTTCCCCGCCATCTTTTGAGAGCCGCCCGCGTAATCGCGTTTCTTCATCGCCAGCTCCTTGAAATCGGAGTAGGTGCCGGATGAGGTGTTGCGGGTGTAGATGGAAATCTTCCCGCCCGAGCCTCCAACGGCGCTCCAATCGGACACTTCGCCGGTGAAGATTTGTTCGACCTGCTTTTTCGTCAGGCTCTTCACCGAATTGGCTGAGTTCACGATAACTGCGATGCCGTCGTAGGCGACGATGGTTGGCTTCATGTTCACGCCTTTCGCGGAGGCGGCGCTCATTTCCGCCGGCTTCGCCCGCCGGCTCGACATACCGATCTGGGCGGTGCCATCGATGATGGCAGCGATGCCAGTGGTGGAACCTTCGGCCGCGATGTCGAAGGTGGTCCCGGAATGTTGGGCTTTAAACTGCTCGGCCAACTGCGGCACGAGCTTCGCGCCGAGCGTATCGGAGCCTTTGATGACGAGCTTGTCGGCGCGCGTTTCCGCGGTGGCGAAAGCGAGCGCGAGGACGGTAAGGAGATGAGTTAGTTTCATGTTGGTATTTTTGTTCTGGTTAAAACTTCACGTTCAGGTCGGCTTGAAAAATCTGGTATTTGTCGAGTGGATTAATGCCGATGTCCCCGACGCCGCCGGTGCCGAGCGATTTATCCGAGCGACGTCCGTAACCGTAGCTGAGGTTGAAGATGACCGCGTCGCTGATGGCGTAGCCAGCCTGCACGACGACGCCTTCGATGTTCACCCGGCTATCGAAAAAATCGGAGTCAACCAGGTTCGGATCGAGCGCGTACTGCTCGGTGTGTTGCCAGAACGCCTGGAGCTGCATGTCGTGCTTCGTCTTCAACTGCCCGATGGCAGCGCCTATCTGATAAGCGTAACGCTGATCTTCCGCCTCCGGATGCCCGGCCGCACGGGCGCGAGCGGCGGCCTCGAAATTGACCGCGAAATCACTGAAAATGCGGACCGGTATTTCGCCGATCTTGAATCCAAATTCCGCCGGTACCTCGAGTATCATCAGACTGTTGATGCCGGTCTGGTTGGTCGCCATCGATGCCGTGTTGGTTAGGCCCTGCTGTCCGCCGACGAAGAACGTGTTAAAGGTGTCGCCGGCCCCCGTGTAGGTGTAGAGGACGGGCGCGACCTGGAAGTAGATGTTGTTTGGGAAGGTGAAGCGCGCGCCGGCCTGCCACGCCAAGATCCAGGCGTCGCTGTTGGGCGTAAGCCGGCGGGAGGAAACCGACCGGGGCCCAAGCGGATTCTCCGGATTCGCGTCGTCGTAGAGGAATTGTCCGAGGTTAACGAACAAATCCATTTTCAACTTCCAGGGCTCGACGGCAGTCGCCACCGCGGAAGACTTGCTGTCTTTGCCGTAGGTCTCGGCGCGGGCGGTGGTGCCGCCGCCGAAGCTGAAGTTAAAGGAATGCTTCCATTGTTCGGCCATTCCCTCCGGGTTGATGTCGGCGTCCCAAACCATCAGTGTCGTCACGAGCGGATTCGGAATTTTGCCGACCGTCAGGGTGACATCGCGGAAACCTTTGTAGCCGAGATAAGCCTGACCGACGCCGATGCTGTCGCTGGCTTTTCCGAACGGGCCGGCATCGTCGCCAAAGGTGACGTTGCTTGAGCGCGGATTCGTGCTCGTCTCCAGCCGCAGGCCGAAGAACCAGTCGTCCGCCAACGTGCCCCGCAGGCCGAGACGGAGCCGATAACGTTCGCGACTTCGCTTCAAGGTGTCGTTAGGCCCGGGCGATCCCGGCATAACGTCGGGCGTTGTGCCCTGGCGCTGTTCGTAGCGAACGCGCATGTCGCCGTAGAGCTCGATCTCGTTGATCGGCGCGGAAAGTTTCCATTTGCCGGCGGAAGTGGTGGCGACTTCGCGAGTCAATTCGCCGCGCACTTCCTCGGCCTCCTGGTCCGTGATCAGTTTTTTCTTCACGAGCAGGTCGAGTAACGCTCCAGCATCCTGGCCGCGAGCCGGGAGGGTGCCGACGACGAGCGCGGCGGCGGCGATCAATCCGAAGTGATTTCGTAACGACATTAGTTCTCCTGTTTGTGCGGTTGGGTTAAGGCCGGCGAGCACTGCGCCCAGCGGCGGTTGGTTTACACCGCGCAATCTGGAGAGCGATTGTTACGAACAGATGGCGGCAACGTGACAGTTGCGTGAATTCAAAATACGGCGCGGCCGCGGAAGATATTCGCCATCAGCATTTGGCTGCGGCAAGCTAGGGCGTGCCAGAGAGTAAGGGACAAGCTGCGGCGGGAAATGTCGTCCCCTTTGCCGACGATTGCGATCCAACGCGATTTTCGGACCCGGCCAATTTCATCAATCGCGAACTCAGCTGGCTCCAGTTCAATCGCCGGGTTCTCGAGGAAGCCGAGGATCCGACGCAGCCGCTGATCGAGCGGGTGAAATTCCTCACCATCTTCAGCTCGAATCTCGACGAATTTTTTGAGATTCGCGTCGCCGGCATCAAACAGCAGATCGCCAGCGAGACGAGCGAAGTCAGCGCCGACGGAATGAGTCCCACCCAGACTTTCGAAAGTATTGAGCGGACGGTCCGCGAACTGGTGGCGCGGCAGTACGCGCTTTGGAACACGGAGCTCGTCCCGGCGTTGGCCAAAAACGGGATCCGCATCCAGGAGATCGGGCAGCTCAATGCGAAACGCGCCGCCTGGGCCCGCAAATATTTCCGGGAAGAAGTATTCCCGATGCTTACCCCGCTCGCGGTCGATGCGAGCCACCCGTTTCCGCAGCTGCTCAACCGAACGCACAACCTGTTTGTGCGGGCGAAGACGCGCCGCGGCGGCGAACCGTTGCACGCCGTTGTGCAGGTGCCGCGAAAAGTGCCGCGCCTGATCCCGTTGCCGCGGGCGACCGGTGAGCCGTGGAACTACATTTATCTCGCTTCCCTCATCAAGCACCACATCGCGGAACTGTTCCCGGGCCTGATCCTCGACGGCGTCCATGCCTTTCGCGTGACCCGAAACAGCGACCTTTACATCGAAGAGGAGGAAGCCGAAAACCTGCTGCGATCCATCGAACAGGAATTGCGGCGCTCGAGCCGCGGCAACGCGGTGCGCCTCGAAGTGGAGGCGGATTGTCCGCGCGATTTCCGGGAGTTGCTCCTCGAATTTTTCGATTTGTCGAACGCCGACGTTTACAAACTCGACGGGCCGCTCTCGATGACCCACCTCTCGCCGCTGATCGTGAACGACGCTTTTGCGAACCTCAAGGACCGGCCCTTTCAACCCGCGCGCGATCCGGCTTTACCGAAGGAAGCGGACGTGTTCGAGGTCCTGCGGAGCCAGGACGTTTTGCTCCATCATCCCTACGAAAGTTTCGACCCGATCGTCGAATTCATCGAGACCGCGGCGCGCGATCCGCAGGTGCTCGCGATCAAGATGACGCTTTACCGGACGAGCGGTTACTCACCGATCGTTGAAGCGCTGGTCGACGCCGCGAACGCCGGCAAGCAAGTCACCGCCATTGTTGAATTGCGGGCGCGGTTCGACGAAGCGGTCAACATCCAGTGGGCGCGCAGCCTGGAAGAAGCGGGCGCGCATGTCATCTACGGCGTCGTGGGATTGAAGACGCACTGCAAAGCGTTGCTCATCGTCCGGCGGGACACCGATCGTCTCCGCAACTACGTCCATCTCGGGACGGGCAATTATCATCCGCGAACGGCCCGCGCTTATACGGACTTCAGTCTTCTCACCAGCGACCCGGAATTGACCGATGAAGTGGCGATTGTCTTCAACACGCTCACCGGGCTGGCCGATTATCCCGGGCTGAAGAAATTGATGGTGGCGCCGTTCGACCTGAAGCCGCGGCTGCTCGCCTTGATCGATCGTGAAATCGAGCACGCCCGGGCCGGCCGGCCGGCTCGCATCATCGCCAAGCTCAACTCGCTGGTGGATCGCGAGATCATCGAAAAGCTTTACGAGGCCTCCTGCGCTGAAGTAACCATCGATCTCATCGTGCGCGGGATTTGCTGTTTGCGGCCCAAGATTCCAGGGATGAGCGAATACATCCGCGTCATCAGCATCGTCGGGCGCTTCCTCGAGCACAGCCGCGTTTATTGTTTCGAGAACGCCGGCCAGCCGGAACTGTTTCTCTCCAGTGCCGATTGGATGCCGCGCAATTTCCTCCGGCGCATCGAAGTGGCTTTTCCGATCACCGCTCCGGCGTTACGCGACCGGGTGATCCAGGACATCCTGCCAAATTTCCTGCACGATCGCGTGAAGGCGCGCGAGCTCCAGCCGGACGGAACGTATCGGCGGTTGAAGCCCGAGGGGAACGAGCCGCGCGCCCAGGCCCAATGGCATTTCCGCGAACGGTCGCGCGAGCTTTCCAAGAAACAGTCGAAGCCGAAGAAACCGGAAGGCGTAAGGCTGGTTCCGATCACCGAGGCGAAACCGCAGCGATGAAAACGAAAAAGAAAAAGGTGCTGGTGATCGACGTCGGCGGTTCGCATGTAAAGCTGATGATCTCGCGGAAAGGCAAACGGCGGAAATTCGATTCCGGCAAGGCTCTCGGGCCGCGCAAAATGGTGGCGGAAGCAAAGAAGTTAATGGCCGGCTGGAAGTTCGACGCGATTTCGATCGGCTTCCCGGCGCCGGTGTACAAAGGCAAGATCGCGCAGGACCCGAAGAACCTCGGGAAAGGCTGGGTGCGGTTCGATTTTCGCAAAGCCTTCGGCAAGCCGGTCCGCCTGACGAACGATGCCGCCCTGCAGGCGCTCGGCAGTTACCATGGCGGCCGCATGTTATTTCTCGGGCTCGGGACCGGCCTCGGCTCGGCGCTTCTGTGGGATCGCACGGTGCTTTCGCTCGAGCTGGGGGATTTGCCGTACCTCGACGACCTGAGCGTCGAAGACTGGGTGGGCGAGGTGGGCCGGCAGAAGTTTGGGGACAAACGCTGGCAAACCGAAGTGCGGCGCGTCGTCGCGGAATTGAAGCGAGCGTTTATCGCGGATTATGTCGTGCTCGGCGGGGGAAATGCCAAACTCGTGGAGAACTGGCCGGCTGGGATCGCGCTCGGCCATAATCGCAATGCCTTCACCGGAGGCGCCCGCCTTTGGCAAACCGGCCGGGACGGCAAGCCCGCCTGGAATATCATTTGAGCGATGCTGATTTATTTTCTTCGCCATGGTGAGGCCGACTGGCCGAATTGGAAAAAGCCGGATGACGAACGGCCGCTGACCGAGAAGGGCAAAGCCGAGATGCACCAGGTCGGTGCCTTTCTCGCCAATCTCAGCGTCAAACCCGATGTCGTGCTGACCAGCCCATTGCCCCGCGCCTCGCAAACCGCGGAGATCGTCGCGCGCTACCTCGACGCGAAATCGGTCGAGGACGATTTGCTCGCGCCGGGCTTCGGGCGCTCGGAACTGAAGAAGCTTCTCAAAAAGCGCACCGCCGAGAGCGTCATGGTCGTGGGTCACGAACCGGACTTCAGCAAGACAGTCGGCAAACTCACCGGGGCGCGGGTCAAATTGGCGAAGGCTGGAATCGCCCTGGTCGAAGCCGGTCCCGATTTGCGCTGCGGCAAACTGCTTTGGCTTTTCCCGCCGAAGATCGCGAAGCACTAACGCCGCATCAACAAGCCGGCGAGATCGTCTTTCAGGATCATTTCGATCAGCTCAGCTACCCCGTCGCCCCGGGCGCCTTTGGTCACGAAGTCGGCGCGCTCTTTGAGCATCGGCAACGCGTTCGCGACCGCGACGCCAACGCCGCAGCCGGCCAGAAAGGCATGGTCGTTTTCCGCGTCCCCTACCCCGACCACGTCAGCCGCTGAAAACCCCGCTTCTTTCAAGAGCGCGGCCAGCCCACTGGCCTTGTTCACGCCCGCCGGCAATACCATGACGGATCCTTTGTTGAAAATGATCTGCAACTCCAGGCCGAGCCGCTTGATCTCTTCGAGGACGATAATCTCGTTCGGCTCGATCGTCGCGATGACCGCCTGGCCGACCGACAGCCAGCTCAGGTCGAAACGGCGCAACGACTCGGCCAGTTCCGGCGACGCCGGTTCGCACAGAAGCCGTGTCTCGCCCGTCGCCGGCCGATGGAGGAGCGCGCCGTTTTCCGCGATCACCCATTCAAAGCGATCCAGGATGGAACACACCTTTTGCAGGTCGGGTAACTCGCGCCCAGTCACCATGAACAGATGGCGCCCGCTTTCCCGAAACCGATCCAACGCCGCCGCCGTCGGCCCGATCACGACGCCGTCCTGCGCCAGCGTGCCATCGTAGTCGCAAGCCAGGGCGCGATATTTCACTTTCGGTCAACTCAACGCGCCGCGCTGGAGAAGAAACTTCCGGAGCGATGGGTCTTTGGCGGCGTTGGTATCTGCCGTTCGCACTTTCGTGAATGGGAAAAACATGACTCGCTTCCGTTTGTTTGCGTCCGCTCCGCGTCAGGGTCAAAACCTTTCGTGTGACATTTCCCTGGCCGAATTTCCCGGCCCGCGATGTCACGAGATTGTCACTTGGGGCTCGCCGAAGCCGTTGCGAAGGTAATCGCAATGAAAACGCTAATCGTCGCCCTGGCATCCGCAGCGCTTCTTATTTCCCCCACCACGACAAAGGCAGATCGCCTCGTCATCAAAGGCTCCGACACGCTCGGGGCGAAGCTGGTGCCTCAGCTCGCGGAGCAATTCAAGTCGCAGCATCCCGATGCCACCTTCGACATCGCCGCGGAAGGATCGACCACGGGATTCGCCGCTTTGATCGATAGCACTGCCCAGATCGGCATGGCCAGCCGGCCGGCGAAACCGGAAGAAATCGCCGCCGCCAAAGCGAAAAACGTGACGCTGAAAGAAACCACCGTCGCGTTCGACGGCATGGCCGTAATCGTGAACGAAGCGAACCCGGTCAAGAACCTGACGAAGAAGCAGGTCGAACAAATTTTCACCGGCGAAGTGGCCGATTGGAGCGCGGTTGGCGGATCGGGCGGCACGATTTCGATTTACACGCGCAACACTTCGTCCGGCACGTATTCGGAGTTCAAGGAAATGGCGATGAAGAAGCGCGACTACGCGCCGTCATCGCAAAAGATGGCCGGGAACGAACAGATCGCGGCCGAGGTGAGCAAGAATCCGAACGGCGTCGGCTACGTTGGCCTGGCCTACACCAAGGCCAAAGGCGTGAAGGTTGTTTCGATCGATGGCGCCACGCCTTCGGTCGAAAGCGTCCAGAAAAAACAATATTCCTACTCGCGTTCCACGTTTTATTACACCAACGGGGAGCCGGCCGGTCTGGCGAAGGATTTTGTCAAGTTCACCCTCAGTGACGCCGGCCAGAAGATCGTGGCTAACGTCGGCTTCGTGCCGGTAAAGTAGCGCCAGGGTGAAGTCGAAAGTCCTTTTTATCTGCATCCACAACAGTGCCCGGAGCCAGATGGCTGAAGCCTGGCTCAATCATCTCTGCGCCGATTGCTTCGAAGCGGAAAGCGCCGGTCTGGAGCCCGGCACGCTCAACCCTTTGGTCGTCGAAGCGATGCAGGAAGTCGGGATCGATATTTCGAAAAAACAAACGCAGGCAGTCTTCGATGTCTTCAAATCGGGAAAGCTATTTGGCTACGTGATCACCGTCTGCGACGAAACGAGCGCGGAGAAATGTCCGATCTTTCCCGGAGTGACGACGCGCCTCCATTGGAGTTTTCCAGATCCGTCGACGCTTGCGGGTTCGCAGGAGCAAAAGCTCGTCGAAGTCCGCAAAATCCGGGACCAGATCCGCGAGAAGATCCAGGCGTGGTGCGCGCAAGTGTGTCCGCAGCCGACCAGAAGCGCGCTAAGCGATGCTCCGGGAACAATGTCCGCGCGCATCGTCTAGCTTTCCATCGTTAGGACGACCCGGAAGCGGACTCTGCCGCTGTGCATCTGCTCGTAAGCCTCCGCCACGCGGCTCAACGGATACTTCTCGATCATAGGATGAACGCCGGTCAGCGCACTGAACTCCAGGGTGTCCTGGGAATCCCGCGCGGTCCCGGAATAGGAACCATCGATGGATCGCCTTCCGGAAATCATCGAGAACATGCCTATCGTCAATGGATCCGGCGGCGCCGCCGGAACGACCAATCGGCCGCTCGGCCCGAGTCCGTCTACCAAAGCTGAAATCGCTTTCCCACTCGGCGCCGTGGCCAGAATGACGCGCGCGCCGCCGAGCTTTTGCAATTGCGCGGCGCCATCGCCGGCATCGGTGTCGATGTAATGATGCGCGCCGAGTTTTTTCGCCAGGGATTCCTTATCTTTTCCGCGACCGATCGCGACCGTCCTGAATCCCATTTGGCGCGCGTATTGAACCGCGAGATGGCCTAATCCGCCAATGCCGTGCACGGCGACCAGGTCGCCGCCGCGCGCACCTGAAGTTCGAAGCGCGTTGTGAACGGTGACTCCCGCGCACATAAAGGGACCTACTTCCTCCGACGGCAAATCGTCCGGAATCGCCGCGACCGCTTCGGCTCCAACGATCATGTACTCCGCGTAGCCGCCGTCGAAATCGATCCCGGTAACCTTGCGCTTCACGCACATCGCGAAATCGCCGCGCCGGCATGGATCGCAAACGAAGCAATGTCCGCCGTGCCACCCGACGCCCACTCGCTGACCGTTCGTCCATTGCGTTACGCCGCTGCCGATCGCATCGATTCGTCCCGCAATTTCATGACCTGGGACACGCGGGTATTGAATTCCCGGCCAGAGACCGTCTTTGACCAGCACGTCGCTGTGGCAGATGCCGCACGCCTCGATTTTCACGCGCACCTGTCCGGCGTTTGGCTGTGGGATCTCGCGTTCGACCAATTCAAATTCGCCGCCGGCCTTACTGATCTGCGCTGCCTCCATTTTCGTGCTCATATTTTTTCTAACGTTCAGCTGCTGCTTTCTCTTCCATGTAACGATCTGCGGCCGCGGCAGCTTCCTCCGGAGTGCTGCCATCCTGGCGCGCGCTTAAATACGGGGCATACCAATCCCACCAGTTATGTTTGCCGTGGGTCTTCTCATACTGGCCGTGATGCTGCTCCGTTTCGCGCAGTAGTTTGGCAAGCGTGGCGACGTCCATGGTCGTGCTCAGCTACTTGGATCAGCGACCCGGAAGCCGCGTGGTGATTTCCTGGAGCAGCCAGCTATTGCCGTCCGGGTCTTTAAAGGCCGCGAACGAGGCATAGGTCCCGCGGTTTGGATCCGGCCCGGGAACGACCGGCCCGAGAATACCGTCAAAATGAAAAACCTCCGACACCTCGATACCACGGCCGGCCAGATCAGCGCGCGCCTTCGCAATGTCGGACACAACAAGATAAACATTTCCTAGGGAACCGGGCGCGGCCGCCGTGATCCCCTTTCCGATATGGATCGAGGCTTGGGAACCGGGCGGAGTGAACTGGATCACCCGATGTTCGTCGTCGCGGACGTAATCGATATCCAGTCGCCAACCCAGTTTCTCGTAGAACGCCTTGGCGCGATCGACATCCGAGACCGGGATCACTACCACTTCGAGCTTCATGTCCATGATTGATCCTCCAACGTTTGTCGCGAGCAGCCCAACGCTCGCGGTGACCCAGCGGGAAGCGGGTGAGGTAGCTCGGGGCCAAGCTGCCCGACGGACTTAGCGCGGGCTCATTCTGCGACCGAGCGTCGTCTTTGATCAAGTCGCAATTGGTCATCCACCTCCGCCATCTGGCTGCGCGGGCTGTTATGGACGCGGATGAACAGGACGTTTCGCTTTGCCGTATCGTCTCCGGTCGCGAGCGGATTTGTGAAAGGCGGTCGTCGGCTCGCAGCAATTCTTTCGGATCACATGCAACTTTTTCAGGTCGCGCGCAAAGACCTTGTCCGATTGCACGCAATCCTGGAGACATTTCAGGTTCGCTTCGAGCTCGGGAGCGCGCTTCTCCGGGAGCGAATAAGTCATCCAGTTTTGATCGCGCTCAACGATCACGATTCCCCGCTCGCGAAGGTAGGCTAGGTGCTTGGAAATTTTGACCTGGGATTCGCCGAGGATCGTCTGGAAATGGCAGACGCAAAGAGGCGATTGCGCGAGGAGGTTGAGAATGCGCAACCGAGTTCGGTCGCAGAAGCATTGGTAGATTCGAACCAGTTCCATCGCGCTCAGCAGCACGCCGCTGCGGCGTCACAGCACGTTTCCGCCGCTTCCCGGCGTTCTTGCGCGAGGCATTGGGTCCGGCGTTTGCCGAGAACCAGGTCGAGATGTTCGCCCGTTCGCTTCACTTCCGTGACCGGGTATTGGGCCACGACGCAGCAATCATATTCCACTTCCACCTCCAAACGGTCGTGCGGCAGAACGGCCCCGCCCAGCTCCAGGATTTTCGCGAACCGATCGGACTTCAGCCGATGGTCGGTATCCGAGCCGACATGCGTTTGCAACAAAACCGTCTCGCTCTTTCCTCTCACCCCGCCGCAATCGATGAAGTTCTTCGCCACGTGTCCGATTTCCGTGACGTGCGCGTGCGCGGGAATGAAATCGCCATCCGGCAGGACGAAGCGGGGAAAAGTGGCGGCGTGCTTTTCAACGACGGAACGGAGATCTTTCAGGTTCATGCCCATGTATATTCCCGTTCAGGAATATAGTCAATGGCGCCGTCTGTTTAGGAATCGGAACGAAACCGACCCAGCCGCGATCTTCTGGCCGGATCGTTACGGACAGACGCAGCCACGTGACCGTTGCGTGAATCCAAAATTCCCGGCGCACGGCGAACGTCGTCGCGCCCCGATTGCAACCCGCAGATGCTATCGCGGATTGAAGAGCGATTGCTTCTCAGTCTTCCGCAGTTCCCAGTCGCTCCTCTGATTTTCCAGACTCAGGTACTGCGGCTTGAAGAATTGCTCCGGATCGGGCATCGACGATCCGAGGCCGAGCGGAATGTACTTCCACAATGGAGAGTAAGACCAGGGGGAGCGCGCCACCGTTTCTTCAAAGGTCCGCCTCGTCTCGATCTGTTTTTGCAAATGGATCGTGAACAGGTCCACGGCCGACGGCCCTTGTCTTAGCTCAAAAGTTGCCCTCACTGCGATCGGCGGCAGCTCGATTTCTTGCGCGTCGACGAAACAGACGCTCGCCAGGGCGACGGCAGCGACGTAAACGATCCTCACGACGCTAATGTTCGCTCTGGCTGGCGAAAATGGAAAGCCTGCGCGCCGCAATTAACGCGCTTGGATATTCGCAACGGTTTCCCTAGGATTGTGACCCTCCCCCCGTGCACGCAGAAGAAGATTACGTTCTAGAACTTCCCGAGGACGCCGACGCTTCGCGCCGTCTGGCCGCGCAAGCGCACATGGATTGGATCGATCTCCCGGCGAAAGTCATCCCGCCGGATGTGATCAACCAGATCCGGGCGGAGGACGCGCGGCGGTTCAAGGTCATCCCGGTCGGCTACGGCGAAAGTGGATTGATCGTCGCGGTGAGCGACCCGCTCGATATCGACACGATCGACAGCCTCAGCTTCCTGTTGCAACGCGAGATCGAGCTCGTCTGCGCCAGCCCCGAAAAAATTCGGCAGGCTCTTATCAAATATTACGGCACGGCCGACGAAGCGTCCGACATTTTGGCGCAACAGATCGGGCACGAAGTCGATTTCGGCCTGGAGATCACCGAGGGCGGAAGCCTCGACAGCGCCGACGAAGCGGACGCGCCGATCATCCGGATGGTCTCGATGCTTCTCGTCGAAGCGCATCGGCTTGGCGCGAGCGACGTGCATCTCGAGCCGCTCGATAAAAAATTCCGGGTCCGGTTCCGGATCGACGGCGTGCTTCAGGAAATGCAGGCGCCACCGAAACGGTTGCAGTCCGCGATCGTCAGCCGGCTCAAGATCATGACCGGCTCGATGAGCATCGCGGAAAAGCGGTTGCCCCAGGACGGACGCATCCAGGTGAAGATCGCGCGCAAACCGATCGACCTCCGGGTTTCCACGATCCCGACGAACCACGGCGAAAGCGTCGTCATGCGCGTGCTCGATAAATCGAGCCTGATGCTCGGCCTGCCGGAGCTGGGATTCCTGAGCGACGACCAGGAGACGTTCGAACGCCTGCTGAAATTGCCGGACGGCATTCTGCTCGTGACCGGTCCCACCGGGTCGGGAAAAACCAGCACCCTTTATTCGTGCCTGAACTACATCAACAAACCGGACCGCAAGATCATCACGGTCGAGGAGCCGATCGAATACCAGATGAACGGCATCAACCAGGTGCAGGTGAACCCCGATGTCGGAATGACGTTCCCCGTCGCGCTCCGTTCGATTTTGCGGCAGGCGCCGAACGTCATCATGATCGGCGAAATCCGCGACCTGGAGACGGCCACGATCGCCACCAACGCCAGCCTCACCGGCCACCTGGTGTTCAGCACCCTGCACACGAACGACGCGCCCTCGGCCGTCGCGCGGCTGGTGGATATCGGCGTCCAGCCGTTTCTCGTCGCCTCGTCCGTGCGCGCGATCATGGCCCAACGACTCGTTAGGCGCCTCTGCCCGAACTGCAAACAGCCTGCCGAGCTGAACGAAACCGAACTGCGCGCGCTCAACCTCGACCAACTGGTCGACGCCCAGGTGATGAAACCGATCGGCTGCGAAGAATGCCGCGGCCTCGGTTACAAAGGCCGCATGGGAATCTTCGAGATTTTTGTGATCGACGACAACGTCCGCCACATGATCAACGACCGGCGCTCAACCCTGATGCTGCGGCAGCGCGCCCGCGCACTCGGCATGCGGACGCTGCGCGAAGATGGCGTGCGCAAAGTTCTGGCCGGGATCACCTCGGCCGAAGAAGTGATTTCGATAACCCTGGGAGATGTGAATTGATGGACGCCCAGCAGGTCGCGGATATTTTCGTCGAGCAACACGTGCTCCAGCCCTCCCAGGCGGACGACGTGTTGCAGGAAGCGCAGCTCAACGGCAAAACCGTCGAGCAGGCCCTCATCGATAGCGGGTTCGTCGATCACCGCCAATTTTATCAAGTCATCGCCGACGCTCTCGGGACTGAGTTTGTCGAGCTCGGCGAAGGCGACATCACGCCGGAAATTCTGCGGCTCATTCCGGGCGGACTGGCCCGGCTGCATCGCGCGCTGCCGGTGGCGCTGAGCGATCACACGCTCGAGGTCGCGCTGGTTGATCCGCTCGATCCGCGCGCGGCGGAGGATTTGCGGTTCGCGCTCGGGAAGGATGTCCACGTCGTGGTCGCGTCCGCGGAGGAAGTAGAAGAGCGGATTGAACGTTACTACGGCAGCGACAGCTCGAGCATGGAAGAAATCCTCAAGCAGCTCGGCGAAACCGGCGAGCTGCTGGCGTTGCGCAGCCCGGACGAAAGCGCGACCGCCGTGGAAGCTGACGCGAACGCGACGCCGATCATTCGTTTCGTCGACCTGATCTTGTTCCAGGCGATCCAGGACCGCGCGAGCGACATCCATTTCGAGCCGTTCGAGAACGAATTCAAAATCCGCTACCGGGTCGACGGCGCGCTCTATGAAATGGCGCCGCCACCGCGCCATCTCGCGTTGCCGGTGATTTCGCGGGTGAAAGTGATGGCGAACATGAACATCGCCGAGCGCCGCCTGCCGCAGGACGGGCGCATCCAGAAAAATGTGGCGGGCCGCAGCGTCGACCTGCGGGTGTCGACCTTGCCGACGCAATTTGGAGAGAGCGTCGTCCTCCGCGTTCTCGACCGCTCGACCGTCAATCTCGACCTCGAAGCGCTCGGCCTGCCGGAATACATCTACGATTACATCCTCGAAATCATCCATCGGCCGAACGGCATCTTCATTGTTACCGGGCCGACCGGTTCGGGAAAAACGACGACGCTTTATTCATGTCTGCGCCGGATCAACACGCTCGACTCGAAGCTGCTCACGGCGGAAGAGCCGGTCGAATACGATCTGGAAGGAATCGTCCAGGTGCCGGTGAACGAGGCGATCGGGCTAACGTTCGCCCGGACGTTGCGCGCCTTTCTCCGGCAGGACCCGGACCGGATCATGGTGGGTGAAACGCGCGACCTCGAGACGGCGCAAATCTCGATCCAGGCATCGCTCACCGGGCATCTCGTTTTCACGACGCTGCATACCAACGACGCGCCCGGCGCCATCACGCGGTTGATCGACATGGGCGTCGAGCCGTTCCTGATTTCTTCCACGCTGGAAGCCGTGCTCGGGCAGCGTTTGCTCCGCAGCATCTGCCCGCAATGCCGGACGGCTTACGAGCCGGGTGAATTGCTGCTCAGCCAGCTTGGATTTTCCCGGAGCGATATCGGCGACCGGAAATTTTTCTACGGCAAAGGCTGCGACGCCTGCAATCAAACCGGCTACAAAGGCCGGAAAGGCATCTACGAATTGCTGAAGATCACCGATCCGCTGCGGGAAATGATCAACGAACGCGCGCCGACCGTGGCGCTAAAGGAAAAAGCCGTCGAGCTCGGGATGGTAACGCTCCGCCAGGATGGGTTGCGCAGCGTTTTCGCCGGCGATACGACGATCGAGGAGGTCCTCAAGTACACTTGAGGAAATGACGAATTCCCGAATGACGAAGGACGAAGGAATGGAGAACGGAGCGTTCGGTCATTGGTCATTGGTCATTGATTCGGCATTCGTCATTCGGTAATTCGTCATTCTCCCCCCATGCCTCGCTACACTTACATCGCGCTTGATTCGCGCGGGCAGGAATCCACTGGGCTCGTAGAAGCGTCCACCACCAACGAAGCCGTCGGCGAGCTCCGCCGGGCCGGTTACTTCCCAACCCACGTTTACGCAGAAGGCGCGGTCGCCGCGGCTGCCCCGCCCAAAGCGGCGCGGCAAAAGAAAACGAAAGAGCCGCGCCCCGAACGCAAAGCCGGCGGGATGAACATCGTTCTCTTTCAGCGAAAAACGGTGAAGCCGAAGGTGCTGATGATCTTTACCCGCCAGCTCGCCACTTTGATCGACGCCGGCTTGCCGTTGCTCCGCGGATTGAACGTTCTTTCGAAACAGGAGCGCGATGGCGTTCTCAAAACCACGATCAACAAGCTGGCCGATTCCGTCCAGGGCGGCAGCACGTTTTCCGAAGGACTCGCGCAGCATCCGTGCATCTTCAACGATCTTTACGTGAACATGGTGAAAGCAGGCGAGCTCGGCGGCGTCCTCGAAGTCGTCCTCACCCGGCTCGCGGAATTCCAGGAGAAAGCGCAGAAGATCAAAAACAAAGTGGCCGCGGCGATGGTTTATCCGCTCATCGTGCTCGTCCTCGCCGTCGGCATCATGACGTTCCTGCTCGTGTTCATCGTGCCGCGTTTCGAAGCGATCTTTCATGACATGCTGGGCGACAAGCCGCTGCCGGCCATCACCGTCTTCGTCATCGGCGTGAGCAGCTTTGTGCAGAACCACTGGGCGATTTTGGTCGGAGTGCTCGTCACCCTCGCCCTGGGATACAAAGTCCTGGCGCGAACCCGCCGCGGCCAAAACTTTCTCGATCGCGTCAAGCTGCGCGCCCCGCTTTTTGGCGACCTGATTCGCAAGACCGCGATCTCGCGGTTCTCGCGCACTCTCGGAACGCTGGTCACCAGCGGCGTGCCGATTCTCCAGGCTTTGACCATCACCCGCGAGACCGCCGGCAACAGCGTGATCGCGCGCGCGATTTCCCAGGTGCACAACAGCGTCAAGGAAGGCGAATCGATCGTGTTGCCGCTGGAAACGAGCGGCGCCTTTCCACCGATGGTGATCAGCATGATCGACGTCGGCGAAGAGACCGGTCAGCTGCCCGAGATGCTGTTGAAGATCGCCGAAGTATACGACGACGAGGTGGACAATTCCGTGGCCGCCCTGACGTCGCTGCTGGAGCCGATCATGATCGTGTTCCTGGCCCTCGTCGTGGGCACGATCGTGATCGCGTTGTTCATGCCGCTGATCAGCATCATCAGCGGGTTGCAGCAACAGGCGTGAGCCGACTTCGTCGGCAATGACGAATTTCCGAATAACGAATGACGAAGGAAAGACAAAGCCCGGATGGCGGACCAACGCCCGACGAGCATTTCGTCATTCGTCATTCGAGCTTCATTCGTCATTCGTCATTCGTCATTCGTCATTTCCGGGCGCCTTCACCCTCATCGAGTTGCTCGTCGTCATGGCCATCATCCTCGTTTTGGCGGGATTAATTCTGGCGACGTCAAGTTACGTGCACAAAAAGGGACAGCGTTCGAGAGCCGAAGCCGAAATCGCGGCCCTTTCCGCCGCGCTCGAAAACTACAAAGCCGATAACGGAGCGTATCCGAGCACGCCCGAAACCAATGCGCTCAAGCCCAACGCAACAGGCGATCCGACTACATATCAAGGCGCAAGCCTCTCGCTGTATAAGTTGATCAGCGGCGACGCCGACAATGATTCGACCCGCGTCGCCGAATCGAAATCGTATTTGCCTTTTAAACCCAATCAGCTCAGTCCGACCGATCAGACGCTGGCTGTGCTCTACATCAGAGATCCGTTCGGCAATTCGTACGGTTATTCGACGGCCAAGGCCTCAACGCCCACCGGAGCAGACGGCTACAACCCGACCTTCGACCTTTGGAGCACAGGAGGCGTGATAGACACCGCGAATCCGCCGAACCAATCGCAGTGGATCAAGAACTGGTGATTAACGCGCGTCGGTGTGGACGACGATGACGACGCGGCGATTGGGGCGCTGGCGTTCGATCTCGATTTGTTCTTCAGGGGAGTTCACCGGGACGGGACGCGGGATCACGAGAAACTTCGAGGCGCCGTAGCCCCGGGTTTCGACCTGGGCCGGATTGATTCCCATCACGTCGACGAGGTACTGCTTCACGCTGTCGGCGCGGCGCTGGCTCAACTCGAGATTGTAATCCGGTGAACCTAACGAATCCGTATAGCCCTCGACGGTGAAGGTCGCCTTGGGGTTGCGCTTGATCAGCGTGCCGAGCTTTTGCAGTTGCGAGATCGCGCTCGATTGCAGGTCGGCGCTGTCATAACCGAAGAGCTGATCGTCCGGCATCCGCAGTTTCGTTCCCGAACCGAGCGGGCCTTTCTGCGAGAGTAACGAATCCAGGTCGCTGAACCCCGGCGCCTTGTTGCGAGTCGGTCCGCTGCTGTCGCCCGGCAGCTTGTTGAACGTATTCGGACGCTTGATCGTCGTGCTGGTCGCGAGTTCCGTCCCGGTCAACGCCGGCTGCGGCCGTCCCGACGTCGCCGAGTCGTTCAAAAGATTCTGTTCGCGGGTTGCATTCGGACTTTTCGAGAGGGTCTGGGCGCTGCTTTGTTCGATCTCGTTCATGACCGAATCCGGATTCTGTTCCACCTTCGGCATGTCGGGCAAAACGTCGCGAGTATCGTCCGGGATCGCCGTGGTGGCGTGAACGTCGTCCAGCAATTGGTCGAAGGATTTCTTTTCGTCAGGCAACTGCACATCGGTCTTGTCCGGCTCCGGTTTGGCCGCGGGATTCGCCTGGTCGACTCCGGGTTTTTCCAGGGGCTGCATCTCGACCGCTTTCACTTTGAACGTCGGCACCTGGACGCGCTCCTCTGTGAGCGGGACTGCGGGCAGGAACACGGTCCGGTAAAAGTAACCGCAAAGCGCTCCGTGCAACGCAAGCGAGACGACCAGCCCGACGAGGAGCCAGTTGCGCTGCTTGTTCCCCGCGAGCAGCGCCTCCTCGAAGTCGGTAAACTCGGATGTTCTCATCTAGGTAAGGAGACGAACCGGCACCGGCGGCTTTTTGTCAAATATCGGCAATGCCTTTGAACCCGCCGCCTCCTCAATCAGCTGTATATGTTTGTGACAGTATTTTGGGAAGCTACGGCGCCTATTCAGCCGGTCATACATACTGGTACCTGAAAGAGGCAGCGATCAGGAGACCGATTATTTCCTTTGTCGGAAAATCCATCATTACCGTGCCGAAGTAGGATCCCCAGGGTGCTGGCGGGGCCGCCAAATTCGCGGTCAGGACGCTTTGCACCTTCGGGAGCAGGTAGTTGGCATAGTCGACCGGAAAGTGGTTGACGAGGGGCGCCCTACTTGCCGACACGAAGGTGGAAAACCAGATATTCGAGCTCGCCCTGGTAGCGAGCGCTTTCTTTAGGTGGGCACTGACCTTGTCCCACTTCCACTCCTTGAGGTCTTGCCAGTGGTTCTCTATGTCTAGATTTGGTTGCTGCCCTGGCAAGACGTGGTTCGGGTTGACCTCATAATCGATGTTACCCCAATAAAGCCCCCACCTCGGATTGCTCAATTGTTTGGAAGGCCCGTCATCTCCGTCGACGAAAACAAAAATGATTCTGCCTCGCGCGTCGCCCAAACGAGGAACGGTATTGGGCACGTAGAATAACTTATCCAGTGGCTGGTTATTGTACCCCGCTCGATTATCAATGATCTTCCAAAAGGCATCGAAAAATGTGGCGCGATCCTGCACATCTCTTTCCTGTTTGATGAGCAGCACAATGCACTCTCGATTGTTGTGCTTCAAAAACTCCAGGCACTCATCTAGCACCCAATACTTACAGTCACTCGTGTAAGGAAATTTCGAATCAAAGAAGGCATATTGATAGTCAGTGGAGTGATGCACCGAGAAGTTGACCTCTCCGTTCGCTCCTTTGAGGTAACGAAGTCGAATATCGAAAACGCGTAGTCCATTGGTTAGTTGTTCTGATAGCGTCCATTTTTGACATTCGCTGTTGGCCCCGTAGCGCGACATGGTTTCATGGGTGCCGGGCAAGCTCATTTGCGACAGCAATGCGCGGTCGTCGATTGAAGACATCCACCCTGGAGGAAAGGCATAAAATGCCACTATGCCCTGGCTCCACCCGGTGTTGTTCTGAACCTGCGTGTCGTACAAAAAGCGCCAAGGATCCTTGGCGGTGTGCCTGTAGATTGGAATCGTGCCGGGTTGTTGCGTGGCGTAAGCGTAGAATGCCACTGTGCCTTCGCTCCACCCAGTGTTGTTCTGAAGATGCGTGTCGTACAAAAAGCGCCAAGGATCTTTGGCGGTGTGCCTGTAGATCGGGATTGTCCCGGCTTGTTGATTGGGGTGGGCGTAAAACGCCACGGTGCCTTCGCTCCACCCGGTGTCGTTCTGAACGTGCGTATCGTACAAGAAGCGCCAAGGGTCCTTGGCGATGTGCCGATAGATGGGAGTAAGTTCTGTCATATCTTTTCTCCAGGGTTTCCATGGATCGTGATTCCGCCAGGGAGTCACGGCGGGCCGGGAATGCTGGGGATATGCGGGTTTTTCTTCGATTAGGTTGGAGACCGTCAATCACAATTTGTGGGTGACGCGTGAACATCCAGGGCGCCGCATCCCGCACGGAAACCACCGACGTCAGCCGTTCGAACCGGTCCTCGCCTCGATAACCGCAACTGACTTCAACTGTCTTGGGATTTCGTTCGGCGAATGAACGCCTCGGCCGCGCGACGAATGTGGTCGGCGACGCGGGCTTCGGGCGAAACGAACTTCGGAGTAAACCACGGGAACAAACCGATGAGATCGTGGGTCACGAGGATCTGGCCATCGCAATGTAAACCCGAGCCGATCCCGATGGTCGGGATCTCGAGCGCCTCTGTGATACTGCGCGCGGTTTCAGGAGCGACGATCTCGAGCACCACCGAAAACGCCCCGGCGTTCTCGACCGCCGCAGCATCGCGCAGAAGCGCTTCAGCTTCCGCGGGTGTGCGCCCCTTCACTTTGTAGCCGCCTTCCTCGCGCACACTTTGCGGGAGCATGCCGATGTGACCCATGACTGGAATGCCGTCGCTAATGATCGCCTCGATTTGGGCGACGTGGCTGGCGCCGCCTTCCAGTTTCACCGCGTGCGCCCCCGCTTCCATCAAGGCGCGCGCGGACGCGACCGCCTGCGCCGCATCCTGGTAGCTGTGAATCGGCAGATCGCCCACGAGCAAAGCGCCTTTCACTCCGCGCGCCGCGGCGCGGGTGTGATGGACCATGTCGGCCAGCGTGACCTCGGTCGTGTCCTCATACCCCAGCACGACCATGCCTAACGAATCGCCCACCAGGATGACGTCGATCCCGCTTTCGTCCAGCAGCCGGGCCGTCGGGTAATCGTAGGCCGTCAGCGCCGTGATTTTTTCCCCCCGCCTCTTGTTGTCGCGAAAGTCCGTCATCGGGCCAGGACCCTACCATTCCAGATCGAGCCGCACCACTCCACTCGCCGGCAAACGCAAGAGCAGGACACTGACAGCCTCGGTTTGGCTCGGCAGCACGAGGTCGGGCCGAATGTCGGCCAGCGGCCGAAGGACGAACTCGCGATCGACAATCCGCGGATGGGGCAAACGCAGCTCGGCCGTTTCCATTTCCAGTTCGCCGAAATAGAGCAGGTCGAGATCGATCGGGCGGGAGACATTTCGTTCGTGAGCGGCGGGGCGGCCGAGGATCCGTTCGATGCCGGCCAGCTCGCGCCGCAGTTCCTCCGGCCGGCCGGAATATCCGAACTCGATCGCGGCATTGAAGAATTTCGCGGCGCCTCTTTCGCAATCGACCGGCTCCGTCTCGTAGATCGCGGAGCAACGCAGCGGCGGCAGGGTTCGGCTCAGCGCGGCGATCTCCTTGCGCGCATTCCGCAAGTGCGCGAGCCGCTCCCCCAGATTGGAACCGAGCGCAACGCCGGCTCTCATCCGAGTCCGAGAACGTCTTCCATACTGTAAAGGCCCGGCGGTTTCCCGACGATCCAGCGCGCGGCCCGCAAGGCGCCCAGCGCGAAAGTCTCGCGGCTCGCGGCTTTGTGCGAAAGCTCCAGCCGTTCTCCCGCGCCCGCAAGAGTCACGGTGTGATCGCCGACCACGTCGCCGCCGCGAATCGAATGGACGCCGATCTCTTTCGCCGGCCGCTCGCCAATCAATCCTTCGCGGCCGTGCCGCACATCTTTTCTGTAATCGAGCTCGCGAACTTCGCAGAGAATCTCTGCCAGCTTTTTCGCCGTCCCGCTCGGCGCATCCTTCTTCAGGCGATGATGCATCTCGGTGATCTCGAGATCGAAATCCCCCCCGAGCATTTGCGCGGCTTTTCGGGTCAGCCAGAAAAGCGTATTCACGCCGACACTGAAGTTTGGCGACAGGACGACCGGGACCGACAACGCCAATTTTTCCAGGGCCGCGCGTTCCTCCTTCGAGTGGCCGGTGGTTCCAATGACGGCCGGCTTTTTCGTCTCGCCACAGGCTTGGCCAAGCTCCGTGCTCGCGCTGGGATGACTAAAATCGATGACGACGTCGCAGTCGCCGATCTGTTTCGCGATGTCGTCGCCCAGATCGAGACTTGCCGTTATTTCGACTTCGGCTTTCCCCGCCGCGGCCGCGATTGCCTGGCCCATCCGGCCTTTCGCGCCCAGCAACAGAACGCGGACCGGCATTTCAATCCGCTCCCGCGAAGGCCTCGAGCGTCTTGCGCAGGCGCGCCTGGTTGGCCGCGCTCATCTCGCACAACGGCAACCGGCATTCAGCCGACATCGCCCCGCGCCAGGAAAGCGCCGTCTTCACCGGGACCGGATTCGGTTCGATGAACAAGTCCTTGAAAACCGGCAGCATCTTCAGGTGCAAATCCCGCGCGCTTTTCGTGTCGCCCGAACGAAACGCCTGGACCAGCGCGACGACTTCGGCCGGAAACAAATTCGACGCGACGCTGACCACGCCGACCGCGCCCACCGACAGAAACGGCAGGGTGAGAGAATCGTCGCCGCTCAAAACCGTAAACGCTTCCGGAAGACGCGCGCGCAATTCGCTGACCCGATCGACGCTGCCGCTCGCTTCCTTGATCGAGACGATGTTCGCGCAATCCATGGCCAGCCGCTCGACGGTTTCCGGCCCAACGTCGACGGCGCAACGCCCGGGAATGTTGTAGAGCATGATCGGCGCGCCCGTCGCCTGAGCGATCGCCTGGAAATGGCGGAACAGTCCTTCCTGGCTCGGCTTGTTGTAATACGGCGCCACGATCAGCATCCCATCGACCCCCATCTTTTCCGCCGCGCGTGTCGCGGCGATCGTCGCGCTGGTGGAATTCGAGCCGGTCCCGGCCAGGACCTGGCAACGGCCTTTACCCACTTCGACGGCGACACGAATCACCTGTTCGCGTTCCGCCGCGGAGAGCGTTGGGGATTCACCGGTCGTGCCGACCGCGACCACGCCGCTGACGCCGTCGGTGATCTGGCCGTCCGCCAGCTTCTCCAGCGCCGGCACGTCAATTTCCCCGTCGCGAAACGGAGTCACAATGGCGGTGAAAGTTCCTCGAAACATTTCGCGGATCGTATGCTAACTCAGACTTCGATCGTCCCTTCGAATACGAATTCGGCTGGACCCGTCAGGGTGACATTGTGAAAGCGATCGCCGGTTTTCTCGAAACCGACCTGCAGTTCGTTCCCGCCACGCACCAGCACGCCAATCGGGCCGGGGACGTTTTTCATCGCCGCAAAAATCAGCGCGCTGGCCACGACGCCGGTTCCACACGCGAGCGTTTCGTCTTCAACCCCGCGCTCGTAAGTGCGGATCGCGATCTGCCGCTGGCCGCGTTCCTTCAGGAAATTTACGTTCGCGCCTTTCGGCGCGAAAAGTTCGTGGCGCCGAATCGCGGAACCGGCGGCGCGAACATCGACAGCATCCAAATCGTCGAGCGGAACGACGACGTGCGGCACGCCACTGTTCACGAAATGCGCCGGGACCCCGCGGTCCGGCAAAGGAATCGTGATCCCGAGCCGCATGTCTTTCGGCTCGCTCATCTGGAGCTGGACGAGCTCGCCTTGCAACTCGGCGCCGATCACGCCGGCCGGCGTCTCGAACGACAGCTCGTTCATCGGGCCGGCGACGCGACTCGCATAACGCGCAAAACAGCGGGCGCCGTTGCCGCACATTTCCGCTTCGCCGCCGTCCGCGTTGTAGTAGCGCATCCGAAAATCCGCGCCGTTCGCGGCGCGTTCCAGCACGAGGACGCCATCCGCGCCCACGCCCCGATGGCGATCGCAAATCTTCGCGATCTGGTCCGGGGCCAAGCGCAGATCCCCCACCCGGTTATCGATCATCACGAAATCGTTCCCGGCCCCGTTCATTTTCGTGAAACGCAGCATGGCCAGTTGGTTACCACAAACTCGCGGCAAAGCCAACTGGCGCCCGGCGGAAGCGGTTGCCCTGAGCGGAAACGAGTTCTATTTGTGAGCGTAGTTTTGAAAAGGAACCTCGGGAGAATCATTGCCAGCCTCGCCGTCGTCCTCGGCGCCGCGCCGCTCTCCGCCCAAATCGCTCCCGGTAAATATAACCACGTCATCCTCGAGCAAATCCAGGCGATGCCGACCGGCGGCAAATATTCCGCCTCCCGTGCGGCCACGATCCGCCTGCAATCCGCGGCCCATTTTGAATCGGGAATTTTCTCTGTCGTCCCGGATGCCGCCTCGCCCAGCTACTGCTCGGGCGCGACTTATCTCGTCTTCATCAAGACCATCGAAGTCTTGCGCGCGCGGGGCTCGCTCAGTCTCGATTACGCGACGCTCGACAGCCTCCTGATTCGCAACCAGCGCGACGGCGAAGGCATCTGGGGCCGCTGGAATGCGAATGGTCCCGGCACCGCCCGGCTCTTTCACGAGATGGATCTCGGCGAAAACTTCGACGACTTCGCCCAGGCGCAGCCCGGCGATTTCATGAAAATTTTCTGGTCGCCCGAGGTAGGCCGTTCCGAGCACGGGCATTCGGTTATTTATCTCGGGATGGAACGCCGGGCGGGACTCGATTACGTCCGCTTCTGGTCGAGCAACATTCCCGGCGGCTACGGCGAGCGCAGCGTTCCGCGCACGAAAATCGTGCACGCGATTTTTTCGCGGCTCGACGCACCGTCAAATCTTTCCCACGCCCTGAGCGCCCCGCCCGTGGACCGATATCTCGCGAGCCTTCTCACCTCCCGCTCGAGTTACGAGGAAGCGAAAGCGAAGTGCGGAATGTGATGCGGTAAGCCGCGGCACTCCTGAACAGGGATGACGACGGCGACGCTGATCAACGGGTTCATTATCGGATGGTCCGTCGCCTGGCCGCCCGGGCCGATCAACGCCGAGATGCTGCGGCGAACTCTTCTGCCGCGAGCCCAGGGCGGCGGGTTCTGGAACGCATGGCAGCTCGGCCTTGGCGCGTGCACCGGCGATTTTCTGTGGGCTCTCGCCGTCATGACCGGCGCCGGCGCCCTCCTCAATACGCCGCGCATCCGGCTCCTCCTTGGCGTCGTCAGTTTTGTTTTACTGCTCCTGCTCGCGGCAATGTTCGCCCGCAACGCCTGGAAATCCGCGCGCAAATCGAAGAGCGGAATTGAAGGCGAAGTTCCGCAGGCGAAGCAAAAGAAATATGGTGGCTACTTCCTTGGGCTCGTCATCGCGTTGACCAGTCCGTGGAATCTCGGATTCTGGCTCGCCGTGATCGGTGGCCAGCAAATGGTGGCGGGCGATTCCGGCTTCACGAACTCGCTCGCCTTCGCGGGCTGCGTGGTGCTCGGAGCAACGGCGTGGACCCTGGTATTTTCGATCGCGATCAGGCAAGGCGCGCGAATTTTCGCCCGGCCGGCCTGGCAGGCGGCGACCCAGGCGATCACTTCGCTGTTGATGCTTTTCTTCGCGGCGCGGCTGCTAACGAGCCTGCACTTCTGGTAGGCGTCAGCGTCCTTTGACGGCGGCGACGAGTGGCGACACGAAAGCTTCGATCCGCCGTGCCAAATCACTCGAGGCGGCGTGCTCGCTGATTTGTTGGACGATGGCGCTGCCCACCACCACGCCATCCGCCACTTGCGCCACTTCGCGCGCCTGTTCCGGCGTCGAGATCCCAAAGCCGACCGCGATCGGCAACTTCGTGCAGCGACGTATCTCGGCGACCCGATCGTTCAACGAAGACGCGACGCTGGTCTGCACGCCAGTCACGCCTTCGCGCGAGACGTAGTAGACGAAGCCGGCCGCCCGCACGCAGATTTCTTCGACTCGCTCCGGAGGCGTCGTCGGCGCAATGAGCCGGATGTGGAACGGCCCGACGGCCGGTTGATCTTCCTCCGGCGGAAGATCGAGAAGCAAAAGTCCATCCACGCCGGCCTCGTCTGCTTCGCGGTGAAAACGCTCGAACCCGAATTGGAAAATCGGGTTCAGATAGGTGTAGAGGACGATCGGAATTTGCGAGCGCAGGCGGATTTGGCGGACGCAATCGAGAACGCCGGGAACCGTGGCCCCGGCCGCGAGCGCGCGTTGGGCGGCGAGCTGATTGACCACGCCATCGGCCAGCGGATCGGAGAACGGAACGCCGAGCTCGAGAATGTCGACCCCGCAGTTTTCGAGGGCGAGCGCGAGATCGACCGTGCGCGACAAGCTCGGGTCGCCCGCGGAGATATAAGCGATGAACGCCTTCGCCTGCGCGGATCGAAGCGCCGCGAAACATTGGTCGATTCGATTTTGCATCAGAGGTAACGTCAGGAGAGACAAAACGTCGTCGAATGAAAGAGCAGACGCTCACAGTTAACGAGATTTATCACTCGATCCAGGGCGAGAGCACCTGGGCCGGCGAGCCGTGTGTCTTCGTCCGGCTGACGTTTTGCGATCTGCGCTGCACTTACTGCGACACGGAATACGCCTTTTACGAAGGCAAGAAACAGACGCTGCCGGAGATCGTCGCGGCGGTGGCGGCGTTTCGGTGTTCGCTGGTCGAGATCACCGGCGGGGAGCCGCTCCTGCAAAAAAATGTCCTGCCGCTCATGACCATGCTGGCCGATGCCGGGCACACTGTTCTCCTCGAAACCAGCGGCGCGCACGATATCTCGGCGGTCGATCCGCGGGTCCATCGGATCATGGATTTGAAAACGCCGGGGAGCGGCGAATGCGACCGGAACCTTCTCGCGAACGTCGACCATCTGAGCGCGCGTGACGAAGTGAAGTTCGTGATCGGTTCGCGCGAGGATTACGAGTGGTCGCGCGAACAACTGCAGCGCTTTCGACTGAGCGAACGTTGCCGCGCGGTTTTATTTTCGCCCATCTTCGGCCGGATCGATCCGCGCGAGATCGTGGAATGGATTTTGGCCGATCGGTTGCCGGTGCGCTTTCAATTGCAGATGCACAAGTTCATCTGGACGCCGACCCTCCGCGGCGTGTGACACGCCGCGCCTGTCATTCCGAGGCTGGCGAAGCGCGCCGAGGGACCTCGCAAACGCTCAGGCGCTTTCGCGGAGCCAAAACGTCCTTTGACGGTGGACCGCGACCGCTTCGCGGAAGCCTAAGAGCGCGTGCGAGGTCCCTCGTCCCGCGATGGCGGGACTCGGGATGACAACGCTTAGAAAAATGTCACGTTCAGGCCAATGCGCGTTCGCCTCACCAAAGACTTCCAGTTCGAAGCGGCCCAGACGCTGCCCACGGCACCGGAGGGCCACAAATGCCGGCGGATGCACGGACATAGTTTCAAGGTCGAAATCTCGGTGGAAGGCGAAGTCGACCCTGCAGTCGGCTGGTTTTACGATCACGCCCAGATCTCGGCCGCGATGAAGCCGCTCCTCCAACAGCTCGACCATTCGTATCTCAATGAAATCGCCGGGCTGGAGAATCCGACCATCGAAAACATGGCGGCGTGGTTCTGGGAGAAGCTCGCGCCGCTCTGCCCGGGTCTCTGCGAAATTGTGATCCACGAAACGCCGACCGCGCGCTGCGTGTATCGCGGCGAAAATTAATTAATGCTTCGGCGCGCGAACGGTCCCGGCTTCGGCGGCTGATTTGCGCTGCGCCACGATCCGGTTCGCGATCTCTCCGACCATTTCCTCCAGCAACATCCGCAGGTGCGTGCCCTGCCGATAATCGGCCGGCGCGATGTGTTTCACCCGGTCCGCGTGGGTCGAAAGCTGGTAGCATTTCTTAAATCCAATCCGCTTCGGATCGTCGGGATTGTAAACGGCGATCGCTTCGCCGCCGTTCTTCTTCATCACGGTAAAACAGGGCACGTCCGTCGGGCCGTCGCCGACGTAGATCATGTTTGGGAACGGCACCGGGCGAATCTCGGCGTCCATGTGGTCGTTCACGTCCTGCGACATATCGAGCAGCCCTTTGTTGATTCTAAAAAGGTACTGCGTCTTCTGAGTGTGACTGATCACGCGCTTCGGAAAAGTGATGCGGTCGTTTTGATCGACATCGAATTCGCAGCCAAACACGGCGCGGACATAGGGGCGCAACCGGCTGCCATCGATCAGGATCTTGAGCCCGGACGAAATGATGTAGTGCTCGACGGAAATCCCGTGCGCGGTGTGTTCCTCCGTCAGGAGGCCGTCCCGAAATTCCTCGAACATTTCCGGGATCCCTTTGTAAAAATTCAGCTTCTCGCCGAGCAATTTCAGTTCGGCATTGGTCGGCCGATCCATCCCGAGGGTGTCGAGGAGCACCTTCATGTAGGCGAGCTCGTTGTCGTAACCATCGTCCCGCACCAGCTCGGAGCAGCGGCGCCAGAAACTTTCCGAATTGATTCCGAAAGCTGGGAACACCGTCTCGTCCTGCATGTAGCTGGGACTCAAAGTCTGATCGTAATCGTAGACGATCGCGATGGTGTTTTGCGGCGCGGACATTTGGGGTGCGGCTACTGGTTACCCGAATGATTGCCGAGGCGCGAAACAAAATCGGCGAACAGTTCCTCGTAACCCTCGCCGCGCTCGGGATGATACTGGACGGCGAGACCGAACGGATAATTGCGGAGCCGGACCTGTTCGATGACGTCATCGGTCGCGCACCAGGCTTCGACCTCGAGGCCGTCACCGAGTTTGTCGAGAGCCTGGTGATGCGAGCTATTGACCTTGTCGAGGCGATGCGCGGCGGAACGGTCGGTGCGCAAAGGCTGGATGTTGTGCTCCTTCATTTCCGGCGCGTTATGGCCGGGAATGTCGAGATGCAGGGTGCCGCCGAGGGCGACGTTGAGAAGCTGCATGCCTTTGCAGATGGCGAAGATCGGGAGTTCCCGCGCCAGCGCGTCCTTCGCGGCCGCGAACTCCCAGCGGTCGCGAGCGGGTTCCGTGTCGGTGTCGAGAATGGACGGATCGGGCACCGGCTGATGGAGAAACTCCGGCGCGACGTCCGGCCCGCCGCTCAAAAGCAGCCCGTGCATTTTCTCCAGCGGCACCTCCTGGATCCGGGCGTTCCAGAGCCTGATATTTGGATGCCGAGCGAAGGCGCGACGAAACCATTTATCGTCCTTCTCGCGAATCCAGGTGGCCACATGCGGCATGGCCCGAGTTTGCGGCCCTTCATCCGCGTTGTAAATAGCAGGCCCGGCCATGATGAACGACGAGGAGAAAACCAGCAGCCTCCGGCAGGAATGCGAACGCATCCTGGCGCAGAGCAAAGCCGTCGCGTCGGCCGTGGCGGTCCTCGATTACGAAAGCGGCTTCCGATTTTCCATCGAGGCCGGCCGGCGTTTCCATGCCGCCAGCACGATCAAGGTCGCGATCCTGCTCGCGATCGGCCAGGCGATCGACGAAGGGCGAATCCGGCTGGACGACACGTTGCACATCCGCAACCGCTTCCACAGCGCCATCGATCGCACGCCGTTCCGGATCGATTCCGAAGCGGACGGTTATCCGCAGCTCCACAAATTAATTGGGCGGACGGCCAGGGTTTCCGACCTCACGGAATGGATGATCGTTTCGAGCAGCAACCTCGCGACGAATCTCCTCCTCGATTATCTCACCGTCGAGAAAGCGCAGAAGGTTTTGCGAGACGCCGGGATTTCCGGCGTCGATTTGCGCCGCGGCGTCGACGACACCAAGGCGCACGAGCAGAGCTTCAACAACGAGGTGACAGCCGAAGGCCTGCTCCAACTGTTCGCCACCCTCCGCGGCGATTTTCTGTCCAAGGCCAGCCGCGATCTCGCCATCAAGATTCTTTTGCAACAGCGCTTCAATTCCATGATCCCGGCGCTCCTCCCTTCCCACGCCAGCGTCGCGCATAAGACCGGGGAAATTTCGACCGCGTGTCACGACGCCGGCATCGTTTACCTGCCGGAACGGGAACCGTACATCCTCGTCGTTCTCACGGAAGTTCCGGCGGATTCGAATGGCCGCCGCGAAACGGTGGCGAAAATTTCCGAAGCGGTTTTCCAGTGCCTGACCGGACAGGAGGTAAAAGCGTGAACTCGCCGAACGAACTGCGTGCGGTCGACGGCCTCACCCTTTCGCCGGAGCACCGGGCGGCTCTGCGGCCGGGAGAAGCCGCCACGGACGCGAACGGAAAGCGGCACCATTTGCCGCGATTTTTCTTTGAAGTGCCGAGCTGGAAAGAGGCGCATGCGTGGCGGGTGGCGAGTCATTTCGCGTTGTCCGAACTGATCACGGTCGATTCGCGCGAAGCACCGCTGCTTCTGCAAACATTTCCGCATTATGTCCCCTGCGCGATTCTGGCCCTGGCCCGTTACCTCGAAGACTTTCGCCGCCAGGTCGACGCGCCGGTTTTTGTCAGCGCCAATGGCGGTTATCGGTCGCCCGCCCATCGCATCAACCGCGGGATGTCGCTCCACAACTGGGGGACCGCCGCCGATATCTACCGCGTCGGCGACACTTATTTGAACGATGAAAAATCGATCGCGCGCTACGCCGCCATCGCCGGTTCGCTCGGGGCGGAAGTCAACGTGCGCGCCTACCAGGAAGGCGACGATCATCTCCAGGTGGACCTCGGTTATCTAACGCTGGTGCCTCGCGAATGCAGCGAATCGTAAAACAGGATCGATCGAAGGCCGGCGCCCGCCTACAACTGGCGCCGCCCCGCGCCGTCATCGGACTCGAAGCCGAGTTCAGCCTCATCATCAACGACGTTCGCCAGTTGCCGGAAAAAATTTTCGGGACCGCCCAAAACCTCGTCCGGCACAAAATGCTGCCGCGCACCGGCCGTTCCTTTCAACTGCCTTCCGGCGGCGCGATCTACTTCGACACCGGCGTGATCGAAGTCGCGACGCCAATTGTCGAACTGGAGCCCGGCTGCTGTTACCGGGCAACGCGCCTTCTCTGGGAACAAATTCATTTCGTCGGTGAAGAACTGCGGCGCTGGGCGCGCCAAAATAAATGCAGCGCGCGGCTGCAGGGCTTCAGCACCCATTACAATTTTTCGTTCCAAACCGAGCACGCTTCACCGGTGCGGGACGCCCGGCGGCTCGGCCACCTCCTCGCTCATATTTTACCCGCGCCGGTCATCCTTCTGGCCGCGAACAGGAACAGCACCGCGGTTGGCGTCCGCCCGCGCGGCAAGCGGATCGAAGCGACCGCGGATTTCACGCCGGACGCCGCCCTCATGCTGGCGACGTGCGCCTTCATCGCCGGCGTGGCCGGAGTCGCCAGCGCCTGGCCGGACTACGATTTGTCGCGGCTCGAGAAAAACAAGATCCCGCAATTCTCCCCGTTCCGGCTGCGGAAACATTCGTCGCGAAAAGGCTGGCGAGTCACGAAACAATCGCTGGCCCGCGATCCTTTCGCCTGCGACGTAAACGAACCAATCTGGAAATTGCGCGACGGCCGGCAGCTCAGCCTCCGCCAAATCGCGCTGGAAACCCTGAAGCCGTTTCGGGCCAGCATCCGGCGCGTCGGCGACCTGGAAACCCTGCGGCACATCGAAGCCGTGTTCGAGGGCGACGCGCGATCGTTGCTCGATTTTCCGGAACGCCCGGAGACGTACGACGATGCCGGCCACGAATGGAACTGGAACCGCCGCCGGATGCGGCACTGGCCGCGATCGGCCTACGAGAAAGTGATCCACCGCGTGATCGCGCGGCAACCGCTGCGGATCGCCGGCAAACGCTACGTCGCCGCACGGATGCAAGGCTGGTACGAAGTGATGTTCCGCGAAGTAAAGACCGGCACCCGCCGGGTCTTCAACTTGGATCACCTCGCCAAGCTAATGGCGGCGAAGAAGTAGTTGTAGCGACGGCGCTCTGTCGCCGTAAAAACGTGTCTTCGGCACGCGACGCGGACGAACGGCGACGGAGCGCCGTCGCTACAACCAATTTAACTCCTCGTTCGTCTTGGCAACTCTGTTGCCCGGTTGCGAAACAGAGTTTCGAAGACAAGCGCGTTCCCAAACAGAGTTCGGGACGAGGAAGTCCGTTTGGACCTTGGGATTTTGGAGCTTCTTTGGAGCTTGGGATTTGGGATTTGGAACTTTCCCTACAGCCCCATCATCTCGCGCACGTACTTCACCGGCGGGCTGCCGAAAGAAATCACCGTGTCGTTATACTTCTTCAGGTCGAACTTCGCGCCGTCCCGGGCTTTCGCCTGTTCGCGCAACGCCAAATGCTCCGTTACGCCGACGAAATAAGTCGAGAGTTGCGACGAGCTTAGCCGGGCCCGTTTCCATTTCGCCACCGCTTCGCCTTCCTGCTGGAAACCTTCCTTCATCATCACGTCGAGCGCTTCCTGTTCGCTCATGTTTCCCGCGTGGATCGACTGGTCGATGATCGCGTTGCAGATCACGCGCAGCCGCATCTTCAGCTGCTGCATTTTCACTTCCGGCCCGCCGTAACCGGCTTCAGCCATGAATTGCTCGGCGTAAACCGCCCAGCCTTCGATGAACGTCCCGCTCTGGAAAATCGCGCGCACCAGCGTCGGCGCCTTGAACTCGTTCGAATGCGCCAGCTGCAAATAATGCCCCGGCATCGCTTCGTGCACCGTCAGGTCGCGCACCATGAAATTGTTATACTCCCGAAAGAACGAAGTCTTCCGTTCCGGCTTCCAGTCGTCCGGCGTCGGCGCGACCGCGAAAAAAGTTTTCCCGTTCTTCTCGAGCGCGCCCGGCGAATCGCAGTAGGCGATCGATTGCCCGCGCTTGAACTCCGGCATCACGACGATGTCGACCGGCGTGCTGGGGACGGTCACCAGGTTCTTCGCTTTCACGAAATCGGTCGCTTCTTTCAAAACCGTCTTGGAATAAGCGACGATCGTGTCGTCCGTCGGTCGCTGTTCCGCGAGCTTGTCCAGCACCGCGGCGGTCACTTTCTTGCGATCGCCCAGCGTCGCTTCGTCCGCGTTAGGGAATTGCTTTTTGTAGAGCGGCAACGCGGTTTCGTAGATCGCTTTCTGGGTTTGCTCCAGATCGGTGCGCGCCGCTTTCATCAGGTCTTCCATCGACATGTCGGAAGAAAGCGCGAAGCGAAGTTTCTTCCGGAACTTGTCGGCCCCGATCCGGAAATCGGCGGTCGAACGCGGGAGCAGATCGTTCTTCAGCCAGGTCTTGTAATCGTTCAATGCCGCGACGGCCTTGTCCTGCAAGGGCGCCAGGTCTGCCTTCGCTTTCGGCGCCTTGTCGAGCGCCTCGTTGAGACCTTCCTTGATCAGGGAGATGGCGCCCTGGGTCTGGTCGATTGCTGTCTCGGTGTAAACCTGCGGCGGATTTTTCAGGTTCGCCTTGGCCTGCGCGATCACGGCCGGAATCTTTTCCAGGCGCGCCCGGATGCTGGCCGCGCGCTTTTCCGGCGGCGCGAAATCGCGCGCGACCAAAAGATAGAGGCTGTTCGCCAGGCTCTCGTTATAAAGGAGCGGATTCCATTCGCGTTCCTTCAGCTCTTCGATCCCGAAGATTTCGTTGTCGATGTTGTCCTTCAGGAGCCGAACATCGACCCGGTTCGGTCCGGTCAATTTCGTCAGGTCGCTGAATTGTTCGAGTTGCTGCCGGAAATCCTTGGCGCGTTTGAGTTCCTTCGCGACCGCGTCGTCGGAATAATCCGTGAGCTTGTCGTCGAAACGATGGTCGCCCAGCGACGTGGCGTATTCCGGATTCGCCTCGAGCAACCCTTCGATGTAATCCTTCGCCAGTTTTTGGAAGCGATCGTCGTCCGGCGTCGCCTTCAGGCTGAGGAGCGGTGCAATTGCGAGAGCGACCACGGCGAAAAACGTTTTCATAGGCGCGGCAGAATAGGGAGCCGCCACGTTCGCCGCAATCCAATTCCCGGCAGCGCGAGTTGGCTCAGGCCCCGGCGGTGCTCGCGGGAGTCCGCTCTAATTCCTCCAACGCGGCCATCAGCTCTTTCTTCCGGCGCTCGTCCGCGGTTTTCGTGATCATTTTCTGGAGCGCGGCCTTGTGGGCGGCCACCAGTGCGTCTGCGGCCGGGACCGCGATGTCGGGCTGAACCCCGACCGCTTCCCAGCCTTTCCCGGAACGCGGATGTTCAGGCCGTCCATATGAAACTGAGAACGCAAGATTCTTGCCGAGCGGCAGGATGATGTTGTTGTAGCCGGCGCCCGCCGTTTTTTCGCCGACGATGACCGCGCGGCCATACTGTTGCAGGGTGTAACTGAACGACTCGCCCGCCGAAGCCGTGTGCGCGCTTACCAGAATGTAGAGGTCGGTATCCGGCATTCGTTTGCCCGGAATGTCCGCCAACGTCTTGTTCTGAATGTGTTCGTTCGTCGGGCGAATGTAACGGTTCATCAACACCCGCGGCTCGGCGTCGAAGAAATAACTCGCCAGGAAATCCACCATGTCGGCCGAGCCGCCGGGGCAATCGCGCAGGTCGATTATCACGGCGTCACTGTTCGCCAATGCGCGCATGGCTTGCGCTGCTTTTTCCTCGGCGCTGGTTGAAGCCGGAGCAAACCCTCCGACTTCGAGAAAACCGACATTGCCGCTGAGGATTTTGGTCTGGCGAAAATGATAATTATCCTGCTCGAGCCGCGCGATCATCCGCTGATCAGGGGCCGGGCCGCGCGGTCGGCTGCCGCTATCGCTCACCCGGGGGAACATCGACGGCCTTTGCTTTTCCCACGACTCGGGATCAAGGATCGCGTCGCCGCTTGCCTCGGGATTGTAGCGGACGTTCAAGTGGCGGTCGTTGGACCACCCGCGCAGATCCCGCGTTAGCATTTCGGCGAGCTCCGCCTGGTTCGCCGCGCTGGCATAAGCGCCGGCCTCAAATTTTTCCTTCAGCTGCCGGGCGAGCCGCGTGCCGATCTCGGGCGAAACGTAAATCGTCTCCAGAAGATGGGTCATGATTGTCTTGAGCTGGGCCAGGGTCGCGGCATCGAGGGCCGATCCGTTGGAAGATTGATTCGGCGGTTCTTTGCGAACGGGGACGCGCAACGCAGGGTCGGACCCGGTCGACGGTCCGCCGGTGAGCGGCTCCCGTTGCAGGAGTTCGTCCGGAAACGCGACCCAATCGATCGCGACTTCCACGACCACGCCTTTGGCATCGCGCTTGAAGGTGAGCTGGGCGTCTTCGGCCAGCGCGAATTTATCTTTCCCGATCGGCCGCAGGGCGCCGCCGCGACCGCCAATCCGCTGATAATATAATCCGCCGTCGCGGATGAAGATCTCCTTTTTGCCGTAGCGCCCCACGTAATCGTCCAGCGAACCGGCGGCCGTCGCGGCCGTTTCCTTTTTCGTTTTCGATTCCGACGGTTTGTTTTCCTGCGCGAGAACGCCACCCGACAGCGACAAGGCCGTCAGGGACACGACAAGGATCACCCGATAATTCATGCTCGTTTTGTTCATACCTACTCGTGGAACGCCGCTCCCGGACGCGTTTGTCTAAGTATTTGACCCAAACGCCGATCAAGTCAAAAACTTCGGCCCAGCGCCCAGCAGAAATCTAGGCGACGGCGGTCACGAGTTCGGTTTCCCCAGGGCGAATATCCGATGTTGTTCTCGCCCGAGTCCCAGAACGACGGATTCCCTGAACCTGAGGCCAGGATTTGCTCGAATCGCGTGTCGCGGCGACTGCGACACCGAAATCCCGCTCGCCCCAAAATCCCCATTTTCGCGAACTGCCGAACCACGAGACTACAGCAGCAACATACTGCAACGCATCTGCTGGGCTTCCAGGCGGCTCCGTTAAGAATGCCTGCTTGTAGTCCCCTGCGTTAGCACTGGGTTTGAAATCTAAAGCGCCGTAGCGCTGAAAATTTGTGAAGTAGTACGCGTCGGGGTCTGGCTCGTGAACGATGAGCGAGACATCCTCGTCCCCGAAGGTTTCCGCACACAGCGCGAGAACATTCCAAAACTCTCTGAACAGCATCACATCGAATTCCAAAAAGGCGAAGTTGTCGAAGCCTGTTGCGAAAACCTGTGCTGGCAGTCGTCGATCGGTATGAAAGATTTCGGCCGCACGCGCTCCGAGCACGTCGAAATCACGTGAATTGGTAACAAAGGGATCGCGCGAGATCATTCGTCCTTCTTCAAGCGTATCTTGATGTCTGGCTTGTCGCTCCCAGCCTTGTAATAGTCGGCAGTGGGTCCACCAGTGGATTTCGCATTATCACGAACAGATACCGGGCACCGTCCTTTTCGTAGTTGACGACCTTACCATCCTTACCGACGGACTTGGTCCATCCCGAACCGGCTAGACTCTTTTCAAAGTTCGAACGCGTAATATCAGCCACCTTATTTACAACCCTGCTTCCTTCATTCGTTCGCTCGACGTACTTCGTTGCCTGGACCGCCCGCTCGGCGGCCTTCGCCGCTCGATAGCCTGCACCTAATCCGGTGGCTACTGGATCATTGTGGCAATAGCGATACCATCCAGTTAGGCGCCAGGGCGTTGCTCGTCACGAGCATCGGCTGGTTCAACGCGTTGTAACCTCCCGTGATCCGCTCGTGGGATTATCTCCAAAGCAAATGGTGGCTGGGCTGGATGAACTTCACCCGGAAAGCCGGTTCCCCATCGCGTCGTAGTTGAAGTGGTCTTCGCCCACCCAGCCAGAGGGATTCCCGGCCGGATCGATCGCGCGTGACGAGATCCACAGACTGGTCATTTTGCCGTCCCGTCGCAGCACGGCTCCCTACTTTTTGCCTGTAGGCGTTATCGCCGACTTGGGCGATGACGCCGATTGCGTTTTCCCGTGTCCACTCGCTGCACCAATTCGAGCAAGCAAGTTCGATGTGCTTTTCTTGATCTTACGCGTGAGTTCCGCGCGTTTGGCCACCGGTGCGCCGCAGTACTCCATCAACGAAGTCGCAATGCCGATTAACGCCTTTGTGTTCTGTCCTGGAGATGTCGAGCTTTCACCTTCCAAAACGATGCCGTTCGAGTTCGTAGCCGAAAAAATTTCACTACTGCTGTCCACGACGATTTCATTGGATTTCTGCTGGAGTCGCGACTGTGACAACATGGTCACCCAGAGCTTGTGTAATGCGAGCGCAGTGGTCTGGGCTATAGGCACATCACATCTTTCAACGCGTATGGTTTGGGGATCGACGTGATCTCTAGGGCCTGGGGCAACGCAGTTCCAAAGTCGCCCAGAGGCTTGCGTCACCGTTACCCAATAATCACCCGGAAGAGAGTTTTCTTTCCCAGAGGCTTGATAAACCGATATGACAGTTTCCACACCTGTCGTCCCAGGTAAGCTGACGAACCTTGCAGTTTCTCCAGGAGTAAGCAGCAGCTTCCGTTGCCACAGTTCTTGATAAGCAGCACTTGAGCCGACTGCTTCCTTCAAGGGAACCAAGTGGTCGTCATCTGGCAAAGAGGCGCGGCATTCCAATGATACTCCGACACAGAGCACCAGCACGATTTGGATAACGAGAGGCAGTCTCATGATCCGGTTACGGCACAGGTCTTATCGTGGGCTCATCGTGATAATCCACTTGCGGTGTGAGTCGCAATATTTGGCTCGGATTCGATTCGTTCACTTTGTAGACCGGAATTCCGGGTTCTGTCGCCGAACCTCTAGCCGTGTCGTAATCCGCGCCGCTAAAATTCGGATCTGCTTTACCAGTCTTGTCCATGTGAGCGTGGCCGACTGCTACCGGTTTATGTCCCGCGTCGACAGGCGCCTTTTCTTTTTGGGTAGTCACGGGCTGGAGTCTCCCGCCTATGAGTTTCTTCTCTACGGTCTTTTCGCATTTGCCAAATTTACTGGCCAGCGAGCGTTTCCCATCTTTCTCTTGAACGGCTTGCGACCGACCAATTGAATCTTTCTTTGCTTCCTCCAGCGAGTTCTTGCTCGCATCAACACCCTTCTTATCCAAGTCCTTATCGATCTCTCTATCGATCAGTCCAAACGGATCACTTCGATTAATTGGATCATTGTGGCAATAGCGATACAGATTGTAATCCCCGGCCGCGAATTCCTTCGGGTCGGGCTGCATGAAACGGCCTAGCTCGGGATTATACAAACGCGCCCGATAATCGTAGAGCTTCAAGCTGGCTATCCATTCACGGCCGGTAAAGAGCATTCGGTTTCCCCAGGGCGAATATCCGATGTTGTTCCCGCTCGAGTCCCAGAAGGAGGGGTTCCCAAACGCGTCGTAGTAGTATTGCTCCACGATGTTTCCCCAGCCGTCGGTCTGGAGCGTGCAATTGCCACTCGCA
>DASZDT010000006.1:0-145866 GCA_035941675.1 Chthoniobacterales bacterium
GCGATCTGCGAAAATATCGTCAGGTCGCGGACCAGGTCTCAGCGCTCGTTAGGCAGTTCAAAGGCTCGCTCGCCGCCGAACACGGAGTCGGCATGGCGCGGACAGAATACATGGCGGAGCAGGTTGGCGACGAGCTGCTCGGCGTGATGCGGCAGATCAAGCAGTTGTTCGATCCGAAGAACCTGTTCAATCCCGGGAAGATTTTCAGCGATGGCCGGTTCAAGATCGACAACCACCTGCGGGTGGAATCGGAGACGCGCTTGCGCCTGCCATTCGAGCCGGCGCTCGCCTTCGCCTTCAAGGACGAATCGTTCATCGGCAACCTGGAGCAATGCAACGGCTGCGGCGGCTGCCGGAAAGACGCGCCGACCATGTGCCCAACCTTTCTCGCGACGGGCGAGGAATACATGTCGACCCGGGGCCGGGCCAACGCGATCCGGGCCGCGCTCGAGATGCGTTTTCACGAGGACCCGCTGCGCTCGGAGGAATTGGACGCTGCGCTGAGCAATTGCCTCTCCTGCAAAGCGTGCACGGTCGAATGCCCGTCGAACGTAAATCTTGCGCTCCTCAAGGCAGAGCTGACGCATGCGCGGCATCAGCGGGATGGCTTGCCGTTGCGCGAACGAATTCTGAGCAACGTCGACTTGTTAGGCCGGCTCGGCTGTCTCATGCCGCGAATGGCGAACGCGTCCCTGGATTCGAAACTCATCCGGGGCCTGATGCGGAAGACGCTGGGGTTAACCGACAAGCGTCCGCTGCCCCATTATGCGAAACAGCGTTTCGATAAATGGTTCCAGAAAACTGTAGCGGCGGTCTATGACCGCCGAAATGGGGATGCGACGGTCGTAGACCGCCGCTACAGGGGCGAAATCATTCTTTGGGACGACACGTTTGTTCGTTACCACGAACCGCATATCGGGGTCGCTGCCGTTAAAGTTCTGGAAGCGCTCGGCTTCGACGTCTCGCTGGTGAACGGACGAAAATGCTGTGGCCGGCCGGCGTTCAGCCAGGGGAATCTCGAGGCCGCGCGCGAAATGGGCCGGCACAACCTCGACCTGATTCGCGCCTCGGATTCAACGGCGCCGATTCTGTTCCTCGAGCCTTCCTGTTACTCGATGTTCGTCGAGGATTATCGCGAGCTGAAGTTGCCGGACACCGAAAACATCGCGAAACGCTGCCATCTCTTCGAGCAATTCGTCGAGGATCTGCTGGAGAAAGAGCCGGACGCTCTCCGTTTCAATAACGCGACCGGCCACGTCGCGATCCACGCCCATTGCCACGCGAAGTCGCTGGTGAAAACAGGATTCATGGCGCGACTCGCCGCGCGTTTGCCGGGCCGGACCGCCGCGCTTCTCGATACCGGCTGTTGCGGCATGGCGGGCGCGTTTGGCGCCCTCGAGCGAAAATACGATCTCTCCTTGAAAGTGGCGGCGCCGCTCGTGCAACAGGTGAGCGCCCAGCCGCCCGGCACCGTCATCGTCGCGTCAGGAACGAGTTGCCGGCATCAGCTCGAACATCTGACGCCGATTCATCCGAAGCACATGGCCGAGCTCCTCGCCGACGCGTTGGGGATTATTCGAGACGAAGCGGATTACGCCGGAGATGCACCCAGAGCATCGCGTTAACGAACAGGAGCGTCGCGATTCCCACGACACCGGTGATTCCAGTGAGCAGCATGGTTCCGCCCTTGAGGAAAATGACGAGGCCCGCGGCCGCGTTGAATGTCCCGTGAAACACGGCCGCGGCGAAAACCGATCCCGCGCGCAGCCGGACGTAACCCATGAGCGGGGAAAGGAGCATGGTCAGCAAAGTCATCATGACCGGACCGACGAGCGGGTGCCCTGGATAATTATACCCGTTCACGATCACAGGCAGATGCCAGAGTCCCCAGAAAAACCCGATCGCAAACGAGGAACGCCAGAAGCCGAGCGGGTTTAGTTCGCGCACCAGAAAACCGCGCCATCCCAGTTCTTCGCCGAACGCGGCGCCGGCATTGACCGTCGGGCCCGCGATTAACACCTGCACAAACGTGACGAGAAGAAGCACTCCGGGTTTCGCCAGATACGTCGGCTCGAGGTGGCGCTGAACGTTCGCGACTTCTGACGCCGGCAAAATGTCCGCGAGCGCCGCCAGTAAACCGTCGAGCCCGGGGGCCAACGAAATGCCGGGAAGCGCGAGGCTGAGAGCGAGCGCGAGAAGGACGAGCAACACCGGCCCGAGCCACGCAACCAGGAGCCACCGAATCCGAGGCGCCTTGAGACCAAGATCGGAGAGCGGCTCCTTGCGGATGAATTTGTGAGTGATGATCGCGGCTGCGGCCGGCGCCCACATGTAAACCACTCCGACGGCCAGGAAGGCCGGGGTGGCAAGCTTGCCGCCGAGAGCGAAAAAGGTGAACCCGACCGTCCAGGCGAACGCATAGGCGAGCGCCAGGAAGAGGCCGACCTTCCGCACATCGACGCCGCGGATCAATCGTATTCCGTCGAGCCCTGCACCCACATGAATGATTGAAGGTCTATCATGTCGCGCGGTCGCATGTCACGCAGATCGCGCCGGGTGGCCGCGGCAAATTCCAGCAGGCTCGCGTAAGTTTCCCAGTTCGGTTTCGATCGATAGGGGAAATCGAATCCGTATTTCTCGGCTGCGAATTTCGTAACCATCGGCTTCAGGAAAATGTGTTTGTCCGGCTGCGCGATGAATCCAAACACGGTCACGAGCGGCCAGGTCAGGACGCGCGTTTGTTTGCGCGGCAAGGCCGCGACGGTCTCGCACCAGGTTTCGAACCTGCCTTCGTCGGTCCCGGTTCCGTGGAGGAAATCGTAGAGACCGGTGGCGAACGCGCGCGCGCCCGCGGCCGATTTCACTGCATCACGGAGCGCCATTTTTTCGAAAGAGAAAATCATGCTGTGGCGCGAACGCTGTTCGGTCCGGACGGCGCGCGCCGCGACCTCGGCGTATTCCCCGTTTTTGAGGAGCCGTCGAAACTCGTTTTGATTCAGCGCCTCTTCCCAATTCCGGTGCGTCTCCCATTTGTACTCGCGCTCCCACGCGAGGTAAGTCTCGTCGCGGAATCCTTTTGGGAAAAAGCGCAGGAATTTTCGCCGGCAACGGTCGGCGCCAACGGAGAGCGATCGAGCCATGAAAGGAATTCGCTGCCGACCGGCGCCGCAGATGTAATTCCTATGGCTTCTTCGCCGGCAACGGTTCCTTGCTCTTCAGGATCTCGGATTCCGGGGTGAGCTTGTTGCCTTTGCCACTGAAAATGATGCGGCTCGGTTTTTCCGCGAGCGTCTCGGTCAACGCTTTTGCGTGGGTGCTGACCACTTTCAGGTTCAACAGGATCACCCGCAGTTCTTTCATTTGTTCCTGGAGCTGCCTGTCGGTTGAGCCGACGAATTTCCCGGCGTTCTCGAAGACCGTGTTGGCGTTTTTCTCGACGTCATCCAGGCCCTTGATGATTCGCTGCAGTTCCTCGAGATCGATCTTCGCCACGTCGAGGACCGGCGCCATCTTCGGAAGGACGGTGCCGAGATCGTTCCGCACGCTCGTGATGGTCCCGTCGAGATTCCCAACGGTCGCGTTGAGGCTGTCGATCAGTTTGTTGGCGTTATCGATGAGCGGTCCCGCAGCGGCCGCGATTTGCTGGATGCCGTAGGCCGTATGGCCGTCGATGACGGCATTGTTCGCCAGCGTCTCGCTGTCCGGCGTTCCGGCGGAGAGCGCGACGAACATCGGCGAGAGAAGCGTGTCCGAACTCAGGGTCGCGATGACGTCGGCCGGCAACGGCGGCACCTCATCCATCAGGCTCACGGTAACGCGAACGGCTTTGCGTTTGTTCGCGCCGGCTTCCCGTTGCTCGCGGCTGAGATGCCGCATCGCGATCACCCGACCGGCGGACGCGCCCGCGTAACGCACTTCGGAATGCAACTTCACCCCGGTCACGTCCTCGAAATCGATCTGCAGCGTACGCGTCGGTTTTTTCAAACGGAACCCGCTCAGCGCCATCGTCAGCGCCGCGAGCAGGACCAGGCTGCAAATGATGACCGAGAGGGCGACCACGTAATCGGACAGATTTCGTTTCATGGCATTTTGTGGTGGAAACGCCGGCGCGCCGTGATGAGCGGCCGGGCCTTCACGTGTTGATGGTCGGCGTGATCGTCCTGCGAAAGATTCAAGGGCGTCGGCCCGTCGGGTTCGCCGTTAATGAATTGTTGCACTTCGGGATCGGGGTGGGTGCGGATTTCGTCCGGAGTACCTTGGGCCAGAATCCGGCCGTGTCCGAGCATAATCATCCGGGTCGCGATCCGGAACGCGCTCGTCATGTCGTGGGTAACGACGACCGCGGTCATCCCTTCGTCGTTCGTCAACTCAAGCGTCAGCTTGTCGACCACCGCGGTCATGATGGGATCGAGGCCGGAGGTTGGCTCGTCGCTGAACAGCAACTCCGGATCGAGCGCGAGCGCACGCGCCAGGCCGACCCGTTTGCGCATCCCGCCGCTGATCTCGGCCGGCTTGGACTTGTTGAAGCCGTTCAGCCCGACCATCTGCAGTTTCTGAGTTACCGTCTCCTCAATTTCGCCGGCCGACAGGTCGGTGTGCTGTAACAGGGGCAGCGCGACGTTTTCGCCGACGGTCAGCGATGCCAGGAGCGCGCCGGATTGAAACAGCATCCCGAATCGACGCCGCACGCCGGCGATTTCGCGATCGTTCATGTCGGTGATTTCCTGCCCAAAGATTTTGATCGAACCCGCGGTTGGTTTCATCACCCCGATGATGTGCCGGAGCAGCGTGCTTTTGCCGCAACCGCTCCCACCCATGATCACGAGCGTTTCCCCGCGGTGAATGGTGAAGGAGAGATTGTCGATGACCGTGCGGTCGCCGAATTTTCGGAAAAGATCGGTGACTTCGACGATGGGGTCAGGCATGGGGAAAATGACGAATGAGGAAGGGTGGGGAATGACGAATGACGAATGACGAATGACGAAGGAATGACGAAGCTCGAACGACGAAGATCATTGGGCGTTTCTTCGAATTTTGGAGAAGATGAGGTGGAGTTCCCGCGCCTCGGACCACAGCAGGCGCGCCTGCGGTTTCAGTTCGGGAACGGCGCGAACGAGCATGCGGAGGAAGTGTTTCGTTTCGCGCGCTTCCTTGCGGCAGGTGCCAATGTTCTTCAGAAACTCTTTTTTCGAAACGGCATCGTCCGCTTCGACATAATTCGCGCCGACACTGGTCGCCGCGCCGACTAGTTGCGCGATGATGCGATTCGTGACTGGAGTTTGCGGGATCGCCTTCGCGAAGTCGATGACGGCTTCGCCGAAACGCGCCGTCCGCTCTTCAAGGTCATACACTCGCTCGTTGGCGGGATCTTCCCGAACCACTGGCGCCTCGCCATCCATCCAGAACCGCGCCTCATGATCGAACGCGATTTCCGGTTTCGTCATTCCTTCGTCATTCGTCATTCGTCATTTGTCCCCCCGCTTCCTCATTTAAAAAAGAACACGCTCGTCAGCACCGCGTTGCTCACCAGCATGGCGAGAAGCGACTGCACGACCGCAGCCGTCGTCGCCTGGCCTACGCCTTCGGCGCCGCCTTCGACGTGCAACCCGGCGTTGCACGCAATCGTGATAATGATCCAGGCGAAGACGGCGCTCTTGATGATTCCCGAATACAGATCCCAGGTGTTCGCGCTTTCGAGCGCGCGGAGAATGTAGCCGGCAGTCGTCACGTCGAGCGCGAAATGGCAGACGGCCCAGCCGCCGAACACGCCGATGTAATTCCCGAGAACAGTCAGGGCCGGCAGCATGATCAGCATGGCGATAAAGCGCGGCACGATCAGGTAGCTGATCGGGTTGATGGCCATGACTTCGAGCGCCTCGATTTCTTCGGACACTTTCATGGTCCCCAACTCCGCCGCGACCGCCGAGCCGCTGCGGCCAATCACGATGACTGCGATCAACACCGGTCCCATCTCGCGGAGCAGCGTCACCATGACCAGATCGGGCACGTAAATTTCGGCGCCCAGTTCCTGGAGCGAATGCGCCGCTTGCATCGCCAGCGTGACCCCGATGCTGAACGCGGTCAGCGCAACCATGGGCGTCGCGCGCACGCCAATGGTGACCATCTGGCGGAAGATCGGCGAAATTTTGAAGAGCTCGCCTTTGAACGGCGCGACCAGGACCCAGTAAAGCAGGCTCGCGTTAAGCCGGAGAAAGTTTTTCAAAGCGGAGAGGCGAGGCTATCACCCGACCATCCGCGCTTTCCAGACTAGAAACGATCAGCGGTCGTGGCCCGCGGCGTAATCTTCCGCGCCGAGGAAATGAAGTGAGACGTACGGTTCGGCGCCGACGACCCAGCTGTCGTGCCCGGGACCGATGGAGAAAAGATCGCCCGGTTTCATTTCATAATACCGCCCGTCGTTCATCCGGCACGCGGCCGAACCGGAAACGACGAGTCCGATATGCTCGACTTCGCATGAGGTCGCGCCAGCCGCTGCGCCAACGTGCTCGGACCATTTCCAGCCGGGTTCGTAACTGGCGCGGCCGATCGTCATGGAACCCATCTTCACGATCTCGAATTTGCCTTTGGTGAAGGTGCGGACTTCGTCGGGCTGTTCGAAGCGCCTGATCAGGAAATCGACGTCGTTCGGCGTCATCGCTCACGGAGCCGGTGGCGGCGGCTTATCTTTTGGCGGAGGCAGGAACCCATGATGCAGCATCATTTTGCGATGCTCGGACTCGAGCTGATTGAGTTTCTTTTGCTGGTCCGGAGTCAGTAGCGGCGCGATCTGTTTCTTCGATTCCTCCATGACGGTGCGAACGCGCTCCGCGGTTTCGAGGCGGATCGTTTCGAGTTTGGTGCTGGTCGCGTCCACGATCGGCGAAACTTTTTTCTCCTGCTCGGCGGTGAGGTCGAGCGTCCGGCGAAGATGTTCCCGCATTCGATCGGGGACGTCGCCGGAATGCGGCGGCCCGAGCATGAGATGGTGACGGATCAGGTGAACGCCGCAAAACGCGCCGGTCATTCCGCCCGCGACGAAGGCGAGCAGGAAAGCGAACCCGAGCTTCCATTTCAGCGCGCTGTTCATTGCGAGAACTCCGTCTGGATCGCCGAATCCACGATCAAATATTCGTTCGTCGGCGCCGCGAATTTGCTCTCCTCGCGATATTGCCGGTAAGCCGCGCCGCCCGCCAGGACGACGACAGCGGCTGCGATAACACCAGCTCGCCGCAGGAATCGCGAAAGCTCGGCGGCATCGTTCCCGCCATTTTTATCCGAGCGCCAGCCAGCCACGACGCGCGTCGCAAAACCGAAGGGCGCTTCGACCGGAGGCTCGCCGGGCGCGTTCGCCGCGGAGTGGAAGAGGCGATCGAGGTCGTCCGCCTTCATGCGTTCTCTTTCGCGGTCAGGTTCGACAAGGCTTGTTTCATTTTTTGGCGGGCCCGAAAGGCGCGCACCTTCACGAGCGCGCCGCTCCATCCGGTGAGGCGGCGGATTTCCGCCACGGATCGCTGTTGCAGATAAAAGAGATCAATCACGAGTCGTTCCGCCGGCTTCAACGCCTGCATAAGATGTTCGACGAGCTGCCGGGACGTCAAACTCTGGTCGGGCCCGAGCTCGCCGGTGGTGGCGGCGAGGTTGCGGACGACGGCCGCCTGTTCCTCGCTGAGATCGGCTTCGCGCAATTCCGGGCGCGCTTTCTCGGCCTGGATCTGGTTGATGCAGGTGTTGACCGCGATGCGGGAGACCCAATGCTCGAGTGGCACTTTGCCGGAAAATTGAGACAGGTTCCGTAATATTTTGATAAAGATCATCTGGCAAAGGTCCTCTTCCGCGCTGCGCACCGGCCGATGGGCCCGCACGAGTTTCGCCACCAGCGGATAAAGAACGCGCACCAATTCGCGCGCCGCGTTTTCGTCCTCGCGCAGCACCGCCGCCACCAACTCCCGTGAGACTCCGTCGTCAGCCATGTAAAGCCAAACCAGTCCACACCGTTGACAATGACAGCCGGAGCCGCCGGCAGGTTACAAAATTCCTGGATAAATCTGTAACCGCGGCGCCAGTCGGCCAGTCATCCATTACGGAAAGAGGCGCTCCGATTGCGCCCAAAAACAAGAAACAAACAAACAATGACACGAAAACTTATCTCACTGACAGCCGCGGCGGCGTTATCGCTGGCCGGCATCGTTTACCTCCAGGCGAAGGAACCGGGCGAGCACGGACCGAAACACGAACACGGTCCCGGCCCGCACCACATGATGGAGAATCCGCTCGATCATTTGAGCAAGGATCTCAATCTGACCGACGCCCAGAAGGCGAAGGTCCAGCCGATCATCGACCAGACCAAACCGCAGCTGGCCGCCATCCACAAGGAAGCGATGGAGAAAGCGCACGCGTTGATGGAAAGCGCGGGTGCGCAGATCCGGCCACTCCTCACGCCGGAGCAGCAGGGGAGATTCGACGCCATGAAAAAGGCGCACGAAGATATGAAGAAAGCTCACGAGGAGATGGAGGCGGCGAAAAGAATGTAACGGGCGTTCGCGGATCTCTGTTGCCGCTTCGCTGTGCGAAGCGTGGGGATTGAGCTTGATCTGAAACCGGCGTCGCGCGTAGGGCGACGGCTACAGAAGACGGCTAGAGGAGACGAGAATGGCGGCGATCGCAAGGTCGCCGCCATTTTCTATCGCAGGCGCGTTACAGCGCTGTCCGGGACTGCGCGGGTTTGTAGATGAGGGACATGGCGATTCCCTGCACGACGGCTTCGCCGACGCCGCCCACAAACCATTTCGCGGCCAGCGCTCCCGGCACAGGCATGGCGATATAGTTTACAATCGCCCAGACATGCTGGGACATGCCCATGAGGAGACCGAAGACGATACCGATCGCGATACCCCGACCGCCAAAGCCCATTGCCCAGACGAGGACGAAGGTGGTCACGGAGATAATTTGCGCGATGTAGACCCAGGACTGGTAGCTCCGCATCTCCGCTGACGGTCGCCAAAGTGATTTCGCGGCCTGGTAATCGGGGTACAACCAAATGCCGTGGACGAGGAAATCACTCGTGTAGGTGATCGCATAAGCTGCAGCCATGGCCAGGAGGAGACGTTTTATGTTCATCATGGCAAGTAACCACCGAACGTCGGCAAGGCGAGCGTTTAGGCCGGAGAATGTGGTTTTGCCCAGAATCGATAGACCAGAACGCCGAGGCCAAGAATGAGGACACCGATCCCGGCGTTTTGGGGTGACTGCAGGACCGTGCTGAGGGCGAGGCTCCAGCAGGCCACGACAAATAACGAAGTTGTGAACGGATGCCACGGCACGCGCACCAAATCGCCCTCGGCTTTCTCAGTTCCTTCCCGGCGAGCGCGCGCGCGGAAGACCAGCAGCGCCGCACCTGTCAGCCCAAAGAAAAGTGCGTCGATCGTGACGACGTAGTTGAGGATCTGGTCGTATTTGCCGGTTAACGCGACTACTGCCGCCCAGATTCCCTGGAGAACAATCGCAATCACCGGTACACGAGTTCGTTCACTCACGCGACCGACCGCCTTAAAAAAGACGCCATCGCGAGCCATGGCGTAGTAAACGCGTGGCGCCGTCAAAATGCTTTGGCTGAGGAACCCGACCGTCGAGATGGCGATCCCACACGCGATGAGCTTCGCGCCCCGCGAGCCGAGGGCGCGGCGCATGACCTCCGAGGCCGGCGTACTCGTATCGGCCAGGCCGCCCGCTCCAAGGGCGCGCAGGCAAACATAAGTCACGAGCAGGTAGACGACGATCACGCCGGCGACGCCAATAAAAAGACCGCGGGGCAAATCGCGCCGGGGCTCGCGCATTTCGCCGCTGACAAAACTCGCCGTCTGCCAGCCGCCGTAAGCGAACAGCACCGGCACCATGGCAGCGGCCAGACCCTGCCAGGTGTTCGTCACCGCGGGCGCCGAACCGGTCGTTAGGCCGGGCGCGGCGGGCGCGACGATCATCCAGCCAAACCCGACCAGCATCGCGATCGCTCCCAGTTTCGTCAGCATCAACGCGCTCTGGACATTGCTGCCGGCGCGAATCCCAAAGCAATTGATCGCGGTCAGAATTCCGAGCGTGATAGCCGCAACCGCCTGCTCGGGCACTGGCCATCCCGACAGCTCGCGAAAATAGCGCCCGAAAATGATGGCAGCGCCGGCCATCCCGCCGGTTTGCACAACGAGGAGCAACGTCCAGCCGTAAAGGAACGCGACCATCGGGTGGTAGGCGTCGCGCAGGTAGGCGTATTGTCCGCCGACGCTCGGCCGGACCACCGCGAGCTCCGCGTAAACGAAGGCGCCGATGAGCGCGATTGCGCCGCCGATCAGCCACGCGCCCAGGATCAGCATCGGCGTGTGAACCTGGCGGGCGACGACCGATGGATTAACGAAAATGCCGGCGCCGATGATCCCGCCCATCACGATCATGGTGGCGTCGAAAGCGCCGAGACGCCGCGCGAGAGAAGGTTCCTTGTCGCCGGGATTCAATTCCCGAGTCGAACGAATTCCGACGTCGTTGGCAAGGTTGTAGCGACAGCGCTCTGTCGTATTAGCGCTTCGAACAGGCAACGCATTTTACGCCGATAGAGCGGCGTCGCTCCAACCGCTAGGGCAGGTTGTAAACCTCGATGAGTCCTACGCCGGTTCCCCCGCCGTTCCCGGCGACGATCGCGGTGTAAGTGCCGGGAACGAGACTGGTGGCCACAGCCGATTCCGCCGGGTTCGCCGGCGCGAGACCGTTCGCGCTGATCTGCGCCGCCTGGCTCGTGTCATCCTGCCAGTTGTTATTCGCGATGACGAGCGCGCCGTTGTTATCGCGAACTTCGAGGGTCGGGTCGGCCAGCGGGTCCGCGATGCCGGATTGCGCCAGCGAAGGTCCGAGCGCGCGCACGACGACTTTGGCCGCGCCAATGTTGTTCCCGACAATGAAGCCGCTGAACAGAACATTGGAGCCAGTCAGGACCGAGGCGCGCCCGCTGATATTGGCGAGGCGCGAGGCGCTCGTGTGATCGACATCGTAAACTTCCAGCACGGCGACACCGGGCGCGGTCGCCCCGTTGCCCCTGACCACGGCCGTGTAGGTCCCGGGTTGCAGCGTGATCACGATCGCGGACTCGAGGTTATTCGGAGGCGCGAGCTGATTGGCGGTGATGTCCTGTTGCTGCTGCGCGGTGTTGTCCCTCCAATCGTTGTTCGTCGTGATGAGCGATCCGTCGCCGGCGTGTAATTCGAGCACCGGATCGGAGAGGGGATCGCTCACGCCCGATTGTTGCAACGATGGGCCGAGCGCGCGCAGGATCACCTTTTTCGCCGCGGTCCCGATATTGATGAAGCCGCTGATAAGGACATCGGTGCCTGTGCCCACTCGCGACCGGACAGAAATATTGAGCGGTTGCGCTGGTGTCGCGCTGACGCGGAAGACCTCGCCGCCGTTGCCCTGCGCGAGATAATAGAGGCACCCATCGGGGCCCACCTGGAGATCGACCGGCGTGGAGATGCCGGTTGTAAACGCGCTCGCCGTTTTCGTGGCCGGATCGAAAACGCGGATCCAGCCGCTGCACAGATCGGCGAAAAAGTATTTGCCAATGTAACTGGCGGGAAACTGGTTTACCGGCGGATTGTAAAAGGCGGCACCCACAATGGCGCAGCCAGTCGTGGGGCTGGTGCCGTGTCCGTATTGGAAGAGCGGATCGCGGAAGTTCGGGTTGGGCGTCGCGCAAGCGCCTTCGCAGGTGGACCAGCCGTAGTTCGATCCGGCGATGCCGTCATCGATCTCTTCCCAGGCGTTTTGGCCCACGTCGTTGATGAACATCCGGCCCGTGCCTGGTTGGAACCCAAAGGTGTACGGGTTGCGCAAGCCAAGCGCCCAAATGGCCCGGTTCGCTCCCGTGGCGGTCCCGAAAAACGGATTGTCCGTCGGGATGGTTCCATCCGAGTTGATCCGCAGAATTTTTCCGAGGCGATTACTCAAGGTCTGGGCGTTGGCCCCAACGGCGTTCTCGCCTACGCCGGCGTAGAGTTTCCCGTCGGGAGCGAAATGGAGCGCGCCGCCGTTGTGATTCGTCGCGCTGAGGTTGTCCAGGTCCATGAGCACCATCTCACTTCCGGCCACGGCCACGTCGCCATTGGCGGTGAACCGGCTGATCCGGTTGTGAATGGGCGACGTGCTGGTCGTGTAGTAAAGGTAAACGAACTGGTTCGCGCTGAAGTTGGGATCGAAAGCGATGCCGAGCAATCCACGCTCGCCTGTCGAGTTGACCGACAGCGACACGAAGGGCGTCGCGAGCAACGCGCCGTTTTTAATTACGCGCAGCTGTCCTCCTTGCAGGCAAACAAAGAGCCGCCCGTCCGGCGCGAATGCCATGGCGGTCGGGACCCCGCCGACGTCGGCGCCAAATTGCGATTCCGTGAACCCCGCCGGGAGCGTCGCTCCGTTGACTTGGAAACTTCCCAGCACCAAAGCCAGGACGACGACGCTGCGCCAGCGATCAAAAAATATTCCCATAACCCCGGTTCCTTCCCCTGTTCAGGCGGCGCTCACGCCGATTCCCTCCGCTTCAATACTACGAGCCGCGTCCTCGACGCGGACGTATTCGGGCGGGGTCGCGGTGAAGCCGACGATCCTCAGCTCCGCCGTTTTTCGTCGAACTCGATCAGCTCGGCGATGGTGCTGATGTCGGCCCGGTCGCTGATGCCGAGTTTCTGTTTGGCTTCTTCCAGTGTCGCACTGGCGAAATCATTCCATCCCAGTTTCAGCACGAATCCGTTCCAGACCACGAGGTCGCCTTCGTTGAGACGCCGGCCGTTGGTGAAACACCAGTCCAGGATTTCCTCGTCGGTTCCACCCTTGAGCACGCGCTGGCGCAGCACTCCGTAATTAACCCGAAGAAAATTTGTGCAAGCGCCATCCGCCGTTCTTTGGCCGCCCAGATTGGAGTGATAATCCTCCGGCAGTTCGCCGCGGCCGTGGAGCCGGATCTTGTCCAGCATCCGGGGGAAATACATCATGCCCTTGGTCATTTCCTTCGGGCTTTTCGGGTAGGTGCTCATCGCTGGAATTAACCGCAGCTCAGCGCCTTCCGCAACGGGCGGCGCGCGACCGGGCTTGCCACTTGTCGCTCCGTTGCCGACAGTTCGTTCCATGGATTGCCCGTTCAAGACTTCGGACGAGCCCGCTTATTACGGCAGCTATCTCGCCGTCGACAAACTCCTCGGCCTGCAGGCGCCGCTCAGCCTGATTGAAGGAAAGCTCCACGCTCACGACGAGATGCTTTTCATCATCGTCCATCAGACCTACGAGCTTTGGTTCAAGCAGATCCTTCACGAGCTCAAAGCCTGTTGCGAGGTCCTCGAAAAACCTTCCGCGGACGACGACGGCCCGGACATGAACGTCGTCGTTCACCGCTTGAAGCGGATCGTCGAGATTTGGAAGCTGCTCAACCAGCAGGTCGACGTGCTCGAGACGATGACGCCGCTCGACTTCCTCGATTTCCGTTCCAGCCTCGAAGGCGCCTCCGGATTCCAAAGCACGCAGTTCCGGCAAATCGAGGCGACCCTGGGCTTGCGGATGGAGAACCGTTTCCGGCCCGACTACTACAAGCACACCGACATCGGTGGGTTTAACGAAGCGGACTATGGAACCATTATCGAAGCGGAGAAGGGCACGTCCTTACTGAAGCTGGTGGAACAATGGCTTACTCGCATGCCGTTCTTTGACGATTCCTTCTGGGAAAGCTGGGACGGTCAGGAAGCTTCGAGTAATTCAGGTATCCCGAAGTTCTGGATAAAGTACAGGTCGCTTTACGAGTCCAGCCTTTCGAAGCGTGATGAAACCAGGGACCTTCTGGCAAAGTTCGACGAGGTTTTGTTCAAGACGGGCGCCGGTGATTTTTCTCCTACCGCGTTGCGCGCGGCTTTGTTCATCATGCTTTATCGGGACGAGCCGCTCTTTCGCCTGCCGTTCGCTCTTCTTAACGCGTTGATCGAGATCGACGAGCAGCTAGCCAACTTCCGTTATCGTCACCTGCAAATGGTCCGGCGAATGATCGGCACCCGCATAGGGACAGGTGGAAGCAGCGGCGAACAGTATCTGCAAGGCGCGGTAAACAAGAACTACATCTACCGCGAACTAGCCGGCATCATTACGTTCCTTATCGAGCGAAGGAACCTGCCGCAGTTACCCGAACGGCTGCATCAAGCCCTGCGCTTTAGCGAGAAAGCGTAGCACAGGCATCTTGCCTGTGGGGACAATAGGCTTCCAGCCTGTTGGTTTTGTGTCGAGGGTCGACAGGCGAGACGCCTATCGGCCCCACAGGCAAGATGCCTGTGCTACCACTACACCAGGCCCTGGTCCATCATCGCGTTGGCTACCTTCAGGAACCCCGCGATGTTCGCGCCGTTCACGTAGTTCCCGGGCGTGCCGTACTTCTCGGCGGTGCGATGACAAACTTCGTGGATCGTTTTCATGATGTTGAAGAGGCGGCCGTCCACTTCTTCTCGTGTCCACGAAATGCGCATGCTGTTCTGCGCCATTTCCAAACCGGAAGTCGCCACTCCTCCCGCGTTCGCGGCTTTGCCGGGACCAAAAAGGATCCCGGCTTTTAGGAATTGGTTCACGCCGTCGATCGTGGTCGGCATGTTGGCTCCTTCCGAGACAACATAGATTCCATTCTTGAGCAGGTTCGCCGCGTCGGTCGCGTTGATCTCGTTCTGGGTGGCGCTCGGAAACGCGCACTCCGCCTTGTGGTCCCACAACGGATTATGATCCGACTTTGGATCGACCGGCGTAAACGTCGCGCCTTTGAACTTGTCGGTATATTCACTGATACGGCCCCGCCGGTTATTCTTTAGCTCCATCACGAAGCCAAGCTTGTCCCGGTCGATCCCGTCTTCGTCATAGATGTAACCGGTCGAGTCCGACAAAGTAACCGCCTTCCCGCCAAGCGAGATGAGCTTGTCGACGGTGTATTGGGCGACGTTCCCACTTCCGGAAACGAGACAGGTCTTACCTTTCAGGTCTTCTTTCCGCGTCTTCAACATTTCCGCCGCGAAGTAGACCGCGCCATAACCGGTAGCTTCCGGCCGGATAACCGAACCACCCCAGGTAAGTCCTTTGCCGGTTATAACACCGGTGAACTCGTTCCTGAGCCGCTTATACATGCCGAAGAGAAAACCGATCTCGCGCGCGCCAACTCCGATATCGCCCGCGGGCACGTCCGTATCCGGGCCGATGTGCCGAAACAATTCGCACATGAACGCCTGGCAGAATCGCATCACTTCGCTGTCGCTCTTCCCTTTCGGATCGAAATCGGACCCGCCTTTGCCGCCGCCCATGGGCAAAGTTGTCAGCGCATTTTTGAAGACCTGTTCGAAGGCGAGGAACTTCAGGATGCCGAGGTTCACCGTCGGATGGAACCGGAGCCCGCCTTTGTAAGGCCCGATAGCGCTGTTCATCTGGATGCGGTATCCGCGGTTCACGTGGAGCTCGCCCTCGTCGTCCTGCCATGGCACCCGGAACATGATGACGCGCTCGGGTTCGATGATTCGCTCGATGATCTTGGCTTTTCGATATTCCGGATGCTGGTCGAGCACGAGCGCGAGGGACTCGACCACTTCCTGCACGGCCTGGTGAAACTCCGGCTCGGCCGGATTCTTGGCCTTCACGTCGGCCATCAAAGCGGAGACATCGTATTTCATGGAGTGCTTGCGAAGGCCTGCGTTAATCGAGCAGGCGGCGAGTTATTTCAGAATGGCGATGGCCGGACGGAGGGCCCAGTGTGCCAGCTGTGGTTCATGAACAGGAGCAGCCTATTCCGAACGCTGAATCCAACAGAAGCAAAATCTTTGACCTGCCCGCCGCACCGTCAATAATCGATGGATATGCCCAACCCATCTGACATTTCCGCCCCGGACCTGACCCGGCGCCCGCCGCGCAGCCCGCATTGCCGCCTCGGCGGTTACGTTATTCTCGCCCGGCTGGTGGATAAAGGCCGGGCCACGATCGCCGGCACGAATGGCGAATTCAATTACGACGCGCCCCTCGATCAGCACCTCAAGGATTTCATCGGCCTCGATTTCGCCGCTTTGAAGGAACAACTGGCTGCCGGCAAAGGGGACGGCGAAATCCTCGAATGGGTCAACGCCAATGCCAAACCGCAACGCGCTCCGTGGGAGATCGACGCCTGGGCCGCGTTCATGACTCGCCGCGGCCCGAGCGGGGACGTCGACACGCTTCAGTATTTCGCCGAATACGTCGGGAAGTTCTCCAAGGACCGCGAAGACGTGAAGACCTGGTTCGACCTCGTCGATCTCGACGACCACGTCACCTTCGGCGGCAAACCATAACTGGAGGGCGGAGCTCCCGCGACGCCAACTATGACTCAGCCTAAGCCTCGCGGAGCTCGGCCCTCCACCCGGAACTGCGAATGAAACAACGTTCTCATCGCCCTATCGCCACCAGGGCCGGCCGAACCGAGTTCCTCAAAATCAACGCCGCCGTCGGTGGCTGGCGCGACAGCTACCACTGGGTGCTGTCCCTTAGCTGGCCGCGCTTCGCCCTCTTCCTCGCCGGCAGCTACGTCGTCATCAACCTTCTCTTTGCCGCCCTCTACGTTATCCAGCCTGGCTGCATCGCCGATCTCGAACCAGGCTCCTTTCCACTCGCCTTCTTCTTCAGTGTCGAAACTCTGGCCACAGTCGGTTATGGCCATAACTATCCCGCGACGGTTTACGGCCACATCATCGTCACGGTCGAAATCTTTCTCGGAATGATCTGGCTCGCTGTTATCACCGGCCTGATCTTTGTCCGTTTCGCGCGGCCGACCGCGCGCATTGTTTTCAGTAACAGCCTTACCATAGCTCCTTTCGATGGCCGGCTTAGCATGATGTTCCGCGTGGCCAACCTTCGCCACACCAGCATGGCCGAAGCGGAGTTCCGCCTCCTCTACTCGCGGGACGAACGCGTGGCCGAAGGCGATGACATTCGACGGTTCTATCAATTGAAGGTCTATCCCGACCGGATGGTGAGCTTCCCGGCAGCCCTGATTATCCGGCACACCATCGACGAACAAAGTCCGCTTTTCGGCATAACGCTGGAGCGTTTGGAAAAAGAAGACGCCTTCTTCATTGCTTCGACCCTCTCCCTGGAACTGGTCATGGCCGCCTCCGTCCAGAGCGCGCAGGACTACGCCGTGGAAGACATTCGCTTCGGCGAACGCTTCGTCGACGTTTACGAAGAACTCCCAGACGGCCGCCTCACCGTCGACTACGGCCGCCTCCACGAAACCGAGCCAGTGCCTGGGCCAGAATAGCGACGCTGCTGCCAGCCCAAGGAGGGGCGCTTTCCAAACCGCCCCAGCGAACGCCCCGGAGGCGGCGCGCGAACAACGTTCGGCCGCGTTAGTTTCGCGGCTCGAACTTCAAAGCCACCCCGTTCATGCAATAACGAAGTCCGGTCGGCTTCGGCCCGTGATCGAAGACATGTCCGAGGTGTCCCCCACAACGCGCGCAAAGAACCTCGTCCCGTTCCATGCCGAGACTGGCGTCCGTCGCAGTAATTACATTAGCCGCAACGAACGGTTTCCAAAAACTCGGCCAGCCCGTCCCGGATTCGAATTTCGCATCGCTGCCGAAGAGCGGCAGATCGCAGGCCGCGCAATGGAACACGCCGACACGATGCTCCTTTAATAACGGGCTCGAACCGGGGCGCTCCGTTCCTTTTTGCCTAAGCACAGCAAACTGCGCCGGCGTCAGCGACGTTTTCCATTCCGCGTCGGATTTCTCGAGCTTCGTTATCGGGGATAGGTCCCGCGCCGTGGCCGTAACAACAGCGGCAGGTCGCTCCGCTTCTTTCTGCTGGGCCTTTGCCAGGAACACTGAACCAAGGCAAGCGATCGCCGCCAAGCCGACCCAAAGGTTTCTTTTTGTCATTGAAGGTTTGACATGAACCCGCCGCATCCGTTCAGAGCAAAGCGGGGAGAGCACGACCGCCAGTTCGCCTCAATGAGTTCCACCACTCGGCTTCCCGCGTGTCATCCAACCTATAGCCTCTCGCCATGGCTGACTACATACTCAGCGTAGTTTGATGAACTGATTGTATTCCTCGTGGCTCCCGATCCAGAACCAGACAACGAGTTCGCCCTCTCGCCGGGCGAGCGCGCGATAATGATCGCCGATACGCACTGACCAGACGTTGGCCAGCAGCGGTTTGAACTGCATCGAAGGATGAAACCGATCCCGTCGCCAGACTCGAAACTTGTCACGCGTCAGACATTGAACGTGCGCCGGCAACCGATCGAACTCCTTCCAGAACCGACGGTGCGTTCTGGATATCACGGCATATCGCGGAGCCGTCCCGCCGCGATGTCGTCTTCCACTTCACGCAGAACGTCGTCGAGCTTACCTTCGGCGACGTCCCGCTTCATGTGCTCGTCCCACTCGTCATCCTTCCATCCGTGCAACCACGCCGCGAGGTGGGCCCGCTGTTCAAACGAGAGCTGTTCAATGGCCATTTTGATTTCCGCGAGACTCATCGCAAGCAGATTATCATCTGGGTCAATTCGCGTCCATTCGCGGGCGGGGGCGTGTCCGACAGATGGGTTAGATCAGTACGTCTTTCGTCGTTTCCGCTACCCGGTTCCAGGCATCTCGCACAAAACGGAACTCACTTAACTCACCATCGTATATTCTGAGAGGCTTTTGCGGGTCCAATGCCCATCGCATGAATCCCGGGGAAGGGACTTGGCCCGAAACGTAAATCATGACGACGAAGCCTGTGAAAACAAAGCGATAGCATTTTAAACCTTCGACTCGCATATACGTCGGCTCAAACATTAGATCCGGCATGCGTTGACCTTGAAAATGAAGCGCGAATATCATCATTGGATAGTCTTGGGCTTCGCCGGCGTCTCCGTTGAGGATCATATGTCGAATCACCTCGTGGTGCGGTCCGAGCGAAACGTGTTTGAAAAAACTATGCGTTGTTGCAGACGCGCGCCAAAGGATCGATAGCATGAAAAGCTTGAATGGCGTGTAATCGACGTTCTGGAACACCCTCACTCTCTTTGTTCCAGCTTCGTGTGGAGGCAAGGAATCAGTGAAAACACGACGTGAAAGCCGTTCCCACCTATTCAGGAGCGCTTCACACTTGGCGCAGAGCAATCGTTCCCACATGCCCTTTTGCCTGCGGCGAACCTTTCCTTTCTCAACGTCGCTGATTTCAATTATGCGGTGATTATCGTCGTAGAAGGGCGCGAAACAGAATTCGGGAATAATATGTGATTTGCACAATCGGGCTGCTTGAAGACAGAGCGCGCATTTTTCAGCTGGAGAACGCTTCCTGTTATCCGCCATCGAGTATTAGATTTGATTTTATCTCGAAACAAAACAGCCGGGCCTCTTTCGAAGCCCGGCTGCCGCGATTCATATTGTAGTTGGGCTTAGTAGTCCATGCCGCCCATGCCGCCGCCCATTCCGCCGCCCATGCCCGGAGGCATGCCGCCGCCCTTCTCCTTCTCAGGAGCTTCGGTGATGATGGCTTCGGTGGTGAGCAACAGGCCGGAGATCGAAGCGGCGTTCTGCAACGCGCTCCGGGTCACCTTGGTCGGATCCACGACGCCGGCTTTCACCAGGTCGGTGTATTCGCCCGTGGCGACGTTGTAACCTTCGGCGCCTTTGCGCTTCTTCACTTCCTGGACGATGAGCGCGCCTTCCTGGCCCGCGTTATCGGCCAGCGTGCGCAGCGGTTCTTCGATCGCGCGGCGGATAATCGCCATGCCGACCGCTTCGTCGCCTTCGAGCTTCAGGTTATCGAGTGATTTCTGCGCGCGGATCAGAGCAACACCGCCACCAGGGACGATGCCTTCTTCCACCGCGGCGCGAGTAGCATGCAACGCATCTTCGACGCGCGCCTTCTTCTCCTTCATCTCCGTCTCAGTCGCGGCGCCGACGTTAATGACGGCGACACCACCGGCGAGCTTCGCCAGGCGTTCCTGGAGTTTTTCTCGATCGTAATCGGAAGTGGTCTCTTCGATCTGACGACGGATCTGGTTCACCCGGCCCTGGATGTCGGCTTGCTTGCCTTCACCTTCAACAACCGTGGTGTTCTCCTTGTCAATCGTGACCCGCTTGGCGCGGCCTAAGTCGTCAAGCTTGACGTTCTCGAGTTTGATTCCGAGATCTTCGGTGATGCACTGACCGCCGGTCAGGACCGCGAGGTCTTCCAGCATCGCCTTCCGACGATCGCCGAATCCTGGGGCCTTAACCGCCGCCACCTGCAAGGTGCCACGGAGCTTGTTCACGACCAGGGTCGCGAGCGCTTCGCCTTCCACGTCTTCCGCAATGATCAGGAGCGGAGGCCCGGCTTTTGCCACTTTCTCGAGAAGCGGGAGCATGTCCTTCAAGCTCGAGATCTTCTTCTCGTGAATGAGGATGTAAGGGTTCTCGAGCGCGGCTTCCATCGCTTCGGCATTGGTGACGAAGTAAGGAGAGAGGTAACCCTTGTCGAACTGCATGCCTTCGACCACGTCGAGGCTGGTTTCGATCGACTTGGCTTCTTCCACCGTGATCGTGCCGTCCTTGCCGACTTTGTCCATCGCATCGGCAATGATCTCGCCGATCGTCTTGTCCCAGTTAGCGGAGACAGTGGCCACCTGCGCGATCTCATTCCGGTCGCTGACCTTCTTCGAGATTTTGCCGAGCTCGGCCACGATCGCTTCGACGGCTTTGTTGATGCCGCGCTGCAATGAGGTCGGGTTCGCACCCGCGGTCACGTTACGTAGACCTTCCTTGTAGATGGACTCAGCGAGAACGGTCGCAGTCGTAGTGCCATCACCAGCAATGTCCGAAGTCTTGGAAGCGACTTCGCGAACGAGCTGGGCGCCCATGTTTTCGTAAGGATCTTCGAGCTCGATCTCCTTGGCCACGGTCACACCATCCTTGGTGATCGTCGGGCTGCCGAATTTCTTATCGAGGATAACGTTGCGTCCGCTCGGTCCGAGCGTCGCCTTGACGGCTTTCGAGAGTTTCTCGACGCCGCGGAGAAGCGCATGCCGCGCGTTCTCGTCAAATTGGAGTTGTTTAGCTGCCATATGTTTAGTTGAGAGTTTCTAGTTGAGAGTTGAGAGACTGATTAACCAATGATGCCGAGGATGTCGTCCTCGCGCATTATCAGGTAGGACTCGCCGTCCACCTTGATTTCAGTGCCGCCGTATTTGGAGATGAGGACCTTGTCGCCCTTCTTCACGGTGAACTCGACCTTCTTGCCGTTGTCGTCCAATTTACCCGTGCCGAGAGCGACGACATTGCCTTCCTGCGGCTTTTCCTTGGCGGTATCGGGGATGATGATGCCGCCTTTTTTCGTTTCCTTCTCTTCGATCGGCTGCACAAGCACGCGATCTCCGAGGGGTCTTACATTAATTGCCATGTGTTAGTTACTCCTTCTTCTGCTTTGGTTGGTTAATGCCGGAAGCCGTCAGTCTCACCAACGGCTTCCGGCAAATTGTTAAAGTTATTTCTTCTTGTCTTCGTCCACGACTTCGAACTCGGCGTCGACGACGTCGCCCTGGTCTTTACGCGGGCCTTCTTCCTGCGGACGGGCCTGAGGGCCGGCGCCCATGTCGGGGCCGGCACCGGGCTGAGGACCGGCGCTGGCGGAAGCTTGCTTGTAAAGATCGGCGCTGACTTCCTGGAACTTGTTCTGCAAGTCGTCGTAGGTCCGTTTCATTGCGTCGGTATCGTTCTTCTCGATGGCTTCCCGAACGGCTTTGATCGCGTCCTCGACCTGCTTGCGTTTGTCTTCCGGAATCTTGTCGCCGAGATCCTTGAGCTGCTTCTCGCTCTGGTAAGCCAGAGTGTCGGCGTTATTCTTGATCTCGATCGCTTCCTTCGCCTTCTTGTCTTCCTCGGCGTGAGTCTCCGCGTCGCGCTGCATCTTCTCGACTTCTTCCTTGCTCAAGCCTGAGCTGCCGGTGATGGAGATTTTCTGCTCCTTACCAGTGCCAAGGTCTTTCGCGGAGACATGGAGAATGCCGTTCGCGTCGATGTCGAAAGTAACTTCGATCTGCGGCGTGCCACGGGGGGCCGGCGGAATGCCGTCGAGGTGGAACGTGCCGAGGTTCTTGTTGTCGCGGGAAAGGGGACGCTCACCCTGTAACACCTTGATCTCAACGCCCGGCTGGTTGTCGCTGTAGGTCGAAAAGATCTGCGACTTACGAGTCGGGATCGTCGTGTTACGCGGGATCATCGGCGTAGCAACGCCACCGGCGGTTTCAATCGCCAGGGTAAGGGGAGTAACGTCGAGGAGCAGAACGTCTTTGACGTCGCCCTTCAGCACGCCGCCCTGGATCGCGGCGCCAATCGCCACGACTTCATCCGGGTTCACACCTTTGTGCGGCTCTTTGCCGATCAAGGTGCGCGCGGTCTCGATGACCTTCGGCATACGCGTCATACCACCGACGAGCACCAGCTCGTTGATGTCTTTCTCCGCGAGCTTCGCGTCCGACAAACAAGCTTTCACTGGCGGAACAGTCCGCTGGAAGAGCGAGTCGGTGAGCTGCTCGAGCTTGGAGCGGGTCAGCTTCTTCTGGATATGCTTCGGCCCGCTCGCGTCTGCCGTGATGAACGGCAGATTGATCTCGTATTCCTGCGAGGAAGAAAGCGCGATCTTCGCTTTCTCGGCTTCTTCCTTGATGCGCTGAATCGCGTCCGGCTGCTTCGACAAGTCGATGCCGCTGTCCTTCTTGAATTCGCTGACGATCCAATCGACCAGGACGTTGTCCCAGTCGTCACCGCCAAGGTGAGTGTCGCCGTTGGTCGCCTTCACTTCGAAGACGCCGTCGCCGATCTCGAGCACGGAAATGTCGAACGTGCCGCCGCCCAAATCGTAGACCGCAATCTTCTCGTCCTTCTTCTTGTCGAGCCCGTAAGCGAGCGACGCCGCCGTCGGCTCGTTGATAATGCGCAGCACTTCGAGGCCGGCGATCTTACCCGCGTCCTTGGTCGCATTACGCTGTGAGTCGTTGAAGTAAGCCGGCACGGTGATCACGGCCTGGGTGATCTTCTCGCCGAGCTTCGCTTCCGCGTCGGCCTTGAGCTTCGCAAGAATCATCGCCGAAACTTCCGGCGGCGAGAAAGTCTTCTTCTCGCCATTCACTTCCACCTGGACGTGCGCGTCGCCGTTCGCCGCCTTCACGATCTTGTAAGGCACGCGGTGCTCTTCCTCGCGGACCTCATCATACTTGCGGCCCATGAACCGCTTGATGGAAAAAACCGTGTTGGCGGGGTTCGTCACGGCCTGGCGTTTCGCCGCCTGACCCACGAGCCGCTCGCCGTTCTTCGCGAACGCGACGATCGACGGCGTGGTGCGCGCGCCCTCGCTGTTCTCCAAAACTACCGGATCGCCGCCCTCCATGACAGACATACAGGAGTTCGTCGTCCCCAAATCGATACCTAAAACCTTAGCCATAATTAGAAAAATCCTTTCGTGAACCGAGAATGGTTCGCTGGACTTTTTAGCAGGCGATGTTCCGGCGAGGCCGATCGGCATAAGTGCTTCATCCACAAGGCCAGCCGAACGAAAGGGTTCACCCTCTTTCGGCTAGAAAGTGCCACGATGTCGCGACGTGACGCCAGTCAACGCGCCCTCATGTCGCACCGTGGGATTTGCCTGATTTTCGCGGAAATTCCGGTATGTCTCCTGCTAAAATAGCCGCGAATGCAACCAGCTGCCGGCTCGACAACTTCCGTGCAGGCGCCGAGCAGCGATATCCTCTTCGCCTGCTCGCATTGCGCCACTTCCCTCGTCGTCGATGCGGCCGCGGCCGGTTTGGCGGTCAATTGCCAGAATTGCGGCAAGCCGCTCCGGGTTCCGGCCGCGCCGATCGAAACCGTCGCGGATAACGCCGTGAGGATTTCCGAGATCCAGCATCAGCTGAAGGAAAACGAATCGCAGCGGACCGAGATAACGAGCTACATCAACCAGCTCAGCATTCAGCTGCATCGCTGGCAGCTTCGCCTCCAGAGCTTGAACGAGCGCCAGCAGAAGCTCGAGGGCGAGCTCACCGCAGCGAAGCAAGGCTAGCCCGTCGCGCTATCTTGTAGCGCATCGGCTTTGCTCGCTGAGGACAACGAACGCCGGAATTACTTCATCGCTTTCAGCGCGGCGTCGGCTGTCGCGATCCCGGCGCCGGTTGCATCGCTGCCCCAGGTTTGGACTTCGGTTGCTCCGCCGGGTAGCGCGACCGTTCTCGAACCAGGAGGCAACTTGATCGCAGTCGATTTGAGAATGGACTCAGCCGCGGCAGCTGTCAGCGACGGCTTCTTCTGGCACATCAAAGCGACGATGCCGGCGACGTGCGGCGTGGCCATCGAGGTGCCGCTCAAGTAGTAATAGCTAAGCTGTCCGCTGTTCACCTGGTAAGGCCCAACGGTCCATGAGCCCGGGGCGGCGACATCGAGCTGCTGGCCCGGTTTTTCCCGGCTGGAAAAATCAGCAATGTAAAAATCGGTGGTCCTCGTCGGGTCAGCGACGTCGTCAGCGTTCCACCAATTGTTCGGATTGCCATCGGGGCCGGCGAGCCATTGCCCGGTCCAACCTGTTGCCGCCACGGAAATCACGGGAGCGTACGCTCCGGGATAACCCATGCCGGCGTTCCCTTCGTTGCCCGCCGCCGCGACGATGATCACGCCTTTGCTGATCGCGTAATCCATGGCGGCTTGCTCCGCCGCGTCGAGTTGCGGTCCGCCCAGGCTCTCATTGATAACCACTGGCGCGCCGCCCAGCGCGGTCGTCTTCAGGTTCGCGACGTAAACGATCGCGTGCGCGATCACCGACGACCAACCCGACCCGTTTTGACCGAGCACTTTGACCGGAATAATCGTCGCCTTGGGCGCCACTCCGTTCACGGGCGTGCCGAAAAGATTGTAACCGAGGATCGTGCTGGTGACGTGCGTGCCGTGGGAATTCTGATCGTGCTCCCACATATTGGTCGGATCGGAGACGTTCCCGTTTTCTCCGCCGCCGCCGCGGAACGCCATCGCGTACTGGGTCGCGATGCGTTGCTCGGGAAAATATTGGCGCCAGCTATCGACGAGGCCGGTATCGAGAACCGCAACGTAAACGCCAGTGCCGTCATAATTGATGGCGCGCCCGCTGAATCCGGGGCTCGCGGTCACGTTCACGGCGTCCATGTCCCAGGTGCTGATGCCGTTCGCGAAATTCGTCGCGGCAACGGTGTCGACCGGGCTGCCCTTGCGTTCCGCGTCGGGATTCGCCGCGGCCACGTAGGAACGGCCGCGGATGGCCGGCAACTGCGACGCCGTCGACTTCATGGTGACGAGTTTAATTTCCGGCGTTGTCTCGAGGACGGTGCCGTATTGGGCGAGGTCGTTGAGATTCGCCTGGGTGATCGCGCTCTTGAAGAGAACGTTAATGCCGATGGCCGCTTCGCCGAACGCCGGCGATACGGAGACGAGAGCGATTGCGGCAAAGAGGACAGTGATGAGTTTGCTGGAGTTTTTCATAAGCGGAGGTAAGTCCGCGGATGCTGTAGATTCGTAGCCCCGAGGTCAATGCAAAAGGTGGATCGAGCGCTCCGTCGCTCGATTCCGTCCTACATCGCGCGGCGGAGCGCGCGGTCCACCTACTGATTTGCCTACTCGGTTCGCAGCGCTGTCATGGGGGTGACGCGCGTGGCGCGTTGGGCGGGGAAGAAGCACGCCAGGAGCGACGCCGCTGCCAGCATCACGCTTGCAGTAAGCAGCGCGAATGGATCGTTCGGGCTGACTTCGTAGAGGATTTGGGAGAGAACGCGACCGACGCCGAGAGCGAGGAGCAATCCGAACAAAACCGCGAGGCCGGTTTGCATCGCGCCCTGGCGCATGATCAATCCGAAGACGTCGCTGCGTCGCGCGCCCAGCGCCATCCGAATCCCGATCTCGCGCGTCCGGCAGGCCACGGCATACGCTTTCACTCCGTAAACGCCGACCACCGCCAGGAGCAGCGCGATTCCGCCGAACACTCCGAAAAGCACCGCGCCCAGGCGCACGATCCAAAGCCCGACGCTCTTCTCCATCAAATCCGTGAACGGCGCGATGCCGAGGATCGGCAGGTCCGGATCGACACTGCGCAGCATCTGGCGCACGGACGGGGTCATCGCGGCGACCGCGCGCCGGTCTTTGTTCGCGATTCGCACGTGCAGATAAACATTGCCGCTCTGGGCCACGGCCAGTGGCACGAAAATGCGGCGCAGAAGCGTGTCGTTCTGAACGTCGTGCCGATGCGTGCCGACGACGCCAACCACTTCGAAGTCGTTAGGTGAACCGTCGCGCGGCGGCTGCGTGAAACGGATGTGCTGGCCGAGCGCGTCCATGTTCGGGAAAAGCTTCTTCGCCATCGACTCATCAATGATCGCCACGCGCGGCGCCTGTTTGTTTTCCGCTTCCGCCTGGGTGAAATCCCGGCCCCGCAGGAGCCGGACGCCGATGGCGTCGAAGTATCCCGGCGTTGTCGCGGTAAACAATGCGCCGGCGCCTGGATCCGGGGCCTTGGGGTCGGTCGGCATGGTTTCGCGCGTCGACATGATCCGGCGCGTGTTGGTGAAATTGCCGTAGGGCAGCATCGTGCCGAGCGCGGCCGCCTGCACGCCGGGGAGTTCACGCGCGCGCTGAATGGCGGTGAAGAGGAGCCGCTTCACTTCCGCCGGATCTTTTTTCACGAGCGAAAAATCGATTTCAGTGACGAGATCGCCCGCCGCGACGAAGCCGGGATCGAGGCCGCTCGCCTTGAGTGCGCCGCGGAAGAATAATCCGGCGGCGAAGAGGAGCATGAGCGACAGCGCAATCTGCGCCATGACCGAAATGTGGCGGGGCGCGAAGAAACGGCTCAGCCGCCCGATGCGGGCCGGCTCGCCAACCTGTTGCTTGAGGTCGTTTACCAGGTCGGTCTTCGTCGCCTTCAAGGCCGGCCCGAGGCTGAAGAGAAGCGTGGCCAGGAGACAGAACAGGAAGGTGACCGAGAGCACGGTCGCGCTGGGATGAAGATCGGCGACGAAGGAGAAATTGAGCGAGCCAAGCATGCGCCCGAGCGACTGAAGCATGAGTCCGTTGCACCAGACGCTGACGGCCAATCCCACGGCGCCGCCGGCAATCGCGAGCAGCAATCCTTCGCATAACAACTGCCGCACGATGCGCCAGCGCGAGGCGCCGATCGCGATCCGCACCGCGATCTCCTTGGCGCGCGACGTTCCGCGGGCCAGCAGCATGTTGGCGAGATTCAGGCTCGCGATGAGCAGCACCGCGGCCGCCATTCCCATGAGAAGCGTCGCGATCAACGCGATCGGTCCGTCGTCTTCCGGCCCGGTGCTCAGGCTGAATCGCGTTGGCTTCTGGATCTGGAGTTCGCGCGCGAATTCCGCATCCGGCGGCTGAAGCGCGTTGAAGCGCTGGCTGAGAACGGGGAGGCGCGCCTTGGCCGCGTCGAGTGTCAGCTCAGGCCGAAGGCGAGCCGACAAATTGAGCGTGTAATTTTTCGGCTGGGCCAGGTCCGACGCGACGTCGGTGTCGCTGAAGGCCGAGCCGAGCTTCGAATACATCCCGAGCGGCACCCAGATGTCCGGCGCGATGAGCGCACTCACCCCGCTGAATCCTTCCGGCGAAATGCCGATGACCGTGTAAGGCTGGCCGTTGATCTGGATCGAGCTGCCGACGAAGTCCGCGCGGCCGCCCATCCGTTTCCAGAATCCGTAGCTGGCCACGATGACCGGAAGGTTCGCGTTCGGTTTGCATTCCTCCGCGTTATAGAAGCGGCCGCGGAACGGCTGGACGCCCATCAGGGTGAAGAAATTTTCCGAAGTCATGAACGCGAAACTGCGCCGCATCTCGTGTTCGGCCCCGACCCCGGCGACGGTGAACTGGAGCGCCGCGACGTCGGCGAACACTTCCTTCGCGTTCTCGCGCAGCTCGCGATATTCGTTGTAGGAAAACTGCCGGTAATCGTGATTCGCGTTTTGCCGGGCGGTGAAAACGTTGACCACTTCCTGTGGCTTCACCGGCACCATGGGCCGGAGGACGACGCCGTTGATGAGCGCGAAAATCGCCGAGTTCACCCCGATGGCGAGGGCGAGGGTAATGACCGCGACGATGGTGAATCCCGGTGTCTTGATGAGCTGCCGAAACGCGAAGCGAAAATCCTGGATCATAGAATGGGCCTTTCCGGTGAGATGCACCGCGCGACCGGTTTGGATTCAGGGACGGGCCTGGCCATCGGCCTCCGCCGAAAATCCGGCCCGGCCTTCGCGGATCCGGCGCGAAAAATCCGGTGCGGCGCCGGCAGCCTGCGCGGCGGGACTGATCAAGGCCTGCTTTTTCAACCGGGCAAAGTCGAGCCCGTCGGTGACAAGGGCGCGCCGTTCGAACAGCATTTCGTCGATTTTGCCGTTGAGGAGTATGCGCCAATCCCAGGGCGCGCGTGCGTCGGCGGCGTGCTGGGTGCGAATGCTGGTGGTGCAGTTGGTCGTCGCGGCGTTGTACCAGCGCGGCCGCTCGTGGAGCTGGTTGAGGGAAGTGAGATATTCCATGAACCGCTCGCGCAGGTGGGCCCGCGGCATGGCCGTGCGATAAAGAAAGACGTCTTCGCCCTGCCGATAATTCGTGCGCAGGCGCAGCACGTCGCGCTCGTCGGCCATCACATAGATCAATTCGTATTGCCGGAAGAAACCACCGATCGTCGAGTAGCTCTCTCGGATTTCTTTCCGCGCCTCGATCGAAAAACAGATGGGGGGCGCATCCGCGAATTCAAAGCTGGCGATCGGATGCGCGATCCAGGGAGAACCCCAGTAGGCCAGGGCGACGTCGACTTCCGTGAGTTGCGACAGCCGGACCGTGCGCGTTTCCCAGCTCGGCGTGTAATCCGTTTCGGTGCGGTAATCGCAGTTGCGCACGTTGTGCAGGATTACTTCATCGCCCTTGATCTCCGCCCAGCCCGTCCGGTCCACATCCGGCTGCCAGCGCCGTTCGTTCCTCGGCTGAAGGGTGAACCACCACGCGAGGACGATGATGATGGCTGCGAAAACAGTTTGGAGTTTTTTGCCGGCTCCGCGCAGGAATACGATCGCGGCCAGCAATCCCACTAGGAACAGCCAGGCGGCCGCGCTTTTCCAAACCGGAAAATCGTAGTGGAGCGCGCCATAGGCCCAGGCGCTGCAACCGAGCGCCACCAGCCACCCGAGCAACCATCCGACAACCTTCAGCGTGCGCGCGATCATCCTTGCCGTCAGGTTGGAAAGAGTCGCTCGTGAAAGGAAGGCTTAACTCCAGCCTCGACCGTGCGATCAGGATTCGCGCTTAACGCGGCTGAAGCTCGTTCAGCATCGCGTTGAACCGCGGATCGTTCCGGACCGCGTCCCATCCCGGGTCGTACTTAAGCCGGCCCAGCGGCGGACCGCCGGGAGTTTTCGCCAGCACTTGTAATTGTGCGATCGCGGAATCGACTTCGCCCGTCCAGGCGTAGATCAGGGCGAGATCTGTCAGGATCCTTGCCCCCTCGAGAGCATCTTGCGCCAACGGCCGCAACTCCACGGCGCGGCGTCCTTCGCGGAGCGCCTCTTCTTTCCGGCCCAGTCCCGCGTCGACAAGGCCGAGACTCACCAGCAACAAGGGCTCATCGCGTTGCTCGGCAAGGCGCGGCTCGATGGTGGCGCGCGCGCGCGTGAACGCCTCCCCCACCTTCGCCGTGTCGCCGGCGGCGTGGGCGATCAAGCCTTGCCAATAAGAAACCGGAAGAGCGAAGCCGGGACCGACGAGCAGCTCCTCGTTCTTCCAGTTGGCCAGGACTTTGGCGGCCCGGTCGGGGTCGCGCTCGTATAAGGCGAGGTGAATGCGCGTCCAGGTCGTCGCGCCATCGGGATCGTAATCGGCCGGCAGCGAATCGAGAAAGGAATGGACGGCCGGCAGATCGCCTTTCGCCAGCTCGATCTGGGCGTGGATGATCTGCGAATAATGGCGCGTGGCCGGATTGGCGACGGCCGCCCGTTCGAAGAGCGCCTCTTCGTCGGCGTAGCGCCGGAGGTAATGGTACACCACGGAGAGACCGTTCACGATGCGCGGGTTGCGCGGATCCAATTCGAAGGCGCGCTGGAGATTCTTGAGCGCATCGTCCCAACGTCCCTGGCGGCGGGCGATCACGCCCGCGAGCCAATAGACGTCGGCGTTGTTTGGCAGGGTGCGATTCGCCAGGGCGAGCTCGGCCAGGGCCGCGGCATAATCGCGTTTCCCGTGATAGTAAACCAGGGCGCGGGCCAGGTGCGCTTCGCCGAGGTCCGGCACGAGAGCGAGCGCTTTTTCCGCGGAGGCCTGCGCCATCTCGAGCCGCGCGGCCGTTCGATCGAGGCGATACCAGTAGAGGTTGTCGTGCGCCGTCGTGAGCCAGCAATAGGCGAGCGCGAAATTTGGGTCGCGCGCGATCGCTTCATCGAGAAAGCGGACTGCTTTCAGCAAAGTCTCTTTCGCGTTCGGCGTGTCGTAGGAAGTCTGGATGAGCTCCTTCGCCCGGAGATAGAGATCGAACGCGCCCACGTCCTGGGTGGACAATTCGATCGCGGCTTTTTCGGTGGGCGAGAGTTTGATCTGGAGCTGGCGCACGATCGCTTCCGCGATCTCGCTCTGGATCGCAAAAATATCCGCCAGTTCCCGGTCGTAATGCTCCGCCCATTCATGTTCGTCGGTGCGCGCGTCGATCAACTGCGCGCTCACCCGGACCCGGCCCCCGGTGCGCTGGACGCTGCCTTCGAGGAGATGGGCCACGCCAAGCTGGCGGCCGATTTCACGCACATTCCGCGGCGCGCCGGCCTTGAAGACGTTTACAGAGGAACGACTGATCACCTTCAATTCAGCTACCTTCGCCAGGTCCGTCAGGATCTCGTCCTGGATTCCATCCGTGAAAAAGACGTTCTCGCCTTCCGCGCTGAGGTTGTTGAAGGGGAGCACCGCGATCGATTTTTCTGGAATGGCTTTGGCGATGACGGAGGCGCTGGCGGGCGCTTCTTTCGCGGGAGTCCAGGAACGCCGAGCCAACTGGACCAGGAACATGGCCAGCGCGATCCCCGCGGCCAGTGCGGCGAGCGCGAGCAATTTTCGGCCGGTGTGATGCCGGATCGATTCGTGGGGCGGGACTTCCTCAGTGCGCTTGATTCCTTCGGGGGTGAGCTCGAAGGCCCAGGCCAGAATCAGGGCGAGGGGAAAGCCGAGAACGAGGAGCAGGATGACGGCGCGCACCGCCCAGCTCGGGATTTCGAAAAACGGAAAGACCTGGGTGGTGATCTGAATGAGGACCCAGCTGACGACGGTGTAGGTGACGGCGACGCGATAGACGTTGCGCCGCTGCAATTCCCCCAGAAATCTCCGCCAGTTCATGGCAACTGCCTTTGTAGCGCGCAGCCCCGCGGGCAGCGAGCTTTACCGTCGTTGTCCTGCGGCCGTCCGACCGGGGTATTTGAGCTTGCAGTTTCACCACCCGACACCCACGCTCGGTCCTCAACACCAAAGCCTATGAAATCATTCCTGATTCTCGCGCTTCTCCTCACCCTGGGCAGCATTCTTCTAACCGGTTGCACCAGCACGACCGTCCCGGAGGACAAGCCGAAAACGACCACCGTCCCACAGGACACTAAGTAGCTTAACCGGCACGCACTAACGGCGGCTTGAAACGATGGCGTTACGCCAGCGCTACCTGTTCGTCTGCACCAACCGCCGCGGCGAGGACGACGCGAAAGGTTCCTGCGCTGCCCGTGGATCGGAGGAAATCCGGGCCGCGCTAAAGGAACAGACAAAGGCGCACGGTCTCGCCAAGCTCAAGGCGCGGGTCTGCAAATCGAGTTGCCTCGATCAATGCTCGAGCGGCGTCTGCATTCTCGTCGAACCGGATCATTTCTTTTACGGCGGAGTCACGCTGGCGGACGTGCCCGAGATTGTGCAAGCGCTGGCCGATGACCGGCGCGTCGACCGCCTGGTGTTGAATGACGCGGACCTGGCCCGCGGTTAAACCTTCTTCTCCAGCACCTTTTTCAAGAGATGCCGATGGCAATGCGGTTCATCCTCGGCGCAATGGCACAGCAGGGTGATGGTTTGGTGCCGCGCCAGGTGCTGAAGTAATCGCAAGGTGAACTTCTGGCCGTAATTCTTGATCCGTTGGTTCCGGCTATCCACACCTCCCGTTTCCAGCAGCTCTTTCAGGTAGCGCCGGCTGTATTCCGCCCACGAAATCCGGCCGCCTAGAATGGCGTCGCGCAGTTGTTCGCTCGGGCCCAGGTTTGCCATCCAGACGTCGAAACGATCGGCCGGCAAACCTCGTCCGCGTCCTCTTGCGACCAGGATGCGCAATCCGTCGGTAGTCTCAATCGCGCTATGGACCGACTTGCTTTTAAACATCTCTTTAACCTTCCTCTTTTCTCTTACTCTTGCTTTTGCTCCTTCGCGCGCCAGAAGCAAGAGCACGAGCGCGAGTAGGGAAAAAGCCTACCTTTTCGGCCTTTTGGTTAGGCATAAATAATTGCTTGCAGTCCCCGCGGCGACCGCACATTCTCGGGCCTCTGCTTAACCAACCAACTATGAAACGATCACTTATTTATTCATTCACCGTTCTGCTGGCAGCGGGCCTTATCGGCGCGTGCACCAACAAGACCGAAACCACCACGACGACTGCGCCGGAAAAATCGCCGGCTAAGACGTCGACCACCACCAAGAAGTCCTCGACCAAGAAGTCGTCGACCGACACAACCAAGAAGTCGTCCGGCGACACGACCAAGAAGGAGACCACCAAGAAGAAGAGCGAAAGCAGCACTTCTCCTTCTGCGTCCCCTTCCGCGACTCCTTAAGGATGGTTTGGCCGCGGCGGTTCGCTGCGGTCCAGGATTGATTCGAGTTAGTCAGCCGTTCCAATCGGCTGACTAACTCTTTTTTTTGTCTCGGCGCGCCATCAGCGTAATACTGCCGCACCATGGAGCGTTCGACCCCTAACCCCCCCGCCGAAACCGTCTCATCGTTTTATGGCGAAGGTTTCACTCGTCGATTGGAAGCGTTCGGCGATCTCGTCTTCGGTTTCAGCCTGTCTTTGCTCGCTATCCGGCTCGAGCTTCCGGCAAAGGTGGAAGATATCTTCGAGGCCGCGCGCTGGGGAACATTCGTCATTACTTTTGGCATTGTCTGCGTTTTCTGGCTCGCGCATTACCGCGTTTTTCGTTACCAGTTCGTGGCTCGGGGGCCCGACGTCGTCCTCAATTTCGTTTTCCTTTTCGGGATTGCGATCATGCCCTTCACGGTTCAAACGTTCCTGCGTTTCATGCCCAACCAAGACGCCATTCTTTTATACTTCGGCGATTTCGCCCTGATTTTCGCCGCGCTCGCCACGCTTCGCTGTCGGGCCTTGCTTCAACGCCGCGGCGATGCCGACGCGCAGATCCGACTCAAGGAATGGCGCGAGACCGTTCGCCAATATGGAATTGTTCTCGTCGTTATTGCGGCCCTCGCGGGAATGCGGGTGGATTGGATTCCGCGCGAAAAATTCTACACCCTGGTGCCGGCGATCTTCGTGGTTGTCATGCTGGTTGCACGGGTGGCCGTGCGCCAGTTGCCAAAGTTCCTCGAGTGATCGGATGAAAGTTCCTTTTACAGTCGGCGTCGTCGGCCACTTCGGCCTGGCCGTGCGCAGCCCGAAGCGCAGCGCGAAATGGTTCGAGCGCGTGCTGGGGTTAAAGAAGCAATTCGAGTTCGACGACGGGATCGCCATCGGGAACGCGAATGTCACGATCGCGTTGCACAAAGGAAAACCGTCGCCGCGCACCCTGGGCCACATGTCGTTTCATTTGCCCAATCTGACCGCGCTGCGCAAAGCCCTGGCGCATCTGCGCAAGGCAAAAGCGGACCTCGAAGATCCCGGAGACGAAATCGGACCCGAAGCCCCGGGCTCCCCGCACCTCGGAATTTGGTTCCGCGATCTGGACGGCTATCGCTGGGAACTGAGCGTGCAGGGGAAGCGTTAATTCCTAGCCAAGTTCCAGCAGGCTGCGCGGCGGCAGCGAGGACAACGGCTCCAGTTCCAGCGCCGCGCCTTCGTACTTTGCTTCGAACGCCATGTCCCCATCCGGCGCGACGGCCCAGAGATAAGCCGGCTGCTTCGCCACGCAAAATTCGTGGCGCGGATGGTTTTGCGGGAAACCGCAATCCTGATGGCTATGCTTTCCACGTCGCGAGCAGGCGCGCAGGTCGGCAATTAATTTCTGCAGTTCAACGGCGCTTCGCCTTGCTTCCACCCAGATAAGAATTTCGCCGGCGGGCGATCGGACGACCAGGTCGAATTGGTCCGCCATGGAGTGATGCTCCTCGCGTCCCGGTTCCAGGAAGAGATGATTCCGGAGCCACCCTCGCTCGAAAACGAGCCAGGCCGCGCTGGCCAACTGGCAAACGTTTTCGCGCAGCAGCCGAACGGGGTCGTGAGAAAAAATCCGGTACGGTTTCGCCGGAACGCCGGTCTCAGGAAGTGCCGGCAGCAGTTCGCTGCTGACTTGTCCGTGTTCGTCCGTCGCAAAGAGATTCTCGTTCAGGCCGCGCAAGAAAAACTTTTCCTCCCAAATGGCGAAAGGCGGACTGATCCGCGGACCGGCGGGCGAACTCCATTGGCCGGCGGCGGCGCACGCGGCGCGGAATTTTTCGTGCAACCAGGGTTCGAGATGAGTGTTCAACGCTTGGGGATGATTACGGCGAGATATCGGGTTGCCCGGCTGTGTCGGCTGGCGTTAAGTGGCGCAGTTCAAACCTAAAACTATGAAAACACTACTCTCACTCTTTGCCATCGCCTTTCTTGCCGCCATCGCCAGCGCGGACGCCAAGACTTTCAAACTCCCCAACGACGACTTCGCGATTGCGTCCATCGACATGCCAGATTCCTGGAAGCCGAAAGAAGTCGATAACGGAGTCGAAGGCCAAAGCGCCGACGACGTCGTTTACATGTCGGTCGTCGCGGTCGGCAGCGAGAAGGGCATGAACGGCGAGCTGGAAGACACCTTCGAAATGCTCAAGACCCGCCATGTCGTGCTCGATCAGTCCTCGAAGAAGGAAAACAAATTCAAGGCTGGCGCGTTCGACGCCACCGAACTGCTCTTCCAGGGCAAGGATGACGATGGACCGACTGCCGTCAGCATTACGTTCGTTCCGATCAAGGACAAAATGGTCATCATTACCTACTGGGTCGAGACCGCCAAGGAGAAGGAGCACCAGCAGGAAGTCGGCACGATCGTGAACAGCCTCAAGGCGTCGTCGTAATCCAGGCCGCCGCAGTTTTCAGCGAAGCGCCAGCCGTTCTCGAGCGGCTGGCGCTTTGTTTATCCGCGCAAGGTTCGGAACGTGATCGAATACCGGAGCGCGCTCCCAGGAGCGATGGAGTGCTGCCAGCGCTGCCGCACCTCCCCGTCCAGAACATAGACCGAGCGGGGCTCCAGTAACTTCCCCAGGGGTTTCGTCCGTTGCCCGGAATTTTTGGCGACCGGCCACGGCCGGAATTTCATGGTGCACGCCGCGACCAGCGATACGCCGACGATAATTCCGAACGCCGGCGCATCCCGATGCCAGCCAATCCCCGCGCCCGGTGAATATTCGGTGACCAGCGTCTCCCCGAATTCTTCCGGCGCGCGCGCGGTCAAAGTTGCGGCGCGCTCCCGAACCGGCTCCAAGAAATCCGGAAGCGGCGGAGCGTCGCCGAGCCAGAAGCTGTTGAAGTCGTAACTGCGGCCGAAGTGGACCGTCCGGCGCTTCGCCGCCACACCGTGCATCGTCGGCGCCGTGAAGTTCAAGTTCTTCATCGCCGCGACCAGGCTGGCTTCCTCGTCCGCCGCAATGAAGTCGGACTGATAAATCAGCCCGGGCGGCAGAGGATTATCGAGCGGCAGCAGATCGATTTGGCTCACGGGCTACTGTGGGCTCGCGTCGCCTCACTAACAAACGGTTGACGGTGAGGCGCCGTCGGGAACATGCTGGCGCGAACAAATGCCCGCGCGCACCTCACCCAGTGTTTTCACGCCGCAAGGCGCGATCGATCTGCACGTTTCCCCGGAACTGCGCGCGTCGCTCCGCGCGATCATCGACGAGGAGAAACCCAAACGCCTGGTGGTCGATCTTTCCCAGGTTCCTTATATCGACAGTTCCGGAATTGCCGTTCTCATTGGCGCCATGCAAAGCCTCGAACACGAAGGCGGTGTTTTCCTTCTCGCCGGCGCCCAGGAAGGAGTGCGGATGATTTTTGAAAGCGCGAAGCTCGATCAATATTTTCGACTCTTTCCCGATGTGGCATCGGCCTCGTCGGCGCCATAGCGATCCGGCGGCTGGCGGTTCGCCGCAGAAAAAAAGCCTTTTCAAGCGCGCCGCGAACAGGGCATTCTAGCGGTACCCGAAACCCCAGTCTCCACCGAAAGGATCCCTATGAAACTGCGTATCGTCTGCTTGTCGATTCTCGCTGTAATAACTTCTGCGGCCTACCTCGTTGACGCAAAAACGCCAACGCCCGGGCCGGCGGCAGCCCAGACGCCCGGGCCGGCGGCGGCCCAGACGCCGACCGGAGTCGTGACGCCCTCGGAAAGTCCGAAGCCTGTCCCGACGCCGACTCCGCAACCGGTCATGAGCCCGAGCGAGCAAAACGTCGCCATGCTTCAAACTACGACGACGGCCAATGCGGGGCCGCCCCCGAAGCCCATTCTTTATCTGATCGGTTCGCAGCCGTTTACTGCCGGCGGCAAGAATTACATCCGCCTTTACTACGACGTGTTTAACAAAATGGACTATCCCGCGGACATGTTCGCGGCCGCGCCGGCCCTGCCCCCCTGCGGCTTGAACCATAATTCTTCGCGCACCTGGGTCGATTTCTTCGATCAGGCTGGACACCGCATTTACGGCTTCTGCGCTTTGAGTAAACCGGAGGATCTCGGCAAAATCTGGATCGCCTACGAAGAAGGCACCATCCCGCCGAGCTACGTTTATATCGAGCTGAACGACCGCCAAACCAATATCAAGTACAAGTCGAACCTGGCGGACACTACCCTTTAGCGAGCGCCTGCTGTCTCCGCGCCTCGACGACGATCGCCCTCATCGGCGCGCGAAAGGTCGAACCGCCGAAGTGTTTCGTGAGCGCGCCGGCCACCCCGGCCGTGATCGCCGGCAGCAGGGAAGCGTCGCGCTCCGCGATCGCCGCCGACATGGGAGTGCCCTGGACCAGCCCCGTTGCCGCATCCTCTGCCCGGGTTATGCCGCTGGCCTTGTCGACAACGTCCACCCGGATATCGGCGAAGCCCGCGTTCTCGAGCAAATGCCGGATTTCGTCGCGGTCGTGATAGCCGAAAGGGACCTGATAAAACGCGGGCGGATCCTTTTCGAAAAAGCGCCCGATGGTCTCATGCGGGATTTGTCCCAGGGAATTTTCTTCAAGCGAACCCCAGACGTTGAAAAGAAAAACACCGCCCGGTTTCAGGACACGAAACGCTTCGCGCGCGCTCGACGCCTTATCGGGAAAGAACATGAAGCCGAACTGGCAGACGACCGCGTCGAACGATCCGTCGCCGAACGGCAGTTTAGTCGCATCGGCCTCCTTCCATTCAATCGCGTCGTTCCCGGTGAATTTGGCGGCGGCAATCTGCATCATCGGTTCGTTCAAGTCGGTCGCGACCAGGCGAGCGCCCGGAGGTAACCGGTCCCGCAAAACCCGTGTGACAATTCCGGTGCCGCACGCGAGCTCCAGGACGGAACTGCGCGGCGCGAGATGGAGCCGCGCCGCGAGGTCGTCCGCGTACGGTTGGAAGAAGAGCGGCCCGAGATATCGGTCGTATGCCGCGGGGATCGATCCGGCGAACTGGGCATTCTTGTCGGCCATTTCGGTTACCTTTTCAGGAGCGGTTTTAGGTATCTGCCGGTGAAACTGGCTCCCAACTCGGCGATCTCTTCCGGTGTTCCGGCCCCGACAATTTTTCCGCCCTGCTCGCCGCCTTCCGGTCCGAGGTCGATGATCCAATCGGCGCACTTGATCATCTCGAGGTTGTGTTCAATCACGACCAGGGTGTTGCCGGCGTCGCGCAATTTCATCAGGACCTGGAGCAGCTTCTCGATATCGGCAAAATGCAATCCGGTCGTCGGTTCGTCGAGAATGTAGATGGTGCGGCCGGTCGCCCGTTTCGCGAGTTCGGTCGCGAGTTTTACCCGTTGCGCCTCGCCGCCGGATAAAGTGGTCCCCGCCTGGCCGAGGCGCAGATAACCGAGACCGACGTCCAGCAGCGCCACGAGTTTGTCCGAGACCGACGGAACGGCCCGGAAAAAGCGCGCGGCTTCATCCACCGTCAGGTCGAGGACGTCCGCGATGTTTTTTCCTTTGTAGGTGATTTCGAGCGTCTCGCGGTTGTAACGCTTCCCGTGGCAGACTTCGCATTCGACATAAACGTCCGGCAGAAAATGCATCTCGATCTTGATCAGCCCGCCGCCCTCGCAGTTCTCGCAACGCCCGCCTTTGACGTTGAAGCTGAACCGGCCCGCGTCGTACCCGCGCACCCGGGCGGCTGGGAGCTGGCTGAATAATTCCCGGATCGGCGTGAACGCGCCGGTGTAGGTGATTGGGTTCGATCGGGGCGTGCGGCCGATTGCGCTTTGGTCGATGACGATCGCCTTGTCGAGCTGGTCGAGCCCGTGCAGCGCGCGATGCGCTCCGGGCTTGTCCTTGGAATTGTAGAAATGCCGGAAGAGCGCGCGCCGCAAAATGTCGTCGACGAGAGTGGATTTCCCGCTGCCGGAAACGCCGGTCACGCAGGTGAAACATCCGATCGGGAACGAGGCGGTGACGTTCTTCAAATTGTTCTCGGTGGCGCCGGTGACGGAGAGCCAGCCGTCGCCCGTTTGGGTCGAACGCGGTTTCGCCCGCTCGCGTGGGAGGGCGATGCGCGCCCGGCCGGAAAGATAATCCGCCGTCGGCGAATTCTTCGCGGTCAGCACTTCCTTAAGTGTGCCCTGCGCCACGATCTCGCCGCCGCGTGGGCCTGCACCCGGTCCGAGATCGAGGATGTGATCCGCGGCGCGGATGGTCTCTTCGTCGTGTTCGACGACGATCACGGAATTCCCGAGATCGCGCAGACGGCGCAGGGTGGTGAGGAGCCGCGCGTTGTCGCGCTGATGGAGCCCGATGCTCGGTTCATCGAGCACATAAAGAACGCCGGCCAATCCGGAACCGATTTGCGTCGCGAGCCGGATCCGTTGCGCTTCGCCGCCCGAAAGGGTCCCGCTCTCGCGATTGAGCGAAAGATAATTCAGCCCGACCTCGATGAGGAATTGGAGCCGCGAATCGATTTCGCGAACGACATCCGTTGCGATTTGGCGTTGTTGTTCCGTCAGCGCGAGCCGCCGCATGTATTCCGCCGCGGCCTCGATCGTCAGCTCGCTGAACTGATGAATATTCAACTCGCGCCCGCTCGAATCCTTGATCGTCACCGCCAATATTTCCGGCTTGAGCCGCGCGCCATGGCAGGTTTGGCACGGGACCCGGGTCATGAACGCCCGAATCCGGTTGCGGGTGAATTCGCTCTCGGTCTCGGCGTAAAGCCGCTCCATCTGCGGCACGAGCCCTTCGAACGGCTTCAACGTCTTTGGCGTTTTTCCATTGCCGCCCACCTTGATCTCGATCGGCTCGTCGCCGGTCCCGTAGTAAAGCGCCTTCTTGAAATCGGCCGGTAAATCCGAAAACGGAATGCAATCGTCCACCTGGAAATGTTTCACCAGCGCGCTCTGCAACGTCCGGTAATACGCCAGCATCGGCTTGGTTCCGCGCCGCCAGGGCGTGATCGCTCCTTCGCGCAACGACTTTTCCGGATCGGACATCAGCTCCGCGTCGCACACCAGTTGCGTCCCGAGCCCATGACACGCCGGACACGCGCCGAGGTGGCTGTTGAACGAAAAATGTTTTGGCGTCAGCTCGCCTAACGAGTAGTCGCTGTCCGCGTTTCCGTAATCGGTCGTATAGCGAATCTGCTCCCACTCTTCTTCCCTGGCTTTCAGCACCACGATCCGGTTCCCGCCCCAGCGCAACGCCGTCTCCACCGAATCCGCCAGCCGGGTCCGCACTCCTTCGCGGATCACGAGCCGATCCACCACCGCTTCAATCGTATGCTTTTCCGTTTTCTTCAGCCGGATCGGCTCCGGCCTCGCCAGCTCCACGATCTCGCCATCAATCCGGATCCGAACGAACCCTTCCCGCTTCACTTTCTCGATCACGTCCCGGAATTCGCCCTTCTGATGCTGGACCAGCGGCGCGAGCAGAATGATTTTCGTCTCCTCCGGGAACGCGAGGATCTGGTCGACGATCTGTTGCGGCGTCTGCCGGTGGATGGCCTGGCCGGTAACCGGATCGTGCGGCTGGCCGATCGCCGAGAACAGGACTCGCAGGTAATCGTAAATCTCCGTCGTGGTCGCGATGGTCGAACGCGGATTCGCCCCGGCGCTGCGCTGCTCGATCGCGATGGCCGGCGACAGCCCTTCGATGAAATCCACGTCCGGTTTTTCCATCTGGTCGAGGAACTGCCGGGCGTAGGCGGAGAGGCTCTCGACGTAGCGGCGCTGCCCTTCGGCGTAGAGCGTATCGAAGGCCAGCGACGACTTTCCGGACCCGCTCAGACCGGTGATTACGACCAGTTTTTCCCTCGGAATTTCGACGTGGAGATTCTTGAGATTGTGCTGGCGTGCTCCGCTGATCTGGATAGTTTGCGCAGGCATACGGACGACAAATGTCGAACCTGTCAGTCAAGCACAACCGTTCCGTTTCTCCACCCGAAAGCGCCCGATCATGAGTGAAAACGACCGCAGCATTTCCCAAGAAGAATTGGTCCAGTTGCAGAAGAAATTCAGCGAGATCAAGCACGCCATTAACAACGCCCTCGCCGTCATGATGGCGCTCTCCGAGATGTCGCAACGGCGTCCGGATTATTCCGAGAAACTGGCCAGCACGGTCCTGACGAAAGCGCCGCAGATCGTTTCCGGCCTGCAGGAATTCACCCAGGCTTTGAACGAGAAAGCCGGTCCGAAACCCGAAGCGGTGCCGTAACCGCAGCCGGTTACGGCTTCGGCGAAACGGAGGCAGACGGGGCCGCGCTCGCGTTCGGCGAGGTCGCAGGCGGTGCGTTCGGCGCGGGGCTGGTAGCCGGCGCGGTCGTGACCGGCGGAACTGCTCCTACGGCCTGATCGGAAGGTCTCACCGAAGCGACTGGACCAGTCGTGGCCGGCGTCATGTTCGTTACGGTCCCCGGAGGTCCAACGGCCGATGAAGGTCCCGGGCTCGCGGTCGCCGCTACCGAACTCGATGGTCCCGGCGACACGGAAACTCCCGGGACCGGCGTCGCGGAAGCGGCCGGAACCGGAGTCTGCCCCGCCGTCAATTCGCGGCTCAGATTGCTCGGCGTATTGGCTTTGTGCGCGTAGAGAATCGAGAGGATGAACGTCATGAAGAAGAAAATCGCGGCCAGCCAGCCGGTCACTTTGGTCAGGACGTTGGTGGTTTGCGCGCCGAAAATGTTCTCGGTAACGCCGCCGCCGAAGGCCGCGCCGAGCCCCTCGCTTTTCGGGCGCTGCATCAGGATGACGAGCATCATCAGCAGCGCGACGAAGACGTAGATCCCGAGGAGGATGTTGATCAGCAGGGTCATTTGGGACGGGCAATATGGCGGGGAAATGACGAATGTCGAATGACGAACTAAGAATAGCCACTTTCCGGACTGATTCGGGCTTCGTCATTCCTTCGTCATTCGTCATTCGTCATTCGTCATTCGTCATTTTACTTTGTTCCAGATCGCGTCTAACTCCGCGAGCCCGACGTCCCCGAGCTTTTTTCCCTGGACCTTTAACTCGTCTTCGACCCGGCCGAATCGGAGGACGAATTTGTTGGTCGCTGCCTGCAAAACGTCCTCGGCATCCAGCCCGCTTTTGCGGGCGAGATTCACCACGGCGAACAGGAGGTCGCCCACCTCTTCCGCGATCCGGGCCCGGTCCGCCTTCCCCATGGCCTCTTTCGTTTCCGCCAGCTCTTCGTCGACTTTCGCCGTCACGTCGGCCAACTTCGACCAGTCGAAATTCACCCGGGCCGCCTTCTTTTGCGCTTTTTGGGCGCGCATCAGCGCGGGCAAACCCTCCGGCAGTCCGGCCAGATAATGACCGTCGCCGCCGCCATTCTTTTCCTCGTGCTTGATCGCTTCCCATTGTTTCACCACGCCTTCGGCGTCGTTGACTTCGCTCCGGGCGAAGACATGCGGGTGGCGACGAATCAGTTTTGCGGTCACTTCCTGGAGGACTTCGTCGATGTCGAAACGACGGGTCTCCCTTGCGATTTCCGCGTGCATGACGGCAAGCAGCACCACGTCGCCCAGTTCCTCCCTGAGGTTCGCATCGTCCCCGGCCCGGATCGCGCTCGCGGCTTCGTAGGCTTCCTCGAGGAGCGGCGGCAGGAGCGTTTCGTTCGTCTGTTCGCGGTCCCAGGGACAACCCCCGGGCGCGCGCAGCTTCGCCACGATCTCGCACAGTTTCGCGAAACTCGCCGCGGCTCGCCCTAGATCTTCCACAGCGAGCGATGGGTGCGAAACTCCGAGACTTCGCCGGTGGTCTTTTTGCTGACGTAAATCGTGATCCCGACCACGCTGGCCAGCGTGCCCACGAAGATGAAGGCGACCAGCCACGACGGAATATGGCCGACGCGCAGGGCCCGGTAGAACGCCGGCACCCCATCCAGCGTCATCGAGGCGTGCAGGAAAATTTTCGTCACCCACGCCACCATGATCAGGATGAAAATGAAAACGTAATTGCGTTTCAATCGCCGGCCGACCGCTTCGAGCCGGCTGATCTTGAACGACGGCAGGATGAGATCTTCGCAGACCAGCTTCTTCCATTCGCCCTGGAGCATCTCGCGATTTTCCATCACCATCGGCACGAGGAAATGCGCTTCCAGCATTCGCACCCGCGCCCGGAAGGCGTCGTAAAACCGGTAGCGCCGCGCTTCGATCCAGAGCATCCCCCAGACGATGGCGAGGTTGAAAAAGAAAATCAGGTGCGGCACTTCGCGGTTGGAAAAGGCGATGGTGATAATCGCGGTGCTGCTGGTGATGGCCCAGTTCGTCGTGATGTCGAGCCGCTGCCGCCAGACCATGATGCGCGCGAGTTCGCCCCGATAAAAATGGGACATGGCGTTGACGTAGCCCGGGTCGTAGAGGCTCTTCTGCCACGAAATGGTGGCCTCGTCGCTGGTGCCGGGATTGTTTTCAGTTGCCACGAGTGCCTTGATAATTCGATAACTCGGATCGCTCCGTCAATCCAATCAAACGCTCAGCGTCGCCCATGTCCGCGCGCCTCAACGAAATTCTCGATCCGAAACTGGTGGTCCTCGAACTGCGCGAACAAACCGCGGCCGAAGCGATCCTCGAGATCGTCCAAAACCTCCGGGACAACGGGTTCGTGGAAGATTTCTACAAGCTGGCGGACGCGGTCATGGAACGCGAAGGCCGGACCTCGACGAACACCGGCGAAGGCGTGGCGTTCCCGCACGCCCGGACGGACCTGGTGAATCGGCTCGTGCTCGGGATCGGCCGGAGCAAAGAGGGGATTCCGTTCGGTTATTCGAGCGAACTCGTGCACCTGATTTTTCTGGTCGGCGTTCCGCAACGGATGGTGACCGATTACCTGGTCTGCGTCGGGGGGCTGGCCCGGGTGGTCAAAGATAAGGCGCGGCGCGATGCGCTCATGGCGGCGACGACGGCAGAGGAGTTCGTCGAAGTGGTCCGCGAAGGATCGCTCGCGTTGTAGCGGCGGTCTGCGACCGCCGATCTCGTTCGACGCGCCAGACTCAACGGCGGTCATAGACCGCCGCTACAGGCGCCGTAATACCAGCGATGCAAACGGTGCGGCGAGACGCCGACGTTATACAGGACGATGAACAAGCCGTTCTGAATCGTCGTGCGCCACGCCCCTCTTCGCAGATGACGCCGCGCTGACGACGCCAGCGGCGGATCGAGCACAGCGACCTTGCCCGCGGCCCGCAACCGCCGCGAGAACTCCACATCTTCCATCAGCGGAATGCTGGCGAAACCGCCCAGGCGCTCGAACACTTCGCGCCGGACAAAGATCGACTGGTCGCCGTAAAGCGTCCCGCCGTGACGAGCGAGAAATCGCGTCGCGGATTCGAGCGGCTTCAATCGCGGATGGCGGTCGTCGAATTTCCGATGGAACGCGCCGCCGATAATTTCCGGATCGTCCAGCGCAATCCGGATCGCTTCGAGGTGCGCATTCTCGAGACGGGTGTCGCAATGCTGGAACAGAATGACGTCGCCGGTGCTGGCGGCGGCGCCGAGATTCATTTGCTCGCCGCGATTCGGGCGCGGGGAGGGAAGGTAAACGGCGCCGGTCTCCAGAGCGATCGCTTCCGCCACCCCGTCGCCCGCCGCGTCGACCACGATCGTCTCATGGACCGACGGTTGAGCCTTCAGCCGAGGCAGGAGCGCCCGCAGGTTTTCACCATCGCGCCACGACGGGATTACTACGCTGATTCGAAAAGGGGAGTCGGGTCCGTCGCCGCGCAGGTTCACTGCGGGTTTTTTAGCAGACGGTTCCGGGCGCGGTCGAGCGCGCGCCGTTCGGAGGCAGTGAGGCTGTTGATTCCGTGCTTCGAGATTTTTTCGAGGACCGGGTCGATCGATTCATGGATGTTCTCCGGCTCCACGCTGCGGCGCGGCGTATCGCGCGGCACGACCTGGAATTTCGGCTTCGGCTGGAGGCGCGATTTGATCCTGTCCCACCAGGCGAGTTCGGGACCAACGCCCCGGAGTTGCAGGAAAACGAAAGCCGTCGCGGTCGTCGTCCAGATCAGGATGAGGCTGGCCCAATCGTGATTCGCGAAAGCCGCCAGGGTGCCGATGCCGATGAGGATGAGCGCGATCCATTTCAATTGGATGCGGAGGAAAAACATTTCGACGTTCGGATAAATCATGGCGAAGGCGATGAAGACGCCGAAGTGCAGGGTCGCCGAGCCGGCCACGCCGTAGCGTCCCCAGAGCCCGATCAGAAGCAGGCACAGCGTCGGCACGCAGAGCAGCAGCGCGTAGAGAAAAATAAAAGCGCGCCGGCCAACGAAGCGTTCCACCTGCCGGCCGAACGCAAAAAGCATGTACATCTCGATCGCAAACCAGAAGAGAGCGAAGGCCGAGTAAGGCGCGTGCACGAACGCATACGTCACGATTTGCCAGACGCGTCCCAGGGCCAGGACCTGCGCGCTGTCGAAAATGAGGAGGCCGAGAAACGCGCCGCCGCCGAGCGCCATCAGAAAGCAGGTCAGCACCATCAACGCGACGTGCACCCCCACGAGCAGGGTCGTCACATCCACCGGGTGCCGGCCCACCCAGGTCACCGGCTGGTAGTCATCCGAGGTGGTGACTCCGAACATGCGGCAATTAACGGCGCGCTGTCATCACGTGCAAGCAGCGTTGGCAGGCTCGTTCACAGCCCGCGAGAATTTGCTTGGACAAGTGTCCGAAGCGGCGAAAATGACAATCCGCTCAACGCCTCTCGCGCATGACTTCACGGCCGCACACCAATGGATAATCTCGCCCCTGCCATTAGCGCTCCCGCCGGCCAAGGCAATTCCAAGCCGCTCAATCCCGCCGTTCTCGATTGGGTCCAGGAGGTCGCGCGCCTGACCGAGCCGGAAAACATTTTCTGGTGCGACGGCTCGGAGAAAGAGAACGCGTGGCTGCTGGAGCAGGCCGAACGGCTCGGCGTGGTGGAGAAATTGAACGAGGAGAAAAAGCCGGGCTCGTATTTACACCGGTCCAACCCGAACGACGTCGCGCGGGTGGAGCAATTCACCCTGATCTGCACGCCGACGAAAGAAGAAGCCGGGCCGACGAACAACTGGGCGGCGCCGGCCGAGACCTACACGAAGCTGCACGAGATGCTGCGGGGGGCGATGCGCGGGCGCACGATGTTCGTCGTTCCCTATATCATGGGGCCGTCGGATTCGCCGCTCACCAAGGTCGGGTTCGAGATCACCGATTCGATCTACGTCGTTTTAAGCATGCGGATCATGACGCGGATGGGCACGATCGCCGTCAAGCGGCTCGGGGATAATCCCAGCGGCGAGTGGAATCGCGGCGTTCATTCGCTGCTCGACGTGAATCCGGATCGCCGCCTGATCTGCCATTTCCCGCAGGACAACGCGATCATCTCGGTCGGTTCCGGTTACGGCGGGAACGTTTTGTTGAGCAAGAAATGCCTCGCGCTCCGCATCGGTTCTTATCTCGCGCGGAAACAAGGCTGGCTCGCCGAGCACATGCTCATCCTCGGCGTCGAATCGCCGGATGGCCAAAAGCATTACGTGGCCGCGGCCTTTCCGAGCGCGTGCGGAAAGACGAACTTCGCGATGCTGATTCCGCCCGCCCATTTTAAAGGCTGGAAAGTCACGACCATCGGCGACGACATCGCCTGGATGCAGATTGGCGACGACGGACGGCTCTACGCGGTCAATCCCGAGAACGGTTATTTCGGCGTCGTGCCCGGGACGAGTTACAAATCGAATCCGAACGCGATGAAGTCGATCGAGCGCGACACGCTCTTCACGAACGTGGCGCTGACCGACGACGGCGATGTCTGGTGGGAAGGAAAAGATGGAGCGCCGCCGGCCCACGCGGTCGATTGGAAGGGCAACGATTGGACGCCCGATTCGAAGGAGAAAGCCGCGCATCCCAACAGCCGGTTCGCCGTGCCGATGCGCAACAATCCGGTGCTCGATCCCGACGTCGAGAAGGGCGAAGGCGTTCCGATCAGCGCCATCATTTTCGGCGGCCGGCGCAGCGACACGATGCCGCTGGTCTTCCAGGCTTTCGATTGGATTCATGGAGTTTATGCCGGGGCGACGATGGCCTCGGAAACGACCGCGGCCGCGACTGGCGCGGTCGGTCAGGTTCGGCGTGATCCGATGGCCATGCTGCCGTTCTGCGGATACAGCATGGGAAATTATTTCCGGCACTGGCTCGAGATCGGGCCGCGCCTGCAAAACCGGCCGCTCATTTTCCACGTAAACTGGTTCCGGAAAGATGCCGAGGGAAAATTTCTCTGGCCCGGGTTCGGCGAGAACATGCACGTGCTGAAATGGATCATCGACCGCTGCGAGGGCCGCGCGGAGGCGAATGAAACGCCCATCGGATGGATTCCGCGGCGTGAAGATCTTGGGTTGAGCGAGGCTGATCACATCCACGATTCGCAGCTCGGCGAACTGCTCTCGGTGAAGCCCGAGGAATGGAAAGCGGAGCTCGCCGGCCAGGCGAAATTTTTCGATACGCTGGAACCCGACATGCCTCAGCGCCTTCGTGCCGAGCGGGACAAGGTCGCGAAACGGTTCGAATCATAACCCGTTAAATTTGCAGTCGCGCCCGCGCAATCGGATAGTCTCCGGTGGGTTCAACGACCGCCGAAAAACCATGCGTTACCGCACCGCCTGACCGCGGCTGCGTCGAGATTCGCGGCGTCCGGCAGAACAATCTCAAGGGGCTCGATCTCGATCTTCCGCTGGGGAAATTGACCGTCGTCACGGGGCCGAGCGGCAGTGGCAAATCGAGTCTGGCCTTCGACACGATTTACGCGGAAGGCCAGCGCCGTTACGTCGAGACCTTCAGCCCCTACATGCGGCAGTTCCTCGACCGGATGGATAAGCCGCGTGTGGACGAAATCCGCGGCATCCCGCCCGCCATCGCCATCGAGCAGGCGAACCCGGTCAAGAGCTCGCGTTCGACCGTCGGGACGATGACGGAAATCAACGACTACGTGAAGCTCCTCATGCCGCGGATCGCGCGCGCTTTCTGCCCGACTTGCGGCCGCGAGATTCGGCCCGAGACCGCGCGCTCCATCGCCGATCACATCTTTCAGGACCGCGCCGGACAGAACATCCTGATCACGTTCTGGGTCGCGGTGCCCGCGAAGACCGAGCCACGTGCCTTCTTCGATTTCATCCAGCAGCAGGGCTATCTCCGGGTCTGGATCGACAACGAAATCATCCGGGTCGACGCCGAAAATAAGATCAAGCGCCTCGGCGCGCGCGTCCAGGTGATCCAGGACCGCGTTGCGGTGACGGACGCTAACCGCGCCCGGCTCATCGAAGCAATCGAGACCGCGCTGCGTTTCGGCAAAGACAAGATCAACGTCATCGCGCTCGATTCCAGCGGCTCTCAACACTCAACTCCAAACTCTCAACATCCCTATTCCACCGGCTGGCATTGCGCGCACTGCGACCTCGATATTCGTCCGCCGACCCCCGGGCTCTTCAGCTTCAACAACCCGCTCGGCGCCTGCCCGGAATGCCGCGGCTTCGGACGCACGATCGCGATCGACCTGGGCAAAGCCATTCCGGACCGTTCGCTCTCGATTTCGCAAGGCGCCGTTCGCGTTTTCCGCGGCGAAGAGATGGGTGAATCGCAGCGCGACCTGATGCGGGCGTGCGCGCGGGAGGAGATCGACGTTCGGATCCCGTTCGAGGAGCTGCCGAAAGCCGACCAGGATTTCGTCATCAACGGCGAAGCCCGCGACGACGACACGGATGTCGAGGAACTGGCCGAGAACGATCGCTGGTATGGCGTCCGCGGATTTTTCAAATGGCTCGAGAGCAAGACCTACAAAATGCATGTGCGCGTTTTGCTCAGTCGCTATCGCGCTTACACGACCTGTCCGTCGTGCAATGGCGGGCGTTTTCAGCCGGAGACTTTGAATTACCGGATCGTTTCTCCAGCGCGAAATGGGACCCGCGAGGTCGCACGAACTTTACCGGAGGTGGCGCTGCTTCCCATCTGTGATGCCCAGAAGCTTTTCGCGGAACTAACCTTGCCGCCTAACGACTCCACGGCCGAGATGCTGCGCAACGAAGTTGTCGCGCGGCTCCGCTATCTTTGCGAAGTCGGGCTCGGGTACCTGACGCTCGATCGATCCACGCGCACGTTAAGCGGCGGCGAAGTGCAACGGGTGAACCTGACAACCTGTCTCGGCGCGTCACTGGTAAACACGCTCTTCGTCATGGACGAACCGAGCGTCGGTCTGCATCCCCGCGATATCGGGCGGCTGGTCCGCGTCATGCACGATTTGCGGGACAAGGGGAACACGCTCCTGGTCGTGGAACACGAAGAAGTGATCATTCGCGCCGCCGACAACATCGTCGACATCGGTCCCGGCCGCGGCGAGTACGGCGGCGAATTGGTTTACAGCGGGGCTCTCGAGGATTTCGGTGGATCGGGCGCTCCGCGCGCGATTGGCCCATCGCTCACCGCGGATTACCTCAGCGGCCGCAAATCGATTCCCGTTCCCAAAACCCGCCGGAAATCGTCGAGCGCGATCAAGATCACCGGTGCACGGGAACACAACCTCAGGAATCTCGACGTCGAAATTCCGTTGGGGATTTTCAATTGCGTCACCGGCGTTTCCGGTTCCGGCAAATCGACCCTGATCCACGATGTCCTTTACCGGCATCTGATGATCGCCAAGGGCCAGACGACGGACCAGGAGGCGGGCGCGTGCAAATCGGTCACCGGCGCGCATCGGGTCGGCGAGGTCGTGATGGTCGACCAGAGCCAGCTCGCGCGCACCCCGCGCTCGACGCCGATCCTGTATCTCGGCCTTTACGATCGCGTCCGGGAAATGTTCGCCGCCCAGACCGAAGCGATGGCGCAGGGGCTGACCGCGAGCGCGTTCTCGTTCAACTCCGGCAGCGGCCGTTGCGAGCGCTGTTGCGGCACGGGGTTTGAGAAGATCGAGATGCAATTCCTGAGCGATCTTTATGTGCGTTGCGCCGAATGCGAGGGCCGCCGTTTCCAGCCGCACGTGCTGCGGGTGAAGGTTTACGGGAAATCGATTCACGACGTGCTCGAGATGACGGTCAGCGAAGCGATCCAGTTCTTCGCCCAGATCGGTGAATCGGAGAAGCTCGGGGACAAACTCGACGTGCTCGACGAGGTCGGCCTCGGTTACCTGCGATTGGGCCAGCCACTCAACACGCTTTCCGGCGGCGAATCGCAGCGGCTCAAACTCGTGCGGCACCTGACCGAAATCGGAGACGACGCCGAGACCGGGAAGCTTTTCATTTTCGACGAGCCGACCACCGGATTGCACTTCGACGACGTCGCGATCCTGCTGCGGCTCTTTCACCGGCTGGTCGGAGGCGGGAACACGCTCGTCGTGATCGAGCACAACCTGGAAGTCATCAAGTCCGCCGACTGGGTGATCGATCTCGGGCCGGAAGCGGGCGATGAAGGCGGGCAATTGGTCGCGGCCGGAAGGCCGGAAGCATTGGCGAAAGTCGAGGCATCGCACACCGGGCGCTATCTGAGCCGCGTGCTGTCACCGGCCGTCACTGGATCTCGTCGCAACTCTAGGGTCGTCCCACTTCCTTTCGCAAACGATGACAGCGCAGAGCTGGCGCGCGCCGCCGAGGAACCGCCCCGCTACCACGCGAACGGAAATCGGCACGCGATCCGGATTCACGGCGCGCGCGAACATAATCTCAAGGACATCTCTCTGGATATTCCACGCGACCAGATCGTCGTGATCACGGGACTGAGCGGCTCCGGCAAATCGACCGTCGCATTCGACATTCTGTTCGCCGAAGGCCAGCGCCGTTTCCTCGATAGCATGTCGCCCTACGCCCGGCAGTTCGTCGAGCAGCTCGAAAAGCCGGACGTCGATCTGGTCGAGGGCGTGCCGCCAAGCGTCGCCATCGAACAGCGCGTCACTCGCGGCGGCGGCAAATCGACGGTCGCCACCGTTACCGAGGTTTATCATTTCCTCCGGCTCTTGTTCGCCAAGACCGGGACGCAGTTTTGCCCGGACTGCGATCTGCCGGTCGAAAAACAAAGCGTCGCAGCCATCGTTCGCCAGCTGGAGACGGCGGTGAAACGCGGACCGCTGAAGGTGCTCGCGCCGCTGGTGAAAGCGCGCAAGGGGTTCCACACCGACGTGGCGCGCTGGGCGGAGCGCCAGGGGTTCGACACGCTGTTCGTCGATGGCCAGCTGATCCCGGTCGCGCAATTCCGAAAACTGGAGCGGTTCAAGGAACACACGATCGACGTCGTGGTCGGCGCGATCGACGCGAAACGCATTTTGAAAGCGCGCAACCTTGTCCAGCGCGCGCTCGACATCGGCCGGGGCACCGCGCATCTGCTCGACGCAAAACATCGGCTCACCGTGATGAGCACGGAGATGAGCTGTCCCGGGTGCGGACGCGCCTTCGAAGAGCTCGATCCGCGTTTGTTCTCGTTCAATTCGCCGCACGGCGCCTGCCAGGAGTGCGGCGGGTTCGGCGAAATCTGGGACCGCGAAAAACAAACCGGCGCGGAAGATACCGGCGATTCGGTTCTCGAGAACGAGCTGGCGGCCGAACGCGAATCGGAATGGATCGACGAGGAAGAAGCGGTTCCGTGCCCTGCCTGTCACGGCTCGCGATTGAATCCGATCGCGCGGCATGTCCGTGTCCAGGGCCAGACGATTGATAGTTTCACCGCGCTCTCGGCCGGCGAAGCGTGGCGGCTCATTGGCAAGCTGCGGTTTCGCGGCAACCAGAAAACCGTTGCGGACGATCTCGTGCCGGAAATTTCGCAGCGGCTCCAGTTCATGGAGAATGTCGGGCTCGGTTACCTGGCGCTGGGGCGTTCGGCGAAGACGTTGAGCGGCGGCGAATCGCAACGGATTCGGCTGGCGGCCCAGCTCGGCTCTAATCTGCGCGGCGTTCTCTACGTTCTCGACGAACCGACCATCGGTCTCCATCCGCGGGACAACGTTCGCCTGCTCGAGACGCTGACGGCGCTACGGGAAAAGGGGAACTCGCTCGTGATCGTTGAGCACGACGAGGAGACGATGCGGCGCGCCGATCACATCATCGATCTCGGGCCGGGCGCCGGCCTCCGTGGCGGCGAGGTCGTGGTGCAGGGAACGCTCGCTGAAATCGAAAAGCACGGCGGCTCCGAGACCGGGCGTTGCCTGAAGAATCCGCTTTGCCATCCGACCCGGACCGAGCGCCGTTCGTTAGGCCAGGTCGAGCAGTGGATCGAGGTCCGCGGCGCGCACGCCCACAATTTGAAGAACGTCGACGTCCGTTTCCCCGTCGGCCGGCTTTCGGTCATCACCGGAATCTCCGGCTCCGGGAAATCGACCCTGATGCGTTCGGTTTTGTTGCCGGCGGTGAAGGAAGCGTTGAAAAATAAGCGCGGCGCCCAGCGGGAATTCAGTTCGGGAATTTCGGGCGCGGAATTCTTCGAGACGGTTTACGAAGTTGACCAGTCGCCGATCGGAAAGACGTCGCGCTCGACGCCGGCGACCTACATCAAAGTGTTCGACGAGATCCGGAAATTGTATGGGCAATTGCCGGTCTCGCGGGTGCGCGGTTACACGCCGAGCCGGTTTTCCTTCAACACCGAAGGCGGCCGTTGTGAAACGTGTGCCGGCCAGGGCGCAATCAAGCTGGAGATGAGTTTCCTGCCGAGCAGCTACGTGCCGTGCGAAGACTGCGGCGGCCGGCGTTACAACGCGCAGACCCTCGAGGTCCTCTACAACGAAAAGAGCATCGGCGACGTCATGGAAATGACGATCGAACAGGCCGCCGCGTTTTTCGCCACCAACCAAAAGATCGCGCGGCCGCTTTCGCTCCTGGTCGATACCGGCCTGGGCTACTTGAAACTCGGCCAGCCGAGCCCAACCCTGAGCGGGGGCGAAGCGCAGCGGCTCAAGCTTGCCACCGAACTCACCCGCGGAATCGGCCGCGCCCAGAACGAGCGCATCCGCAAAATGCGCCAGCCCAAATCGACGCTGTATCTTTTGGAAGAACCGACCATCGGGCTGCACATGGCCGACGTGGAGTTGTTGCTGAAAGTGCTCCATCGCCTGGTCGACGAAGGCCACACCGTCATCGTGATCGAGCACAACGTGAGCATCATGGGCGAGGCCGATTACATCGTCGACATGGGGCCGGAAGCCGGCGCGGAAGGCGGGGAAGTGGTCGCGGCCGGGACGCCGGAAGAAATCGCGAAGAGCCGAGTGAGCCGGACCGCGCCGTTCCTGCGCGAAGTGTTGAAAACGAAACGGCGGAAGAACGGCGTGAAGCGGGCGGCATAGTTGTAGCCGGGATCGGTGATCCCGGCAGCCAACACGCTGCCGTCGCTGGCCGGGATCACCGATCCCGGCTACAACAAGCGAGCTGTTGCCCGTTGCGACAATATCGCGGAAGATCGCGTCGCTTCATGGTCGCCTATTACGTCCACAATCTCGATCCGTTCATCTTCCGCATCACCAGCAGCTTCGGGCCGCGCTGGTACGGGATGGCTTACGTCCTCGCTTTCCTTTTCGCCTATTTGCTCCTCCGCGTTTTATCGAAACGCGGCTATCTCGATCTGCCGGTCGCGGCCCTCGGCGATTTCGTGACGTGGGTCGCGTTCTTCGGCGTCATGATCGGCGGCCGGCTGGGCTACGTGATTTTTTACAAACCCGAGATGCTGCGAGAGCCGCTCTCGATCCTGCGCGTCTGGGAAGGGGGAATGTCGAGCCACGGGGGAATTCTCGGCGTCGTCGTGTTCACCCTCATCTACTCGCGCCGCCACAAACTCCCGTGGACGAATCCCGGCGACAATCTGTGTGTGGTCGCGCCGATCGGCTTGTTTCTGGGGCGCTGCGCGAACTTCATCAACGGCGAGTTGTACGGCCGCGCCGCGAACGTGCCGTGGGCGATGCAGTTCCCCAAGGAACTGCTCGATAATGGGAACGCGGCCGAAGCCGATCGCGCGCTGGCCGCGTGCCAGACAATCGATCCGTCGCTCCGCTCGGTCGATTCGATCGTGGAAGCGGTGCGCACGAATCCAAAAATCGTCGATGCGTTGCGAGGCATTCTCACGCCGCGACATCCGTCGCAGCTCTACGAAGCCGCCCTGGAAGGGATCGTTCTCTTCGCCGTCCTCTGGGTTGTCCGGACGCGCTTCCGCACCCCGAACGGGTTCATCACCGGTTTGTTCCTGATCGTTTACTCCGTTCTCCGGATCATCGTGGAAAATTTCCGCGAACCGGACGCGCCGCTCGTGGGAATGTTTACCCGCGGCCAGTTTTTTTCCTTCTTCACGATCGCGATCGGGATCGGGTTCATCGTCTGGTCGCGGCGCTGGCCGACTTACCCTCGGAGAATGGCGAAGCACAAATGACGAATGACGAATGAATGTCGAATGCTCGAACGGCAGGAATGTTCGGGCTTGGTCATTCCTTCGTCATTAGACATTCGTCATTCGTCATTTTATTAGTGCTTCGGTGCGGCGCGAATGCTGATCCAGATATTCCTTGCGGCCGGCGGTCTCACGTTTGCCTTTGAGCATTCGACCATCGCCGGCAAGATCGTCCTCGCGCTTCTCGCCATCGTCTCGATTTTTAGCTGGTCGATCATGATCACGAAGCTGCGCGTGATCCAGTTCGCGCGGAAACAGACGGCGCGCTTTCGGGCCGCGTTCCGGAAGGATCGCCAGCCGCTCCGGCTCTTCGAGAACCACGCCAAGTTTCCCGGCGCGCCGCTCTTCAATGTTTACCGGGCCGGTTGCGAAGAGATGACCTTCCAGCTCCTCGGTTCGGCGGAAGTGGACGAGACATTCCGCGCACGGCTCGACGGCGCGGACAAGATCGCGCCCGCCCAGATGCACGCGGTGAACGCCGCCATGGAACGAACCGTGGGCGAGACCGCGCTCAGCCTCGAATCGCAGATGATTCTGCTCGCCACCGCCGTGAGCGGCGCGCCGTTTCTCGGGTTACTGGGCACGGTCTGGGGCGTGATGGACACTTTCACCGATGTGGCCGTGGCCGGCTCGCCGAACCTCACCACCATGGCGCCAGGCATTTCCGGCGCGTTGATTACGACCGTGACCGCGCTCTGCGTCGCGATCCCCGCCATGTTCGGCTACAACTTTTTGGTCACGAGCATTCGCGGCATCATCGTGGAGATGGACAATTTCGCGGCGGAACTGGCCTCGGAGTTCGAGCACAAATACGTCGACCACGGCGCGCGGGAAGGGGAGTACCAGCGATGAGACGCTATTCGCAACGGCACAATCTCTCGACCCTGTCCGAGATCAATATCACACCGTTGCTCGACCTCGCGTTCGTGCTCCTGATCATTTTCATGATCACAACCCCGCTCATCGAAAGCAGCATGAACCTCATCATTCCCTCGAGCGGCGGAGCGAACGCGCCGGTGAACACGGCGAAGGTCCAGACGATTTCGATCGACCGCCATGAGGCGCTGAAGATTAACGACAAAACCGTCACCGCCGCCGATCTGGTCACGCGGCTCACAGAACTGAAGCGGGCGAATCCGGAGGTCGCGATTGTGATTCGCCCCGACCGCGAACTTCCGGTGCAAAAACTGATTTCGTTAATGGACGCCTTGCAACGCGCGCAGATCAGCAAGGTCGGCATCGCCACGAAGGCGGAAACGAAACCGTGACGCCGCGAGACGCGCGCTTCTGGCGGAACGTCGCTCTGGTCGCCGCCGCGCATCTCGCTGTGCTGCTCGCGCTCGCGCGCGGAAGCCGCGACACGCCGCCCGCGAATTTGCAGTCGGTCGTTTGGATGAACAGCGAAGCCGCTGCGGCAACGGAACCTCCACCCACGCCGCCGCCGTCACCGACTCCGCTGGAGCTCGCGAAAACCGAAGTGCCCCCGCCTCCCGCCGCATCTGCGCGGAGCGAAATCCAGATGCCGTCGCCTACGCCCACGCCGACTCCGACGGCTCGCCCAAAGCCGACCGCCACCCCTACGCCGAAGGATTCCCCAAAAGCCACGCCGAAGCCGACTCCGAAGAAAACCGTCGAGCCAAAACCGTCGCCCAAGCCTTCGCCGAAAAAAGACGAAAAGAAGTCCGCGACTCCCGCTAAGAAAGAGTCGAGCACCTCGGCGAGTGAAAGCTCGGATAAGCCCGAAAAATCCAGCAAAGGCTCAGGGTCCGCGACGGCGCAATCCTCGGAGTTAGCCTGGTATGGAACGATGCTGCACGATCGGTTCCACAAGGCGTGGGAACAGCCGAAGAGCATCGTCGCGACCGGCGCGAAGATGTCGACGATTGTCAAAATCCGGATCGAGAAAGACGGACGCGTTTCCAAATTCACCATTGTGAAGCCGTCCGGGAACGTCGTGGTGGACGAGTCGGTGAGCGCGATCGCGCAACGGGTCACGCAGGTCGATCCGCTGCCGGAAGGATTAACGACGAAGGCCTTCTACGAAGTGAAGATCGATTTCGAGCTGAACGCGGAAAAGTGACCGCCGCCGCCGCGGCGGAAATCTCAAATCCCAAACCCCAAGCTCCAAAGAAACCCCAAGGACCAAATTTCAAATGACCAAAAACGCGGTCGCCGTTTTGGATTTTGGACCTTGGAATTTGTTTGGGATTTGGGATTTGGGATTTGGAATTTAGAGGAGCGCCAGCGACTTTCCCTCTCGCTGCTCGACCTGCTCCATCGTGCACTGCTTCGGCGCCTTATCGGGGCGATAGCGGACAATCTTGGTTCCGTGCCGGAAACGTCCGCCGGTAAAATGATCGTAGGTCACTTCAACGACGATCTTCGGATCCACCGGTTCCCATTCAGCGCTTCGCTCCGTGCTCCAGCGGCTCGGGCCGCCGGGCGCGTCTCCGGTAAAACCAGGCGCTTTCTTCAGCGCTTCGAATTTCTTCGTCAGCGCCGGACGTTCGCTCGCCTTGAAGGCGGACGTAAACCCGACGTGGTTTAGGAGGCCTTCGTCGTCGTAAAGCCCGAGAAGCAACGAGCCGATCACGCGCGCTCCGGTCGCATAACGAAAACCGCCGATGACGCAATCGGCGGTGCGCACCTGTTTCACTTTCATGGCCGCCGTCCTTTCGCCCGAGGCGTACGGAACGTCGACCAGCTTCGCGATGACGCCGTCAAGATCGCCGCCGGTCTTGTCGAACCACTTCTTCGCCTTCTTCAGGTCGGCCGTCGCCGGTGACAGTCGGACAGCGCCGTCTTTCGTGAAATTTGCGGCGGCAAACGATTCGAGTTGTTGGCGCCGTTCCCGAAGGGGCAAGCCGAGAAGCGATTTCCCGGCCGTGTCGCCGAGCAGATCGAAGACAATGAAGAGCGCCGGATGCGCCGCCGCCAGTTTTTGGACGCGGCTCGCGGCCGGATGAAGACGCAGCTGCAATTCGTCGAAGGAGAGCGCGCCGCCAATCGGAATCGCCAGCTCGCCGTCCAGGACGAAACGTTTCGCCTCCAAGCGCTGAAGCGCTTCGACCACGTCCGGAAAATAACGGGCCAGCGGCTGACCGGCCTTCGATTGCAGGAAAACCTTGTCGCCGTCGCGAAAGGCGATGCACCGGAATCCGTCCCATTTCGGTTCGTATTGCCACTTGTCCCCGACGGGAATTTCGTCGACGGAGCGGGCCTCCATGGGCGGCAGGGGCGGTTTAAGAGCGAGAGACATGGCGGGGATTAAAAATGACGAATGACGAATGAACGAATGACGAAGGAATGCTCGAATGACGAAGAAGCGGCCGGTTCGAGCTTCGTTATTAATTCGTCATTCGTCATTCGTCATTCGTGCTTCGTCATTTAGCCGCGAGGCTACTGTATCTTCGCGGCTCGAGCTTCGGCGGGCGCTTTCCTTTTCGCACGGCGCCCGCGACCGGAATGTAATTCAATTCGCAACCATCGACGGCGCAGCGCAGCAGCAAACCGCCCCGGCTCATGTCGCCGCGCCCCACGAAATCGGCCGGGAAACAAAGGCGTTGTCCGAAATGCGCGAGCAGGATGTCGACGTATTTCGCCGTGGCGATGCTGCCCAGGAGAACGACCTCGCTCCCGGCCGGTAATTTTCGCGCGAGCCGCGCCACGTCGCGCTCGAGCGGGTCGCGATAGCGCGGATCCTCTTCGTGGATGTCGACCTCGGCGAACTCGCGCAGATCGGCGAGACCGATCGGCGTGGCGGCGGGAACGAGACCGCGTGTCGGTGTAATGACAAGGACGGACGACCGGCGCCGCCGCGGCGGCACGAACGCATTTGCGTAGGCGAGTTTGCCCCGGAAATAGAGTCCGCTCAGGAACGCGAATACTTCGCCGAGGGTGGGCGGTTGTTTGCTTCGCAGGCGCCGGGCGAGGTCGAACTGCGCGCGTTCGCTCATCACCATGCGGGCGCGCTGGCCGCCGGCGTAGGCGGGCGAGAGAAGAAACACGCGAGTCATCTCAGGAAGCAATCGTCATATCCGCGCGAGAGCAACTTGCACTCGCACCGTTTCCCAAGGACGCTGCGGTCCCGTGAAAATCCTCGTCGTCGGCAGCGGTGGCCGCGAACACGCTCTCGCCTGGAAATTGAAGCAATCGCCCGGCGTCGATCGGATTTTTTCCGCGCCGGGAAACGCCGGGACCGAAGAGGTCGGCGAGAATGTCGAGATCAAGGCGGGCGACGTGCCGGCGCTGGCGCGTTTCGCGAAAGAAAACGGCGTCGACCTGACTGTCGTCGGCCCGGATGACTCGCTCGCGGCCGGAATCGCCGATGTGTTTGAACAGGAAGGTTTGCGAATCTTCGGGCCTACGAAGTCAGCGGCCCGATTGGAGTCCTCAAAAATTTTCGCGAAAGAGTTGATGCGCGCGCGGCATATCCCGACGGCGCGCGCGGCGATCTTCGAGAAACAGGAAGCGGCCTCTGCGTTCATCAGGGAATCGCGCTTCCCGATCGTGATCAAGGCGGACGGCCTCGCGCTTGGGAAAGGCGTGATCGTGGCGAAAAATGTGGAGGAAGCTGAAGCGGCGGTGGCGGCGATGATGAGCGAGGGCCGCTTTGGCGAGGCGGGGCGACGGCTGTTGATCGAGGAATGCCTGGTCGGATCGGAATGCTCGCTCCACGCCCTGGTCGACGGCGCGACCTTCCGCATGCTCGCGAGCGCGCGCGATCACAAGCGCGCGTTCGACGGCGACGCCGGTCCGAATACCGGCGGGATGGGTGCGTTCAGCCCCGCGGACAACTTCGATGCCGCGATGGCGGTGCGGTTCGAGAGCGAAGTGATGCGCCCGCTCCTCGACGGGCTCCGTGAAATGAAAGTCATGTTTCGCGGCCTGCTCTTCCCTGGTCTCATGATCACGCCCGGGGGACCGCGCGTTCTCGAATTCAATTGCCGGTTCGGCGACCCTGAAACGCAGGCGATCCTGCCGCGCCTGAAATCCGATCTCCTGCCACTATTGGAAGCGACCATCGACGGCAAGTTGGCGGACGCGAAAATCGAGTGGGACCCGCGCCCGGCTGTGACCGTCGTGATGGCATCGGGCGGGTATCCCGAAAAGTACGAAGTCGGCAAGCCGATTTCCGGCCTGGAGCGAGCTGCCGCAAATGATGTGCAAATTTTCCACGCCGGCACGGGGCGAACCGGGGACGGGATCGTGACGAGCGGCGGGCGCGTTCTTGCCGTGACCGCGATCGGCGAAACGGTAGCCGCGGCGCGCGATCGCGCTTACGCGGCCGTCGCTGAAATCCATTTCGAAGGCCGCCATTTTCGGCGCGACATTGCCCTGGCCGCGGTGTCCGGTAAGATCGGGAGCCACTGATGTCGCGCTGCTTTCATCTCCTGATTCTCGGTCTTTGCTGCTGGAGCGCCGTGCCAAAAATGCCGGCGCAACCTCCAGCCAAGTCTTCTCCTTCCCCGACGGCCGCAACGGAACCCTCTGGCACCCCGACCGCGCGGACGCTGGTCGATTCAATGGATTCGGCCGATCTCAAGGAGGCGATCCAGTTGCTCAAAAACAATTATATCAAACCGGAAGTGCTGAACGAAACCGAGCTGAGCCGCGCCGCGTTTGAAGGAATTTTGACCCGGCTCGGCCGTGGCGTCGTCCTGCTTCCGGGCGCGAACGCGGATACCGCCGAACCGGCCGCGCCCTTATACTCGGAAATCCTCGATGGGCATGTCGGTTATCTTCGGCTGGGTGCGTTAACGAAAGCGAACCTCGACGCGCTCGATACCAACCTGCAAAATTTCGCGGCGAAGAAAGTCGATGCCGTAGTGCTCGATTTTCGCGCGAGTCCGGCGACGAACGATTTTCCAGTCGCGGCCGAATTCGGGAAACGATTTTGCCCGAAGGACAAACCGCTTTTCACTTTGCGCAAAAGCACGGCGCGGCAGGAACGAACGTTCACGTCCGACCGCGATCCAGCGTTCCAGGGATTGATCGTCATTCTGGCTGACGGCGACACCGCGGGCGCGGCGGAAGCGGTCGCAGGCGCGATCCAGATTTACGACAAGGCGATCGTCATCGGCGAGGCGACGGCTGGGCGCGCGGTCGAATATTCCGACCTGAAATTGCCCAGCGGGAAAGTCCTTCGCGTCGCGGTGGGCGAAGCGGTCCTGCCCGAAGGCCACCCGCTGTTTCCAGGCGGCCTGAAGCCGGATGTCAGCGTCGAAATGCCGGCGGCAGACAAGCGGGAAATCTTCGTGGCGAGCCGCGAGAAGGGGATGACGCCGTTTGTGACCGAGAATTCGCGGCCGCACCTGAATGAAGCCGCGCTGATCTCGGGCACGAATCCGGAGCTCGAGGCGATGGAAGCCGCGCAACGGCGGAAGACCAATCCCGAGAAGGCGGGGGTGCACGATGCCGTCCTGCAGCGGGCCCTGGACCTCGTGACGTCGATTGGAATTTTCCAGAAGAAATAGGCCCTGCCGGACCGCGGCGACCTATGTTAGAATTTCGTTCCGGTGAACCCGCTTGAAGAACGCATCGGCTACAAATTCCGGAACTCATTGCTGCTCGCAGAAGCGCTGACGCATCCGAGCCTGAGGCACGAAACTCACCGGCCCCATTTCGATAATCAGCGCCTCGAATTCCTGGGCGACGCCGTCCTTCAACTGGTCGTTACCGAACATCTCTACGGCCATTTCTGCGCGGAAGCCGAAGGGAAGCTGACGAAGTTGCGGGCGCGGCTGGTTTCGCGCGAAGCCCTGGCCGTTCACGCGGCGGCGATCGATTTGGGGAAGTATCTCATGATGGGACGCGGCGAGGAGTCGAGTGGCGGCCGGACCCGCAATTCGACGCTGGCCGACGCGTTCGAAGCGCTCGTCGGCGCGATCTATCTGGACAGCGATCTGGCGACGGCGCGGAAATTCATTCTCGAACAGGCGGCCACGGAGCTGGCGCAGCTCGTGGAGGAACCGATCGACGTGAATCCGAAGGGACAGCTCCAGGAATTACTCCAGGCGATCTCGCCGCGGAGCCCGGTTTACGAAGTGCTGTCGCAAACCGGCCCGGAGCATTCCAAGACCTTTGTCGTTCGCGCGGTCTGGGAGGAAATCGAACTCGGGACTGGGACGGGCAAGAGCAAAAAGCAGGCGGAGACGACAGCGGCCATCGAAGCGATGCGCGAGCGCCGCTGGGAGAAAACGTCGTCCTAGAAATCGCGCGGCGCATGATTGAGGGCGTGGATGCCATTCCACGCGTGGTGCTGGGCGATTGTGGCCGAGACAAACTTCTTCGCGTGGCGGATGGCCGCTTCAATCGCCAATCCTTTTGCGAAGCCGGCGGCGATCGCGGCCGAGTACGTGCAACCGGTGCCGTGAGTATCGACACCTCGGCAAAACGGCGCCGAGAATTCGGTCACGCTGTCTCCGGAAAACAGCAGGTCGATCGCCGTGTCGCCTGCGAGATGACCGCCTTTCAACAGCACGGGGACCGCATATTTTTTTGTCAGGAACGCGCCGGCTTCTCGCATGCCGGGCAGATCGCGGATTGTTTTCCCTGAGAGACGCGACGCCTCGGCCAGATTCGGTGTGATGACTGCGGCGAGCGGAAACAATTCCCGTTCGTAGATCTCGATCGCGTCGTTTTGCAGGAGCGCGTCGCCGCTGGTGGCCACCATGACCGGATCGATCACCAGCGGTCTCGACGGTTTGGCGCGCAGCAGCTGCGCGACTTCAGCGACGATCTGAGCCGAAAACAGGAGGCCGGTCTTGATCGCCGCGACGGGAAAACTGCCGAGCAACACTTCGATCTGCTCGCGCACCAAGGCCGCGCCGACCCCCTCGATCTGGGAGACGCGCCCCGGCGTTTCCGCCACCACGCACGTGATCGCGGTCAGGCCGTAGACCCCAAGCGCGCTGAAAGTCTTCAGGTCCGCCTGAATCCCCGCGCCGGCACTGCTGTCCGAACCGGCGATGGTGAGCGCTACCGGAATGCTAGCCGACATCGGAAGAGCCGCTCGCTGAGCGACAGCTGCGGATCAGGCGCCGTCAGCGCCGATCGCTTCGACGGGGCAACCTTCCATGGCTTCCTTGCAGAGCGCTTCTTCCTCCGGACTTTCCGGTTGCTTGTAAACGAAGGAGTGGCCGCCGTCGTCGTTGCGCTTGTAATTAGCCGGGGCCGTTTCGCGGCAAAGATCGCAGTCGATGCATTGATCATCGACGTAGTAGGAACCGGAAACGTTTTCCGGGTATTTGTTTGCGGGATCAGCCATATTTTCCGCTGAAAGCGAACTCGAACGTAGAAAGAAACCCATCCGGCGCAAATGAAAATCAGGCGACCGTCGCAGAGAGGCGCGGCCAACCGCGCGAGCAACGGCGAACTGTAAAAGATGGCGCGGGCTTCGGTGACGAAAAAGGAGAAAACCAATACGCTGAAGGCGTTCCTGGTCGAGCTCGCGGTCTATGCCGTTTTCGTCACCGCCTATTTTTTTCTGGTGCTCCATTACCTCTCCGGCTGGCTCCAGGATCTCCATCTGAATCACGTCAGGATTTACGCGATGGTCACGATCATTCTGATCATCGGCCAGGCGGTTTTTCTCGAGAGCGTCACCACCTGGCTGCTACGGCTCCTGCGCGGCGGCCGTTCGGAGTAACCGATGTTTTTTCCGATCTCGGATTCGCACATCAGCCCGATCTACCTGGCAATAGTCGGGTTTATCATTGGAGTGCTCGGAGGATTTTTTGGCGTCGGCGGCAGTTTCATCGCGGGCCCGGCCTTGCGGGCGGTGGGTCTTGATTGGAATTTTGCCGTCGGCACCGATCTGGCCCACATCGTGGGCAAGTCGGTCGTCGCGGCCAAGCGGCACCGGGCCTTGGGCAACGTCGATCTTAAACTGGGCCTCATCATGGCGGTCGGCACCATGGGCGGCGCTGAGGTTGGAGCGCAGTTGATCCAAATGTTGAAGCGCGCCGGGAACGTCAACTCCGTCGTCAGCCTCGTCTCGATCGCGATCTACGTGAGCATCTCCAGCTTCATGATCTGGGAAGCGTGGCGCACCTTGCAGTATCAGAAAAAGCGCCGGCCCCGCACGAAGGTGCCGGGGACCGCTTCGAAACAGGATGAGTCCTCCTTTAGTCATCGGACGAAGGCGATTCAGAGTATAAAAATCTGGCCGATGGTGGCGCTGCCGGCGTCCGGCGTGCAGGCGATCTCGCTCTGGATCATTATCCTGGTCTCGTTTGTCGGCGGTTTGTTCAGCGGCTTTCTGGGCGGCGGCGCCGGTTACATCCGAATGCCGATGCTGGTTTACGTGCTGGGAATCCCGACCCATCTCGCGGTCGGCACCGATTTGTTCGAGATAATTATTTCAGCCAGCTACGGGACCTTCAGTCATGCGGTGAAAGGCAACGTCGATATTCTGATCGCTCTCGTCATGCACACCGGGGCCGCGATCGGGGCGCAGATCGGCGCCATCTCGACCCAATATTTTGCGGGCCCCAAAATCCGGCTCGCTTTTGTTCCGCTCCCCTTGATCGGGGCGGCCATTGTCATTTACACCCTCGTGACCGGACACAAACTCTAGACTTATGCGCATCCTGATCTGCAGCGACGGCACCGACCCCGGCGATAAGCCGGTGCTGTTGGCCGGCCTGGTCGCGGCGCCCACCAACGCCGAGACGACGTTGCTTGGAATTTCGGAGGCGCCGGCGGACGAAGCGCCCTTGCGCGAGGCGCTCGAGAGCGAGGCAGAAAAGCTGAAAACGTTCGGCATCTCGCCTGAAATCGTGCAGCGCGGCGGCGAACCGATTCGCGAAATTTTGGAACAAACGAAAGCCGCGGCCTACGACATGACGATCATCGGGGCGCGCCGGAAAACGAGCAGCGGCCCGTATTGGCGCTCGGGCAAAACGTATGAGGTCATCAAGGCGATCCCGACGCCGGTGCTCCTGGCGACCGGGGTTTGCGACACGCTGAAGAGCTTCATCGTTTGCACGGGTGGAAAAAAATACATCGACGCCGCGGTCGAACTGACGGGGAAGCTCGCGGCCGCGGTGGGCGCGTCCGTTACCCTGCTTCACGTCATGGCCGAACCGCCGGCGATCTATGCCGACCTGATGCGGCTCGAGGAAGACGTCGAGCGGCTGCTCCAATCGGGTTCTGAGCTCGGCCGGAATTTGCTCGCCCAAAAACAGAGTCTCGAGAAGCTGGGGATCGTCGTCGAAGTGCGGGTGCGGCACGGTTTTGTGGTCGATCAAATTTTCGCGGACGTGAGCGAGCGCGGGCATGACCTGATTGTGACCGGCTCGTCGCCGACGCGCGGTCCGCTCGGCCATTACATCATGGGCGATCTGACGCGCGAGATTGTGAATCGCGCGAACGTCCCGGTGCTCGTCTCGCGCTCGAAGAAGAATGGCGGGGGACCGCCCGCAGGCGTTTGGAGCACGTTGAAGCAGCTTTTCGCGTCGAGCTGGGGAAAGCAGTAGCGCCGACGGGCGCTACTGAAATCCCAAATCCCAAAGCGCCAAGGTCCAAGAAGTTCTAAGCCCCAAACCAGACCGGCGCCTCGAGCCCAAACCGGTTAACGCCCGACCCACAATTTGGGATTTGAACTTTGGGATTTGCTTGGGATTTGGGAGCTTGGGATTTGGGATTTCCCGTCGCCTCAGCCGCCATTTCTCTGGAGCAAGGCGCCTTGCCCTCGCATCAGCGCCTCTCCAATCAACACCGCGTCCACGCCGCAAGCCTTGATGCGCGCCAGGTCTTCGGCCGTTTTGATTCCGCTTTCGCTTACCAAAACAATTTCCTGCGGCACCTGTTCGCTCAGCGTTTCGGTAACGGCGAGATCGATCTCGAACGTCGCGAGATTTCGATTGTTGATCCCAATCAGACGCGCCTCCGTTTCCAGGACGCGATCCAATTCCGGCAGGGTGTGGACTTCCACCAGGGCGTCGAGCTGATAGGTCGCCGCCGTCTCGAGCAACGCTGTCAGTTCATCCTGGGTCAGCGCCGCGACGATCAGCAGGATCGCGTCCGCGCCGGCAGCGGCCGCTTCCATGATCTGGATCGGGTCGAGGATGAAATCCTTGCGAAGGAGTGGTTGCGCGACGGCCTCGCGGATCAAACTGAGGTAACGCAGGTGGCCCTGGAAAAATTGTTCGTCGGTCAGGACAGAAATCGCTTCCACGCCGGCACGCGCATAATTTTTCGCGATCGCCAACGGATCGAACTGCTCGACGATCACGCCGGCCGAGGGCGACGCTTTTTTTACTTCGGCGATCAGCGCCACCTTGCCGTCGCCTTGTTGCAAGGCCGAAGCGAAAGGACGGAAGTCGTTCCGCAGAAGCGCGGCCCGATGCAGTTCGTCGCGGCGCGGCCGGAGCCGCTCGATCTCCGCGCGTTTCACCTGCAAGATTTCGTCGAGCCGATTCATCTGTTTGAGTTTCTGTAATGCCGAATCATGACGGTTGCACGCGGACGCGCGGATGGCATGTTGGCGCCGCCCAAATGCCGACGTAGCTCAGCTGGTAGAGCAACGGTTTCGTAAACCGTAGGTCACCGGTTCAATCCCGGTCGTCGGCTCCAGTCCCCTTTTTTTTTGGCAATTCGCGACGGGCGGAACTTCCCGGCTTTTTGTTGGGTTCGTGATGTTTACGGCTCGAGAGCGATGCCCGCGCAGCAGATACCGGCGTTTGATGACAAAATTGTAAGCATCCAACTCGCCACCCCGATTCGGATACAGATTCGTCCCTGTCCTGTCCCCAGAAAAAGGAGGATCCGTTATGCGAATCAACACCACTTCTGAGTCCGGCGTCTTTAATCCACGCCTTTTTTTAACCTTCGTTCTTTGCGCCATCGGCGTATCGCTCGCGATGTTCAGCTGGGCTTCGAACCCCGCGACGAGCACCATCACCGTGCCGTCGAGCGTGAACCAAACGGTGAGCGTGACCTGGAGCGGAGAAATTCCGGCGGGCGCAAACCCGAGCAGCGATTGCTCGGCGCTTGGCGGGACGCCGGTGGCCGATCAGCACATTCCGACGATCAATGTGCCGGCGAATATTTATTCTTCGCTGAACGCCAAGTTCACCTTTTCGATTTCCTGGGACGGCGCGTCCGGGAACGACGAGATCCTCTCGGTCGTGCTTCCCGACGGCACGACGCTCGATTCGAGTGACACCAGCAATTCGACCGAAACAGTCGAGGGAACGAATCTCCCGGCCGGCGCCTACAAAGTGATTGCGTGCGGTTTCACGAGCACCTCGGCGCAATCCTACGTCGGCAAACTGACCATCAGCACGACGACCGGCGGGCCGCCGCCGCCGCCCCCCACGCCAGCGCCGACGCCCTCGTTCGCGGGAGGACCTCGCTATTACAATTACGCGCCGCCGCCGGCAGTAGGCGAAGCGGCCGGCGAACCTTCGATCGGGTACAACCTGGTGACGAAACGCGCGCTGTATATCGCCGGTCTGCAAACGTTGCGGGTCACGTTCCCGGAAAACATTACGCCGGCTGGATCGGTCCCGGCGGCGTGCGACGCGCAGTGGGAAGACGTTTCCTATGTCGTGACGAAAACCAAATCACTGGACCCGATTCTGTTTACCGACCAGAAAACGGGGCGCACGTTTGTGTCGCAATTAAACAGCGTGGTGCCGCCGGCGTCGCCGGTCCTGATTGGCTTGAACAGTCTCATGGCCTACACGGATGACGATGGGGCGACCTGGACTCCGGCGCAGGTCAATCCGCCCGACGGCAGCTACGATCACCAGACCGTGGGCGCTGGCCCGTACCCGGCGGCGGTACCGCTCGGAAATCCGGTGAACAAGGGGTCCGCGGTTTACTACTGCTCGCAGGCCGGGGTGACCGCGTTCTGTTCGCGAAGCGACGACGGCGGCCTCAATTTCGGGAAATCGACCGCGCCTTACAACCTGGCCACGGACGGCTGCGCCGGTATTCACGGCCACGTCAAAGTCGCGCCGGACGGGACGGTCTACCTGCCCAATCGCGGCTGTAACAATGTGCAGTCGGTTGCGGTTTCCAATGATGCCGGAACGACCTGGACGGTGCGCCCGGTCAAGAACGCAAACTTCACGGCGGGAGCGCCGCCCGGGATTCTCGATCCTTCTGTCGCGATCGCCACTGACGGGACCCTTTACTTTTCCTACATCAACACAGATGGCCACGCGCATGTCGCGGTGAGCAAGGACAAGGGCGCGACGTGGCTGAACGATGCCGATATCGGCGCGAGCCAGAACATCGGCAACGCGGTTTTCGTGGAAGCGGTCGCAGGCGATCCGAATCGGGCGGCGGTCGGATTCATCGGAACGACCCAGACCGGGGACCATCAGGCGACGGACTTCAACGGCACGTGGTACGCCTTCCTTGCCCACACTTATGATGGCGGTGCGCATTGGACGACGGTCAACGCGACGCCGAATCATCCTGTCCAAAAGGAGGCATGCATCTGGAACCAGGGCGGCGCGAACCAGTGCCGGAACCTTCTCGACTTCAACGAAATCACGATGGACGAGAAAGGCCGCGTTCTTTACGCGTATGCCGACGGATGCATCGACGACTGCGAGGAGGGCGGGCCAAATTCCTACAGTTCGAAAGCGACGATCGCCCGGCAATCAGGCGGCCGCGGATTGCTGGCGCAATTCGACCCGGCTGAGCCGGTCGCGCCCCAGGCCGCGTGTCTCTCCGGACGCCGCGACGATCTCGCCTCTTACCTGACATGGATCGCGCCCGACAATGGCGGCAGCGATGTCACCGCTTACAAAATTTATCGCGGCACAAACGCCAATAACATGGTCGCGATCGGCCAGCAGGTTGGCGACAAGACGACCTACAACGACCGCACGGCCAATCCGGCAGTGGCGACTTACGTTTACAAGATCCAGGGCGTTAATGCCGTTGGGAACGGAGTCTTCAGCAACATCGTTACCTTGCCGCTCGGGAAACGGCTCGAAAAGACCGGCGCCTGCAGCCAGCCGGGCCAGACTGTCCTGACCGATCCGGTGGGCGACGAGAGTGATGGATTAACTCAGCACGACATCACGTCGGTCTCGATCGCCGAACCGGTCTCGAACGCGACTACCGGCGCGGCCGACAACATCATCTTCACGATGAAGGTTGTGGACCTCGCGACCGTTCCGCCGAGCTGGCGATGGTCGGTGCGGTTCACCGTCCCAGGATATAATCCGCCGGCCGCCGCGGTCGTCGGAGCGCAGGAAGATTGGTTCGTATCGATGATCTCCGACAACGCCGGGCCGAGATTTACCTACGGCACGACCGGCGTCTTCCAGGGAGCGGCGCGCTTCTTCACCACGATCGGCAACCTCGATGCGAAGAGTAACTATAACGCCGATGGCACCATCACCATGGTGTTGCCGAAAGCACTCTTCCAATCCAAGGCCGTCTGCACCGGCGGATGTCCCGCTCTCGCGCCGAACACGCCGGTAAATATCGCGCTTGGGAGCGTTCGCTTCTCGCCGCCTTCCGAAGTGCCCGGCAGCGGCGGCACCAACGAAACCATCCCGGACAGTACGGGTGGCGCGAGCTACGCCTTGCGCGCGACGAACCTCTGCCTGCCGAACACCGCGCCTGTGGCGATGCTCACCGCGGACAAGTCGGGTGGCGTCGCCCCGGTCACCGTGACGTTAAATGGCGGCGCGTCGTTCGATGGCGATTCCATCGATTCGATCGCGACCTACACGTTTAACTTCAATGACGGCAGCGACGACGTGGTCCAGAATTCGCCGGTCCTGGTTCACACCTTCAGCCAGGGCGGCCTTTACGATGTGAAACTGGTCGTGACCGATTCGCGCGGGAAAGTCAGCTCGAATACCGCCCACGCGCTGATCGAAGTGCAGACGACCGGTGCGCCGAGTGCGGCCCAGTTGCTCAACATCTCCAGCCGTCTCCGCGTCGAGACCGGCGATAACACCCTCATCGGCGGATTCATCATTACCGGCACTGATCCGAAGAAAGTCGTCGTGCGCGCCCTCGGGCCTTCGACCCAGGTGCCGGGTTTCCTGGGCGATCCGATGCTCGAATTGCGCGACAGCACCGGGGCGCTCCTGGTGAACAACGATGACTGGAGCAGTTCGCAGAATGCGGCGGAGATTCAGGCCAACAACCTGGCGCCCGCGAACGGCAGTGAATCGGCGATCCTGACTCAGTTGGTTCCCGGAGCTTACACCGCCGTCGTCAGGGGGAAAGGGACCGGTGTCGGCACCGCGGTTGTCGAAGCGTACGATCTCGATCCGAATAACAACTCGAAGCTGGCGAACCTGAGCACGCGCGGTTACGTCCAAACCGGCGATAACGTTTTGATCGCGGGATTCATCACCGGCAATCGGAATTCGAACATCAACGTGCTGGTGCGTGCGATCGGTCCATCGCTCGCGGGGATTGTCCCGACGGCCCTGAGCGACCCGACGCTCCAGCTCTTCAACAGCAATGGCACGTCCATCGCGTTCAACGATAACTGGCAGGACTCGCAGAAGACGCTGATTGAACAGTCGGGGATTCCGCCGACCAACCTCAACGAATCCGCCATCGTCGCCGGGCTGGTTCCGGGGGCCTACACGGCGATCGTCCGCGGCGCGAACACCGGCGTGGGCAATGCCGTGGTCGAAGTTTACAATCTGCCCTGATTTTGAAATTCGTTTCGGCGCGCCCATGGCATCGGATTCGCCATGGGCGCGCAGCCTCTCGGATCACGGGAAATTATTGACCGCTCGGGGCGAAACCCTAGGGTCGTCAGCCGAGCCCGATGAATCGTGTCCTCCGGATTACCCTGATCGCGTCTTTCCTGGCTGGCGTCGGGGTCTATCTGGGCCCGCGTCACTGGTTCCTGCTGGGCTGGGAGAAGGCGGTGGCGGCTGGGCATTGGCTTCGCGCCGAGACGCCGCGCAATCGCAGGACGGCGTTGCTCCTGGTCTGGCTGGTCGCGTTGATCCCGATGGCTTACGTCAGCTATCTGGTCGCGCATTACGCGGTCGAGGTCCCGACGCTCGACGACTGGGAAATGGCGCCGCTGATCGTCGACGCGCACACCGGCCATTTCAATTGGGCCGGCATTTTCGCACAGCAACAGGAAGCGCGGACCGTTTTGCCGAAGCTGATTTTTGTTCTCTCCGCCGCGAACGGCCACTGGGACGTGCGCGACCAGATAATGCTTTCCGTGATCGCCTGCTGGTTGACCGCGGGCGGAATTTTCATTCTCCTTCGCCGCGCGGGACTGGCGCCGGGCGCGATCGCGATCTGTTTCTGGCTCGCCGTCCTGACGATTTTTACCACGGCGCAATTCGAGCTTTGGATTTTCGCTTCGGGATTTCCCTCGTTTTTTCCAGCGTTCTTTATTGTCGCCAGCCTGGTGGTTGTCGGGACGGAGCGCCTTAATACCGAGACAAAATTTGTTTTGTGCGCCGTGCTCGCGACCGCCAGCGCGTTCACCCTCGCCAACGGTTTGCTGGCCTGGGGACTGACTTTTCCGGTGCTTCTGCTGACGCGCGGCGTTTCGCGCTGGCGTTCGTGGCTCGTGGCCTGGGTCGCGGCCTGCGGGTTTTGCGCCCTGCTTTATTTTTGGGGATATCAGAAACCGCAGGACCTGCCTGCGTTCGCTCCGTCGATCTCGTGGCTGGACTATGTGCGCTTCATTCTCGAGTTCCTCGGCGGCGGTCTCGCTTATTCCTTGAAACACCAGCCCGATCTTGCGGCGGCCCTCTTCGGCCTGGCGCAACTCATCATTTTTTTCATCGCCCTGTTTTTTTGCGTCCGGCGAATCCGCGATCGCGCCTTCATCGCCCGGGCGTTGCCCTGGTTCGCGCTGGCGGGTTACTCCGTTGGCAGCGCTGTTCTGGCCGCGTTGGGGCGAGTCGGCTACGGCCCGTCTTACGCGCTCGCTTCCCGGTACGTGACGTTTTCAATCTACCTGACCATTGGGCTCATCGGATTGGTCGGGATCATGGTTCATGAGCGACACGCGCGGGCGGCCGCCGCCCGCTTCCCGCGGTGGAGTTATGCCATTTGCCTCGTTCTCGTGCTGGCTTACCTCGTCCCTTACAAAGTGTGCTCGTTCAATACCACGTTCTTCCTGCGCGCCTTGTCCGCCAAAGACCGGCTCGGGCGCGCCGCCATCCTTTTTTGCCAGGCCATCGACACTTCGGAAGTCATCAAGAAAACCGTGTATCCAAACGACGCCAGACCGGCGGTCCAGGGCGCTGACGCGCTCGATCGATTGAAGTTGGTGCGGCCGGCGCTTGTGAGAACAGACCGCCTTGAAGCGCTGCCGCACGAAAATGCTGACGGCAAACGCGCCTCCGGTTCGTGTGAATCGATTGCGCCGGTGGAGGCGGGTCGGATCATCGCCGGCGGTTGGGCGACGCTCGACGCCAAAGGCCGGCCGCCGGATTGCGTCGCGGTCGCCTATCAAGCGGCTCCCGGCCAACCCTGGACCCTCTGCGCCATCTCCGATTCTTTTGCGATGCGGCCGGAAATCATCAAACGGCTCGGCACCATGGAACAGCTCTGGTCCGGCTGGAGCGCGACGTTTCCGCAATCGGCGGTGCCGGCCGGGGCAAAGCTTTCCTTCTGGGCAGTCGACGCGGACGAGCCGCGATTGTATCGGCTGCAGGATCCGCCAACGTCAACCGCTCGTTAGGCCGACGCGGAATGAGACCCGAAGAACACGACATCATGCGCGCGGTCGAGGACCATTACTGGTGGTACCAGGCGCTGCGCCAGCACGTCGCGGCTTCCATTCGCCCGGCTCACGAACAGTTTTCGCTGCTCGATGCCGGCTGCGGCAGCGGAGGAATGCTGGCCACGCTTCGCCAAAAATTTCCGGACGCGGATCTGACCGGCATCGACGCGAGCGAACACGCGATCGAGCTTTGCCGCGAACGCCAGACGGGTGCACACCTCGTTTGCGCCGGGGTCCACGATCTTCCATTTGCCGCCGATGCCTTCGATTTTGTTCTCTCCCTCGATGTCTGGATCCACGCCAGCGTGGACGACGCCCTGGCCGCGCACGAGACGCATCGCGTGCTGCGCCCCGGTGGAACGCTCATCCTTAACCTCGCGGCCTTCGATTTCCTGAGAGGCGCCCACGACAAGGCAGTCGACGCCGTTCGCCGCTACACGCGCCCGCAGGTGCGCGCTCTCCTCGAAGGAACGGGCTTCCTCGTTGAACGGCTGACCTATTGGAATTTCACCCTGGCGCCGCCGATCGCGCTCCTGCGCTGGCTCAGTCGCCGGCGCCTCCGCCGCGAAGAAGCGCGCTCGGATTTTCGCCCGCTGCCCTCATTCGCCAACAGCGCCTTGAAAGGTCTGGCGGGGCTTGAACTCAGCACCAGCCGTCACGTATCGTTGCCCTTTGGCACGTCCGTTCTCGCCATCGCCCGTAAACATGGCTGACTCGTCACCGTATCTGAGCATCGTCGTCCCGCTTTACAACGCGGCCGCGACCCTGCCGGCGTTGCATCGCGAAATCTCCGAGCTGCAGGTCGCGGGCGGCCACGAGTTGATCGTCGTGAACGACGGGAGCCACGACGAAACCGAAGCGGTCGCCCTGAAGCTGACGCGCGAAAGCGGGCTGCCGATGAAGTTGCTGAGTTTGTCTCGCAATTTTGGCGAACACAACGCGGTCCTGGCCGGGCTCCGCACTGTGTCCGGCCGGTACGCCGTGACCATGGACGACGATCTCCAGAACCCGCCCTCGGAAGTTCTGAAACTCCTGGCCGTGGCCGAAGCCGAGAAACGCGACGTTGTCTTCGGCGTTTATGCGCAGAAAGAGCACGCCTGGTGGCGTAACGCCGGGAGCTGGCTCACGAATCGGATCGCCGATTTTGTCGTGGACAAGCCGCGCAAACTTTACCTGTGCAGTTTCCGTTGCCTGAGCCGTTTCGTCGTCGACGAGATCGCGAAATCGCGCACGCCGTATCCGTACATCGACGGCCTGATTTTCCAGGTCACGCAAAATGTCGGCACCGTTTCTGTGCGCCACGTCGAACGCAGCCACGGGAGCAGCGGCTACAACTTTCGCCGGCTCATTCGGCTTTGGATCAGCATGCTGGTCAACGTTTCCATTCTGCCGCTTCGCCTCATGACCTTCGCCGGCATGCTCACCAGCGCCCTCGGCTTTCTCGCCATCATCGAAGTCGTCATCGAGCATCTCTGGCAAGGCGCGCCCACCGGCTGGAGCTCGCTCATGGCCGCGATGCTTCTCCTGTCCGGCACCCAGCTCCTGCTTCTGGGGATTCTCGGCGAATACGTCGGCCGAATTTATCTCGGCATCAGTGAGAAACCGCAGAGCGTTGTGCGCATCCAGGTCGACTCGTCCGGACACGAGGCCGGTCCCCGGTGATCTCTCTCGTAATTCCGACCCTGAATGAGGCGGAAAATATCGGGCCGCTTCTCACGCGCCTGGATAGTTGCCAGCCACGGATCGACGAAATCATTTTCGTGGACGACGGCTCGACCGATGGAACCTGCGACCGCGTTCGCACGTTGGCCGGCGACTCGGCGGTTCGATTGATCGAGCGCGCTGCGCCCGCGTTTGGCCTTTCCGGGGCGATCGTCGCGGGGGCGCAGGCGGCGTTGGGGGATTGGCTCGTCGTTATGGACGCCGACCTGAGTCATCCCCCGGAAAAGATCGGCGAATTGCTCCAGCCGTTGTTAACCGGAAAAGCGGACATGGTGATTGGCAGTCGTTATGTGCCCGGCGGATCGACGCCGGGCTGGCCGCTCTGGCGTAAACTTCTTTCCCGCCTCGCCGCCGCCGGCGCTCACCCGATCACGGGCGTGCACGATTCGATGAGCGGCTTTTTCGCCATGCCGCGAAAGCTTCTGCTCGAACTGGCCCCGCGCGCGTCCGGGTTCAAAATCGCGTTCGAAGCGCTCGCGCAAGGCGGGCGAAATTTGCGGGTCGTGGAAATACCGATCCTCTTTCGAGATCGCGCTCGCGGCCTTTCCAAGATGAGCTTTGCCGTCGCGTTCATCTTCGCTCTTCGCTGGCTCGTCGCGATGGCCAGCCGGGTTTTTGGCGGTCAGCCCGCGCCCGTTGTTTTTCGCGCCCAGAGCTCAGCCGCTAGCCCGGCGAAAAGCAGCACGGCCGCAAACAACATGTTGCCGTAAACCTGCGCCGTTACGCGGAACGGAATCGTGAAGGCCAGCAGCGCCAGCGCCGCGCCGGCCCAGCCAAGCAAGGCCCGGTGCGAAGCGCTTCCATGCTGGAGGCGTTCAAGGACGACGGTGAACGGATAGAGCAGCCAGACGAACAGGTAACCGAATGAGAGCGGCGTGAAGATCAGCATCAACAACAGGAGCAGCGCGAATTCCATGGCGTCTGTTTCGGACGTTCGACGCGCGCGCCGCGGCATCACGGTGATGAAACAAAGCCCGAGGCCGAGCGCAGCCGCGAGGATGATCGCGTTCACCGTCCTGAAATCGAGGTCGGCGAAGTTGGCGTACACCGGTTCGTGCGGTTCGTACTTGTGATCGTATTCCACGTGACGGAGGAGGCGATTGGCCACGCCCCAGATCGACTGGTTTTTCCATGAGGTACTCCGGCCCAGCCGCTGGCCCACGCCGCTCTCGTCGTATTTGAAGAGCATCCCGGTCGACCACCGTTCAAGGTCTTGCCGGAGCAGCCCCGGCCCGCGAAACGGCAGCGGCAGGACGAGCAGAAAAAATGTCAGCGTCAGGACCAGCGACGCCGTCGCGATCCAGGAGCGGCGGTAAATGAGATAGACGAGCGCGATGACCGGAAACGCCTTTATCGCCGCGGCAATCGCGATGAGCGCGCCGGCCAGCCAATGGAATCGGCGCTGCAGCGCGATGAATGCGCCGAGCATGAGCGCGAGCAGGACGAGGCTCGGTTGGCCCAAAAGGAAATTGCCCCAGACGAACGCGCCCACGATCAAGCTCGGCACGGCGTAGAGGAGGACAGGCGCGCCTTGCCATTTGCCGGTCACCAGGCGCACCGAAAACAGGATGCAACAAATCCAGGCCGCGGCATTGACCAGCGCCAGCACGACGACCAGTCCGGTTTGCCCGAGCGCGCTGATCGGCGCCAGAAAAAGCGCACACGGCGGTGGATACATGAAGGCGAACTTGTGCCACTGGTCGGGGTAAATCGCGCCGCCCTGCAGGACGGTCTGGCCCGTTTCGAACCAGACCCAGTAATCCTTCGTGCTGTGGCCGCGAAGCGAATGCCAGACCGGCACGGCCACGAACACGAACAGGACGGCTCCGAAAATCCACAGGACGACCCGCCACGTCGTCGGTCGGTTCATCAAGCGCGGAGCCTTCTAGAAATGCAAATGGCTCATGAGCCAGATGATCGCGACGCCGAGCGCGATCACCAGCACGAGAAAAATAATCCGGCCTTCGCGCCGCTCTTTCCGGAGCGATTTTCGCCGGCCGCGCGAACGTCCTTCGTCGCCCCAGCGTTTGTCCTGGAGCGCGATCGAAACATCGAGGCGGCTCCGCCCTTCACTGGCGCGGGCCAGCAATTCTTCCCGGTGCCGCCGGGTCGTTTCCTCCGCCACGCGCGGTGCTTCGGCGATCATTCGCTCGAGCTTTTCCATTTCGCCGCGCAATTGCGATTCGCGCTGCGACAGTTCCTCCTGTTTTTGGTTGAGCGGTGTCCCCGGTGGCGGAGCAGGTCGACGGCGCATGCGGAATTACGGGACCTTCTGCGCCATCCAAAAGAAAATGATCAACGCCAGGATTCCGAACGCGATCAATGGGAGCGAGACGGCGAAGCCGATCTGCACCAGTTGCCCGAACGATTTGCCGCCGAGTCCCGCCGTGCCGGACGCGATCTCTGGCAAATCGATCTCGTTCGAATCGCCGCCGCCGCTTGCTTCCAGACGGCTCCGCTGCTGGCTGAATTCCGTCCGCGCATCGTCCACCGTGCTGAGCGCGCGGCTGAGCTCCTTCGGCAGATCCGCCGGGTTCCAGCTTTTCGGGTCGATCGATTCGAGCAATTGCAGATGCTGCGTGAAACTCTCGTGGGTCGCCCGGATTTGCTCCAGTTTCTTCTGCGAATCGTAACCTTCGCGCTCCAGGATCACGAGCGACCGCGAAAGCTTGTCGCTCATCTCGGCCCGGCCCCGTTCCAGTTCTTCCTGGCGCCGGCTCAGCTCTTCCAGTTCGCGCTTTTGTTTTTCGATCTGTTCCGCCTGCCGGCGCAAATGGAGGAGTTGCTCCTGCGCCCTTTGCACCTGCGAGTCGAGCAGCTCCGGCGACATTGGCTCTTCTTCACTTAACTCGAGCATTTGTTCGATCGGTCGGATTCGTTCTGGCATGGCACTCCGCATTCGCCCGCGCGATTTTCGGCGTCCACGGTCGCAACGGGGCTGATGGATATTAGCGGTGGCACTTCAGAATTCCACAAGTTTTCCCCGCGCAATCTCGAAATATTGCGCTCGATTGATCGCGCGGAAGAATGTCAGATCGAAACGCCGTGTCCGCCTCGCCTTCACTCGTGATCGAATCGCCCGCGCCCGGCCAAAATGTTTACGACGAAGCGCTCTTTATTTGCGGATCGATCGATCTCGCGGGTGGGGAATCGTCGTCGTGGTCGGTGCGCGCCTTTGTGGACGAACGCCGTTGCGCCGAGAGCCGCCTTTTTTTTCCGCGTCCGGACGCGCGTCTCGGCTTCCAAATGCTGGGCAGAATTTCGCCGGCCGTGGCGGAGCCGCGCGACGCCACGCTCCGCGTGGTCGTCGAGGGCGATCGCGAGATCGTCGCGCAGCAAATGATCACGCTGATGCCGGCTTCGTTGCGCGAGCGTCCCTACGGCGACGTCGTTTCTCCGGAAAACGAAACGCTTCTTCATCGCGAAAATATTTACGGGTCCGGGCCGCCGATCGAAGAAGCCGGGGTCGAAGTTTCCAATTTGCTCCACGCCTATCTGCCCGCGGGATCATCGGTGGTCGATGTTGGTTGCGGCGCCGGCGCGTACGGTCCGCCGTTGCTGGCGGCCGGGCACGATTGGCTCGGCTTGGAAACGAATGCGCATTGTTGCGACATTCTCACGCGCCGCCAATTGCCGTTTCGCCGGGTCGACGTTGCATCGGGCCGCCTTCCCTGCAGCGACGCGGAATACGATTGCGCCATCTCCATCGAGGTCCTCGAACACACGAAAGATCCGGCGGCCTTCGCCGGCGAGATCGCGCGGATCGTCCGGCGGGGCGCCTTGTTTTCCGTCCCGAACATGGAGCTGCTCCCTTATCTCCACGACTGGCGCGTCGTGCCCTGGCACCTGCTCGAAGCGGACCACAAAAACTTCTTCACCCGCGCCAGTCTGCGCGCCCTGCTCTCGCGCTTCTTTCGCCAGGTCGAAATTTTTCCCTACGGCGAACATCCGCTCCGCACCCGCGACGACGTTCCGCTTTACGTCCATTTTTTCGCGGTCGCGGACAAGTAGCTCAACCGTCTTTCGCTTCCGCGAGCAACGCGTCCCAGCGTTGCAGTTCGCTGAGATACGCGCCGCCGGTCAGCAACTTCAACTCCGGCCAGTGCGAATCGATGTAATCCCGTTGAAACGGCTTCGGCCCATGGAAGTGAATGATCTTCGCCTCGGGGTTCTCGCCCCAATACGGCTTCCAATTCAGCTCCGGCCGCAACCGATCCCAGAGCGGGCCATTGTCGTCCCGATAAAACCAGCGATAGGCCGCTTCATCCCACGACTCCGCCTCGAGCGCCGCCAGATTTTTTGAAACGTATTCGCGAAATTCCGGCAGACTTTCGCGTAGCCTCGTGGTGTTCATGAGCATCACGCCGGTGTTCATGTTCACGTAATCGGCCCGGTCCGACTCCGGCGCGACGGCGAAGCAGGCGCACTGGTTCGCTTCGAGCGCCGGCACGATTTCGTCGAGGAACATCACGTCGCAATCCGTGTAGAGGATTCGTTCCGTCCCTTCGACGCCTGCCACGATCTCCGGCAACTCGATTCGGGAGAACGCCCCGGAAAGTGCGGGCGCCAGATGCGGGTTGCCTTTCTGTCGCCCCAACTCCGCCAGGGCGTCGCGCACGAAACTGCGGTGCGGAATGATGTCGACCCCGCGCTTCCTGAGCCACCCCGTGAAATCGTTTTCGCCGCCATCGTAAAGGCAGTGCGGCTCGAGCGACGTGACTTTTTTCGCGGTGTGCACCGCTACCATCACCATCTCGGCATATTGCCGGAAGGCGGTCGAATCCTCGGTGAGCGCAAAATACCAGTGCATCGTTTAAGGTGTTCGAATCAGGTTGGCTTTGGCTCAATATGAGGGGTGTTGACTAGACGCAACGAGTCGATTCTGTGGCTGGCTCTCCTTCTTCTCGCGGCCGTCGTGCGTCTCGCGCCGATCGCCGCCAGCCTGCCCTACATCGATTACGTCGATGAAGGATACGCGCTCCATCAGTCGATCCATCTCCTCAATCAACGGACGCTCGACACCGCGTGGTACGGCTATCCGTCCTTGCCCGCTTACCTGACCGCCGCCGCTTTATGGGCCTGGAATCCGGTTTATCGCAATGTGCATGGCCACCATTTCCGCAACGATCTGCCGGCCGAGCGACTGGCGCAGACAAACGCCGGCTATAATTACGACCTCATCTCGCCGCCGGAACTGATCGTCGCCGGCCGGATCGTTGCCGCTGGTCTTGGCATCGCCACGGTTCTCCTGGCCGGCGCGCTGGCGTCGCGGTTGCGCGGCCGCGCCGCGGGATATCTGGCGATGGCCATCACGGCCCTCTGTCCCGCGCTCGTTCTGCGCGCGTCCAACGTGATCGTCGATACGTTCGCGGCGTTCTTTGCCGTGCTCGCGATTTATTTCTGCGAACGCATTCGGCCTAACGAGCGGCGAAACGCGATTTATTCCGCGGCCGCCGGTTTCACCGCTGGCCTCGCGTTCGCTTCCAAGTATCCGGCCGGCGCAGTGTTCGCCGCGGTCGCGTTCGTGCTTTGGAAATTTCCGGTGAAAGATCTTCGCTCGCGCCTCGGCCTCATTGCCGGCGGCGGATTGATCTTGGGGATCGTGCTCGGCGCGCCGGCCGTCGTGTTCAATTGGCAAAGCGTCCTGCGCGACGTCGCCACGACCGCCGCGAATTATGACGCCATGAAATCTTCGCCCGGCTATTTTGGCCAGGCAATCGGTTCGGCCGAGCTGGGTTGGTTGATGGCGATTGCCGGCTGCGCCGGGTTCGTCCTGATGCTTCGTCGCGACGCGACCCGGACCGCGGCCATAAGCTGGCTGGTCTTCGCCATCGTATTACTCGCACCGTTTGTGATGCGGCCGTTCCAGCCGTTCCGTAATCTCCTGCCGTTGGTCCCGCTGATTTGCGTCGCAGCGGCGATTGCGTTTGCCGATTTGCTCGACCTGGCCCGTCGAGGCCGGCCAAAATGGCTGTGGATTGGCGGCGCGGCGGCATTCATCGCCATTTCCACCGCGACGCTCGCTTTCTCTTCGGTTCGTCCGGTTTGGCAGCGAATCGTCCGGCGCGACAGTCGCACGCAGGCGATCGACTGGCTCGGCGAACGCGTTACCAAAAGACAAACCGTCCTCGGCATTACCGAGCTGGCGATTTTGCCGGCCGAATGGAAACGGCTCGGCGGTCCGGTCACCATTGTTTCGGTGGCCCACGCCGCCGGCCTCCTCGAACGTCAGCGGTTCGATTACGTCGTGACCGGCGAATTCGATCTGCGTTACGCGCCCGATCCCGGCCGCGCGTCGGCCGCTCTGGGACGGTTGCAGGAGAGACTCGCGCCGTTTCTTCGCGAGGCCGAGTTCGGCGCCGGCCCCGCCTTCGTGGTTCCGTATTTATGGCGGAGCAACGATGAACGGATCGTGATTCTGCGACCCGCCCCGGCGAAGTCCGATTGAAGCTCACCCAACCCGGGCGCCGATCGTCACCGCCGGACCGTTCGGGTGCTTCGGGTCGTCGTGAATCGTTTCGATGGTTTGGTAGCCGCTGATTCGGAGCAGATCGCGCAAGGAGTCGAGCGTCAGCCATGTCGCGGTCGGAGACATTCCGCTGAGCGGTTCGTCCGCGCCGCCTTCGATGTGCGTCTTGCCGCGCAAACCATTTCCGATGTCGTGCGCTTCGTTGTCGGCGGCGTATTGCGTCCAGATAAAAAGCAGCGGCGCCACGGCCGGCAATTGCGCGAGCAATCTCCACGGCTCCGGCAAATGATAGAGAAGGCCGCAACAGAACACCGCCTCGAATTTTCCAAAGACCGCCAGGTCCATCTCCTCCAGGTTTGCCTGGACGAACTCGACGTTCCGAACTTGGAGAAGTCCCTCGACGAAGCGCGCTTTGCGGAGGTTCGCTTCGCGTCCTTCGAGAGCGACGACCCGGGTTACACCCGGATGCTGCGCGAGAAGAAAACTATGCGCGCCTTCCAGCGACCCGAGCTCCAGGATCGTCGTGGGATGCGGCGCGAAACCAAAGAAGCGCTCGAGCCGCACGTCGCCGGCCGCGCTGATCCCGCCGCCGTACGTCCGGCCGTCGATCTGGAATTGGTAAATCCACGGACTCAGCTCCGCGAATGCTTCCGTGAGATCGCTTGTCATTAGGTGGATCGAGCGCTCCGTCGCTCGATGACGAACGTTTTCATCGCCCGGGCATCATTTCCAAGAGCACGCCCTTGAAGTATTCCGTTTCGGGCAGGGTGGGAAGGACCGGATGATCGAGCGCCTGCTCGAAACGCCGCAGCCGTCGGGCGGAGCGGCGCGCATCCACCAGGGCGTCCGCGATCGTCTGTTGGAAGACCGTTTCCGTCACGTGATGGGAACAGGAAAACGTCGCGAGAATCCCGTCCTTCGAGAGCAACTTGAACGCGCGCACGTGCAGCTCGCGATACCCGCGCAAAGCGTCGTGCAAGCCGCCTTTGGTTTTCGTGAACGACGGCGGATCGAGCACGATGAGGTCGTACTCGGTCCCGCTCTTCTCGGCGGCGCGCAGAAAAGCGAACACGTCCTGTTCGATCCACTCGACCGTTAACCCGTTGCGCTCGGCGTTCCGGCGCGCGTTCGAAACGCTTTCCGCGCTCGCTTCGACGGCAGTCACGTGCGCCGCTTCCGCTTTGGCGCAGGCCAGCGCGAACGCGCCCTGGCTGGTGAAACAATCCAGGACCCGCCGGCCTTTCGCGTAGCCGGCCACCGTTGCGTAATTCGCCAGCTGATCGAGATAAAAGCCGGTCTTTTGCGCGGTGATCAAATCCGTCGCCAGGCGCAGCCCGGCAACTTCGATTTCGATTTCGCCGGGCGGTTCGCCGAAGAGAACGCCGGCCTTGGATTCCATCCCTTCCGCCCGCCTGACCGGCGCGTCGTTCCGCTCAATAATTGATTGTAGGGCAGGCGCTCCGCCTGCCGCCTCCGCTGTGGCTGCCCTACAAATAATGTTCTTCAGCGCCTCGACGAGAAGCGGCTTCCGCATGTCCATCGCCAGGGTTAGCGTTTGCAGGACGAGATTGTCTCCATAACGATCGACGATCACGCCCGGCAATCCGTCGCTTTCGCTCCAGACAACCCGGCTCAGCCGCGGATTTACTCCGCGCCGCGCGCGATATTCGACGGCCTGGGTGATCCGTCTCTGGAAAAAATCGAGATCGAGGTCCTGTTTTCTCCGCGAAAACCGGCGCGCCACGATCTGGGATTTGCTGTTGTAAATTGCGCTGCCAATCAGCCGGTCTTTGCCGTCCTTGAGCGAAATCACGTCGCCGTCCGCCGGGTTGCCGAACACTTTCAGGACTTCGCCCGAAAACACCCAATCGTGCCCGTGAAGAATGCGCGCCCGCGGTTTAACTACCAATCCCGCCATCAGGAGTAATGGCTCAGGAAAATACGAAAGCAGGAATTTTTTTGGGTTTTTCCTGCGTTCCTGCTTTCCTGATTGGGTATGACGCCCTTGCGCGACCTCGAACTTCCCGGCATTCCCAAACTCCGGTCCGGCAAAGTCCGCGAAGTTTTCGACCTCGGCGACACGCTCCTCTTCGTTGCGACCGATCGCCTTTCCGCTTTCGACGTCATCCTTCCCGATCCCATCCCGCAAAAAGGCGCGGTCCTGAATCAGATCTCCGCCTTCTGGTTCCGCAAATTCGGTTTCGTCCAAAATCATTTGATCACGGACGACATCGAGAAATTCCCGGCGCAGCTCGCGCCGTTTCGCGATCAACTGCGAGGGCGCTCCATGATTGTCCGCAAGACCAGGCCGCTGCCGGTCGAGTGCGTCGTTCGCGGTTACCTCGCCGGCTCGGGCTGGAAAGAATACCAGGCAACCGGCAGCGTCTCCGGCGTTGCTTTGCCAGATGGTTTGCAGCTCGCATCCGCGTTGCCCGAGCCCATCTTCACCCCCTCGACCAAGAGCGAAGCCGGTCACGATGAGAATATCGACTGGGAAACGTGCTGCGCCGCCGTCGGCCGCGAAGTCGCCACCCGCGTGAAAGATCTGAGCCTGAAAATTTACGAGGCCGGGCGCGCCCACGCGGCCAGCCGCGGGATCATCGTCGCCGACACGAAATTCGAATTCGGACTGCTGGGCGACGAGCTGCTCCTGATCGACGAATGCCTCACGCCCGATTCGTCGCGCTTTTGGCCGGCGGATCGTTACGTCGTCGGCCAAAGCCCGCCGAGTTTCGACAAGCAATTCGTGCGCGATTACCTCGAGACGCTCGACTGGAACAAGACCGCGCCCGGCCCTTCGCTGCCGGCTGAAATCATCGAGAAAACCGCCGCGAAATATCTCGAAGCCTTCGAGCTGCTGACCGGCGCTGCCTTGTTGTAGCCGGGATCGGCGATCCCGGCCCAGAGGGAACGGCGCTTCATCCCTGCCGGGATCACCGATCCCGGCTACAACATCAGCCGAGCAACTCGCTCACCATCGACTTCTCTTCCTTCAGCTCGGCCACGGACGCGTCGAACTTTGCTTTGCTGAATTCATTCAGCGGCACGTCCTTCACGATCTCCCATTTCCCGTTCGTCGAGCGCACCGGGAACGAGCAGATCAATCCCTCGTCGACGCCGTAACTGCCGTCCGAGCAAACCGCGACGCTATGCCAGTCGCCCTCCGTCGTGTCCGTCGTGAGCGAACGCACGGTGTCCACGATCGCATTCGCGGCAGATCCGGCGGACGACGATCCGCGCGCCTTGATGATCGCGGCGCCGCGCTGTTGCACCGCGGGAATAAACGTCTCCTTCAACCACGCCTCGTCGCCGATCGCCTCCGCCGCCGACTGGCCTTTGATTTTCGCGTTGTAGAAATCCGGATACTGCGTCGCGGAATGATTTCCCCAGATCGTCACGTTGCTGACATCGGTAATATCGACGCCGGCCTTCTGCGCGAGCTGCGCCTTGGCGCGGTTTTCATCGAGACGCGTCATGGCGAACCAGCGGTCGCGCGGGACCGATTTCGCGTTGTTCATCGCGATGAGGCAATTGGTATTGCACGGATTTCCGATGACGAGGACGCGCACATCCTTGGCGGCGTTCTTCGCGATCGCCTGGCCCTGGCCGGTGAAAATCTTGCCGTTAATTCCCAGCAAATCCTTCCGCTCCATCCCCGCTTTCCGCGGCACGCTGCCGACGAGCAACGCCCAATTCACATCGCGGAATCCTTCGTCGAGATCGGTCGTGGCGACCATTCCCTTGAGGAGCGGAAACGCACAGTCGTCCAGTTCCATCACGACGCCCTTCAGCGCCTCGAACCCGGCGGGGATCTCGATCATGTGCAACGCTACCGGCTGGTCCGGCCCGAACATCGCCCCCGACGCGACCCGGAAAACAAGAGCGTAACCAATCTGTCCGGCCGCGCCGGTGATCGCGACTTTGATGGGTGATTTCATGAAGTTGAGAGTTGAGAGTTGATGGTTGAGTGCAGCCTCCGGACTCTCAACTCTCAGCTTTCAACTCTCAACTTATTCTGCCCGTCTTCTCCAGGAGCTTCCGGATTAAGCGCATTCGTTTTTCGACCCGCCGGCTCTTGGTCAACGCCTGGACCGTTTTCCAAAGGCGACGGCTCCAGTTCGAGCCGGTCGCGGTCCCGGGAACATTGAACCGGTCTTTGCGCGCCAGCAGGTCGGTGATCATGACCAGCGCGAGCCACGATTCGCAGCGGAACAACGCTTCCATGATGGGCCCATAGAATTCGCGGTCGAAATCGCTGGTCTCGTTCGGCGCCGCGATCCCGGCGAACTCCGCGATCTTGGCCAGGTCGTTCCGGGCCTGGTCGGAATCGGACGCGGCGTGCTCGAAGGCGTCTTCCCACATGGCTCGCACCGGCTTGTGATCGTGCGTCGCGTAAGTCGCGACCGACACGCGCTGGTAATCGTTTCCCGAAATCGTCCGGCCGTCCGGATGGTTTTCCCACTGGGGAATCTTGAAGCCGGCGATGCCGAGCGAACGCAAACTCGGCCGGACGTAATCCGGCACCGTCCCGAGATCTTCGCCCACCACCCGGGTGTCGCCGGATTCCTCCAGGACGGCGCGCAAATAGTCTTCGCCCTCGCGCCGGTTCGCCTCGGAGTTTTCCGGGGTGGAATCGTCCCGCGGATAAAACTGCGGAAAGTCGCCGCCGGTTTTTTCTCGCATCGCCTCCCAGGAGAGCGGGAGGAATTCCTGGTTCCGCGTCGGACGCCAGGGAAAGGCGTAGATCCGGTAGAATCCCAGCACGTGGTCGATCCGGAAGACATGGAAGATTTTTCGGACCCCTCGAACGCGCCACCGCCACCAATCGAGATTCCGATTGCGCATCACGTCCCAGCGGTAAAGCGGAATCCCCCAGTTCTGTCCCCACTTCTGGGTGAATTCGTCGTCCTTGAAATACGGCTCCGGCGGCGCGCCCCCGGACCACTCGGTCGCGAATTGTTCGGGGTGCGAGTAAACATCGGCGCTGTAAAGATTCACGCCGAACGGAATGTCGCCCATCAACGCGACCCCGCGCTCTTCCGCGTACGACCGCGCCCCCTGCCATTGCCGTTCCGCGATCCATTGCACGTAGCGATAGAATCGCGCGCGGTCCTCGAACGCCGATCGCTTCGCTTCCGGTTGCGATCGCACCCAATCCCGGGCCGATTCCACCGCGCGCTGTTCCTCCGGCCATTCGTCCCACTTTTCGCGGCCGCCATTTTCTTCCATGAGCGCGCGGAAAAACGCGTAGTGGTCGAGCCACGGCGCTTCCGTTTTGCAGAAGGCGTCAAATTCCGCGCTGCCTTCGAAGCGTCCGTAGGCCTTTTCCAGCAGCGCCATTTTTAGCCGGCGAACGCGGCTGTGCTGCACCGCGCCTTTCCGCAATCGGTTGAGATCGGACGCGCCGGTGACTTCGTCGAAGTCTTCCTGCGTCAAGTGCTCCGGCGAGCCCGGCGCCAGATGTAGCGTGGTCGGCTCGATCGCCACCGCGCTGATCGCGTTATACGGGCTATGGTCGCCGCCCATCTCATTGATTGGAAGCAGCTGCACGAGCCTGAACCCGATCCGGGCCGCCCAGTCGATGAACTGTCGCAGCGATTCGAGGTCGCCGATTCCAAGGTCGTCTTCATGCCGGAGCGCGAACAACGGCGCGAGCACGCCGGCGATTTTTTTCTCAGATGAAAGCATCAGAGGCAAGATGAAGAATGACGAATGACGAATGACGAATGACGAAGGAATGTCCGAATGACGAATCGGGCCGCGCGCCTGTTTCGGACTTCGCGCTTCGTCATTCCTTCGACATTCGTCATTCGTGCTTCGTCATTGCCTCCTGATCTGCCAATCCTCCACGAGTTCGGTCGGAATCTCTTTCAGGAAACGAGAGGGGCGTTGAAAAATGTCGCCGAAGCCGCCGCTCAGGCGCATGTGGGGATAGGTCAGATACAATTCGTCGCGCGCCCGCGTGATGGCGACGTAAAACAGCCGGCGCTCTTCTTCAATCGAGTCGCGCGTTTCGAGGGAACGCGTGCTCGGGAACATTCCGTCCGTCAGCCAGATCACGAACACGGTGTGATACTCGAGTCCCTTCGCCTGATGGACGGAAGAAAGATTCACCGCTTCGGTATCGTTGCTTTGGTCGAGGGCCGGCTCGGCGTCGATGTTGCTGATGAGCGCGAGCTGGGAAAGGAATTCGTTCACGTCCTTGAATTGCCGGGCGAACGCCGCCAGCTGGTTGAGATCTTCGCGGCGCAGCTCGTAGTTTGTGAAGTTCGCCTTCGCGTAATCATCGTAAATCGCTTCCACGATCGACGTGATCATCTCCGAGGGCGGGTTCGGTTGACCGCCCGGCGCGATTTCATCCAGGGTGTGCGCGAGCTGTTCCCACGATTTTTTCGATTTCGCGCCGACCGGCATGGCGAGCAGTATTTTCCCAAACTCGACGTTGTAGCCGGGATCGGTGATCCCGGCCGCAGCTGCACCGGTTTCCTCCGGGCCGGGATCACCGATCCCGGCTACAAGAGCGGCTTCCCACGCGCGCCAATGATTGTCCGCGCTTTTGTTCCCGATTCCCGGCAGCAGTTTCACCATCCGCTTGAAGGCCACCTCGTCCCGCGGGTTTGCGACGAAGCGCACGAACGAGGTCACGTCTTTCACGTGCGCCTGCTCGAAGAACCGGACGCCGCTCGTGATGACGTAAGGGATGCCGCGCCGGGAAAGTTCGAGCTGCAGTTCGATGGCGTGATAGTGCGCCCGGTACAGCACGGCGATGTCGTCGAGCTCCACGCCTTCATCGCGCAGCTCCAGGATCCGTTGGGCGATGAAGCGCGCCTGCTCGCTTCCATCGTTCAATCCAACGACTGCGGGCTTGAATGAATTGCTCGGGCGCGTGGCGGCGAGCTCCTTCTTGAACTGCTTTACGTTTGTCGCGATGGCGGCGTTCGCGACCTGCAGAATCTCCGGGACGCTCCGGTAATTCAGCTCGATCTTGAAAACCTGCGCGTCCGGGTAACGCTCGGGGAACGCCAGGATGTTTTTGAAGTTCGCGCCGCGCCACGAGTAGATCGACTGCGCGTCGTCCCCCACCACCATGACGTTGCGATGCTGGGCGGCGAGCGTGTCGATGAAGTCCGCCTGGATCTTGTTCGTGTCCTGGTATTCGTCGACCAGAATGAACTGGAACTGCCTCCGGTAGAAATCGGCGATGTGCTCGTGTTCCTTCAGCATGCGGAGCGTCTTCTCGAGGAGATCGTCGAAATCCATCGAGTTCGTGCTCTTCTTTTTCTTTTCGTAACGCTGATGGACGTCCGTGATCTGCTCGAGCAACGGCAAGAAGTAAGGGAACTTCTCCGCGAGCAAGGCGTCGATTGGCGTCTCGGTGTTAATCACGAAACTGAAAATCTCCGCGAGGACGTCGCCTTTCGGGAATCGAATCTCTTTCGGGTTGATCCCCGCCGCCGCCACGACCGTGTCGATGAGGTCCTTCTGGTCCTCGCGATCCATGATCGTGAACGCGCTCGAATAACCCAGCGCGCTGCCATGCCGCCGCAGCATCCGGTTGCCGATGGAGTGAAACGTTCCGCCCCACAATCCACTCGCGTCGACCGGCAACAGGTTCGCGACGCGATCGAGCATTTGGCGCGCGGCTTTGTTCGTGAACGTGAGAAGCAGGATGTTGCGGGGATCGATCCCGTTCTCCAGCAGGTAGGCGACGCGATAAGTCAGCGTCCGCGTTTTGCCGCTCCCCGCGCCCGCGATGACGAGCAACGGTCCCGGCGACGCCGTCACCGCCGCGAGCTGCTGTTCGTTCAGCTCCGCCGCGTAATCGATATTGATCGTGTTCGCAGCCGGCGCGCGCTGGAGCGTGTATTGGCGGGACATGGGGCGTAACGCTCCCGCGTCGCCGTCGCCTCTTCAATGGAAATCTAAACGCGGACGGCCGACGCCCGCTGGCCGACGCAAATTTCGGCGGTCATAGACCGCCGCTACAAAAGTTGCCTAATGCAGAATCACCGAGCGCGACGCGGACCGGCCGTGGTCGTCGAGCGCGATCAGTTGATACGCGCCGGGCGCCGGTTTCCAGCACAAGACTTCATGCGCGTCGCACGCGCCCAGGAATGTTTTGCCGGCGAACCAGTAAAGTTTTCGGACGCCGGTTTCGGTTTCGGCGCGGAGCGGGATGCCCGGCGTGTTGGCGGACTGCTGCGAGATCGTCATTTCGTTCGCGGGCAAATTGATCTTCGGCGGGTGGCCGCCACGCGAGAGGAGTTCGTTGTCCATTGTGGGCGCGAAGGGGGGTGGCAATCTGCGTGGCACGCCGGCGCGTTCGAAAAGCGCCAGCAGGTCGGACGGCCAGAACTCGTAGACTTCGCGCTTCAACGTTCCGGTTCCGTCATCCTGCGCGACCCGCAGGCCGGTCGAGGCGTCGACCAGGACTTCGCGATGGACGTCGCAGGTGGCGATGGGAGAAATTCCCGGGATGAACCAGCTCTCGGTCCGGTGCGGACAGTGCGCCGTCGGCAATTGGCCGGACACGGCGCAGAACTCCACCCGTTTCAGGTTCAATTCGGGCGCGGGGAGATGCGGCGCGGGACGCGATGGCTGGATCGCGCGCAACCCATCGATCATTTGAAAGAGCAGCGGCGCGGCCGCCGTCCGTCCGATGAAGGCCGCGTTCCGTTTCCCATCGAAGTTCCCGATCCAGACCGCGAGGACGTAATGATCGAAAACCGCGACCGACCAGGCATCGCGGAATCCGTGCGACGTTCCGGTTTTCCAAAAGACCGGCGCGTAGCGGTTCGAATCGGCATTCGTTAGGCCGGGCCGCGGAATTTGGCCGAGCATGTCGAGGGTCAGAAAGGCCGCTTCGGGGCTGAGCAGCCGGAGGCTTTTCGCGGCGGGTTGATTGAGCGTGCGGCGCAGCGGCTGGAGCTGGCCGCCGTTAGCGAGGGCCGCGTAAAGGCGGACCAGATCTTCCATCGTCACTTCCGCGCCGCCGAGCGGCAACGACAGACCGTAGAACGACGCCGGTTTCGGCAGCGATACCTCGGCGTTGCGGAGGAATTCGTAGAACGTCGGGTGGGACAAATCCGACGCCAGCGTCACCGCGGGGACGTTGCGGCTGCGGGCGAGCGCGTCGCAGGCGCGAATCGGCCCGAGGAATTCGCGATCGAAGTTTTCCGGGTTGTAATCGCCGAACGTGTGCGGCGCGTCTTTCAACAAGGTGAGCGGATGGATTTTTCCCTGGTCGAGCGCCAGGGCGTAGACCAGCGGTTTCAAGGTCGATCCGGGCGAGCGCGGCCGCCGGGTCCCATCGACCTGGCCATGGATTTCGGCGTTCGCGAAATCGCCGGAGCCGATCTGGGCGAGGACTTCCATGCTGTTGAAATCGATCAACAGCGCGGCGGCGTTGGCGATCCCGCGGTCGCGGTTCTGCGCGATGTAATCGTTCACCCGCTTTTCCAGCATTTGCTGGATCGACAGGTCGAGGGTCGTCGCGATGTCGCTATTGGCGGTCCGCGCTTCGAGAATCTGCTGGACGAAATGCGGCGCCGTCAGTTGCCGGCGGGTGCGCGCTTCCGCGCGAAAGGTGAGCGCCGGCATTTCGTTCGAAAGAGAGCGCGAATACCAGCGCTGCTGGGCATTGGTTACCCGCTGGTTTTCGCCGCCCGCCACCAGGGCGCGGCGGGTTGGGCTTTGCGGAATGACGCTCAACGCCACGGCTTCGGCAGCGGTCACGCGTGACGCGCTCTTCGAGAAATAAATTTCGCTGACCGCGCCGGCCCCTTCGATGTTTCGGCCGTAGGGGGCAAGATTCAGATACGCCTCGAGGATTTGGTTCTTGGAATAATGGCGTTCGAGCTCGAGCGCGTAAACGATCTGCCGCAGTTTGCCGGCAATGGTCCGGGTTTGGAGATGATAGCGGAGCCGCGCCACCTGCATGGTGATCGTGGAGGCGCCGGCGTGGGTGCCGCGCGAGAACGCCAGGTGCCAGGTCGCACGGAGAAGCGACACTGGATTAACGCCCGGATGTTTGCCGTAATATTTGTCCTCGAACCGGAGGGTGGCGTCGACCAGCGACGGCGAAATGTCTTTGAGCGGCGTCCAGATCCGATATTTCTGGTCTGCCGTCAGCGTCACTCGCAGAACGTTCCCGTTGCGGTCGCGGACCCGAGTCGAATAATCGATCCCTTCCAGCAACGGCGGTTTCGGCAAGGCGAGCCAAACCGCTGCAACCACGAGCGATAGAAATACCGCGCTCCGTATCCAGCGACGATACGTAACAAGGAGCGGCGGTTTACAAACCGCCGCTGCTGCATCGGCGGTTTGTAACCCGCCGCTCCTTGGTTTTCGATTCCGTGTTTTCACTTACTTCGTAACCGTGATCTTTCCGCCGACGCCGCGTCCTTTCACGTTCCGGTCATACATCGATTCCGCGAAGACCGGCGGGACAACGAAGGTTCCGCGGTTGTTCGATTTGATCTGGTAAGTTATCTCGAGCGTCTCGGTAGGCGCCGTCGCGTAGAAAATCACGCGGTCCTCACGGACATCGACGTAATCCACGCCCTTGATCTCGGAAACGCCCGGCGTCAGCGATGAGCTCACGACCTCGAATCCGCCCGGCAGCAGATCGATGAGCGCGACATTGCTGATCCACTCCGGCCGCAGACTGCGGATGCGCAGCCGCACGGTCAGGACCTCGCCGAGCTGAGTCGTGGTGACCGGTTTGTTCGATTTGTCGAGGACCTCGCGATAGACCTCCAGGCCTTCCGTGATCGGCTTGTCCGTGAACTTGCGATCGAACCCGGCCTCAATCACCTGGTAGTAGGCCCCCGGCGGATTCAACGCCGTCGGCGTGCGGAAACGGAGCGCCGCGGCGTCGCCCGAGAAGTTCATGCGCTGCAAAAGTTTCGCGCCGGTCGCGAGCACCTTTTCCTTCTTCGCCTTGTCGAGCTCGACGATGCTCAATTCCGCGGGATGCTGCGCGACGACGCGCGCGTACGACTTCAGCGCCAGAACCGCGTAGGCGGCCGACAAGGTATTGAATTGGCCTTCGCCGATCGGCTTCAGCACTTTTTCGAATTCCGTGGCGGGCAGCTTCTTCAGGCGATCCGGAAATTCCCGGGCAAGGACGGCGATGTATTGCGAATCGGCGCCGAGCGGCTGGTAGAAATCGTTGATCCGCTTTTTCTCAACCTGGCCGATGCGGTAAGCGCCGATCAACTTCGTCGCTTCATCCTCCTTTTTCAGGATGTGCAGCGCGCCGGCGAGATAAACGCCCGTCAGGTCCGTCTTCCATTCCTTAGCGTGATTTTTCTCGAGGTAATCGCGGAGGTTGATGATGTAGTTGGTCGTCACCACGCCTTCGCGAGTCAGCAGATAAATGGCGTAAGCAATCCGGCAGGCGTCATCGAGGTCCGACGGTTCCTTCGCCACCATCGCCTGCAGGTTGCGCAGGCCGATCGCGAACATCTCCGGCGGCGGCGCGAACCCGGCCGCTTTCGCTTCGATCAGGAAATGCATCGCGTAGGGCGACATGAAACTGATGTCCTGGCCTTTTTCCGGCGCCCAGTAACCAAACGCTCCCTGGTCGTTCTGGCGGCGCCGCAGGACGGCGAAAACGTTTTCGATCTGCGCGCTCACTTCGGCTTTCGACAACCCGAAATCGGCCTCATTCGCCAGGACCAACCGGCAAAACGCGGCGCTCGTGATTTGCTCGCTGCAACCGTGCGGAAAATCCTTGAGGTACGCGTCGAGCCCATGGGCGAGTCCCAGCGGAAGGGCGGAGACCGCCGCCGAGAGTTTCCGGAATTCCGGATACATGTCGCGCGTCAGCGGAACGTCGGCGCTGTTCTTCGTGAAGCTGCTGCTCCGGACTTGCGTCATGAAAGTCGTCGGCGGACGGACGCTGATCGTCGAGCGCAACCGTGTTTCCTTGCCGCCGCTGCTCGCAATGAAAGTGAGCGTCCCCGAGCCGAGTTTGTCGGTCACCTTGACGGAGAACGTCGTCGTCTGCTCGCGGCCTTCCGCTATGCGCATGGTTTGCGACGAAGCTTTGACCATTTGGAGATGCTCAGACGCTTCCGCGCGGATCTGGACATCGGCGTTTTCGCCGGATCCTTCGACGTTGTTCGCCACCGTCACCCCGACCTCGAATTCATCGCCGGGCGCCGCCAGCACTGGGACACTTGGCGTGATCACGAACGGTCCGCGGACCAGCGGATTTTTTTGCGCGGCGCCAGTCGAATCGTCGGCCACCGCGACAGCCATCACGGTCAGCGTTCCGGCAAAATAATCCGGAACGTCGTAAACGACTTCGCGCTGGGTCTGGTCGGCATCGATAATTCCCGACCAGAAGACGACCGGCTTTTCCGTCACGCGCTTGAACGGATTGAGCTGTTTCGGGTTGTCGCCATCGCCGCCGAACGCCGAGAGCGAGCGCAGGATCGAAAATTCCGGCATGATCAGGTCGACGATCTGGGCTGTCTCCACGCTGAGCGCGCATTTGCGGAAGAAAAAGCCGAGCGGGTCCGGCAGCTTGTAATCCGTCACTTGCAGAATTCCCTGGTCGACCGCGAAGACGGCAATTTTCGAGGGCCGGTCGGTTTTGTATTTGATGTGGAGCGGCTCGCCCGGCTTCGCGATCGCGGGCGTGTCGAGCTCCACCTTGAGCCGGCGCCGTTCGATATTCGCGGTGAACGGAACCACGCCGTAGCTGAGCGGGCTGGTGAAGATTTCCTTGGAATCGAGCGCGCGAATCAGCGCGACGTTGATGTAACCGCTGCCTTCGAATCCATCCGGCACCTTGATTTTCTGGACGGAGCTGGCGGCGTCCGTCTTGAACCAGACCTGCGCGTAAACCTTGTCGCGCTCGATGGTGATGAGCCCGTTGCCCGCGTAAGGCGCCGTGATGCTGATCTCGACTTCCTCGCCGGTGTTGTATTGCGGTTTCGAGAGTTTCACCTGCAGCTCTGAATTCTTGTCGAGCGACCGCTTCACGATCCCGCGGCCGACCACCGAAAAGCGGACCCGGCTCACTTTGCGGTCATCCTTGTCGCGCAACTCGGCGACGTAATCGCCCGGCTCCTCCGTCGGCAGTTGATAGCGCAATCCATCGGCGCTGATCGCGAGCTTCTGGGTTTTCGTGACCCGCTCTTTCAAGACCGATTCGTAGGCGTAGCTGCCGTTTTCCTTTTTCGTGACCACGGAAACGTATTCCTGGGCGATCACGTTCACGGTCACGTTCTCGAGCGCGACTTTGTTGAGCTTGGAATCGACCGCGATCAAGTCGACCACCCGGGGAGTCGCGGCGTTGATGTATTTCAAGTCGCCGTCGCTTTTGTAGCCGACGACATAAGGCAACGACGAGACCAGGGCGGAGGCCTGGCCGGTGATGCTGCGGCCGCCCTCGCCTTCGAACGCTTCGGCGTAGAACCGCATCGAGTAAGTCGCGTCCGCGAACCGGTCGAGTTGCAGATCCAGCTCGGTTTTCCCCTCGGCATTGGTGTTCTGCTCACCGAGATCGACGCTCTCGGAATTGCGCTCCTTCTTTTCGTCAAGGAGCGGATCGTAAAAGCTGTAGTCCTTGAATTCGTCGAACGAAAAGGAGGCGGGCGAAAGTTCGACCCGGCTCTTGACCCGGCGATCGCTCGCCGGCGTGCCGTAAAGATTGGCCAGTGTAACCGCGGCTTTCATGTCGCGCGGATCGACCCAGCCCTTCGGCGAAGTCTTCGAGAGCCGGGTCTCAATCTTCATCCGGTCGGGAAGAAATTCCTTCACATTGACCGTGGTGGAGCCGAGCAGCGTCGAGCGCTGGTTGTTCTTCACCAGGTAAACGTTGATCGAATATTCGCCGGTGGGTGATTCGTAGGCGGTCTTGTAGCTCACTTCCGCGAAGCCGCTCGGCGGCAACGCCAGCTTCTTCGTTTGCACCTTCAGATCGCGCGCATCGACCACTTCGGTTTCGATAGGCAGCCCGGCCAGTTTTCCGAGCCAGTTGCGTTGCTTGATGACGAACGCGATGTGCATCTCGTCGCCCGGCCGGTACACGCCGCGCTCGGTGAAGACGAACGCGTCCAGGTCTTCGGCCAGCACCTTGTTCACGCCGTCGATGTCGAACCGGGAGAAGTTCAGCATCCGATCGTCGCGCGCGTAGGGAATGAAACTAATGTCGTCGCCGAGCCGCGCGACATACACGACCGCTTTCCGTTCATGTTCGTTTTTCTCGACCGAGGTGAACGTGACGCGGCCGTCCGGGGACGTTTTCGCACTCTGGACCGGCAGGCCGTTGCGCCCGAGGACGTCGACCGTGACGTTGGCCAGCGGCAAACCGGTTTTAACCGAGACCACGAAAACGTCGCTGGTCTGGTCGGCATTCTTTTTCACCAGCAATCCGAGATCGGTGACGAGAATGAACCGCGTCGTCTTGACGTTCTTGATAAACTTCTTCGCGACCGGGTCCCAACCGCGCGCCGTGACAAAGAACAGGCCGCGCTCGCTTCCGCCGTCGGCCGGCTTTTGCAGGTACTTCGCGAAGTCGAACGCGGAGTAGTTCGCCTTCCATTTGTTCTGGAGCGCGATCGTCTGGTCTTCGCGCGCGATCCGGGAAATGTTGTCCTGGTCGAACGAGGCGTTCTTGAATTCCGGCGCCTGGAATTCGCCTTCCGTCTGGCTGACGAGATGGTTGATTTGCGTGGAGAGAACGCGGTCGATCTCGAATTTGATGACCGCGACGCCGCGGGAGCGAATCGACAGTTTGCGTTCGCCGCCGAGCGCCAGCAGCCCGCCGTCTCCCTGGATTTCGATCTCCTGGGGCAGCTCCGCCGGCACGACGAGGTCGGCGTGATTCTCCGCCAGCTCGTAACCGCTCCGCGCCTTCAGCCCCTTATCGACCCGGACGTAAAGCTGCCCGTCGCCTTCGATCCGAAACTTGAAGTGATGATCGCGCGCGAACTCTTTCTCGGTCGGGATCGCGGTGAACTTCACCACCTTTGCCTGCTCGAGAATTTCATCGGTGACTTCCTCGGCATTCGCCCATTTCGTTTCCGTCGAATTGTCGGTCGTTGTGCTCTCTTCCTCGTCGCTGCTGCTTTCCTCTTCCGACTTGGCCGTTTCCTTCGAGGCAGGTTCGTCGGTTTCGCTGTCGTCCGTCGCAGTCTCGGTAGTCGGCTCGTCTTCCGGCTCTTCGGTCTTGGGCGCGTCCCGTTTCGGCAACAGGTAAAGGTGGAGCGCCTTTGCCAATTCCCCCGTGGCGATGTCGCCGGTCGTTTCGATGTTCAGGATTTGTTCGGGCTCGCCTTCCTTGTTCCGGACAATGCTGCTGTCGATCGTCTTGATTTGGAACGCCGTGGCCTTCGAGGGGATCTGGGTCTTTTGCTCGACCGCGTCATGCAACTGCGCGCCGCCTTGCGCCGTCCGCAGGCCGTCGGCCAGCACGAGCTTCATCCAGTCTTCCTCGGCCGGCAGAGTGATTGGCGAGCTGCGGATGAACGCGCGCCGGCTGTGGTCGCCGAACGTGACCGTGAAATGCGGCGCCGGGTCGTTAGGTGCGAAAACGTTTCCGCCGCCCTGCATCACGAGCGTGAGAAATTTTTCGATCTGCCCCACTTCCACCGAGTGGGTGAGGTCGATCGTCGCCAGGACGCGTTGGACCCCCGGCTCCTTGGCGTCTTCCGACAGCGTGACGTCCTTTAGGTCCGCGCGAAACGGCGGCGTACTGGCGTCGTATTCCAGCTTCTCCATCCGGACGTGCGACGGAAAGAATTCGCGATCGAAGATGACCCGCAATTTTTTGTCGGCCGGCCAATCCTGCGCCGGCGCGAAGGACAGCTTCCGATCGTTAAGCCATTTCCAGGCGCCGGCCTGTGGCGGATCGAGCCGCACGTGCTGGAGCGTCGGATTCTTCAGGTCGTCGAGACGAGCCGCTGATTCGGTGAACTCGATGGTTAACGGCGGAAACTTCAGCTCTTTCTCGAGAGGCGTGACGGGAATCGGCGCCACCGTCGCGTAAACCATATGCGGCTTGGGTTGGCGCTGATACCAACGCCAGGTCCAGACGGAACCGCTCGCGAGCAGGAACGCCCCCAGAACGATGACCGCCGCCAGAACCGGGTGGCCCCGTCGATAAAGAACGACCCGCGCAAATCCGCGCTGGAGCCAGGAGGGCGGCCGATAGGAAAGCTGGCCAAAAGCGGCGCGAAAAATCTTCCGGAGCCATCGCGCGAGCCACGCGAACGGGCGAATCAAGAACCAGAAAAAATTAACCATAAAAAGAGCGTCCTTTTCGGCGCTGACTGACAGACGTTCAGTCGCATGGCTCTTGCACGGGGTTGGGAGACGCTATCGGCCCGGGGGAAACGAGGGAAGAACGAAATGCTTTTCGCTCGGCGGGAACCGGATTTAAGCTGGCGCAATGGAAGAAGCCGAAGTGCCGCTCGAACACTTGCACGAGCAGATACACCATCATGCCGAGCACGGAGGGGAACGCTGGATTTCCTGGGTGGCGCTGAGCACGGCGATCCTGGCCGTGTTGGCGGCGATAGCCGGCCTGCTCTCCGGCAAGCACGCCAACGAAGCCATGATGAGTCAGATCCAGGTCTCGGACCAATGGAGCTATTACCAGGCGAAAAGCATCAAAGCGTCGGTCCTGGATGCCAAGATGACGCTGACCGATTCCGCCACGGAGAAGGACAAGGAGAAGGCGGCGAAATACCAGGAAGAACAAGCCGAGATCAAGCAGGAGGCGGAACACAAGGAGGCCGAAGCGCGCTCCAACTTCCATAAGCACGAGATCTTCGCCCGCGGCGTGACGATGTCGCAAATCGCGATCGCCATTGCCGCCATCTCCGCCCTGACCAGGCGCCGGCCGTTTTGGCTCGTCAGCCTGGTTTTCGGCGCGATCGGGTTCGTCTTTCTCGTCCTCGGCTGGATCGCGCACTGAGCCATGCGGGTGCTCGCTATCGACGCGTCGCTTCGCAACACCGGCGTGGCGATTGTGGATGCCGCTAACGGAGGGACGCGCGCGCTTTACTACGGCGTCATCCATAACGCGACGAAGCTGCGTTCGTCCTCCTGCCTGGTGGCAATTCGGGACCGGCTGGCGGAATTGATCCACGAACATGAACCGGATTGTTGCGCGCTTGAGTCGGTCATTTACGTCCAGAGTTACAAGACGGCGATCGTCCTCGGTGCGGCCCGGGGCGCGGCAATTTTGGCGGCGGCGGAGCGTGGCCTGCCGGTTTTCGAATATGCGCCTACCCGGATCAAACAGGCGACCGTGGGCCGAGGGACCGCCGACAAAAGCCAGGTCGCGTTCATGATTCGCGCCTTGCTTGGCCTAACGACAACCCCCGGCCCCGATGAAGCCGACGCGCTCGCCATCGGACTGACCCATCTGCGCGCCCAGGAAGCGGCGCGACTCGGCGTTCCAACGGGAGCCCAAATATGAATGTTCGCTGGCTCGGCCGGGTGGGTTTTGCTGACGCGTTGGCTTTGCAGGAAAAACTCGTGGCGGAACGGCGGAGCAACGATTCGTTAGGCGACGAGTTGCTTCTGCTCGAACACGATCCGGTTTACACCATCGGCCGCACGCCCGACCAGTCGAGTTTGCGCGGAGCCGCGCATCTGCCTCATCCGCTTTTCCCGATCAATCGCGGCGGCCAGGCCACCTATCATGGGCCCGGCCAGCTCATGGGTTACCCGATCATCGATCTGCGCCGCTGCGGCGAGGACCTCCACCGTTATTTGCGTTGGCTCGAAGATTTGCTGGTGGAAACGCTGGGCGAACTTGGAGTCGCAGCGAGGACTCGAAGCGGTCTCACCGGCGTTTGGGTCGAGGACCGCAAGATCGCGTCCATCGGGGTCGGCGTTCGGCACTGGATCACGATGCACGGCTTCGCGCTCAACGTTTGCGGCGACCTCGCTCCGTTTAACCAGATCGTCCCGTGCGGCATTGCGAACGTCGCAATGACGTCGATCGAGAAAGAGACCGGGGCGGCCATTTCCGTCGTGGAAGTCGCCGGGCGGGTCGAGCAAATCGCCTCGAGACGAATCTCGGACTTGCGCAACGCCGAGGCGCTCGCCTGATTTCACCAATGGCGATTCCACTCGAAGACACTGTTTCAGATATCATCGGGAAGGCGCAACGCGGCCTCGGCATTTCCGATAGCCAGCTCGCCGAACGATCGGGGGTGACCGCGGAACAGGTCCGCCAGCTTCGGAACGGCAATCTCACCGGCGATGCGGTCGCTCGCGTCGCGCCGGTTTTGAAATTGAGCGCGCCCGCTTTGCGGAAACTCGCGGCCGGCGAGTGGAATTCCGAATCGGTCCCTCCCATCGACGGGCTGGCAATGTTCAACACGACCTACGGCGACATGACCGTGAATGCGTACCTCGTCTGGGATCCGGCGACGCGCGATGCCGTCGCGTTCGATACCGGCGCGGATTCGACCGGGATGTTGCAGCGAATCGCCGACGAGAAATTAAAGGTCCGATTGATTCTGCTCACCCACGCGCATCCCGATCATGTGGCCGATCTCCGGACTCTGCGGAAGGCGACCGGCGCTCCAATTTATATTTCCGAACTGGAGACGGCCCAATCCGCGGAGCCGATCGCCGAAGGAAAACATTTCAAGGTCGGGACGCTCGCGGTGGAAGCCCGGCTGACCTCGGGTCATTCGCCCGGGGGCATGACCTACGTCGTGACCGGATTGGAGCGGCCCATCGCTGTCGTGGGCGACTCGCTTTTTGCGGCGTCGATGGGAGGCGGAAATGTCTCCTACCAGGACGCGCTCCAAAACAATCGAGAGAAAATTCTCACTTTGCCCGACGAAACGATTGTTTGTCCGGGACACGGCCCGCTCACGACAGTAGGGAAGGAAAAACGCGAGAACGCGTTCTTCGCGGAGGGTTGATCGATGAACATCGGATTTGTGGGCGTTGGCCGGATGGGCGCAAACATGGCGCGGCGTCTGAAGGACCGCGAGTATCACGTCACCACGCTGTTCGACGTGAACCGCGCTGCCGTTACTTCGCTCGCGCAGGAACTGGGAGCCACCGCTTGCCCAACCCTCGGCGACGTGACGGCGGGGGCGGACGTTATTTTCACGATCGTAACCGACGACGCCGCGATGCGGGAGATCTACACCGGGGCGGACAATCTGTTGGTGAATTCGCGCGGCAAATTGTTCATCAACTGCGCGACGATTTCGCCGGGTGTCCACGTCGAGGTGGAGCAACTGGCGGAAGCGGCGGGCGCGTCGTCGTTGGAGGCCTGCATGGCGTCGAGCATCACCCAGGCGCGCGAAGGTTCGCTCTATCTCATGTGCGGCGGACGCGAAGAAGTGTTCCATCGCGCCGAGCCGATCTTGAAAGAGTTGAGCGTCTCCCTGCGTTACGTCGGGAAAGCCGGCGAAGCCGCAAAAGTGAAGGCGCTCGTGAACATGGTGATGAATATCAACACCGCCGGCCTCGCGGAGGGTCTCGGGCTGGGGGACGCGCTCGGACTCGATCTCACCATGCTGCGTGAAGTTTTTTCGCAGACGGGCGCGGCGTCCCGGGTTCTCCAAACCGACGGCGAAGACATGCAGAACCGCGAGCATTCCTGTTTTTTCTCGGCCGCTCATGCCGCGAAAGACAGCGGCATCGCTCTCGCCCTCGCCGAAGAACTGGGCCTCGATCTGCCCCTCGCGCGCGAGACCAGGGCGCAATTCGAAAAGATGATCGCGATGGGGTTGGGCGAGCTCGACAAATCCGGAATCGCCGAGCTGACTTTCAACGGCCGTCTGACCGAGCAGACCGGGCCCTAGGTTTCGATCAGCCGAGGTTCCGCGAGCACCAGTTGCGCCTCGCCGAGAGCGATTACGCCGTCGGTCAAAATTTGCGCGCGCAGGCCGCCGTTTCCCTGGAGGAATTCCTCCGCGCCCGCCGTGAGCGCGTGGTCCATCCAATAGCACGGCCGGCAATGCGCGGTCCCACGCAGCCGCAGGCCCTGGATCGAAAACTCTTCGCCGATCAGGTCGTTCAGATTGATGCCGGACACGATCACGTTCCGGCGCAATTCTCCCGGCGACTTGTTCGTCAGGCCGAAACGGGCCGCGAGCTTTTCGAAAATCTCGAGGGAGAAAAACGTGATCTGGCCTTTGTAATTGTCCCGGTAATCGTAAAACCGATCGCCGCGAATACCGCGACCGGCGACGCATTCGATCTGCGGCACTTCCACGAGCGGGTAATCATCCGGCGCGCGGCCGTGACGCCCAAAGTAGTTGTGCCCGGGAGAAACGAAGATCTGCCGGATGATCATCAACGGGAAGTTAGCCGACGCGGAACCGGATTTCGCGGATGATCTTCGTCCCAAAGCGTTGCTTCAGCTTTCGCAGGATCTCGGCTTTGGAGATTTGCTCGAACTGATAATGCAGGGCGGGCTGCAGGACGCGCACGAACAGAACTCCGGCTCGCAAGCTCACCGGGGCCGAGTGCGTCGCGATGAAGTCGCCAACGATTTGCTTCCAGGCCTCGAAGACTTCCGTTTCCCGAAGGCGTTCGCTCAATCCGAGCTGTTGCATCAGCTTCGGGAGCAAATCGCCGGGCGCCTGCCAACGATCCGGACGGATCTTGTTCGCGGGCAGCCCGCGCCACTCAGCGATGACGGCGGCGCGCAGAGACGCGTTCATGCGCTGGACGTCCGCTAGTATTTCCGCCGCATGTTGCTCGGCAGAATATTGAGCTCGGTCCGATATTTGGCGACGGTCCGGCGGGCGATGGGAATGCCGCGCTCGCTCAGGATCTCGACGATTTCCTTGTCGCTTAACGGGGACGAGCCGTTCTCGTTTTTCACCAGGTCCATGATCGCCTCTTTCACGCTGGTGTTGCTCATCGATTCGCCGGTCGCCGTCTGGTAACCCGGCGTGAAAAAGTATTTCATCTCGAACACGCCCTGCGGGGTGGACATGTATTTGCCCGAGATGGCGCGGCTCACCGTCGTCTCGTGGACTCCGACGATGTCGGCGATCTGGACCATCGTCATCGGTTTCAGGTGGGCGGTGCCGTGGTCGAGGAACTCCTTTTGCCGTTTCACGATCTCGTGCGCGATGTTCGAAATCGTCTGCTGGCGCTGGTGAATCGATTTGATCAGGAATTTTCCGCTCCGGATCTTGTCGCGAATGTAATCCTTCACTTCGCTGCCGTTGCCATCCTGCGACATGATGTCTTTGTAGGTGTTGCTGATGCGCAGGTGCGGGATCTGTTCGCCGTTCAGGATGACCTGGTAGACCCCATCAATCTTTTCCACGGTCACATCCGGCAGGACGTAGTTCTGCGGGGCGGCGGCGAAAATCTGGCCGGGGCGCGGATCGAGTTGCGCGATGTTGTTCGCGCATTTCTGGACTTGTTCGACACCGATCCCCATCCGGCGCGCGATCTCCGGAAAACGCCGTTTCCCCAGGTCCGCCATGTAGTCCTGGATGATTTTGTATTCGAGGCTGTTTCCTTTTCCTTCGCGCTTGAGCTGGATCAAAAGGCATTCGCGTAAATCGCGGGCGCCGACGCCCGGCGGATAGAAGCTCTGGATCAGGAGCAGCATCGTCTCGAAATCTTCCTGGGCGATGCCGGTATTGAGCGCCATCTCTTCGGGCGTGGTCTGGAGAAAACCGTTGTCGTCAATATTGCCGATGATCAGCTCCGCGGTCTTGCGATCGTCGGCGTCGAGCGGCGTCTGGTTGAGCTGACCCATGAGATGCTGCTGCAACGTTTCCTGGGTGGCGATCGAATCGAAAAAGAACTGGCGCTTTTCCTCCTCGTCCTGGGACCGGGCGCTGTAGCTGCCGGACTGGGCCATGTAATCGCGCCACTCGTCATCGAGTTTCGCGAGCTGCTCGAACTCCGCCTTGAAATCTTCGTCTGCTTTCGACGGGGCAGGTGGTTCTTCGGTCCCGTCGGCATTTGGCTCGGTCGCCAGTTCTTCCAGGACCGGATTGGTTTCCATCTCCTGCTGGACGAGGTTGCGCAGCTCGAGAAGAGGCGCCTGGAGGATCAGCAGGCTCTGTTGCAACTGGGGCGCAAGAACCTGTTGAAGTGATAGGTTTTGCGATTGGTGCATCCCCGGGCCGGCCATGATCTGCGACGGTACGCTTCGGTAGGGGCGAAAAGCAAGCAATTACCACGCCGCCTTCCCTCGTGAAACCGGAGCGCTCCCAGGCAGGAATACGACTTGCTTTTACGCGAACGAGATCGATCTGCTCGCCATGAAGAATTTGTCCGCCCTCATTTTGATGTGCCTGCTCGCCTCCGGCCTGTCTGCCGCAGAGCCCGCGAAGGAAGCCGACCGCGCCCAACAGCAACTGGCCGCGCTCATGAAGGAAGTGCAAGGCCAGCAGGATGCGATCGCCGCCAACCAGAAAAAGATCGACGAAAAAATCGCGGCGATTGGCGAAGCGATTCGCCTCGCGAAAATTTACGCCGGACGGGGACGATAATTATGCGCCTTCTTTTTGTTTCCCTTATCGCGACGGTGACGCTTGCGTCGACCGTCCTCGCCCAGACTCCAATTCCGATCGTTGTCCCGGCGATGACTCCGGCGAAAAATCAGAGCCCGGTCACCGCGGCTGTCACGGCGGCCGCGACAGAAACGAGCCTGAAAGCATTGGAAGCGATAAAGGCTGCGAACGACGAGATCCTGAAGCAGCAGACCGCGACGCTCGAGAAGCTGGACGAGATCGAGAAAGCCGCGAACGAACTTCGGATTTACTCGAAGCGCGGCTAACGGCGGCGGCTTTCGCCGCGCCGGTTACTTTTTGCTCTTCGGTTCTACCTTGCGGTAGAGCGTTGCCATACTGATGCCGAGCGTGCTGGCCGCTTTCTCGCGCGAGCCGCCGCAATAATTCAGGGTCGCTTCGATGTAACCGCGTTCCTGTTGCTGAATGAACTCATCCAGCGACTGACCGACCGGCATGGACGCGACCGCCTGGTCGTTCTTTTCGCCCTGCGCGGCGGCCACGATCTGCGGCGGAAGATCGCTCGTCAGAATGAGCTCCTCTTCGCACAAGGCGCAGGCCCGCTCGATCGCGTTCTCCAGTTCACGAACGTTGCCGGGATAATCGTAGTGGCAAAGAATATCGACCGCTTTCGGGTCGATCTTTTTCGGTTCGCCGCCGGTCACCGAGGCTTGCTTCTGCAAAAAGTGGTTCACCAGCAACGGCACGTCTTCCAACCGTTCGCGGAGCGCGGGGATCTCGACCGGAATGACCGCGAGCCGATAATACAAGTCCTCGCGGAACGTTCCGTCCTTCAATTTCGTCTGCAGCACTTCGTTCGTCGCCCCGACGACGCGCACGTTTACCGGAATGCTCTTGTTGTCGCCGACGCGGCGGACTTCGCGTTCCTGGAGGACGCGGAGCAGTTTCGTTTGCAACTGCGGCGCCATGGAATTGACTTCATCGAGGAAGATCGTCCCGAGGTTCGCTTCTTCGAACAGCCCGCGCTTGTCCGCGACCGCGCCGGTGAACGCGCCCTTTTTGTGGCCGAACAACTCAGACTCGAGCAGATTTTCGGGCAAGGCGCTGCAGTTGATGGCGACGAAAGGATGATGCTGCCGGTTGCTGTTGAAATGGAGGCCGCGCGCGACCAGTTCCTTTCCGGTGCCGCTTTCTCCCTGGATCAACACGGTGCTGTCGGTATCGGCGACCTTGTTAATCAGGTTGTAGACCTGCTGCATTTTGCGGCTGGTCCCGATAATGTTCTCGAACCGGTAACGGTTCTTGAGTTCCTTGCGGAGGTAAGTGTTTTCGCGGAGAGCGGCCTGGTAATCGAGCGCCCGCTGCACCGTCATCTGCAGCTCGTCAATCTTGAAGGGCTTCGTGACGTAATCGTACGCGCCCATCTTCATCGCTTCGACCGCGGTCTCGACCGACGCGTAGGCCGTGATCAGGATGACGGCCGTTTGCCGATGATGTTCGCGCACGTGGCGGAGGACATCGAACCCCGTCATCGTCTCCATCTTAATGTCGGCGATGACCACCTGCGGGCCGATCGCGTCCAGCTGCTCGATTGCTTTCGGCGCTGAGTTGAATGGAAAAACCTGGTGCCCTTTTTCCCGGCAAAGCGTCACAATGACCTCCACCATCGCCGGCTCGTCATCGATAATTATGATTTTCGCCATACTTGCCGTGCGGAGAATATTTCAGAAGTGAGAAAATGAAAGCGAAAATGAGAAATTCTCACGAACGCCTGTTTGCCTCGGGAATTGCCCGGTTTACGCGCGTCGCGGGCTCTGGCCGTTCACCATCATCCACGGAATGGTTCCCTCGAATGCGACAATTTTTTCGAATGGATCGCGGCCGCTCGTGTCGGGCAACGCGATCAAGTCCGCGAACGCGCCGGGACGGATCGCGCCGATGTCGCGCTGCCTCAGCGCGCGCGCGCCGTTGATCGTCGCCATTTCCAAGGCCTGGCGCGCGGTGACGGCCGGGTGCTTCCGGATGAGCTCCCGCATTTCGGAAAAGAGGCTAAGGTCCGAATTACTGGCGAGACTGTCGGTTCCCAGGCAGACGTTGAAGCCCAAGGCGCACAGGCGCTCGAGAGCGAATGGCTCGTGACCAAAGAAGGCGTGACTGCGTGGACAATGGACGATTGGAAATTTCGGGGCGTTTGCCAGCAGCTCGAAATCCGCTGCGTCCAGTTCGTTGAGATGGGCGACGATCCAGCGGGCTGGCGCGGTCCGGTTTCGCAGAAAAAGAGAGAGCGGCGTCTCGTTCCCGCAATCATCCATCGAGCGGCCGATCTCCTTTAGGAAATCGAACGCCGGGCCAGTCCCGTCGCGAAACATCCGCATTTCGTCGCGCGACTCGGCGAGGTGCGTCGTGAGCGGCACCGCGGTCCGTTCGGCGATCTCTTCGCAGCGCGCATAAAGCCAGGCGGAAGCAGTGAACGGCGCGTGCGGCGCGAGCCCCCAGCGCTCCGCTGCTTTCAACGCTTCAACCGTTTCCTCGACGATCTCGTCTGCGTCGGCGGGATTGCGCACGTCGATCAATTCACCGAACCACCAGGTTCGGATCGGTTCCGCAATCGCCCCGATCAATCGCGGGAACGCAGTCAGGTTCGCGATCGTCGTCGTTCCGAAACGGACGGCCTCGCTGAATCCCGCGCGGATCGACTCGATGTAGTCCTCGTCGGTGAGCTTCGCTTTCTCGGCGTTGATCGCGCGGATCCAGCCCGCGAACGATTCTTTCGGCGTGATCCTGCCCCGCAACGCCGTGTAATCGAGATGGCAATGCGCGTTGACCAGGCCGGGCAATAAAATGCTTTCGCCGAGATCGGTGACGTCGCCGGCGTGGGTTGATCGGACTTCGTCGAAACCGCCAACCGCCGCGATCCGGCTTCCGTCCACAGCGACCGCGCCATTTTCGATCGGCGGACCTTCCATCGGCACGACGGTTCGCGCTCGGATGATCATCGATGCGCTTGAACGACGCGACGCGCCTCGGCCACGAGCAGATTGCAGCTTTCCTGGCAAAGCAGCGGAATCACCGGTGCGCATGCACTGGTCTGGTCGTGTCGCGGATCGAACTTCTCCGGCGGCAGTTTCGATGACGCCGCCCCCTTTCCGTCCCGGGTCCACAGAATGGTTCGCAGGCAGCCGCCGTCGGAACGGCAAAAATTGGCGATCAGGTCGTCCGCCTGCGGATCCGCAATTTGCGCGGCGATTCGATACATCCCGGACTGGCGTTCCAGGGTTTCACGAAACGGCGTCGGGCGAAGTTCGTGGTTTTCGAAGGCCAGGAAAGCCGCGAGGCGGCCGGGATAAAAAGCATCCAGGGCAAGGCGCAACCCAGGCCGCGATTGGAGGATCAGCCTCCAGCCGTGCCGAAGATTCGGCGCCGTTTTCAGCGGCCGATAATTTCCGGCATCATCGAAGCGCGCCAATTCGTGGGCGGCATCCGGTTCGTGGTAGGTCGCGAGATCTGTGCGCGAACCGTCATCCCGATGCCTGAGAGCGAATGTTCCACCAGCGTGGGATTCGATCGCGATCTGCCCGATGCAGCGCAGTCCCCTGGCCAGCCAATCTTCGAGCGCGCGTTCCTGCGCGAGGGCGCTCACTTCAGAGCGCGCGCGATCAGGAAAGCCGCGTGCTCGAGAAAGTCGCGGTCGTCCTCGGTAAACGCGTCCAGCTTCTCGCTCTCCACGTCGATGAGACCGACCACCTTGCCCGACTCCGTGATCACCGGCACGACGATTTCCGATTGCGTGCTGCCGAACGTCGGCAAATAGCGCGGGTCCTTGTGCACGTCCGCGACCATGATCGCCTGTTTCGCTTCCAGGGCCGCTCCGGCCAACCCTTGCGTGACCGGGAAACGCGGATAGGCCGGCGGGCATTTGCCGGTCTTGGCCTGAATCACGAATTCGTCTCGGACGATCTTATAAATTCCGACGAAGCGGTAATCGCAGGCCGCCCGGATCATCTCCGCCATGGTGCACAGGTGGTTCGGCCCCTTCGCGCCGGCCAGGACGAACGCGCCCAGCTCCTGCAACTTTTTCCCAATCTTCCCCGTCGCTTCCATTTTGAACCGTAGATCCCTGCCTTGAATTTACGAGGCGGATTGGAGCACCTGCTTTCTGTCGAACCCCATGGCTTGTTCAATAATCACGTCTGCAAATCTGGCGTCGGTTCCTATCGCTGTCGAATAGAAGAGTGAGCGGCCCTGGAGCCGGTGCGGCCCGCCCCCATTCGCGCCCTCGATCCCGAGCAACGCCGGGATGTCTTCATAACTGTGGAGCCCGTCGGAGATGAAGAACGGAACCACCACCACGTTTTCGCTCTTCGTCAGGCTCGCCCAATCCGACACGAGCGGCGCTTCTTCCATGTAAACGTTGAGGACCTCGGCGTAGCGGCCGAGCCGGCGAATGTTTTCCGCCTGCTCTTTCGCCGCGACCGCGCTGTTGTCGTTCAGGCTCGTTCCGTGAGCGACGATGAGCAGGGCGGCCTCGCGCTCGGAAACGCCGGGCGCAATCTCCGCGGCGCGCGCCAGCAAATGTTCCGTCATGCTTTCGTGGTTGCCGACCGGCTCGCAATATTTCCAGACCTGGCCGTTTGGTCGCTTCGTTTCCGGCCCGGTCAGTTCCAGCTCTCGCGGAATCACCGTCCGCGTGAAGTAGCCTTCACTAATGAAATTAGGGACCACGTAAATCTCGCGGGTCGCCGGGTCGCGAAAGAACAACAGGGCATCGCGGAGACTGGGCTCTTCCTTCCAGAAACAACAGGCGACCTCCGCGAAGATTCCCCGGGAACGAATGGTCGCAGCATGCATCAAGGTCGGCGTGCTGGACGCGGGATTCACGGTCGAGCCGTGGCCCACGATCAAGAGCGCCGCATCGTTCTTCAAATCCACCAGAGGAAATTGGACGTTGTCTGCTCCCTTCGCTACCGTTTCCTCATGCGCTTCCGCACCTACAAAAACACCGACCTGAAGGTCAGCGAAGTCGGCTTCGGGCTCTGGACGATCTCGACCGGCTGGTGGGGCCAGTTTACCGAAGGCGAAGCGATCGCGCTGATGCACAAGGCGTTCGATCTCGGCATTACCCTTTACGACGCGGCCGATACCTACGGCAACGGCCTCAGTGAAGAACTGATCGCCAAAGCCTTCCCGAAACAACGCGACGAAATCGTGATTGCCACCAAGGTTGGTTACGATTTCGTGACGCACGGCGAATCTCGCGGCCGCGGCCAGCGCGAAATCCCGCAGGATTTTTCGCCCGAGGCGATCGTCCGGGCGACCGACGCAGCGTTAAAGCGCCTGAAGACCGATCGGATCGACCTGCTCCAGCTTCACAACATCCGGATGGAGCAAATTTACGATGACGCCCTCTGGACCACGCTCGAGAAACTGAAGGCGAGCGGAAAGATTCGTTATTCCGGCATCGCGCTCGGGCCGGCGGTCGGCTGGCTTTACGAAGGCATCAACTGCATTCGGGAACGGGAAGTCACCAGCGTCCAGCACATTTATAATTTGCTCGAGCAACACCCGGGGCGCGCCATGCAGGACGCGGCGACCGATGCCGGCAAAGACACCATGTTCCTCATCCGCGTTACGCATTCGTCCGGAATGCTCGAGGGCAAATACACCGCCGAAACCGTTTTTCCGCCGAACGACCATCGCAACCACCGGCCCCGAAGCTGGCTGTTGAACGGCGTGAAGAAGATCGATCGGCTTCGTTTCCTGGAAAATTCCGAGCGCACGATGGGCCAGGCGGCGTTGCAATGGCTGCTGGCCGACGAGCGCGTGGCGTCGACCCTCCCGAACATCTACGAAGAAGCGCAGCTCATCGAGTTCGCCAAAGCCCCGGATTCACCCGCGCTCACATCCGGCGAGCTGGAAAAGATCGCCGAGCTTTACGCCGAGAATTTCGGCGTCGAACGCGAAGAGCCAAAGTTCAAAGGCACGATGGAACTGCCCCAAGCGGCCGAAACCGCAGCGGTGTAATCACCTCGTCATCCCGAGCGAGGTCGCGACGGCGACTATGATGTTTCCAATGCGCCGAGCCCTTCTTCTGGCTCTTGCCCTGACCGCCATTTTCTTGTCGCGGCTGCCTTTTCTCGACTCGGGCTACGGTATGAATGTGGATGCGTGGCGCGTCGCACGCGCGGCCAGGAATATTGCGCAGACTGGCCGTTACGAAGTATCGCGCTTTCCCGGTTATCCGCTCCAGGAGATTGCTTGCTCGATGTTGTGGCGCGGTGGTCCAGTCGCCTTGAATGGCGCCTCAGCGATCATGGGCATCGTGGCCGTGCTCGCGTTCGGAGTTTTTGCGACGCGAATCGGCGTGAGGGACGACATCCTGGCCTGTCTGGCATTGGCCATGACGCCCATCTTCTACGTCAGCAGCGTTACCTCGAAAGACTACATTTGGGCGCTCGGTTTCATCATGCTGAGCCTTCTCGCCGCTCTCGACGGAGCCCCGTTGTTCGCCGGAATTTTTCTAGGACTTGCCACTGGATGCCGGCTCACGTCGCTCGGAATGTTGGTCCCGGTCCTTCTTGTTCTGATCGGAGCCAGCGGGAGGGAAGGGCGGTTGCGTAAGATTGTGGCGTTAACCTTGAGCTGGGCCGTGATGAGTACCCTGTTCTTCGTGCCGGTCTTCGCCAGGTATGGGGCCGACTTCCTCTCTTTCTATGAGAAGCATGCCCGGCCTGATTGGGGCACCGTCCTGGAGCGGGGAACAATTGAGGTTTGGGGAACTCTAGGCGTGCTTGGTCTTGTCATAGTGGGGATCGGTTACGGAGTTAAACTCGCGTCGAAAAAACGCCTGCCAGCATCTGCCCTGTCGCCAGCGAGACATTTCTATGTCGCGACGGCTTTCGCCGCCGCGATCGTCATTTATGTGACCGCCTACCTTCGCCTCCCCGACCAAGCCGGATACCTGCTTCCATTGACCCCAGCGGTCCTGCTCCTGGCGGCGTTATATGTTGTATGTGCCTCGAATCTGTTTTCAGATTCTGTGCGTCTTTCTGATAGCGGCGCCTTTTGTCGAAGTTTCCTCCAAAGGTATTCCGGCCGGGGCTATTTTCGCAGACCATCGTGAAAGACTCCAAACCGCGGACAACATCAAAAATTTTGTTCAGTTCTCGCGGACTTTGACTGGGCGAAAGATGATTCTCGTGGGCGGCTGGGAACCACAGATCGATGTCATGTTTCCCGAAGCCGCGCGCGGAAATACGCGCTACGTCTATCTTCTCTCCGAGCGGCAACTCCGAGATGCGCTCACCGGCGGCTTTACCGTCTATTACCTGCCGGCGATTCGTGATTTTAACGCTTCGGTCTATGGGATCGACGTAGCGCTATTCGGTGCTCGCGATTTGCGTGCCTTATACGAAGAACGTCTTCGGAACCCGAGAAGCGACAGAATCGCGCCGCAGTAGTGACCTCGGGAACGACCATTGCCTCCGGCTCCGCTTTGGGCTGGTTGCGTTGGACGCGCTTTTGTATCGCGATAGCGATTCCCGCGACTATGAGGTCGCTCGGTCGCCGCGGCGACCTCGGGATGACACGTTCTAACTAATCGCCTTCGTCTTCTTCCACGGGCTCGGCTTTCCTGACGCGCGTGTCGCCTGTTTCCGGGCGCGCTTTCTTCTTTCCGTTTTCCTTGTAAACGTCTTTCAAGACCATCGCGATCATCGGTGCGGCGGCGCTGCCGCCGTGTGCTTTGCTGCCGACATCCCCTTCATAAACGGCGGCGAATGCGTACTGCGGTTTTTCCGCCGGGACAAAACCGGCGAACCAGGCTGCGGTCCGTTCCTTGTTCTTCGGCCCCCATTGCGCGGTCCCGGTTTTACCGGCCACCGAAACACTATCGAGGCTTGCCTGGTGCGCGGTGCCGCCCGCGCCATTCACCACGTTCACCAACGCCGTCCGCAGTTGCGCCATGGTATCGGCGGACGCGCCCAGCGTTTTCTTCTCGCGCACCTGGAACGCGGTCACGATTTCGTTATCCACCGTCTGCACCTGCTGGACGAGCCGGGTCTGATACATCGTCCCGCCGTTTCCGATGACGGCGAAGGCCTGCGCCATCTGGAGCGGGGTCGCCTGGGTGTCGCCCTGCCCGATGGAAAGATTCGCGATGTCGCCATTCAGTAACTTGCGGCCGTGGGTCGCCTTCATGTACTGGTCGTTAGGCACGCGGCCGTCCGCTTCCCCGCGCAACGGAATGCCGGTCTTCGCCCCGAATCCAAGCCGCTGCGACCACTCAATGATCGGCTCCGCCCCGGTCTTGATCCCGACCTGGTAAAACCAGGTGTCGCACGATTCCGTCATCGCCTCGACGAAGTTCAGCGCGCCGCGGTCGGTCTTTTTCCAGTTGTGAAACACCACGTTGCCGACTGTGATCGCGGGCACGCAGTTGTATTCCTCGTCCGAACGGACCGAGCCGCTTTCGAGAGCCGCGAGGCCCACCGCCACCTTGAACGTCGACCCCGGCGGATAGGAGGAGCGAAACGCCCGGGGCAACAGCGGGATATCGGGATCGTCTTGGAGCGCCTTGAATTTCTCCGCCGAGATATTGGGCACGAACGCGTTCGGGTTATACGTCGGCCAGGAAGCCATCGCCAGGATGTCGCCCGTGTTCGGCTCCACGATAACAATCGCGCCCCGCTTCGCTTTCGCCTCGAGCGCCTTTTCGGCCAGCTCCTGCAAATGAACGTCGAGCGTCGTCACGACGGTGTGACCGGGAACAGGCGGCGTCGTGATTTTTTCCGAGGTCTTCCGTCCGTCTTTATCGAACGTGATTTTGTATTCGCCGTGTTTGCCGGTCAGCACCTGGTTAAATGTTTGCTCGAGGCCTTCGCGGCCCTCGGTCTCCGGCCAAAGAACTTCGTGATTGTCGATGATCCCGTCCGGCGTTCGGCCGGTCTTGCCGCTGTAACCGACGATCTGGCCGGCCGCGCGGCCTTGAGGATAAATGCGAACGTAATAGGGCCGCAAGGTCATGTCGGCGGGTAAATGGGGCCGGAGGTCGTCGGCCTCTTTTTCATTGAGGTTTTGAACGATCTCCAGCGGCAGGACCCCGCGGTTGCCGTAGTGGCGTTTGATCAGTTCGTCGGAGATTTTAATCGAACGGCCCAGCAGCTTTTCCGCGGCCCGGATTTTTTCGTGCGCATAGGAGAGCAGCTGCGAATCGGAAAAATCGAGCGGCGTCGGAAAGCTGATCGCGAGACCGAAGTTCAGCCGGTTCTGGGCAAGCGGGATCCCGTTGCGGTCGATGATCAATCCGCGCGGCGCCGGAATATCGAGCACGTAGGTCCGGGCCAGCTTTTGGGTCTCGAACGTCGGGACAACGGTTTCGTCCACCGGCGGCCCCGTGACCGAAGGCGTGGGCGACTCCGTTTGACCAGGCAGACGCGACGATGCCGCGAGCAGGCAAACAACAGCGGCGGCAGTTCGCAAATTCACAAGCGCAAGTGTGCTGGCCACGCCTGAATCGACAAGTGGAAACCTAATGACGTTCGAGGAAGCGATGAACTTCCTGCGCCAGCTTCGGCCCGATGCCCTCCGTGGCCGCGATCTGTTCCACGGTCGCTTTCCGGAGCCGATTCACCGAGCCAAATTTCCGAAGGAGCAGGCTCTTCCGGTTCTGGCTCACTCCCGGACAGTCGTCCAGAATGCTTTCGCCGATTCGCTTCTTCATCAGAAGCTGGTGATAGGTGTTCGCGAACCGGTGCGCTTCGTCGCGAATCCGCTGGAGCAGTCGCAACGCGCCCGAGTCCGGCGGCAGGACGAGGGGCAGTGCGCGACCGGGCCGGTAAATTTCCTCGTATTCCTTCGCCAGCCCGATAATCGGCAAATCGTGCAGCCCCAGCCGCTGCAATTCTCGACAGGCGGACGAGAGCTGACCTTTGCCCCCATCGACGATGATCAAGTCCGGGAGACGAACGGCGACAAACTTTGCCACGGCCCGGTCGAGCGCTTCGGCGGGATTCTCCTGCGAGAACTCGGCCGCGTCCGGATTTTCCTGGCGCGCTTCCAGGAGGACGCGGGAGTAACGCCGGCGGACGACCTCGGCCATGCTCGCGAAATCGTCCTGACCTTCGACGGTCCGGATTCGATAACGCCGGTAGTTATCCTTGTCGGGAACGCCGTTGCGAAAACAAACCATCGAAGCGACGACATGGGTGGTCGAGATGTTCGAGATGTCGAAGCACTCCATCACCACCGGCAGGCGCGGCAATTGCAGGGCATCGCCCAACGCCTGAACGTCGCTGACGGGATCGATTGTGCTCGGCAGGCTGTGGCGCGTGAAGCGCCGCGCCGGTTTCGTCGTCCGGCGCAAATCCTCCAGCATGTTCCGGAGGTCCGCCGCCTTTTCGAAATCGAGTTTCTCGGCGGCCTTGCGCATTTCCTCTTCCACCGCGGCGATCATCTCGCGCGAGTGGCCTTCCAGAAAATCGCAGGCTTGCGCCACGCGCTCGCGGTAGAGCTCGGCGCTGATCTCGCTCAACCGCGTCGGCACCTGGTAGGTCGCCGATTTCAATTCGCGTTCGGTCGGCGAACCGCGCCCGAAAGTCAGGACGCCGAATTTTTTGCGCATGAAGTTCAAGGTCTGGCGGAGCGCCCCGGCGTGGGCGTAGGGACCGAAGTAACGGGCGCCGTCGTCCTTCTTGAAACGCGCCAGGCGAAAGCGCGGCCACTCCTCGGTGGGATCGACTTTGACGACGAGGAAACGCTTGTCGTCGCGGAAGGAAATGTTATAGCGCGGCCGAAATTCCTTGATGAGCTTGCCTTCGAGAAGAAGCGACTCGGGTTCGCTCTGGACGGTGTGCGTCTCGAAATCCCAGACGGCGTCGAGCATCGCCCGGGTCTTGATGTCCGCCTGCGCGAGCTTCGATGGCATGAAGTAAGAGCCGACGCGCTTCCGCAGATCGCGCGCTTTGCCGACGTAGATGACGCGGTTGAACCGGTCGCGCATCAGATACACGCCGGGTTTGTGAGGCACTTCGTGCACCTTCTTCGTCAGGTCGGGTCGCTCTTTTGCCGCCGGTGGCATCCGGCATTTTAAGTCAGAACGCGCCTGCGAAAAGGCCGGCGCTGACAGATACTGGGAAATGTTCGATGTCGCGATTGTCGGCGGCGGGCCGGCCGGGTCCAGCTGCGCGGCATTTTGCGCGGCGGCAGGATTGAAAACGGCGATCATCGAGCGCGAAAAATTTCCGCGCGAGAAAGTCTGTGGGGATTGCGTCAACCCGGCGTGCTGGCCGATCCTGAGGCGGCTCGCGGTTGCGGAGCGGATTCGGAGTTTGCCGCACGGGAACCTCGCTCGGGTCGAGTTCGTCGGAATCGGCGGGCGCCGCGTCACGGTTGCGTTGCCCGATGGTGCGGACGCCGAGATCGCGATCAAGCGGAGCGTCTTCGACAACGTGTTGCTGGAACGCGCGCGCGAATCAGGGACCACGATTTTTCAACCGGCCACCGTCACCGCGCTGTCGTCGCCCGATCCGCGGAGCGAACACTGGACAATTTCGCTCGGCGACGAGGTGCTAAAAGCGCGGACCCTGGTCGCTGCCGACGGCCGCAATTCCACCGTGGCGCGGCTGTGCCGGTTGATGCCCCAGTCGGCCAGGGAACGCGTCGCTCTGCAAACGCATCTGCCGCTGCCGCGGGATTTCGGCGACCGGGTGGTTCTCGAGTTCCGGCCGGAAGGCTATTCGGGACAGGCGCCGGTCGGGGACGATCAATTGAATTTATGTTTGGTAAGCGTGCCGAAGCAGATCGCCACCCTCCGGGCCTGGGCGGAGAAACGCTTCGAAATTTCGCCGAATCATTCCTGGCGAACGATCACGCCGTTAACGCGCGAACCGGTTTCGGCCGCGCAGCCCTCGCTCTTTTTCGCGGGCGACGCCGCGCGGGTTGTTGAACCGTTCACGGGCGAGGGGATTTATTATGCGCTCGCTTCGGGGGAGCTCGCCGCCAGGGCGATCGCGTTGCAAGGCGGAGGCGGGGACTCCGGCGATGTGGCCGTTGCCTACGCCGCCGCTCACGCCCAACTTTACCGGGGCCGATTATGGATCAATCGGCTGGCGCGCGCCGCCGTCTTGTCGCCGCGGATGGCGTCCAGCTTTCTGACCGTGGTGCGGTTTCAACCGGAGCTGCTGCGCCTGCTCACGAGAAAGATTGTCGGCAAGCCCTGACGGTGTTCGCCATCAGCATCGCTATCGTCATCGGGCCCACGCCGCCCGGCACCGGCGTAAGCGCCGCGGCTTTGCCGGACACTTCGCCAAACGCGACGTCGCCGACCAGCCGATAACCGCGCTCCATCGTCGGGTCGTCCACCCGGTTGATCCCGACGTCGATCACCGTGGCGCCCTCGCGCACATGTTCCCCGCGAACGAATTCCGGCTGGCCGATCGCCGCGATGAGAATGTCAGCGGAACGCGTGATGCCCGCGAGGTTCCTGCTCCGCGAATGAACGACGGTGACGGTTGCGTCGCCGCCTTTGCCTTTCCGCATCAGGAGAAGCGCGAGCGGTTTTCCAACAATCATGCTGCGTCCCAGAACGACGACGTGGGCGCCGGCGATTTCGATTCCGCTTTCAATCAGGAGCCGCTGGCAACCGAGCGGGGTGCAAGGCACGAAACCGGAGTCGTCGCCCAGCGCGAGCTTCGCGACGTTCGTCGGATGAAAACCGTCGACGTCCTTGGCGGGATCGATCGCGCGCACGATGGCGGCTTCGTCGATGTGCTTCGGCGGCGGCGACTGCACGAGGATTCCGTGGATCGCCGGATCGCGATTCAATTGCGCGACGCGCGCGAGCAATTCGTCCTGCGTCGTGTCCGCGGGCAGCTCCAGTTTTACCGAATGCAGCCCGAGATCGCGGCACATTTTGTCTTTCGAACGCACGTAGGCGCGCGATGCCGGATTATCGCCAACCAAAACGACCGCCAGTCCTGGAGTGCGGCCGCTCGTCTTCAGCGTGGCAATTTCCTCTCGGAGCTCGGCGTAAACTTTCTCGGCGATCACCCGGCCTTCAATGAGTCGTGACATGGCGGCAGGAATTCTACGAAGGACTCAAGGTTGTTCCACCAGCTGCATCATCGCGTTTTGCAAACGAAGGCGCTCGGTCTCGAATTGCTCCGGTTCCGACAGCGGTGCGAGGCGAATCGGCTCGCCGAATTTCGCCCGCAAGGTCGCGAACGGCCGTGGCACGGCGAAGCGGTCCCAGCTTTTCAGCCGCCAGCAGCTCGAATACTCCATGTGGATCGGGACAATCGGCGCGCCGCTTTTTTGAGCGACAAAAACAACGCCCTGGCTGGCCTGGTAGACAGGGCCGCGCGGACCATCCGGCGTGAATAATACGTTGCCGTCAGCCGCGAGCGTGTCGATCAGCTGGCGGAGCGCGATCACGCCCTTGCGCGAAGTCGAGCCGCGGATCGTGCCGTATCCGGAGCGTTCGATGAATTGCGCAATCAGGTCGCCGTCCCGGCTCGCGCTGATCAGGCCGTAGCTTTGGCGCGTTGGAAAACTGGGATCGAATACGCGGGGAAGCATGAGCAAACGGTTATGCCAGATCGCGAAAATGACCGGCTGTTTTCGAACGAACCCGATGACGTCGTGCGGATCTTCCACCTGCAACCGGAGCGTTCGCGCCCAGAGCCGGTACAACCCAAAGCCCAGCGCTATCAGCGCGCGACCGCGCCAGCTATCCAGCTTCACTTTGCTTCGGGCCGCGAACTTTCATCGCGCCAGCGATAAGCGGCGGGATTCGGTAAACCGAGTTGATCGAGGATCCGCCAGACCACGGTGTCCGCGACGGCCTCGACCGATCCGGGCCGGCTGTAGAACGACGGGATCGCAGGCAGAACGACCGCGCCCGCTTCGAGGAGGGTGACGACGTTACGCGCGTGAATCAGGCTCCAGGGAGTTTCTCGCGGAACGACGATGAGCTTCCGGCGTTCCTTTAGAAAAACGTCGGCCGCGCGAAGCAACGCGGTATCGCTGGAACCGGAAGCGAGGCGGCCCAGAGTCGCCATCGAACACGGGACGATGACCATCGCATCGAAGCGCGCCGAGCCGCTGACGAACGGAACGTTGAGATCGTTATCGGCATGCTGGCGCACCGCGTCCGGCACGGCGAGCCGCTCGACCTCCTGCGCCGCGACTTGTTTGGCGTGGCCACTCATCACCAAATGGACGTCATTCGCCGCGCAATCGATTTGGCTGAGTAACCGTTGCAGATAAATGGTCCCGCTGGCGCCTGTGGCCGCGATGACAAGCTTCATGCGCCTAACCAATCACATTGAAATTCAATTCACACGCGCAATTAGTGAGGAATGGTCAAAAAGCTTCTTCATACGCGGTATCGCGTCACGGATTTGGAAAAAACCGTCGCCTTTTATCGGGACGTGCTGGGGTTGGAGGAAACCCGTCGCCACACTTCCGGCCGCGGATCGCAGCTGGTTTTCTTCAAAGCACCCGGCAGCGAGGAGGAAATCGAGATCTGCAAATTCGACGCGAGCGGTCCGGTGATGGTGGGCCCCGATCTCACCCATCTCGCTTTCGAAGTCGACGATATCGAAGCGTTCGCGCGTGAATCGGCGAAGAAAGGCTACCCGCTTTCCGACGGCCCGCACCCGCATGGAAAAGATGGCGCGATCGCTTTCGTTGACGCGCCGGAAGGTTACGAAATCGAGTTGATCCAGCGCAGCTCGGACGAGTAGGCGAGCGCAAGGAGCTTGCGTCCGCAAAAATTTGCCTCTTAGTTCTGCCAGTGAAACGCCAACTGGAAACTATCGCCTGCCTTTGCGCGGTCGCTCTCGCGCTGCCTTCCTTTGCGGCGAAAAAGCACAGCTACAAAACGGTCCGGCCGATGGAAGTGCCGGACGGCGTGTCCGAAGTCCGAAAAGCCGAGCCTGCGCCGGCTGGCCCACCGCAACCCGGCACGGTATCGAAAATCGCTCCCACGACCCGGGCCGCGTCTGTCATGGTGATCGATGCGCATACCGGCGAGATTTTTTACGAGAAGAACGCCGACGCACCACGTGCCGCGGCGAGCACCCAAAAGCTCCTGACCGCCTTGATCGTGGCGGAACGCGGCTATCTGGACCGGCCCGTGACCGTCCAGCCCATCGACACTTTGGCCGAGCCGGTGAAGCTGAACATTCGTCCGGGCGACACTTATACGCGGCTGGAACTGTTGCGCGCGCTTCTCGTCAAGAGCCCGAATGACGTGGCGCGATGCCTGGCCCGCGATTCTGCTGGCAGCATCGAAGCGTTCGCCGATCTGATGAACCAAAAGGCGCGCGAGTTGGGCGCCACCCACTCGCACTTCGTGAACCCGAACGGCCTGCCGATTCCCGGCCAGTATTCTTCGGCGCGCGACCTGTCGATCATTGCGAAGGCAGCCTACGCGAACAGCACCATTCGCTCGATCGTTTGTCTCCCGAACCTGGCATTCCGTTATGCGAACGGGCGGGTGCGCGAGCTGGAGAATACCAATAAAGTTCTGAGACGGCTTTCCTACTGTAACGGAATGAAGACCGGCTACACGGAGGCGGCGGGGCATTGCCTCATCGCGAGCGGCGCGCGGCCGGGGCGCGACATCATTGTGGTCGTGTTAGGCGACAGTAAATCCGGCGTCTGGCAGGATGCCTCGGCCCTTCTTTCCTGGGGCCTTTGGATGTAACCAGCGGTCGGACGACTAGGGTCCGCCAGCCGCGTTCGTTCTCAGCAGGGGCGACGGCACCAGGCCTGGATTGCGAATTGGATCGATTGGTCCCTCGCCGACGGCCTCCGGTCCTTCGGCAGGCGCCGCGGGCTCCGTGGTGTCGTAGGAAGTCGCGTTGCTATTGTTGGCGTACATCTCACGCAGCGTGGTGCGTTTGCTGGCGGTTTGGGTGGAACTGCAAGCCGTGCAAAAGGCGATGGTCAGCAAAGAAGCGGCGATTTTCGTGATCATTTGTTTTGAACTCCGTGGACTGTGTAACCGGGACTCCCCCGACGGTCTTTATAATTACTATATTTCTCCGCGAATTGGCAAGAAAGATTTTTGCGGATCGCGACGCATTTTTGCGAAAGGGCGTTTTCCCTAGGTAAAACGCGCCAAAATTGCCCCCAGTTTCTCCCTGGTCGCCGCCGGCCAAAGCTTCCGGTCCGTGACGAGAGCCGTGTCGAGAGCCCGATGTTCCGGCCAATTCGGCTCTTCCGGGATCCGGGGAATGGCCTCGGCCAGGACTTTCTTCGCCGTGTCGGCATTAGCCACCAAATGCTCGAAAACCGTCTGGGCAGAGACCGGCTCTTCTTCGACCTTCCAGCAATCGTAATCGGTGATCATCGCCATCGTGGCCAGGGCGATCTCGGCTTCGCGCGCCAATTTCGCTTCGGGCAAATTTGTCATGCCGATCACGTCGAAACCATGCCGGCGATTGAGCTCCGATTCGGCGCGGGTCGAAAACGCCGGGCCATCCATATTCACGTAGGTGCCCCCATTGTGAATCGTGACGGCGAGACCGCGTGCCGATTCCGCCAGAATGTTCCGCAAGCCGGTCGAAATTGGATCCGAAAATCCGACGTGTGCGGCGATGCCTTCGCCAAAGAACGTGTGGTCGGCGCGCTGGCTGGTGCGATCGTAAAACTGCGATGGAAGAAGGATGTCCCGCGGCGCGTACTGTTCCTGGAGGCTGCCGACGGCGGTGGCGCAAATGATCCAACGCACATTCAGCGAACGTAAAGCGTAGATGTTCGCGCGGTGATTCAGCTCGTGCGGAAGCAACCGATGCCCGCGACCGTGGCGGGGGAGGAAATACACCTTCCGGCCATGCATCTGCCCGCCAATGATCGCGTCCGACGGGTCGCCGAAGGGCGTCGGGACGCGCAATTCGGCCGGGCTCTCGACCCCTTCCATTTGGTAAAGGCCGCTTCCGCCGATAATCCCGATCGCCGCCGCGCTTTCAGTCATTGGGCGCGATTAAATTGAAACGGCCCGCGGAGCGCAAGCTTGAGCAATCGCCTGTCGTTGGCGCGCCCCGCTCCTTTGTGTCAGACTCCGCTCGCCCGATGCCGAAATTTTTCATCAAAACCTACGGTTGCCAGATGAACGAACGCGACTCCGAACAGGTTGCGCATTCCTTGCTGGAGCGCGGATACGAGCGCGCGGAGCGGGAAGCCGATGCCGACGTTGTCCTGCTCAACACCTGCAGCGTGCGGGACATGGCGGAGCAGAAGGCGCTCGGGAAAATGGGGATGCTCGGGCAAATCGCGAAGCGCCGGCCGGAAACGGTTTTTGGTTTCCTCGGATGCATGGCCCAGGCGCGGGGCGCTTCCCTGTTTGCCGCCGTGCCGCACCTGGATTTGGTCGTCGGCACCCAAAAATTCCATCGCGTGGCGGATTATGTTGAGCAGGCCCTCGAAAAGAAACGGACGCGCCGGATGGATGATCCGCGCTTCTCGATTTGCGACACGGAGGAAGAAAACGATTCCGCTGAGACTATTCGCGACCACGAATTGAAGCCGCGGCAGGCGACGGCGTTCGTCTCGATCATGCAGGGGTGCAACATGCATTGCACCTTCTGCATCGTCCCGCGCACCCGCGGCGCGGAACGGAGCCGTTCGATCGCCGAAATCGTTCTGGAAATTCGCGGTCTCGTTGCTTCCGGGATCAGGGAAGTGACGCTGCTCGGCCAGATCGTAAATCTATACGGCCGCCATGAGTTCCCAGCCGTCGACGGCAAGAGCCCGTTCGTTCAACTCCTGGAGGCCGTCCACGCGATTGATGGTTTGGAACGTCTGCGCTTTACCTCGCCGCATCCGATTGGCTTCCGCGCCGATCTCCTTCAGGCGCTCGCCGAATTGCCGAAGCTGGCCGAGCACGTCCACCTTCCGCTTCAATCCGGGTCGGACCGCATCCTGAAAGCGATGCACCGGCCTTACACAGCGGACAAATATCGCGCGCTCATCGAGCGAATTCGGGGAGCCCGGAACGAAATCGCCATCACCACTGACGTGATCGTTGGTTTCCCCGGCGAAACCGAGGAGGACTACCGGCAGACGCGCGATCTGGTGGAAGAGATCCAGTTCGATAATGCCTTTGTCTTCCGATACTCGACCCGGCAGGAAACTCCCGCCGCCTCGATGCCGCAGATCGACGAGCGGCTGAAGGAAGAACGCAACCAGGATCTGCTCGCGGTGGTGGACGCTTCCGCGCAACGCATCAATGCGCGGCTCGTCGGACGCGACGTGGAAGTTCTCTGCGAAGGACCGAGCCGCACCAATAAATCGCGGCTCATGGGGCGGACGCGCACGAACAAGATCGTCGTGTTCGAGGGCGACCCGGAACGCGCCGGAGAGATCTTCGACATCCACGTCGAGGAAGCGACCGGATTCAGCTTGTATGGGACGCCCGCCATGGCACCGTCCACGGTTTTCGCATGATCTATCATCTGTCACTCCAGACCGCCGGATACGTCGCCGGGATCGTCCTTTTGATCCTGGGGCTTTGGGGACTGGCGCGTCCCACGGCCTCGCAGGCGGCAGCGCGCAGTTTGCCGCGGTCCCGCGTCGGCGGTTTCGTCCTGCTGACCATCGCGTTCTTTTGGAGCTTCTGGCTGCTCGCCACCATGGAAATGGGGGAGTTCTCGTCGTTCCGAAAACCGCTGCTCTTTATCCTCCCAGTCGGGTTTCTTCTGGTGCTGCGGTTCGTGGATGAATTCCTCGCCGCTCGCTCGCTCGGCATTCTCTTCCTGCTCGCGGCCGAACCGCTGCTCGATGCCGCCTTTTTCCGGAACGAAACCAGTCGTCTGCTCGTGACTGTTTTTGCCTACATCCTGATCGTCGCCGGCCTCATCTGGGTGACGATGCCCTATCTGTTGCGCGACCAGATTAATTGGAGCGCGCGCACCAACGGGCGGTGGCGCCTTACTCACGGCCTCGTCTTCCTTTACGGCGCCGCGATTCTCGCCTGCGCTGTCACCCGTTACTGAGCTGAACCGCATCCTGGTCATTCGCGGCGGCGCCATCGGGGATTTCATCCTCACGCTTCCGGCGATAAAGCTTTTGCGGGACGCCTTTCCGGACGCGCGTCTCGAGATTCTTGGCCACAAACATATCGCGGCGCTCGCCGAGAAGCGCTTCTACGCGGATACCGTCCGCTCGATCGAATCCGCCGCGCTGGCGCGATTTTTCACGAAGGAGCTCGAGCCGGAACCGGACCTCGCTGCTTACTTTGCCGGCTTCGATCTGATCCTCAGCTACCTCCACGATCCTGATCGCACCTTCGAAAATAACGTTCGGGCAACGGGCGAAGCGCACTTCCTTCGCGGACCGTCAAAGCTCGATAACAGCGAGCACGCAGCGCTGCAGTTAGCGCGTCCGCTCACTGCTCTCGGCCTGTCACTCGTCGACCCGGCAGCGCGAATTTTTCCAACGCCGAGCGACCGCGAAGCAATTCGGCATCTGCGCGGTGGCGAGAGCCAAAAAACGGTTGTGCTTCATCCCGGCAGCGGCAGCGAAACGAAAAACTGGCCAGTCGAGAATTGGATCGCGCTCGCGCACCTGCTTCGATCGGAGGGCAACCGCCTGCTCATCGTCGCGGGCGAAGCGGACCGCGATCGGATCGAACGATTAAAAGCGGCGCTGGACGGAGACCAGGTTCAGTTCGCTGAAAACCTGCCGCTGCCTCAGCTCGCGGCCCTGCTGGAAGGACAATCGTTCGTGGGACACGACAGCGGAATTTCCCACCTCGCAGCCGCCGTCGGCGCGCGTTGCCTCCTTCTGTTTGGAAAGACCGATCCCGCGATCTGGGCGCCGGCGAACGCGAGTGTCACCGTCCTGCGCGCGCCCGCGGGCGAGATGCCGCGCCTCGAGATTGAGACGGTCGCTTACGAACTGATGCGCATCGGCATCAGGACGTAAAGAAACGGCGTCTGGATTTTCAGGACGCCGGGGCTCATCTCGTCGATGAGATCGAGGAAAACTTCGTCTTCAGTCAGCGCGCGCAAAGGCGCCATGAAGAACTCGGGATTGAACGCGATGGAAAAATCGCGGCCTTTGTAGGCGACCGGCAACGATTCCTTCGCTTCACCGACTTCCGGCGTGTTCGCGGTGATGTCGATATTGTTCTTGGTGAAGTTGAGCTTGATCGAGTTCGACTTGTCGCTGGCCAGCAACGAAACGCGCCGGAGCGAATTGAGGAACGTTTCTCTTTCCAGCGTCACGCGCTCCTTGGTTTCGGTCGGAATGACCTGCTTGTAGTTCGGATAATTTCCCTCGATCAACTTGGAAACGAGCAGCGTGTTGTTGAGCTCGAACGCGATCTGCCCGCTGCCGACGCTCACCTTTACTTCGCCTTCCTCCGTCAGGAGCCGCCCGAGTTCCGTGACCGCCTTCGTCGGCACAATGATGTCGGCTTCATGGCTCCGGGGAAATTCCAGTTCGATATCGACCATCGCGAGACGCCGGCCGTCCGTCGCCACGAGCGTCAGCTTGTTTTCCTTGAAGCTAAAAAGCAGGCCGTTGAGCACATAACGCGTTTCATCCGTCGAGATGGCATAAGAGGTTTTGCGGAGCCCGTCGCGCAAATCCTTTTGCCGGATGGTGACGACCTTCGCGCCCTCGAATTTCGGCAGCGGCGGAAATTCTTCCTCGGGCAACCCGAGGATCTTGAAAAAGCTTTGCCCGCTCCGGATCGACGCCGCGTTTTTGCCGTCGACTTCGATCGAAACCTCGCTCGAGGGCAGCTCGCGGATGATGGTGAAGAGCCGCCGCGCCGGCAGGGTCGTCGCGCCTTCCTTTTCCACGCTCGCTTCAAACGCGCCCCGCACTCCGACGTCGAGATCGGTCGTGGTGAGAAGGACTTCGCTCCCTTTTGCCTGCAGCAAAACGTTGGAAAGGATCGGCAGAGTGGTGCGGGTGCTGACGACGTTTTGCACCTGTTGCAAGCCTTCGAGCAGCTTTTCTTTAGTGGCGCTAAATTTCATGTCGGAACGGAAACTAAGATGTAAGGCTTACGATTTTATTCGGCAACCGCAATCTCGGAATGGGCGCCGCGGTTCTTTGCTACCGCTGGAGCGCGCTGTCGATGAACGAGATAGTCTGCCGAATGTTGTCCTGTTCCTGCATCCGTCGCTTCACCAGTTTGCAGGCGTGCAGGACGGTGCCGTGATCGCGTCCGCCAAACGCGTCGCCGATTTCATTGAGCGAGGCTTTGGTTAATTCCCGGGCGAGATACATCGCGATCTGGCGTGGAAACGCGATGTTCGCCGGCCGGCGTTTGCTCGTCATGTCCGCGAGACGGACATCGAAATGCTCGGCCACGCGCCGCTGGATCTGCTCGATCGTCACCGAGTGCCGCGCTTCTTCCTGGAGAATGTCCTTGAGCAGATGTTCGACGACGTCGTTGGTCAGTTCCTTGCCGCTCAGGGAAGCGAACGACGCAACCCGCATGAGCGCGCCCTCGAGCCGCCGCACGTTGGTGCGAATGCGGTTCGCCAGGAAATCGAAAATCTCATCCCGCAGTTTGATCTGAAGGGTGTGCGCTTTCTTCCGCAGGATCGCCATGCGTGTTTCCACGTCAGGCGGCTGCAGTTCGGCCGTCAGGCCCCATTCGAAACGGGAGACGAGCCGGTGCTCGAGGTTCGCGATCTCCGACGGCGGCCGGTCGCTCGACAGCACGATCTGTTTATGCCCGTCGAACAGCGTGTTGAAGGTGTGGAAGAATTCCTCCTGCGACCGTTCCTTCCCGCCGAGAAACTGGATGTCGTCGATCAGGAGCAGATCGGCCTGGCGGTACCGCTTCCGGAATTTCACGAGGTTGTTGTGCTGGATCGCGTCGATGAACTCGTTGATGAACAACTCGCTCGAGAGATACATGACCTTCGCGCCCTTTTTGTTCTGCCCGACGTACTGGCCGATCGCCTGCATCAGGTGGGTTTTGCCGAGCCCCACGCCGCCATAAATGAAGAGCGGGTTGTAAGTGCGCGCCGGAGTTTTCGCGACCGCCAGGCTGGCCGCATGCGCGATCTCGTTGTTCGGCCCGACCACGAACGATTCGAAATTGTTCCGCGGATTCAGGCCGAGCGTGTTCGATTGTTTGCTGTCTCGCCCGGATTCGCGGACGAGTTCCTTCGGCGAAATTTCCGGCAGCTCTTCCTCTTCTTTTTTCAGCGCGCCGTCCGCGGAGGTGGTGAACTTCACGTCGCGCGGCGAACCGAACGCGGTCACAATCGCCGCCTGGAGCGCCGCCATGTGGTTACTCTCGATCCAAAATTGGTAGATGTTGTTCGGGACCCGAAAAGTGAATGTTTCATCGGTCGCCTGAACGAGTTTCACCGCCGAAAACCAGCGCTTGAAAGTGTCCGGGCTGACCTGCGGCTTGAGGGCTGCCGACAGTTTCTGCCATAGCTGCGAATGCTTCTCGTCCATGCCGACTTGTTAACAGGGTTAAACACCCCGCAATTCGCTCGGTGAGAGCGCAATCTGCGAGCTGAGGGATTTTTTCGTCGCGTGGTTTCTCCGGGACCGGCGCGGCGAGGTTCGTGAGGAGAACTGGGTTAAGGCGTGAAAATACGAGGGAAAAACGGGTGACGCGTGCGGGGCGAAGAAAGCGCGCGCGCGGGCGGAAGTCTCTTTGGCTGCGGTGTCATTCGCTGTGGCGGGTGTTATACTCATTCTAGCTCTTGGTGATCTTCCAATTCTGTTCACATGTTATTGACACCAGCGTTCCTTGCTCCCGGCCAGCGGGCTTGAGATTAGAAACCGTCCCCGGAACCGACAAGGAAAAATCTGAATTTTATTTTCGTTCGCGAACCAGAAAATTCTTGACGAAAAATCGCGTCCGGATTGACGAACAATCCGTCGAGGGAACCCCGAACCGAGCCAGTTGACCCGTTCGAGGTAAACGGCCAACCTTGCGTCGGATTCAGCCTCGCTGCGTCCGCGCAATGACGATCTGGCGACTTCAAAGGGCGGCGGTGTACGACCGTCGATCGGCAAAAACGGCGGTGCGAAACCGCCGCGGCGTTGCTTGCTGGGCGGCGCTGCTGCTCATCGTCGTCCTCGCCGTGGCCGCCCCGGCGGCCGAAGACATTCCGCCGCCGTTCGGCTTCAAGTGGAACGATTCCATGACAAAACTCGAGCAGGTCCTCGGGGGCGCGAAGGCGAAAATCGTCAGCCGCGAGAAAAAAGAGAAGCGCGAGATCTGGACGGTCGAGGGCCTGGTCCAACCGGGCCTGCGCCGCACCCTGTTTATTTTTCGCGACGGTTTCCTGGTCGAGGTCGAGCTCCAGTACGAATACCCCGATTGGACGATCGAGCGTTACAACGAGCGGATGGGCGAAGTCCGCCGCTACTTCGACGCCAAGTTCGGGACCGGCAAATTGGTCTCGCGTTCGCGGGACACAGACTCGGACGTGGTCCAGACCCTCGTTGGTTACCAGTGGATTGTCGGCGGAACGATGCTCGAGCTCTTCTATTTTTCCGCCCAGCGCGATCAGCTCATCTTCCGCAGCATCACCGTGAGCTACAAGGCGATCTAGTTGGAGCCGGGATCGGTGATCCCGGCTGTCGCATTGTTGCCGCCCCGGGCCGGGATCACCGATCCCGGCTACAGCTGCGTCGTTTCTTTCTGGAGCCGTTTCAATCGGCTCGAATGAATCGCCTTCGAAGCCGAGCTCATCCGATCGATGAACAGGATTCCGTTCAGATGATCGATCTCGTGCTGCAAAGCGCGGGCGAGCAGGCCCGACGCCTCGATCGTCACGGTGTCGCCGTCGAGCGTTTCCGCCTCCACCTCCACGGTCACCGCCCGCTCAATGTCGGCCGTGATTTCCGGAAAGCTGAGGCAACCTTCACTGCCGAGGTCGGTCTCGGTTCCCAGACGCAGCACGGGATTCAACAGCACCAGCGGCATGATCTCGTTCAAGTCGGCGACTTCTTCGCCTTCGAGTTTCATCGTGCTCGGCCGGTCTTCCACCTGCGATACGTCGAGCACCGTCAACTGCACAGCCTGCCCGATCTGCTGGGCGGCGAGCCCGATGCCGTTCGCGCCGTGCATGGTCTCGAGCATGTTTTCAGCAAGCTCGCGAATCTTGTCGTCGACGGTCTCGATCCGCTTGCCTTTCGCGCGCAGAATCGGATCGCCGTATTTGCGGATCGGCAGCTTCATTTCCCTTCGCGGGTAAAGGCCGGCAGATTTTTGACGCCCGCCAGTTTCAGCGCGTCCATCACTTTCACGATGGTGCCGAAGGACGCCTTCTTGTCGGCCTGTAACGCCAGGGTCGTGCGCCGCGTTGCCGCCAGGTTCCGGACCGACGCTTCCAGTTCCTCGATCGCCACGACCTGTCCGTCGAGACGCACCTCGTCGTTCTCGTTCACGCTCACCACCGCGTGCTCGACCTCGGAAGACGCCTTCGTCGAGGTCTTGGAATCCGGCAGGTTGATTTGCACTTCGGGTTGATCGCGTTTGAACGTGGTCGAGACGACAAAAAAGATCAGCAGGATCGTGAGAATGTCGACGAGCGAGACGATGATGATGGAGGGGGCGCGCCGTTTCCGGACTGCAATTTTCATCGGAACAACGCCCTACCCGATCGGAGCGCGCGCCGCGGTGGGCACGACGGCTCGCGGCGGAGAAGCCGGTTCGCCGCTCTGGACGCGCCCGTAATAACACTTCGCGATCAGGTCGGAGACGAGCGATTCCATTTCCACCGACATCACTTCGATTTTCTTCGAGAAATAACTGAACCCAATCAGCGCCGGCACGGCGATCGACAGCCCAAAGATCGTGCAGTTGAGCGCCTCTGAAATCCCGAGCGCGACCGCCTTCGTGTCCGACGCGCCCGTGCTCAGGCCGAGTCCCGAAAACACGTGCACCAGGCCCGAGACGGTCCCGATCAATCCAATCAGCGGCGCAATTCCCGTCACGACCTCGAGCACAATCAATCCGCGCTCGAGGCGGACCAGTTCCCGCCGCGCCCGGGTTTGGACGGATTCGATGTTCTCGGCCCGCGGCCAACGCAGATGTTGCAGCGCCGTTCGCACCACGCCGGCCAGCGAAGACGCATCTTCGTTTACGATCCTCATCAGCCGCTCGGCGCTGCCGCCGGGCGTCAACCGCTCGATCTCGCTCTCGATCACCAGCGGCAGGACCTTGCGGTCGCGCAAAGTCAGGGCGGCCATCACGATCGTGGCCACCGTCACGATGGAGCAAAGCAGCAGCGGCCACATGAACATGCCGCCTTTCCCCAAAAAATTCATCATCGTATGGAAAATATCCGTCATTTGAAGCTCCCGAACCGCGCAATCATTAGTTCGCGTATAAGATAAACGTCAACTCCTGCTGCAAACCTTCCGAGGGCAGCGTGCCCGCCACGTCCTCGGGAATCGGCGGCAGTTTTAACTCCTGCACCGATTGCAGGCAGATGTTGGCAAACGCTTCGTTGGCCGTGTTCTCGATGATCTTCAGGTTACTCACCCTTCCCCGACGATCGATCGTGAACGTGAGCCGCGTCGTGCCAATACTGATCAGGTCCTGGCGCTCGTGCGTGTGCTGATACCAGCGCGAGCCGACCATGTCGTACAACATTTTCTGGTAACGCCCGAGCGGCGTGCCGACGGCATTTACGGAGGAAGGTCCGCGATTCGAGATGCTGCCCGCGACGCGGGTCTGCTGCTTCTGCGCCTGATAGCTGGAGGACGGCGTTTCGGGTTTTGGCCGCGGCGCCACGGGCGCCAGGGATGGGACCTTCTCGGGAGTGGGCGACGGCTGGGTCTCATCGGGCGCCTTGATTGGCGGCGGCGGAGTGGAGGTCAGCATCGCCAGCTGGTCGGGCGCGGCCGTTGGAGTGGGGAGCGGCGCCGGTGTTGGTTTCGATTGCTCGGGAGGCGGCGTCGGCTGTTCCGGCTGCGGCACGGACCCCTGGGTTTGAAGCGAGAAATCGTGCGTGTCCAGGTCGCGCACGGGCAAATCCTTCCCGTCCTGGCTCGGCAACGGCAGATCGCCGCTGGGTGCGCGCTCGCTGGCCGCGAGGGAGTTCGCGTTCGATTCGAAGGTCTGCTCCTTTGGTTTCTCGGCCGACTCTTTCGATTTCTCGGTCTCGACGAATTGCGGGTTCTTTTCTTTCTCCGGCGCCGGGGACAAATCCATCATCGTGATTTCCGGCGGCACTTCATCTGTCGGAACGGGGGGCGCGGAAACGTTTCCGAAAGCGGCGAGGGAAAATCCCACGGCCAAATGGAGAACGAGCGAGATCAGGATCGCGAACCCGAGTTTACGGCCTTGTTTCTTGTCTTGGCTCATTTAGGCGCAGCGCCGCCACGCTGCTTCACCGCCGCAAATCATATCGCAGATCGCCGGGCCGAACAACCTCACCGCTCCCGGCGGCTGACGCGCGCATGATGAAACAAATATTGTTGCGCGTAACCGCCGTGCTCGCCGAAATAGCGGTCGCAGAATTCCCGAAGCCGTTGCGCCGTGACTTTCCGTTTCCGCGGAAAATACTGCTGCCGAAGCACGCGCTCGATCCAGACATCGATCGGGAAGGCACGCAGCCGTTCGTAGGCGAAGAGCATCACGCAGTTCGCCACCTTCGCGCCGACGCCCGGCAGTTCGCACAGCCGCGCGCGCAATTCTTCATCCGCAAGCTCACTCCACCTATCCAGGTCCGCTTCGCCGCTGGCCACGAGCCGCGCCGTCGCCAACAAATTCTTGGCGCGATACCCGAGCGCGCATTCCCGCAGTTCCCGCTCACTGCTCCGTCCCAATCGTTCCGCGCCGGGGAAATGATATACGTGATTCCCATATATAACCTGTTCCGCGCCGAAACGTTTCCGGAGCGCGAGCGAGATCTGGCGGATGTGGGCGACCTGTTTCATCGACGAACAAATAAACGTCGCCAGGCATTCCCACCGCGGCTGGCGGATGATCCGGAGGCCGCGGCAAAAATCGTTGGCGGCCGTCATCGCCGGATCGCGCGGGAACGAAGAACAGATGTCCGCCAACGGATGATCGAGCGAGAAATAGTTCGCGATGACCTTTGCTGGGACGCCGGCGAAGCGGAGCTGATCGCCCTGTTGCTCAAGGTAGGCCGCCTTGTCGCCGATCGCGCCGGCAAACCCAGCGGCGCATTTCTCCCAATGAAAGACCTGCCCGCAGTTCAGCGTTTTCTCGAGATCGAAGTCAGGCGCCAGAATCTTCATGGTGGATCGAGCGCTCCGTCGCTCGATGTCGAGCAGCGAAGGCAAGAGTCACATCGCCAACATCGCGCGACGGAGCGCACGATCCACCTTGCGCAGCGGAAAAATTCTGTCACCTAACTTCCCGTGGACAGCCGGCTCGCCATCGACAGCGCCGTTCTCCTTCTCTACTTCGTCGTCATCATCTTCATCGGCCTGCGCATGGGCCGGAAGGAAGATAACCTCGAGGACTTCGCCCTGGGCGGCCGGCGCATTCCGTGGTGGGCCGTGCTGGCGTCGCTCATCGCCGCGGAAACCAGCGCCGGCACCTTCTTCGGAACGCCCGGGGAAGGATTCAGTCATCGCGACTATACTTATTTGCAGCTCGCGTTCGGCACGATCATCGGCCGGATTCTCGTCAGCTACATCTTCATCAAGCCATACTACGACTACCGGGTTTTCTCGATTTACGAGTACCTGACGGCGCGGTTCGGGGTCGGCAGCAAGAACGCGGCGAGCGCCGTTTTCATGATCACGCGGTTGCTCGCCTCGGGCACGCGTCTCTACGTCGCCGCCATCGCCCTGGCCCTCGCCTACGAGATGATCAGCGGCGCGCGCCCGAATGAAACCCAAACGCTTTGGATCTACATCGGCGCGACGGTTGCCATCGTCATTTTGACCGCGATCTACACCACCCTCGGCGGGATCAAAGCCGTCATCTGGACCGATCTGATCCAGGCTTCGATCATGATCGGAAGCGCCCTGGCCGCGCTGGCCCTGCTCTATTTCGCCATCCCCGGCGGCTGGCATGAAATCGTCCAACGCCGGGGCGATTTCCATTTTGGCGATCTCATTGCCACCGGGCTGGATCCCGCGAAAAGCGGCTGGGACAAATGGAAGGGAATGTTTGAGACCGAGTACACGATTTTTGCCGGCCTCATCGGCTCGGTTTTCATCACGATGGGAACGCACGGCACCGACCAGGACATGGTGCAACGAATGTTAACCGCCAAAGACGTCCGGCGGAGCCGCCGATCCCTGATCCTGTCCGGCCTCGCCGATATTCCGATCGCATTCACGTTCCTGAGCATTGGTTTGCTGCTGTGGGTTTATTACCAGGCGCATCCCGATCCCACCTTGCCCAAGAGCCCGAACGAAACCTTCTGTCATTTCATCCTCTACCAGATGCCGGTCGGCCTCCGCGGCCTGCTGCTGGCCGGGATTTTCGCGACCGCGATGGGTTCGCTGAGTACGGCGTTGAACGCCCTGGCGACCAGTTTCACGCGGGATTGGTACGAGCCTTACATCAATCCCGGCGCGAACGACGAGCAAAGCCTGCGCGCCGTCCGCTGGGCCACGGTCTGGTTTTCCATCCTCATGATTATCGTGGCGTCGACGACTGCCGGGCTGGTGATCGTTTATCCCAACGTTCGCATCATCCCGATCGTTCTCGCCATTTTCGGATACACCTATGGCTCGCTCCTCGGGGTCTTTTTCGCGGGAATGCTAACGCGCACCCGAGGCAACGACCGTGGCAACGTCCTGGCGATGATCGCCGGGTTTGTCGTCGTCGCCGCGCTGAGTGGGCTACCGAACAAGGTGGCCGATATCTTTCACACAAAATTCTACGAGCAACCCGACTGGCTTCCCGTCATGGAATTCCCGTGGTGGATTTTCTTCGGCACGATCGTCACCTTTTTCGTGGCGATCCTTTTCAAGAGCCGCCCGCACCAGGTGCCTTCGACGCCGGCGACCGCGCGAGCCTAGCGGTCCGAGGCCGCGAGTGAGGATTTGGTGCGCGATCCGGCTTTCTTTGTCGGAGAGCTTAAGTGAGCGTCGCTGTTCGTCGTCGAGGCAGGGTTCGCGCCCACGACGATTTGATTCTCAATTTCGGTTTTGCACCGCGCGCCACGCTTCGCCCAATGCCCGCGCCGCAATTTCTTTTTCTAAAAAGGCTTGATCGATATCAGTCGTCAACAACATCCCGCGAATGTCGCGGAGGTGTTTTTCGCCGCCTCCATCCCGATAAAATTGCAGCTTATAAACAATCACGTATTCCGGCGGCGCTAACCAAAGTTCCGTGCCGTCGATATCGACTAGGCGGCGTTTATTAATTGCCCAGGCATGGAGCGGATCGTCCGTGCTAACGTAAACATCGGCTTTAAAACCGCTTTCGAGATGGATCAGGTTGAAGTGCCCGCGGTTTTCCCGACCTCGTTCAATTTCGACCACGTCGCGCGGGGGACAATAGAACTCACTGTCCGGAAACACGCGTTCCAAGCCGGCGATGGAACGCGAGTCCAAGAGTATGATGACGTCGATATCGAGGGTGGTGCGCATCTCGCCATAAATAATCGAGGCGATCGCGCCGGTGGCGGCCCAGGGCGCGCCGAGGTCATTGAACCGTGGCGCGAAAACTGTGGCCGGATCAAGATCGGCCATGAAGGATAGATCGCCGAAGCGCCTCCATGACCTCTTGCTCGCTCCAGTCGGGGTGTTGGCTTCGCAAGCCGGCGGCTTTCAAGCGCCCTATCGACCGGATAAATCCAAGTGCGATCTGAGCGCGGCGCTCAAGCGACATCTTACGAAGAGCTTTTACCTGCTCCGGATGAAGGCCCCCTTCGACAAACATATTGGAATCCTATCCGCTTTCTTTATCCGTCGCGAGCCTGATTCCCAGGTCCCGTAACTGCCGTTCATCGACGTCGCTCGGCGATTGCGACATCAGATCGAGGGCGCGATTCGTCTTCGGGAACGCGATCACTTCGCGGATGCTTTCTTCGCCGGCGATCAACATGATGATGCGGTCGAGGCCAAACGCGATCCCGCCGTGCGGTGGCGCGCCGAGGCGAAACGCGCGGAGAATGTGGCCGAAGAGCGACTCCTGGTTCTCCTCGCTCACGCCGAGGGCCGCGAAAACTTTTGCCTGCAGATCCCGCTCATGGATCCGAATGCTGCCGCCTCCGAGTTCCACGCCGTTCAGGACGACGTCGTACGCTTCCGCCCGCACGTTGCCGAAATCCCCGGCCTCGAGTTTCGCGATGTCATCCGCTTTCGGACGGGTGAACGGATGATGGACCGCGTTCCATTTGTTTTCCGCGGCGTCGAACGCCAGGAGCGGAAAGTCGGTGACCCAGAGGAAGTCGAGCTGGTCGGGATTCGCGGTCAGGTTCTGCATCTCAGCGATCCGCAGGCGGATTCGGCCGAGCACTTCACACGCGATCTCGCGTTTGTCAGCCGCGAAAAGGATCAGGTCGCCTTCTTCAACGGCGAGTTTGGAACGCAGCGCTTCTCGCTCCGCGTCCGAGAAAAATTTCACGAGGGGCGACTTCCATTCGCCGTTCTCGACCTTGATCATGGCGAGGCCCCTGGCGCCGTAATGCTTCGCCATTTCGGTCAGGTCATCGCTTTGACCCGTCGTCAGCGACGCGAACCCTTTTGCGTTGATCGCCTTCACCACGCCGCCGCCATCGAGCGCGCCGCGAAACATCTTGAAAGTGCTGTCCCGAAAAATCTCACCGAGGTCGATCAGATGCATGGCGAAACGGCGATCGGGCTTGTCGCTCCCGAATTGCTCCATCGCTTCCGCGTAGGTCATGCGCGGAAACGGCCCGGCGATTTCTACGCCGCGACCGGCCCGCAACAGATCGGCCAGTAATCCTTCGACCAGGGCGAAGATATCGTCCGGCTCGACGAACGACGCTTCGATATCGATCTGGGTAAATTCCGGCTGCCGATCGGAGCGCAGATCTTCGTCTCGAAAACACTTCGCGATCTGAAAATATTTTTCGACGCCGCCGACCATGAGCAGCTGCTTGTATTGCTGCGGCGCCTGCGGCAGGGCGTAGAACTTTCCCTTCGTGACCCGGCTGGGAACGAGGAAATCGCGAGCGCCTTCCGGCGTGCTCTTGGAAAGGATCGGCGTTTCGATTTCGACGAAACCGTTCGCGTCCAGGAAATCGCGGGCGGCTTTCGTAACGCGATGCCGGAGCCGCAGGTTGCGCGACATCTGCGGCCGGCGCAGGTCGACATAGCGATAGGTCAGCCGCAAATCTTCGTTCGCCGGCTCGCCGTCGGCGACCGGGAACGGAAGCACATCGGCGCGGTTCAGAACGACCAGCCTGTCCGGGACGAGTTCGATGTCGCCGGTCGGCATCCGGGGATTCGCCATGCCCGGAGCGCGCGCCGCGACTTTGCCTTCCACCTGGATGACGTCTTCGTAGCCGAGCTGATGGGCTTGCTTTGCGAGCTCAGCATTTTCTTCCGGGCGAAAAACGACCTGGGTCAAGCCCTCGCGATCGCGGAGATCGACGAAGACGACGCCGCCCAGGTCGCGCCGCACATGGACCCAGCCGGCGAGGGTGGCGGTCGCGCCGATATCGCTTTTTCGCAGTTGGGCGCAGTGGTGGGTCCGGTACATCAGGCAGACAAAAGAGCGCCCACTTTCGCAGCAAGTTCCTCGTGCGCCACCAGACTTTGCTCGCCCGAGCGAAGGTCTTTCAGTTTCGCCTGAGGCCATTCATCGCCGAAAAGAATGGCGAGGCGGGCGCCAAGCTGTTCGGCGGCTTGGAATTGTTTGCCGACCTTTGCCGGTGCGTGTGGATAATCGACGCGGTAGCCGCCCTCCCGAAGAGATTGGATTTGGGCCAGAGCATCCGCGCGGCGCTCTTCCTTTGCGATCACGACGTAAATGTCGAGTTCACCCTGCAAGGCGACGGCCTTTTCCATTTGGGTTTTGGCCGCGGGGATTTCGTCAATGAGCTCGGCAATGACCACGTCGCCCATGGCGAAACCGATGGCGGGATGAGAAACGGCGCCATCGCTCAGGTGATGAATCAGGTTGTCGTAACGGCCGCCGCCGGCGAGCGCCCGCAACTTCCCGGCCCGATCGAACGCCTCAAACACGATCCCGGTGTAGTAAGCCAGTCCGCGAACAATCCGGAGATCGACTTTCACGAAGTCGGCCAGTCCGCGGGCGCGCAACCCCTCGAGGACCCGGTCCAGTTTTTCGCTCGTTCCTTCGCCATCGAGAATCTTGAAAACGGATTCGGCGAGTCCGCCCAACTTTACCGCGGTCTTCTCTCGCGGTTCGCGTTCGCTTTTGTCGATGACCTGAAGTGTCTCCTGCCATTTTTCTTCGGGCACGCCTTGGCCGCGCAAAAAATCGATCCAGAATTCGCGATCGCTGATGCGAACGACGACATCGTTTGGTCCAAAACCGAAGCCGCGCAGGAGATCGACGCAAAGCGCGATCAATTCAATGTCGGCGTCGAGCGATGCTTCGCCGATAATGTCGGCGTTGAACTGGTAATGTTCGCGGAGCCGGCCGCGCTGTTGTTTTTCGTAACGAAAACAATGCGGGATCGAGAACCATTTCAGCGGCTTCTTGAATTCGCGGTCGTGCGCGGCGACGACCCGCGCGAGCGAAGGCGTCAGCTCCGGCCGCAGCGCCACTTCGCGTTCGCCTTTGTCGGTGAAATTGAAAAGCTGGCCGACGATCTCCGGTCCGCTTTTTTTGGTGTAGAGCTCCGTCGGTTCGAGCTCAGGGCCTTCCCATTGGACGAATCCGTAGCGGCGGGCGACTTCCCACCATTTTCCAAAGATGTAATTTTGCCGCGCCCAATCGTGCGGCAGAAAATCGCGGAAGCCCGGAAGCGGTTGCATTTGAGTGGTCAGGCGAGGCAGCCGCGCCGCTCCTCACTTACGAAAAGAGAGTACGGTTGAATAAACTCCCGCTGCGGGCAGTCGGATACATGCACGGCGGAGAACATCCGTTTAACCAAAGCAAAGGACAAACATGAAACGAAACAGATTGACTACATTATTGGCAGCCGGAGCCGTCAGCGCAATTGCGCTCACCACCGCTTTCGCGCAGACGTCGGCCACGACGACAACGACAACGAACCCGGCTGTGACGAGCTCGTCGACGACTACCACGTCGACCAGCACGCTCGACGGCACGGGAACACTCACCACTTACACGCCGGGAACGGAGTATCTCAGCGTTCGCACGACGGCCAGCACTGAGCCGGTCCGCTATTACTACAGCCCGAAAGAAACCGTCCTGGTTGATTCCGAGGGTGCGACCGTTGACTGGAAGTATCTCCGTTCGGACATGCCGGTGAAATACACCTACGTGAAAGAAGGCGATCGCATGATCGTCCGCAAAATCACGTTGCAGAAGCCGGTGGCGTATTACGAAAAAGAGACGACGACCACCACGACTACAACCAAGCCCTAAGGCGCGGTTAGTAGCGAAAACTAAGATTCAAAGCGCCCGCGGAACGTGTTTCCGCGGGCGTTTTCTTTTGTTGGAGCAAAGGCGGCTAATCCTCGTAGCCGTTCGGAAATTTCTGGTGCCATTTCCAGGCGCTTGCGATGATCGTCTCGAGGTCCTGGAATTCGGGCCGCCACCCCAGCGCGGATTTCGCCTTTTTCGAGTCGGCAATGAGACGAGGCGGATCTCCGGGCCGGCGCGGTTTCTCGACCACCGGAATCGCGTGGCCGGTGATCTTGCGAGCGGCCTCGATCACCTCGCGGACGCTCGATCCACCGCCGGTCCCGAGATTGAATAAGCCGGTTCCGCCTGACGCCGCCGCGAGAATGTGGGCCCGGGCCAGATCCAGAATGTGGATGTAGTCGCGAATGCAGGTCCCGTCCGGGGTGTCGTAATCGGTCCCGTAAATTTCAACGTGCGGTTTTTGCCCGAGCGCGACCTTCAAGACAGTCGGAATCAGATGCGTTTCCGTCCGATGATCTTCGCCGAAGTTTTCCGAAGCACCCGCGGCGTTGAAATAACGGAGGCAGACCGAGTCCAACCCGTGACAGACCTTGTACCAGTGGAGGATTTTCTCGAAAGCGAGCTTCGATTCGCCGTAGGGGCTGATCGGATGCGGCGCCAGGGTTTCGTCGATCGGGACTCGTTCGGGCGGACCGAAGATGGCGCAGGTCGAGGAGAACACGAGTTGCCGCGCACCGGTCTCGACCATCGCATCGAGCAGGTTCAATCCGTTGGCGACGTTATTGCGAAAATATTTCGACGGGTTCTCCATCGACTCGCCCACGAGCGCATTCGCGGCAAAGTGCATGACGGCATCGGGCCGGAACGTTTTCAGCACGGTCCGGATCTGGTCGCCGGCAGCCAAGTCGCCGGCGACAAATTCCGCGCGCGAATCGACGGCGGCGCGATGCCCTTCGGTAAGATTGTCGAATATCGCGACGGCGTGTCCTTCATCGAGAAGAAGCTGCGCACAGACACTGCCGATGTAGCCGGCCCCGCCGACAACGAGAATTTTCATCGCGCAAAGTAGTGGCGCGCTGCTGCGCCATGTCAAACGCTGACCGCGGCGAGCGGGTCAGGTCTTTTGCTCGAGCCCCGCGATCATCCGGCGGATGAGCCGATTCTTTCGGCGCGGGTTGAGGACCTTGAGGCTCTGCTCTTTCGAGCCCCATTCGATCACGTCGATATCGACATGACGCACGCCCCATTGCCGCATCGCGGTCCGGCTCGTTTTGTAAAGATCGATCGTATTCGTCCCGATCAACGCGCCGCCGTAATCGTCGATCACATAGCGGTCCGCGGTGCCGACAATTTGAAAGCGCGTCCCGAGCGGGAAGCGCGACCAGTCCGAAGCCGCGCTCATGACATTCGAGCCGGAGAGCCGGACGCCGATGGCATTGCTCCGCCCGCCTTTCTCGCTGTGGGTGTAAGCGGTCGTGCGGACGTTCGCGATTCGGCGTGCGCCGGTAATCGTGGCGGGCCGCATCTGCGCGCCCTGGGTGGATTGCGTCGGCGACTCGCAACTCGCCGCGGCGCACGCTAACAGGCCGAGCCCGATGACTTTGTGCAGGGTCTTCATTTGGAAACGAAAGTCCGCTCAATACCGATTGATGCCGGGCGAGGCAAGCGATAATTTCCGGCCCACCTTTTTGCCCATGCCGCCGTTACGCTCCAACCAGGCGCTGGTCGCCGCTGAAATTATCCTCGATGGACGGCTCGCGCTCTTCCATCAAACGGAGCGCTGGCTGGCGGTGGCCGATTTGCATTTTGGCTACGAACTGAGCCAGCGCGCCGCTGGTGCGCTCGTCCCGTTGTGGGGGATGGCTACCATTTCGGACCGGCTGACCGAACTGCTCGATGAGTACGAACCGCGCCGCCTGATCATTCTCGGCGATCTGGTCCACGACAAAACCGCGGCGCGCGAAGCGGCTGAGCTCCTGCGGAAATTCGCCGCGCGTTGCGAGGTCGCGGTCGTCGCGGGGAACCACGACCGGCAGTTGCGCGGTCACGTCGAAATGGTGGACTCGCTGCAAACCGACCAGTTCCATTTTCATCACGGCCATTGCGCCGCCGATGTCCCGGGCCGCATCCAGATCATAGGCCATCATCATCCGGCCGCGGTGATCACGGATGGCGCGGGGTTGCGATTGAAATGCCCGGCGTTCGTCCAGCAACCAAGCTGCTGGATTATGCCGGCCTTTTCGCCCTGGGCCGCGGGCACGCGCTGGGCGCCCGACGAATCGAGCCGGGTCTGGCTTTGCACCGCTTCGCGGGTCTTTCCCTTGCCGGAAAAAGAAGCGGCTGCCTAAACGCGCGCGGCGCCAGACAAGTCCGACGTGCAATGCGGGCAGCGCGTGGCCTTGATCGGGATCGACATCGTGCAGGCCGGGCAGTCCTTCGCCACGGCCGGCGCGTCGGGACGCGGCCGCTTCATGCGATTGAAGGCGCGCACCATCAGGAAGATCGCGAACGCGATGATGAGGAAATTGATGACCAGCGAAATGAAATTCCCGTAGTTCCAGGTCACGGCGCCCGCTTTCACGGCGTCCGCGATGTTCGTGAACGAATCGGCGCCGTCCTTGCCCGCTTTCAGGACGATGAACTTGTTCGAGAAATCGAGACCGCCCGTCAGCGCGCTGATCGGCGGCATGATGATGTCTTTCACGAGCGAACCGACGATCCCGCCGAAGGCCGCGCCGATAATCACGCCGACGGCGAGGTCGAACGCGTTGCCTTTGACGGCGAACTCCTTGAATTCCTTGAGCATCCCGCAGGCTAGTTAGGCCGCGACGAGGTTGACAAGTTTTTTGGGAACCACCACGACCTTGCGAATCGTCTGGCTGCCGACGGCGTTCCGCACTTTTTCGTTGGCGCGCGCCGCCGCCTCCAACTGTTCGCCGGTCGAATCGAGCGGCATGGTGATGCGGTCGCGGACTTTTCCGTTCACTTGCAGGACAATCTCGACTTCGTCTTCCACGAGCAGGGTTTCGTTGTAGGCCGGCCAGCTTTGTTCGGTAATTTCCCCGCGGCTCCTGAGCTGCTGCCAGAGTTCCGAGGTGATGTGGGGCGCGAACGGATTGAGCAGCACGAGGAAAGTCCGCATCGCGGCGACGGGGACGAGCTCCGCGTTGGTGAACGCGTTCACGAAAATCATCATTTGGGAGATGGCGGTGTTGAACGCGAGCGCCTCGATGTCGTTGGTCACTTTCTTGATCGTGGCGTGAGTGATCTTCTGCTGGGCCTTGGTCGGCTCGGCGTCCTGGACAGCCGTCGACAGCTCCCATTCGCCGGCCTGGTTTTCGGTCATCATCAACCGCCAGACGCGCGCCAGAAATCGCGACACGCCTTCCACGCCTTTCATGCTCCAAGGCTTCATCTGTTCGAGCGGCCCCATAAACATCTCGTAACAGCGGAAGGCATCGGCGCCGTAAATTTCGATGACGTCGAGCGGATCGATGACGTTGCCCCAGCGCTTTGACATTTTGCGATTGTCTTCGCCCAGGATCATTCCCTGGTTCACCAGCCGCTGAAACGGCTCCGGTTTCGACAGGTAACCGAGATCGAACAGCACCTTGTGCCAGAACCGCGCGTAAAGAAGATGGAGAACGGCGTGCTCGACGCCGCCGATGTAGAGATCGACGCCGCCTGGGCTCGCACGCAATGACGAATGACGAATGCCGAATGACGAAGGAACATCTGCTTCGTGCTTCGTCATTCCTTCGTCCTTCGTGATTCGTGCTTCGTCATTGTCCGCTCCCATCCAGTAGCGCTCGGCCGCTTCGCCCACGAAACGGTCGCTGTTCCGTGGATCGCAGAACCGCAAATAGTACCAACACGACCCCGCCCATTGCGGCATCGTGTTCGTCTCGCGGGTCGCGGTTTCGGAATAGCGGATCCAATCTTTCGCTTTTGCGAGCGGCGGTTCCCCCGTGCCGGTCGGCTTGAAGTCTTCGAGTGCCGGCGGTTCCAGCGGCAGCTCGCTTTCGTTCAACGCCGAATGTTTCCCGCCCTCCCACACGATCGGGAACGGTTCGCCCCAGTAGCGTTGCCGCGAAAAAAGCCAGTCGCGCAGTTTGTAGCGGATATTTGGCCGGCCCAGTCCGCGTTCTTCCAGCCACTCCAGCATTTTTTTCTTCGCTGATGGTGTCGGCAAGCCGTCGATGATCGGCGAATTAATCGCCACGCCGTCCTCGAGAAAACCGATCGATTCCTCCGGCGTTTTTCCCGGCGCCTGGACGACCGGCAGCACGGCCAGGTTGAACTTCCGCGCGAATTCCAGGTCGCGCTCGTCATGGCCCGGGACGCCCATGACCGCTCCCGTGCCGTAGCCCATCAACACGTAATCCGCGATCCAGATCGGGATTTTCTCCTGGTTCACTGGATTGATGGCGTAAGCGCCAATGAACACGCCGGTTTTTTCTTTCGCCAAATCCGTCCGCTCGAGATCGGATTTGGCGGCGACTTGTTCGCGATACTTCGCGGCGTCGGCGTGACGGTCTTCCGTGGTCAGCTGATCGACGAGCGGATGCTCCGGGGCGAGCACCATGTAATTCGCCCCGTAGATCGTGTCGTGCCGCGTGGTGAAAACGCGGATGCTGTCGTTCCGTTCGTCGATCTTAAACTCGATCTCGGCGCCTTCGCTTCGGCCGATCCAATTCCGCTGGAGCAGCTTGATTCCCTCCGGCCAATCGAGCGCTTCCAGTTCGTCCGCGAGCCGTTCGGCGTAGGCCGTTATCCGCAGCATCCATTGCCGCATCGGCCGGCGCACCACCGGGAAACCGCCCACTTCGCTTTTGCCGTCGATGACTTCTTCGTTGGCCAGGACCGTCCCCAATTCCGGGCACCAATTCACCGGCACCTCGGCCACATAAGCGAGGCGGACACTATCCGGATCGTCGCCGCGATAGGTGGAGATCGGCTCGGCTTTTTTCGTCTCGGAATTGAACCACGAATTGTAGATTTGGAGGAAGATCCACTGCGTCCATTTGTAGTACGCGGGATCGGTGGTGTTGATCTCGCGTTCCCAATCGTAGGAAAAGCCGATCCGTTTCAGCTGCGTTTTGAACTTCGCGATATTGGCGCGCGTCGTGATCTCGGGATGCTGGCCGGTCTTGATCGCGTATTGCTCGGCGGGCAGGCCGAACGCGTCCCAGCCCATGGGATGAAGCACGTTGAAGCCTCGCAGCCGTTTGTAGCGCGCGATGATATCGGTGGCGGTATAACCTTCCGGATGCCCCACGTGCAGCCCCGCGCCGCTCGGGTAGGGGAACATGTCCAGGACATAGAACTTCGGCTTGCCCGGATCGAAATTCGGCTCCCCGGGATTGGGCGCGTGAAAGGCGCGGGTCCCGTCCCAGATCGCCTGCCACTTCGGCTCGAGGCGATCGAATGGATAAGGTTTGCGGCGCTCGTTCATGCGGAAAGAATGAGGAACACAGGATACCAGGAAGGAAACAAAAATTTTCCTGCGTTCCTCTTTTCCTAATTCATTTTATTCGATGCGCCACCTTCTCCTCGCCACCCGTAATGCGCACAAGACGCGCGAGTTTTCCGAAATCCTCGGGGCGGACTTTCGCGTTCGCGATTTGTCGGGTGAATCCGAGGCGCCCGCAATCGAAGAGACCGGGCAGACTTTCGCCGAGAACGCGATCCTCAAGGCCGTCGCGATCTCGAAACTCTTTCCCGGTTTCGTCGTCGGAGACGATTCGGGGCTCGAAGTCGATCTGCTCGGCGGCGCGCCCGGGATCTATTCGGCGCGCTATGCGGGCGCGGGCGCGACGGATCAGAAAAACATCGAGCGGCTCCTGTCGCAGCTCCGTCCGTTTCAAGATCGAGATCCCTGGTCGGCGCGCTTTCGCTGCGTTTTGGCGCTGGGGCGCGAAGGCAAATTGCTCGAGACCTGCGAAGGCGTGACGGAAGGAATCATCATCGCCACGCCGCGTGGGGCGGGCGGGTTTGGTTACGATCCGGTGTTCCAGCCGGAGGGATTAACCGAAACGTTCGGCGAACTTCGAGCCAGCGAGAAAAACAGGATCAGTCACCGGGCCCGGGCGATAGGCCGGCTCCGGATAGCGCTGACGCGTTAAGCCGGCCTACTTCGGCGGCGGCGGAGGAGCACCCGGGACAGTGCCCGGAGCGCCCTGGGCGGCTGCGGTTTTGATCTGGTAACCGATCTTGGTGATTTTGGCCAAACGGATCTTGTCCAGGACGGCGATCACGTCGCCGTGCAGCGCGAGTTGCTCCGCGCTGAGCGAAACCTTGATCTCCGGATTCTGCTCGTGAAGTTTGTAAAGCCTGTCCATGACATCATCGCTCAGGACCGGGGCGTTATCGAAGTAAATGAGATTTCCTTCGGTCACCCGGATCGCGACGTAATCCTTCGGCTTATCCGGCGGTTGCGGCGGTGAATTCGCGCTGGGCAAATTGACCCGGATACCTTTCATGTGGGTCTGGCTAAGGCTGACCATCATGAAGCTGGCCAGGAGGAAGAACATGATATCGATCAACGGAATGATCTCGATGCGGGCGTGCTTTTTCGGAATGGGCGATCGCATTTTCATAGATGGTGCCCTCTAGTATTGCGCTCCACTCATCGTGAACGTGATCGGCGTTCGGACCTTCGAAACCGTGCCGGGCTTGAAACGCCATCTTCGGAACGCGCTCGTGGCGGCGTTATCCAAAACAGGGCTGCCGGTGCTTTGAGCCATTTCCGCACTGACCACCGAGCCGCTGCCGGGATCCACCGTCATGACGCAGACGCCGCTGCCGGTAATCTTGGAACGCCGGGCTTCGTACGGATATTCTGGGCGAGGGGCGCTAATCGCCACCGCTTTCGCGGATGACATCGACATTGGTCCGACCGGCCCGACGGGCTTCGGTTTGGCCAGCGGTACCACAGGGGCGTTGCTGGGCGTCCGTTTTGGCGGCGGGGTCGGTTTTTCTTCGACGAATTCAGGTTGCTGCTCGGGAATCGCTTCCGGCGGGGGTGGCGGTGGCGGTTCTTCTTCCGGCGGCGGAGTGGGCTGAGGCGGTTCCTGCTGCGTCTCGAGCGACATTTCGACCGTCGCTTCGGGAATGTCCGAGAGGTCGACAACTTTTTCGGCTGGGCGAATCGCGGCGATCCCGACCGCGGCCAGATGCAAGGCGAGCGCGCCGGCGAACGCCGATATCACCTGCCATCTCGGGGCCGGGCGATAAAGAAGCGGTCCTTTCATACCTGGAATTTAACGGCCTGGGCCGACGCCTCCACCGACCTTGCTCTTGATCTCGAACGAAAGCTTGGTGAACCCCGACGACCGGATCTGGTCCAGCATTCGGGTCACGTTGCCATGGACCGCATCCACGTCCCCGCGAATGAAGATCTTCGCCTCGGGATTGGTCTTGTACACCTGCTGCAGTTTGGGCAGGATTTCCTCCAGCGCGATTTTGGTCTTGTCGAAGTAATAGTAGCCATCCTTGTCCACCGACAGGCTGACGTAATCTTTCTTCGACTGGACTTCGCCCGAGGAACCGATGGGCAGGTTGACCTTCATGCCCTTCATCGTGACCTGGCTAAGGCTGACCATCATGAAGCTGGCCAGCAAAAAGAACATGATGTCGATCAACGGGATGATCTCGATCCGCGCGTGATGCTTCGGGATGGGAGACGCGACCGTCATTTATATACCTCTAGATGGACGAGCGGGTGGCCGACGACGGGGTCGTGCCGGGGATTTCCACCTCCGAGTGCGTGTGCGTGTTCTTGTTTTGGGCTTCCAGCATAACTTCAAGGTTCGTCGCAGCCGTCTGCAATTCGAACTCTAAGTTAGACACTCGGGACGTGAAAAAGTTAAACGGAATGAGGGCAAAAATCGCGATGCCCAGACCGCACGCGGTCGCGATGAGCGCTTCCGCGATACCGCCCGTCACCGAGACGATGGCGATTTCTTCGTTGCCGAGGGAGCCGAACGCTCGCATCAGGCCGACGATGGTGCCGAGCAGACCGAGCAACGGCGCCAGGGTGACCAGCGTATCCATGACGACCAGGAACCGGCCGGCGCGTTTGATCTCGATACCGGCCGCGACCTGCAACGCTCCCTGAAGCGAGGCGTGCTGGTGGTTCAACCCGTTCCACATCATGCGCAGAACCGGATCGCGCGAATCCCGGGAAAGCCGGGACGCTTCCGCGACGTCGCCCACTTCGATGGCGGTGAAAACCTTCTCGATTTTTTTCGGGTCACGGCGCATCCAGCGGCCCAGCCACCAGAAAATGCGTTCCAGCACCACGGCCAGCGCCGTGATCGAAACGAGCAGGATGGGCCACATGATCGGGCCGCCCGCCTTGAAGTTGTGAATGAAGAAATTCTTGTCGAACTCGCTCTCCGGCGTGGCGGCTGGAGTTGGCGATCCGGTGGCGGCTGGAGACGCGGCGGTGGTAGTCGTTGTCGTTGTTGCCGGTGACATTCCGGGAACGGACGCGGTCGCCATCGCGGCCGGCGTCATCGTAGCGCCAGGGACTGCCGGAACCGCCGGCGTTGTAACCGGCGCGGTGACTGGTGCCGTGGCCGGGGCCGTGACCGGCGCGGTGGCCGGGCTGGTCGCCGTGGTAGGCGGCGCTCCGGGTGGTTTGGCCGGAGAGGTGGCCGGAGGTGGCTGGCCGAACGAAGTCAGCGCGAGAGTGACAGAGCAGAGGCTGGCGATTAGCAGTGTTTTCATAGGGTTGATTACCGAATTGTTCCGACCGCGGATTCCGATGAGTTGGGTATCCTCATAAAGGAAACAAGCGCGAGTCGAGCAAAACTTTCCTGGATATCGTTTCGACGTTGCGGAGGAGCCACAAAAGTAGTTCGCATCATCATCCTCCGTGGGATGTAGCTTAGAGTCAGTAAATTGCGCGAGGGAAGCATTATTTTTCGTCTCGCCGCGCACTCACGACCCGATTGCGCAGCGGCGGCCAGTCGCCGATTCGCGCTTCCAATTCGTCGCCGTCCTTGATCGGGCCAACGCCCGAAGGCGTCCCGGTGAGAATGAGATCGCCGGGCAGGAGCGTCAGCGATTGGCTGGCGAACGAAACGATTTCCGCCACCGGATAAATCATCTGGCTGGTCCGCGCCCGCTGTTGTACTTCGCCATTTTGCCGGAGCGTGATCTCGAGATCGCCGACGTCGACGCCGGAATAGACGAACGGCCCGACGGGCGAATACGTGTCGAACGATTTCGCGCGTGCGAATTGTTTCTCGGAGGTCTGGAGATCGCGATCGCTGATGTCTTCGCCAATCGTGTAACCGAAAACATGATCGAGCGCGTGCTCGACGCTGACGTTTTTCGTCCGCGCGCCGATGACGATCCCGAGTTCGACTTCGAAATCGGTTTTGTGCTCGGGAAAAGCGATCTCGATCGTGCCTTCGTGCGGGAGGAGCGACGTTGGCGCCTTGAACCAAATCAGCGGCGTGCCGAGCGGCGTGCGCTTCATCTCCGCGATGTGATCGGCGTAATTAAGGCCGACGGCGATCAGTTTGCTCGGCGCCACTGGGACGTCGATTTGCAGCTCGCGGAGCGGCACAATTTCGCCCGTCGGTTCGATTCCGAGCCAAAACGGTTTCGCCAGCAGATGAATCTCTTCATTGCGAATTTCGCCGTAAACGATTTCCCCGTTTCGTTTGAATCCGCCGAAGGTACGCATGCGAGTTGGGAGTCTTGCGCGGATGAACGATACGCGTCAAGGAGCGGCGGTTTTCCAACCGCCCCCGCACGTCGGCCGGCCCTGCGACGCGTGTCGGCGGGTTGTAAACCGCCGCGCCGGGT
>DASZDT010000007.1:0-12907 GCA_035941675.1 Chthoniobacterales bacterium
ATATCCGAATGCTCCCGTGGTCGCTCATCCCGAGTGCACTTATGCCGTGCGCCTCCTCGCGGACGAAGTGTGTTCCACCGAAAAAATGGTGACCTTCTGCCGGGAATCACCGGCCCGGGAGATTATTATCGTCACCGAAGCGGGGATGCTGCACCGATTGAAAAAAGAGATCCCGGGGAAGCTTTTCATTCCCGGGCCAACGGACAACTGTTTCTGCGGCGAATGCCGGTTCATGAAAATGAACACGCTCGAGAAGGCGCACGCCGCGCTGCGCGATCTGCGGCCCGAGATCATTCTGCCGGAGGCCATTCGGAAACGCGCCGAAGCGCCTATCCTGCGGATGCTGGAGCTGAGCCGCTGACTTCCGCTGCCTACCTTCTCACTTGTCACTCGCCGTAACTTCCCGTTCACTTCCCCGCGATGCAGCGATCCACTCTCTGGCTAATGCTTGTGGTATTGCTGCTCGGAATTCTTTTCCTGCGGGAGCCGCGCCTGCAACGTTCCGAGGATTTTTTCCTGCGCTGGCTCCTGAAGAATTCCGATCCTCATGGACCGGCCGCGTCCCTCACGGTGGTCGAAATCGGGCACGACAATTCGATGGAGCGCGAGCCGGCGAAAGAAGGCGACGAGAATTCACCGCACTCCGGAGCGAACGTCGTTTCGCCGATGGAGTTCGCGTTGTTCCTGCAATCGGCCCTGGAATTTTCGCCGACGGTTGTCGCGTTCGAAAATATCCTGAAGTGGCGCGAGACCGAAAAAGACCAGGAACAGGTTTTCATCGACCAGGCGATGCGGGTCCCGCGCCTTCTCCTCGCCGCCGAGCTGACCGCCACGCCTGATCCGGACGCGCCCGGCCCCGAGATTCCCGGATTCACCCAGGTCACGGGGAAGCGCGGCGATCTCGTCGAGTATTCGGGGATTGGGCGCCAGCCCGCGGAAGAGATGCGGCTCATCGCCACTGCCGGGTTCGTCAATTTGCCTGAGGAAATTTTCGACGGCATCCACGTCCCGCTGTTGTTCCGGTATCGCGGCGAAGTCATTCCGTCGTTCGTGCTCGAGGCGATCCTTCTCTGGCTCCGGGTCACGCCGGGCGAAGTCACCATCGATCTCGATTCGCACATCGCGCTGCCGAATGGCCGGAAAATCCCGATCCGTTCCGACGGCACGCTCCTGGTTTCGCCGAGCGCCAGCCGCAAGGCGCACCACATCGCGTTGAGCGATCTGCTCGTCGCCGCCCAGCAACGCGATACCGGCAAAACGCCCGAGATCGGTTCGCTCCGCGACCAGGTCGTTCTGGCCCGAACGCCGGCCAATCCGCTTTCGCCTCCCGACGTTTTCGCGGCCACGATCGCCACGATTCAGTCGAGCGCCTACGTTCACCGGGTGAGCTGGATTTTCGACTGCGTGGTGCTCTTGCTGGCTGCGGCCGTGGTCGGGAAACTGCGTGACATTTCGCGCGTCGATCTGGTTCTGGGCGCGATCGCGTTTACGGCCGCCTATTGCCTGGCCTCGCTCGCGATTGTCTCGCGCTGGTTGATCTGGCTCCCCGGCGTGCTGCCGCTCGGCGCTCTCTGGCTGCTCGTCATCGCTGCGATCCTGATGCCGCATCGTCATCGGGTCAGCCGCGAAATGATCGCAATGTCGCCCCCTGTTCCGTGAGCGAAACGATCGACGAACGGATCGCGCGGCTCCATCGCCCCGGCGTGATCGACATGCACTTCGATTTGCCGATGGATTTGTATGACAAACGCGGCCGGAAAAATGTGCTGGCGACCGATTTCCTCGAGGACCTGGAGGCGGGCGACATCGGCGTGGCCGGCGCCGCGATTTATCTCGACGATCGTTATCTGCCGGAGATGGCATTGCGGGCGGCTCTCGACCAGGTCGCACGGCTCTATATTGAAGTCGGTGAATCCGGCCGGTTCACGATCTGCCGGAGCCATCGCGAAATTTTACAGGCGCGGGAGGAGAAGAAGATCGCGCTTCTTCTCACCATGGAAGGGGTCGAGCCGCTCGGCTCCGATCTCGATCTGCTTCGCGTTTTTTACGAACTGGGGCTCCGCTCGCTTTGCCTCACTCATGTGCGCCGCAATGCGGCCGGCGACGGCGCGCTGTTTGCCGCCAGCGGTTCGCCTCGCGGCGGCCTGACGCCGTTCGGCCGCGAGGTCATTCGCGAATGCGAAAAGCTCGGCATCATCATCGACCTCGCCCATCTCAGCCCGGCGGGATTCGATGAAGTCCTCGAGATGACGACGAAACCGACAATCATCTCCCACGCCAACGCGCGAAAGTATTACGACATTGAGCGCAATGTCACCGACGAGCAGATCAAGGCGATCGGCGCGCGCGGCGGAGTGATCGGCATCAACGCCGTCCTCGTCAGTCCCCACAAGGAAGAGGCGACTCTGGATCGTTACGTCGACCACATCGAACACGTCCGCGGTCTCATCGGGATCGAGGGGGTCGCGATCGGTTTCGATTTTTTCGAGTTCATCTATCGGCAATGGTCGGAGGCCGAACAGGTCGCGTTCCAAAACAAATTCACCAACGCCCACTTCGTTCCCGATCTGCAAAAGCATTCGCAAAGCCGCGGTTTGACCCGGCGCTTGATCGAGCGCGGCTTTGCCGACGACGAGATCGAACGGATCCTTTTCCGAAACTGGATGCGGATTTTCGAGCAGTGGCTGGGGGAATGACGAAGGAATGACGAAGTCCGAAGACCAATCGAACTACGATCGCTTCTCGGTCATTCGTCATTTCATCATTCCTTCGGCATTCGACATTCGTGCTTCGTCATTCTCATGAAGTTCATCAATCTCACGCGCCGGACTGAGATCGGCGCGAACAGTTACTTTCTCGAAGCGGCGGGCCAGCGGCTCGTGCTGGATTCGGGGATGCACCCGAAGGAGGAAGGGGACGAGGCGCTGCCGAATTTCCGGGCGCTGGGCGATCGGTCGCTCGACGCGATTATCCTTTCTCACTCCCATCTCGATCATGCCGGGACTTTGCCGCTGTTGATGCAGCGCCAGCCGCAGGCCCGCATTTTCATGACCGAAGCGACCGCCGAGATCGCCAGCGCGCTTCTCCACAATTCGGTCAACGTGATGACGAGGCAACGCGAAGAGCTGGGACTCCCGATGTATCCGCTCTTCACCCATCGGCAGACCGATCGCGCGACGGACCGATGGCGCTCCTGTCCTTTGCGGCAGCCGTTCACCGTCGGCGGAGAACGGGCCCGGCGCGAAAACGAAGAGGGGATTACGGTGGAATTTGTCGACGCCGGGCACGTTCTCGGCGCCGCTGGCGTGATCCTGCGCGCTGAAGGCCGGACCATCTTTTACACTGGCGACGTCAACTTCGACGACCAGACCGTAACGGCGGGCGCGGTCTTCCCGCAATCGGGCGTCGACGTGCTGATCATCGAGACGACGCGCGGCGACAGTCCCACCCCGGAAGGATTCACCCGCGCCGCGGAAGAGCGGCGCCTGGCGGAAGCGATCGAGCGCGCGTTTCGGGCCGGCGGCTGTGTTCTCATGCCGGTATTCGCGCTGGGCAAAACGCAGGAAGTCCTCGGGATGATCTACAATTTTCGCCGGCAAAAATTGCTCGGAGAATTTCCGGTTTACATCGGAGGGCTGAGCGTGAAGATCAGCGAAATCTACGATCGGCGCGCCATGACGACGCGCCGTTTGCTTCCGCGCCTGCAACTGCTCGAGGAAGTCGCGCCGTTCGTTCTCAACGGGCAGACGATTCATGATTCGCCGGCGCGCCCGGGAAGGATCTACGCGCTTTCGAGCGGGATGATGACGCCCAAAACGCTCTCGAACGTTTTCGCGCGCCGCGTCGTGGAAGATCCGAAGCATTACATTTTTTTCGTCGGTTACGCGGACCCGGAATCGCCCGCGGGTTTGTTGCGGGCGGCGAAGCCCGGCGATCTCGTCACGCTCGATCCCGACGAACCACCGAAGCGGCTCGCCTGTCACATCGAGCAGTTCCAGTTCAGCGCCCACGCCTCGCGCGAGTCGATCGTTCAGTACGCGACCACGCTCGCGCCGAAGAAAATCGTGCTGGTGCATGGCGACGTGCCGGCGGTGGAGTGGACGCGCGCGCAGCTCGCGGCAGCGTTGCCCGAAACAGAAGTGATCGTGCCGGCGCCCGGGGTGGAGTTGGAATTGTAGGCGGACCATGAGGATCGTTTCCTGGAACATCAATTCGCTTCGGCGCCGCCAGGAACGTTTCCTGGCCTGGCTCGCGACCACCCAGCCGGACATCGTTTGCCTGCAGGAAACGAAATGCACGGACGAACAATTTCCCCAGCTCGATCTCAAGGCGGCGGGCTATTACTCCGCTTTCCACGGGCAGAAATCGTATAACGGCGTCGCGATCCTTTCGAAAAGCGAGCCGTCGGAAGTGCGCGCGTCGCTCTGCGACGAAGAGGACGATTCGCAGGCGCGGGTGATCGCGGCGACGATCGGACCGGCCCGGGTTTACTCGATCTATGCGCCAAACGGGCAGGCCGTCGGCTCGCCCGCCTACGAGTACAAGATGAAGTGGTACGGGCGGCTCCGGCGTTGCCTGGAAAAGGAAAAGCGCGGCGCGGCCCTCCTGGTCTGCGGCGATTTCAACGTCGCGCCGAAGGACGAGGATGTTTACGACGCCGATCTGTGGCGCGGCGCGATCATGTGCTCGGACGGGGAACGGCGCGCCTTCGAGGAGCTGTGCGGAATCGGCTTGGTCGACACCCTGCGCCTCCATCATCCCGAGCCCGGCCTCTTCAGCTGGTGGGATTATCGGATGCTCTCGTTTCCCAAAAATCGCGGGCTGCGGATCGACGCCATCCTCGCGAGCCAGACACTGGCGGATAAATGCACGGCCACCGGAATCGACCGCGACATGCGGAAGGGGAAAGAGCCGTCCGATCACGCGCCGATCTGGGCGGAGTTTGAACTGTAACCCAACGCGCGAGCAGCAGCGGCAAGGAGCGGCGCTGTCCACACCGCCGTTCTTTAGCGCTTTTCCGAGCGCCTTCTGAATTTCGTTCGGCGGTTTGGAAAGCGCCGCTCCTTGATGGCGAGTGGACGATCAATCGAGGACATCGCAACATGCCTTCATGGCGCAGGGCCGCGTATCGAATCCGCCGGCAAAACCGCTGGTTCTCTTCGACGGCGATTGCCACTTTTGCCGGCGCTGGATCGAACGCTGGCGGGAGCTGACTGGCGGCGCCGTGGAGTACGCGCCTTTTCAGGAAATGGCGGAACGTTTTCCGGAAATCTCGCGCGAAGCTTTCGCCGAGGCGCTCCACTTCATCGACGAGCAGGGACAGGTCTATCGCGGCGCGGCCGCTGTCTTCCATTCGTTAGGCGCGGTCCGGACCGGGCGGGGATTGATCTGGTGTTACCGGCATGTCCCGGGGTTCGCCGGCGGGACCGAAATGCTTTACCGGCTGATCGCTGGCCATCGGCAGCTCGCCTCCTTCTTCACCCGCGTGCTTTGGGGTCCCGATGTTCGCCGCCCAACTTATTTCCGGGCGCGCGATCTTTTCCTGCGTTCGCTGGGCGCGATTTACCTGATCGCGTTCGTTTCGCTGTGGCTCCAGGTCGATGGACTAATTGGCAAGCACGGAATCCTGCCAATCGGCCAGCATCTTCAGCTCGCGAAGCAGGAACTCGGCAGTGACGCATACTTTCTCCTGCCGACGCTTTGCTGGCTGAATTCGAGCGACGTCTTTCTTCATTTTCTCTGCGGCGCCGGCGCGGTGATTTCCATCCTGCTGATCGCGCGGCTCGCCCCGGTTTTGTCGCTGGCCGCGTTGTTCGTGCTTTACCTGTCGCTCACCATCGCCGGCCAGACGTTCCTCAGTTTCCAGTGGGACATCCTCCTGCTCGAAACCGGTTTTCTCGCGATCTTCTTCGCGCCGTGGGGATGGCGGACAAGCGCGGACGGCGCCGCGCCGGTGTCGGGGGTCGGATTGTTTTTGCTGAAGCTGCTCCTCTTCAAACTGATGCTGATGTCCGGCGTGGTGAAGCTGACCAGCGGCGACAACTCGTGGTGGGACCTGAGCGCGCTCGATTACCATTATTGGACGCAACCGCTGCCGACGGTGCCCGGCTGGTGGGCAGATCAGCACGCGGAATGGTTCAAGAAATTGTCGGTCGCGCTTTGTCTGGTGGTCGAGATTGTGGCGCCGTTTTTCATTTGGGCGCCAAGGCGATTGCGGCATGCGGCGGGGGGACTGCTGATCGCGCTGCAGGTCGCCATCGCCGCCACCGGCAATTATTCCTTCTTCAATCTGCTCACGATCGCGCTCTGTTTGTTGCTGTTCGACGATTTGGCGTTCGGGCGTTTGGAGGGCCGAGCTCATGCGCGGCAGCTGGGGACGTTCCCGGCGTCGCGGGAGCTCCGCCCTCCAATTGCCGCGATCGCGGTTCTGATCATTACGCTGCCGATTAACGCGATGCTTATTTTCTCCGCCTTTAAACCGGAGGCGGCATGGCCGCGGCCGATCGCGGCGATCGCGGGTTACCTCGAATCGTTTCGGGTCGTGAACGGCTACGGCCTGTTTCGGGTCATGACCAAATCGCGGCCGGAAATCGTCATCGAAGGAAGCGCGGATGGGATCGAATGGCGGCCCTACGAATTCCGCTGGAAACCTGGCGCGCTCGACAAGGCGCCGGGGTGGGTTGCGCCGCACCAGCCGCGGCTCGATTGGCAGATGTGGTTCGCGGCCCTCGGGAGCTACCGGCAGAATCCGTGGTTCGTCAGTTTGCTGGAACGTTTGCTCCATAACACGCCCGAGGTGACGCGGCTGCTGGAGCGGAACCCGTTCCCCGACGCGCCGCCGGTTTATGTTCGCGCGAAATTATTCGAGTATCGTTTCACGACCGCGGAGGAACACCGAGCCACAGGCGCGTGGTGGAAGCGGGAGGAGCGCGGCGAATACCTCCCGGCTATTTCGCTGGAAAATTTCGAGCGGCGCTGACTGGTTTCGGTCTTTCAATTGTAGGGCAAGCGCTCCGCTTGCCGGGTATCGGCCTTCTCCCTCGGCAAGCGGAGCGCTCGCCCTACAATTTAGATCACCAGCGCGGCAACGCTTAGATCACCAGGCCCAGCCGCCGCGCGGACCAGTTTGCGGCGCCGGCGTTGCTTCGCCCGACACCGGTGTGTGGCCGTCGTCGTGGCGCAAAATGGGTTCGTCGGCACAGCCGCTGACGAGGCTGAGCACGATGAGTAGCAGAACCACACGGGCCATCGATGCAGACTCTGTCGCACCTTAAACGAATCGCAACTCAGCTCCGTTTTCTCGGAACCCTGACGCTGCTCTCGTGCGCCCTGACCAGTTGCGGAACCTACAACACCGTCACTGATCTCGTGACGTCCCACGTTCCCGAACGCCATACCGGCAAAGCTTCCATCGTCGTCGATCTTGGCGACCAGCAGGCCTACCTTTACCGGGGAAAACACCGGACCGCATCATCGCGAATTTCCAGTGGCCGCGAGGGTCACCGGACGCCGCTCGGCCGTTTCAGCGTGATCCGGAAAGACATCGATCACCGTTCGAGCCTATACGGAAACTACGTCGACGATTCCGGCCGGATCGTGAAAGCGAACGTCGACAGCCGAAAGGACACGAAGCCGCCGCACTCGCATTTCGTCGGTGCGGCCATGCCGTTCTTCGTCGAGTTCTCGCCCGGCTACGGATTGCACCAGGGTTATCTGCCGGGAGTGCCGGCGTCGCACGGTTGTATTCGGATGCCGTATTGGAAAGCCCGGCAATTCTACGAAGCGGCGCGGCTCGGCACTTCGGTCACGGTCAAGCCGTAAGTCAACCTAACGACCAGTCCGCAAAATCACGATACTCACAGCACGCGCCCCGGGAAAAGCGTCTTTAGTTTTCCGTGAAACAGCGTCGCGAACTTGCGGAAGCCGTCTTTGGAAGGGTGCAATTCGTTGTGCCACGAGCCGGCCACCGGAGCGAGGGTTCCCTGCCCGTTGAGGAAGGTGATCCGATTATTGGTCTCCAGCTTTTTGAGCATCGCCGCAAACTGTTCCAGCATCGTTTTGACAACCTCGCGACGGCGCGCGGACGCAACGGGAAATTTGCGCAGATCGAACGTCGGTTTTAGCCACGGGCCCATGAAACAAACACCACGGCCGTCCGGAATCGCGAAGTCGTAGGCGTGGAAAATTAGATGCGTGCCGGGGCTGAGAGCATCACGCGCCGCGATCAAATCTTCGTAGCCGGCGCGGACCAAGGCCAGGGCAGCGTCGAACCGGGCCCGGTGAATGAGATCCTTTGCCGCGAGAGAGGGATCAAAATCTCTCACCCATAGCGCCATCGGATTGGCCACGATGTCGTTTCCTCCTCCCGAAAAAAGCAGCGCATCCCATGGGCCGCCCGCGGGGCATCCTTTCGTCAGCTGGTTCACCAAAATCTTTCGCTCCTCGACGCCCAACATGAAGCGAACCTCATCGCCGGCTTTGGCGAGGTTCAGGACGGGCACCCCGAGCAGGTTCTCAAGCCGCGGAATAATCCCGCCGCCAAAAAACGGAATGGGATAATCGAACCACGAATCGCCTTCCGCGAAAATCTGGAGCGGTTGATTGGCGGGCGCCGCCATTCTGGTGGCGCCTGGTGCGCGGCGTTTTGCTTCTTTCGACTCGAGTCCTTTAACGCCGCGCCGTTTCATGATCTCGAGCGTTGCCTTGTATTCGCGAATGCGCCGCTCGTTTTCCTGGCGGCGTTCCGCTTGTAATTTTTTCCGTTCCTCGCCGACGCTTCTGGGCGAAGCAGCCGGGAACGGCCCCCGCTGCCGCCGTAACGCGTGCTGGGGAGAACGCGCCCGCACCAGGGCCTTGGCTTCCTCGAGCGTCACCGCGCTGTCGGCCGCCGCCGGCGCCGGGGCACGACGCGCGGTGGGTTTGGCGGATGGCCGCGGTTTTTTGCTTTTCTGGGCTTTGTTTTTTCCGGGCATGACTTCCTCCCTGTTTCTACGGGAATGCTTTCAACAAACTCTCCAACGCCGGGAGCTGATCCGGAATCTGCCGTTTTAGTTTCGTCCGGCACGCGGCGTCAAACTTTTGGCGACCCGTAAGCAGAGCGGTATCGCGGTCGCGGTCGAAAAACAGCGGACAATCCTTCGGGCCCTTAACGTGCGTCCCCATGTCGGCAAAAAATCCCGTCAGTGCCGAAACGGCCACGTTGGCGATTGCGCGCTCGGTTTCGGGTCCAGAGGTCGCAAGATCCAAACCGGCCACAGAAAAGATGACGATCGGCGGTTTTTGTTCCTCCGGCCACCAGCCATAAAGATTCAGATATTCGTTATCGCGCATCCAATGTTTCGTGATGCAGGCAAGGACGTCTACCTGGAGTTCCGCCGCCATGGCGCCGAGCCGATGAGCGAGTTTTTCGGCCCAGAGATACGGCGTGTTGTCCTCTTCCGCGCGATTCTCCAGATCCCAGGCATCGATCGGCGCGGAGAGCGCGACGACCTCGAATCCAAACGTTTTTTGGACATCGTTCATCCGCTCAAGCGTCCGTTCGAGAAGAGGAAAGACACTGTCGATGTCCCACACCGCCACCCGCACTGGCCGCTCGCGCATGGCCCGCCGGGTGTCACCGCGGACGGTCGTTGCCGGCGTCGTGCTTGCTTCCACAGGGCCCGCGCACAACACCATGTTCGGATCGCGCGTATACACGACCGGCACCGCCCAATCGATAATATCACCACGCAGGGAATAGTTTACCGCGATGCGCGCTTCGCACGCGGCCTGCCCGATACTCATCCCCTGGGTGAGCGCCCAGTAGAAGTGTTGAGCGAAGGACGTCGCCGAAGAATCCAGGACGCTGTACTGGTTTGCGACCACTGCAGGGACACCGTGCGAGACCAGGGCCTGGGCGATCCCGCCGTCCGAATCGTCGCGGGCGCCGCGGCCGCTTTCACACGAATTCAAGAAAATCAATTTCACGCCGCGTTTGCAGAAAACCTCCCGGACCGAGCGCTCGGGCATTCTGCTTTCCCCGCCGTGATCGTCTTCGAAGAAGAGCGCGCCGCGCTTGTCCGTTTCGTCGAAAATGCCGTGCCCGATAAAATGGACCACCGTGAAGTTTCCCGTTGAAAGCGCGCCGTGAATCATCCGTGGGGTCGCGCGGGCGATCACCTTCACCTCGGCCAAGCCCGCGTCCTCCAGCGGCGCGAACCCGCGGCGGATAACGTTTACCTCGTCGTCGACGGAGAGCGCAGCCAGGCCCACGGGTTGAGCCGCGGCCACCAGGATGCGCAGCGGTCCGCTCCGCGGAGGAATCACGTTGGCCGGAATCGTGGTCACGACGTTGCGAACCATGTGGATCTCCTCCGTGGCCAGAAAACTGCGGCGCGCCTTGTCGTAGGCGAACTCCCATGGCTTTTCCGCGATCCAGGGAATCATCGAAGTCAGCACGATATCGAGCTTGCGGTTGTGCTGGCGCGACCGGGCTTCGTCATACAAGCGGCGGACATCGCCAACGAAGAGCGCCTCGAAAAGATCGCTGCCAAACTCGACCATCTGTTTGTCGTTGGGCAGCGAACCCGACTCCCGGTTTGTGAATGCTTTGATGCGCTCGTGCACACTGATGATACTGCCAAAGGCCGTCTTCTCCTCCGCCTTGTCTGCCCGCAAACGCATCGGCCCCGAGACTTGCGCGCCGGCATAACTGGCGAGGATCCGGGCATATTTGGGCCGGTCCGATTTCCGTCGCCTGGCGGCGTTGGGCGATTTTCCTGGCGCCGGCTCCGGGTCGAACTCGTCCATGATAACAAGACGAAACGTGTCGCACTCCGTTGGGTTTAGGGCGGGATCGGGCGGTGTTGCGGCTTTCCTGCTCGGAATTTCATCGCTTTTTTCTGCTGCCGATTGCGTTTCCAGCGGGGGCGTTTCCGGAGCTGCGCCTGGAGGAGGCGGAACCGGCGGGACCTTTCCAGTTTTCGGATAGACCTTTGCGGCGAAAGCGAAGTCTTTCGCGTTGATATCGGTGCCACCCGGGATCTCCTTGCCGTCCTTGGTAATCTCGCCCGGAATTTGGTAACACATGATCGACAGGGGATCCGATTCCGTGGTCCCCATGATCGACCCCGCGGCGAGCGGAGTCAGGACTTGTTGCGTCGTTTCCTCGGCCGTCCAGCCCTGGGTCCGATCGAAATAAACGAAGGCCTTCTTCCGGTCGATTTTTTTAACCAGATCGGTCCGCATATGCTCGTGTTCGAAGCCGAGAGTATGGCCCGCTTCATGGCGCACCACGCGGTGGAATTCGCTCTCGGGGGTGCGCATGGTGAAGCCCTCAAGATTGAATGTCGGTTCGTCTTTATCGATGCCGAGAATCTGCGTCCCGACATATGACCAGTAGCCGGCCATCTCTTCGGGTTCGTCGAGCCGTGCGATCCGCACCAAACCCGTCTGGGTCGTCTCACGAAAGCGGACGTTGGCGCTCTTCGTCCAGGCGTTCATGTGCTCGAGGATGTGTTTCCGCAGGTCTTTCGGGGGATTATCGAGGAACTGGACCGACAGATCGACTCCCGCCTTGGGCCAACGGTTCTCGATGAGCAAGGCGAGACGGCGCGGACCGCCTCGGCGTCCCACTGGGGAACGCAGAGCGGTTCGGGCCGTCGCTGCGTTGGCGGGGTTCATTTGAATCGCCCGCTGGACGGCGACGGCTTCCTGCGCCGGTGTGAGCGATTTCGGCTTGCAGGCTCGCAAGGGAGAATTCATATCCAGAACTACTACGGTTTGGGCGAGGCCGAGTTTGGCGGTGTTTTCCGGCTCGGCCCGCGATTAAACGGCGGCGGGCGAGAGAAGGCGGGACGGTCCGAGGCTTCACGGACACACCGGGCCGCGCCCGCCACTGCCCTGGGAGAGGGACCTGTTGTCGGGGCCCGAGTGCGTTAGCGACCACGCGATGATGACCTAACGGGTATCCGAAGGGTAAATCATTTCGACGTTTAGTTCACGATTCGCCGTCGCGGTTGAGAAATGGCGCGGTTTTGCCTAGAATTAGGTGTGCCGAAAGAAGAACAGATCGTGACCGAAGGGACGGTGACGCAGGTGTTGCCCGGGACAATGTTCCGGGTCGATTTGCCGGGAAAACGCAACGTGCTCGCGCATATCTCGGGCAAAATGCGGAAGCATTTCATCCGCATCGTGCCGGGCGACAAGGTGGAGGTTGAACTTTCGCCCTACGACCTGACGAAGGCCCGGATCATCTTTCGGGAAAAATGAGCCGCGATTGGCAAGCGCAGTTAAAACGCGAGTTTCGTTTTAGTTGGAAGAGGACTATCGTGGGCGCATGCGTGCGGTAAAGAAAACGCAGCGAACGACCAGAAGACCGAAAAAAACTCTACCGGAAAATATCATGGCTGAAGAAAATAAGACTACGACCCAGGGCGACAGCGGAGTGATCCCGCCAGCGGCCCAGAACAAATTCGAAAGCAGCAAGACCCACGTCCGCAAGGCCGCGGACGATCTCCGTTCCGCCGCCGGCGTGATGGCGGAAGATTTGAAGTCCGCCGCGGGCGCGATGGCGGGGGAATATCGCGACAAGGCCGAACAGGTCTGGGACGATGCGCGCGAACGTGCGCGGACCCTCCAGGAAGACGGCGAACAGTACGTTCGCGAGAACCCGACCAAGGCCGTGTTCACGGCGCTCGGCGTTGGGTTCGTGCTGGGGTTAATTTTCCGCCGCTAGAGAAAGCCACATGGCTGGCGAAACGATGCGGTTCCGCAATCCTGCGGGACACGCCGGCTTGCTCCATAATCTGGTCTCGCTGCTCAGCAGCCTGGCCGGATTTTTGGAGAGCCGGCTCGCGCTCTTCGCGAAGGAATCCAAGACCGCGCTGGTCCACGTGCTGGTGCTGGTGGCCTGCCTCGCGGCCGCCGC
>DASZDT010000008.1:0-20566 GCA_035941675.1 Chthoniobacterales bacterium
CCTGCTCCGGGCTCGCCGCCGCGATGCAGCTGATCGAATTCGGCGCGCCTTTGGAGATGTTGGTCGTGCCATCGATCGGATCGATCGCGATATCGAACTGGGGTGAACCGGGGAGCCAGGTTCCGAGTTGTTCCCCTTTGAAAATCCCGGGCGCGTCGTCCTTGATTCCTTCGCCGATCACCACTTCCCCGCAGATGTTCATGAGATCGAACATCCCGCGCATCGCGTCGCAGGCCGCCTCGTCCGCTTTTTCTTTTTCGCCGCGGCCGAGCCACGGCAGCGAAGTGAGAGCCGCCGCCTCCGTCGCCCGCACGAAGTCGAACTCGATGATGCGTTCGATGTCGTGATAGTTTTGGGTGCGGAGTTTCACGGCTAGTTCCCCGGCGGCTTCGTCTTCGGCGCGGCGTTCGGTTTCACCGGCACTTCACTGGGGGCCACATCATACTCCGGCTTCGCGACTCCCATCAACCAGCGATCGAACCAACCCACGAGGTGCTGCAACCGCTCAATCCGATGCCACGGCTGGCCGGAGCGCGAGAGCTCGTGCGTTTCGTTCGGGAACTTCACCATCACCGTCGGGATCTTGCGGAACTTCAGCGCCCGGAACATTTGCTCGCCACCGGCGCCGGGCGGCGTCCGCGAATCGTTCTCGCCCAGGATGAACATCATCGGCGTCTTCACGTCGTTGATGTAGGTGATGGGCGAGCGCGCCTTGAAATCCTCGGGGTCCTGGAACGGCGGCGCCTTGAACCAGCGCGGTTGGAACAACGTGAAGTCCGCCGTGTACCACCAGTCCGTCCAGCTCGCGATATCGCGCTGCGAGACCGCCGCCGCGAACCGGTCGGTATGGCCGACGACCCAGTTGGTCAGCAGACCTCCGCCGCTTCCTCCCGTCACGCCCAGTTTTTTGTCGTCGACGAAACCGCGCTTGATCGTTTCATCCACGCCCGCCATCAGGTCCTTGAAATCGTCTCCGGGATAGTGGTACTGGATCACGTTCCCAAATTCCTGGCCGTAACTCGTGCTGCCCCGCGGGTTCGGGTAGAGCACGATATAACCTCTCGCCGCCATCCATTGGAATTCGTGGTCGAACACAAATCCGTAAGCGGTGTGCGGGCCGCCGTGAATGTTCAGGATGAGCGGATATTTTTTGGCCTTGTCGAATCCGGGCGGCCGTTGCAGCCACGCCTGCACCATTTTTCCATCGAAGCTCTTGTAACGAATCTCTTCCGGCTCCGTCAGGTTGAGCTGGTTGAAAAGTTCGTCGTTGCTGTGGGTCAACTGCCGCGCTTCGCCGGTCGTGCGATCGAGCCAGAAGAGATCGCCGATTCGCGTCGGCGTTGAAACGAGATAGACGAGCTTCGAGGCGTCCGGCGCGGCGCGAAAACGGGAGACGGCCTGGTCGCCTTTTGTCACTTCTGTCATCGCGCCGCTGGCCGCATCGAAAAGACCGACATTCGTTCGGCCCTCGCGCGAGAAATTCTCGATGATCCCCTTGCCGTCGGCGGTCCAGATCGGCTTGTTGCCCCCGCCGCCGCGCGGAGAACCGTTGTCGCCGAAGACGCTGCTGCCAACGTCGAAGTCGAATTTCTCCGTGAGATTGCGCGGCTTCGCGTCCTTCGTCAGGTCGAGGACCCACAGGTCCGGCTGGGTGTAGGAATTGACCGGCTGCTCGACCGACGCCGTGAACGCGACCTGTTTGCCGTCCGGGCTCAACGCCACTGCGCCCATGTCCATCTCGAGCGTCGTGATCTTCGCGGGCTCGCCGCCGTTCGGCGAGATCGACCACAGCTCGGTTTTGGCCGTGTCGTAATAGGGCTCGTCGTTGTGCAGGGTGGTGAAATAGACCTGCGCGCCGTCCTTCGCCCAGAACGCTCCTTCTTCGTCGAACCGGCCGCGGGTCAATTGTTTCGGCTGCACTTTTTCGTCGGGATTATGCGGCGCGGCCACCACCCAGAGATGCTGGGGCCGTTTGAAATCGAGATAGCCCTCGTCGTTGGAACGATAAACCGCGCGGGTGATGACATGGATGTCGCTTTCGCGCTCGTTCTCAGCCTCGGCTTTTTTGGCGGCCTCGTCTTTCGCCGGCGAAGCAGTCGGCGATGCGTTCGCGGCGCGCTTCTGGTCTTCGTCCTTCTTCTTTTTCTTCTCCTGCTTCTCGAGATCCTCCGGATTCGATGAGCTGGTGAACAGGATCAGCTTTCCGTCCGGCGACCACTTGGGGTCGCCCGAGCCTTTCGGCAGACTCGTAAAGACAAAGGCATCGCCGCCCGCCATCGAGAGCATGCAAAGCTGGGGCGGCTCCGGTTTCCCGTCCTTCTCCGGCGACCGGCTAAAGACGAGATACTTTCCGTCCGGCGACCAGCGCGGGGAAGAATCGCGGTCGCCGGTGGTCAAGCGGTGCGGCATTTCCTTGCCGTCGGTCGAGACCATCCAGATCGCGGTGTTGTATCCCTCCTTCTTCTCGTTCACCGTCACCCGCACAAACGCAACCCGCGCTCCGTCCGGCGAAACCTGCGCGTCACCGATCCAGACAAAGTCGAACAGGTCCTTCTCGGTGATGAGGCGTCTTTCAGCCGCGACGGCGGTTGCGAAAGCGGCGACGAAGATCGTAAAGACGACGAGGCAGGATCGGAAAGACATGGCGAGAAACTGAGCGGAACGGCTCGCGCCGACAAGTTTTACTTCCCGTCAGGCGGCATCTCGTGCGAGCCCATCAACGACGGCCGGACTCGCAGGAAAACCTGGAACGCGAACGGAACGCCGTCGCCGTAATAGCGGTCCAGGTCGCCGGGAACATCGTGGATCGTGAACTGGCCGCCAAGCCCCACGTCGATGCCCTTGCCATGGGAGAGGTCGCGGACGTAACCGAGCGTGTAAGCGTTGACCGGAAAGACGCGCTCGTGATCGGCCTCGTCGAGAACGAGCTCGTGCCCGGGTTTCTCGACGTGCTCGAACCGGGCGTAAATCGTGTCGCGGCCGCGCTGGTAATTCGTCTCGAGCAGGATCGATTGCGTCTTGCCCGCGGCTCTGTCACGGTTCTGTCCCCACACGATCGCGTTCGACCAGTTCGAGTCGTGGCCGAGCGCTCTATTATATATGAGTGACGCCGTGGTCCGATGGCGGTTCGCGTCCGGCTCGAGTTCCTCCGGGCTGTGCATGTAACCGTGAGACACCTGCAGGGCCAGGTCCTTCGTCGGGTTCCACGAAAGCCGGCCGCTGAACGAATCCAGCTTCGGGTCGTCGAAATCGTAGCGGCGTTCGTCGGGCTCGCGTCCCGTGAAGGTCGAGCCTTCGATTTTGAAATCGCGCCAGACCAATCCAAGCGTCACGACTCCAAAAGTGACGTGGGTCGAATCCTGCCAGTGATGGCTCAGGGGCGCGTCGGGATTGTCCATGGCCGAAATGCGGTGCATGAAGGCCGGCGGGCCCAGCGCTGGTTCGCCGGGATAACCGACGTAAAGATAGGCCGAAAAATCGCGGCCAAACTTCTGCGAATAGCTGATTGAGATTTCGTCGAAGAGATCGTGCGGATGCTGCCGGTCGTGGAGCGCTTCGCCGTTCCAGGTTTCGCCGGATTGAAAGAGAAGCGGATAACCGCGCCCGCCTTCGGTGAGCAAATCGAGGCTCATCATTCCGCGAAAACCGAGCTGGGCATTTTCTCCGAGCGGATGCGAATACATCGCCATGAACCAGTTCGGCGCGTCGATCCGATCGTCGCCCCGGCGCGTGTTCGCGTTCACATAGCGCGGGAAGATCGCGCCGTGCAGCATCAGCATGTCGTCACCGAACATCAGCATCCGGCCATACATCGGCGACGAATCCGGGAGCCAGCTCGTGCCAGACCCTTCGCGGTTCATGGCATCGGAGAGGTTGATCGAGGAGGTCATGGAATGTTTGCGGTCACCCGTCTCATGGGACTCGTGGGTCGTATGCGAACTATGGGCTTCCGGCTTCGCTTTTACGGGCACGAGCGGCATCCCGCATTTCGGGCAATCGCCGGGCGCCTCTGTCACCACTTCGGGGTGCATGAGACAGGTGTATTTCTGCGCGCTCGTTTCCGCTGAGGCGCTGGCAGTCGCGGCCAACGCGGCCGCGCATAATGCGAACAAGAGTAATTTTTTCATTTTGCTTTGGTTCCTGAAATTGAAATCTCGCCGGGCAAAGTTTGCCGGCGCGATTAGACCTGGGTGAAGACAGGCGATCGCCTGTCCTTCGCTGGGATTTCAGGAAAGAGGAGGAGCATGCGAAAACATGCTCTCCTGCAAAACAGATTCGGCGAAACTGGAACAGCCTGGCGGTCCGGTATCGAGATTTTCGATGGCGAAGGCGAGCCGTCGGGCCGGCGGGAAAGTCGCTGTCGCGTAAGGGCGCGACCCAATCAGCTGAAGACCAGGCGTGACCGCGGCCACACCTTTGGCCAGGACGGCGCGGACGTGTTTGCAACAAGGCAGATTCACGGCCGGCTTCTTTTTCACCGGCGCTCGGTGCATCGGGCAGCCGCCCTCGATCGACTCCGCGGGCTCCGGCGCTGGCAAGGTTAAACCGAGCGCGCAATGATTCGAAAGCGAGAGCCAGGCGACGATCGCGATCAGCGCGAAGACCAACGCCGTCCCGTTCGCTCTGGTCGCGCGCTTCCGCATCTTTCTAAATCGCATTCAATGGCCGGTTGGCAAGGCGCGGCCGATCCGTTAAGCAACTCAGGAATGGAAGCGCGGGCCCCGGCCGATTTTCGCAAAGCAATCGCCGTCGCCTTTTGGTTCCTGCCGGTGCTCTGCGCCTGCTATTTCGTGTGGCGACACTGCGTCGCCCTCCCGTTCTGGGACGAATGGAACACGCCGGGCGCGCAGCTCGCGTCGTGGTGCCGGGGCACGTTCACGCTTTCCGAATTGTGGAGTCAACACAACGAAAGCCGGAAAGTCGTTCCGCGGCTGCTTTATCTGCCGCTGTTTCTTTCCGCGGGCTGGGACGTTCGGCTCGGGATCGCGCTCGTCATGGCGGTCGCCTGTTTCGGTTCGGTCGCGCTTTACAAGCTGGTGACCCGAACGATCCGGTCCGCCGGCGCGGGCGCTCTGGCGTTCGCGCTCATGAATCTCGTGCTCTTCTCTCCGCGCCAATACGAGAATTTTCTGTACGGCATCCAATGGGAAACGTTCGCGCCGGGCTTCGCGCTGGCCGTCGCCCTGCTCGTGAATTTATCCGGCCAATCGTTGCGCTGGAAAACCATCTGCAACGGCGCGCTGGCGCTTCTGAGCACCTACACTTTTGCGAACGGCATGCTCGTCTGGGTTCTCGCCTTCCCATTGACGAGCCCGTCCGAGACACCGCGAACCAGCAAAGGATGGCGCGTCGCCTACGTCCTGGCGGCAATCATTTCCGTGGGCTCCTACTTCATCTCTTATCAACGTCCGGCTCTCAGTCCGCCGCCCGCATCGATCCCAAACGATGCGCCGGCGCTTCTCCAATTTTTCCTGATTTGGATCGGTTCCGTTTTTCGAACGCCAGGCGCGATGGCGGCGGGCGCGGTTACGCTCCTTCTCTTTTTGTCGCTGGTTGCGGCCGCGGTTTGGCTCACCGCCACCGATCGGCGGCAATGCCGGTCGCATTATCCGTGGGTTGTTCTCGGCGCCTACACGCTGATCTCAGGCGCGGCGACGGCGCGCGCGCGGCTTGGCTTCGGGTTCGAGATGGCAGCAGACGCGCGCTACACGGTGTTCACCGTGCTGCTGGTCATCGCGACGATCGGCCTCGCGTTTACCGTTTACGAAAATCTCGGCGACCGCGCGCGGTTGAAAATTGTTGCCCGGTTTAGCGGCGTCGTTGCCGGCATCGTCCTCCTCGCTTTCTGGGCCGCCACCTTCACGGCCGAACGGCGCATCCTGAAAAAGTTCACGGAGTACCGGAACCATCTGCAACTCGTCCTGCGGTGGGCGGACGCGATCCCGGAGAACCCGGAGCTCGCCTGGTTGTCTCCGTATCCGGAGATGCGGCAGACAATCCATACTTTGGCTGAGCACGATGTTCTTCGGCCGCGCCTGGTGAGCGCAACGCTCGCCCGGGCGGTGAATGCCGCGCCTCCCGCCGAAAACGCATCGGCCGGCATGCTGGAACAAGCGGTCCCCGATGGAAACGGCCGGCTCTCGGTCAAAGGGTGGACGCGTATGCCGGGCGGAGATCGGCCAGCCGACTGCGTGGTCGTGGGTTTGGAAACGGACGGCCGATGGCAACCGCGCTGGGTCGTCGGAACGCGATCGTCGCATGGAGATTTTTCGCGCTTCCTTCTCGCCAACGACGTTGCCCCCGACGGCGTGATCGTGAAAGCGTGGGCCGTCGACCTGGAAGCCGGCCGCGTTTATCCACTCGCGGGCGAAATCCGTCTCGCGCCGTAGCGTTTCGCGTCAGTGAAAAATGCTGCGAAACACGTGATGAATCGTGCGGCCGACCGCGGCCGGATAATTCGGCGGACGCCGGCGATGCCGCCACACCCGGCGGACGCGTTCCTCTTTGATTGAGACGATCTCGAGGGAATCGCCGCGCTTGGCGAGATTGAAGGTGTCGTCCGTTCGCCCACTGGCCTTGCGGTCGTGCTCGGCATTGGCCACTTGAAAATTCACGCGAATTTTGGCGACAGTGTTGTTCCCGGTGCGGACGATCCGCAATGAATCGCCGAGCGTGTAAGTGCGCGAAGGCCAGCGCTGATCATAAACGGCCAGCTCGTTCCTGATGTAGGAGCGGTCGACCACGCCGTGGTCGAAGTATTCGACGCGTTCCGCAAAGAACGCCAGCTCATCGTCCGGACTCGGGGACTGGCAGGCATCGAAGTAACGGCGCAGAAACGCATGAATGTCCGCTTTGGTGACGCCGGCCGCTTTCTGAGCGTCGGTCGGGACCGGGGGCTGAGTCGAGGTTGGTTCGTGCAAAGCCGCGTCGCTCTTCAGCACCGGAACATCGGGCAAATCGTGGACGCCTTCCGCGGGCGAAGGCGGTTCGCCGATGCCGAGCGAGTAGAGAGTCGCGTCGTCGGCCACGCCGGTCTGGGCGAACCCCTGGCGTTGTTGGTAGCGCTTCACCGCCCTGGAGAACTCGACGCTCGGGCGTCCATCGATGTCGCGGAAAAACAAATGACGTTTCCGGAGTTCCTCCTGGACCCGGCGCGTTTCTTCGTCCGCGAGCAAAGTGCTCCCGCCGGCGGCGGCAAGAATCAGCAAAACGAAGAGCGCTCTTTGAATCACAAATAAAGGTTCGCAGCATCCGGCCGCGGGAGATGGGAGAACATCCGTCCATAGCAACTCTGTTGCCGCAACCGCTTGCGCCTGCGCACACTTCGCGCATTGCCGGCCGAATGCGAACACGAATTTCGAGCGGACATGAGCAGCCGTTAATCCCGTCTCACACCGATGCCGGATCGTCGCTCTTTTCCGCCGCGTCGAGCTTCGGGATTCGAGTCGCCAGGAACATCGCCGCGAAAAGGAGAACCGCTCCGAGATACCAGGGCGCGCCGGGAACGTTCCAGCCGCGGACCGGATCGATGAAGGCGGCGAAGGTAAAGGTGAACAGCCCCGGCCCAATGATCCAGGCCAGACTGCTCAGGCTGCCGATCGCTCCCTGCAATTCGCCCTGCTCCGATTCGCTGACCCGCCGCGTCATCATTCCCTGCGCAGCCGGGCTCGAGATCGTCCAGAGCATCATCACCGGAATCGCGAGGAAGAAAATCATTCCCGTTCGGGCGAAGCCGGCCACGACCATGCCGAGCGCGCCGAAGAACTGGCCGATGTAAAGCGTTCGGCGTTCACCAAAACGGGCGACCATCGCGGGAACGAGCCAGCTCGAAATGACGATCCCGCACGCTCCCACCAGCGCGAGCGAGAGACCGATCGTGCCTTCGCGCCAGGCGTAACGAAAGATCGTGTAGAGCGCCCAGACGTTGAACACTTCATGCGCGATGTAGCCGATGAACTGGATGGTCGCGAGCCGGAACAATTCCGGATGCGACCGCAAAAGGACGAGGGAGCCGAGGGGATTCGCGCGGCGGAACGTGAAGCGTCGGCGTTTCTCCGGCGGAAGCGATTCCGGCAGCACGAAAAATCCGTAGGCCCAATTCGCGAGGCTCAACCCGCCGGCCACCCAAAAGGGCAGGCGCGGATCGGAATTCCCGAGTAATCCGCCCAGGGCCGGACCGAGCACGAAGCCGACTCCGAAGGCCGCCCCGATCATTCCAAAGGCGCTGGCCCGTTTCTCCGGCGGCACGACATCGGCCACGTAGGCGGTGCCGGTGGTGATGCTGGCCGCCGTAATTCCGGAGATGACGCGCCCGACAAAAAGCCAGCCGATCGTCGGCGCCAGCGCCATGACAATGTAATCGAGGCCCAGCCCGAGATTCGAGAGCAGGATGACCGGCCGCCGGCCGAACCGGTCCGACAAAACGCCGAGCATCGGGGAAAAGAGGAATTGCATGAGCGCCCAGACCGTCCCGAAAATGCCGAACACCTTGGCCGCATTCGGCGCGTCGCCGCCCAGGAAATTGAGAACGAGCTTCGGCAGCACCGGCGCGATGAGGCCGAGCGCGAGCATGTCGAGCGTGACGGTAATGAAGATGAAAACGACGGCGGCCTTTCGTGCGTTCATTTTTCTGCGTTATGCAGTCTCAGAATTCCGAGTCCCCGTCCAACTCTCTCCGCAAGCATCCGCTGGTTAGGCGTATTGTTGTTGCTCAGCCGAGCCGAATTTTATCAATCTCCATCCGATGCCCGACGCACCGCCGCCACTTCCAAAATCGCAGCCGTTCTTCAAGAAACGCTCAACGAGCACCATGCTGAAACTGTTCGGCGTGGGCGCGCTTATCCTGGTGATGCTCATTCCCCTCCTCATGATCGAGGGAGTGCTGAGCGATCGGCTGGCCCGGAGGAACGAAGCCGTGGGCGACATCACGTCATCGTGGGGCAAGGACCAGAACATTGTCGGGCCGGTCCTGGTGGTTCCTTATCTTTATCACGGCACCGTCGTTCGTTCTGTCACCCTGCCGGACGGACGAGTCGAGACCCGGGAGGTCGCCGAGACGACCGTGGCTTACGCTTATTTTCTCCCGGACACGCTCGAGATCAGCGGCGACGTGAAAACGCAAACATTGCATCGCGGGATTTACGACGCGGCCGTCTTTCGCGGAATGGTCAATATCTCCGGGAAATTTCCCGTGCCCGACATGGCGGCGCTCAAGATCGATCCGAAAGACGTTCTTTGGAAAGACGCGGCCGTCACCCTGGCGGTAAGCGACCTGCGCGGCACCCGTGAAAGCCTGATGCTCGACTGGGACGGGAAAAAGATCCAACTCCAGCCGGGCTCGCAATTGCCCGGTTACACGACGGGCGTAACCGCGCCGCTGGGGAACGACCAGCCGATCGCGGCGCCCCCGGCATTTTCGATTGCCCTCGATCTCAATGGGAGCAGCGGGATTTTCTTCGCGCCCTTCGGCGTCCAGAACGTCGTGAACCTCAAATCGAACTGGCCTGATCCCGGTTTTCGCGGCGCGTTTCTTCCCGCCGAACGCAGTGTGCGCGCGGACGGGTTCGACGCGACCTGGAAGGTTTCGTATTACGGCCGCGATTATGCCCAGCGCTGGACGAGCCGCTCCGGCAACGAACGCTTCACGACCCTTGCCGTCTCGAATTCTCTTTTCGGCGCACAGTTCCTGAAGGTCCTGGACGCTTATCGCTACGTCGAGCGCTCGATCAAATACGGCGTGCTCTTCTTCGTCCTGGTCTTCACGACGTTCTTCCTTTTCGAAATCACGGCCCGCCAGAAAATCCATCCGCTCCAGTACCTGATGGTCGGCGCCGCCCTTTGCCTCTTTTATCTCGCGCTCCTTTCCGCGTCCGAATTCATCGGGTTCACCGCGGCCTACGCGATCGCCACCCTCGCCGCGACCGGTTTGATCACCTGGTACTGCAGCCACTTCCTCGGCGGCGGCGCCCGCACCCTCATGATCGGCGGGGGATTGCTGGGCGTTTACACCTTCCTTTACATCACGCTCCGGCAACAGGATTACGCGCTCCTTATGGGAACGGTCGCGCTCTTTATCCTGCTCGCGATCGTCATGTGGGTGACGCGGAAAGTGGATTGGTACGCGCGCGACGCGGACTGACAGCGAATCTTTTTATCGCCCTCCAGGGCGATTCGGAAATAGGCTGCGCACTTCCAACATGAATCGTCGCCAGCTCTTTATTGCTTTCCTCGTCGCTGCCGTTCTCACCGTTCTGGGCATTTTCTTCCTCGACCAGCCGATCGCCGCCCTGGTCCAGCGCCTGGACGGAAGGAAATCGGTCGTTCTCCAGGAAGGCACGCACTGGCTGGAGATCGCGGGCGGCCTGACGATCGCGCGCTATTTCCTAAATTACGTTTTGCTAGGTTTGGGCGCGCTCCTGCTCGTGCTGCGTCCGACCCGGGCTCTTGGCTGGATCCTGTTGTTTGTTGGATCGACGCAACTCGTCACGCGTCTGACCGCCGGAACGCTGAAAAACGTCTTCAATCGTCTGCGTCCCTTCGAAGTAATCCAGGCGGGGAACTGGGACTGGAAGTTTTTCGGCGAACACGGCAGCTCCTTCCCTTCCGGCCATTCCGCTTTTTTCTGGGGACTCTTCTTTCCGCTCGCCTTTCTTTTTCCGCGCTATCGCCTGCCTTTGCTCATCATCCCCCTTTTCATTTCGGTGGCGCGGATTGGCGTGAACGACCATTGGTTCAGCGACGTGGTCGCGTCGGCGGGCCTGGCTGCGCTCGTCACGCTCGCGTTCACCTGGATCTTCCGGCTGCAAACAATTCCACCAGCCGTTTCGTCCAATCCCGACGCGACTGACGCACCCGCGCGCCCGGCTCACAACAACCCCTGACAGCTATGAACAGGCTTGGCATCTTCGCCGCAATCGGAATGGCCGCGGTTGTCCTGGCCGCCGAGGCCAAGTCACCGCAAAAACCGCGAACCCCGACGACAAGCGGCGACTATTTTCCACTCAAGGTAGGTTACACCTGGACCTATCGAAACACGGAGGAGGGTGGTTACACTTGGAAGGTTCTTGCCGAAGAACCGCAGCAAGGCGCGCCTCCCAGGTACCAGGTCGAATCCTTATCCGGCGTGAAGATTCACCAGGTATATTCCAAGGCCGACGGCTGGATCCTCCTCCACTCCGAAGATTACATTGAGCACGAAGGCCTCAAGGCGACCTACGATCCACCGAAGCACCTTCTGCCCGACCCGCTCGTCGCGGGCAAAAAATGGGAATGGAACGGCAAAGATCCCACCCAGGTCGAACAACACGAAACTAACCAGACGGTCGCGTTCGAGAATGTCACTGTGCCGGCCGGAAAATTTCGCGCCATGAAAGTAGTCACCGAAATCAGCGCCGGGGCTACTCCCAAGACGCGAACCAACTGGTATGCGGACGGGGTCGGCTTGGTGAAGTCAGTCACCCAAGCCGGCCAGATGAAGTACGGATCTGAGTTAACCGACTACAGCTTCAAGAACGAGAAAAAGTAGCTGGCCGGCTTAGTAGCGGTAATGCTCGGACTTATAAGGGCCTTCGACCGGGACGCCGAGATACTCAGCCTGCTTCTCGCTTAGCTTCGTCAATTTGACGCCGATCTTTTGGAGATGGAGGCGGGCGACTTCTTCGTCGAGCTGCTTGGATAAAACATAGACGCCGACCTTGTAGGTGTCCTTGTTCTTCCAGAGGTCGAGCTGAGCGAGCACCTGGTTCGAGAAGGAGTTCGACATGACGAAGCTCGGGTGACCGGTGGCGCAGCCAAGATTCACCAGCCGGCCTTCGGCCAGCATGAAGATCTCGTGGCCATCGGGGAAAGTATACTTGTCCACCTGCGGCTTGATGTTGGTCCGCTTCACGTCTTCGCGCTCGTTGAGCGGCTCGACCTGAATCTCGTTATCGAAATGCCCGATGTTGCAGACGATCGCCTGGTCTTTCATCCGTTCCATGTGCTCGAGCGTGATGATGTCGACGTTGCCGGTCGTGCTGACGTAGATGTCGCCGCGGCCCAGGGTGTCCTCGACGGTCGTCACTTCGTAACCTTCCATCGCCGCCTGCAGCGCGTTGATCGGATCGATCTCGGTAATAACCACGCGCGCGCCCTGGCCGCGAAGTGATTGGGCGCAGCCTTTGCCCACGTCGCCGTACCCGCAAATGACGGCGACCTTGCCCGCGATCATGACGTCGAGCGCGCGGTTGAGCCCGTCGACGAGCGAGTGGCGGCAGCCATAGAGATTGTCGAACTTCGATTTCGTCACCGAATCGTTGACGTTGATGGCGGGAACGAGCAGCTGATTCTGCTGCTGCATTTTGTAGAGCCGATGCACGCCCGTCGTCGTCTCTTCTGACACGCCGCGCCATTCCTTCACCAGCTCATGCCAGCGATAGGGATTCTCCCGCTGCACTTCGAGCAACAGATCCTTGATGACCTGCTCTTCCTTGCTGGCCGACTTCGATTTCGCCCATTCGCCGCCTTCTTCCAGTTCGTACCCCTTGTGAATGAAGAGGGTCACGTCGCCGCCATCATCAACGACCAGCTGCGGACCTTTGCCGTCCGGGAACGAGATCGCCTGGTTCGTGCACCACCAGTATTCCTCGAGACTTTCACCCTTCCACGCGAACACCGGCACTCCCGCTTTCGCGATCGCCGCGGCCGCGTGATCCTGGGTCGAGAAAATATTGCAGCTCGCCCAGCGCACTTGCGCGCCGAGCGCGACCAGCGTCTCGATCAAGACCGCCGTCTGGATCGTCATGTGGAGCGAACCCGTCACGCGCACGCCCTGGAGCGGCTTCGACGGCGCGTATTTCTCGCGGATCGCCATTAATCCCGGCATCTCCTTTTCGGCGATCGAGATTTCCTTGCGGCCCCAATCCGCGAGCGTGATGTCGCGAACTTTGAAGTCCTGTTTCACTAATGATTCGGTGGCTGTTGATGTCGTTGACATAGTTTTAAGTTTTAGGGGTTAAGTTTTAAGTGGAGCGTTTCACCGGGCGCGATAAAACGGAACGCCGGAGCCCTTCGAGCATGGCGGAGAGTTCTTTCGATTCGGTTACGAGCTTCTCAAAGTCAGAGTTGGGTACGAAATCGAGTTTGCGGGCGATGTAGAGCTGGGTCCGCAATTCACCACACGAGCCCTTGGAGATATTTAGGAAATGGGCAAAATCTTTGTTACTCCCACGCTCGGCACCTTCTGCAACGTTGGAGGGAATTGATAAGGCAGCGCGTTGAATCTGGTCCTTAAGAGTGAATTCCTTGCAGGACCGAAAGGCTTTGAAAATGTCGACGGTGAGGCGGCATCCGCGCTGCCAAACTTCGAGATCTTCGAACGACTGGTAAGCCATACTTAAAGCTTAAAACTTAAATCTTAAATCTATCTTGCCGCGCGCTTCAGCGCCGCCGCTTTCTCGGTTCTTTCCCAGGTAATCTCCGGATCGTCTTTGCCGAAATGGCCGTAGTTCGTGGTCTTGCTGTAAATCGGGCGGAGCAGGTCGAGCTGCTGAATGATGTCGGCCGGCTTGAAGGAGAAGGTGCGGTTGACGGCGCGCTCGATCGCTTCTTCGTCAACGGTGTTCGTGCCAAAGGTGTTGATCGCCATGCTCACTGGATCGGGATAACCGATCGCGTAGGCGAACTGGATTTCGCAGCGCGTCGCCAGCCCGGCCGCGACCACGTTCTTCGCCACCCAGCGGCCCATGTACGCGGCGCTCCGGTCGACTTTGCTCGGGTCTTTTCCGGAAAACGCACCGCCGCCGTGACGGCCCCAGCCGCCGTAGCTGTCGACGATGATCTTGCGCCCGGTCAGTCCGGTGTCGCCCTGCGGACCGCCGATCACGAAACGGCCGGTCGGATTGATCAGGAATTCGGTCGTGCCGTTGACCATCGATTTCGGGAGAACCTTGCGAATGATTTTTTCGATGCAGAATTTTTCGATCTCCTTGTGATCCTTGTCCTCGGTGTGCTGAGTCGAGATGACCACGTTGGAAATGCCGACCGGCTTGCCGTTGTCGTAAATGACCGAGACCTGCGACTTCGCGTCGGGCCGGAGCCACGGCGCCTTGCCGCTTTTCCGGATCCGGGTCAGCTCGCGGCCGAGACGATGGGCGAACATGATCGGCGCCGGCATCAATTCCGGGGTGTCGTCGCAGGCGAAACCGAACATCAGTCCCTGGTCGCCTGCGCCCTGCTCGGCGGTTTTCTTTCCCTTCGCTCTTTTCGCGTCGACTCCCTGCGAAATATCGGCGGACTGGCAGGTGATGATGTTCTGGACGAAAACGCGGTCGGCGTGAAAGACGTCGTCATCGTTCACGTACCCGATCTCACGCACGGCATCGCGCACGATCTGGACGTAATCCAGGCTGGCCTTGGTGGTGATTTCGCCGCCCACGACCACGACGTTGCTTTTCGCGTAGGTCTCGCAGGCGACGCGGCTCTTTTTGTCGACCGCCAGGCAGGCGTCGAGGACGGCGTCGGAAATGGTGTCGCAAACTTTATCCGGATGGCCTTCGCCCACGGATTCGGAAGCAAAAATGAAACGTCGAAGCATGGAATGCAGTTAGGAAATGGAGATTACGGTGAAGCGAAGAAACAAATGATCAGCCAACATATTGACCAATCATGATGCGTCGATATATCGTGGGCAGACCCGATGGCGTCAACCATTAATTTTCTTCGGCTCCTGGCCGATCCCACCCGGCTTCGGCTCCTCCTCTTGCTCGAGGAAGACGAGCTTTCCGTGGCCGAACTCCAGAAGATTCTGGGGATGGGCCAGTCGCGCATCTCCAGTCACCTCGCCCAGTTGAAGCGGGCCGGCGTGGTCGAGGACCGGCGCGCGGGCAAGAATGTTTATTACGGTCTCACTGCGAAAGAAGAACGGGACCCTGCTCGCGCCAAAGTGAGCGAGCTGATCCGGGAGCTCGCGCGGGAAATGCCCGAGACCGCGCGCGATCGCACGGCGCTCCAGCTCACCCTGCGGAAACGGCGCGATAAAGCGCGCGAATATTTCGACGAGCTGGCGGGAAAATTTGGCCGCAGTTATGTCCCCGGCCGCTCCTGGCAGGCGCTGGCCCACACCTTGATCTCGCTGCTGCCAAAGTTAACCGTGGCCGATCTCGGCGCCGGCGAGGGAACGCTGTCCCAATTGCTGGCCCGGACCGCGGAGAAGGTGATCGCGATCGATAATTCGCCGAAGATGGTCGAGTTCGGGTCGCAGCTCGCCAAGAAGCACGACTTCGCCAATCTCGAATATCGCCTGGGCGACATTGAAGATCCGCCGATCGCCAAAGGCACGATCGACCTCGCCGTCCTCAGCCAGGCCTTACACCACGCCATCCATCCCGAACGCGCCATTGCCAGCGCCCATCGCATTCTGCGCAAAGGCGGCCGCGTCGTGATCCTCGATTTGCTCAGCCACCGTTTCGAACGCGCGCGTGAATTGTACGCCGACCATTGGCTCGGGTTCAGTGAAGTGCAGCTCCATCAATTTCTCGAGACCGCCGGTTTCAAGAACATCGAAGTCACCGTGGTCTCGCGTGAAAGGGAGAGTCCGCATTTCCAAACGGTTTTTGCCACGGGCGTGAAATAGAAGTGTAAGGTCGGGTGGGATCATCATTCGCTTCGCTTGGGAAATTCATTCAGAGATTCACGGCTTTACGGATTTTTTTGCGAGCTGAAGCGCCGCAAGGTCTATCGCGTCGCCGCAGGGTACGCCGTCGTCGGCTGGCTCATCATCCAGTTTGCCACCACCGTTTTGCCTGCCTTGACGCTACCGGCGTGGACCGCACGGTTGGTTGTCGTCCTCGTCCTCGCCGGATTTCCCATTGCGCTCATTTTGGCGTGGGCGCTGGACGTCGGGCCGGGCGGAATTCACCTGACGCCGGACTCCAAAACCGCCACGGATTGTCCGCCCTCGTTGCCGGGCCGGCGCCGGAATATTATCACGCTGGCTGTCGTGGGCCTGTTGGTCTCAGCGGCGATCGGATACTTCGTCCTCAACCGGAATTCGTCCCGGAAACTCGAGAAATCGATCGCGGTCCTGCCCTTCGCGAATTTCAGCAGCGACCAGGCGAATGAATATTTCGCGGACGGCATTCAGGACGACGTCCTGACGAACCTGGCGAAGATCAGCGCCCTGAAAGTGATCTCGCGGACGTCGGTGCTGCCGTATCGCGGGCAGGCGCATAACATTCGCGAGATCGGCAAGGCCTTGAACGTCGCGACCGTCCTGGAAGGAAGCGTCCGGCGCGAAGGCAACCGCGTTCGGATCAACGTCCAGCTCATCGACGCGTCGAACGACCGTCATCTTTGGGCGCAGGTTTACGACCGCGAGCTAACCGACATGTTCGCTGTCCAGAGCGAGCTGGCGCGCGAAATCGCGGGCGCATTGAAGGCGACCCTGGCGCCCGGGGAAGAGGAACGCATCGGCCGCAAGCCCACGACCAACGGCGACGCGTATCTTCTTTACCAGGAAGCGCACGAAATCTTTAGCCGGCCGGACCGGCATCACGACGATCTGGCGCGGGTCGAGGAGCTTTATGAGAAAGCGATCCGGCTCGATCCGGCGTTTGCCCTGGCCCAGGCGCGTTTGTCCCACCTGGAAAGCTGGATGTTTTACGCCATCGAGCCGCTCCCCGCGCGAGCGCAGAAAGCGCGGGCCGCGGCGGAGGAAGCGCTTCGCCTTGAACCGGACCTGGCCGAAAGCCATCTCGCCATGGGGTACGTCCAATATTATGTGAACCGCGATTACGATGCGGCCCTCAGCGAGCTGGCCCGCGCGCGCACCGGCCTGCCGAACGATCCCGGAATTTTCCGCGCCATGGCCGCGATCCAACGGCGCCAGGGAAAATGGGAGGAATCGAGCGCGAGCTACGCGAAGGCCGTGTCGCTCGATCCGAAGGACCCGATCCTCCTCGAGAACATGGGAATGAATTACCTCGCCGTCCGCGATTACGCGACCGCGGCGCGCATTTTCGATCGCGCCATTAAAGCCGCGCCCCAGACGTTCACGATCCAGGAACTGCGCGCGCGGGTGGACCTTTATTCGAAAGGCGACCTCCACGCGATGCAAAGCCTTTTGGCCACGTGGCCGGAGAACATCGACCCGAACGGCACGATCACGCTGGCGCGTTACAACCTGAAGATGTACGAACGGAAGTTCGACGAACTCCTCGGCATCCTGGAACGGAGCCCGGCGGAAAAATCGCGGGGCGAAACCAGCGCCCCGATTTCGAAGGCCTTTCTGCGGGCAACGGTTTACAAAGCGAAGAACGACGAAGCGAACGCCCGGGCGAACTACGAGGAGGCGCGCGACAAGGCGGAGAAAGCTGTGCAGGAAAGTCCGCAGGACCCGCCCCGGCACGCGTTGCTCGGCCTCATCTACGCGGGACTCGGCCGGTGCGATGAGGCGAAGGCGGAAGCGCAGCGGGCGGTGGATTTATTGCCGGAATCGAAGGACGCTTTTGACGGCCCGATCCTGATCATGAGCCGGGCCCGGATCCACATGATGTGCGGCGACCTCGACACGGCCTTCGCCCTTCTGGAGCACTCGCTTCACACGCCCGCCGGCGTGACGGCTCCCGAACTGCGGCTCGACCCGGTCTGGGATCCGCTCCGGGCCGATCCGCGCTTCGACCGGATGCTGGCGAAAAACGGCGCTCAGAAATAGCGACAACGCCGAGCCGTTAATTTTGTCTCACAATCGAGGCGCCTCTGATAACGTCACCCTGACCGATGGCTGGATTTTTTAACGAAATAAAACGGCGAAAAGTTTATCGGGTCGCGGCGGCTTACGCCGTCGTTGCGGGTGGCGCGATCCAGCTCGCGTCGGCGGTGTTTCCCGCGTGGGACCTGCCGTCGTGGGCGTTGCGGCTCGTCATTATTGTCCTGCTGATCGGATTTCCGATTTCGCTCATTCTGGCCTGGGCGCTTGAAGTCACGCCGCAGGGGATTCGCGCCACCCCGGCCGCGCCGGCCACGCCACGCCGCCGGCGGAATGTCCTCGCGCTGGTCGCGATCGGGATCATCGTCTCGGCGGCCGCCGGCTTTTTTCTGCTGCCGCGCGCCTCGGCCCGCCGGATCGACAAGTCGATCGCCGTGCTGCCGTTTGAAAATTTCAGCGACGACAAGGAGAACGCCTATTTCGCCGACGGGATCCAGGACGATATCCTCACGAACCTGTCGAAGATCGGCGATCTGAAGGTGATTTCGCGCACGTCGGTGATGCCGTATCGCGGAAAAGACAAGAACCTGCGCGAGATCGGGAAGGCGCTGGGCGTTTCGGCCATCCTGGAAGGCAGCGTGCGCAAAGCCGGGAACCGCGTCCGGGTCAACGTGCAGTTGATCAACGCGGAGAACGACGAGCATTTGTGGTCCGACGTTTACGACCGCGACCTGACGGACGTGTTCGCGATCCAGACCGACCTGGCGAGGAAAATCGCCGAAGAATTGCACGCGAAACTTTCGCCGACGGAGAAGGAACAATTTACCCGGAAGCCGACGGAAAACGGCGAGGCGTATCTCGCGTTCGTCCAGGCCCACAATCTTCAACACGACCTCGAAGACCAGCCCAAGCTGAAACAGGCCCAGCAGCTTTTCGAACGCGCCCTGCAGCTCGACCCGAATTTCGCGCTCGCGGCCGCGAGCCTGTCCCGGATCCACAGCTGGATGTATCGCACCTTCGATCCGTTGCCGGACCGGCGGGAAAAGGCGCGCACCCTCGCGGAGCGCTCCCTCGCGCTTCAACCCGATCTCGCGGAAGGCCATCTCGCTCTCGGGTTCTTTTTTTATTACGGCGATCGCGATTACGATCGCGCCCTGTCGGAGTTCGGCATCGCCCAGAAAGGATTGCCGAATAGTCCCGAAACCTACCTGGCCATCGGCGCAATCCAGCGGCGGCAGGGCAAATGGAAGGAGTCCGACGCGAACCTCGAGAAGGCGGTCAGCCTCACGCCTAACGAGACCTGGCCGCTGCAAAACCTCGCGCTCAACTACCAGATGGAACGCCGGTTCGACGACGCCAACAACGCCATCGATCGCGCGCTCAAGCTGTCCCCGGATTCGTTCAACCTCTGGTCGCTCAAGGCGCAGCTGGAAATTTCCGAGAAAGGAACTTTTGAGGTGGCCGAGCGCGCCGTGGCGATGCTGAGTGCGAAGCCGATCAGCGAGGAAAACCGGGCCCACATGAACATGGCGCTCGCTCAAACGCGGCTCCTGCAGCGCCGTTACCCGGAAGCGCTCCAGCTCGCCAAAGGCGTCAGGGATGAGTTGCTCGGGCAGGACCTGGAATCCGTTGCCGCGAAATATCAATGCATCGGCATCGCGAAAAAAATGCTGAACGACGAAGCCGGCGCGCGCGAAGCGTTTCTCCAGGCGAAGAAGAATGCCGACAAAATCATAGCGGCAGTTCCCGATCATCCGAAGGGGCATGAGCGCGCGGCTCACGCGCTGGCCTGGCTGGGCGAAAAGGACGCGGCCATTGCCGAGGCGAAACGCGCCACGGAACTGCTCCCGGAGAGCGTGGACGCATTCGATGGTCCCGTCTGCACGCAGACGCTCGCCGAAGTCAGCATCATCGTCGGCGAACACGACAAGGCGCTCGAGCTCCTCGACGGTTTACTGACACGATCGACGCAGGTGACGGTCGCGCAGCTCAAGATCAGCCCGATTTGCGATCCGCTCCGGCAGGACCCGCGTTTCATCGCAATGCTCAAAAAGCATGGCGGCTAGATTTTCCCTCGCCGTCGCGCTCCTCCTGTTCTCGTCCGGCATTTCGCGGGGCGGCTGGAGTGTCGTCTCGTCGACGCCGGATGGAAGTTCCGTCGCGGGCGTCGAACATCGCCGGATCGTTTTAAACGAGGCAAATTCCGGCGACGAAGCCACCCTCGACCTGGCGCAGTTCTCGACGAAATCCGCGGCGGTGCGGGTGCTCGACAATCCAAGCGGCGATGACGACCTGGCCGCGGCCGCGCGCCGGGCCCGGGCTATCGCGGGAGTGAACGGCGGCTATTTCGACCCGAAAAACGCGCCGGTCGGTCTGCTGCTCAGCGAGGGGAAATTGATCGCGCCCTTGCGCAAGGCCCGGTTGCTCAGCGGCGTCCTGGTCGTCACCAAAACCCGCGTCGAGCTGGTTCGCTCGGCCGAATACGCTTCACGCAAAAATGTCCTCGCCGCTCTGCAATGCGGCCCGTTTCTCGTCGAAGGCGGCAAAGCCGTCGCCGGATTAAACGATACGCGACCGGCCCGCCGGACTTTTGTTGTCACCGGCGGATCGGATCGGGCCGCGATTGGCTTTTGCTCTTCGGTTACGCTGGCGCAGCTCGGGAATCTCCTGGCGACGCCGGAGCTGAAAATTCAGCGGGCTCTCAATCTCGACGGCGGATCGTCGAGCGCGTTCTGGTTCAGCGGCGAGCGCGGCGTCGTTTCCATCCCCGAACAAAAAACGGTGCGCGATTTTGTCGTGGTCGCGCCGAAGTAGATTCGGCATCAAGGAGCGGCGGGTTTAAAAACCCCCGCAAAAGGCGCCGGGGCGGGGGGAGGTGGGGGG
>DASZDT010000009.1:0-104874 GCA_035941675.1 Chthoniobacterales bacterium
GTTCCCGTGGAAGAAAGAAATCGTCACCACCACTTTCTGGATCGGCGAAAAACCGACAGCGAACAACCCGGTCCCGAACCGTTCCAGCTCCTGGGACGGAAACTGGACGAAAAACTACGGCGGCTACGACGACCCGGAGAAGCGGAACGGATTTCTCCCGGCGAAATTCACTCCCCGGCAGAACCCGTTTTACGTGGCTCTGCCGTATAACGACAAATCGATCAACGGCCACCGGCCGGAAGCGGCGCGCGTTGTGCCGTGGTTCAAGGAAGCGTATCAGGGCCCGGGCGTTTCCACCTGCAAAGGCCGCTGGATCGCGATTCGCAAAGGCAACAAGGTTGCCTACGCGCAATGGGAAGACGCCGGCCCGTTCCGGACTGATCACTGGCAATACGTATTCGGGAACGAACGTCCGAAACCGAACCTGAACAAAGGCGCCGGCCTCGACGTTTCCCCGGCGGTGCGTGATTATCTCGGCATCGACGAGACGGACGTGACCGATTGGAAATTCGTCGATTTCAGCGAGGTCCCGCCCGGCCCGTGGTCAAAGCTCGGCGACAACAACACTTTCGTGATCAACGCCCGGAAAGGCGAGACGGCTCTGGTCGAAGCGCCGAAGCCGGGCGGCGTCACCGTCCGCCCATAATCGCCGCGGCTGCGACGAGCGCTGTCAGAACAATTCGGGGTGATCGTCAGCGGCTGGCTGCTGGCCGATGACTGAGCGGATCTTGGCGAGGAGATCGTTGAAGTCGTACGGCTTTTGGATGGTGTCGATCACGCCGGCTTTCAACATCTCGGAACGGATCGCCGGTTCGAGGTAGCCGCTGGCGACAATCGCGCGGACGCCAGGACGGCTTTCCTTCATTTTCAGGAAGGCTTCCCGTCCGCCCAGGCGCGGCAAGCCGAGGTCGCAGACGACGAGGCCGATCTCGTCGCTGTGGGTCTCGAAAAGGGCCACCGCCTCGACGCCGTCCTTCGCCGGAAGAACGCGGAACCCTTCGCTCTCCAGGATCGAAATACCAAGGTCGCGAAGCATGTCTTCGTCTTCGACCAGGAGAATTGTCTGCGGAATGTTCTGCCGCGGCGCGCCGGTCCGATCGGGGCCGAGCTGTTCCGCGCCGACGTGTTTCACCGGCAGGTAGATGATGAAACTGGTGCCGGCTCCGGGTTCACTCTCGACCTGGACGAAGCCGCGATGATTATTGACGACTCCGTAAACGACCGAGAGCCCGAGGCCGGTGCCTTTACCGCGCTCTTTCGTGGTGAAAAACGGCTCGAAGATGTGGGACTTCACCTGGCGACTCATGCCGATGCCGGTGTCCCGCACCCGGAGGCAGGCATAGTTTTCGGCGGTCGCGCCGGTAAACATTTCGATGAGATCCGCGCCGGACGTGATGGAGGTGAGGAGGCTAAGCGTGCCGCCGTCTGGCATCGCGTCCCGCGCGTTCACGCAAAGATTGAGCAAAACCTGGTGGACCTGGCTCCTGTCGGCGGTGACGAGCGGAAGGTCCGGTTCGAGTTCGAGATGAAAGCTGATCGTCTTGGGGAAAGTAGCCTGCAACATCCGCTCCAGTTCGCGGACGAGCGCGTTCAAATCGACGGAAGAGAAGCGCGCTTCGGTCTGGCGGGCGGAGGTGAGGAGTTGCTGAACGAGCGCGGCGCCGCGTTCGACGGCGTCCTTGATTACCTTGATGGCGCCCGGAAATTCGTGCGGCTTCGCGTGCGAGCTCTCCAGCTTGTTGGTGTAGCCGAGAATGATCGCCAGGATGTTGTTGAAATCGTGCGCGATTCCCCCGGCCAGGGTGCCGAGGCCTTCCATTTTCTGGGCCTGCACGAGTTGCTGCTCGAGGCGTTTTCTTTTTGTGTCGTTGAACAGGTAAACGTGGAGATCGACCAGCTCGCCGGCCTCGAAATTCCCAATCAAGCGCGCGACCACATATACGGCGTCGCCGTTGCGCTGCGTCATTTCGAGCTCATGCCGGTCGACCAATCCATGCTGGCGCACGGTCTCCAGCAATTCGGCGCCGTCCTGACGCCCGCGCAGAAAGGAAAAGAAATTCGCCGCCTGCGCCTCATCGACGGAATCGAACCCGAAGATACCGACGACGGCCGGATTGCAGGAGACGATCTGGCCGTCGGGCCGGATGACGAGGATGCCGGTAAAATCGTCCGCCACCAGGCGGCGCTCACGGTCGTCGTTCATCGCCGAGTTCGTTTCGGTTTCATCAGGGCGCGTGAGTGGAAGGCGTGGAAGTCGGCCGCGCCCCGGTGCGCGAACGCAGGTCCTCGAGGCCGCCCGAGAAAAAGACGTAATAGAACGCGAGGGCGACGCCGACAAGCACCGCGAAAAAAAAGACGAAACTGGCCAGGCGGAAAGCGCGATAAGGGGATCGCGCCCGCTGGCGCGCGACGCGTTGTTGCGCAAGCTCGAGCTCAAGCAGCCGGATAACCTGATCGGGGTCGGTCGGTTCGGGCTTGCCGTCCCTGTGGGGATTCATCGACAAAGAATCTTAACCATTGGAGTTAAAGACAAATGGATTCTGCGCAACCGAGGTCAGACATAAGAAAACTGATCGCGTTCACTTTGCCGATGGCGATCTTTCTCACGCTCCTGGGGCTGACGAGCGCCAGCCGGCCGGAAACCGTTTACTGGGTCTATCCCTTGCAGACCGCGATATGCGGCGCTGTGGTTCTCTGGTTCCGCCGGGATTATGAATTTCGGCGACCGCGACAGGTGTGGTTCGCGCTCGCAATCGGCGTCCTGGTTTTCGTGGTCTGGATCGCGCCCCAACAATTTCTCGGATTCAGCCCGCGGGTTGCCGGGTTCGACCCCGAAGTGTTCGGTCGCGGTTCGAAGCTGTACTGCGCCACGGTCTTGCTGCGATTTCTCCGGCTCGTGGTCGCCGTGCCGCTGGTCGAAGAGATCTTCTGGCGCGGATTCCTTCTGCGCTACCTGATCAACGAAAGGTTCACCACGATTCCCGTGGGCGCTTTCTCCTGGCTCTCCTTTTTCGCGGTGACGCTCGCTTTCGGGTTCACCCATTCCCGACCCGATTGGATCGCGGCGTTTATCTGTGGCGCTCTTTATAACATCGTCGCCTATCGGACCGGCTCCCTCGTCTCCTGTATCATCGCTCATGCACTGACCAATTTGCTCCTCGGCTTGTGGATCATGCAGACCCGGCAATGGGGATTTTGGTGATGTTCGGGCACCGCTCCTGCTTCCCAGGAGGGGCTCCATGCACGCCACCTTTTTCCAAAAAGTTATCATCTGCGCCATCGCGGGTTTTCTGGCCGCGGCGCTTTTGGAGTGGGGCAGAATGTTCGTGACCGGCGCGGACGACGCGTTGAACAAAGGTTACAAACACACGGCGCCCGGAGTGAGTTTAAAGGCCAAGCCGTAGCGGCCGACCAACTCCGCCGGACGGAGAGTTGCCGACACCTCGCCCGCACATAGTTTGCGGCGCATGAAAATCGGCTTCGCCCAGATCAACCCGACCGTGGGGGATCTGAACGGCAACTTCGAGAAGATCGCCGCCGCCTACGACTGGCTGGCAAAGGCCGGCGCGGACGTCGTCCTGACGCCGGAACTAGCGATCACCGGTTATCCCCCGCAGGACCTCGTTTTCAAGTCGCGCTTCGTTCCGCAAAACCTCGAGGTGCTCGAAAAGCTGCAGGCGCGGCTGGGGAAGGCGGCGCTGCTGGTGGGTTACGTCGAGCGCAACCAGGGCAAGGGGAAACCGTTCCACAACGCGGCCGCGTTCCTCCAAGCCGGCGCGCCGATTCAGAAAACCTTCAAGTCGCTCCTTCCGACTTACGATGTTTTTGACGAAGACCGTTACTTCGAGCCTGGCTGCAATTCCGCGCCGGTGATGTGGGGCCCAAAAAAGGTTGGCGTGACCATCTGCGAAGACATCTGGACCGAACATTATTTGCCGAGGCCATTCTACGATGTCGAGCCGGTGCGCGCGCTGGTGGAGCAGGGGGCCGAGATCATTTTGAACCTGAGCGCGTCGCCGTTCAGTCTCAACAAGCCGGCGGTCCGCCATGAGATGGTCTCGGCGCTCGCGCAGGCTCATCAGCGCCCGATCTTTTATTGCAACGCCGTCGGCGGAAACGACCAGCTGATCTTCGACGGTCACTCGATCGCGGTGAATGCGCGCGGCGAACTGATCGCTCAGTTGCGCGGGTTTGAGACCGCGGAGGAAATTTTTGATGCCGACGTGGCCGGGGCGATCGAGTTCAGCCGAGGCGAACGGAGTGCCGAGCTTTTCGCCGCGCTCTCGTTAGGCGTCCGCGATTATCTCGCGAAGTGCGGCTTCAAATCGGCCGTGCTTGGTTTGAGCGGCGGAATTGACTCCGCCGTCGTCGCGGCGATCGCGGTTGACGCGCTGGGCGCGGAAAACGTTGTCGGCGTGGCGATGCCGAGCCCGTACTCCTCGCGCGGCAGCATTGATGACGCGCTGGCGTTGGCCGGAAATCTCGGGATCAAATGCCTCCAGATTCCCATCGGCAACGCGTTCGCGGCTTTCAAGGCGCAGTTCGCGGAAGTTTTCGCCGGACTCGCTGAAGACACGACGGAAGAAAATATGCAGGCCCGCCTCCGCGGGATGATCCTGATGTCGTTGTCGAACAAGTTCGGGCACATTGTTCTCAGTACTGGAAACAAGAGTGAGTTGGCGGTCGGTTATTGCACCATCTACGGGGACATGGCGGGAGGCCTGGCGGTGATCAGCGACGTGCCGAAGACAATGGTCTACGAGCTCGCGCGCTGGATGAATAAATCGCGTGAGGTCATTCCGGCCTCGACCATTGAGAAGCCGCCCAGCGCCGAATTGAAACCGGGACAGAAAGATCAGGACACGTTGCCGGCCTACGAAGTTCTCGACGAAATCCTGCGGCTTTACGTGGAAGAAAATCTCAGCGCCCGGGACATCGTCGCGCACGGGTTCGACGAAAAGACGGTGCGCTGGGTCCAGCGTCGCGTCGACATAAACGAATACAAACGCGAGCAGGCGGCGCCCGGACTGAAAGTAACGAGCCGCGCGTTTGGGGTCGGCCGGCGAATGCCCATCGCCCAGCGCTACATCGATTGACGCGAAGAAAAACTGCACCGCGTTGGAATCGAACCAACAACCCAGTGATTAAGAGTCACTTGCTCTGCCAATTGAGCTAGCGGTGCGTTACGCGGCCCGGGGAGCGCTAATCTTGCCGCAAATTTTTTTGGAATCAACCGCTGCGTTCGTCCCGCCCGGAAGCCGAAAAGGTTCGCGGTCGGCCGACTCGTTTCGTCTAATCTCGCATCGGGGAACCCACTGCATGGATCCGCGTTTTAACAGCACGAAGTTTCCGCGCTCTTCGGCCTATCATCCGGAGTGGATCATGGCCAGCGTCAGCGGCGGAGCGAATTCGCTCTGGCTGACCGAATGGCTCACGACGAAACTCGAGCTTCGGCCTGGAATGCGCGTCCTGGATCTTGGTTGCGGGCGAGCGGCGTCGTCCATATTCCTGCACCGCGAATTTGGCGTCGAGGTGTGGGCCACCGACCTTTGGTTCGATGCTTCGGAGAACTTGCAACGGATCCGCGATGCCGGCGCGGAACCGGGCGTTTTCCCGATCCACGCCGACGCGCGATCGCTTCCGTTTGCGAGGGAATTCTTCGATGCCGTGGTCTCGATTGATTCGTTCGTTTACTACGGAACCGACGATCATTACCTGAACTATCTCGCCCGCTTTTTGAAACCCGGCGGTTCGATCGGTATCGCCGGGGCGGGACTGATGCGGGAGCTCGATGGCCCGGTTCCCGATCATCTCCAGCAATGGTGGGAGCCGGGCGTGTGGTCGCTGCATTCGGCCGAGTGGTGGAAGCGGCACTGGGAAAAGACGGGGATTGTGGCGGTGGAAATCGCGGACCATATGCCGCAAGGCGTGGAGGCTTGGTTGGAATGGCAACGCACCATTTGCCCCGACAACACCACGGAAATTCAGGCGTTGGAGACCGATGCCGGACGCTACCTCGGCTACGTTCGCGTTATCGGCCGTCGACGCGAAGAAGCAAGGTTGGAGGAACCTATCGCCTCGGTGCCGTTCGAGTACACACGCAAGCCGCTTCTTCGGACTGACCAACCCATCTGACCAAACGCCGCGCCGGTTTCCCGGTTCGGCTTGACGAACTGGTAGCGGCGTTATCCAATCGCAGCGTGTCGCGTCTCGCACTCGCGCTGATTTGTGGTCTGGTCTTCGGGGCCGTGGACGTCGCTCTAATGTTGCCGATGTCCTTCCCCGACAAACGGACGGCGCTGCTCGCCGCGTTTTTCAGCCGCTTCGGAATCGGCCTCGTGATTCCGCTCGTGCAACTTCCTTCGTGGCCGGGCTGGTTGATCGGCCTCGTCTTCGGCCTTCTCCTCAGTTTGCCAGACGCAATCGTGACCAAAGCCTACGCGCCCATTCTGCTCTCGGGCGCAATCGGGGGTGTGGTCATCGGGGGCCTGACCCACGGGTGGGGGATCCGCGCGTAAGGAAGGTTACTTCCGGCGCAGCGGAACGATGATTTCCTGGTCGCGCCGAGCGAGAATGACGCGGCCGTCTTCGATCGCTTTGACGGTCAGTTGGTAAGTCTGATTACCGAGCTGCAACCCGAATTGCTGGCCCTCCTGCATGGCCTTGCCGTTGATGATCGCGAAACGAGCGCCGTTATCCACCGTGATTGAGCTAACGACGAAAGCCGTCGGCAAAATCTCCGGACCGGTGTGTTCAGTCGTCGTCGCTTGAGCGCGAGCTACCGGTTTCCAGCCGATCGGCCAGAACGGATTCCGGCCGCTCGCATCCATGGTGAAGGTGGATTTGCTTTTCAGTTCGATAGCCGCCGGTTCCTCTTCGCCGCGAAGAGCGGTAAGGGAAAGCGCACTGAGGGTGAGGATGACGAATAGCTTTTTCATCGTTTAACCATGGCGGTGCCGGCCAGGATCGTGACCTGCTGAAATTGGGGATCTTCCGGCAAGGCTTTGATGGACAGGCGCGTGATGACGAGAAGCGGCTCGGTGTTCTCGAGCGACGCGAGGGCCTGCCCGAGGCTGGAGAATTCTGCCTGCGGAATGTCGATAACCCAATTATATCGCATCCAATTCGCGAGATCGACTTCCTTGTAACCGACGCTGTTCTCGAGGCGAGCTGATGCTTTGTCGATCTCCTTGCTGGCGAAGAATGTCTTTATTCGCGGCGGGAACCAAGCGATTGGCGCGCCTTCCGGGCTAAGCGCTTTCAAGGCGGCGAAACGGCTGGTGGCCGCTTCGGCCTGCTTTTCAAGTCTGGCCGTTTTCGACAATTCGTTCTTGGAATTGGCAACCTTGTCCTGGAGTTCGGTGATCTGCGCGAGGGCAGCGTCCCGACTGCTATTCAGCGGTCCGAGGAAGAAACTGAAATAGACGTAAACCAGCACGACGAAACCCATGCTGCAAAGCAGGACTTTCTTGATCTGGTCTTTGGAAAGTTTTACCTGGATCTGCTTCATGACCTTGCTTAGCGCGTCTTGCTTCGGGGGCCCGGCGTGGGCGCGGCTTTGCTCGCCTGGGTCGCGAAAGTCGCGCTAATCGAGAAATGCGCCATGGCCTGGTTCGATCCGCCGATTTTCACGATCGTGTCCAGATCCTCCAAGCCTTTGAATTCGACCTTAACGTCCTTGTAAGTCTCGCCGAGTTGCTCGAGCAGGAGCTGGCGCAGTTCTTCCGCGGCGGCGCGTGGTTCGCGGCCGGCGGCAAGACCCTCAATGCCCAGCGTGATCTTGCCATCTTCGTTAACGTTGCCGTCGATGCTGGTAAGTTGCGCGTTCAGCGCCACGCAGCGGGAAAGCTTTTCGAGCAGCGGCCCCCAGAAAAATCGATTGTCGATCATGCCATCGAGCACCTTGGTAGTGCTGATGATCCCGTTCAGTTCCGCTGAGCGTTTTTGAGCCGCGGTGACCTTTGGTTCGACCTTCGCCCAATCATGCTGCGCCTGTCCGAGCCGATTGCGAATCTCGAGCACCTTGTAGGCGTTCCAGAGATAGTAGAGCAACATCAACGCGCCGAGCGCGCCCAGGACCATAAGACCGATCTTGAGCGGATCGCGCTGCCGCTGGCGTTGCTCGAAGATTTCCTCGTGGAGGAGGTTGAGGTGGAGAGCCATGGTCCCGTCTTAGTTCCGCAGGTATTCGAAAGCGGCGCCACAGGCCACGTTGAGCGACACGAATTCGTCCGGTAACGCCTGGCGCTTTGCGGGCGGCAACGCGACTTCGCAGGTCTCGAGCGGGTCCCAGATTTCGCAGGGCAATCCCAGCTCGTCGCTCAGCGTTTGCAGGATCGTTTCAGTCTTGGCCAGGCCGCCGGAAACAAAAATCCGGTGAATGCTCTGTTCGTGCTGGCCTTCGTAAAAGCCGATCGAATTGCGCACTTCCGTGGCCAGCCGCGTCAAGGAGCTGCGGCAGATTTCCGCCATGCCCGCGTCGCCTTCTTCGATCATGACCCTGGCGGCGTTCGCGTCCAGCGCGCCGTCAGCGGTGAGGGCCTGGGTGAGCGCTTTGCCGCCGTAATCAATGCTGCGGACGAGCACCAGTTCTTTTTTGCTGCCGATGAGCACCGTGCTTTGGAGGTGGCCCATGTCGAGAAGAAGGAACGCGTCATTCGCAAAAATCTGCGGGTAGGCGAACTCGAAGGCGTTGAAGGAGCACACCGGCGCGAGCTGCAGAATATCCGCGGACATCTTCGTCTTGCTGCACGCTTCGGAAATTTGTTTGACCGTCGGCCGCAGCATTCCGCCGACGAGGTACTTGGTTTGGGCAACGCCGTTATGTCCGTTGGTTCCTTCGGAGGCGCCATGGCCATTGCCGTTGCCGTTCGTTCCGTTGGCGGCGTGACCGTTGGTGTCTTCCGCGACGACCGGCGCGCAATCGAGGACAAAGTCTTTACACTCCTGGTTCAGGACGGCGAGGCCGTTGAGGCGAAGCGCATTGCGCAGGAGATCGATCGGCGTGTTCGGCTGCTCGATAATTCGGAGCAGTGAGGCCGGGTCGGAAATCGCGATCGCGCAGCCTTTGGCGCTGCCGCCGAGGTCCTTGAGCAGAAGCTTGAGGTGTTGCGCCAATTCTTCCGGCGTCTTTAATTCTTCCGGCACTTCGCGCGAGGCGTAACTCGTCAGAACAAAACGCTCGTCGCCTTTTCGTTGCAGGAGAACGCCTTTGAAGACGTGCTTGCCGAGATCGATGCCAAATACAGAGTTTCCGCGCCGGGCCATGGTGGTGCTCCCGATATAGCGGGAAGCGTGCCGACGTATTTGGTTTTCTGCCGCGCCGGCGCCTCGATTGGCGGCGCTGAGTCCCTCGTGGAAGCGGTCTAATTCACCGCCGCCGCGCGGTATCCAAAAAACTCCCGTTCCTTGATCATTCGCGTGACTTCCGGCGGCACCGCCGCCTCCCAGGCGGGATCGCCCGATTGCAGTTTTGCCAGTGTTTCCGGCGGATGGATCCGCAGATAGGCCGCGTTATAATCGGTGATTTCCTGGATGAACTCGTTCTCGATCAGATACCGGTAAAGCGATCGCAAATTCGCCGCGACTTCGAGCGTGCGGGCCGTAATCAACTTCCCGGTTTGCTCGTCGATCATCGGATAGACATACAACTTCAGCCCGCTCTTAAACATTCTGCCCAGAGCTTCCAGAATTCCGCCTTCAAGGTTGAGGTAATATTTTTCGTCGAAAATCTCGAGCAAACTCGGGACGCCCATCACGAGTCCGATCATTCGGCTCGTGTAACGCGAGAGGTACGAGGCCAGCCGAAAGTATTCGCCAAACTTGGAGATGATCACCGTCCGCCCGAGCGCGCCCAGAATATCGACCCGCGCCAGGAAATCCGCGTGGTTCAATTGCCCTTCCGTCAGCAGATTTTCGAGCGTCATTTCCATCAGCACCACCACGTCGGTCTCCACGCTGCCGGATTGTTTCAGGAACGCCGTGCGCGCCCCGTTTAACATGTCGTTGGTCGCGTAGGTTACCGGCCGAAAACTGCCGCGTTCCACCAGGATCGATTTCTTGTAGAGAATATCCGCGGCCTGCACCATCTCGCCGTCCGCCGTGAAAATGACCGCGTCGGTCAGGCCCTGGCTGACGAGCTGCAGGCTCATCAGCCGATTGTCGACGCTCGCGTAAGCGGGCCCCGAGAATTTGATCAGGTCCACCTGCATTCGGTTCGGCGCGAGATTTTCATGCAACGACGCGATCAGTTTCTCCGGCTGCTGGTGATAGAACGCGCCGAAGAGCAGGTTGACTCCGATGATCCCGAGCGCTTCCTGTTGATCGACGTTCGCCTCGTCCAGCATCCGCACGTGGATCACGATCTGGCTCGGCTCGCCTCGCGGGTCCTTCTGAAAACGGACGCCGAGCCAGCCGTGCGATTCGTTGTGCTCCTTGAAACTGCGCGCCGCCACCGTGTCGGCAAAAACAAAGAATGTCCGGACGCCCCCGAGCTTCTGGTCGAGCCGCTCGATGAGCAGGCTGTATTCGTGCTCGAGCATCGTCTGGAGGCGATCGCGGCTGACGTAACGGTGGGCCGGCCCGTAGATCGCGTCGCTAAACGTCATGTCGTAGGCGGACATCGTCTTGGCGACGGTTCCAGCTGCGCCGCCGACGTGGAAAAACCGCCGCGCCACTTCCTGGCCGGCGCCGATCTCGGCGAACGTGCCGTACTTTTTCGCGTCGAGATTTATTTGGAACGCTTTTTTGTCCGTTCCGAGGTCCATCTCCGCCTTCATGGTGCGGCAAGATGCGGGACTTTGGCGCTGATCACAACTCGCTGGATATTACATCCGCACGCGTTGCGCCGCGGACGCCGAAATCCAACCACGTTGGTCGTTCGGCAACGCGGCGTAGATCCAGTCGCCGCGCTCGCTCAGGATCTTGATTTCGCTGCCGGGCGGCAAAACCAAAATGCTTTTCGCGGTGTCCGCGGTGGCGAGGCGCGCTTCCACTTCCTTGCCCGTAACGACCGCGAGGGCAGCTCCGTGCGCGCCGTTTTCCAAAGTGTAGATCGCGAAAACCGAGGCGCTGACTATGACAACGGCCAGAGCGATTAGCGCGACGCGTCCCGCTGAACGTCGCCGCGTGAAACAAAGATGCGCGGTGAGAAACAACGCAAACCACAAGGCGATTGTCGCGGCGATTGTATATTGCTTGACCGTTCCGAAGCTGGCGTAGCGCTCGAGCCCATCGCGCCGCATTTCGAGCGCGCGGGCTTCGTCCCGGGCCAGGCGCAAATTCGCGTCGGCTTCCGGATGCCGCGGATCCAGGGCCAGCGCACGCTCATAATTCAGGATCGCGTTTCCGAAATCGCCGAGCCGGTATTTGGCATTGCCCAAACCATAAAAAAGATTCGCGTGGCGGGTCCCGGAATCAATCAGGCTCTCGTAACCGTTCGCGGCCTCTTCATAGTGTCCTTCGGCATAAGCCTGGTTCGCTTTGGAAAACGTGCCATCATCGGCGGCGAAGGCGCCGACCGCTGAAATCACTGCGAGAAAAAGACTGAGCGGAATCTTCATGGCCGCAGGTTATCGATCAGCTCCTGCACTTCGTTCCGTGTTTCCTCGGGCAACAAACGAATCCCGTTTCCGCCGCCGCTGTAACGAACCTCGTCGCTTTTCTCAAACAGCCGCCGCAAGCGGGCGCGGGTCGCTTCATCCATCCGGAAGGCCGCCGCCGCCGAATCCGCATCGACCGAATTCGGATCGACGTTCTGGAGCAGCGCGGTCTTTAGCTGGACCGCTCGCGAGGCCCGCGAAAAATATTCTTCCGGCGAAACATCCTCGCGCCGCAGGCTGCGCTGCAGGGCTGCCGCCTCATGTTGCAGTTGTTCGCGACGCAGCGCCTCGCGATTGTTCAGGTGCGCCGCCCGAATTTTCCAGGCGATGAAGCCGAGAAGCGCCAGCGACGGAATCAACTGCGCCAGCCAGAATGCTCGCCGCGCGAAGAGCGGCGTAAACGATTGCGTCTCCACGGGCAGCTCCGTGAGTTGATGGAGGATTTCCTGTTGAGTCGCGGCGCGCGGCGCGGCCGGCGCCGGATTGGCTGCCGGTTTCTGCGCGGGGGCCGCGGTCGGGTGGGGCGCAGTACCGCCCTCGACCCGCACCGGGATCGGTTCCGCGCGCAGCGTCACATATTGTTCCTTCGCCGGATCGAAATAGCTGAAAAGCTGGGCCGGAATTTTGTCCTTGCGCTCGTTCGCACTCAGGACCGTCTCGAACTTTTTTGTGCCGCTGATCCCAACGTCGTCGTCCTGCTTGAACTCCGACGACGGCGGATATTTGTGCCAGCCGCTCTCGTCTTCCAGGGTCGGCGCCGTCACGCGATCGAAATTCCCACGCCCGGTGATCGTCGCCGTGACCGTGAACGGATCGCCCACCTGCGCGGTCTTTGGTTTTGCTTCGCTCGCCAGCGTGAAGTTGCCGACGGCCCCGCCAAAATCCGCCGGCGCCCCCGGGGGCAGGGCTTTGACCTCGAGCGTCACCGCCTGGCTCTTGAACCGGATTTCCTGGGGAACACTCGGGGCGAAGAACGGGTCGCTAAAAAAATTATCCATGAACGGATCGTTCAGGTCGAACAGATCGCGCGGCATCTGCTGATTGCGCGACGGGTTCCGCGGCATCCGGACGATGGCGGTTGTCTGAACCGGCCCGATTTCAATCTTGCCGGCGCGCGCCGGTGAAAGCGCGGTCTTAAAAGTGAAAACCTGGTAGGTCTTGCCGTCGATCGTTTCCACGGTCGGCTTTTGATCGCGCATTTTCTGCGCGGTAAATCCCTGGCCGGTGATTTCCGCGCCGTTGAGCGACTCGACCGGCGTCCGGATATTCACGCCGACTCGCAAGATCGCCGGAATCATCTCGCCCACGTAGGCGGTCGTTTTGCTTAACGTCAGGTCGGCAAACGCGATTTTGCCCGGATCGATCTGTGCGTTCGACCGGTTCGATGAGCGGGGGGATTGGGCGCTGCCCGAGTCCGCCACGTGCAAGATCAGCTCGGGGGTGTGCAACGCGCTCCCGCCGGCTTCCACCATTTGCGGCGGAATCTTAAAGGTGCCGGCCTTCTCCGGCATGATCGTGAAGCTGTAAACGAAACTGTAAGTGAACTGGAAATTGTGTCCTTCCAGCAACTGCGACTGGCCCGTGTAACGGATCTCCAGTCCATCCACGAAAATCTGCCCGGGCGGCCTGGCGCTCGATGAGCCGGTCACTTTTATTTGAAGTTGAACCGGCTGGCCGACGGCCGTGTTCGAATTACTCAGGACGGCGGTGACGGTCGGCGCCGCGGCCGAAATTCGGCCGGCGAAAACCAAAGCGCAGAGCGCGGCGACGATCATGCGCGATAAAAGTGTCGATCGGTTGGGCAACATTGGGCGGGCGTTCCTACCAGTCTTTATAGACATGTCGCGCTGCCTTGCGTTCATCGAGCTGCACCCGCTGCTCCTCGTCTTTCATTGATTGCAAAAGCATCTGCGCCTGCTTCTCGCTCATCTGTCCTTCTTTTTGCTGCTCGGCCTCGGCGGCTTCGGCATTTTTCGGCGGCGGCTCTTTCGGCTTCTCTTCCCCGGCTGCTTCTACCTTTCCCGATTTTTCTTTCCCGGGACTCGCGCTCGGCGAACCCTCCGGCTGGGGTTTCTCGCCGCTGCCCGGTGAAGGCGAGGGGCTTGCGTCTTCCGCTGGTGACGGCGAGGCGGAGGGTGAAGCGTCCTGCTCTCCATTCTCGGATTGCGGTTTGTTTTCCTTTTTGTCCGCACCGTCGCCCTTGTCCGGCGAAGGCGATGGAGACGAACCAGGCTGGTTTTGCTGCTGCGGTTGTTGTTTGTCGTCACCCGGGGAAGGGGAGGGCGATTCTTTCTTGTCGTTCTTCGCCTGCTGCTGTGGCTGTTGCTGGTCGTTTCCGTCGGATTGCTGCTGCTGCTGATCCTTGTCGTTCTTCTGTTGCTGATCTTTTTTCTGCTGTTGGTCTTTCGGCTGATCTTTCTTGTCCTGCTTCTTGTCCTTCTGCGACTGCGGAGGCGGTGTCGGTTCCTTTTTCGGATTCTGCTTCAGGCGCTCGATCTTCTTCTTCACTTCCTCGAGGTTCGCCTTCGCGCGCTCATCGTTCGGATCAAGCTTGAGAGCTTCTTCATAATGCGATTGCGCATTCTGCAGTTCGCCCAAAGCTTTCTCGTTCGTCTCCGCCTTGTCCGCGCGCTCCTCGAGCGTGCGCCCGATGTTGTAATGGCTTTTCTCCTGGATCGATTTGTCCTTGGAGAGAAGCGATTGGCTCAACCATTCCAGCGCCTTGTTATAATCGCCCAGCTTGTAAGCGGCCGTGCCGGCGTCGAACTCGATCCGGTCCCGGGCGTGGGTGTTGGGATGTTCCTGCAATGTCTTTTCGAATTGCTGATACGCTTCGGTGTAGTTTTCGTTCCGATACGCATCGAGCCCCGGCGCTGCTCCGACGCAACTCCCGGCCAGCGCCAAGAGGATCGCCGCCGTGGCCAGGGCCTGCCTGCTTTCCCCTGACTGCCGGGCCGCTCGCGCGGGCTCACGCCTCCGTTCGCGCAGCAAAAACGCGGCGCTAAAAAACAGTAACGCCGCGCCGAGTGGCCACTGATACCGTTCGATCGGCCGCCGCGACAGGCGCTCGTCGATCTCCCCAGCCTGCATCTTCGTCAACCCTTCTTCGGAAAGCTGCTTCATCGTCCGCGGTCCGTCTTCCAGATGAATATAGAACCCGCCCGTCGCTTCCGCGATTTGCTTGAGCCGCTTTTCATCGAGCTTGGATTTCACCACCTGGCCATTGCTGTCTTTCACAAAACCTGTCCCGTTGCCCTCGCCGGAAATCGGGATGAGCGAGCCTTCCGGAGTGCCGACTCCGACCGAAAAAATCCGCACGCCTGCGTCGGCCGCCGCTTTCGCGGTCTTGAGCGCGTCGCCGTTGAGCTCCTCGCCATCGGTGAAAATAATCAGGGCGCGGTTGCCGATCGCGCTCTTCCCGAACGTCTGGATCGCCAGGTCGATAGCGGCGGAAATGTTGGTGCCGCCTTCTGGAATCGTGTTCGTGTCGAGATCGTTGATCGCCTCGACCGCGGCGTCGTAATCGATCGTCAGCGGCGCCTGGAGGAAGGCCCGCCCGGCGAAAGCCACCAGCCCGACGCGATCGCCCTGCAGTTCGCTTAACAAATCCTGCGCGGCCAGTTTTACTCGCTGGAGGCGGCTGGGCGCCACGTCGTTGGACAGCATGCTGCGGGAAGTGTCGACCGCGAAAATGAGGTCGAGCCCTTTTCGTTTAACATCCTGGTAGGTGTAACCCCAGCGCGGTTGGGTGAGCGTCACAATGGCCAGGCCGATGCCGAGCAGCATCAGCGCGAAACGAAGAGCGCGGCGCCGCCGGTCGACGGTGCGCGCGAGATTCGGCAGCAATCGATCCGAAACGAAAGCGCGCAACCGGCTGGCGGCCCGTTGCTCGGCGCGCACAAACAGGAAACCGAGCACCGGCAACAGAAGCAATCCCCAGAACCAATTGGGCGCGCCAAATTCGATCATGGCAACTTTTTCCAAATGGTTTGCGACAACAACAGTTGCGCGACGAGCAGGCTCAACCCAGCCGCGATGCAAATCGGAAACAGGTCGCGATACTGCTGATATTTTTTCACCGACACCGTCGTCTTTTCGAACTTGTCGATGTCGCTGAAAATTTGTTCGAGCGATTTGGTGTCGGTGGCGCGGTAGAACTGGCCGTCCGCAATCTGAGCGACTTCCTTCAAGCCGGCTTCGTTAAAATGGACCTGCTGATTTTGATAAAGGATGTTGCCGAACATGTCGGTGATCGGCTTGCCCGTCTGGGCGTTGAAGACGGGCGTCGGCGCGATGCCGTTGATGCCGGCGCCGATCGCATAGAAATGCACCTTCAGCGCCTTGATCGCTTCCGCCGCGGTGCGGGGCGGAATTTTTCCCGTGTTGTTTTCGCCGTCCGTCAGCAGCACCAGGACGTGGCTCTTGGAACGCTTGTCGTTGAGCCGGTTCGCGGCGGCGGCCATTCCGGAACCGATGGCCGTCCCATCCTCGACCAGCCCGATCTTGACCCGCTCGAGATTTTTCAAGAGCCAGTCGTGATCCAGCGTCATCGGGCTGACGACATAGGGCCGGCCGGCGAACGCGATGATGCCGATCCGGTCGTTAGGCCGGCCCTCGATGAATTTCCGCGTCACTTCGCGAATGGCATCGATGCGCGTCGCGGATTCGCCGCCAATCTTGAAGTCTTTCGTCAACATCGAGGCCGAGACGTCGAGCGCGAGCATGATGTCGATACCGCTCGCTTCGATTTGGGTCAGCGTCTTGCCGAGTTGCGGCCGCGCCATGGCGAGCGCGAACAGCGCCAGGCTCAGCAGGAGCAACGCCCGCAGAAATTTCCCGACCCGTGATGCGCTGGTTTTTCCGAGCGATTGCAACGCCGTAGTCGACGAGAAGGTCAAGGCCGCCGCCGGTCCGCGCTTGCCGCGAAACCACGACAGCAGCGGAATGGCCAGCAGCAGCAGGAGAAACCACGGCTGGGCGAAAGTCAGGGCGCCGTCCGCCGGCAACCAGTCACGCAGGTTCAAGCCTGGCTCCTTTCACAAAGCGGGTCGCCTCTTCCAGCAGCCGTTGGCTGTCCTGCATCGTGGCGTCGTACCGGGCGAACTTGATCAGGTCGCAGCGGCCGAGGAAATCTTCCAGCAACGAAGTTTCGTCCGGCGAAAACGGAGAACTCCGCGCGAGCATGCTGAGGAACTCGACGGACGTTTGCCGCGTCACCGGCAACTGGTATTGCTCGGTCACATACCCGCGCAGGATGTCGGACACAGCGATGCTGAATTGGTACGGCGTCCTCGTTTCCATCTCGCGCTCGATCTGGACGAGCGCGTCGAGCGCGCGGTCACGCGGCGCTCGAACCGGTTTCGGGCGCCGGGCGCGATTTCGCAGCCACCAGGCAAGCAAAGCCAGCAGCACGACGCCGAGCCCGATCCCCAAATAAATGACCCATGGCGGCACCAGCGAATAATCGACCGGAGGCGCGATTTCGTGGACGTCGGCGACGGCGAGGAAGCATTTCATCGGACCGCCATCCGCCGCTCGCGCTGTTTGAAAAAGGAGCGCAAGGCCGGCAGATAATTTTCTCCTGTCCGGAGCGAGATCGCGTCGATGTGATTGCGGCGAAGGGTGCGATTGAGTTCCGCACGCTGGGTTTCCGCCAGGGCGCTAAACCGCGCCCGCGTGGTTCGATCGGCGGTGTTGATCTCAATTTGCTCGCCCGTTTCCGCGTCTTCGAGCGTGATAATGCCGACGTTCGGCAGGTTCTCTTCGCGCTCGTCCTGGATATGGAGGGCGATGAAATCATGGCGCCTCCCGCTGACCGAGAGCTCGCGCGAAAAATCACTCGTTTGGAAATCGGAGATGAAAAACACGACGGCCCGGCGGGTCACGACGTTGTTCAGGTAATCGAGCGCCAGCGCCGGCGCGGTGCCGCGGCCGACCGGCTCGAAGAACAGGATCTCGCGAATGATCCGGAGCGTGTGGGACCGCCCTTTCTTGGGCGGGATGAAAAGCTCGACCCGATCGCTGAAGAGCAGCAGCCCCACCTTGTCGTTGTTGCGAATGGCGCTGAACGCGAGCACGCACGCGATCTCAGCCGCCAGCTCGCGCTTCGATTGCTCGACGCTCCCGAAGTTTCCCGACGCGCTCACGTCGACGACCAGGACGACGGTCAGCTCCCGTTCCTCGGTGAACTTCTTCACGAACGCTGTCCCGAGGCGCGCGGTCACGTTCCAGTCGATGGCGCGGATCTCGTCGCCGGGCTGGTATTCCCGGACATCTTCGAAGTTCATCCCGCGCCCTTTAAAAACGCTGTGGTAATCGCCGGCGAACATCGTTTGCACGAGGCCCTTCGTCTTGATCTCGAGCGCGCGGATTTTTTTGAGAATCTCCGCGGGGGTTTGCCGATCGCGAGCGCTCACGGCACAGGCAGGCCGGCGAAGATACGATCGACGATCGTTTCGCTGGTGATCGATTCTGCTTCGGCTTCGTAGCTCACGATGACGCGGTGACGGAGCACGTCGGTGCCGATGCTCTTCACGTCCTGCGGCGTAACGTAACCGCGGCCGTTGAGGAAGGCGTGGGCGCGCGCGGCCAGCGCGAGATAAATCGTCGCCCGCGGCGAGGCACCGTAACGGACCAGCCCTTCCAGCTTCAAATTGTAAGCAGCCGGATCGCGCGTCGCCCAGACGACGTCGACGATGTAATCCTTCACCCGATCGTCGATGTAAATTTCGTTCACGATGGTGCGCGCGGCGATGATCCGTTGCGGATCGACGACCGGCATGACGTCGAGGTTGGGCGCGGAAGTCGCCATCAAATCCAGGATCTGGCGCTCCTCGGTTTTCTGCGGATACCCGATGTGCAACTTCAACATGAAACGGTCGAGTTGCGCTTCGGGGAGCTGGTAAGTGCCTTCCTGTTCGAGCGGATTCTGGGTGGCGAGGACAAGAAACGGATCGGAAAGCGGATAGGTGGTGTCGCCGATCGTGACCTGCCGCTCCTGCATCGCTTCCAGCAACGCGCTCTGCACCTTCGCCGGCGCGCGGTTGATTTCGTCGGCCAGGATCAGGTTCGAAAAAAGCGGGCCCAGCTTGGTGGTGAATTCGCCCGTGCGCGGATTGTAAATAAGGGTGCCGATCAAATCCGCCGGCAACAGATCGGGCGTGAACTGCAAACGCTGGAAGCCGGTCTGGATGCAGGCCGCCATCGTTTTAACGGTGAGGGTTTTCGCCAGGCCGGGAACGCCTTCGAGGAGAATGTGGCCGTTGGCGAGGAGGCCCAGCAGCAGGCGATCGACCAGATATTTTTGCCCGATGACGACGCGGCCCACTTGCTCGCGCAACGGGGGTATCCATTGCCCCATTTCCTGGACCTGTTGCGTGATTTCCTGGGTCGATTTCATAAATAAGGAAAGGTGAGACAGGTACGGCGGGAAGATCGTTCGATCAACCCGCCGCTACGGTTTCTCGCTGCGCGCGCGGAAGCTGAAGAGCACCGGCAATCCCGGGAACTCCGCGGCCAATCGGACCCGCCGCTCCAGGTAACGCTTGTAAGTGTCGCTGAGAAGTTTCGGCTGGTTGACGAAGAGGACAAACTTTACCGCCGCGAGCGGGCGCTCGTCGTCGTCATGGGCCTGCGAAGCGTAAAACAATTTGAGCCGGCGCGTGCCGACCATGGGAGGCGGAGTTTCCTCGAACGCCGCCCGGAGCAACCGGTTCAGCACGCCGGTGCCGATGCGGACCCGCGCCGCTTTGCGGACCGTCTCGATGAGCCCGAAAAGTTGGTCGACATTTTCGCCGGTGCGCGCCGAGCCGACGAGGACCGGCGCGTAGTCGACAAAGAAAAGACGTTCGCGAACGTCGGCGACAACCTGCGCCATGGCCGCTTTGGCGCCGCGCGCCGGTTTGACCAGGTCCCATTTGTTCAGGACGATCACGCAAGGTTTCTCGGCTTCCTGGATCAAGCCGGCGATGCGCTTGTCCTGCGAAGTGACCCCGCTCGTCAGGTCGATCACCAGCACGCAAAGGTCCGCGCGCCGGACGGTGCGTTCGGCGCGCATCACGCTAAAAACTTCGACGGAGGTCGAATGCTTGCTCCGGGCCCGCATGCCCGCGGTGTCGATGAGCAGGAATTTCTCGCCGGCGCGCTCGTAAAGAATGTCGACCGCGTCGCGGGTGGTGCCGGGCAACTCGCTGACGATGGTGCGGGTGTCGCGCAGGATCGCGTTGATGAGCGAAGATTTTCCGGCGTTTGGCTTGCCCACAATCGCAAGGGAGAGGGGAGGATTCTCGATTTTCGAATTTCGATTTTCGATTGGGGATTGGGGAAGCAATGAATCGATCGCTTCGAGCAGGGTCGGGATTCCGCGGCCGTGCGCGGCGCTGATCGGAATTGAATTCTCGAAGCCTAATCGCGCGAAGTCGGATTCGAGATCTTCGTGCTTGTCGTGATCGATCTTGTTCACGACGAGGACGACGGGCCGTTTCGATTTCCGGAGGAGCTTCGCGAGTTCCTGGTCGATCGGGTTCAGCCCGGCCTGCGCGTCGACGACGAAAAGAATGACGTCGCTCTCGCGCATGGCGGCATCCGCCGCGCTGCGAACCTGCGCGGTTAATTCCGTCTCGCCCGCGCCGCCGATTCCACCCGTGTCCCAGACGCTGAAGGGCCGGCGGCCGCGGGTTGCGGTCGAGATCAGCCGGTCGCGCGTGATCCCCGGTTGATCGTGCACGATCGCGATGTTCCGGCCGACCAGCCGGTTGAACAGCGCGGACTTGCCCACGTTCGGCCGGCCGACAATCGACACCGAGCCGGCGCTTTCTTCGTCGTTTTTGCCAGACATGATGCGGGCAGCTTAACCCAGCTTCGCGTTGGCGTGGCCTCCGGCTGAAAGCTGCCGCACGCCGTCGCGCACGTAAACCATTCCGGAAATGAGGGTGAAAATGCCGGCCGCGAAAACCACGTAGATCAGCGGCGGGATTCGCATTTGCAACATGACCCAGGCTATCGCCGCCATCTGCAACACGGTCGCGACCTTTCCGGTCCAGCTCGGGCGGACTCGCACCGTGCCGTTGAGAATGTGGAGCACCGCGCTGCCGATGAGGATGACGGCGTCCCGCGTGATGACGAGCACTGGAAACCACGCCGGAAATTTCCCGTAGTGCGGATCGACCTGGCTCCAATTGCTGATGCTAAGCGTGATAATGCCGCTGAGGAGCAAGCCCTTGTCGGCGATCGGATCGAGGATCACGCCGAGCGAGCTGCGCTGATTGTAGCGGCGCGCGACGTAGCCATCGAGGCCGTCACTGACCGCCGCAAGGAGGAAGACCGCGATCGCGGTGAAGCGCATCCAATCCTGCGGGTTCCCCTCCTGGATGCTCTCGCCGTAGTAAATCGCCAGGGTCACAAACACCGGGATCATCAGGATCCGGACGACGGTGATTTTGTTGGCGGTTGTCATGAGCGAGCCTCGCGTTCCCGAAAACTTGGAGGACGCGGCGCCCGACATGCAAGCACTTTGGCCGGCTACGTTTCGAGCCCGGCCGTTGCCTTGGGCGATGCCGGCTGGTGGCGTCCTTCGCGAAATTCCTCGATCATCTTCTCATTGAACGCCGGGATGTCATCCGGTTTGCGGCTCGTTACCAGACCATTGTCGACTACTACTTCTTGGTCGACCCAGTTCCCGCCGGCGTTGCGCACGTCGCTCTTGATTGCCGGCCACGAAGTCAGCGTTCGCCCGCGCGCGACGCCTGCATCGATCAAAACCCACGGCGCATGACAGATCGCCGCCACCGGTTTTCCTTCCTGGAAAAAATGGCGAACGAACTCGAGTGCTTCGTCGGTCGAACGCAGGGTGTCCGGATTCATCAATCCGCCCGGGATCATCAGCGCGTCGAAATCCTGCGGCTTCGCGTCCGACAACGTCAGGTCGACCGCGACCGTCTCGCCTTTATCGGCGTGATTCATTCCCTGGATTTTGCCGGACTTGATCGACACGACGCTGGTCTGCGCGCCGGCGTCATCGAGCGCCTTCCTCGGCTTTGTCAGCTCGACTTCCTCGAATCCGTCCGCCGCCAGGATCGCTACTTTCTTACCCGCTAATCGTTCTCCCATATGATTATAACGACCGGCGGGCGCTCAGCGGATGTAAGGCCGCCGGGTCAAAAGCGCTTGGTGTGTCGAGACACTGCGCTAAGATGCTGCGCAAATGCCGATGTGGCGAAATGGCAGACGCAACGGACTTAAAATCCGTTGGGCCTAACGGCCCGTGCCGGTTCGAGTCCGGCCATCGGCACCCTCTAAAGGTCGTATTGCCGACGGGAAATCGACAGGCGCCAAAACCCGCTCAGTCCACGAGCGGTGATCCGCGAATCCTTCGAAGCGCCAGGCGTTCGAAAGCGTGAACGAATGGCGGAAATCCGAAACCGCCTTTGTTGTAGGGCGAACGAACTCCGAATTGTTGTGTTCGATGCCATAAATTTCGGAACTTCGGTGACTAGACCCCTTATTCCTATCTGAGGGGAATCAGCCAAGGCTCGATCACATGAAAAAGAAACGCCCCAGACCACTCACGAAAAAGCAGACCTCCGAAGCGGACATGTTTCTCATGGGCGTTCGATGCGGTTCAGTGATTGCGTCGCTGCTAGTCGAGGAGGGCTGGAAGAAACTGGACAAGCTGCCCGACGAAGTTGTTCGCAGGGTTGAGGGGCGTCGAAGGAAGAAAATGCGGTCCGCCCTGGAATCTTAGACTTCATTTGGAATCAGGCTGCCGCGTTCTCAGCGTTACTACCGAAGCGACCCTGAAATCGCGAAGAAGATGAAGCGCGCGGACGGGTTGGCGGCACACTCAGGATTTAGGCCGGAAGTTGGATGCTTTGCGGGTGTTGAAAGCGGTTTTCGGGATCGTAGCGTTGTTTGAGCTGCTGCAGGCGGGGATAATTCCCGCCGTAATAAGCAGCCGGCCAATCTTTGAAGCCCAGGTCAGGATAATTCGCGTAGTGATGTTTTATTCCAGCTTCTTCAACAGAACTCCTCATTCGCTCCGCCGCCTCCTTTAGCCTTGCTCCGTGGTCCGGTGATTCCCAATAAGCCTGAGACTCGCCTAGAAACGGATAAGCACGATGCGGGTAGGCAGAGTCCACCTCGGCGGAAATTGCGCCACCCATGGTGTTGATCTGAAAAACGAGACCGGGGACGGTCAAGACTTGCTCAAAAATTCCAGGCAACGCCGGCTGAACGTCGCTCATGCCGTTGTAGTAACCTGCGCTGGCGTTCTTGAAATATACCGGTCCGTCGTCTCCGTAGTACCAGGTGAGCGCTCTTTTCAGGGGAGCAGGTCCGGCCGTGGTTGTCTTTTTGCTCAAGCCGGCGAGCCGGCGGCGGAACGCGACCACGCGCTTTTCTTCTCGCGAACCTGTCGTCGTGAGGAGAATTGTCACCTGACTGCCGTTCATGACCCAGGCCGAAAAAGAATCGCGAGGCAAATCACTGCTCATTTCGAACCAGGTCTCTAATAGTGAAGCGGCGCGCTTTTCATCGAGTTTGTAAATCCGAAACTTCCAGGCGGAGAACCCAGCAGGCACAGGGTGCGTTTGAAACGTCATTTCAGTCACGATTCCAAAATGCCCGTTACCGCCGCCGCGCGCCGCCCAAAGCAGATCGGAATCTTCCTTTGAATCGCGAATGGCACCGTTCCCGTCGACGATTCGGATTCTGCGCAGGTGATCGCAGGTCAAACCCCATTTTCGGGAAAACATCCCGTAACCACCACCGAGCGTGAGACCGGCAAGACCGACGGTGCCGCATGATCCGACGGGCAGGAAACGCCCTTTGCCAAGGAGAAATTGATTCACGTCTTCGACGCGGCAACCGGCACCGGCGGTCAGGATGCCGGTCCGGGAATCCAATTCCATTTGGCGCATGCTGGAGACATTCACGACAAGGCCATTGTCGTTCAGGCAAAATCCTTCGAAGGAGTGTCCACCCGCTTTGACGGCAATCGGCCAGTTTTCCGCTCGAGCGCGCTCCACCGCTTGTTGGACGCCTGCTTCGGAGGCACACGAAGCGATAATTTTCGGCTGAGTCAGAATCGCGGCGTTGTAAACCTTGCGCGCCGCGGCGTACTCGGGAACCTCCGGGGTCAGGAAAGTAACTGGATCGACCGATGCTTTCGACGACGCTTTGCTGAGTACGGGTTTTTCAGCCGCCGAGACGCCCCAGGCATCTGTCAGGATGGCGGTGGTGGCGGCGAGGGAATTGCGAAGAAATGTTCGGCGCGTGAGCATGAATCGCTGCGGACTATCTTGCGCAGATATGCGCAACGGTTGAAACTGTGAAACTCGGGCAGCAACGAGGAAAATTCGGCAACCCGCTTCATTCAATGACCGAAAAACCACTCTATCTTCCGATCATCCTTGGCACGGCGCGGCAGGGCCGCCAGAGCGAACACGTCGCGAATTTTCTGCTCAGCGAGATGAAGAAGCGGCCGGAGATCGAGACGGAGCTGATCGACGTCCGGCAGCTCAAGATGACTCTCGATGACGCGGGCGAGGATATGAAGGACCCGGAGTTCGCGGAGAAGATGAAGCGTTGCGACGGACTCGCGATCGTAACGCCGGAATACAATCATGGATATCCGGGATTGTTGAAGCACGCCCTCGATATGTGCCTGGAAGAATACATTCACAAGGTGGTCGGGCTCGTCGGCGTGTCGGCCGGCCCGTTCGGCGGATCGCGCGTCATCGAGCAGCTGGTGCCGGTGGTGCGCGAGCTGGGATTGGCCGTGACGTTTACCGACGTCAATTTCAGCCGGGTCCGCGGCGCCTTCGATGAACAGGGAGCGTTGAAGGACGAAAAATACGTCGGTCGGGTGGCGAAATTCCTGAACGAGCTCGTCTGGATGGCGCGCGTTTTCCGGCACGGGCGCGAGAACATTCCGCCGCTTTAGATTTCGTGCTTCGCGAATCCGACCTCGAGGAAACGTTCGCTCGCTCGGGCGGTCCGGGCGGACAGAACGTCAACAAAGTTTCCACCGCCGTCACGCTGCGCCATTTGCCGACCGGCGTGACCGTGACCGTCCAGGACTCGCGGTCCCAGGCGCTCAATCGCAAGCTGGCCCGCGAACGTCTCGCCGCCGCGCTCGAGCAACGTCGCCACGCGGCGCGGGCCGCCGAAATTTCGCGTCGCGAAAAAAAGCGGCGCCAGCGCAGGCCCCGGCCCCGCGCGTTAAAGGAGCGGATCCTGGAATCGAAACGGCAGCGGTCGCGCACGAAGAAATTGCGGTCGCGGATCGAGGACTGAGCCGAAAATTAATTTCGAAAATCTGCAGCCGAAACACGTCTGGTTGAGGCATCTGCGCCGAAGTGTCTGTGAAGAGAAACCAATTCCAATTATGAAAAAACTTATCATTCTCATGCCGCTCTTCGCAGTGGCCATTCTGTTAACGTCGTGCACCACCGTGGTCGAAAAGCCGGTGGCGCCAGCGACGACCACCACTACGACCTCAACGGTTAAGAAGAGCACCGTCCCGAGTACTACGGTGGAGCAGACAACGACTCGCTACTAGCGGCCGTTCGCGGTTTGAACTTGGAAAGGGACTCGCTTCGGCGAGTCCTTTTTCTTTTACGACGCCGGCGCCGGCGCCGATTCGGCTTCGACTTCCGCGCTTTCCTGGCTCACGACCGGCGCGATCGCCTGCAGCTTCTCCGCTCCGCGCAGGTCCATCAGTTTAACGCCCATCGTGTTTCGCCCCACCGCGCGAATCTCGCGCACGCGGGTGCGCACCATCTGGCCTTTCGTGGTGATCAGCATCAGCTCGTCACTTTCCGTCACGCTAAGCGCCCCCACAACGTTGCCGGTCTTTTCGCCGGTCTTCATCGTGATGATGCCTTTTCCGCCGCGTTTTTGTTTGCGGTAATCTTCAAATGTCGTGCGTTTGCCGATGCCGTTTTCGCCGGCGACAAGCAGCATCGCGTTCGGGTTAACGATCGCGCTGCCGACGACCCAGTCGCCTTTTTCCGGCCGAATCCCCCAGACGCCCACGGTGTTGCGCCCCTGATCGCGCAATTGCTCCTCGTGGAAGCGGAGACTCATACCTTCCTTGGTGATGAGCACGATCTCATTGTCGCCGCTCGTTAATTTTGCGTCGATCAGGCAATCGTCCTTCTCGATCTGGATCGCGATGATGCCGCCTTTCCGGACATTGCTGTAATCCGACAGGTTGGATTTCTTCACGATGCCCGAGCGGGTGGCGAAAACGATGTGCAGTTTTTCGTCCCAGGTCTCGTCCGTCTGGGCAGCGCCTGTCCCCGATTTCTTGGATTGGATCCGGATCGTCGCCGCGATTTTTTCGTCGGCGCGAAGTTCGAGCAGGTTGGCGATGGAACGCCCTTTCGCCGCGCGCCCCATCTCCGGGATCTCGTAAACTTTCTCGACGTAAGCGCGCCCAGATTCGGTGAAGAACATCAGGTAATCGTGGGTGGTCGCCGTGAAAAGGTGTTCGATGAAGTCGCCTTCCTCCTCCTCGGTGGCGCCTTCGCGGGTGGTCATCCCGATCACGCCCTTGCCGCCGCGCCGTTGCGCGCGGAAGGCACTGATCGCCGTCCGCTTGATGAACCCGCCGTGGGTGATGCTGATGATGCAACCCTCGTTCGCAATCAGGTCCTCCATGTTGATCTCGCCCTCGTCCGGGACGAGCTGGGTCAACCGCGGGGAAGCATGCTTGTCGCGAATGTCGCGCAGCTCTTTCTTGATGATCTGGAAGACGCGCGATTCTTTCGCGAGGATGTCGCGCAAATCCTGGATCGTCTCGACCAGCTCGCCGTATTCCTTCGTGATCTTTTCGCGCTCGAGCCCGGTGAGCTGGTAGAGTCGCAACTCGAGGATTTGGTTCGCCTGGTGTTCGCTAAAGGCGTAACGGCCGTCGACCAGCCGCGCTTCGTTGCGGATGAGGATGCCGATCTTCTCGACCTGCTTGCGGGTGAATTCGAAGGCGAGCAATTTGACCCGGGCCTCGTCCCGGTTCGCCGATCCGCGGATGATCCGGATGAACTCGTCCAGGTTCGCCAGCGCGATCAGGTAACCTTCGAGGGTCTCGGCGCGCTCCTCCGCCTTGCGCAGTTCGAAGCGCGTCCGGCGCAGCACGACGTCGCGCCGATGATCGATGTAAGCCTGGTTCGCCGCCTTGAGCGAAAGCAGCTTCGGCCGTCCATGGTCGATCGCGAGCATGTTGACCGCGAACGAGCTTTCCATCGCGGTGTGCTTGTAAAGGTTGTTGATGACGATCTTCGGGTTCGCGTCCCGTTTCAGTTCGATGACGACCCGGGTGTTTTCGTCCGATTCGTCGCGGATCGCCGTGATGTCGGTGAGGATCTTGTCGTTCACCAGCGCGGCGATGCGCTCAACCAGCGTGGCGCGATTCACGTTGTAAGGAATTTCCGTGATCACGATCTGTTCGCGATTTCCCTTGAGCTCCTCGACGCCCGCCTTGCCCCGGACTTTCATGCTCCCGCGGCCCGTCTCCAGATATTGCTTGATGCCGGAGAGGCCGAGGATCGCGCAGCCCGTCGGAAAATCCGGGCCCTTCACGTGTTTGCGCAAATCTTCGATCGTGATCTCGGGGTCATCGATCTGGGCGCAGATGCCGTCGATCACTTCGCCGAGATTGTGCGGCGGCATGTTCGTCGCCATGCCGACCGCGATGCCCGTTCCGCCATTGACGAGGAGATTCGGGAACGCCGCGGGGAAAACGGTGGGCTCGGTCCGGGTCTCGTCGTAGTTCGGGACGAAATCGACCGTCTCCTTGTCCATGTCGGTCATGAGCGCCGCGCCGAGATGCGTCATGCGCGCCTCGGTGTAACGCATGGCGGCCGGCGGATCGCCTTCGACCGACCCGAAGTTGCCCTGGCCGTCGACGAGCGTCTCGCGCATCGCCCAGGCCTGCGCCATGTGGACGAGGGTGGGGTAGATCACCGCTTCGCCGTGCGGGTGATAGTTACCGCTCGTGTCACCGCAAATCTTGGCGCACTTCCGGTGCTGCCGGTTCGGGAAGAGCGATAAATCGTGCATCGCATACAGGATGCGGCGCTGCGATGGCTTCAGCCCGTCTCGCGCGTCCGGCAACGCCCGCGAGATGATGACCGACATGGAGTAGTCGAGGAACGACCTCGATACTTCCTCGGCTACGTTGATCGGCTCTATTTTTTCGTTCGGGTTATACACGGGATTAAAATGACGAATGACGAATGACGAATGACGAAACGCTGGAAGACATGGTCGTTAGATCTCCTTCGACATTCGTCATTCGAGTTTCGTCATTCTAAACGTCCAGGTTCCGGACGTTTAGTGCGTTGTCCTCGATGAACTGCCGGCGGGGTTCCACCACGTCGCCCATGAGAATGGTGAACATTTTGTCGGCGTCGACGGCGTTGTCGTCGTTGAGATCGACCTTGAGCAGCTTCCGTTTCTCCGGGTCCATCGTGGTGTTGAACAATTCCTTGGCGTTCATTTCGCCCAAGCCTTTGAAGCGTTTGATCTGAACCCCGCGCCGGCCGATCTCGACGATCTTTTGGTGAATCTCGGGGATCGAGAACAGCGGATGAACGGTGGCCTTGTCGCCTTCGCCTTCGATCAACTCGAAGATCGGGCGATCCGCCGCGGCGTAGTGATCGACCTGCAAACCTTTCCGGGCCAGCTCACCCATGATCTTCTGGATCGTCGTCGATTCGTGCAGCTCGACGAGCTTGCCGCGGCGTCGGTTGGCGCCGTTTGTTTTCGCGACCGCCGGTCCCGCCAACGGCAGCAGCTCCTGCTGCGTCTCGTCCTCGAACAGGTTCAGGTCGGGGTTTTCCTGGTGGAAGTTTCGGACTTCTTTTTCGTCGTGGAAATAGAAGACGTTCTCTTCGTTGCCGTCGCGCACCTTCACGAGATAACTGGGAAGTTTCCCGGTCTTCTTCGCGCGCTCGCCCAGAAACGTTTCGAAATCACCGCCATGCCGGCGGATGGATTCGCTGAGCTTCGCCAGGCGCTCCAGCGATTCGAGGATGTCTTTCAACTGCGCGGCCGAAAGCTCCTTGTCGTCCGCCAGGTTCTTTAAGCGGACGTCCTCGGCGCCGAGGGTGATCAGGATCTTGTTTAGCTGAACGTCGTCGTCGACGTATTCCTCGCGCTTCTTTCGTTTGATCTGATAGAGCGGCGGCTGGGCGATATAAATTTTTCCCGCCCGCACCAGCTCGGTCATCTGCCGATAGAAAAACGTCAGCAACAGCGTCCGGATGTGGGAGCCGTCGACGTCGGCATCGGTCATGATGATGATCCGGCCGTAGCGCAGCTTCGAGATGTCGAAGCTCGTTTCGTCTTTGCTCTTCGGCATTCCCTCGATTTCTTCCTTCGGCTTCCCGATCCCGGTGCCGATGGCTGTGATCATCGATTGGATCTCGGTGTTCTTGAGGAACTGATCGATGCGCGCTTTCTCGACGTTGATCAGCTTGCCGCGGATCGGGAGGATCGCCTGGTAACGCCGGTCGCGCCCTTGCTTCGCGGAACCGCCGGCCGAATCGCCCTCGACGATGTAAAGCTCGGTCAAATCTGGATCGCGCTCGGAACAGTCTGCGAGTTTGCCGGGCAGCCCGCCGCCGGTGAGAGCGCCTTTGCGGATTGTCTCGCGCGCCTTCCGCGCCGCTTCACGCGCGCGCGCCGCGGTCAGCACCTTGTCGAAGATTCGCTTCGCGACCGGCGGAGTCTGATCGAAGAACGTCATCAGCCCTTCGTAAACAATCGAGTTCACGATGCCGTCGATCTCCGTGTTCACGAGCTTCACCTTGGTCTGCGATTCGAAGCGCGGATTCGGCAGCTTGATGCTGAGCACGCAGGTCAACCCTTCCCGCACATCGTCGCCGGAGATCGCCGGGTCCTTGTCCTTCGTCAGGCCGTTCGTCTTCGCATACTGGTTGACGGCTTTGGTTAACGCGCTCCGGAATCCCGTCAGATGCGTTCCGCCGTCCGGGTTCGGAATCGAATTGGCGAAGCAAAGGATCTGGTCGTTGTAGCTGTCGTTGTATTGGAGAACGACGTCGACGAACACCTCGTCACGTTGCCGCGAAAGCACGACCGGCTTGGGGTGAATGACCTGCTTGTTCTCGCCCAGTTCGCGGACGAATTCTTCGATGCCCTTTTTGTAGAGGAACAATTCCTTTTTCGACGACTCGGTTCGTTCGTCGACGAGCGTGATCTCGAGTCCCGGATTCAGGAACGCCAGCTCCCGCAACCGGCTGGCGAGCCGCTCAAACTTGAACTCGGTCGTGATGGTAAAAATTGTCGGGTCAGGGAAAAACGTGATGAGCGTCCCGGTGTGCTTTTTGTTTTTGAGCTCGCCAATGACTTCGAGCTTCTGCGTCGTCTTGCCGCGCTCGAACGCCATGTGGTGCACTTTGCCTTCGCGCGAGACTTCGACTTTGAACCAGTCGGAAAGCGCGTTGACGCATTTCGCGCCGACGCCGTGCAGACCGCCGGAATACTTGTAGGCGCCCTGCCCGAATTTTCCGCCGGCGTGCAGATTCGTCAGGACCAATTCGACCGCCGGCATCTTCCATTTCGGATGCATGTCGACGGGAATCCCGCGGCCGTTGTCCTTCACCGAAACGGAGCCGTCGACGTGAATCGTGACGTCAATTCTCGTGCAGTAACCGGCCAGATGCTCATCGATCGAATTGTCGAGCACCTCGAAAACCATGTGGTGCAACCCGCGCTCGTCGGGGTCGCCGATATACATGCCGGGCCGCTTTCGGACGGCCTCGAGCCCCTCTAATTTATCGATCTGGGCGGCGTCGTATTTCTGGGTTTGGCTGATGCCTGTCGCGTCGGTTTGTCGTTTCTGATTCTCCGAGTTTTCATCGTCCATAACGCGCAAAGCAGTGGCTGGCATATACGGCTGAAAAGATAGGCGAAAAACGGGGTGCCAACAACCGATAGTTTGCTGTTTTCGGGCCTTATTTTGCGCTACAAATGGGGGTTGGGCCCCGGGCCGAGCACAGCATTTTGTGGAAAAGCGCGTTGTCCGGGCATGGCGCTGAGCGCCGCCGATTCCACGTGCTTGACCATGCGGCGGGCGACCCCGAAAATGCCCGTCACGCATGCGATCTCAAACCCTGTACGAAGCACGCTGGATCTTCGCCGTTCTCGCCGTGCTGGCGGTCGCGAGCGCGCTCTTTTTTCCGTGGCTCCTGGTGCTCGTCGTCCTTCTGACGGTTTACGTTTTTTGGTTCTTCCGCGACCCGGAGCGGATCGCGCCCGCGGACCCGGACGCCGTCCTCGCGGCCGCGGATGGAGTCGTGGCTGATATTGTCGAGATCGACGAACCCGAAGTCGTGCACGCGCGGCAGCGACGCGTGGGAATTTTCCTTTCCGTCTTCGATGTCCATACCAACCGCGCGCCGGTCGAAGGCAGGATCATTTACAAACAAGCGCACGCCGGTCTTTGCCTCGATGCTCGCCACGCGGATTGCACTACGAAGAATCGCGCGATGACCTGGGCGTTTGAAAATTCCCGCGGGATCTTTGTCGTGCGGCAATTAACCGGCATGATCGCGCGCCGGATCGTGGGCTGGTCCGAGGTCGGCGACGAACTGAAGAAGGGGGAGCACTTTGGGATGATTCGCTTTGGCTCGCGAACGGAAGTATACTTGCCGCTCGATGCCGAGGTATTGGTGAAAGTGGGCGAGCGCGTGACCGGTGGCACCAGCGTGATCGCCCGGCTTCGCTAGAACATGAGCACGCCGAATCCCAGGATTTACCTGCTGCCGAACCTGATGACGGCCGGCAACCTTTTCTGCGGATTCGCCGCGGTGCTTTGCATCTACGACGGCGCGCAGGACCCCGACTTCAAACTCGCGGCCGTGAAATTCCACGACGCGATCTGGTTCATCCTTGCCGCCTGCATCTTCGATTTGCTGGATGGCCGGCTCGCCCGGCTTGGCGGGCACGACAGCCCGTTCGGCCGCGAATTCGATTCGCTCGCGGACGTCGTCTCGTTTGGAATGGCGCCAGCGCTTCTGGTTTACCAGATCGTCCTCGGCGAATTCCAAAACCTCGGCTGGATGATCGCGTTTGTTTACCTGGCGTGCGGGACTCTGAGACTGGCGCGCTTCAACTGCGTGGCCGCCGCCGGCAACGACTCCGGGCCCGACAAAAACTTCACCGGTTTCCCGATCACGGCCGCGGCCGGCGTCATCGCGTCGATCACGTTGTTTCTGCTCTGGCTCGACGAAGGCCAGCGCTCGCTCGGCCGTTGGAAATATGTCCTGCCGTTTCTGATGCTGTTCCTTTCCATCATGATGTTCAGCAAGTTGAAGTATCCGAGCTTCAAGGCGGTGAACTGGCGGACAACCCAGAGCGCGACGCGATTCATCGTGATCATCGCCCTGATCGCGGTGACGGTCTTGTTCTACCAATGGATGGCCGCGATTATTTTTCTGGCCTACCTGCTTTATGGAGTCATTCGGCCATTTCTGCCTCCGAAACGGCAGCGAGAACTCGACGAAGAGATCGGCGAAGAAACGCCGGCCGAAGAAACGCCGTGAACGTTTTCAGGTTGTAGCGACGACGCTCTGTCGCCGTGCGGACGGTTGGGTCGCAGCAGCGCGGAAGACGCCGACAGAGCGGCGTCGCTACAAGTCGTTCAGGCTGGCGAGGATCTCCGGGTCGCGAACATCGGCCCAGTCTCCGGCGATCTCGTAGCCCTGCACTTTCTTCCCGGCGAGAGCCAGATTTCGGATCGCATCGGTTAGTTCGTATTCGCCGCGCGGCGACGGTTCCAGTTTCGCGATGTAATCGAAAATGCTGGGCCGAAACGCATAGACCCCGGCGTTATACCATGGACTGGTTGGCTCCCCGGGCTTCGGTTTCTCCCGAAGGTCGGTCAGTTCGAAGTTGTCGTTCAGGAAAACCGCGCCGCCCTGGCTGACGTCGTCGCTGCGTTTCACGCTGATAACAGCGTGCGCCTCGCGCAGCGCATCGCTGATCCGGCCATAGTTCTCCGCACCGATCAGAATGTCGCCGTAGCTCAGCAGAAAGGGATCGTCGCCCACGAACTGACGCGCGAGCGCCACCACCCGGCCGGTGCCGTCCTGGACCGTCTGGGTTTCGTATTCGATCTGCACGCCGAACTGCGAGCCGTCCCCGAAAAAATCTTTGACCACGTCCGCGCGCCAGCCGACCACGATCAGGAGATTCGTTAGGCCGTTGTCGCGCAATCCCTCGACGATGTGCTGCAGCACGGGCTTGCCGCGCACTTCCAGCATCGGTTTGGGCAACGCTTCGGTGAGATTTTTCATCCGCGTTCCGCGTCCCGCGGCGAGCAGCACTGCCTTGGTAATGTTGGGTTGCATTTGCAGGCGCGCCTGTTCAACTTCGCGCGATGCGAATGGCTTTCCTGGCGAAGTACGCGGATTTCGGGCTGCTGTTACTGCGGGTCAGCATTGGCGTCCTCTTCATAGTCTACACGGCTCCTATCTTACTGGGCGGTCCGTCGGCCTGGGCGCACTTCGGCGCCGGTGCCCGCAATCTCGGGATTCATTCGCATGCGCAACTCTTTGGATTTCTGGCCGCGCTGCTCGGCTGCGTCGGCGCGGTGCTCGTGATCTTCGGACTGTTCTTTCGGCCGGGCATTTTACTTCTGCTCATTTTGGCGATCGGCCATGCCATCGGGGTAAAACATGGCAGCGGTTTTCGGACGGCGCTGCCGTCGATCGAGATGTGCTTCGTCCTGGCCGGGATTCTTTTCGTCGGTCCCGGGAAATACAGCGTCGACAAGACATAACCGGCATCACGGTTTCTCACCCACGGAGATTGCCGGCAGCTCGACCTGCCGGATGAGGGCGGCGATCTTCGGCACTTCCTCGGTCTTGAGCTGGGTCCATTTTTTCAACTGCTCGTCCAGTCGGGTATCGAGCTGCTTGAACACTTCCGTCTGCGGCTGAGTCGGGCCGTAGTCGGCGTATTCGATCGTCCGGCTGAAAGAGTAGAACGCTTCGTTGAGCATGTTCGGGAATGCGAGGTTGCCCTCCGAACCTTTCATGTTCACCTGGATGAGCTGCTCTTCGACCGCGACCATTTTCTTTTGCAGATCGTCGGCGGCGGCGAGCGCGGCTTTCAAACGCTCGTCCTCCCCGAAACGCTTGTGCAATCCCTGGATCTGCGTTTTCACGTTGCGAATCTCATTGATCGCCTGGTGGAGCTCGCCGATTCGCTCCGCCACTTTCGAGGCCAATTCGAACTGCTTTGAGATCACCGGCTCCGCGTCCTTGATTCGCGGATCGATCACGAGATGGAGCGGAACCGTCTGCGTTTTCGCACCGGCGGTCATCTTCACCTGATACTCGCCCGGCAAAGCCAGCGGACCGCGCGGGCCTTCGCCGTAGTAAAACGCGCCGGGCGTCTCGATCGGGTCGTCGTAGTGCAGGTCCCACGCAAAACGATTCATCCCTTCGGCAGCGGGAATGATCCGCGGCGTTTCGATCTGGTCCGGCCATTCCGGCGGCTGATCGTTTTTCTTTTTCTCCTTGCTGGAGAGATGGCGGACGACCTTCCCCTGCGCGTCGACGATGTCGAGGGTCACTTCGTCTTTCGCCGCCGTCTTCAAATAATAATCGATGATCGCGCCGGCGGGCGGGTTGTCACCGGCCGGTTGGCGTTTGTCGATTTCAGTCGGGTAATGCAAACGCGGCGCGGTCTGCGGCTGATAAAGCAGCGCGTCCATTTGGGCGGACTGCGCCGTCACCTGGCGCAACGGCGTGATGTCGTCGAGCACCCAGAACGAGCGGCCGTGCGTGGCGACGACCAGGTCGTCATCTTTCACCACCAGGTCGTGAATGGGTGTAACGGGAAGATTTAACTGGAGCGGCTGCCAATGCGCGCCGTCATCAAACGAGACATACATGCCGGTCTCGGTCCCGGCGTAGAGAAGCCCGCGCTTCTTCGGATCTTCGCGAACGGCGTGCACGTAAGCGCCCTCCGGGATTCCCGTCGTAATGGCCGTCCAGGTTTTCCCCGAATCAGCCGTCTTGAAAATGTAAGGCTTGAAGTCATCGAGCTTGTGCCGGTCGAACACCACGTAGGCAACGGCCGCGTCGTGGGGCGACGGATCGATCAGGCTCACTGTGCTCCAGTCCGGGATTCCTTTTGGCGAAACGTTCGCCCAATGGCCGCCTTCGTCAGTCGTTAGGTGAACAAGACCATCGTCCGTTCCGGCCCAGATCGTCCCCTGTTTCTTCGGCGATTCGGCCAGCGCGAAAACCGTGTCGTAATACTCGACCGACGTGATGTCGAGGGTGAGGGGACCGCCGCTCGGCTGCTGCTTGCTTTTGTCGTTGCGAGTCAGGTCCGCGCTGATCTGCGTCCAGGTTTTTCCCTGGTCGCCCGTTTTGAAAACGCTTTCGCCGCCGGTGTAGATCACGTCCGGGTTGTGAGGCGAAATCAGGAGGGGCGAAATCCATTGGAAACGATGGGCCAGATCGACCGCGCCATGCCCGGAATTATCGAGCGGCAGCACGCTGGCGTCGTGAGCGTGTTCCTTGTTCTTGTCGTAGTAGGTCAGGTAACCTTCGTTGTTCGAATAGATGATGTGCCAGTCCCGCGGATCGGGAAGGACGAAGCCGCATTCGCCGCCGCCGGCCTGAAACCAATCCTGCGCGGTGATCACACCCGAATCGGTCCGGCTCGCGATGCCGACGTTGGAGTTGTCCTGCTGCGCGCCATAGATGTGGTAGGGAAACGCGTTGTCGACGGCCACGTGATAGAACTGCGCGGTCGGCTGGTTCTGTTGCGTAGTCCAGGTCTTCCCGCCATCCGTCGAGATAGCCGCGCCGCCGTCGTTCGCGTTCGCGAGCCGCTGCGGATTCAGGGGATCGATCCAAAGACCGTGGTGATCGCCGTGGCGCGCAGGCAGCAGGTTGAACGACTTGCCCCCATCGACGGATCGAAACAGCCCGGTGTTTAGAATGTAAACCGTGTCCGCTGCTTTCGGGTCCGCGTAGACTTTGCTGAAATACCAGGCCCGCTGCCGGAAGCGGCCGTCCTCGTTCACCCGCGTCCATTTTTCGCCGCCGTCGTCGGAGCGGAACAGTCCACCTTCTTTCGCCTCGATGATCGCGTAGACGCGATTGGAATCCGCGCCGGAGACGGTCACGCCGATGCGACCGAGAATTCCGTCGGGCAATCCATTTCCTTCCAGGCGTTTCCAGGTCGCGCCGCCGTCCTGGGAACGGTAGAGGCCGCTGCCGGGTCCACCGCTCGAAAAATACCACGGCTGCCGGCGGGCCTGCCAAAGCGCGGCGTAAACCACGTTCGAGTTTTGCGGATCGAAAACAACGTCGATGCCGCCGGTGTCCTGGTCCTTCCCCAGGACTTTCGTCCAGGTCCTGCCGCCGTCAGTTGTCCGAAAAATTCCGCGTTCCTGGTTCGGTCCGAAGATGTGACCGAGCGCGGCGACGAGCACGATATCCGGATTTTTCGGATCGACGATTAACGCGCCGATGTGGCGCGTGTCTTTGAGCCCGACGTTCTTCCACGTCTTCCCGGCGTCGACCGATCGGTAAACGCCGTTGCCGTAGGAGATGTTGCCGCGGACCGCGGCCTCACCGGTCCCGACATAAACGATGTTGTGGTCCGACGGCGCGACCGCAATCGCGCCGACGGAAGAAATCGCCTCCTTGTCGGAGAGCGGGGCCCAGTTCGCGCCGCCGTCCGTCGTTTTCCAGACGCCGCCGGCGACCGCGCCGAAATAGAAAACGCCGGGCTCGTTCGGGACTCCTTCGACGGCCAGGGCGCGGCCGCCGCGGAACGGGCCGACCTGTCGCCATTGCATCCCGCGGAAAAGTTTTTCGTCGATCGCGCCAGCCGGGGGCGGAGTTGGTGACGGATCGGCGGCGCGAGCGATGGAGCCGCAGAGAAAGAGGAAAAGGACGAGCGAAACGCGAAGCGACATTCCGTAGATTGAGCGAGGCGCAGCCCGCGCTCAATCGGAATGTTAAGCGGGACCGGCGGCCGGTTCCTCGATGATCCGGATCGGCTCGGGGATGTGGAGTTTCAGCCCGGACGGCGCCTGTTCGTTGCTCGCGCCGCGCTGCTTCTGGAGCAGGTCGAGTTCGCGGCGCATCTTGCCTTTGTTCGTACACGAAACCAGAGCGGTTTCCTCCGAAATGATCCCGGCCTTGAACGCGGCCACGATCGATTGATCGAACGTCTGCCAGCCGAGGCTCGAACCGGCCTCGATGATTTCGGCGAACGTTTTGTTTTCCGATTCCCCGTAGACGATCGTCTCGCGCGTTCGCAGACTGCTGCCCATGATTTCCGTGACGAGCAGACGGCCGCCGCCGATCTTGCCGAGGAGGCGTTGGCTCACGACGTAACGCAAGCTCGCCGCCAGGCGCTGGCGGACTTGCTGTTCCTCCTCGCGAGAGAACATGCCGAGAATGCGGTTGATCGTCTGCCCCGCGTTGCTCGTGTGCAGGGTGCTGAACACAACGTGGCCGGTCTCCGACGCCGTCATCGCGATCTCGAGCGTCTCGCGGTCGCGAATCTCGCCCACCAGGATCGCTTTCGGCGCCTGCCGCAACGCGGCCCGCAGGCCATCGGCGAAGTTCGGGAAATCTTTGCCCAGCTCGCGCTGGCTGAGCGCGGCTTTGCGGTGGGTGTGGAAAAATTCGATCGGATCTTCGAGCGTTACGATATGAATTTCCTGGGTCTCGTTCAGCTCGTTGATCATCGCCGCCAGCGTGGTGGTCTTCCCCGTGCCCGTTCCGCCGGTGAGAAGAATAATCCCGTCCTTTTCCTTGACGATCTCGCGAAAAACCGGGGGCAAATCCAGGGTGTCGAGTGTCGGCACATGCGTCTGGAGTTTGCGCATCACGATGGCGTGCCGGCCGTTCTGCTTGAAAATGTTCACCCGGAAGCGGGCCAGGTTTTCGATGGCGTAGCTGCAATCGCAAGAACCGGTGTTGGCAAATTCCAGGCGGAGCCGTTCGCTTCCATTCATGACATGAGCGGCGATCTGCTCGATCAGGGCCGGGGTGAGAACGGTCTCGGGTGTATCGATTGGGAAATCGCTCAAGCGGCCGTGGACCTCGACCAGTGGGGGCTTTCCAACGATGAAAAGAAGGTCTGAAACTCCGTCGGCACTTTCGAGCATCCCCGTCAACAAGGCGTCAACGGTTTTGCGGTCCATGCGTGGGCGCAAAGATAGCTAGGAGCGTGCCCTCGTTGGGTTTGCGCCGCCGCGATCAGGAAAATCCGACTCCAGGCGTGGCTTACTGCGATCGGACCGTGAGCAGGTACTTGGTCAGCGCCTCTTTTTGGCCGGCGCTAAGATGAGCGCGGCCGGACATCCAACCGACAATCCTCGGGATTCGAGCGGGCTCGTAACGATTGATCTCCGGCAGGGCGTGGCATGCGATACAGCGGCTCAGGAACACCTTGCGGCCTTCGGCCAGAGTGGGGCCGTCCGCGTGTTCGCGAAGACCGGCGCGAATGAAAGACGCGGTGACGGGAGGCGCCGATTTGAGGTTCGATTGGCAACCGGCGGAAACGGCCGCGAGGAAAGCCAAAGCAAGGGAGCCGAAGGAAGCCTTCATCTCAGAATGAGAACCCGAAGATCGTCCGGACCTGCAAATCCGGTTCGTCGCCGGCCCGCGTAATTTGCGCCAGCGCCGTGACAGTCGTCCACCAGTTCCGGTGACGAATGGAAATGTTTGGGCCGGCGAAAAATTTCCCCGGCTCGGCTTCCGACCAATCCGGAAACGCGATTTCGTGGACGAACTCCGCGCCGAAGAGGAGTCGCGGACTGATTTCGTAGCTCAGGCCTAACGACTGCTGGAATTCTCCTTCCCGTTCCTCCAGGCCTTCGCCTTCCCACTCGGCTTCCAGGGTGGCGTTGTAGGCGACAACGAACTTCCCAAAGTTTTTCTGCGCGAGCAGCTTCGACTCCGATTCAAAGCGACGGTAGCCGGTTTGGAATTCCTGGTAGACCGCGAGACCAATCGGATCGGCGACGGGGTTGGTGAAATTGTAGATCAACTCGAGAGCCGATCCGCTAAGGGTGAAGCCGGGCTCGCCCGTGGAGAGCCCGTGGTGATAGTTCCAATCGGCGAGATACACGGCCGCCTGGAAATTTTCAGTGATCCCGAATTCGAGTTCGTGCCGGAAATCGACCTGGTCGAACCCGCGATCGCCCGGCTTATGGGTCCGCCAGGTGATCCAATTTTCCACCTCCACGTCGCCCGGCGGCGAAGTCGTGACTTCGTAGACATAAGTGAAGCGGCGCGATCCGGCGAAGGCCGGCAACGCCAGGAACAACGACAAAATAAGCGCGATTGCTTTCATCGACCCGAAGGGCGGTTCCGGATTACGGAACAGTCTCCAACTCGCGGACGATCGCGGCGTCCGGGGCCGGCGCGATATCGTGATGGGCCGCTGCGCCGAAGTGCCGGGCCGCATAATAAGAGCCGACCACGAGAACGGCCGCGAGCCCTTGCGCGATCAGCGTTTCGTAAGTCGGGAAAACGGCGAACCACATTCCCAGCCAGGCCGGCAGCGCGTCGACGAGCCACGGAATTTCCGTGCGCGAAATCCAGTGGGCCAGCTGCATTTCCTGCGCTTGTTCTCCCACCATGACGAGCAGGACGATGCCGAGCAGAACGCCGGTCGTGATCAACATTTTCCGGTAAGGCAGCCGCTGCTGGAGCACGAAGGTCAGCATCGCGACCATCCCGGAGAGAAGCAGACCGAGGAGCGCGCCTTTGAGCACCACGCCGCCGCCAAGCCGGAGGTTGTAGCTCTGGAGGAAAAGCACCACCTCGAAGCCCTCTCTATAAAGAGAAGTGAACCCGAGCAGGATCAATCCCCACCAGAGCCGCGATTGCCCGTTCTTCCGGGCCGGGTTCGCCGCGAGCAGGGTTTTGCGGCGCCGGTTATGCGCGCGAATCCAGCCGCCCCAGTAAATTTTGTGGAAGAACCAGTTCATGATCACGAGCAACACGATGACGGCGAGCAATCCCGTCGCCGCCTGGAGATCGAGCGCGGGCACGCTGTCCATGAGCGAACCGACGATGCCGACGGCGATAAACCACGTCACCAGCGTCGCCCCGAAACCGATGCCTGCGCCGAGCGCGACCGGCCGCCGATGGGCCTGTTTCGTTCCCGTCATGCTGGCGGTTACCGCGGCCAGAACGAGAATGCACTCGAGGCCTTCGCGAAAAACGAGAACGCCGATATCGAGGAAGGCAACCGTCGGGCTGGTGTTCGGGCGGAGCGGATCGGGCGCGCCTTGCTCTGTCACGCCCTGCCAGATCAGGACGCCGACCACGGCCGCGGCTGCGATCGACAAAATAGCGGCGATGATTCCCGACCGGCGTTGGGCGCTGGCCCGGGCGGTGCGACAATGCGTCGAACACGGGCCGAGCGGCGTTTCCGCCGTAAGTCTCGCCGGCGCGCTGGTTCCTTTCACGCCGCGAAATTACCACACCCGGGTGGGGGCCGCTGCCGGTGGCTTGCCTTTTTTTAGCGGAGTCTTGCGCCGGGTCTGGCTGCCCCGCCTTGTGATTTGCCGCCGGGGGCGTAACTTTTGCGAATGCCTTTTCAGGTCAATCGGCGGGCTGGGTTTACGCTGGTAGAGCTAGCGATCGCGGTCGTAATCCTCGTGCTCGTGATGATGCTGGCGGTGCCGAGCATGAGCGGGGTCCTGGCCGATCAGCGGCTGCGCAAATCGCTCGACGGTTTCAACGCGATCGTGCGCGAAGCGCAGCAACGCAGCATCGCGGAACGGCGCTCCTACCTGATCGTTTGGTATGAGGGAAAGATCGGGTTGCGGCCCGAAGGGTTGGCGAGAGGCGAGAAGTCCGAACCGGCCATGCGGATGAAGGTGGGCCCGAACGAGTCCTTCAACATTTCGTTCCCGGCCGCCCTGATGGACGACGTGCCGCCCCAGTGGATTTTCTGGCCGTCGGGAAACTGCGAGCCGGCCATCGTGAAATTTCACGGCCGCGATGGCAGCTGGACCGCGAATTATTCGGCGCTCACCGCGCGGTCGGAAACGGTTTCGTATGTGGCGAAATAGAACAGGCGCGTTCGCGCTTTACGAAGTGCTCATCGGTCTCGCGATCTTTTCGCTGGGGGTAATCGCGCTGGGCCGGTCGGTCCAAAATTGCATGAACGCCAGCGGCCTCAACGCCGAGGAAGATCGCATCCGGCAAATTCTCGCGGACCGGATGGCGGAGGTGCAGGCGACGCCCGGCACTCCGGACGCAAAAAAAGAAACGAAGGTCGCGACGGGATACGGCGAAATCCTGGTCGTTCAGCGTTCCTCGCCGGCGGCCCTGAAAATCGATGCGAACACGGAGACAAACGGGATCAACCTGGTGACGTTGACCGCGCAATGGAAACGCGCCGGCGCCCTCCAATCCCGCCGCATCCAATTCTATGTTTTCCGCCAGGGATAAGGGCTCGCGTCGCCGTTCGGCGTTCACGCTGCTCGAGATCGTCCTCGCGACGGCGATCCTCGGCCTGATGGCGGTGGCGATTTTTCGCTTCGTCCAAAGCAACATCATCGCGCTCCGGATTTCGGCGATCGAGAACGTGGAAGAGGCGCGTTATAGCGGATTGCTCGACCTCCTGACCACGCAATGGCAGGACCTGCCGACCGGGGTGGGCGCTTTGGTCGGGGACACCTACAAATTCAACGACCGTTCGCGCGACGAGATCACGTGGGCCTGCGCCGCGGGTCCGGGGTTGCTCACCCGTTATGCCGGCGGAGAGTTCACCGTCCGGATGCGTTTGCGCCCCATGAAGCAAGGGAGCGACCGGCTTCAGCTCGGCTGGTATCGCAAACCGCGCACCGACGCGGAGGGCGCGAATGAAAATGAAACCTGGGTGCCGTTGATCGACGACGTCGGGAGCCTGCGGATCCGCTATTTCGACGTCCGTCTCAACGCGTGGGTCGAACGCTGGACCGATACAGGAACGCTGCCACGCCTGATCGAGCTGCTTATCCAGCGGCCAAACCGGCCGGACTGGCGCGCGGTCGTGGCGCTCGGCCGGACTCCGCTGTAATGCAACTCGCTCGCCTAACGAACAGAAGACGCGCGCGCGCGGCGGCCATCATGCTCGCGCTCTGGGCGCTATTTTTGTTGAGCGCCATGGTCATCTCGTGGGCGCTCGACATTGACGCGCGCCTGACCATTTCGAGCGGCGCGAACCGCGTCCTTGAAGCGGAAGCCATGGCGTGTTCCGGGGCTGAGGTGGCGCTCGCGGTGCCCAGCACGGTGAAGCCGGGTTCGCCGGTATTACGCGGCAATTTTCCTCCGAACCAAAGTTACAAGGCGGTGATCACGGGCGAGGGAGGCCGGTTGAATTTGAATCGGCTGCTCGCGGGAGAGAACCCGGTGTATCTGGAGTTGCTCCGAAAATATCTCGAGACTAAGGGCGTCGACCTGAACGAACGCGACCGGATGATCGATACTCTTCTCGATTGGGTCGATCCGGATAACCTGGTCCGGCTCAACGGCGCGGAAGACGACAGCGACTACAAACCCGCCAACGGCCCGCTCAAGACTCTCGACGAAGTGAAGCGCATTCGCGGGTGGGAGGAATTTACGTCGCGGCCGGATTGGGACGCGGACTTCACGCTGCACACGATCGATCCGAAGATCGACATCAACTCGGCGTCGCGCGACGTTCTCCTGTCGCTCCCGGGCATGACGGAAGGCCTGGCGGATCGATTCCTCGACTTGCGCCGCGGGCCGGATCACATCGACGGGACCGAGGACGACGTGACGTTTACCCTGGCCGAGGCGCAGATTGCGCTTGGCTTTAGGCCGGATCAGTTTACACAGCTCCAGCAATTGATCACCGACACCTCCCAGGTGGTGCGCATTATAAGTGTCGGCAAATCCGGCAACGTGACGAAGACAGTGCGTCTGGTGGTATTCAAAAAAGATAACGCGATCCGGTTAATCCCTGGTACTTGGAAGGAGCTTTGATATCGAGCCGGCAACCAAACGCGTTTACGTAGTCCCCGCGGCCAATGGCTGGGACGTGGTGCGCTTTGCCGACCACAGCGGTGCGTGGGAAGTGCGCGCGGTGAGCACGGTGGACGAGGCGGCCGGGTTGTTGCAACCGGAGGACGACCTTGTCCTCGCCCTGCCGGTCGACCTCGTCCTCGCCCAACGGATGCGGCTCCCGACCACGGACGCGAGCGAGTTCGGCGAGATGGTCCGCATCCAGATCGAGAAAGCGATGCCGTATTCGCCCGAGGAAATGACGACCGATTCCGAAGTCATTTCGCAAACGGAGGAAGGCAGCGTGATCTCGGCCGTTGCCGTTCACAACGAGAAATTGAATGAGCTCGCAGCGCCTTTCCTCAGCCGCGGCCTGATCCCGACCCAGGTGACGGTCTATGCCGGCCAGCGCGCTGCGACCCACAGCCCCGAAGGCACGTCGCTTTTCATTTACCCGGAGCACGAATCGATCGTTTGTGCGATTGCCGAGCAGGGGAAAGTCAGTTTCACCCACAGCCTCGATGGCGCGGACGCCCTGCAGCTCCAGCGCGAGCTGCCCCAATTGACCTTGAGCGCCGAGCTCCAGGGAATAAACACTTCGGCTCCGCGAATTCTTCTCGCGGAAAGTCTTTACCAGTTTCGCGACACGGTGGAGGGGATCTTCGCGACGAATGCCGAACTGATCGCGGTCGAAGTGCCCCCGGCTGAATCGCAGCTCAACCTCCTTCCCGAAAGCTGGCGCCACCGGCGCTCCCAACTCGTTAGGCAAAAGGAATGGCGAAAGCGCCTGCTGATCGGCGCGGCCGCTTACGCCGGGCTCTTCCTGCTCTGCCTCTTTTATTTGTTCGGCCTGAAATTCTCGATCAGCCGGCTCGACAAACGGATCTCGCGCGACGCGCCGAAGACGGACTTCGTTCGGGCGACGGAAGCGCGCTGGAAGGCCCTCGCGCCCGCGATCGATCCGCACTACTACCCGATCGAAGTGCTCCTCCATTTGTTCGAAAGCCTGCCGTCGGCCGACGTTCGCATCACCCAGTTCAATCAATCGGCCCGCCAGATTTCCGTGGACGGCGAAGCGAACTCGGCCGCGCTCGCCTACCAGTTCGCGGAGAAGGTGAAGAAAAATCCGGACCTGCAGACGTTCCAGTTCGACCTTGGGGCGCCGCGCCTGTTGCCGAACGAGCACGCCCAATTTCGGCTGGAGGGAAAACCGAAATGACGATCGCGAGCTGGTATCGACAGCTGAGTCAGCGCGAACGCCGCCTGAGCGCGATCGTGGGCGCCATTGTTTTCCTGCTCTTGAACTGGCTGGTTTGGAGCAAGCTCCTCGGCGCCCTCGACCAGGCCCGGGCGGATCTGGCCGCGCGCCAGAACACGCGCAAGGTCCAGGACGTTTTCATCCGTGAACGCGACCTTTGGGAGAAGAGAGCGCAATGGCTGAAGCAGCATCAGCCGACGTTGAAAGGGCCGGGCGAAGCGTCCACCCTTCTCGACCAGGTCAAGCAGGTCGCCGGCAAATACAACGTGCTCGTCGAGAACCCCGCCATCGGCACCAGCGACGCGACGCCCGACCACCAGGCCGTCTTCGCCTCCTTCGAAGTGAAGAGCCCGTGGCCGCCGCTCATTCGTTTTCTCTACGAAGTGCAGCAACCCGAATCTTTCGTCGTCTTTGAAAGCATCACTCTCAATATCGATCCGGGCGATCCCACGATGATGCGGGGGAAGATGAAAGCCGCCCGTTGGTTTGCGCCCGCCGGGAAATGACGATGTTCAAACAAACTGGCCTCTGTTATTGTCCTAACTGAAACAGACCTCCACCGATGAAGACGAAAAATCTCGCGCTCGCCCTCCTCATGATTTCGCCGCTCGGAATCCTCCTGGCCGACGACGTTCCGAAAGCTTTCGCCCTGGCGCGTTATCAAACGATGATGGATCGCTCGCCGTTCGCCATCGCAACCGCCGTGGCCGCCCCGGCCCCGACGCCGAATTTCGCGAAGGACCTTTACGTGGCCAACGCCGCGCACTCGAAGGACGGCGATTTCGTGACGATTGCGTCCAGCGCCGACAAGAGTTTCAAGAAATACATTTCCACCGGTAACCCCGACGACGGCTACACAATCACGGGCGTGGAATGGTCGGAAAAAATTGGTGGGACCAAGGTGACCATCGCGAAGGATGGCCAGACGGCGACGCTCGGTTTTAATGAAGCATTGTTGAAACAGACGGCAGGCCCGCAACAGCCGCAGGGGGTGGTCCAGGCGCAGCCCATCGTGCCGCCACCGACTACCCTGGCGCCTCCGGTAAATTTGCAGCAGCAGCGCCCGGCGCCCATCCCGCAACTGCCGGCGCCGATCCCGCAACTGCCGACGCCACCCCCGCGCGTTCGCGGCGTGATCCCGAAAAATCCCAATGTCGCCCCGGCGCCCACCGCTGCGGCCCCGACGCCGGAAGTCGAGCTGTAACACTCGTTAGGCCGGACGCGTTCCAGGCCTCGAACTACTGGCCCCAGTCGTCGTCGGCCGTATCCGCTTTGCGATCCGGCCCGGCGGAGTAGAGATCGTAGCCAGTCGGGTTTCTGCGGCCGGGGGAAAGGTAAATATAATTGTTTCCCCAGGGATCTTTGGGGACCTCCTTGAAGAGCTGATACCAGTGGCTGGGCCGCGGATCGGTCGATGGTTGGGAGACCAGGGCCTGCAAGCCCTGCTCGGTCGTGGGAAGGAAACCGTTGATGCTTTCGTAAAGTTTCAGCTGCGTCCCGATCGACTGCACGTCCGCGCGCACCGCCACGCCCTTCGCCACGCCGGTCGTGTTCCCAAGTTTGCTCACGGCGACCCCGAGCAGAATAACGATGATGCTGATGACCAGCATGATCTCGAGGAGGGTGAAGGCGCTTTGTCGTTTTTTCATTCTGGTCTACCGGTCGGTCTGCAATTCGTAATCTGATTTATCCCAGAGATACTTCAATTGAATCTGGGTGGCGCGAATGGCGGAGGTGGCAGTGCCGCCACCGCTGATGATGAGGAGGTCGTTCGGCCCGACCTTCAGGTTACTGGCCGGCACCAGTTTTTGGGCGCGGATCCAGCCGGTATATTGGAAGCGCATCCCGCGCAGGAGGGAGGCGGTCTGGCCGCGGTAAGCCGGGTCGGCGAGATCGGGTAACGTAATCGAAACGGGTCCGAGGTTTTCGCCATTCACAAAAATCTCCGGCGGCGAGGCGACGTTGGGGCTGGCGACTTCGAACGTGAGCAGCGCCATGAGCGGCTGCGATTCGAGGCCAAACTGGAACGAGGCGCCTTGCGAAACGCTGGCGCCGATCCGGATGGTTTCGTCGGCGAGAGACGCAGTCACGGTGCCGAAGCGTTCCGTGTCCTGGGCGGCGGAATGCAACGGAGCGATCGCGGAAAACGGTTCCGGGATGAGATCGCGATGTTCCGCGCTCGAGGGATGGAGCACCTCTGTGTTCGCCATCCAATCCAGGTACGCGCCCCGGACGGTTTTGCCGTCGCCCGGCACTTCGATGTCAATCGTGGAGACGCCGAGCATCGGAATCATGACGCTTTCCGAAGTCGGCAATCCAATGCCGGCGCCGAGCGGCGCCGATTGCATGACGACGGTGCCGGATTCGTCCCACGCTGTGAGCCGCGGTTTCTGTTCGGCGTTATCCTCGAAAAAGAGCCGGAAAAAAAGGACCTGCGCGTCCGAGCTGGGGTGGGTGAGGCGAAGGCGAAAGACGGTGGTTTGGGGAAGCCCGGGCGCTTTTTGACCAGGCACGATCGAGATCGCTTCGACCCATTCCGGGGTGGTCTGCGGTTTGGAGTTGGCGGCCGGGATTTGGCGGAGATCGAGCCACGCGCTCTCGACGATCCTAGGGCCGCGCGCCCCCTGTTTGGGCGCCTTTTGGCCAAGCGTGTTGGTGAAAACTTCCTGCCCGCGCGCGGACGCGACCGCGACGAGAAGGAGGAAAAGCGCGGCAACCCGTGGAAGCATTTGCGCGCGAGATTACCTCAGGTCGGCCGAACCTGCAAACTATGCGTCATCTCGAAGACCGCGGAGAGGATGCTGTAAACCACGAAGCCGACGACGACCGCGATCAGCACGATGATGACCGGCGGAATGAGCGCCGAAATCGTTTTCACGGTGCGATCCAGTTCGCGTTCGTAGACGTCGGCGATCGTTTGCATCGTCTGCGCGAAATGCCCCGTCTGCTCGCCGACTGCCATCATGTCGGTCAGCAGATCCGGAAAAAGTTGCTGGGAAGTCAACGCCGTGGAGAGCGTCGCGCCATCGATCACGGCCCGGCGCACCTCCGCCATTTTCACTTCCAGGTAACGGTTGCCGGCAATTTCCGAAACCAGATCGATCGCGCGCAAAAGCGGCACGCCGTTTTCCATCAGGGTGCCGAGGGTTCGCGAAAACTGGGCGTAGTAACGGTGACGAATCACGCGGCCGTAGCCGGGCACCATGAGGCGGAAGCGGTCCCAGGCGATGCGGCCGTCGTCGGTGCGAACAAAGGCACGAAAAGCGATGACGGCGCCGATCACGATGACAGCCGCGAGCCACCAGTAAGTGGTGATCGCGGTATTCACGCCCAAAAGAATTCGGGTGGGCAACGGGAGCGCCCCGCCGTTTTGCGACATGAACCCGACCAGTTGCGGCACCATGAAGGTGATGAAGAGGGTGATGAGCGCGAGGCCGGCGAGGGCGAGGAAAGCGGGATAGATCAGCGCCTGCTGAACGCGGTCGCGCAAATTCTTCGCCTGCATCAGGTGTTCGACGAGGCGCGTCAGGATATCGGGCAGGGCGCCGCTGGCTTCGCCGGCTGCCACCAGGTTCACGTAGATCGGCGGGAATACGCGGGGGAAATCCCGGAGCGCCTGCGAAAAGCTGCGGCCATCGACGAGCGCCTGGTGCAACGAGTGGGTCATCTGCTGGACGCGGGGTTGCTTGAGCCGTTTCTCCAGAACCGAGAGCCCTTCATCGAGCGTCATCCCGGCCTTGAGCAAATGGCCGAGCTGCTCGGTGAAAATCAGCAATTGGTTATGCGGGATCTTGAGTTTTTGTCCGGCGCCGGGAGCGGCCGCCGGGGCGGGTGCGACAGAAAGCGGGGGCGGCGCGCCATTCTTTCCGCTTTTCGCCGCGGGCGCCGGCGTAGCGCCGACGAGCTCGATGCGCACCGGCATGTAATGAAGTTGCTCGATCTGGCGAATGGCGACGGCGCGATCCGCGCATTCCAGGACGCCTTCAACGAGGCCACCCTGGGAATTCCGGGCGCGATAGGAAAATTGTGGCATGCGAGATGGATCGTGCTGCCGCGGAACTTATCGCGCAGTTCGCCTGACGTCTAGCAACCGCCTCGGTGCACCGGCCAATTACGGGCCGCGATCGTAAATTTCGACAAGGCCGTTACCAGTCGTGTTGAGGTCCCCCGCCAGGATGGCGGTGTAAACGCCGGGTGGCAGCGTCACCGCGATAGCGGATTCCCGGGTATCTTTTGGCGCCAGCCCAGCGGCGGCGACGTCGGCGGCGTTGGTCGGATTGTCCTGCCAATCGTTATTCGTGAACAGGAGCGCGCCTTCGCCGTCGTGCAGCTCGAGTGTCGGATTCTGCAACGGGTTGGGAACGCCGGCTGCCGCCAGACTTGGGCCCAGACCGCGGATCACGATCCGGTCCGATCCGTTTCCATTGCCGAGAATGAATCCCGCAATGACGCTGTCACCCGGCGTGCTCCCCACGAATCCACGCGTACTAATGTTCGAGAGTTTCGCGGTGGTGGTTTGGTCGAGATCGTAAATTTCGATCAAGCCAATCCCGGTCGCCTGATTGCCATTGCCTCGGAGGATCGCGCTGTAGGAACCGGGCGACAACGTAACGTCGATCGCGGACTCCAGGCTGTTGGTGGGTGGGATGCCGCTGGCTTTGATCTGAGATTCCTGGGTGTCGCGCCAGTCATTGTTGATGATGGTTTGGAATCCGGCCGGGCCGTGCAATTCCAGAATAGGATCTGGCAAGGGATTCGGAATACCGAAACGCGTCAGCGATGGGCCGATGCCGCGAATGATCACATGCTTCGACGTGGACCCGGTGATGATGAAGCCGCCGATGCCGACCTCATCGCCGGTGAGCACGTGGAGGCGGGTCGAGAGATTCACCGCCTGCGAACTCGGAGTCGGCGTGGCAGTCGCGGTCGCGGTGGCCGTGGCTGTAGCAGTGGGAGTGGAGGTCGCGGTGGCCGTAGGCGTGACGGTAGCCGTGGCGGTAGCAGTCGGCGTAACGGTAGCTGTGGCGGTAGGTGTGACCGTCGCAGTCGCCGTAGCGGTGGCTGTTGCGGTCGCCGTCGCGGTGGCCGTGGCCGTAGCCGTCGCGGTCGGAGTTGGGCTCGGTGTCGGCGAAGGCGTCGGCTCGGGGAAGGCCGCTACGAAATCCGCCCGCTCGTTCTTGTTCGTGATGATGACCTGGCGGCTCGGCGGCGTGTACTCGAGGCCGAGGCCTGACGGAGTGACGGTGTAGGGATTTTCAGGGAACGGCGCCAGGTTGCTGAAGGAATAATTTCCAAGCGCGTCCGTCGTCGTCGTGAACGTCTGGTTGTCAGGCGTGGTGAGGGTGATGGTAACGCCGGGGACCGGATTGCCGTCCTGGTCCTTGACCTGCCCAAAGATCATGTAGCCCTGGTTCTGGCCGATGGTCACACCGGTGACGAACCCCATGACCCAACCGTCATCCGCCACGCTTGGCGCTTCCTGGAAGGCGCCTTGAGTCGTCGGGAAATCGTTGTTCGCCGCCGGCGCCAATGGGACACCGCCGAAACCGGAAGGGGCCGGCCCCCGCGAACAAGTGCATCCGTCGGATCGCGTCCAGCCCGCGACAAAGAGACTGCCGTTCGGATCGAGGGTAATGGCCTCGCCTTCATCCTGGCGGCTGCCGCCGAGGAACGTTGAATAAACCAGCGAAGCCTGCGGGTTCGGCGACGGCGAAGGGTTCGTGTTGAAGATGGAGAGGAATGCGTCCCGCGCATCGGTCCCCGAAATTCCCGGACTGTTGCCCGGGTTCGGCTGAAGGGCGTCGGACGTAGTTGGGAAATCTCCCAAAATCGCTGTCACGCCCTGTGGCTGAGCATCCGGATTTGGCACGAAGGTCGATTCGGTCCAGCCGGTGATGTAAGCGTTGCCGAAAATGTCGGCAGCGACAGCGGCGCCGTCGTACCGGTCGGCGCAGTCAGGACAGGACGCGCTTTGCGGGAAGTCCGCATCGCCCTCGTTACTGTTCCCGCCGATATAAGTTGAGTAAACCAGGGTCGACCCATCGGCTGAAAGGCGGGTCAGAAAAGCATCGAAGCCGCCGTTGTTCTGCTGCTGGTAACCGCTGGCCGTGGTCGGAAAATTCCCCGAGTTCGTGTAACCCGTGATATACGCGGTCCGATCCGTGCCGAGAGCGATGCCCCAGGCGAGATCCGTCCCAGAGCCGCCCAGGAACGTCGAGTAAAGATATTCGCTGCCAGTCGCACTTACCTTGGTAACGAACGCGTCCCACGTTCCACCACTCCCGGCCGGCGCTGCCTGCAATGCGCCGGTGGTCGTGGGGAAGAAGCCGGTGGGCGTCGGGCTTACGGTAGCCGTCGGGGTGGGGGTGGATGTCGCCGTGCCGATCGGTGTGGGAGTGGGGGTCGGGGTGCCAGTACCGGTGGGCGTGGCCGTTGCGCTCGGCGGCGGAGTAGAAGTCGAAAGCGTCCAGCCCGTGATGTAGGCATTGCCATCCTTGTCGACGGCTACACCCGTTGCGACATCGTCGTTCCAGCCACCGATGTAGGTGGAATAAACGCGGAACTGTCCTGACGAATCGATCTTCGCCAGGTACGCGTCGAAGTGTTCGGAGCCGGTCCGGTTGCGCTTCGTCCGGGCGTCGATCTCGGCGTCGATCGGGTTTGTGGTCGGAAACGCGTACGAGCTCGTATAACCCGTCACGAACACGTTGTTGTTCTTATCGAGCGCAATACCGCGTCCGACATCGGTCCCACCGGGTCCGCCGAAATAGGTCGAAAACACGAGCTGATTGCCAGCGGCGTTCAGTTTGGTGATGAAGCTGTCTCCAAAGCCGAAGGCGTCCGAAATGTGGGTCTGCATGGCGTTGCGCGTCGGGAAGTCGAAGGAAAAGGTCCAGCCCGTCACATAGACATTGCGGTCCGGGTCGAGCGCTACGCCGTAGGCGCCGTCGCCCGCGTACTCTTGGAAGTCGAGGCCGCCGCCAAGATAAGTGGACCAGATAAGCGCGGTTCCGTCCGGATTGAACTTCGTGATGAACGCTTCTTCCGTGTCGGAGCTGTTCCCGGATTGATAGGCGTTCTTCGTCGGGAAGAGATCCGAAAAGGTCCAGCCGACCGCGTAAGCGTCGCCGTCCGCATCCGCCGCAATGTCGTGGACGCGGTCTTCCGCTTCGCCGGCGAGATACGTCGAATAGGTCTGGATTGGCGGATCGATCACCAGCGGACGCGAATGATCGTAATCGCCCACGCTGAATCCGGCCCGGTTACCGTCCGTGGTGAAGCCGCCGGAGACCGCTCGCCTGACGCCATCGAACTCCTGATAGATGAGCGGTTTTCCCTGGCTCATTTTTGCGCCGCCCGCCGCGGTGATGACAAGCGACCCAGTGGTCGCATCCACTTCCACCCGCTCCGCGCCGTCGAAGTTGAACGCGATCTGATTGGGGTTTGCGCCCGGCTCGATCACCAGGTCGTACTCCAGCTGGGAGCCCTTGCCGTAGTAAACAAGATCGATTCCGGGATAGACCTTTGAGTACGACACCCGTTTGAAGGTCGGCACGTCGGTCACCCATTTCCCCTGGTCGCTTCCCCGGAAGTAATTGATTTTTCCCGGCAACGCATCAACGCCGTTCACCGCCGGCGCGGGGTTCGCGCCTACCAGGCTCATCCGCACGACCGCTTTCGAGGCGGCGCGGTCGGCTGCGCGTTGTTGCCGCTCACGCTGGAGCTCGGTTGGGTCGCGCGGGTTGGCGGGCTTGGTGGCGGGCGCGTTCGAATTCGTCGGCGCGCCGGGTTTTCTCAGCACGAACACCGTTTCGCTCTGCGTGAAAAATGCCTTGGCGTCGCCGCCGCGGGAAGCGAATTGCACCTCGGCCGGAAACTGGCCGCGGTTCATCTCGAACGAGAGCGGCAGTTGCCCGAGGGCCATGCGCGCGCGTTTCTGGTCGGCGCGAACGGAAGCGGTCATCGTCTTCGTGGTCGACGCGGCTTGTGGAATTCTGGGCGAGGCGCCCACGGAATCTCCATTGGGCAACAGCAGGTAGGTCAGAATGATCAGCGCCAGGGTGAAGAGCAGACTTCCGCCGATTTTACTCAGAGCGTTTTTCTTTTTCATGGGATCCTCCTTTTGAGGGGGGAACAAACGTCTCGCGGGCAAACGATTCTTGAGAGACAGGCACCCTCCTGACAAGACTTTTCGCAATGGAGACACGCATTTATCCCGTTTCTTTCGAATTAAGAGGGAGGATTTCTCGCGTTCCGGAACCCAGCCCCTCTGGCGCGGGCTATGAAAAACCGCGGTTTCAAATCCAAATTGGTTCTGCTCGTTTGCACGGGTAGTGCGGTGCTTTCGGCCACCGTCGTGGCCCAACCGCCCGAGACTGGTGCCAAAAAGGCGGCGCGTACCCGGCCGCAGGTCATTTATCATTTGCCGCCCTCATCCAGCTATGGGGCGACGTTGCATTCCCAGGCCAAAGGCCAGAACAACGACATACCGGTCGAAAGCGGGACGCCCTCCTCGGCGCAGACGCCCCGGGAGAACCCGAACGTGGCGACCGCTCTCCAGCAACAAACACCGAGGCCAGCGCCCGAGGAACGAAAAGTAAGTCGTGAGCGCATCCAGTCGAACCGGCCAGTGAGCCGGCCGCGTCCGGTCCACAAGCCCTCCGCCCACGGCAACCCGCACGGGAACAAGGGCCACAAAAAATAGGGACGCCGCGCGGCATTCGACCATAGGGCCAAGGAGGGGCGCTTTCCAAACCGCCCTCCTTCGGTCGGCGGTTTGTAAACCGCCGCTCCTTGTTTAACGGCGCGGGCAACATTGGTCTTGCGAAAGGGCGAGCACTGCGTTGCGTAGGCACTCTATGCTTAGATTTTGGTTAGCCCTCACCGCCGCACTCCTCGCGGCCGAGACTCTTTTTGCCGCTGAAGTGCAGACGAAACCGGCGGCTACCCCAGCCTCTTCGAAGCCGGCCGCGTCGCCGGCCACGAAACCCGCGGCGTCCCCTTCGGTGCGCCCCGCCGCGTCGCCGTCGGCTAGCGTGGCCCCGGCGCAGCTTCCGCAATATCGTCCCGCTCTCCTGGGAACCGGTCCCACGTCGGTGATCAATCGCATCGACACCGCGGGCTTGATTCGCGACGGCCAGAAGGACGGGCAGCTCTATTTCCGTTGTTCCGTCAGCAAAACCGGCGAGATCATGGATACCTGGACCTACAGCCAGTCGCCCGACTCGACTAAGCTCGAACGCGAACTGGTGCGCTGTCTCGACGAGGCCGTTTTCATCCCCGCGGTTTACGACCACGAACCCGTCAACGTTTTCTTCTTCGGCACTGTCACTTTCAAGGTTGTCGATGGAAAGCCGCGGCTCCGTATTTTTGCCAACCAGGAAGCGGAAGAGTTAAAGAAGGAGAGCGACTTCATCGGCCCGCAGCCGTTCGTCGGCCGCGGCTCAAAATTCGAGGGCCTCCATTACCCGGCCGACACCGTCACCTCCGAGTTAACGGGTCTGGTGGAACTCGGGATGAAGATCGACGCGACCGGGAAGTTGCTCGATCTAAAGGTGGTTTCCGAATATCCGCCGCTGGTTGGATTCCGGCGCGCCGCGGCGGAAGATTTCCGGGTGGCAACGTTCATCCCGGCCTTCCGCGAAGGGAAACCGGTCGAGTGCAACGTCACGCTGCCGGTTTATTACGAGCCTTAGGTGGCGAGAGTCCCGTTCCTGCCCTGTTCGTTTTTCGAGCGCGACCCGCTGGTTTGCGCGCGCGAACTCGTCGGCACCGAACTGGTCTGGGGAAAATGCTCCGGGATAATTGTGGAAACGGAGGCCTATTTGGCGTTGGGAGATGAAGCCAGCCATACGTTCACCCGGCCGAGCACGCGGGCTTTCGTGGAACGCAATCAGCCCGGCGCGATTTACATCTATTTCAATTACGGCGTCCACTGGATGCTCAATCTCCTCGTGAAAAGCGGCGAGCGGAACGGGCTCATTCTGATTCGCGCCCTCGAACCGCGCCGAGGCCTGGCCCTGATGAAAAAGCGGCGCGGGCTCGACGATATCCGCCGGCTCTGTTCCGGTCCGGGCAAACTGACCCAGGCGCTGGACATCACGAATCGCCATCACGAGCTGAGCATTTGCGAGGGGGCGCGCCACTACTTGTTGCGGCGCGACGAAGCGGTCCGCGTCGTCGCCGATCCGCGCATCGGCATCAGTCGCGCCCAGGAATTTCCGTGGCGATTCACGCTGGCGGGAAGTGAGTTCGTGAGCCGCCCTGTTCGCGAATAGGTCCCAGATGACCTATAAGTCCTAATCCATGAAAAAGCGTGTCCTTCTCGGCATGAGCGGTGGCGTCGATTCCAGCGTCGCCGGCTATCTCCTGCGCGAGCAAGGCTACGATGTCGTCGGCGTGACGATGAAAGTCTGGCCGCAGGACTGCATCTCGCGCGCCGAAGACAAATGCTGCGGTCCCCAGGCCGTGGCCGACGCGCGCGGCGTGGCCCATTCGTTAGGCTTTCCCCATTACGTCGTTGATGAGGCCAACCAATTTGAGCGCCTCGTGATCGATTATTTTTCCAGCGAATACCAGGCGGGCCGGACGCCGAACCCCTGCGTGATGTGCAACGAGAAATTGAAATTCGGCAATCTTTGGAACAAGGCCGAGGCGCTCGGCTGTTCCTACATCGCGACGGGCCACTACGCGATCATCGAGCATCACGCCGACCGCGCCGTCCTGCGCAAGGGCGTCGATCCGCGCAAGGACCAATCCTACTTCATGTTCAGTCTGCGCCAGGAGCAATTGCGCCGTGCTCTCACCCCGCTCGGCGGAATGGCGAAGCCGGCCATCCGCGAGATCGCCCGCTCGTTAGGCCTGAAAGTCGCCGATAAGGTGGACAGCCAGGAAATTTGTTTCGTTCCCGGGAACGATTACAAGGCGTTTCTCCGGTCGCATCTCGAGAAGGACCAATTCCATCCCGGCGGCATCTACGATCTGGCCGGAAATTTTCTCGGCGAACACAAGGGAATCGAGATGTTCACGATCGGCCAGCGAAAAGGTTTGCCGGGCGGTTCGGCCCAACCTCGCTACGTGGTCGATCTCGATCCGGAAACGAACCGCGTCATTGTCGGCGCCGCCGAAGACCTGGTCTCCGACGATTTCGAGATCGACCGGGTGAATTGGATCGGCGAGGCGGGCGATAATTTCGAAGCGACGGTGAAGATCCGTTACAGCCATCCCGGAACGCGCGCCACCGTCACGATGCTCGACAACGGCCGGGCCCGGGTCCAACTCCACGAACCGCAAAAAGCGGTTACTCCGGGACAGGCCGCCGTGATCTATGACGGCGATATCGTCGTGGGCGGCGGTTGGATTTGCCGCGCCGAAGTTCTTCAACCCGCCTGATTCAATGACAGGCGAAATCCTGGTCGCGCTCTGCACTTTTCCCGATGCCGGGATCGCGCGGAAAATCGCGCGCGAGTTGGTCGAGCTTCGACTCGCCGCCTGCGGAAACGTGCTCCCGCAAATTCATTCGATTTATCGCTGGCAGGGAAAAATTGAATCCGCGGATGAAGCGCTCGGCCTCTTCAAATTACCCGCAAGCCGCTACGCCGAATTCGAAAGCAAACTGCGCTCGCTCCACCCTTACGATGTCCCCGAGATCATCTCGTGCCCGATCAGGGACGGCTTGCCGGAATATTTACGCTGGGTTGCGGCGAGCTGTGCGTGAACGCAGCGCGAAGATCGCCGCCCCAATCGCGTTTGCGGCAACGGTCACCGCGATGATTTTCGCTCCGAACACCAATTTGCTCGGCACCTCAATGATCGGATAGACGGTGAAGGCGATCGCCGTCAGCGCGACGAGGAAGCCGCAACCCGCAATGATCCGCAGCCAAATACTCGCGCGGCCACGAATCGCGCGCGCGCCGGCGAGGGGAATGGCGAAGAGCATTGCGTAGACGATTCCGTAAAAAACGTTCGAGGCATTGTCGACCAATTGAAACGCTTCCTGAATTCCGGCGCCGATCTGACTGGCGATGGCAATCGTGAGCGTTAGCGCGCCGACGAAAATGACAGAGTTAATCGGGGTCTTATATCTTGGGTGGAGACGCGAGAACCAGGCGGGCAATAATCGGTCCCACCCCGCGACCATCGGCAAACGCGAGCTGCCGGTGACATGGACGCTGGTCGAAGCAATCGTCCGCACCGTCATTAACACGATCGCGCTCGAGGCGATCGCGCTGGCGATGGGAAAAAAGCGCAAGCCCAGGCGCAATGTCTGCGGCACGGGGCCGATGAGATCGATTGGGTTGTTCCCGATGAACGCGCTGACCGAACTGGTGCCGAGAATAAAGGCGAGCGCAATGATCGGGGAGGCGATCAGGACGGAGCGGCCGATGTCGCGGGCGGGGGATCGCGTTTCGCCGGCGAGGATGGCCACGTATTCGAAGCCACTGAGCGCGCCGATACTGAGTTTGGTGAAAATGTTGAAGGAATAAAAGAACCCGACCGTCGGCAGGGCGAGCACGAGCGGACGGTATTCCTTGAGATCACCGCGCAGGAGCGCGACGAACGGCAGGGCAACGAGCGCCGCGTAAACCGCGAGCATCGCGAAACCGCCGACGTTGTGCACCCATTTGCCTAACGACAGGCCGCGCACGGCGATGGAGCCGAGACCAAGGACAAGCGCGCAGCTGATGAGCGAGACGCACCATTTGCTGTTCGGCATCCACGCGGCGCTGTCGCCGATGGCGTAGGAAAGGTTCGTCGTCACGAACATGCCGCCCATCGCGATCACCATGATGGACAGCAGCCACAAATTCCACGCCACCATAAACCCGGCGAATTCGTTGAAGGCGAGTTTGGCCCATTGGTAAATACCCCCTTCGAGCGGCATGATCCGGCTCAGGTAAATGACGACCGCGGCCTGCGGAATGTAGAAGAGCACGATCGCGAGCAGCCAGACGAGGAGATGGCCCTGGCCGAGTTTCGCGGCGGTGCCGACCCAGCTCGAGCCGACGATGAAAAGAATCTGGGTGAGGACAAGGTCCCAAAGCCCCAGCGGCTTTTTCAGCGAAGCGCTTTCGGCTTCGATGCCGCGTTCGGCGCGCTCCAGTTCGGTCGTCACAGGATTTTATCGCGGTTCCGGTGACGTTTGCGGAGGCGGCGCGCTCCGAAATTCTCGGTGCCGAATCTTGCCGCCGGCGTGCGCGATGTAACTCCCCGCGCCTAACGACACGATCGCGAGCAACATCGTGGCGATGACAAGCGGCGTTGCCGTGCGCGGCCATTTCTTTGGGACAAAAATTGCCGCGGCGGCCAGGGCGGCGAGTGCGTAATAGAGATAAATAAACTGATCGGCGCGATGAACGTGCGCCTTGAGCCAGGCCTGGCCCGGCTCGTCCGCCAGGGTGAGCACCCGGTCGTAGGCCCGGTCGCCATGATACACGACGGGCCACGCCGAGATGGCCGTCGCGAACACCAGAACCAGCGCGGTGACCTGCCCGGCGCGGCTCGCCAAATAGGTCGCCGCGATCAAACCGAACAGGGCGATGGCGAGCCCATAAAGCGGCAGGGGATTGAGCAGGACGTGGAGATATTCCGGCTGTTGCAGTTCGCGCAGGAGGTTCTCCATCATCGCGAAACCAGCTTCAGTTCCGGCTCGGGCGGGAAACGTTTCCAGTCCGGCGCGCAAAAGTGCCACCATTCCGTTCGCAAACCATAGAAGCCGCCGTGGGCCATCGCCTTTTGCAGCAGTTTCAAATTCCCCCGCACCGTCGCGTTGTTGCCTTTGTATTCGAGAAGCGCCGCGGGGGTAAAGCTGTCAAAGTCGGTCGGCATCGGAACGTCGCGCCCCTCGGCGTCGACCAGCGTCGCGTCCACCGCGGCGCCGCGGATGTGCATCGAGCCGCGGCCTTCGTTGGGATCCGCCACAAAGGAGTGGTTATGGGTGACCTGCCAGAGTTTTTCCTGGCTCGATTGCGGCCGGTAAGCGTCCCAGATTTTTAAGCCGAATCCCTTTTTCCGCAGGTAATCCTGCGCGATCACCAGCCGCCGCGCCACCCCGGCGCGAACCAGCGCCCGCGTGTCCGCTGGATAAAGCGGCTGGCGGGCCACGTTGTTCGGACCGGCATAACGCAGATCGACAATGATCGTTTTATTAATGCGTTTGATATCGACGAACTCGCTGTCGTCCTCCGTCTTTGCCGACGCGCCGCTGCGAAGACAAACCGCCGCCAACAGGAGCAGGGCGCCGAAGTGTCTCCGGAAAGTCACGCGAGAAATTTACTTCAATCCCCCGCGACGGTCGGCGTCGGGGTGATCTTGGCCAGGCGTTGCAGAACGAGGCGCGCGCTGTTTTCGGGAACGTCGAACTTCAGTTGCACGGACGTTCCCTGGACTTCCACTTCGGGCGGCTGCACGAAAAAGAGCAGCTCGGAATCGGCCAGCTTGAGCATCCGTTGCGGTTCGTTGCGAATCCGGGCCGCGAGGTCGCCGGCTGCCTGGGCGGATTTTGTTTTCAAGATCATCCGCGCTTTTACCGGATTCTGGAGGGTCAGGGAAATGCCGGCGAGCTCGCAGTTTTCGAACAGCTCATTGTTAAACAGAGGCAGGAACATTCGGCCGAGTTTGCCCGGCTCGGTCGAGACGAGGCGCAGCGCATTGCTGTCCTTCAAGGTCTGCAACGCATCGAAGAGCGGGCCCGTGATCTTGAGGTCGGGATCGATGCCGAGGCGGACTCGCGCCAGGGACGCCACTTCCTCTTCGCCGCCGATGGCCAGCGTTCTCGGACCCACCCGGGCCAGCGCAAAATCCGGACGCAACCACATCGGCAAGCCCGTGATCGTGCGGCGCTCGAATGCCCGGTCGCGTTCGATCGAATTCACGACCTTGGAGACGTCGGTCCGCGCCTCGACCAAAACATATTCGTGGGCCGTGCCGGATTCGCTCGCGGTCAGCGCGCGCGTTACCCGGACCGCGTCCCGCGGCAGATTCAAGACCGGCGCGCGTTGCGCGGCCGCGATCAGTCCCGCCCAGACGTTCTGCCATTCGGTCGCCTGGTCTTTCCGCCAGCGTTTCGGCAAATCTTCGCGCTCGAGTTGTTCGAGGTTCACGGAAAGGATTGTGTCCGTGGTTTGCGGAAGCCATTCGCGTTTTTGGGGCGATTGAAAAACCAGCGCGACGATGATCAACGCGACCACGACGACGGAGAAGACGGCGAAATAAAATTTCCGCAGCTCCTGTTTGTCGATCTCGCTCGAGAGAACGGCGAGCTCGGCGGTGTGTTGCGAATGGCGTTCGACCGCGGCGCGATGCTTCTGGACTTCCGCGAGCAGATGGGGCGCGTTCGGCGGCGCAATCCCCTGCGACGCGAGGTGCCGGCCGATGTTCAGGTAGGCCGGGTTCTTCTTCTCCTCCACCGTTTGATGCTGGCTGCGCTGTTCCTTGAGCGCCTCCTGCTGGGCGCGGCTCTGTTCGTTCAGGACCCGGTCGCGCGCCTCCCATTCTTCCCGGGTCTTCGCGATTTGTTTATCGATGGCGGCGACCGCGCCATCCTCGGTCGCCAGTTTTTCGCGGGCGGCGCGGCAGGCTTCAGCGGCGCCGAGCCGGGCCCGGGTCACTTCCGCTTTTTCCTCCGGTAAGCGAGCGCGGCGGGAACCGATTCCAGCCATCTGCGCATCCAAATCATCGGGAGGCGGGACCTGCGCCTGGAGTTCGGAAAGCTTCTTCAACAGGTCGCGGTCCGCGGTGTCGTTCTCCTGCAGCCGGCGCTCGACACTCGCCAGTTCGCGGTCGCACAAATCCGCGGACGCCTTCGCTTCGTTTTGCCGTTGCAGGATCGGCTTCTTCTCTTCCTCGAGCTTCGCGAGCGCGGCGTTTTGTTCTTTCGCGTTCTGTTCCCGCTGCAGCTCGATCTTGCGAATTCCTTCTTCGATCGTCGCGATCCGGAGCGCGACTTCTTTTTGTTCCTGTTCGAGTTTCTTGAGCGCGACGATTTCGTTGCGCACTTCGGGAAAGTTCACCGCCTGGGAGCAACCTTCGCGGCCGAGATTGATTTCGCTCTTTTGCAGGACGCGCTTTTCGTGGCGCAAGGCCATCCGCGTTTTCTGGCGGCGGATCTTCAGCCCGATCTCGCGCAGCCCTGTCCGAATGAAACTCACCCGGTAACGCTAACCGAACTCAGCGTGAGACAAAGAGTTTTCGCTGGTCGTAGCGGCCGCTCGCCCCCCGGCTATTCCTCGCTGCTCAGCTTCGCGAGCACGCTTAAATCTTCCAGGGTCGTCGTGTCGCCGGTCACGGTTTTCCCGCTCGCCACTTCCTTCAGCAGCCGCCGCATGATCTTGCCGCTGCGCGTTTTCGGCAGCGCTTCGGCGAACCGGATCTCGTCCGGCTTCGCGATGGCGCCGATGTGAACGCCGACGTGCTCGCGCAGTTCCGCTTTCAGCGAACTGCTGACGGTCACGTTCCCTTTCACGGTCACGAACGCGACCACGCTCTGGCCTTTCAATTCGTCGGGACGTCCCACCACCGCGGCTTCCGCCACCTTCGCGTGGCTCACCAGCGCGCTTTCGATTTCCGACGTTCCCAGCCGGTGGCCTGCGACATTCAGCACGTCGTCGATTCGGCCCACGATCCAAAAATATCCGTCCTTGTCCCGGCGCGCGCCGTCTCCGGTGAGATACTTGCCTTTGAACTCGCTCCAGTACTGTTTCCGGTAACGCTCCTTGTCGCCGTAGATCGTTCGCAGCATCGACGGCCACGGCTTCCGAATAATCAATTTCCCGCCCACGTCCGGGCCGACTTCCTTTCCCGTTTCATCCACGATCGCCGCGTCGACCCCAAAGAACGGCAGCGTCGCGCTCCCCGGTTTCGTCGGAATGGCGCCCGGCAGCGGCGTGATCATGATACCGCCAGTTTCCGTCTGCCACCAGGTGTCCACGATCGGGCAACGGCCGCCGCCGACCTTGTCCCGATACCACATCCAGGCCTCGGGATTGATTGGTTCGCCGACCGACCCCAGCAGCCGCAGCGACGAGAGGTCATGCTTCTTCAACCATTGATCGCCCCAGCGAATGAACGCGCGGATCGCCGTCGGCGCCGTGTAGAGAATCGTGACCGCGTATTCCTCGATGAGCCGCCAGAAACGGTCCGGCTCGGGCCAGTTCGGCGCTCCTTCATACATGAGCGTCGTGGCGCCGTTGGCCAGCGGTCCGTAAACGACGTAGCTATGCCCTGTGACCCAGCCGACGTCGGCCGTGCACCAGTAGACGTCGTCCTCGCGCAGGTCGAAGACGTACTTCATCGTCGCATAAATTCCGACGAGATAGCCGCCCGTCGTGTGGAGGATGCCCTTCGGTTTTCCGGTCGAGCCGCTCGTATAAAGAATGTAAAGCGGATGTTCGCTGTCGACGCCGACCGCCGGGCAATGCGCATCGACGTATTCCAGCTCGCGATGCCACCAGACGTCCCGGCCTTCCTCAATGTGAATGTCGTTGCCGGCCCGCCGGAAAACGATGACGCGTTTTATCGTCGTCTCGCCGCGCAACGCGTCGTCCACGTTTTTCTTCAACGGCACAATCGCGCCGCGCCGGTAACCGCCGTCCGCCGTGATGACAGCGACCGCGCCGCAGTCCGCGATCCGGTCCCGAATGCTGTCCGCGCTGAACCCGCCGAACACCACGGAGTGAACGGCGCCGATCCGCGTGCAGGCGAGCATCGCGATCGCCGCCTCCGGGATCGTCGGCAAATAAATGATGACGCGGTCGCCTTTCCGAATCTTGTTTCGCTTCAGCACGTTCGCGAACCGGCAGACGTCGCGATGAAGTTGCTGGAAGGTCAGGGCGCGTTTGTCGCCCGGTTCGCCTTCCCAAAGAATCGCGACCTTGTTCTTGGTCGGCCCATTCAAATGGCGATCGAGGCAATTCTCGGAGACGTTGAGTTTTCCGCCTGTGAACCACTGGGCGAATGGCGCCTTCCATTTCAGGACGCTTTTCCAGCGTTTTTGCCAGAGCAGCTCATTCGCTTCGCGCGCCCAGAATTTTTCCGGGCGCGTGATCGACTCGCGATACATCCGCCGGTAATGCTCGAGGCTCTTGATGCGCGCGCCGCGCGCGAAATCCTTCGACGGTTTGAAGACCCGCTTCTCGATCAGGTGCGATTCGATGTTCTCCGGCATGGCGAAAGACAGGCTAGCGCTCTGCCTGCGCCGCTCAACGGAAAATCCAAGGAGCGGCGGCTTTAGCCGCCGTCGGCGGTTTGTAAACCGCCGTTCCCTGGCCTCGTCGTGCCCAACTTAGACAGAGAACCGCGCGCTCATCCCGCGGTTGTAGCCGCTTCGCTGGGCGAAGCGTCAGAATTTGATTTGTCTTCGTTCGCGCCGCACCCAAGAGTGCTGCATGAGCGATCACATTTACAAAAAGCTCGAGCTCGTCGGCTCTTCCACCACGAGCATTGAAGACGCGGTCAAAAACGCGATCACCCGGGCGCAGAAAACCATTCGCAACATGCGGTGGTTCGAACTCGTCGAGACCCGCGGCCATATCGAAGACGGCAAAGTCAACGAATGGCAGGTGACGGTGAAGGTCGGGTTTACCCTCGACAAGTAACCGCTACTCTTCGTCGCCTTGCGCGGCGTGATAGAGCTTGGTCGCGCCGTAGGCCAGGATCGCCGGCTTGAAGGCGATGAAAATCAGCCGCGTCACCGCGCCTAAAATCCGCCCGATCGGCAGCCGATTCAGGATGAACCCGGCCACCAGCGCGTAGGCCATTGAGCGCGCGGGATTTTCCCGCACGTAATCTTCCGTCTGTTCGAACAGCTGTTCGAGTTGGTCTTTGGTGTAGCGCAATCCACGCTCCGCCACGTCGCCGGAGGTTCCAGAAAATTCTTCGTCCATGCTAATTAACTATCGAATTCCGGCCCGTTGTCGCGTGCTTTAAAATCTATCGCAGCGAAAGCCAGAGCGTGGCGGCGCCCACGCCGGGCGGAAAATCCGGCAGGGCCGGTTCGCGATGGAAATTGCCGGCGCGCCGGCTCGCCTTCAAACAGAAGCGGCCCATCACTTCGAGGGCGCGATCGCCCAGCGTCGAGCAATTCGTCGAGAGCAAAATGCGCGCGTCGCGCTCCGCTACCTCCAGCGCCGCCAGCAAGAGCGTCTCGAAATCGTTCTCGACCTGGAACGCCTTGCCCTTGTGCGAACGCGAGAACGTTGGCGGATCGATAATAATCACGTCGAATTTTTCGCCTTTCCGCGCCAGCCGCGGCAAGACTTCCATCACATCGTCCGCGATGAAACGATGATCGGTCGTTGGCACCGAGTTCAGCGCAAAATTCTCCCGGCCGCGCGCCAGCGATTTCTTGGAGAGATCGACGCTCACGGTCTGGGCGCCGACTGTGGCCGCGGCGACGGAGAACGAACAGGTATAGGCGAAACAGTTCAGGAGAGTGGCGGGCGCAAGATCGCGGACGAACCGGCGATTTTCGCGCTGATCGATGAACAGCCCGACGGAATACCCCGCGCTGAAATCGATCCCGTAACTGAGATGGCGCTCCAGCGCCGTGCTCTGCAGATTCGTGCCCGGATCGCCCAGGATCAGGGCCGGCGCTTCGCGCTCCGCGTTCTGCTTCGGCAAAAATCGCGCGAAAACGCGGCGGAATTTGAAATCCACATTGAGCGCCCAGAGGCACAGCTCCGTCTTCAACTGTTCCAGGGCCGCGTCGGTTTTATGCGAGATCAGGACGTCAACGCCGTAGCGTTCCACCCAGCCGTCCGGCGCGGTGCAAAGCCGGAGCGCGTCGGTCTGTTGCGCGATGAAATCTCGGTGCAGATCGGGGTCGATCCATTCGGACATTCTCATGGCGCGGGTAGGTGCGGTCATTACCTCATTCGGTTTTCGCCGCGCGCGTGTCCGTCTCTTGCCCGTTAGGCCGTGCCGGTTACAATGGCGTCGCTGTCCGCGGCTCGACAATCTTCCAATCATGCACCAGGTCACCGTCCGCGTTCCGGCAAGCACTTCCAATCTCGGGCCGGGGTTCGATTGTCTGGGGGTGGCGTTGCGGATTTACAACGAGATCACGATTTCGCGCGGGCGAGGGGAACGCCCGGGCGCCATGGCTGGTTCGGCGGCCGCGGCTTTTTTCAAGAAGACCACGAAGCCGTTCCCGTTTTCGTGCGCCATCACGGGCGCGATTCCGCATTCGCGCGGGCTCGGGAGCAGCGCCGCCGTTCGTCTCGGCGTTCTTCATGGATTGAACGAGCTCGCCGGACGACCGCTCCAGCGCACCGAACTCTTCCATCTGGCGGCGAAGCTGGAAGGCCATCCGGATAACGCCGCTCCCGCTTCTTTCGGCGGGTTCAATGTTGTCCGCGGCCTCGAACGCCAGACGTTCACCGTCTCCGCGCAACTACACTTCGTTCTCCTGATTCCCGACTTCGAGATCGCGACCAGCAAAGCCAGGGCCCTGCTTCCGTCGCGCATCGGCCGGCTGGAGGCGGTTGAAAATTCGCGCAACGCCTGCGCCATCACCGCTTCCTTCGCCTCGCGCGAATACCAGTCGCTCCGCGGCGCGTTTGCCGATCATCTTCACCAACCGTTCCGCAAAAAGCTGATTCCCTTTCTCGACGACGTTATCGCCGCCGCCGAATCCGCGGGTGCCCTCGGCGCGTTTCTCAGCGGCTCCGGTTCCACGATCTGCGCCGTCACTCTTCGCGCCACCGAAAAGATCGCCGCCGCCATGCTGGCCGCCGCAAAATCTCCCGGCGCCCGCACCATCATCACGGCCGCCGACAACCGCGGCGCCCGCCTTCTCAGCCATTCTCCATCCTCGATCCTCCATCCTCGCTTCCCATGAGCCAGCGCACCGAGAACCTCGAGCAGTTCGCGATCGACGTTATCCTGGAACGCCGGCACGGCGTGCGGGCCGCGCTTCTCCGGGCGTTGCTCTACGCGCTCTCTTTTATTTATGAGCGCCTCGTCCAGCTGCGGCTCTTCCTCTATCGCCACCGGATTTTGCGGGAGCACACCCTTGGCTGCCTCGTGATCAGCATTGGCAATCTCACCGTGGGCGGAACCGGCAAGACCCCGATCGTGGAAAAATTCGCGCGCGCCCTGCGAGCGGGCGGGAGGCGAGTCGCCATCCTGAGCCGCGGCTACAAGAGCGTCCCGCGGCGGACCAGGAAAAAATCGTGGAACCCGTTCGCCCGGAAAATTCCCGAGCCGCCCCGGATCGTCTCCGACGGCAAAACGCTTCTCCTCGATTCCCTCACCGCCGGGGACGAGCCCTACATGCTCGCGAACAATCTCAAGGACGTCGTCGTCCTGGTGGACAAGGACCGGGTGAAGAGCGGCCTGTTCGCGATCAAGGAACTGAAGGCCGACACGTTGCTGCTCGACGACGGTCTCCAGTATCTCCATCTCAAACACCGGCTCGATATTGTCCTGATCGATCGCCAGGCGCCGTTCGGAAACGAATATCTGCTGCCGCGCGGCACTCTTCGCGAGCCGCCCCGGAACTTGCGGCGCGCCAGCTACATCTTCATCACCAAGAGCACCGGCGAACCGAACGACGAATTGATCGAGCGCATCCGCCGCTTCAATCGCACGGCCGAGATCATCGAGTGCGCCCATCGGCCGCTCCATTTGCAGAACGTCCTCACCGGCGAGCAGGTCCCGCTCGAGCGGCTGCGCGACGCCTACATCGGATCGATCTGCGGAATCGCGGCGCCCGAGAGTTTCGAGGAAGGGCTGCAGAAACTCGGGGCGCGCCTCGAGTTGTCGAAGCGCTACACCGATCACCACCGCTACACCGAGGCGGAGCTGAACAGCTTCATTAACCGCTGCGTCCGCCGCGATCTCGAGATGATCGTGACGACCGAAAAGGACGCCGTCCGCTTTCCGCGTCTCGCCAAAACCGATGTGCCGATTTATTTCCTCCGGGTCGAGATCGAGATCCTGAGCGGCCACGAAAGCTGGGAACATTGCGTGGCCCGCATCTGCCGGCCGCAGCCGGTCCTGTCGCCCGCGCGTTTCTTCGCGTGATCATTACTGGCGGTTGGGAGGCCCGGTCCGCTGGCGACAGCGGACGCTACAACATTCCTCGGCGAGATTCGACAACCCGTGCTGTAGCGTGCGCTGTCTCCAGCGCAGTCCGCAGCGCGCGCTGGAACGATTTCCGCGCGCGCCGGGACGCCGGGAGCGTGAGGGGAAACGCTCGCGGCGTGCGGTGAAACCGTTGCAGCGCGCTGCGATGATTCCGGCGCAAATTGGCGACGATTCCGACGTGGGCTGCGGCGACTCCAGCCCGCGGTCAGATGAGTTCAACGTGCGGCCAGATCATTTCAGCGCGCGGTGAGATGGTTTCAGCGCGCGGTGAGATGATTCCAACTTGGGGTGAGATGACTTCGGCTCGAGCTGCCAGAACTCCAGCTCGGGGTGCCAGGACTCCAGCTCGGGCTGCTAGGACTGCAACTTGCGGTGAGAGCAGTCCATCTCGAGGTCAGAGGAGCGGAGCCCGCGGGGCGAGGAGCGCACTGCGCGGTGGAAGCGGGTTCGCCAACCGTCCTGGGACTGCGAGGTCCCTCGCCGTCTTCGCGGCTCGGGATGACAACGCTCTTAAGCTTGTTGCCGGAAGGTCACCGTCGTACACCAGTCTCATGGAAATCTCCGTCCAAAAACTCGTTGCGATCTTCTTCCTCGTCATCGGCCTGTCCCACATTTTGCAGCCGCGGGTCTGGGTCCAGTTCTTCATCATGCTCCGCGAGAAAGGGGAAGTAGGCAGTTTCGTGGACGCGTTCATCTATTTCCCGCTGGGCGCTTTCATCGTGGCGTTTCACCATGTCTGGCACGGTCTTCCCGGGATGCTCGTCACGCTCGTCGGCTGGGGGCTGACGATTAAGGGCGCGATCTATTTCCTGTTCCCGCGCCTGGGCCTGCGCCTGCTCGGGGTCGCGTCGATGGAACGTGCCTGGCTGTTCGTCGTCGTCGGCATTGCCAATGTCGCTCTCGCCGTCTGGATTTTGTTGGTGCATTGGTGAGCGCGCCAATTCACCTTCGCGCGATTGATTCAAGAGATGAGCGAAAAGGCACAACTGATCGTCGAGGGCAAAAAGCTCGCCGTCTCCAACCTCAACAAGGTGCTTTATCCCAAGGCCGGATTCACCAAGGGGCAGGTGATCGATTACTACATTCGCATCGCGCCGGTCTTGTTGCCGCACCTCCGCGACCGGCCCCTCACCATGAAGCGTTACCCGAACGGCGTCGATCAGCCGTTCTTCTACGAAAAGAATTGTCCGGTCCATCGGCCCACCTGGGTGAAGACCGCGAAAGTCTGGAGCGAAGGCAACCAGCGGGACATGCATTATTGCCTCGCCCAGGATTTGCCCACGCTCGTCTGGGCCGCGAACCTGGCCGACATCGAATTGCACACTTCGCTGGCGCGAAAGAAAGACGTGGCGCGACCGACGATGATGGTGTTCGACCTCGATCCGGGCGCGCCGGCCGACATCGTCCAGTGCTGCCAGGTCGGCCTTTGGCTCCGCGATCTGCTCGCGGAAATGAAATTGAAAAGCTGGGCCAAAACTTCCGGCTCGAAAGGGCTCCAGGTTTACGTGCCGCTGAATACGGCCGCGACGTTCGACGAGACCAAGGCGTTGTCGCGGGCTCTCGGCGAGCATCTCGAACGCGAACATCCGAAGCTCGTCATTTCCAAAATGGCGCGCGCGTTACGCGAAGGAAAAATCTTCGTCGACTGGAGCCAGAACGACGAGCACAAGACAACCGTCAACGTTTACTCGCTGCGCGCGAAAGAGCAGCCGACGGTTTCCACGCCGGTGACCTGGGAGGAAGTCGAGAACTGTCTCAAGAAAAAGAACGCGAACCTGCTCGTCTTCCCCGCCGCCAAAGTGATCCAGCGCGTCGAGAAATTGGGCGACCTGTTCGAGCCCGTCGAGACCCTGAAACAGAAGCTGCCGAAGAAGTGGGAGCTGTAGCCAAGGAAGGGCGCTTTCCAAACCGCCCGTGTTTCGCGACGCTTCAGAGGGGCGGTTTGGAAAGCGCCCCTCTTTGGTCTTCATGACTGAACTGCTCGCGCTCGCTTCCGCTGTGCTTTACGGCTCGGCCGATTTCTTCGGCGGATTAACGGCGCGCCGGGCGAACACGATCGCCACGGTTTTTTGGTCGCAGTTCGCCGGGCTCGTCCTGTTGGTCGTGGTCTTGCCATTCCTGCCGGCAACCACGGTTTCGTCGCGCGATTGGATTTGGGGATTCACGGCTGGCTTGAGCGGCGGCATCGGCGTCGCGTTTTTGTACCGCGCTCTCGCCGTCGGAACGATGGCGGTCGTCGCGCCCACCACGGCCGTCATCGCGGCCATGATTCCGGTCCTGTTTGCCTTCGCGATCGGAGAGCGGCTCCGGCCCCTGACGTTTGCTGGCGTCGGCCTTGCGCTGTTCGCCATTTTTCTCGTGAGCCGGCCCGCGTCATCCCAGAGCGACGCGAACAATACGCGGCCGGGCTTTCCGCCGGGGTTCGGACTGGCGCTGCTTTCCGGAGTTTCGGTCGGGATCTTTTTTCTGTCGCTCGCGCGCACCAGCATGAGTGCCGGAATGTGGCCACTGGTCGCGGCCAGGATTTCGTCCATCAGCTTGTTCGGCGTGATCGCGGTCGCCGCAAAGCGAACGTTGCGCATGGATCGCACCGCCACGGGAACGGCCACGCTCGGCGGCGCGCTGGATATGGCGGCGAACGCCGTTTACATGACGGCGGCGCGGGTGGGACCGCTCAGCATCGTCGTGACGCTCGCGTCCCTGTACCCCGCGAGCACCGTTTTGCTCGCGCGCTGGATCTTGCGCGAACATCTGAGCCGGACGCAGATCGCCGGGATCGTTTGCGCGCTCGTCGCGGTCGTGCTGATCGTGAGCCAGGGCGCGGCTTAGTATCCCTGCTCCGGAGGATGATCGTGCTGCTAATCCTCAGGCGTGATTTCCCTCGTTCCAGCTCCCTCGTTCCAGCTCCCTCGTTCTCCTCCCTCGTTCTCCTCCCTCGTTCCCAAACTCTGTTTCTCCTCCCTCGTTCCTCCCTCGTTCCCAAACTCTGTTTGGGAACGCACTTGTCTTCGAAACTCTGTTTCGCAGCGGAGGCAACGGAGTTGCCGGGACAAGGTCATTCCCAAACAGAGTTTGGGAACGAGGTGCGGCGAGGAACGAGGGGGTTGGGAACGAGGAGCCTCAACAGAGTTTGGGAACGAGGAGCTTCCGCTACCCGCCGGTCCGGAACTGGTCGTCCTTGTTCTTGAACAGGATGTTGAATGTCGTCAGCGATCCGTAACAGCGCGTGATGTACTGCTGCAGCTCGAACTTGTCGCCGTCGGTCAGCTTCTCGCTCGCGTTCACCTTTTGTTCGAGCACACGCAGGTTGTTGCGGATCATCACGATCTTGTGAAAGAACATTTCGAGCGGCACATCCTTCGGTTGGAGGGACGAATCCGCGGGTTGCATGACCAGCGTGCCGTTTTGCCAGCGGTTGGCCAGCCCTTCGACGATCACGTCCTTTTTTTCCAACCCGAGCGCTTCAACGGTGGCCTGCGCGGTCTGGCGAATCAGGCTGGCCAGCGGCACCTGCAGTTCGCTCACGCTGGCCGTCGGCTCGGCGGGTTGCAGGTCGCTCGACGCCGGGGCGATCGTGCGCGGCGCGTCGTCGAACGCGATCTCCGCCGTGTGTTCGGTCAACGACCTGACCACCCCTACGCCATATTGCGGATGGCGCACCTTCATCCCGATGTGAAGCGATTCGATATTCATGTTCCGCAGTCACGGTGCGGGAGCGAACGTCGATGCGCAACTCCGCGCTCTTTTTCATTGTCGGGCGTTTCCCCCAACCGCATGCTCCGCCTCGCATGACCGGAACGACTGCCGTGACCCATCCGCCAGGGTTCCGCGCCAGACGCGGCCTCAACTGGTCGGTCGTCGGCTTGATGTACACGAGCTTCTATCTGTGCCGGTACAATTTTTCCTACGCCAACAAATCGATCGCGGACGAGTTGCACTTCGATTACCAGGACATGAGCGCGATTCTCTCCTGGAATTTCGTCGCTTACGGTTGCGGCCAAATCATCAACGGACTGCTCACCGACCGGATCGGCGGCAAGAACGCGATGCTCATCGGCGCCGCCGGCACGGTGACAATGAATTTGTTGTTTGGCGCGGCTTCCTTTTGGGGACTGCTCTGGCTTTTCGCCCTGCTCTGGAGTCTGAACGGTTACTTGCAGTCGTTCGGCTCGCCGGGCTTCATCAAGATTAACAGCGCCTGGTTCAGCGAGAAAGAGCGCGGAACGTTCGCCGGCATTTTCGGTTTCATGATTAATCTCGGCCGTCTCGCGGCGAACAAGCTTTTGCCTGCGCTCCTGGCCGGTTTTGTCCTCTTCGGAATGTGGCACGTGCCGCCGCAACATTGGCGCGTCCTCTTTTGGATTCCCGCAGGCGTCGCGGCCATCGTCGCCGTCGTTCTTGCGTTTGTCGTAAAAGACACGCCCGAAGAAGTGGGTTACAAAGATGTTTTCAAAGGCGAGGCCGATCACGCCGACACGGACGTGCATTGCGATATTTGGTTCGTGTTCCGCCAGATCGTCACCAATCCGGTTGTCTGGATCATGGCGGTCGCTTACGGCTGCACCGGCGCGGTCAGGCAAAGCATCGATCAATGGTTCCCGCGTTTTTTCCAGGAGGTGCACCATCTCGACATGACCACGGCGAAATTCCAGTGGCTGGGGTTCCTTATCCCGTTCGTTGCCTCCGCGGGTTCGCTGCTTTCAGGCTGGATTTCCGATCGCTTTTTCCATTCCCGCCGCGCCCCGGTTGCACTGGGCATTTACGCGATCGAAGTCTGCGTTCTTCTGGTCGCGTCTCAGGTCCACAGCCTCAACTGGGCGCTGGTTTTCTTCGTCCTGGTTGCCTTCACCGTGAACTCGACGCATTCGCTGCTCGGCCCGGCCGCGGCCATGGATATCGGCGGGAGAAAGATGGCCGCGTTCGCTTCTGGCGTGATCGACGCGTTTCAGTATTTCGGCGCAGCTATCGCCATCACCGGGCTCGGCTGGGTGCTGCAACACAAAGGTTGGAACTACTATTTCTATTACATGATTCCGTTCGGAATTTTGGGCGGCATCCTGATGTATTCGATTGCGGACCGGCGGAGCCTGAAGAAACAGCCCGCCCATTAGGTGCCCGGCGCGGCCTACTGAAACAGATTCATCTGTTCGCAAGGTCTCCGAAATGCGGCCGTAGATAGTTCGGTGCGGCCGTTCATTCCCGCCCGGCGGCATGCGACCTCGAACATCGAGCGGATTTGTTCCGCGAAAATCCCTTCGCCTTTCGTGCGGAATCCCCAGCGCGCATCGTTGATCTTGCCGTTGCGAATGTGCCGGATGCGGGACAGGACCTTCTCTTTTTTCTCGGGGAAATGCTCGTCGAGCCAATGTTCGAAGAGCGGCGCGATCGCCCAGGGCAACCGCACGATCGTGTAACCGGCGAACTGCGCGCCTGCTTTCGCGCAAGCCTCCACAATTTTCGGCACTTCATGATCGGTCAGTCCCGGAATGATCGGCGCCACCATCACGCCGACCGGAATTCCCGCCGCGTGCAACACCGCCACCGCTTCCAATCTTGCAGAGGGCGAAGACGTGCGCGGCTCGAGGACGCGCTGCAATTCCGGATCGAGCGAGGTCACCGAAACGTTGACCGCGGCCGCATTGTGCTGCGCGAGTTCGCCCAGGAGATCGATGTCCCGCGTGACCAGCCGGTTTTTGGTGATGATCGCCACCGGATTTCGGAATTTCGCGAGCACTTCCAGGCAACTTCGCGTTACCCGGAGTTTGCGTTCGACCGGCTGATAGGGATCGGTCACGCCGCTCATCACGACGACCTGCGGTTCCCATTTTGGCGAAGAGAGTTCCGCCTCGAGCAATTGCGCGGCGTTCTCCTTCACCATGATCCGGCTCTCGAAATCGAGCCCGGCGGACATGCCGAGATACTCGTGCGTCGGCCGCGCGAAACAGTAAATGCAGCCGTGCTCGCAGCCCCGATACGGATTCAGGCTCGTCTCGAATCCGACGTCCGGGCTGTCGTTCCGCGCGATGATCGTCTTGGTGAGGTCGCGGAAGAACTGCGTCTGGGGGCGCGGCCTCGCTTCCTCCTCGCTGGTCGGATCGATTTGAACGACGTCCTCATCGCCGAGATCGACGTGGAGCTTTTCGAACCGATTCGCCGGGTTCCACGAAGCGCTCCTTCCGTGGATTGCGGGCGAAGGCGGCGGCGCCTCCTCCACGATCGGGACGAACTTCTTTTTCGCTCTCTTCTTCGGCTCCGCCACCGCACAAGTTCACATGAACATATCACCGTGTCGAGCCGGCTTTTTGGGATTTGGTCCCTTGGGATTTGGGATTTCTGTTCGCGCCGCGAACAGCGCGATGGCACAATTGCCGCGCAACGCGCTCAACCTCGGAGGGGTGGTCGAGTGGTTGATGGCTCCGGTCTTGAAAACCGGCAGGGCGCAAGCCCTCGTGGGTTCGAATCCCACCCCCTCCGCACTTCAATTTTCGAATTTCGATCCAGCCGCCGTAGCCACTTTGGCGGAGGAGGCATTTCGAATTTCCAGCGGTTTCCAGTTCGCCACCACGTAGGCGGTGATCGCGCCAATCAACGCGGCGCCCACAACGTCCGACAAGTAATGCGCCGCGACATACATGCGCGAAAAGGCGATCAGCAGCGGCACGAGGAGGAACGGCGCGCCGATCCGCCAGCTGGCGAACGCGAGCGTGGCAAAGAATGCGGTCGATGCGGCGGTGTGCCCAGAGGGGAATGCGTTATACCGCGGGCTGAGACGCGGGCCGTTCCAGCCAGTTTCGGTTTGGACATGCGGCCGGGCCCGGCCCGTCGAAATTTTTACGACGCGCGCCGCGGCGCCGGCCAGCGCGCACGCCAGGATCATCGCAGCAAAGATCCGCAGCCAGCGTTGACTTCCTCGCCAATACGCGATGCCAACCAGGATGAGCCCGACGGCGATATGTTCCGGCCAATCGCCGTAGCGGCTGACCGCGTTCATCAAATCCCGGAGGGCCGGAGATTGGTTCTGCGTCATCCAGATGCGCGACGCCGCATCCGCGTAAAAGCTCGCGATGAGGAGCACGGCGGCCGCGATAAACACGACCAGCCATTGAACCACGCCAGGGCGCCCGCGAAATTCCCGTTTGTCTTTCACCCGCGCCTATCTTTGAGTCTCGGGCTTGTCACCCGCAATCCGCAATTTCGCCGCAATTTTTCTGGGCGCCCTGCTGCTCCACGCCGCCGGCACCTGGATCATTCCCCTGGTTGACCGGGACGAGCCGCGCTTCTCGGAGGCCTCGCGCGAGATGCGGGAGCGGAGCGATTACGTCATCCCATACTTCAACGACAAATATCGTTTCGATAAACCCGCGTTCATTTACTGGACCCAGATCGCGAGCTACTCCGTCTTTGGCGAGAACGAGTTCTCGGCGCGGTTTCCATCCGTCGTCGCCGCGGCGCTTATCGCGGCGATGCTTTACGGCTGGGGACGCCGGGTCGGCGGCGAACGGACCGGCTGGTGGGCGGCGATCATCTTCACGCTATGTCTCCAGGTCTTCATTCACGCCCGGGCGGCGGTCGCGGACATGTGGCTGGTCTTTTTCGTCACCGCCGCGCATTGGGCAGGGTATGAATTGCTGGCCGATTGGTTGAAGCCCGAGCGCGCTCCAGCGGCGAAGGCCAATCGCCGTCTCAAATATTGGCGCCTCCTCTTTTACGTCGCGCTCGGCTTTGGTTTCCTCGCCAAAGGCCCGCTGGCCTGGCTGCCGCTGCTCACTGTCATCAGCACGAAATTGTTTCTCCGAGGCAATTCGCTCACGCGGCGTTTTTGGTTCGTCACTGGAATGCTGGGCGCCTTCGCCATCGTCTGCACCTGGGGGATTCCGGCGCTAATCCGGACGAACGGGGAGTTCTTCAAGGTCGGGATCGGCCGGCACGTCGTGGAACGCAGCTTCAACGTCATGGAAGGCCACGGCGCGAATTCCTGGAACACCTATCTCGCCGCGATGCCGTTTTATTTTCTCACTGTGTTCCTCAGTTTCTTCCCGTGGTCGATCAAGCTCCCCGCGCTGACGAAACATCTCTGGCGCAGCCGCGACGCCACCGACAACTATCTCGTCTCGGGAATCCTCATTCAGTTCGTCATCATGAGCTTGGTGAAAACCAAACTGCCGCACTACACCTTGCCGGCGTTTCCCTTGCTCGCGCTGCTCCTCGCGCGCCACCTCTTTGTGGTCGGGTCGGAACGGTTCGCGCGCCGGGCCGCGATCGGCGCCGCCGCTGTTTCGCTCGCGGTCGCCTTCATCGCGTTTCCGTTGCTCGCCCCGACTTTCCCTTCCGCGCAACTCTACAAACTCTCCCGGCGCGATCTTTTGCCGGACATGGATTTCGCGAACGTCGATTACGCGGAGCCGAGCGTGGTCTGGTATTTCCGCAGTCGCTGCCACGGATTTTTCCGCGGGCTGAACCCGGATCAGCTGGAACAGTTCATGACGTTTCCCGGGCCGCGTTTCGTCATCGTGCCGACGCGGGTGGCGGAAGCGTTCTCCGCCAAGGTGCGTCCCGACTGGAAAACTTACCGCGCCAAAGGATTCACGGTTGTCCACGGCCGGCCGACGGATTTGACGATGATCTTGAAACAATCGCAATGACGCCGCGGCCGCGACGGCCGCGGAAATCTCAAAATCCCAAACTACAAATCCCAAGGAAACTCCAATTCTCAAGGTCCAAAGGGTTTTGGGATTTGGAATTTCCAGCTCACTGGCCTAGGGATTCCCGCGAATGATCACCTTCCTTAACGGCACCCTGGCTTCAGCTTTGCCGACCCAGGCGGTCGTCGACGTGCACGGGGTCGGCTACGAGGTCTTCATTCCGCTTTCGAGTTACGACAAACTTCCCGCTCCCGGCCAGCCGATCCAGATCCTCACTCATCTCCATGTTCGGGAAGATGCGCAGATTCTCTACGGCTTCATGACCACGGCGGAGCGCGACCTGTTTCGCCTCCTGGTCAACAACGTCAGCGGCATCGGACCGAAACTCGCGCTCGCCGTCCTGAGCGGAATGAGCGTCGACCGTTTCAAAGCGGCGGTCGTGAACGCCGACACCGCGTCGCTCTCGAAGATCAGTGGCCTTGGAAAAAAAACAGCGGAACGAATTGTTCTCGAGTTGAAAGACAAACTCGGCGTCGTCGCCGCGTGGGAAGCGGCGAGCGCCGGGCACGCGCCCACCCCCGAGCAAACCCAGGCCAACGAAGCCGTCCTCGCTCTCATCGCGCTCGGCTACAAACAAGTCGACGCCCATAAAGCCGTCCGCGATCTGCAGGAACGCGAACCCGGAATGAAATCGGCCGAGGAACTGGTGAAGGGGACGCTGAAGAAAATGGCGGCGGGCAGATGACGCCCTTTGGCGTCATCAGTGTTAAGTCTTAAGTCTTAAGTGTTAAGGGTCCGAAACTGCTTTTCTTAAAACTTAACACTTAACACTTAAAGCTTCGCCGCCTGCCAATGCCCGACGAACTCGCCTCAATCCGCGCCGCCTTCCCGAAAGAAGGTCTTTTCGCCGAAAAGGATTTTCTCCTTTCGCCGGATCCCTTTCCGGTCGACGAAAAATTCGCGAAGGAACTCGAGCAGCTCGGCCATCGTCTCGCCGTTTTCCAGCGATCCTGCAACGAGCTTTACCAGCGCAGCGTCAAAGGCAAACAGCCGGCCTGGATCGCGCAATATCTCGATGCCGGAAAACCGGCGGAGCTGATCGAGTTCGCGCGCCAGAAACAATTCCGCGACGCCCTCCCGCTCGTGATCCGGCCCGACCTGATCCTGACCGAAACTGGTTACACAATCGCGGAGATCGATTCGGTCCCGGGCGGGATCGGTCTCACCGGCTGGCTGAATCAGACCTACGCCGGTCTGGGCCGCGACGTTGTCGGCGGCGCCAAGGGAATGGTCGAGGGGTTCAGGTCTCTGCTGCCCGACGGCGGCGACATCGTCATTTCCGAAGAAGCGTCAACGTATCGCCCGGAGATGAATTGGATGGCCGCGCAGCTTAACTCGGCCGGGATCACCGAGCCCGGCTACAATTGGCGCGTCGCCGATGCCGAAACCTACGATCCGACGCCTGGCCGCAACGTTTACCGGTTCTTCGAGCTGTTCGACCTGCCGAATCTTCCGCGCATTTCCGTGCTCTTCGACGCCGTTCGCGAAGGCGCGGTCAAAATCACGCCGCCGATCAAGCCGTTCCTGGAGGAGAAAATGTGGTTCGCGCTTTTCTGGATGCAGCCGCTTCGCGAATTTTGGCGGCGGGAGCTGGGCGAGAAATATTTTCTGAAACTGCAGGAAGCGATTCCCTACAGCTGGCCGCTCGATCCCACGCCGCTTCCGCAGCACGCGGTGATTCCGCGGCTCGAAATCCACGATTGGCGCGAGGCCGGCAAGTTCAGCCAGAAAGAGCGCGATCTCCTGATCAAGGTGAGCGGGTTCTCGCCGCTGGGGTGGGGGAGCCGCGGGGTCGTGGTCGGGTCCGACGTGCCGCAGGTGGAATGGGAACGCGCTCTCGATGAAGCGCTGGCCACTTTTCAGACGACGCCGCGCTTGATGCAGCGTTTTCACAAAGCGCGCCTGGTCGATCATCCCTATTGGGACAACGAGACCGGCGAAGTGAAGACGATGCGCGGCCGCGTTCGTCTTTGCCCGTACTACTTTCTGGAAAACGGAAAGGCGAAATTGAGCGGCGCCCTCGCCACCATTGTTCCGGCCGACAAAAAATTGCTCCACGGAATGCGCGACGCCATTCTCGCGCCGGCTGGTTTTGCCCCGACGGCCTAACGAATGAAGAAAGCTCTTGTCCCGCTTGTTATCGCCCTTCTGGCACGGCCCCTCTTTGCCGCCGATGACCAGACTGGCTTCCGGGTAATCGTTGAGCGCACGGCGGACGGCGTCAGCTTGATCATGCAGAGCGATTACTGCGTCGAATACACGGTCACGCTCGAGGGAACCTTGGACAACATGACTTCGTCGCGTCCGTTGCCCTTCACGACGGAGGGCGGAGGCCGGAAATCCTTTCTCCTCGCTCACTTCAAGCAAGTGGATGCGTCGCGGCCCTACCACTATCAATACCGTTACTCCTGGCAGTACGGCGGGCGCCGGAAATCGACTGAGAACAACGCCGACTACGCCATGCCGTTCGGGCCCGGGCGCTACGTTGTTCTCCAAGGTCCGCGCGGCGCCTACAGCCACTTCGCCGGTTCCAGCAGCGAGAACGCCGTGGATTGGGATGTCCCGGAAGGCACCATTATCTGCGCCGCGCGGGATGGCGTAGTCGTCGGGATGCGCGACGACTCGACGGTCGGCGGCACCGATCAAAAGTACCGGCCGCTTGGGAATTACGTCATCATCAAGCACGCCGACGGCACGTTCGCCGACTACCACCATATCCAGACGGGTGGCGGCATGGTGCACCTCGGCGATCAGGTGACAACCGGACAACCGATTGGCTTATCGGGTCACACCGGTTACGCCAGCAAACCACACCTCCACTTCATGGTCTTCCAGGCCGTCGACGGCAAAAAAGTCCTCAGCCTGCCATTCCGTTTAAAGACGGGTCACGGCACTTTCACCGACTTCGTAAAAGGCAGGTCGTACTAGGTAGGGACGCCGCGCTGCGGCGCCCGCCGCAGCGCAGCAAGCTGTCCTACCAGACGTTCACGCGCTCCGCGACCGGCCGAACCATGGGCGAACCGTCGGGAATATTAAACGCCTTCTGGAATTCGTCGAAGTTCGACAACGGGATCAGCGTGCGAAAACGGCCGGGCGAATGCGGGTCGGTATTGAGCCGCAGCTTCAGGTCTTCGTCCCGCTGGGTGTTGCGCCAGATTTGAGCGTAACCCAGGAAGAATCGTTGTTCGGGCGTGAAGCCGTCGATCGTCGGTTGCGGGCCTTTCTTGGCCATCGCTTTCTTGAACGCCATGAACGCGATCTTCACGCCGCCGATGTCCGCGATGTTCTCGCCTTGCGTCAGCTCGCCGTTGATGTGCATTCCCGGAAGCGGCTCCGCCGCCGAATACTGCGCCACCACGACCTTGCGCCGTTTGTCGTACTCGTCCGCGGAAGCTTTCGACCACCAATCGCGCAGGTTCCCCACCGCATCGAACTGCCGGCCCTGGTCGTCGAACCCGTGCGTCATTTCGTGGCCGATGACGGCGCCCATTCCGCCGTAGTTCACGGCGTCATCGGCCTTCGGGTCGAAGAATGGCGGCTGCATGATGCCGGCCGGGAACACGATCTCGTTCATGTTCGGATTGTAGTAGGCATTCACGGTCGGCGGCGTCATGCCCCATTCCGCGCGGTCCACCGGCTTGCCGATCTTCTTCATCAAGCGCTCGACCTCGAAGATGTCGCCGCGAATGACGTTTTGCGCATAGGAGGTGCGGTCGATCTTCAGATTCGAGTAATCGCGCCATTTGTCCGGATACCCGATCTTGACCTGAAACGCGGCCAGCTTCTTCAAGGCCTGGTCCTTCGTCGGCTGGTCCATCCAATCCAGCGTCTTGATCCGCTCCGCGAGCGCGTCCTTCAGGTTGTTGACCATCTCGAGAGCGCGAGCTTTCGCCTCCGGCGGAAATTTTTCCGCCACATAAAGTTTGCCGAGCGCTTCGCCGATCGCCTCATCTTCTTTCCCAATCACGCGTTTCCAGCGCGGCTTGATCTGCTTCGTGCCGCGGAGGGTCGCTTCGTAAAAGGCGAAGTGCTCGTTCACGAAATCGCTCGACAGCATCGGCGCCATGTCGCGGATCAGGTGCCAGCGCAGATACGCCTTCCAATCATCGACCGCCGTCGTCTTGAAAACTTCGTTGGCCGCTTTGAAGAAGTCCGGCTGCCCGACGTTGATGTCGCCCGGGTCGCTGAGTTTCAGTTCCTTCAGGAAATCCGGCCACTTGAAGTCCGGCGTCATCGTCTGGAGTTCGGCCAGCTTCATCTTGTTGTAATTCTTGATCGGATCACGCAGCTGCACCCGCGTCCGGGCCCCCTTCGCCAGCGACGTTTCGAGCGCCATGATCTTCTTCGCATCCGCCGCCGCCTGGTCGGCCGGCGTTCCAGCAAGCGTCAACATTTTCGTCACGTGCGCCACGTATTGGTCGCGGAGTTTTTGCGACGCCGGATCTTCCTTCGTGTAATAATCGCGGTCCGGCAGGCCGAGCCCGCCCTGGAACGCCTGCGCGATAATCCGCGTGCTGTCTTTGTCATCCTGGCCCGAGAGGAATCCGAAAAACGCCGTCCATCCATTCGCGTGGAAGCGGCCGATCTCTTTCAGCACGTCGTTACGATCTTTCATCGCGCTGATCCGCTTGAACTCGTCTTCCAGCGGCTGGGCTTTCGCCGCGTCGACCGCGGTCTCGTTCATTCCGCTCGCATAAAAGTCGCCCACCTTTTGCACGTCGGCCGAGGCGACCTTCTCGTTCCCTTTCGCTTTGCTCGACGGACTCGAGGCGTCCTTGGGCGCGTTTCCGCCGGCTGCTTTCTCCGCGATCTCGTGGAGCGCGTCGTTGTTCTTTTCCGCCAGCTCATTGAACGCCGCCCAGCGCGAGAACTCCGGCGGGACCGGGTTGTTCTTGATCCAGCCGCCGTTCGCGAACAGGTAAAAATCCTCCGCCGGTTTCACCGACGTATCCATGTTCTTGGGATCGAGCGGCGGCGGGTTCTTATCGACCTGCGGCTTGGCCGAGGCGTCCGTGGAAGTATTCGGCGCGGCCGCGGGGCTGGTGCCGGCCGCTGGCGGCGGGCTTTGTTCCTCCGCTTTCTTCGCCGGCTCCTTCACGGTCGGCGGTTTGTCCGCCTCTTTGGCGGCAGGCGATTTATTCGGTTCGGTTTGGGCGAGCAGAGGGCAGGCTGCGAGCAAACCCGTGATCAGGAGAGCGATCGGCTTAAACATCCAACACTGTAGCGGCGGGTGTCTCACCCGCAATAATGCAAATCCATTTCGCCTGACCCGCCGTAGCCTTGGCGGAGGCGAGGCCTGCCGCGCTCCTCGTTCCCAAACTCCGTTTGGGAACGCACTTGTCCCCGCAACTCTGTTGCCCGCCTTTCCCCCCAACAAGATTGAACGCTCCGCCTTCAGACCACCTCCAACCCGGCATCCGATTCTGCTTATGGCACCCATCCTGCACTTTTGGATCAATCAATGACCACCCCGCGATTCCTCTCCATACTCATCGCGGCCGTTCTCTGCCTCGGTCTCGCCCCCCTGGTTTCCGCGAAATCCAAGTCCAAATCCTCCTCGAAATCTTCGCCCAAGACTTCCGCCAAACCCTCCGCCACCCCTGCCGCCAAATCTTCCCCGGCGCCCAGCAGCGACTGGCAGGTCATCAAAGTTGGCCCGCGCGATTACCTCAGCCTCGATAACATCGCAAAATTTTACGGGCTCATCGGCAACGTCGATTCCACCGGCAAGAGCGTCGTCCTCAACAACGGGCGCAACCAGCTCCAGGTCACGCTCGACAGCCGGGAAGCCATCGTTAACGGCGTCCGCAACTGGCTCTGTTTCCCGGTCATCGCGCACGACAACAAATTTCTCGTCTCGCGCATCGACCTCGCGAAAACCATCGAGCCGCAACTGCGGCCGCACATGATCCAGCGCACCGGCAAAATCCAAACCATCGTCCTCGATCCCGGGCACGGCGGTTACGACAAAGGCGCCGCCAGCACGTTCGGCGTCGAAAAAAACTTCGCGCTCGATGTCGCCCGCCAGCTCCGGCCGCTCCTCCAGGCGAAAGGATTCAAGGTCGTCATGACGCGCGAGACCGACGTCTTCATTCCGCTCGAAGTCCGGGCCCGGATCGCGAACCAGACGAAGGATTCCATCTTCGTCAGCATCCATTTCAACTCGACCAACTCGAACCCGCACGCCGCCGGGTTCGAGATTTTCTCCCTGACCCCGCGAGGCGCTCCTTCCACGAACGACGACTCGCTCGCCCTCCGCTTCGTCAACATGCAGGCCGGCAGCCCGATGGAAGCGCAAAGCTTCGAGCTGGCCGCGACCGTTTATCATTCGATGTGCGGCCATTTCCTCCAGGAATTCGACCGCGGCATCAAGCGCGCGCGGTTCGCCGTTTTGCGGCGCACTCAGATTCCCGCGATCCTGGTCGAAGGCGGTTTCCTCAGCGAAACCGGCGACGCCAAACAGATCGCCGACCCGGAATGGCGCAAGCAACTCGCGGATTCGATCTGTGTTGGGGTCGAAGGCTACCGCGCGCTGGTCGAGAAAAAGCAGCGGCCGATGCTCGTGGCCGAGTACCGCGCTCAGGCCGCCGGCGAAATAGCGGTTGTCGACCTCGCGATGCCGCCCTCGAGCCTCGAACCCGCCTCCAACTCTGCCGTCTCGAATCCGCCGTTCATCCCCGTCGTCAATTCGGCGCCCCCATCGCAACCGCTCAGCACCGCGCCGCCGCTTGACCCGGCCCTGGCCGGTCCCGAACCGGAACCATAGGGTAGGGGCGCCGCGCTGCGGCGTCCGCTGTCTTCGGCCCGTGCGAACGGACAGCGCAGCGCGCCGTCCCTACCTTGCGTCTTCGCCCGTCGACGCCGTCGCTGCGCCGCGGGGATGACGGTCCGAACTGTAGGGTAGGGACGCCGCGCGGCGGCGTCCGCGCTTCTGCCCACGCGAACGGACAGCGCAGCGCGCCGTCCCTACCTTGCGTCTCGCTGGCCGCGCGCGAGACGATCCGGGCACACTTTGGGATTTGGAGCTTGGCCGCATGGCTGTTTCGGTCCGGTGTGCTGATAATCGGCCTGCCCGAATGAATCGCCACCAGCCGGTTCGCGCCGTCCCATTCAAACGTCCTCGTGCTTGATCAGCGCATTCGTGGAGGCGTTTTTGAGGGGCGCCGTCAGCAACTAACCGGCGCGTCATCGTAGCCAAGGTCGAGCCGCTGCACGGCCGCGATCCCGGAGTAGTTCTTCGTCCAGGTCTTGACCTGGCCTTCGGCGTCGTAGGTGTAATCCTGCTCCGAGATGAAGTCTTGTTCGCGTTGGTGGGGGCCCGCACAAAACGAGATTGGCGGATCGTTGCGTAGGTGGCAAGCAACAATCGGAGGGTCCCTGATTCCAAACCAAGACTAAGATTCCAGGGTGGACAGCGTTCCCTTCGTTCGACGGCCTGTAACCCTGCCGACAACTTCGTCTGGTAGCTCGTCCAGTTTTTTCCAGCCTTCCTCGACAAGCAGCGACGCGATCACTGAACCGCATCGAACGCCCATGAGAATATGTCCACTTCGGAGGGCGGCCTTTTGGCGAGTGGTCTAGAGCGTTTCTTTTTCATGTGATCGCCTTTTCATGAAATACGAAGTCTAATCGAGGAAGTTCCCAAATAATCGCACTCAAATCCATATCTCTTTGCATGCGAGACCAACGAAGCATGCCGGCCTCGTTCGAGCTGTGAAAGAGGGACCCGTCGCCCCTTCTAAATGCGCTTATGGCCGTAAGTTTGGCCTCATGCTGATTCCGTAGTTTTCTGCGCCGCCGGAACAAAGCGATGCGCGGCGTCCATAAGCCCAGCCGATCGTAGGCGAGATCCAAGTTGCTTTTCGAATGGCGGATAGAGCCCGGTGAAGTTGAAGTCTGCCGGAGTGGCTCCGGGAAAACGCAACGTTTTAGCGTAGTGGTTTACCGGCTCGTCGGTCCTTTTTCTCTCTATCGCACCGCGGATTACCCAATACCAAACAAAGAATCGATAACGTTCTGAATCCAACGGCGGACTGACCGCCAAAACGGCTTTCCATGTCGCACGTCCCAAACCAGACGGAATGTCCAGTAGAGCACGAAAACGGCAGCGACGACGACGGCAAGAAATTCGAACGTGTTCCTCATGACCCCAGAGTTCTGATCTCGCGGATGATTCGAAGATATGGTTACTTCTTTTTTTCGACCGTTTGGAACATCGGACCGCCGCCCTCATAAATGACATAACCCTTTTGGCCGCTCAGCAATTCGACGTTGAAATATTTGTAGTCTTTGCCGAAGTCTTCCCCTAGGAGATAGAACCGATCACCCCGATGCAACGTACCAATTACTCGGTTCTTTTGTGGATTCGTCGAGGGGTACCAGAGAGGTACGGGTGACTCGAGGACCGTAATCTGTTCAGCCGTTACTTCTGTCATTGCCCCTCGACGGCCGCATCCGGCGAATAATAAACACAGGAGCAGCAAGAAGTTGAACGTCGCCGTGCCAATAGAACTCTTCATGGGTGACGTGCGGGGTAGTGGTTCACAGTTGCGTTAGGAAAGCTGGTGGCGATAGCAGCAGCCAAGCCGGCGGGGGTGAACGCAGCGCCTCCAAGCACCGAGGTGAGGTTGTATCCCAAGCTCTTCAGACAGCGTTGAAGCGGATCGGTACACGAGTTCGTTAGGAAATTATACCCTCCTCGCGTGCCGTAGTTTGAGAGACACTTTTCGAGTGCCTTATCGTTGGCCTGCCCGAAAGGAACATTAAGACCAATTCCGCTCCGAAAGTCGTTCTTTGCGAGGTAATCGGCCGCGTTCATTTTAGCCATCCCGCCCGGTCCCCATGAATATGCAGTCCCACTAATAACTGTGGCAGTATGCCCGAAGGATGAGTGCCCTTGCCCTACAGGATTGTAAACCAACACTTCGAATAATCCCGATGGATCGCTCGCGTCGGTTGGGCCATTTCGGAGGTATGCATAAAGATTTATCCCGCCCTTTTCGGCAATTGGGTCACGATTTAGCCACCGCCCGAGATCAGGGTCGTAGGCACGGTAAACCGCCAAATCCAAGTTGCTTTTGGAGTGGCGATAGAGGCCGGTGAAGGTGAAGTCAGTGGGAGGGGTGCCGAGCACGGTGGTTGAGCGGCCGTAGGGATCGTAGTCGTAGCGAGGAACAACGGTGCCGCCTCCGGTGAACGTCTCCCGGATCGCAACGGGCGTCGCTCTTGTTCTCCGAGGCCGAATGAGACGCGTCCCGACATAAACAACGCGCGTAGCCCCTCTTGCGTGTTCGCTTTAACTGTCTCGGTTCGCAGAGCGAAGCTATTTGCCATTTGGGATCGGCTTTCAGCGCTCAGCTGGTAGATGTCTGATATTCCGAATCGTCTTCGGGTTTGGATAGCTCCGCAACTTCCCAAAATCGACCTTCCAAATATCGAGCTCAAACAATCTTCCATCTTGATCGACATTAACTGCGATGCTGACAGGTATACCGTCTGAGTCCATGTAATCCGCCTCCGCGACGCATTGCGCGTGTCGACGCATGCTAGGAGCGGCGCCCAAAAACTCGATACTCCCCATACCTCCGTCGCTGAGGTCGCGAACAGTGTTGAGAGTTGATAGCGACCCGATAAGATGATGATTCTTCAGTATTGCCGTGAGAAGATCTAACTCTTCTGGCCGCAACGCCCGGAATTGATTAGGGTTTGACGACAATTCGCCCGACATTGATTACTCCACTATCCAATCGATAAGCTTGAGCAATTACTGTTTTCCCCTCGACCGTAACAGTCACCGCTTGACCAGTGCCAACCGGTATGTCGTTGCCGAGACGTGCAACTTCCGCGGCTATCGCGTCTGCAACCGACTCACGGCATAGGCCCTCCTCATCAACATGTCGAAAAGTGTGATATATCTGGTTCGGGACTCTTCCGAACTGCATTACATCCGCGACCCCCGGAATCAAGTTTACTATTCTCTCTATTGGGATTACCGCAGCAAGAATGGTTACGGCTCCCTCAATTACTTCGTGCGTAACAATTGCTGGTGCCTGATTGGCGACGTCCCGGCCGTGTTCAGTTCCAAGCGTTCCTTGATTCTCATCAAACCACGAATCCGGTGGTTCCAAACCCAGAGGATCGGTCAATCGAATCGGGTTACTGGAAGCATATCCATACAGATTCAGTCCCCCCTTTTCCGCGATCGGGTCGCGGCTCAGCCAGCGGCCCAGATCAGGATCGTAGGCGCGGTAAACCGCGAGGTCGAGGTTGCTCTTTGAGTGGCGGTAGAGGCCGGTGAAGTTAAAGTCTGTGGGAGCAGTGCTGAGCAAAGTGGTTGAGCGTCCGTAAGGATCGTAGTCATAGCGAGCAACAACGGTGCCCCCGCCGGTGAACATCTCCCGGATGGAACCCAGATGATCGCGGGTGTAAAAATAAGCGGTCGTGCCGACGTATTCCCCCTGGGGGTAGAAGCGCTTCGTCACTGTATTGGCCGCGTCCCGCTCTTCCACCATTTGCTCACCGGCCCAGACGAACTTCTTCGTGCTCGCGATCGTCACGGCCCCCTGCAACGTCACCGCGACCTGCTGATAACTCTCGTTGTAATTTCCGCGCTGGGCCGCCACAAGGCTCAGTGTGTAGGTTGCCGCAGCGAGGGTAACTGACTGCGACATGCTATCGGACCGCTGAATGAGTCCGACCTGAACGCCGGCGGGAGCGTTTGGATTCCCGCTGGTGAAGGCGCTCCCATTGTTGCTGATCCCCGCGCCCGGGCCAAACGACCAGGTGGCCCCGGCGGGCGCGTAAGCGAAATTACCGGAGCCCAGGCTCGGGGTCTCGAAACCGCCGTTGGAGACGAGGCTGCCATTCAGGCTCACCGCGTCGATGAACGCCGTGTTATCGCCTCCATTCGGGTTCAGGCCCTGCAACTTCAACGTATAAGTGCCGGCCGGTAGGAAAAACGAATTGCTGTATGTGCTGTAAGACGTGCCCGGGGGTTGGATTATAAAACTGGTTCCCGGATTCTTCTCCACGATCTGCACCCGGCGCCCGAGCCCGTCGTAGCTCATTTCTGTCCGTCCCCCCGCCGTCACGTAATTTATCGCGACGAGCCGATTCGCGCCGTCCCACTCAAAGGTCCTCGTCCCGCCATCGCTGGTGATGCTGCCGTTGAGATCGTAGGTCAGCGTGCGGGTCACGCCGCCGGTCTGGCTGGTAATCTCATTCACGTTGTTCGGCGTCGATGTGGTCGTAGTGGTCGCGACCGTCTCAAAGGTGCGGTTGCTCGCGGTGTCATATCCGTAGGTGTATTGTTTGATCAGCGCGTTGGTGCTGTTGTTCTTCACCGGCGCCGTCAGCAATTGATCGGCGTTATCGTAGCCGAGGTCGAGCCGCTGCACGGTCGCGATCCCGGAGTAGTTCTTCGTCCAGGTCTTGACCTGGCCCTCGGCGTCGTAGGTGTAATCCTGCTCCGAGATGAAGTTCTTGTTCGCGTTGGTGTTGTTGTTCAGGTTCTTGATCTGTTGCAGCCGCTTGTCGCCTGAATTGGCGAAGTAGAGGTAATTGGCCGAGGCGCCGCCCGGATAGGCGAGCTTGCTCAGGCGACCTGTAACGCCGAAATACGTATTCGTAAACGTGCCGAGCTTGTTCAGATCCGTGCTGACCCGCCCCAGGCTGTCGAATGTCCACGTTTCGCTGTTCGCGCTGCCATTAACCGAACGGTTCGTGACCCGGCCGAGCTGGTCGTAACTGAACGTGATCGTGTCGTTGGCTAGGGGCGCGTCAATGCTGGCCAATTGACCGGCGCCCAGGGCGGCGGGGACCCCGATTGGATTGTATCCGTAGGTGGTCGTACCGATGCCGTCAATCATCGTGGCAACGCGGTTGTAGTTCGGATCGTAGGTGTAGGTGACGCTCGGGGTGGGCGGAATCAACGGCTGGCCCGCGGTGTTCGTGTAGCTGACCTGCTGGATATTGTCGTCGGCGAAATAGAGGTAATTTGTCCGCTGGCTCTTCGCATCGGTCGACGATTTCAACCGGCTGGTCGCACCGGCGGTGTTCGGCGCGGTCTGGCCTTCGTAGAGATAATCGATCGTCGTCCCGTCCTGGAAAACCTTTTGGTAAACCCGGCTCTGGATGTCGCGGTTGAAGAGGGTGGTCTGGTTCTTCGGATCGGTGATGCTGGTGAGCGCGCCGCACGTGCAATAACCGTACTGGGTGGTGCGGTTGGCTGGATCGGTGATCGAATCCATTTGCTCGTTGGCGTTGTAATGGCGGTAGGTCCAGAGGCCGCGCCGGTCCCGGCTGCCGGTCAGGTCGAGCTTCATCGCGCCGGTCACATTGTCGGTATATTGGAACTGCTCGAAGGTCGTGTCCGGGTAGGTCACCTTGATCTTGCGATCGATGTTGTCGTAGTCGGTCGTGGTCGCGTAACCGTCGGAATCGGTGACGGTGCGGACGCGTTTCATGCTGTCGTAGGTAAAGCTGGTGACGGCCGAGACGCTGTTGAACGGCGGACTGGTGATCGACGCGAGACAGGCGGCCGGGACAGCGCCGCCATAGGCGTAGGTGGTGGTCTCGTTCTTGGCGTTCTTGCGGGTGAGGACCTGTCCCTGGGCGTTGTAGGTGTAGGTCGTGGGCTGGCCCGCGGCGTCCGTGTCGGTCAGCGGTTCGTGCTGCGAGTTATAGGTGAACGTGCGCAGGAGCTCGTTGTTCGTGCCCTTGGTCTGCCGGACTTCAAGCAGATCGACGTTGTTGGCGGCGTAAACGTAGCTCATGACGCGGCCCACGGGGTCGGTCGTCTTGGTCGTCTTGCCAAGGCTGTTGTATTCGAACTGCGAGAGCTGGGTGGTGCCGTCCCCGAGGATCCGGGCAACCTGGGAAGGATTCGCGCTCGGTCCGGCATGCTGATAATCCGGCTGCCCGGCATAGGTAAACCAGACGCGGTTCTCGAGCGCCTGTTTTTCGCTCGAAGCAATCCCGGAGACAGAGCCATCCGCGTTGTAAAGCCAATGAGTGATCCTGGCTTTGGTATAGTCGCCCGGCGCGACGAGCATCGCTTTCTTGTCCCAATAAAAGGTGTTGGCCACGTCCAGGCCGGCGTTGGTGATGCCGGCCGCGTTGGGCGCTACCGGGTCGCTCGCGTTAATCCCCGGGGCATTGTCGCGATATTCCACTCGCTCCTTGCCGCCGAGCGGATCGGTCATTTCGATCCAGCGATTTGTCCCGCTCTCGCCTCTCGCGAACGTGGTCGTTCCGTAGGGAGTGGTAAGGGAATCGATTGCATCGGTTCCCGTGGTGTAGGTGAACTGCGATTGAATCCCAATCTCGTCGGTAATCTTCGCTAGCTGACCATTGGTGTATTCGAAGGTGGCAAAGCGGCCAAAGGGATCAGTCACTTTGGTGATCTTGAGCGGGTCGGCTGGCAACTCATAAGAGAGGTTTGTCACCTGGCCCAGGGCGTCCGTCAGGGTCGTGACGCGGAAGCTGGCGTCGTATCCTATGGTCACCGCGTTGCCGGCTGGGTCGACCAGCTGGGTCATGAAGATCCGGCGCGGATAGGAAGTGGCGCCATCGCTGAGCGCGAAAACCTCTTTGGAACCGTCGGGCAGCCGGCGTTCATAGCCGGCGGCACCGGTCCTGACCAGGACAGCGTGGCTTTGAGGATCGGCGAGGAATGATTGCGACGGCGTGTCGTAGGCGAATATTTCCGCGCCGCCTCCGGAGCGGTAGAGACTTGTCAGCGGCAATTGCGAATTCGGATCGTCGCTCACGTAGGAGAGCCAATCGAAGGTCCACTTCAGCCCCAGGTTTGAATAAGCGAAGGTCGCAGGCTGCTGCGTTTCCCTCTCGTTGTAGGTGACGGTGAAGTTGACCTCCGGGCCAACGGCCGGCGCATAGCGCAACGGCCTGTCCTCGATATTCAAGCTGACCAGCATTGAATGAACGCTGTAGAGCGCCATTGGCGGCGGGCAAGTGTGCTGATTGCCGCCAACCTTCTTGCTGTTGGCTGTTGTGTCCTTGCCCGGCGTAGGGCTGGGCGGGGGGCTTGTGGCCGGCCCCGCGTAGACAACCCAGGTCTGCGTTCCGCCACCAGGCTTTTGGACACCGCAGACGGGGTTGCAGCCATTAAAGCCGCCATCGCCGCTCTTGGTGTAATTGAGCGTCCAGCCGCTGCCGACGACGTCACCGACATAAGGGTGCGGATCGCCGTAATAAGTCTCGATATGATGAGGGAACCCCATGCGTTGGGTGGGGGTAGTGGTGGCGTCGAATTGCCCTTGCACGCCAAACCAGACAAAGGACCGCACGACCGTGCCCAGCGGCGTGCCCTGCTGAATGTTAATACCTGCCTGAATGGACTGGCCTTGGTCGTCTATGATTCGAAGATTGGTCAAATCGACGTTGTTGTAGGGCCAGTTCGGGGTTCCCGTCACAACGTTGATGGTAGTGGCCTGGACATAGTCAAAAGCCGAAGCAGGAGCAGCCCACCAGTCTCGCTGGGAATGATCATCGAGCGATATCGTGATTCCGTCCGCGCAAGCGAATCGTGCGATCGATAGAAACGCGAAGCCAAGAAAAAGGACGAGGGGCCGATTGGATTTTAGTGGCATAGAGCGAGGCCGAGTGGGGTGACGGGGGAGTTTTTCTGGGGAGATAGGCTTGGAAAGCCGGGTGTTTTACCAGTTCGCGAACGACCCGCAAGAGGTTTCTCAAGAACGACAAACTTTTTTAGCTTTGCCTGGCGCTCATCAACATTTGGGATTTTGGAATTTGGGGTTTACTTGGCGGTTGGGATTTGGGATTTGAAGCGTTGCCGCATGAATGCATCCCCCCGCATTCTCAGTCTCAATCTCGGTTCACACACCGTGGGCCTTGCGGCATTCCAGGCGCCGCCTGGCGGCGGACTCGTCCTCAACGGCTACCGATTGCGCGAAATTCTCGCCGACCCCGGGAACGAGAGTGCGCGCAACGCCCAAATTGCAGCGGCCTTGCGCGAGATGCTGGGCGAGCTGGGAAGCAAAGGCGGCCCGGTCAATTACGCGACGGCCGCGCAATCGGTCTTCGCGCGGTTCGTGAAACTGCCGGCCGTCGAGGAAGAAAAGATCGAGCGGATCATTGCCTTCGAGGCCCAGCAAAATGTCCCGTTCCCGATCGATGAAGTCGTGTGGGATTACCAGTTGGTGGGCGGCGGAGCCGAGGAGCAAATCCAGGTGGTGCTGGTCGCGATCAAGGAAGACCTGCTCGAAGCCGTGAACGCAGCCGTCGAAAGCACGGGACTCCGCACCTCGATCGTTTGCGTGGCGACAATGGCGCTGTACAACGCGTTCCGCTACAACTACGGCGAACTCCCGGGCTGCTCGCTCCTGGTCGATGTCGGCGCGCGCATCACCAATCTCCTCTTCATCGAGCCGGGCAGGATTTTCTCGCGCAGCGTGGCGATTGGCGGCGCCTCGGTTTCCTCCGCCATCGCCAGGGAATTCAACGAACCGATCATCGCGGCCGAGCATCGGAAAAAGCGGGGCGGCTTCGTGAGTCCTGGCGGGACGCATACCGCCGCGGCCGATCCGGAAGCGGCGCGGGTTTCGAAGATCGTGCGCGGCACGATGACGCGTCTCCACGCCGAGGTGATGCGATCGATCAGTCATTATCGCGCGCACCAGCAAGGCAACGCGCCGGATCGTTTGTATCTGTGCGGCGGAACCACCAGCACGCCGGACATGCGCGAGTTTTTCCAGGAGAAACTCCAGGTGCCGGTCGAATTTTTCAATCCGCTGCGCAACGTCGCGGTCTCGGAGGCGGTCGACGCGACCGAGGTGGCACGGGCCGCTCATCTCCTGGGAGAACTGACCGGCCTGGCGCTCCGCAGCGCGACGACTTGCCCGATGGAATTGAACCTCCGGCCCGGAAGCGCGGTTCGCCGGCACGAAATGGAACGGCGGCGCCCCTTCTTCCTGCTGGCCGCGGCCTGTTTCATTTTCGGATTGCTTGCCTGGGCCACCTACTTTTCGCGTGCCGCCCAGGTCGAGGATCGCGCGACCGCGCGGCTCCAAGAAAAGATCGATGCGATGCGGCGGATCGAAATCCAGATGAACCAGGTGCGCAAGGAAACGGCGGCGTTGGATAGCCGGTCGGGGCCGCTGGTCACAGCAATCAACGAACGAAGTTTTTGGCCGCTGGTCCTGGAGGATCTCAACGCGCGGCTGCCGAAGGAAGACATTTGGATCACGGAACTGGTCCCGATGTCGGCCGGGAAACCTCTCCTGACAACGACGACGCCGGCGGCTCCCGCCATCGACGGGTTGCTGGTGCGCGGTTTGTATTTGTTTAACCCAAGGCAGCAGGAAGTGGTGGTCGATTATTTCAAGAACCTGGTTACCTCACCCTGGTTCGCCATCGATCCGAAGAACCAGGCAAAAGTGATCAAGCCCACGACGCCGAATAACACGGAGTGGGCGTTTCCCTACGAGCTTCGGCTCGACTTCAAGAAGGCGCTGGCGCTGCCGTGAAGCACCATCCCCCAGATATGCTCTGCGACGCCGGACTGAGATGAGCTGGTTCCGCGAAAATCGTTTTCTCGGAACGTTCCTCGTCGCCTTCGGCGTCTGCGTTCTGGCCGCACTCTGGTTTTTGTTCAGTGCGAAAAGCGGTTGGGACGAAGCGGGGGTACGCTTCGCGAACGCGTCCGCCGAAATGAACCGGCTCGAGCGGCTCTCGCCTTATCCCAGCGCCGACAACCTTCGCAAGATGAAGGCGCACGCCGAAGATTATTCGAGCGCCCTGGCCAAGCTGAAAGACGAATTGAAGAGGCGCGCCGCTCCAATTGCGGCCATCGCGCCTAACGAGTTCCAATCGCGGCTGCGCGTGGCGCTGAACGCCGTCAGCGACAAGGCGCGGACGAACAAGGTAAAGCTGCCGGATAAATTCTATCTTGGGTTCGACGATTTTGTTTCGGCATTGCCGAGTGAAGCAGCCGCGCCCCTGCTCGGCCAGGAGCTGGTCCAGATTGAATGGCTCCTGGGCGCTCTCCTCGACGCACACGTGGACGCGGTCGGTTCTTTCCGGCGCGCGCCCCTCGCCGAGGAAGTCGTGACCGAGTCGAAGGTGGTCGAACGAAATGTCATCGAACTCACTTTCTTTTCTACCCCGGGCGCGGCGCGGAAGGTCATCAATCAAATTGCCGGGGCGAACCAGCCATTTTGCATTATCCGGCAGCTCCACGTGCGGAACGAAAAGGAGAAAGGGCCGCCGCGGGAAGGTGCCGGGGAAACGCCGGCCACCGCGCTAACTTTTATCGTAGGGAACGAGAAGATCGAGACGACCGCGCAGATCGAGATCGTGAGGTTCACGTTGTGAACGACGTGAAGCGATTTCCATGACGTGGATCCGCACGCATTACGATCGAGTCGCGGTCCTGGCCGCGGCGTTGTTTCTTTTAATTTCCTCGCTCCTCATTACGCGAAACGCGATGCGGTTCGGGGACAGCCTGTCGCTGGTCAGCGCGCCGCCACCGAAGCCGGCGGCGCCACCGCCCAAGGTGGTCGAGATCGAGCAGGCGATGCAAAAATTAAGGCAGCCGGCGCTCTGGACGTTCAGCAGCCGCTCGGGCCTGTTCGTTCCGGAAAAACATTTCATCGGCGCGAACGGATTGCCGGCCACCTTGCAGACAACGGAAGTGCATCCGCCCGTGCCTAACGAGTGGCTGGAACAATTCAATCTGCCGATTGCCGAGGCCGACGTTCTGACCCAGGACGCCGACAGCGACGGGTTCAACAACCTCGAGGAGTGGCAGAATCACACCAGTCCAACCGACAAGGCGTCGCACCCTCCGTTCGTCGCGAAGTTGAAAATGAAGTCGTTCGCCCAGGAACCGTTCCGGCTCGTTTTCGCTTCGTGGGTCGGCGGCACCTTCGGGTTGAACACGAGCGACCTGAGGGAGCCGACGCAATTCCTGAAAATCGGCGATCCGATCCGCGGAACGAAATTCAAGATCGTGAAGTTCACGGAAAAACACGAGACGAACCAGTACGGCACCAAGGTCGACGTCTCGGAATTGACCTTGGAAAATCGCGAGTCGCACGAGCAGCTCACCCTGGTGAAGGAGAAGATCATGACCTCGCCGGAATCGGTCGCGAATTTCGTCTACGAGTGGGGCGGGAGAAAGGAGTTCGCGGTAAAAAAGGACCAGGAATTTTCATTGAAACCGGAGGAGCAGATCAAATATAAATTGGTTGATGTTCACCCCGGCAGAGCGGTCATCGTCGATACTCGAAAGCCTGATTGGCCAATCGAGGTCGCGCCGCTCAATCGGTGACGGGGCGATTTCACATCAAAAATCCCCCCATGAAAACACTAGTTTGGAAATGTTTGTTAGCCGCGGCGCTCCTGAGCGTCGTTCGGGTCGGTCGCGCGGAAAACAGTAACTCAGTCGCGGAACGAGAAGCGGCGCGTCGCCAGGCAGCTCTGCCGCGTGGACAGGAAGCGCTCGGCCGCGCGAAAGCCGCCATGGCCGAAGGAAATTACCGCGCCGCGCACGAGGAATTTCGCGCTGCCCTGACCTTTCTGCCGGACGCGGTGGTGAGCGAGAAATCGCACGACGACGCCGTGAGCGGTTTTTGCGCGAGCGGGTTGAAGCTGGCCGAACAAAAAATCGCCGAGGGAAAATATGGCGAAGCCGAAACGATTTGCCGCGAAATCCTGAGCAACCGCTACGATCCCAATTGCCGGCCGGCGGCGGAAATGCTGGCCCGGTTACAGGAACCCGGGGCCGTGAACCGGACGATGGGCCCGAAATTCCTCTCGAAGGTCGAGGAAGTGAAGAAGCTGCTCGCGGACGGCGAAGGGTATTATATGAGCGGGCGTTACGACCTGGCGTTCAAGAAATACGAGCAAGTCCTCGCGCTCGATCCCTACAACGTCGCGGCGCGGCGCGCCGAAGAGCGAATCAACCTGACGAAAACGCACTACGGCGAGGAAGCGTATAACGAAACGCGTTCCCGCCAGCTCTGGCAGGTGCAGAAAGGCTGGGAAGAGCCGGTCAGGAAATACGGCGAAAGCGTGGGGCCAATCACGGACGCGTTCACCAAGGACGCGACCGGCACGGCGCGAATCACCACCAAACTAAACACGATCATCATTCCCAGGATCGAGTTTCGCGATGCCAGTATCCGGGAAGCGATCGAATTTCTCCGGCAACAAGCCGCGGAAAATGATGCGGGCGCGGACGGCCGCCGAGGGGTGGACATTGTTCTGCGCCTGAACACGCTCGGCACTCGCGCGGAAACGACCACAACCACGAGTACGACCGCCGTCGTTTCTTCCACGTCGACCGCACCCGGCGTTTCACCAGAGCCAGCCATCATCGCGCCCGCGCCGTCTCCGGGGCCGGCGACAATTTCGGCGCCGTCGATCAATCCAGCCGACACTCGAATCACGATCACGTTGAACGAGATTCCGGTCGGCGAAGCGCTCCGTTACATCGCCAGCCAGGCCGGATTGAAGGTCAAGATCGAACCGTATGCCGTCTCGATCATTCCGATCAGCGAGATGAGCAACGATTTGTTGACGAAACAATATCGGGTGCCGCCGGGATTTATCAGCGGCTCGCTGAATGCGAATGGGTCTGCCTTGAATCAGCCGGCCTCGACCACTGCCAGAACGGCCGCGCAGACGACCGGCACCGCCAAGGATACCCAGGAATCGACCGGCGGCCGGCTCCTGGTTAATCGCGAAGGTGCGAAGGAATTTTTGGAAGGCCAGGGCGTCTCGTTTTCCGTTCCCGGGTCGAGCGCAAATTTCCTGCCGCAGAGCAGCCGGCTCATCGTGCGGAATACCCCGGACATGCTGGAGTTGGTCGACGCGATTGTGGAACAGGCCAACGTGTCCGGACCGAAACAGGTGGAGATCGAATCCAAGTTCATCGAGATCAATCAAACGAACCTGAAGGAGCTGGGGTTCGACTGGTTACTGGGACAATTCAACGTGCCTGGATCGACGCGCGTCTTTGGCAGTGGCGGCACCACCAGCAACGCCCCGCCGCTCGTGCCGAGTAATTATCCCTTTATCGGTCCCGGCGGTGAACCCGTGGGCCAGTTCCCGGTTACGGCCGGCAACCGCAGCGGCAGCTTCTCGGTCAGCGGTAACGCCATCGATTCTCTGCTGAGCGGCGTGAGCGGCGGGACAGTGGCTCCGGGAATTTTCGGACTGAGCGGCGTCTTTACCGATCCTCAATTCCAAGTCGTGATCCGTGCTTTAAATCAGAAGAAAGGAATCGACCTGCTCTCGGCGCCTCGCGTCACGACCAAGAGCGGCCAGCGCGCTGTCATCGAAATCGTGCGCGAGTTTCGTTACCCGACGCAATTTCAGCCACCGCAAATTCCCCAGACTTTTGGCAGTGGGAACAATCCGAACGTTTCCCTCGGCAGCGCGACCGGCGGAACGTTTCCGGTCACTCCCACCACGCCCACGAGTTTTGAGACGCGGAACACCGGCGTGACTCTCGAGGTAGAACCAGTCGTAGGGCCGGACGGGATCACGATCGATCTGAACCTCGTGCCGCAGGTCGTCGAGTTCGAAGGGTTCATCAATTACGGCAGTCCCATTCGCACTTCCAGCGTCAACGCCCTTGGGTTGGCCCAAACGGTCGAGCTGACGCCGAATGTCATTAACCAGCCCATCTTCAGCACGCGCAAGGTGACCACGAGCGTGAGCGTGTGGGACGGCCAGACCGTCGTGCTCGGCGGCCTGATGCGCGAGGACGTGCAAAAGACCGAGGATCGCACTCCGCTCCTCGGCGATATCCCGATTGTCGGCCGTCTTTTTCGGACGAATGCCGAGCAGCATATCAAGCGTAACCTCGTGATCTTCGTCACCGCGCGCCTCGTCAATCCCGGGGGGCAACCGGTCAACTCCACCGACGAAGTGGAGGAAACTGAGTTGATCGAACCGCCGATCCTCCCCGAGGTCCCTTTCTACAAGAAATGAAGCGGCGTTCTTTTCTTAACCTGGTCGCTTGCCTTGCGCTCTTCGTCTCGAGCGATGCTCTTGCTGGTTCGAAAAAGAAACCCGCGGCGCCGCCGCCGACTCAGTCGCCGACTATTGCGGCGGTAACGGCCGACAGCGTCACCGTCAAGGACGCGCAGGGATCGAAGACATTGACGATCACGCAATTCACCGAGATCAACGTGAACGGCCGCAAAGCCACTGCCGCGGAACTCAAGCCCGGTATGGCCGTGAACGTGACGCTGGGCACCGACCCGACCAAAGCCAGCCGCGTTAACGCGACCGGCAAGTGATCTGATTTAAATTCTTGGACAACCCGCGGCGGCGTCGATAAAGAACCGCGCCCATTGCCCGATGAAAACAATTTTGCTCGCTCTCTCTGCTCTCATTGGATTTCAGCTCGCCGTTCTCGGCGGGGAAATCGAATGGGCCCCAGAAGCGAATATGGATCATCAGCTCTTCCCTTCGCTCATCCTGGCCACGGCGAGCGTGCGGCCGGTCGAGCCCGAAGATGAAGAAGCGGCCAAGCCCGATGCTTCCCTGCTGGGGGAACGCTTCGGGTTGGTCGGCATTTCGATCAAAGGCACGGACGCGAACGCGAAAATCAAAGTCACCGTCAAGGAGAACGAGCTCATGGCCGAAAGCTCCTGGAGCGGCGAGCTGCCGGAGGCGGACACGGATTACTTCATCGCGCCCAAGGTGAACTACAAATTCGAACAACTGCGGCAGGTCACGCAGCAAAAGCCATTAAACATCACCTTCGCCGTTGAAGTCGAAGACTCGTCCGCCGGCGAACAGCACGAAACCCTGCAGGTCCGTTCCATCAACGATTGCCCGTTCGCGGTCGCCAATTCGGAAGAAACCCTCAACGACGAAAACTACATCGCGGGCTCGGCCGCGCTCGGCTGGATGTTTGCCGCTTACGTGAACGAGAACCACCCGATGCTCGACAAGGTCCTGCAGGAAGCGCTCGAGACGAAAATCGTGAGCGCGTTCAAAGTGACCACGCACGAGCATGACGAAACGCTTCGGCAGGTCTTCGCGCTTTGGTCCGCCCTGCAAAACGCGGGCTGCAATACAGTTCCGCCACGACCACGCCGGGCGGCTCCGAAACCGTGCAAAGCCAGTTCGTCCGTTTCATCGACCAATCGCTCACCAATACCCAGGCGAACTGCGTCGACGGCAGCGTCCTGTTCGCGTCGCTCCTCCGGAAAATCTCGATTGAGCCGTTCCTGGTTACCGTTCCCGGCCACATGTACGTCGGCTTTTACCTCGGCGCCGGCAAATCGCAGTGGGCCGCTCTCGAGACGACCCTCCTTGGCGTCCCCGATACCGCCGACGAAAAGAGCGCCGGCGACCCGGCCGCGCTCACCGCGTTGCGCGACAAACTCGACGCCGCGGTCAAAGGGCGGCGCGATTGGAAGACGTTCGCGAAAGCGATTCAAGTCGCCACCGAAGACCTGACCAGGAACAAGGAGAAATTCACCGGTCCCGACACTCTCTACCAGTGGATCGACCTGGCCGAAGCCCGCTCCCAGGGGATCATGCCGATTCCGTACGCCGCCGCGAAATAGGCGGGCTAGTCCGGATGGCGCAGCATGGGATCCGCGAGCGCTTTTTCGCGGTCACCGGGTTTGTTGTAGTTCCAGTAAGCGACCTTGAGGCTGCGCTTCATTTTCAAGCGGCTGCCGTCGGCGGCGTTCCATTGCCGGAGCAAATAGGGGAAATCACGATCGAGAATGAAATGGTCGGTGCCGGCCGCGTGCTCGACCGCGACGTCGATCTCGCGCTCGGTCGACTTGAATGAAATTTTCGCCGGCTTGAACGCAAACGCGTCTTTCTTCGAATTGATGACCGTGCCGGCGAGCTGGACCTCGAACGGCGCGGAGGCTTTCTGGAAATCGATGCTTCGGACGAGCCACGGCAATTCGTCGTAAAAATAACCGTTGGCCGGGACGGTCAGGTTCTCTTTTCCATCGGCCATGCCGTCCCAGTAGGTGTGGTATTCGTAGCCGAACCGGTCGCCTTCGCGCCGAGCCTCCTTGAACGTGTTCCCGCAACTGTCGTTGCTCGTCAGGGAAAATTTCAGGAGCTGCGCGTTGTCGACCCGCCAGAAATTCGAGTGCATCTGCTGGTAAACGTAAAGGCCAGTCGGCACGTGAAGGATCTGGTTCAACTTCAGGACGGCGACGGCATCCGGCGCGTTCGGATTATCCGGCTTCACGAGTTGCTTCGGGTCGAAAGGTTCCCGCACCAGAATGTGGAGGACCTCGCACGGCCGCGGCACGCCGTAGCGCGCGATTTGAGCGTCGTAGATGTTGAACTCAGCTTTGCCATCGCCCCAGTAGCTATTGTTCTGGAGAAGGACCGGAGTGAATTGGGCGAAGGCGGGACTCGACGCCAGGAGGAGGCAGAGCAGTGGCAAACGAACCATCGTGTGCCACTATTCCGCCCAATGACGCAGGATCAAGAGCCCGATCGCATCGGCGAACAGGAAGCGGATCGAACCGGGGTGGCGAATCCCGCGGTGATCGATCTCTTCGGCGTCGACGGAAAAAGCGGCGAAGTCGTTCTGGCCATGCACGAGCCGCGTCCGTGGGACGCATCAGACGAGCGGCTGCATCAGCTCCAGGAAAAGTTCAATGCTTACGTTTCGTTTTTGCTTGATGGCGAGATGGTCGCCGGTCATCCGGAGCTCGCCGGCAAACCGGCCCGGATCGAACTGCGATGCGATCACATGCCGGACGAGCGCGCGCTCGAATTGCTCGGTCTGATCCACGACCAGATCGCGCTCCAGGAAATCAAAATGGAAGTCGTCGTGCGCGAGGCAGGCTGCGGCGAAGGCTGCGCGTGCGGTGCGTAGGTAGTCAGTACTTCAGAAACGAAACCACGTTCGTGCCTTCGAGCTTCTCGCGGCCGTGGAGGAATTCCAGCTCGATGAGGAATTGCGCTTCGAGCAAGTCGCCGCCGACTTTCCGGATCAGCGTCGCCGCTGACGCCGAAGTGCCGCCCGTCGCGAGCAAATCGTCGATCAGCACGATCTTTTCGCCCGGCTCGATCGCGTCGATGTGCAGTTCCATTTCGGCCTCACCATATTCGAGCGAATACTTTGCCGATTCGGTCTTGTAAGGGAGCCGGCCTTTTTTCCGAAGCGGCACGAAACCGACCCCGAGATCGTAGGCGACGGCCGAGCCAAAAAGAAAACCCCGGGCATCGATCCCGACGATCTTGTCGATCTGTTTGCCGCGGCATTGTTCGAGGAATGCTTCGATCGCCGTCCGGAAAAGTTTTCCGTCCGCCAGAACCGGCGTGATGTCCTTGAAGATGATCCCTTTTTTTGGGAAATCCGGCACGTCGCGCACCGCCGCGCGCAATTTTTCGATCGAATCAGCAAGCATGGCGGCGGGACGCTAACGGCGTCTTTGGAAACGTCAACGGCGCGATGGCGGCTGGTCCGATTTGGCGCTAGTCTCGACGTCATGAAACGAATCGTCGCTGTCGTTAGTCTCGTTGTTTGTCTGGCAGCCGGTTATACGCAGGCGGCGGAAACAGCGGCCACTCCGGAAGACTGCATTCGCAATTTCTACCGTTGGTATGTGACCAGCGTAGAAGCGAATCGCGAACCGTTAAAGCAGCGCAGCGAAATGAAGCGATACGCGACCGACCGTTTGCTAAAGGAAATCGACAAGAAGGCGAAAAGTGGTGACGGCCTCGGAGCGGATTACTTCATCAACGCCCAGGACGTCGATCCCCTGTGGGCGAAGAACATTTCCATCTCGGACGTGCAGACCCAGGGAAACAAAAGTACGGCGCACGTTGTTCTCAAGGGCGGAACCAAAGAGATGCGGAGGAAACTCGTCGTGCACCTGGTCAAGGACGGCGCCACCTGGAAGGTCGATAAAGTCGAAGGAATCGAAGGCGGCAATTAGGGGCAGGTTTGCCAAGGTAGGAGCTACCTTCTAAACTGGACGTTCCCGATGGAACGCCAGCTACTTCTTGGCTCGACTCTCTGTTTTCTTGTAGCCGTAGCGCATACGGCCGCGACGATTCGCGACGGCGTCTTTTTGCCGCGCCGGTTTAATTTTGTCGCGATCGCGCTTGGGTTCGCGCTGCAAAGCGGGTTCCTCTACGGCCGCGGCCATGCCCTGGGCCGGTGTCCCATCACGAATCTGTTCGAAGTGTTCATCTTCCTGGCCTGGTCGCTCGCGTTGATTTACCTGGTGATCGGACCGGCTTACCGCTTGTCGCTGATGGGCGCGTTCACGGCGCCGCTGGTGTTGTTCATCCAAACCTTCGCGCTTCTCGCGCCGATCGATATCCGGCACCCCGTGCGACTGGCGGTGAATCCGTGGCTGGAATTCCACGCGTCGATGTCGATGATTGCCTACGGGGCGTTTGCCCTCGCCTGCGTCGCGGGCGTCATGTACCTCGTCCAGGAACGGCAGCTGAAGACCCGCCAGTTGCACTCGATCTTCTATCACCTGCCGCCGCTCTCCAATTTGTTCTCGGCGCTGATCCGGCTGCTCTGGCTCGGGTTCGCGCTTTACACAGCGGGTCTGATCAGCGGCTTTTTCACGGGCGGGCCGTTGCCGCGGGTGAAGATGATCTGCGCTTTCGCCGTTTGGATTTTTTACGGGGCGATCCTGCAAGGGCGGCATTTGCATCGGCTCGCGCCGAAACGGATCGCGGCGCTTTGTATTCTCGCTTTCACCGCCGCGGTCTCGGTGCTGTGGGCGATCAACTTCGTTTCCGAAACGCACCCGGCCTGATGAACCTGTTCTGCGTCGGCCTCAGCCATCACACCGCCAACGTGGAAACGCGCGAGCGTTACGCCGGTGCGGCCTCCGAGGAAGTGTTGCGCTCGGCCATAGGCTCGCGCGAAATGCTGATGCTGACCACCTGCAATCGCGTCGAGCTTTACGCTTCGGCTGAACGCGCGATGTCGACGGCGGACGTCGTCCGGGCGTTGCACCAAGCAGGCGCGGGCGAGGTGGAAAATGCCGAGGCGTTTTATCGCCATGACGGCGAAGCGTGCGCGGAACATCTGTTTCGCGTCGTAGCTGGATTGGATTCGATGGTGATCGGCGAGACGGAAATCGCCGGCCAGGTCAAGAAGGCCTACGAAGGCGCGCGTGCGTCCGGCAGCGCCGGGCCGTTGTTGCATCGGCTATTTCAGCGGGCGTTTCGCGTGGCAAAACAAATCCGCAGCAGCACGGACATCACCCGCGGCGCGGTCTCCGTCGGCTCCGTCGCCGTTGAGCTGGCGGTGAAAATCTTTGGCAATCTGCGCGAATGCCGTGTCCTCGTCCTTGGCGCGGGCGAGACGAGCGAACGAACGGCCCGCGCCCTGAATTCCCGCGGCGTGAGCGATATCCGGGTAAGCAACCGTTCCTTCGACCGCGCCGAAAATCTCGCGGCGCTGATTGGGGGCCGGGCGATCCCGTTCGAAGATTGGACCGCGCAATGCCGTGAGATCGACATCCTTATTTCATCGACGGCCGCCGAGGAACCGCTCCTTACGCCGGAGCGTCTGGGGCCGGCGCTTCGGGCCCGCGCCGATCGCCCGCTGTTCATTATCGATATCGCGGTGCCGCGCGATGTCGCGCCGGAGGTGAACGAAATGGACGGGGTCTATCTTTACGACATCGATTCGTTGCAATCGATCGCGCAGCAATCGCTGGCCATGCGCCGCCAGCAGATCGCCGCCGCCGAAAAGATCATCGCCGAACACCTCGCCGATTTTTCCGCGCGCCTGGGGCGGAGTAGCGCTGCGTCGCCGTCGATCGCCTCCCGCGCTTTGGCGTCGGAATCTTAGGCGCTCCATGAGCGCGTCGCGTTTGTCGGAAATCGTTCTTGGGTCGCGCGGCAGCGAACTGGCGCGAACGCAGACGGCCCTCGCGGTGGAACGGTTGAGGCGCGCCTGGCCGGACCTGAAATTAACGGCGTCGATTATCTCGACCCGCGGCGACATGCGAACGGCGGAACCGATCGACTCACAGGCCGGGCGCAAGGGATTGTTTACCGGGGAGATCGAGCGCGCGCTGCTCGCGGGAGAGATCGATGTCGCCGTCCATAGCGCGAAAGATTTGCCGAGTGAGATGACGCCCGGGCTATGCCTGGGCGCGGTTCTGCCACGCGCGTCCATCGAAGATGTATTGATCGCCAGGAACGGCGCCGGACCGCGCGGGAAAATCGCGACCGGAAGCGTGCGGCGGCGGCACCAGTTGCTTTGGAAATTCCCGGACGTCGAAGTCGTGGATCTTCGCGGAAACGTCCCGACACGGTTGCGAAAATTCCTGGAGAGCGACTGGCAGGCGATCGTGCTGGCACGGGCCGGCCTCGAACGATTGGGTTATGAGGTCGGCGGCGGAGCATTCGACTTCGAGGGTGTCGCGTTGCAGGCCGAGAAACTGTCGGCTGATGTTTTTCTACCGGCGGGCGGGCAGGGGATTATCGCGCTGCAAATTCGGAACGATGACGGCGAATCGAAAGCATCGGTGAATGCGGTCAACCACGAGGAGACCTTTGCGTGTCTCGAGGCGGAGCGTGAATTTCTGCGGTTACTCCACGGCGATTGCGGTTCGCCCGTGGGCGTCCTGGCGACGATCGCCGGCGGCGCCATGACCGTGCGCGCCCAAGTTTTCGAGCCAGCGCGCGTTGAACCGCGCGCGGCGCGAGTCGACGGTGCGTCTTCAGCGCCGAAGAAACTGGCGAGGGAACTGTGGGAAAAGATCAATGGCTGAGAAAACGAAAAAGGGAAAATGCTTTCTCGTAGGAGCAGGGCCGGGCGACCTCGGCCTGGTGACGTTGCGGGCGAAGGAGTGCATTGAGCGGGCGGAGCTAATCGTTTACGACTATCTGTGCAACCCGGAGATGCTGCGGTGGGCGCCGGAAAACGCTGAGCTAATTTTTGCGGGAAAAAAAGCCGGCGCGCATACCCTGACGCAGGACCAAATCAACGCGTTACTCGTTGAAAAGACGCGGGAGGGAAAAACGGTCGTTCGGCTGAAAGGCGGCGATCCATTTTTATTCGGCCGCGGCGCGGAGGAAGCGCAGGCATTGGCAGCGGCGCAACTGCCGTTCGCGATCGTGCCGGGCGTTACCTCGGCGATCGCCGCTCCCGCGCATGCCGGCATTCCAGTGACGCACCGCGGAAAAAATTCGCACGTAACCTTTTTCACCGGGCACGAGGATCCGGAGAAATCGGAGAGCGCGATTGATTTCGCGGCGCTGGCGAAGCTTGGGGGAACGCAAGTCATGCTGATGGGCGTCGAGCGCATCGGGGCGATCGCGCGCGAGATGATGGCGAACGGAATGCCAAACGACTTGCCGGTGGCATTGATTCGTTGGGCGACGACGGAGCGGCAGGAAACGCTCGTGGCGACTTTGGGAAACATTGCCCAGCTGGTGGCGACGCGGGGTTTCGCCGCGCCGGCCGTCGCCGTGTTCGGCGAAGTGGTGAACCTGCGCCAGGAACTCAACTGGTTTGAAGACCGGCCGCTCTTCGGCAAGCGGATCGTCGTGACGAGGACGCGGACGCAGGCAGGCGCGCTGTCGGAACAACTCCGCGGCCTCGGCGCGGATGTGATCGAGCTGCCGACGATCCGGATTGAGCCGCCGACCGATCTGCGGGCCTTCGCCGAGCTCGTCCAGGACGCGCACGCCTACGATTGGATCGTGTTCACGAGCCCGAACGGGGTCACCGCGTTCTTCGATTTGTTCTACAAGCTTTATGACGACGCGCGGGAAATCGGTGGCGCGCGGATCGCGGCGATCGGACCCGCGACCGCCCAACGGCTCAAGGATTTTCACCTGAAGGTCGATCTGCAGCCGGAGGAATTCGTCGCTGAAGCGCTCGTGCGCGAATTCAAAAAGGAAGGCGGGCTGGAAAATCTGCGGGTGCTGATCGCGCGCGCAGAGAAGGCCCGCGATTTGCTACCGAGAGAGCTGTCGGCTTTGGGAGCTATTGTGGATGAAGGATTCGCCTACCGCACGGTGCCCGAGACGCGCGACGATATCGGCGCGCGGCGCCGTTTATTAGAGGAAGGCGCAGATTTGATCACTTTCACCAGCTCATCCACAGTCGAAAATTTCCTGGCGCTCGGGTTGCCGTGGCCGGCGAAAATGCAGGTCGCCAGCATCGGGCCGATCACGTCGAAGACAGCGCGCGAGCATGGCTTGGAAGTCGCGGTTGAAGCGCGGCGCCACGACATCCCGGGGCTGGTGGAGGCGGTGCGCAAATTCTTTTCCGGCCAATGAAGAGCCCGATGGAGATCAGGATCGCCGATGAATTCGCGTCGACGATGCAGCAGTTGAGCGCGGAAGCCGAGGCGACGATGCCGGAGAATTCCTGGGAACAAAACCAGAGCGGCGCTCAGTTCTCCCAGATCCTGAAGGAATTCAAGACCTTGAATGTCCGGATGAAGAGTTTCGAGCAAACGGTGCTTAGCCGGCTGGAAAAGCTGGAGAAGACCGAGCAAAGCGATTTCGCGGAACAGTTCCGCAAAATGGACGAAAACATGGTGGCGCTTCGGAACACCGAGACGGTGAACCAGCGGCTTTTCGATTCCCTCCACGACGAGATGATCAAGTATCGCGACAATTTTCTGCACGAATCGCTCCAAAAACCTTTCATCCGCGATCTCGTGACTTTGTTTGACGATTTGAGCGGGCTCTTGTCGCAGCTCCAAACCGCGGTCGAGGGAAGCGAAACCAAGCGCGGCGTCCTGACGCAGTGGCGGGACAATCTCGAGAACGCGATCCATTCGCTGACCGAGATTCTGCACCGGATGGAGGTGAGCGAAATCGAGCCCAAGGAGATGGTCGATCGCGCTTTCCATCGGGTGGTGAGCTTCGAGCCGGCTGACTTTGCGGAAGAGGACGGGCGCATCATCATGCGGGTAAAACGCGGGTTCCTCTGGCGCGACAAGGTTTTGCGGCCGGAAGAAGTGGTCGCGAAGCGTTTCGGTTAGGCGGAAAACGCCGGGGCGGTTCCTCCCGGGATTACGCATTATTGCGCCTCGCACGGGGCATGGAAATTGCACGTACAGCAGGCGCGGAACCGTTGTTCCTCTCAACCAAACTTTACTCCCACACATGACACGACGAAAAGCAGTTGGAATCGACCTCGGCACGACCTTCTGCGCCGTGGCGCACATCGACGTCTACGGGAAGCCGCAGATCATCCCGAATTCCGA
>DASZDT010000010.1:0-347317 GCA_035941675.1 Chthoniobacterales bacterium
GACCCAAGGAGCGGGGGGTGTTGAAAAACCCCAGGGGGGGCGGGCGGCGCCCCCGGCGCGCCGCTTCCCCCACCCCCCCCCCCCGCTCCTTGGGTCTTCACGACAAATCGCGGCCTTATCGAGCAGGAAGTTGCCGAGGACCAGATAATCCATGTTCGTCGCCAGGAAGCAGCGGTAGGCGTCGTCCGGCGTGCAGACGGGAGGTTCGCCGCGGACGTTGAAGGAAGTATTCACGAGGACCGGACAACCAGTCCGCCGCTCGAAGGCCTCGAGCAGGTGGTAGAAGCGCGAATTCGTCGCGGCCGAGACGGTTTGAACACGCGCGGAATAATCGACGTGCGTGATAGCGGGCAAGGCCGAGCGGCGTTGCTTCAGTCTCGCGAGAATACCGGAAACGGGTTCGCTTTCCTCGTCGGCCCGGAGCGCTTCCTGCAGGGGCGCTACCAGCAACATATAAGGACTTGGTTCGGTCAGGTCGAAACAGTCGTTCGCTCTTTCTTCCATCACCGCCGGCGCAAACGGCCGAAAGCTTTCGCGGAACTTTATTTTCAAGTTCAGCTTTTCCTGCATGTCGGACCGGCGGGGATCGGCCAGGATGGAACGGTTGCCCAGGGCGCGCGGACCGAACTCCATCCGGCCTTGAAACCAGCCGACGATTTTCCCCGCTTCCAGGAGTTGAGCGACACGGGGCGCGATTTCCTCTTTGGAAATAACAGTGTGCGCAATCGCTTCGCGTTCGAGAAAATCGGAGGCGTCGTAACCGGGCCCGAGAAACGAACCGCGCTGGCTGTCGGTCTGCGGCTCCGGTGCCCGTGGCTTGTCGTGATAATGGTGCCAGCCAAGCAAAGCCGCGCCCAAAGCGCCGCCCGCATCGCCCGCCGCGGGCTGGATCCAAACTCTTTCGAACGGACCTTCCCGCAGGATTCGTCCGTTCGCGACACAGTTTAGAGCAACGCCGCCGGCAAGACACAGCCGACGTTCGCCCGTCACCTCGAAAGCGTGACGGGCCATTCGCAACATGATCTCTTCCGTCACCGCCTGGAGGGAGCGGGCGATGTCCAGGTGGAGCGGAGCAAGCTCGGCTTCGGGCTTTCGAGCCGGTGCCCCGAACAAATCGGCAAAGGCGCTGTTCGTCATGGTGAGACCGGTCATGAAATCGAAGTAGCGCAGGTCAAGTCGGAAGGAGCCGTCGGCTTTCAAGTCCACCAGTTCGGACAGGATGAGGTCCCGAAACCTGGGCTCTCCGTACGGCGCGAGACCCATGACCTTGTATTCGCCGGAGTTGACCCGAAAGCCGAGATAATAAGTGAAGGCGGAATAGAGCAGGCCTAACGAATGCGGAAAACGCATCTCGGCCAGAAGCTCGACCTTGTTCCCCTCGCCTCGGCCGATACTCGTCGTGGTCCATTCGCCGACGCCGTCGATTGTCAGGATGGCGGCGCGCTCGAACGGCGAAGGGAAAAAGGCCGAGGCGGCGTGGGACTCGTGGTGTTCGGGGAAGATAATCGGCCCATCGTAACGCAGCTGTCCGCGCAGGTTCGCTTTCAGCCAGATCTTGTCTTTCACCCAGACCGGGAGCGCCTTGAGAAACGACGGCAATCCGCGCGGCGCGCAGGCCAGATAGGTCGAGAGCAACCGGTCGAATTTTAGAAACGGCTTTTCATAAAACGCGACCAGGTCCAGGTCGGCCGCAGCGCCGAGACCGGCTTCTCGCAGGCAATAATCGATCGCGTGTCGCGGGAACCCGGCGTCGTGTTTGATGCGGGAGAAGCGTTCTTCCTGGGCCGCGGCCAGGATCTCGCCGTCGCGCACCAGGCAGGCGGCGCTGTCATGATAGAAGGCCGAGACGCCGAGGATATTCACGGCTGCTGCGCGAGGAATTTCGCCAGTTCCTGCGCGGCGAGCTCGTGCCCGGCGGCGTTCCAGTGCGCATCATCGGCGAAATAGACGGCGCGACCCGACGCGGCGGCTTGCTCGAGTGCCGGGGTCAGGTCGAGGAACGAGATTCCGGTGTTCGCGCAGAAGTCGCGCATGAGCTCGTTTTGAGCGAGACGATTCGCGGAGATGTCGGCTGCGCGGATCGGCATGTGGTTGTAGGTGCTGATGAAATCGAGCGAACGTTGCAACTCCTCCCGGCCTAACGAACGCTCGACGAGCGGCCAATAAACTTCGTCCTTGGAGGGAATGAACACGATGGTGAAACGAGCCCCGTGCTGGGCGCACGTGGCTTTCATCCGCAGGAACGTTTCCCGGGCGAGCTGCCAGCCGCGGCTCGGCTCGATCTCGTCGCGCGAAGCGACCAGCTTTTGCAGATACGGCGGCATGAAGGCAAAACGCATGGTTGTTCCCGGAGCTGTTTCGATTTCCCACGCCCCGCGGTCGAAGCCGTTGCCGGGAGTCCGTGGGCGAGCGGGCGGCGGAACTTTTGTGGGCGCGGTGGCGGGCAAGGTGACCCGCGCCAGCGTCGTCAGAAAAAGCGTTTCATAACGCCGGAAGCTTTTCCGCAGCCGCCAGCCGGACAACTCTTCGCCGGGCTTGTCGCCGCCATGCTCCCAACGATCAAAGCGTTCGGCATCGAAAAGATCGTTGCCGGCGAAGTAACCGAGCACTACATCGCGCGGCAGATGCCCAATGGCGAAGTCCTGCAAAACGTAAAGTTCCTGCTGGGGGCCGAAGGCCGAGGTGCCGTAGTTTTGGACGCGTTTCCCGGTGATCTGTTCCAGCCGCGCCGGCCACGCTTCCCCGGCGGGCGACGTCATGGCTTCGACAAAGGAATCGCCGAGCGCCGCGACGTCGATTTCGGAACGGACAGCCGGATTCCGAAAACCTTCGGCGTCGGTTTCGAACGGATAGCGATGAGGTTCGCCGCCAAACAATTCCCGGGAAAGAAAACCCATCCTGACGATGTCGCCGAATTCCCATTCGCAGTAGGTCTTGAGGTTGGGCCGGAGTCGCTGTTTGTAGCGGGGGGAGTCCACCCAGCGCGGATCCGGCGCCGAAAGCCCGAGATCACGTCGCGCCGTGAGAATGGCGGGCGCGAGTTTCAAAGCGAAGAGGCGCAGCGCGCACTCGATCAGTCCAAGACAAAGCAGGCTACTGACGCCCAGCGCGAGCCAGTTGCCGGTGCGGGCGGAAACGCCGCCGCGTCTCGGCAAAGCGACGAGAAGACCGACAAACAGCGCGAGGTAAACCGGCCAATGAAATTGCCGGGTCAGCCGCAGGTCGAACCAGGCGATGCTGCCGTGCACCGCGAATTTCAGTTCGGCGCTCCCCGCGGGTAGCGAGATGCGTTCGGATCGCCCGCGGTTGATCTTGCGCGCGACCAACTGGCGCGAGGCCGCGTTGGTGATCAGCGTGATCTCGTAGGCGGCCGCCCCGTCCGGATGGGCGGTCAGCTGCAACGTCTGCCGGGACCGCGACGTGAGCGAAAACGTAAAACGTGCTTCATCGCCGCTGATGATCTCAGGGATGACTTCGTTGCCGCGCAAAGCGAAGTGCTGCCAGACGGTCCCTTGTTGCTGGGACGCAGCGCTGTCTTCGTCGACGTAAAGACGCTGGGTGGTCGCCGAGAACCAATCGATGAGCGCGGCCAGGCAAACCGCGACGAGAAGGAGCAGCCCCAAGGAGCGGCGCTTTCCAAAGCGCCGGCTTTCCTCGGAATTGGCGCCTCCGGCGTGAAAGGACGGCGGTTGGGAAAGCGCCGCTCCTTGGGGTGCCTCCGTCATTTGGCAGCGTCGAATTTCTTGCGCGCGTTCCAGGCGCGTTCCCAGTCTTGCTTCGCCGCCCACGACTCCGCTTCGAGGAAATGGAAATAACGGGGCGCGCCGGGCAGGTCGGTGAAATGCCGCACCGTGACGAGCGCTTCGTCGAGGAGGCCCTGTTGCATTTGCTCATGATAAAGCTGAAAGCCGAGGGCATAGCTGTCGGGGTTCGCGTGCAACGCCTGCCGCAGTTGTTCGATCGACGAATTTTGGGCCGCCGGCGGCAGCACCGGCTTTTCTCCGTAACGCTGCGTCATCTCGACCGCCGCGCGGAAATTTTTCTGGGCTGCTTCGTAGTTGGCGACGCCGCGCCAGGCGAACGGCATCCAATCGGGATGCTCTGCAACGGCGCGCACCAATTCGGCGGCGTCGCCGCGCTCAGCCCAATGTTTGAACAGCGTCACTTTCTCGTCGGCGCTCATCGTTTGCAGGGTCGCGTCGTGATCGAGGAAACGTTGCAGCGCGGCCATGAACGGCGCGCCACCGGAATGCTCCAGAAAAATCAGCGCCAGATCGTGATGAACCATTCCGAATTCCTCGAGGCCCTGGTGCAGACGCGGACTCGATTGCCGCGCCACCGCGAGCATCCGGCCGTAAACTTCCGGGCGCCGGCTTCCGGCGCGGCGGAGCGCTTCGCGCCAGGCCGTCAGCGCCAGGGTCGGCTGGGCGGCGCTCACCCAGGCGTTCCCTTCCTCGAACGGGACCTCATAGACATTCGGTTCGAGAAAACGCGCGCGCCGAAAATCGTCCACGGCCTGTGTGACCGGGGCCCGGGCGCCGATTTCGCCGAGGGCGCGAAGAAAATAAAGTTGCCAGCGAAGCGGCGCCCAGCCGAGGGCGCGGGTGGTTCGTTGGACGGACTCGGTAAAATTGCGGCCGCGATTGGCCGAGGTCGCCAGCCGCATTTCGTTTTCGACTCCGACCGCGCCGGCGAGCGGCTTTTCGTAACGGGTCGCAAAGAGCCAGGCTCCGCCGGACACGAGCAGCACAAGGCCAATGAAACGAAAAACAATCGGGGCCGTGATGCTGGGACGAAATTCATTCGGACGGACCAGCGCCAGCCCGAGAAGAAACAAGGCGGCGAACACCGTGCCGACGCGATGTCCGGAAACGTCCACCAGACCATGCAATCCGAACAGCAGCGCGGCGATCAACGCGGCGACGCGAAAGCGCTGGTTCGTCCCTTCCCGCAACGGAAAGACGCGGCGGACGAAAAGGAAAATGCCGATCACCGTCAGCACTACGGCCGGCCACCCGGCTTCCACGCAAAACCAGAACCAGTCGCTCTCGGGATGAATGGTGCGCGCGCTGGTCAACGACACGTCGCGAAAGACCGCGAACACTTCATCGAAATTTCCGAGCCCGATCCCGCACCAGGGCGACGCGGCAATGAGATGCGCGGCGTCACGAAAGATCGCCCAGCGGAGATCGGTCGCGACGCCCGGGTCGCCCGCGCGCAAATTGAAACGCTCGAAAGTCTGGCCGCCAAAGAGCAGCATTGCGGTCAACAGGACCAGGAGGAGCGAAACGCCGAGAGCAATGCGGGCGGCGGAGCCCTTGCGAAGGGCGAAGGCGCCGAGCCAGAGCGCGCTTCCGACGACGAGGAGGAGAACGCCGGCGCGCGAAAAATCGAGGACGATGCCGGCGATGATTACGACGAGCGCAACCAGCCAAAGGATCCAGCGCTTCCGGCCGTGCCGGATATCTTCCTGGCCACAAGCGAGGATGATTATCGCGGTGAGTCCGAAGAGATTTGCCGTCTGGTTGCGATTCGGAAAAGGCCCGAAGCCGCGCTCGTTATGCCAAAACGGCAGGGCAGCGTGTCCGGCGCGCAGCGCGATACAAAGCCCAGTCAGGCAGGCGACGCCAAACGCGAATGTCCTCAGCTGCGTGCGGACGTCGCGCAGGTCGAGATCGAGCGTGCTCACGTAATAGAGCCAGCTCAATCCCGCCAGAAAACTGAGGAAGCAACCGGCGCTGATCCAGGGTTGGGGCGAGAGCGTGCCGGGCAGTTGAACGCCAAAATCCTCGACCAGCACGGTCCGCCACGGCGGTTGCAGAAACCAGTTCGCGGGAAGAAAGGCGGTCGCCGCGCAGGCCACCAACGCCAGTAAAATTCCGTTCACGGCCCAGCCCATCGAAACCTTCGGCGGTTGGATCAACAGCATCAGGCCGAAGAGCGCGACGACGATGCCTTCGCTCCATTTTACGGTGGCCCCGCCGAGGAAACAGGCGAGCACGGGCAGACCGGGGACGGCGAGGTTCAGCCACCAGCGTGCGGGGGTGCCGGTGAAGCTGGCAGCGGCTCTGGTTTGCCTGGTTTTTGAGCGTGGCATCGGTCGTTGGGCGCGGCGGGACTGGTATGGGATTAGCTAAAACAATCAGGAACGCTCCCCACCATATGGCAGGTCCGGTTTTACCACGAGTTGAACACGACCTGCCATCGCGTACTCTCAAACTCGTCACCGGCAGCTAATCATGGTTACGCAACGCACGCAGGGCCTTTATCGCGTCTTCCTGCTGTGCCAGATCGTGATCGTCGCCCTCCTCTTTTGGTTTGGGGTCTGGGTAATGGTGACGTTTTATTCGCCGGGCGGCGCGGAATGGACCTGGCGGCGCTACTCGATTTATTGCGCGCTCCTCGTTCTCGGCATGACCCTCGAATCGCTGAGCCGCGACGGATCTAAAAATTACTTCCTCCAGAACGAATTGCTCCGGCAGCATCGGCTCAGCCTGCGCCAGACCCTGTCCAGCGTGGGCACGCTCGTCTTTTATCTGGTCGCGACGAAGGACGCGTTCATCTCGCGATTGTTCTTCTTCAATTTCGTCCCCTGGCTCTACGTCGCTCTCCTTTTCTCCCATCACTATTTGCCGCAATTTCTGGCCCGGCGCATCTTCACCGGTTCGCGCGAAGAAAAGACGGTCCTGGTCGGGACGAGCGCGAAAGCGGCGCAGCTACGGTCCTGGTTGCGGCGAAAATCCGACGTCGGGTTGCGGACCATCGGGTTGGTCAGCGACGAACCAATCCAGCAAACCGACGACGGCATCCCGGTGCTGGGCAATTCCGAAGCGCTCGAGAAGATCGTCGTCGAGCGCGGCGTCACCCAGGTGATCATGCTGGAGTTCCCGCTCTTCACCGAAGCGAATCGCCAGATCATCCAGGTCTGCGATCGCGTCGGTGTCCGGCTCCTCATTGTGAGCGATCTCGAGGAGAAACTGCGCCATCCCGTGACCCATTTCGAAGATGACGGTTTCCGTTTCATCGGACTGCGCGAGGAACCGCTCGAGAATCCGCTCAACCGTTTCTTCAAGCGCGCGATCGACATCGCGATCTCGCTCCCGGTCATGATCGTGATTTTCCCCATCCTTACCGTCATCGTTTGGCTGGCGCAGCGCATGCAATCGCCCGGTCCCCTCTTTCACCTTCAAACCCGGGCCGGCATGCAGAACCGGCGTTTCAAGATTTACAAATTCCGCACCATGCGCCCGGACAACGCCCAGGAGACCCGCCAGGCGAGCGAAGGTGACGAGCGCGTGTATTCGCTCGGGAAATGGTTCCGCAAATTCAGCATCGATGAGGTGCCGCAATTCTGGAATGTGCTCCTGGGCGACATGAGCATCGTGGGGCCGCGGCCGCACCTGATCGAACACAACAACCAGTTTTCGCAGTTGATGGCGAACTACCACGTCCGCGCGTTCGTCAAGCCCGGCATCACCGGCCTCGCGCAGGTGCGCGGTTACCGCGGCGAAGCGCGCAACCACGCCGATATCCAGAACCGGGTCGCGTGCGACATCGAGTATCTGGAGAACTGGAACCTCTCGCTGGAGTGCGGGATCATCCTGCGCACGTTCGTGCAGCTGATCGTGCCGCCTCGAACCGCCTACTGAGCGAGCAGCAGCGCGCGCAGCTCGTCGACAAAACTGCGCATCACGCGCGGCTTCGCGAATTGCTCGACGTAGCGCCGGCCGTTCACTCCGTAAATCCAGAGCCGCTCCCGATCGTTCGCCAGCGAATCGAGCAACGCGGCCAGCTCCTCCGGCCGGCCCGGCGGAACGTTGACCCCGAAATTTCCCTCCGCGACGGAAAGCGCGAGCTCGCATTCCGGGGCCGCGACCGTGACGACTGGTTTCGATTCCGCGAGCAACCCCAAAAGTTTGCTGGGGAAAAACGAATTCCCGGCGCCGGCCTGTTGGGTGATGAAACAGACGTCGGCATCGACCAGGAGCGCGCGATAATCGCGTCCGCGCTGCAACGGCAGCATGTGGAAGTTTGGCAGCCGCATTTCGGCCGCGCGCGCCGCCAGCGCTTCGCGTTGCGCGCCGTCGCCGCAAATCAGGAACCGAATCGGTTTGTCCCGGAGGAGCGCGGCTGTTTCGAGCAAGACTTCGAGGCCTTGTTTGACCCCAAGGTTACCGGCGTAAATGGCGAGGAAATCCTGGGACGGAAATCCGTGGCGTTGCCGAAATTCGTCGCGAGGCGGAGCAGGTTCGTCGGTCGCCAACTCGATCGCGTTCGGGAAATAGATGAGCTTGGAGTCGGCCACTCCTTTGCTTCGAAACGTCTTGAGCATCCCGGTCGTGATCCCGGAGACGCGCGCGGCATGCCGATAGGCCAACGCTTCCAGCGCGTAAAGCGCGCGGGTAAACCAACTCGGCTTCAGCATTCCGAGACCGACCGCGGCATCGGGCTGCATATCCTGGACATGAAAGACGTAGGGAGCGCGTCTCAGTTTGCCGACCAGCGATGCCGCGGCGCCGAGGAGGAGCGGCGGGGATACGACCACGAATACGTCGGGCTGCGCCAGGGTCAGGGCGCGAAGCGTCGAGGTGAAAACGAAGGTGCCTTCGTGAAGAATTCGTTTCAGGGCCGAGACGCGGGCCGGAACAAAATGCCAGCAGCGATGGACCGGAACGCCGTTGATGACGTCTCTCCGGTAAAGCCGGCCGCGATCTTCCGGCCGCTTTTGCCACGTTGGATAGTAGGCGAAGCTCGTGACCATCTCGACGTCGTGTCCCTCCGCCGCCAGGAACTCGCACAGGGCGACGCTATGCGGCGCGATCCCGGTGAACTCCGGCGCGTAGTTAATTCCCCAGACGACAACGCGCATGACTCAGTCGTTAGGCCCGGTCCGGGTCAGCTCGTAGGTTTTCGCGACCGAGAGGAACTCATAGAACCCGTGCAGCCGGGCGAAGTAGTAACCTTCGCGCCCATCGAGGAATCCTTTTTGCCAGACGTAGACATAGAGGAACCGAAGGAGAGGCCGGAACGGAAGCGATTGCGACAGAAGTTTCAGTTTCCGGCGGCGCCCGACGGTGCTGCTGCTGATCCGCGAATCGGTCCCGGAAAGTTTGCGTTCGGCCGTGACGCGCGCTTCCCAGTTGGAGTAGCGGTTATGTTTTTCGACAAAAACTTCCACGGACGGAAAAGCGTAGTGATCCATCTCGCACTCTAACCGGCCGGTCGGCCCGTTTACGATCACGTGTTCGTGCACCTCGTTGTCGCCGCTCTGGGTGTCGGCGTCCGTCAGCTTCTCGTACCGGCCTAACGAGTGGCGAAACAACCGCAGGTTCCAGTTCGGATAATAGGAATGCCGGAGCCATTTCCCCATGAACATGAAACGCCGGTTGATCCAATATCCGGCGACTTCGCCGGCCTCGGCGATTGCCCTGGCAAATTCCCGCTCGGCCGCCGGCGGCAGGGCTTCGTCAGCGTCGAGAATGAAGACCCAATCATTGCGGAACGGCAGGTTTTCGAGCGCCCAATTCTTTTTCTTCGGCCAGGTGCCGTTAAAATCGAACTGGACAACTTTCGCGCCGCGGCTCTCCGCGATTTCCGCGGTTGCGTCGGTGCTGTGAGAATCGACGACGAAAATCTCGTCGGCCCACTTCACGCTATCGAGGCAGCGCGGCAGATTTCCAGCCTCCTGCCGCACCGGGATGATTACCGAAACGGGCACGGCGTTCTCGGCCGGCGCCATCATACGGCGGGTAATCGCGAACGGTGAATGGCGAGGAGCGAGTACGGCGGGACCTCGTGGTTGGAACGCGCGAAGGTGCGGCCGTCGAAAAATCGGAAGCCGTGCCGCTCCAGAAGCGGCGGAATCTGCTTCGAGCTGTAGCCGTCGAGATACACGACTTTTACCCGACCGGACTTCAACAGTTCCTCCGCACCCAGGAGCACCTCGAGTTCGTGCTCTTCGACGTCGATCTTGAAAATCAGGTTTCCCTCTGGGATTGGGAGCGAATCCAATTTCTGGCAGGGAATCATGGTTGCGCCCGGCGCATCCGGGGCGGCCACTTTAAAAACGCCGGAGGTGATACCACGCTGGAAGGCCAACTCCGATTCCCGATCCGAGATGGCAACGTTCAAAACGGTGACCGGCGCATTTCGAACCGATTCGCGGAGGCGCTGGACCGTCTCCGGATTGGGCTCGATGGCAATGAACTTCGTTTCGGGGTAGGCGTTGGCGAAGCGACTCAAGATGGAACTGTAGAGGCCGACATTCGCGCCGATATCGACAAAGACATCTCCCGGCTGAAGCAGCAGTGCCAGATTAAGCAAGGTCGCGACTTCGTCCCGGAAAATAATGTTGGTGTTGGCCTGCCGTCCGGCGCGGACCAGACCAATTTCTTCCCGCGAATTGATGCGGAGCGGCGCGCCGAAGAGCTGAAGATCGACGTCGCGGGAAGGAACGAAGAGTTTGGTCAACCAAACCCGCACGGCTGGGAAACGGCCCACCGTGACCCAGAAAAGATGCACCGCGAAATTGCGACCGGGAAAACTCATACGCGGGGTCTTATCACAACGCAGGGATTGCCAGCCGCAATAACGTCGGGCGGAACATCCTTTGTCACGACCGAACACGCGCCAACAACGCTGCGCGCGCCGATCGCGACGCCCGGCATGACAAAGGCGCGCGCGCCAATGAAAGCGTCCGGGCCGACGGTGATTTTTGCCGTCACCAATTGCAGCGCCGGGTGCGCAAAATCGTGGCTGCCGGTACTTAAGTAAACTTCCTGCGCGACAGTCGCGCGTTCGCCGATTTCGATTTGGCCGAGGCTATAAGCATTCGCGCGATCGCCGAGACAGGCGCGGTCTCGCAACGTCAGGTGCCAGGGGATTTCGATTCGGGCGCGCTGATGCACGAACGGTTTGCCTTCGATCGTTGCGCCGAAAACGTCGAGCCAGAAAAGACGCCATGGGTTCATCGGCTTCGGCGTCCACCGGCAGAAGAAGAACCAGCAAAATTCCCATAACAAACGCAACCCGCGATCCTGGACGGACCAAGGCGATTCCTGGGCGACGCTTTGCTCGGCACTAACCGGAGTTTTCGGTTCCATTGGAAATCAACGCCTACCCAAGCACAAAGACAGCCATGGATGAAACACGCATTTTCACCGTGGAGCGGCCGGGCTCGCAATCACTTCGAGCAACGAGTCCGTGGCGCGCTCAATTTCGAAACGGGTCGCAAAACATTTCCGGGCGTTCTCCCGCGTGATCGCGCGCGCGGCGGGCGGCGCGGCGAGCCAGCGTTTGAGCAAGTTCGCGGTGCCGGCCCGATCGTCGTTCTCCACCAGGCCAGCGGCGTCGGCTTCGATTTCGCGCCAGATGTTTATTTTGTTGGAGATGAGGACGGGCGTTCCGCAGGCCAGTGCTTCGGCCACGGCGATCCCGAAATTTTCCTGGTGCGACGGCAACACAAACGCTTCCGCCGCACTCAACGCGCCCCATTTCGCATCGCCGGTCAACATGCCAGGAAAGATGATCGAATCGCCGGCGGCCGAGGCCATTTGGCGAAGCCTGCGAAGATAACTGTCGTCGGAACAGGGGCCGGCCATCAGGAGATGGCTCGGCGCGTCCGAGGAATTTCGCAGCTCGAGAAACGCGTGGATCAGCAGATCGCACCCTTTCTTTTCGTGGAGGCGCCCGAGGAAGAGAAAGAAACGTTGCCCGCGCAGCTGGGGGAACGCTTCGAGGAACTTTTCGCGCGCGGCTTCCAAATTTGCCGGCGCCGCCGTCCCGTAGTTCACCACTTTTTCGTTACAGCGATAAAGAGCGAAAGACTGGCGCGCGAGACGCCGTTCCTCTTCGGAAGTGAAGAGCACCGCCGCGGCATCGCGCAGGACACGATATTCCCCCCACGGCCAATAGAGCAGTTTCTTGAAGTGCTTCCTTGGATAGGTGCGCTTAAACCACGGATCGAGCATGCCGTGGGGAAAAACATAATAGGGCGTTTGCGTCCCGTGCAGCGCGCGCCACACGCCGAAGCTGCTGTATTGCCATAGGCCGTGGACGATGACGGCGTCGTACTCCGCGCGCCGTTGTTTGATCCAATTCGAAAAGGCCGGGGCGTAACCGTAACTTCCGCGGCCCGGGCCAAGCGCGTGGACAGGCGCCGCGAAGTCGCGCAACCAGGGGTCGCCCGGCCCATCGAGCGAAATAATTTCCACCTCATGGCCGCGTCGAACCAACGCCGCGGACGATTGCCGGATCGACTCGATCGGGCCGCCGAGGGCCGGATTAACGGTGTGTGTGGAGCGGAGAATCTTCATCAGCAGAACGAACCAGCTCGCGCCGTTTCGCATAGTGCCCCAGCACAACGACGCTCCACAGACGCGTCCAGTGAAGCCGGTCGGAGCGGAACGCTTCCCGCAATTCGTTGACGAAACTTTCGGGCAACAACTGGCGGGCGACCGTCTCGTGCAACCCGTCCTCGACAAAACTCGCGAGCGCTCCGCGCATCCAATGTTTCATCGGCAGAACGAACCCGGCTTTGGGACGATCGTAGACGGACGGCGGCAGAAGATCGCGGCACGCTTCGACCAGCAAGCCCTTCACGCCCCGGAATTTTTTCTTCGCGGCGGCGGGGAGACCGAGGACGTACTCGACGAGTTGATGATCAAGAAACGGCACCCGCATTTCGAGGGAAACGGCCATGCTCATTTGGTCGGCGTCCCGCAACAACATCCGGCGCATGTAGCCCGTCAGCTCGGCCCAACTGATCTCCGCGAAATCGTCCGGCAGAGGAACTGGGATCTCGCGTGGCTCGGCGGCCATGGGCAACCCCGCGCGTCGAATCGATTTGTCGGTGAAGAAACGGCGGCGCCAATGAGCCAGCTCCCCGGCGTCACCCGTTTCGGGAAGATCGGCCAGTCGTTCGCCGAGGTTCCCGGCGACCGCCACGAGCCGCCGCAAAAACGAGGGGAGCGTGGCGACGAGTTGCAGACGAGGAACATCGCGGAAGCTCGGATATCCACCGAAAAGCTCATCGCCGCCCAGGCCGGACAGGGCGACTTTGACCCCGTGCCGCGCGACGGCGCGCGAGACGATGTAAGTGTTGATCGCGTCGACCGACGGCAAATCGAGCTTGGCGACGGCTTCGGTGACGGACTCGATTACTTCTTCTTCCGAAAGCTGGATACGGTGATGATCGGTGTGATAACGGACCGCGATCTCCTGGGCGATCGCGGTCTCATCGAACTCGGCGAGGTCGAAGCCGACCGAATAGGTCTGTAGTTTGTTCTGGAGTTTTTGCGCCGCGAGCGCGGTGATCACCGACGAATCGATTCCGCCACTCAAAAAGCTGGCCACGGGAACATCGGACAGCAGATGTTCTTCGACTGCGTTATCGATCAGTCCGCGCACCCTTCCAACCACGTTGTCCGGAAACAGGGCGAAGGTTTTTCGGGTGGGCCAATATCGCCAGGTCTTGATTTCCCCATCCTGGCTAACGGTCATGGCGTGGCCCGCGGGCAGAGCCTGGATGCCGCTGTAAATGAGCTGTCCTTCGGGCGACGCGCCCCACTGCAGATACGCCGAAATAGCTTCCGGCTCGATCGCGGCGGTTGCGGGCGCAAGGACCCGGACCTCGGAAGCGGCCCGGAGACCGTGAGGATCAACGGTGTAATAAAGCGGCTTTATCCCGAGTCGATCGCGCGCCAGGAACAGCTCGTTGCGCCCGGCGTCGTAAATGGCAAAGGCGAACATCCCTTTCAGGTGGTCGACAACCGCACGCCCCCACCGGGCATAACCCATGAGGAGCGTCTCGGTGTCGCTCGTCCCGAACCAGTTGACGTTCGGCCCGAGCTTCTCGCGAAGCGCGAGGTGATTATAAATCTCGCCGTTGGTCGCGATGACGTTCCCGGTCGCGGGATCGGTCATCGGCTGGGCGCCCGTGGGCGAGAGATCGACGATGGCGAGCCGGGTATTGCCGAGCCAGCGACGTCCGTCCGGCGAACGCCATTCGCCCCGGGAATCGGGGCCGCGATGACGAATCAGCTCGAGGTCGAGCGGAGTGGCCCGGCCTAACGAGTTAAAGTGGACCGCGATTCCGCACATGGGTGTTCACCAAACGAATCCCTCTGTCCGGCGAAAATATTCGAGCTCCGGGGAAAGCTCTTTCACCGGTTTCGCCGGGACGCCGGCGTAGAGGCGGTACGGCTCCTCCCATTTTTTATTGAGAAGCGATTGCGCCCCGAGGACAGAATGATGCGGCAGAACGCTTCCACCGAGGACAACCGAATTCGTGCCGGTAAAACTGTAATCCCCGATCTCGATCGGCTCGGCCGTTTGCCGGCCCGCGCCAAAATCGATGCTGTGGGTAAGCAACTGCGACCGAAACCCGCCGATGGTGGCAAAGGCGCCGATGCGAACCCGCGCTGTGCAATCGATGAAATGCCGGCTGCTGATCCCGGCGTGCCGCTCGACGATGAGTTCGGGCCGGCGGTCGGGTTGATGCGCAAAATGACGGCTTGGGCCGCTCGGAAAACCGGTGACCCAGTTCAGTTGGCCGACCACGGCGTGCGCGCCGAGATGGAAAAGATCGATGTCCTTGCAGACGGTGAGATGACCGACGCGCGATCCTTCCTCCATGATGAGTTTTTTGGGGAAAACCCAGGCAAAGCCGATGCGGCTCGAAGGATGGATCGAATAACCGAATTGTTTTTCGAGCAAGGAGCGGCGCAAATCCCACGGGAGGAGAAGCGAGAGGAATCCGAGGAGCGTCTTCATCTCGCGGCTCCGAGCGATTGATAAAGTGCGAGGTACTCCGAAATCATTCGCGGCGTCGAAAAGCGTTTTGCGTTTTCGAGGGCCCTGGCACTCCACCGCGCGCGTTCGTCCGGATTAGTCAACCGGAGAAGATCGGCCGCGAAAGCAGGTTCGTCATCGACGGGATGCGCGAGGGCGGCGTCGCCGGCCACTTCTGTCATCGGCTCGCGAGCGGCGCAAAGAACCGGACAGCCGCAAGCGTGCGCCTCGGCGATGGGCCACCCGAACCCCTCGAAGGTCGATGGAAAAAGCAAGGCGACGGCGCGGTTGTAAAGAGCTTCGAGAGTTTCGCTGTCCGCGTTCGGGATCTCGACGATTCGTTCGGCGAGACCAAGCTCTTGGCCTAACGACCGAAGCGAAGGGGAGAGCGGTTCGCCGGCAAAGACCAGGGAGCCGTTCCATTTCTGCTGGCAGAGAGCGAAAATCCGGAGAACGCCTTCACGGTTCTTCCGGCGAAGATTCGACCCGACGTGCAGAACAAACGGCGCGCCCGCTCCGAGCGCGGGAAACTTTGCCAGGCGGGCGTCAATCTCAGCAGCCGGCCGAACGCCATACGGATAGCTGAGCCCGAGAGTGATTACTTGGAGCGCCGGCGTTTCCTTCTTTCTCTGAACGAGCCGCTCCGCGTCGGAGAGAGTGGCTTTTGACACGCAAGCGATAGCAGACGCGCGCTCGAGCCCGCGCACGATCCAGCGCTGCAGAACTTTGCCGGTCGCGCTGGCCGGACAATCCGTCGCTTCACCGAGGGCGCCGCGGACGGCGAGCAAATCATGGCAGGTCACGACGACCGGCACGTTCGAAATCGCCTCGGCATACATCGCGTTGGAATGATCGCAGATGTGAACGAGCGCCGGACGTTCGCGAAGTTTCCGGGCGATGGCGCGGCGGAAGAAAATAAACTTGTCCAGGTAAGCGAGCCACTTCGCGACGAACCTGCCGGCGTAACGAAATCGTCCCAGGAAAGGCCGGGGCCGAATGAGCATCGCCGGCGTTCCCGCGGCATTCAGGCCATCGAGCATCATCATCGCGAAACGCTCCATGCTTTGCTGGCGTTCGAGCGGGTAATTACCGATCAGCAAAATCATCAGGACGAGAGGGCGCGGCGGTCGCGCCGTGCAACGCTGCGGCGAACCGCGACCGGCGCGCAATCCGGCGTTGGCCGCCACCCTGCGCAGCCGGTTCCGCGTCCGGCGGCGTCGTGGTATTGCCGGCGGCGAGACAGAGCCCGCAAATGAACACGGCGAACCCGAGGTTGGTCGGTTGTCCAAATTGCCCGTTGAGCAGCGAGAGGAAGCCGGCGGCGTAAAGCATGATCGGCAGAATTTCGCCGCGCTTCAGTTGGCGGTAACTGAAGAAGGCGAGGCTAAAGGTCAACATGGTGCGCCAGACAAGGTAGGCGACTCCGAGAATCGGCCCGCTTTCCAGAACGACGCGGCCCCATTCGCCTTCGGTGAGGAGGAACAGGGCGCGTCCGGTGAGAAATTTCGCGCCGCCATTGGTGCCAATGCCCAATCCATAGCCGCCGATCGGCGCGCGGCCGAGAAGCAGGAAGCCTTCGGTGAATCCGCTCAGGACGCGCGTCGTTAATCCGCCGGCGATGGACGTTTCCTCGGCCTCGGCCACCGCGGTGAAACGATCGGACAAGACCTTTACGCCTTCATTAAAAATGGGGAGGCGGGAAGCGATCAGCAGGACCACGACAACGATGAGCAGGTTGCGCCCGAACGAATTCACTGCCCTGGGCTGAACGAAAATGATGAGACCCATCGAAGCGAGGACGACCAGGACCGCAAGAAGGACGGAGCGGCTGCCCGAAACGCCGATGGTAACGACAAGGGCAAACCCGGCGCTGAAGAGCAGCCAGTTGCGATAAAGGCCGCGAGTCAAAGCGCCATAGAGCAAATAGGCAGCGGACATGGCGGCGTAGAAAATCACGCCGGACACAAATGAGAACGTGCCGGGAGGCCTGATCTTTCCGCCGCCCGCGGTGATCTGCTGGGTTTCACCTAGGCCGGCGGTGCGGTTGATAAACGACTCGGGATCGGAGTTGAACTGGAGGGCGAGAAGCACGCACATGGGCAGCAGACCGATCAGGATCCAGCGGCCAAGATTCTTCACGTCATCGGCATCGAGCGCCCGGCCCATGACGAAGATGAGGGGCAGGTGGAGAAAATTGCAGCGAAACCCGAAGCCGGTCACGAGGATCAGCGGTTTGAGCGACAAATAGGGCTCGACGACGACTATCGCTACGAGCCAGGAGAGAATTCCGATAATCCCGAGCGAAAGAATCCAGTTCGTGCGCGGGAACAACTTCGCCTTGATCGCGAGCATATAAATCACGATCACGACTGGATCGCGCACCACGAGCAGGACGTCGGAATATTGCGGCAGGAGCCATTTGCGAAAAACACCTTCGAAAATGAGGAGGAAAAAGTAGACCCAGATCGCCCACTTCAAGCGGGTCACGGTCCGTTGGTTAGTCGCCGATTGCATGGAGAATTTGGTCGCCGTAGGCCGCCCAGGTCAATTTAGCAGCTTTCGCGCGCGCAGCCTCGCGCATCCCGGGCAATTCGTCCCGGTTTTGGAGGAACCATTCTATCTTCCCGGCAAGAGCCTGCGGATCCCCGGCGGGGACGAGAAATCCCGTTTCCCCCTCGGCAATCAGATCTTCGCCGCCGGCGTTTCGCGTCACGATCAACGGAAGCCCGCACGCCATGCCTTCCTGTTGAACAAGAGCCCGGCCTTCGACGATCGACGGCAGGACAAGCACATCGCACGACGCCATAAGACGCAGGACGGAGTCGTGCGGCCGGGGCGGCTCGTAAACGAAACCGGGAAATTCGTTCCGGTAAAACGGCATCGGCAAAATGGGCGAACCCATTACGACCAGTTCGGCCCCGGGAGAGCGCACCAATTTCATAGCCGCGAAAAGGTCGGCGAGGCCTTTGCGTTGCGAGAGCGCGCCGGCAAAAAGAAAACGGAGCGTTCCATCGGTCGGACGCGGGCCCGGTGGCGTATTCGGCTGCGGCGAACCGAATGGGGCGACGACGCATTTCCTGGACGCGCGGATCAGCTCCGGCAACGATTCGAGGACGAAGGCGCTCGGACAAACCACGATCTCGGCGAGCTCGATCTCGCGGGCTTTGCGCGCCAGCTTTTTTGCGGAATCGGAAGTGCCGCCCAGGGTCGGCGCCCATTCGGGATAGCGCTCGGCTTCGCGATGCAAAAGGCGTTGCGCCGTTTCGTAGTAAGCGATCGGCAAATCGTAGATTCGCCGGAGCCCGAGCTCTCGTGCTGTCTCGAACGACTGGACTGCACAATCTTCGTAGGCATAAACGCCGCGGACCTTGAGTCGCTCATGATTCGCCGCCAGGTAACGCGCCGCCGCCCGATCCATGCCTTGCCAGACGCGGTCAATGCTCGCCCAGCCGGTCTCGTGTTTCGTGAGCGCGCGAAGCCCAAGCTTGTTCGCGAGTTGCCGCACAATCTCGCGCCCGGGATGGGTCCGGATCTTATAGTGCGGCAAATCGTATCCGCGGCGCATCATTTCGGTTCGGAAATTTTCCGGAAGCGCCTGGAGGAAGGGCGAGTTATTCGACCAGCCGAGGGTCGTCAGAAATTTCGCCAATCGATTTGTGCGATCGAGCGCCGCGAGAACAGCGCGGACATTGGCATTCCCGAAAGGGTGGACGAGGAGGATCATCGCAGCGCGTGCGTCATCGATTCCAGATAAACGGCGGCGACCCGGCGCGGAGTGAAACGAGCCAGATGCGCGGGAGCCTTTTCGCGGAGGCGATCGCGTTCCGCTGGATCGTCGAGAAGCCGCGAAATCGCCGCGGCGAGGGCGGGCGCGTCCCCGTTCGGAAAAGTCAGGCCACAGGGGCCGATCGCCTCGGCCAATCCGCCGCCGGCCGAGCCAATCACGACGCAACCGCACGCGATTCCTTCCAAGGCCACGATTCCAAACGGCTCCTGCCACAACGACGGCACGACGAGGACCTGATGTTGCCGAAGCAGGCCGGCCAGCTGTTCGCCCTTTCGCGAGCCGGCGAATTCAATCTGCCTCTGCAGTCCCAATTCCTCCGCTTGTTTCTCCAGGGCCGCTCGCTCCGGTCCGTCGCCGACAATCGTCAACCGCGGTCTCGTCTTCAGGAGTCTCAGAGCGTCGAGCAACAGAGCCGCGCCTTTGTCGGAAACAAGACGGCCCACGAAAATCAACTCGTTAGGCCGGCTCCCTGCGGCACCGGCAAAAATCTCGTTGCCGTACGGATTGCCCACCCGAACTGACGGACAGGGAAGCGAATCCGCGATGGCGCCGCTGATGGCGAACGACGTTGCGTAACGAAGAACGAACCGTTTCAACCGATGCTGCCAGCCCGTCGTGCCGTCGGGATTCGTCATCCAGGTCTGGTGCGCGATGAAGAGCGGCCGGCGAACGAACAAAAGCGGCCAGAGCGTTCGGAGCGAAATGTTGTTCTGCAAAAAAATATCGCTCCAGCGCACCTGGCGCAGCAACTCCAGCGCGCCCGGCTGGCGAATCACGGCAAACGGGAACTCGCCGTTGCCTCGGGTCTGGGTGATGACGCGAACTTCATGGCCCTGGCTGACGAACTCGCGCGCCAACAAGTTTGAAACCGTTTCGATGCCGCCCGTGCTCGGGAAAAAATGGTGCGAGCCGAGCAGAATCTTCACGCGCGCAACCAGGCACCGGCGAGTTCGCGGAAGGAAGGGCGGGAGCGCATTTTACCAGGGCGCCGTTTCAAGAAGACGCCGAGTTTGTGATCGATCTCGACGAACCAAAACCGGAACCGATCGGCGTTTTGAGCCGCGAGACGATGCGCGAATCGGCAGGTCGCGCTGACTTCGAGGTCGTCGAGGATGATCACCGCGCCGGCCGGCGCCTGGTCCATCGCCAGAAAAAGAGCGTGCTCACGCTTCGCCGGATTCGGCGGGCTATCGACGAGGATAAGCCTGGCCTTTTGGAGACGCTCGAGCGATTCGCGTTGCGCCAGGACATTGAACGATTCGATCGGCCGGAAGCGGTTCCAGCAACGCGTCAACGGAACGACGCCGGAGAAATCCGAGTCGCGTTTCGCGATTCCGTTTTCGAGCGCTTCAGTCCGGGCGAGGTAATCCGGCGAATCTTCGATGCTGGCGGCGCCGGCGGAGGCGCGCCGAAGAGAATGGGTGGAACGGCCCGATCCGAATTCGAAAGCGGTGCTCCCGGCCGGGAGAAGGGCCGCTACTTTTTCGAGGAATTCGCAACTGCGCGGGGGAAGAATCCAGGCGGGCACTTCTTCGGAGCTGGCGGCGGCGCGCTGCGATTCGTCGACGAGCCGCTGCAATTGATCTTCGAGACTGGCATTGGCGGGAGCCGGGTTGGATTCAGCGATAACCTTTCAGAACTCCTTTCACCATTTCGATTCGCAGACGCAGTCTCGGCTCGTTTTTGAACAGAGCAACCATCGCGAACCACGCTACCTCAAACAGGTGCCTAACGAATAGTAGAGGACGAAGATAAAAACGGGAGCTGGGATAGAACTGCTCGTAGAGATGGACGCGTGACCGATAGAGATCCAGCACGCGCCGCGCTCCGCCCGTCTTGCCCCCCGCCCCTTCGTGTTTCACGCTGTAACCGAGGTCGACTCCCACCCGCCACCCGGCCTGGCGCAGGCGCAGGCTCAAGTCGATGTCGGACTGGCATTGCCAGTACCAATGGTCGAAGCCGTCGATGGCGCGGAACGCTTCCATGTTCACCAGCGTGCAACTGGAATGCGCCGCTTCCACCTCGACGATCCTTTCGCCGGGCCGGCCCGCCGGAGGGCGCTGCAGTTTCTCCCAGCCTCGCAGCACCTGATTGCCGGCCGCGAATACCCACGGCGGCATCAGGGGTTGTTCATAAGCGGCCTGCGGTTGGCCGTGGAAGTTCGTTTGGCGAAAATTCACCCAGGCCCAGTTTTGCTTTTGGAATTCCGCAAAGCCGCCGGCGAAATCGCCCGGCTCGAAAAGCACATCGGCATCGATGAGCAGCGCGTATTTCGTTCGAACGGCGCGCAAGGCCATGTCGGACGCCTGGCAAAAACCATGGGGTTGCTCGTTCCGGATCAACCGAACGCCGCTGCTCACGGGGGGAAGCGCGCAGGGGCGCCTCGATCCATCGTCGACAATTACAATTTTATCGACCGTGCCCAGATGCGTTTCGAACGAGCGGAGCATGTCCGCCAGCATTTGATAATTGTTATGCGTCGTCGTCGCGATGGACAGGTCTGCAAACTGTCTCATCGCAGCGCCTCCGCAAAGTTACGCGCTATTTGCCGCGCATCCGCATGCGCATGGTACCAGGCGTAGAAACGCTCGCGGAGCGCGGGCAGTTCGTCCGGCGCCGGGAGATGCGCGTCGTTCGACGAAAGCCAATACGGCCCGGGCAACGCGTCTCCGTCCACCGCGATGGGCTGCTCCCGATGCGAAAGAATCGGAATGACGCCGTTCGCACAAAGAGCTGCGAACGCGCCCGACTTCAAAATCATTCCCGGCCACATTTTTCCCGAGCCAAAATAGTCGATCCATCCAAAAGAGCATTGCCGCAAGACCTCGGAAGCGAGGTGCGCCTCGACCTCGGAATAATGATGGACCGACAGGGCGCGCTTCAACCTGTCAATCACGGCACTGATAGCCGGGTGCGGCCGGCCGCCCACAACGTCGAGATGTTCGGGCGCGAAGGAGGCCGGGATGAGCGGCCGCAATTGTTCGAAGAGGCGAAGCGAACGCGCGACCAGCGCGGTTCCACCGCAGATCGCCCATCGTTTCGGGGAGGCGGCGGTGAAGTCGGTGAGCTCGGGTTCGCCAAAGTTCGACAGCACGGGCAACACGCGAATTTGTTTTTTCGAATCGTAAGCGCGAATGGCTGCTTCGATCGGCAGATTGCTCACCACGCAGGAACTCGACACGTCGATGAGATCGCGCGCGATGCGGACTTGAAATGGCCGGAGCCAGAATGCGCTCCCCCACGGCGGCCCGGAGGCGTAGAGTTCGTGGAACATCGTCACCCATCGGCCACGGAGCCGCGGCCGCAAATGTTTTGCGAATGCCCGCAACCGGAATGGAACGCCGCGGGCCTGATAACCGTAATTCACGTAGTGCAGGATTATGTGTTCGTGAGCGCTGGCCAATTCGGCCGACGCCATCGGATTCAACCCTGAGATCACGGCGTAATTGCCCCTGGAGGTCACCGACGTCGCTCCAGCGACCAGAAACGTGCTGGTCATGCCGTGGCCGGCAGAGAGAGCTCGGGCCAGACTCAGCGCATAATCGCCAACGCCGTCGAACGTGCCGGGCAACTGCGGCACAATTTGCAAAACTGTGTCACGCGCCGGCATCGTGCAGGAATTTTTGATACTCGGCGGCGGTCGCGCTTGCGATCTGCGGCCAGGAAAATTTTCGCGCGGTCTCGAAACTTAATCCGCTCAATGTCCGGTAACGTTGGAGATCGTTCCCAAGAAGATTCGCGAGCGCCTCGGCGAAACGCGCGGCGTCTCCGGCGGGAACCAGCAGCGGGGCGAGTTCGCCGCGCAAGATATCTCGCGGCCCCGGCGCGTCATACGCGACCGTGGGCAGACCCGCGGCGAGCTGTTCGACGACAGCCATGCCGAAACCTTCCACGTAACTCGGAAACGCGCCGACCGTGCAATCGCCCAGCAAACGCGGCAGCTGGTCGGGATCGAACTGCGGGACGATCTCGATAACATCGACAGGCTCGAGCTCGAGATCGCTCCAGACTTTTTCGTTTGCGATCATGGTCCCGAGAAAAACAAAACGAGCCGTTGGGATGCGGACGCGCACCTCTCGAATAATTTGGGGCCAGTCCCTGGCACCCTTGCGGACGCTCCACATGCCGACGAACGCGACCTTGGGGTTTGCCCAGCGCAATTCCGGCGGAGCCGCCGCCCCGGCCAGCGCTTCCGCGGATTCCGGCCGCAAGCCGTACGGCTGAACGATCGCCGGTTTGGCTGATCCGATTTCATGGCGAAGACAGGCCAGCTCGTCGGAGTTCGGAAGATTGAGCAGATCGCAATGGCGGACGGACGCAGCCGACGCGGAGCGGGCCCGCTGATTGAAAAACCAGTAGAAAGGACGAGCGAGCAGTTTTCCCTGCGGCGGGGGCCCCCACCGTTGCGCGGCCATGCGCTCAAATTTTTCGTAAAGATGATAGAGACCGACGGAGCGCGCGACGAGGAGGCCGCGGAAGCCTAACGACTTCTTCGGGAAGGGCAGCGTGCCGATCAAGGCATCGATAACGTCAAACCGTTCTGCGTTCTCGCGGATGAATTTTGCGGCGCGCTGAGGAAAACCGAGCAAGCGGAGCGCCGCGTGGGCCGGCGAGGACGCCGGTTCCGGAAAGGCATCAGTCAGGGAAAATTTTTCGACGTGATGGCCGGCCTTGCGCCAGTCCTGGGCGAGCTCGATCCAAACGCGAGCGGCGCCGAGACGCGGGTCCCACGGAACGTTGACGACGGCGAGGATGCGAAGCGGCTTGTCCATTCAACCGAGAAGGCTCGTCCAGAACTTGTGGCGAACCGGATTAACATAATGGCGGAGGGCGATGGCGGGATTCGCGTAGCGATCCGGATAGACGAACTGGTCGTCGAGCTCGAGCACGTATTTTCGCGAATCGAAAGGCGCGGCGTCATTCGCATGCATGGTCAGATGCGTCATGGTCTGGTTGGTGAAGAAAGTCGGGGCGTCCTTCAATTCGAGGAAACGTTCCACGCTCAGCGACCAATCGAGTTTTTGAAAGAGGAGGAGAAACCCGGTGTTGACCGGCCGATCCGCTTCATCCGGGCGGCGGAGTAGACGTTCGTCCCCGGAGAAACGGCAATCGGCGAGGTAGAAAGCAGGCACGTCGCGTTTGCCGGCGTGCCCGTGCAGGTCGGCGGCCCCCGCGAAAAACAAAATGTCGGAGTCGAGATAGAGAACCGGCGCGTCGCTCGGCAGCGACATGATGAGCGCCAGCTGGCGGCCGGTGGGATGGTTCTCGAGATACGGATAGATGGCCGCAGGAAGATTGCCTGGGATCCAGTCGGCGGCCTCCCGCACAACGACGGAAGGGTCGATGTCCTGAAGAAGGCGTTTGCTCGAGTCCGAATAGGAACCATCGGATACGACGTTGAACATCTTCGGGCGGCCGACGTGGCGGAGAAAAGAGCGGATAGAGGCGACTTGCTCCGGCAAAGCGGCTTGGCCTGAGTAAGAAAAAACTTCGAGCGGAAAGGCGCGGGCCGGCTCGATCTTAGGAAGCGCGCGGAGCAACGCCCGATACGTTCCGCGAACAGCCCGGGCTTTCGCGCGAGCGAGATGGTAACCGTAGTTTGGCATTGCTTCAGCCGGTCGCCGGGTGCCACCGGCGGAACCCGCGATAACTAAGAATAACGTTGAGGAGTAAACTTGGGATCGCGGAAATGAGGTTGAAGGTCAGCACGCCGGATACGCTGGCAAAGTCCGTGACGGGAATCAGCGCGAGCTGGGTGCCGAGCGTCAGCGGAATGTAAAGCCACGAACCAGCGACCCAGGCCTTGGCGGCGTTCAACGCCCAGAGTGTGCTCGCCATCGCCATGATGACTGCGCCGCCGACCATCAGCAACAGCTCGCGACCGAGGTGCGCATATTTGTTGCCGAGAACGAAGAGGAATTGCTCGGGAAAAAAATAGGCGGCGCCGACAATAGCTGCACTGAATGCTGCGACGGCGCTGAGGATAGCCGCGTATTGCCAGCGCAGTTTCGTCCGGTCCTGGCAACGCGCGAAAGCGGGAGCGAAGACGTTAGTGAGGAGATGGCTCAGGACGGCGAAGATCATGGCGAGGCGGCCGAGGGCGCCGACTTCTGCAATTGAACTGACGTTTCTTCCGAAAATGCTGATCAGGAAAACAGTGATCTGCCCCTGCAGACAGAAAAACACCGCATTCGCTGCCTGGCTGCGAATGAAGCCAACCATCGCCGCGCGATCCTCGGGATTCTCGGGCGCGGCGACATCGATCACGCCGGCTACATACCGCCGAAGCATCCAGTACTGGAGAAGAAGCGTAGCGGAGCCGACCGCGAGAGCGACGGCGCCGTTCAGGAACAAATAGATGAGGCTCGCCAGCGCCAGGAGACGCGCGACCGCACCGGTAAGATCAATTGTCTGGATCCGGCTGATGTCCGAGCGAAGCCGCGGAACCACGCTCAGGACACCGATGGAAAGTTGCGCCACAAGACCAACAAGGACAGCGACGATCAGAAGAGCAGTGTAGCCCGTAGCCGCCCCGTTTTTCACCAGCAGCAAATAAAGAATTGGGACAACGGCGATCACCGAGGCGAGTCCAAGTTTTCGCCGCAAACCGAGCGCGGTGTTCACGAGTTGGCCGAAGCGATGCCGATCGTGCCAGACGCGGCCGCCGATGGAGACCAGGCCAATGCTGATGCCGATGTCTGCCAGCACGTTCAGCGTTCCCTGCATCGTGTTCGCGATCGTGAAGTAGGCGTATTCGCGTTGATCGAGGTGACGAATCAACAGGATGCCGCTGAGGAAGCCGATTACCTGGACGGCGCCCTGAACGAAGGCAAAATTGCCGACCACCCTCGCGCGATGCAGGGCGCGCCGAATGATGGGCGTGGATGCCTCGTTCAAGACCGGCGGCGAAATCGGGCCGAAGAAACTCATCGGAAGATTTCGCGCGAAGCGGGACCGGCCGAGATCACGGTCCGCAAATCGGAACGCGCGCTAGGACGACTGGATCTGTCTCGGCTGGTGATGCCGATGCGCGGCGGCAACGTCGTCGGTTTCTTCGACCGCCAGCGGCGTATTGTAGTACTCCGAATACTGGTAGTAATAATATTCCGGCAGCGAGGTATCGACGTAATTCAAAATGACGCCGGGCACGTTGACCTGGCGGTTGTAAAGCAGTTCGAGCGATTTGCGGACAAGGCGGGCCGAAGTGTAGGAAAGCCGCACCACGAACAGAGTCGCGTCGATCTTCGGCGCGAGACTGGTGGAATCATCCGCCGCCAGAACCGGCGAACTGTCGATGATGATGTAATCGTACTGATTGTAGATGTCCGCAATCAACGCGTCGGTGGACTCGCGGAGAAGATGTTCGCTCGGCTGGCCAAGGGTTTTGCCGCGAGGCAGGATGAAGAGGTTCGGATAGGAAGTAGGAACGACGACTTCCTGCCAGTTCACCTCCTGTTTCAAAACTTCCGAGAAACCGATCTTAGAGGAAATGCCGAACGCCTCGCGTAACGCGCCGCGGCGCAGATCGCCGTCAATCAGGAGCGTGCGCGCGCCGGAAAGCGCCATGGTGATGGCCAGATTGGACGAGATCGTGGATTTGCCCTCGTTCGGAACGGAGCTGGTAACGAGCATCGTCTTCGGCCGCGGGCCTTCGTACGGCATGAAGAAAATCGACGAGCGAACGTTGCGATACGATTCCGCAAAAACGTGCCGGGCGTCATCCGGTTGCAACAAGGTAACGCGGCCCTTGGTCTTCTCTTTTGGAATCTGGCCAAGAACGTTCTCGGAGAAATGGTTTTGGAATTCGCCGAACGATGCCATGCGATCGTCGATCCGATCCAGAAGCAGGAGAATGCCCACGCCGGCGAGTGCGCCGATGCCCAGTCCGATCAGCAGGCTCTTCAGCAAACCCGGGCGGACCGAGATCGGAGCGCCAGCCATTTCCATGATCGAGACCTGGTCGCCGCTGTCGACGCTTTGCGAGACGTTAACGTCCTTGAGGCTGTTCGTCAGCCGATCGTAAAGCGTCTTGAGGCGCTCGGCTTTCCCCTTGATCCGGTTGAACTGCGCGAGGCGCTGGCTGAGATCGAGCGCCTTTGCTTCCCATTCCTTGATGTTGGTCTGGAGATTTTCCATCTGTTTGCCGATGGATTTCCGCCGCGTCTCCAGTTTCTCGACCGTATCCTGCCGATAAAGGTCGATCAGCTTTTCCTGCTTCGAGATCTCGTCGTTCAGCTTGATGATCTTCGGGTGCTTCGGACGAAGATCTTTCGCCAGCGTTTCGCGCTCGGCTTTTAGTAACTGGAGCGCTTGTTTCGCCTTAAGGTAATCGGCTTCCGGGCCGACGTCAGAGAACGCCATCCCAGGAGCTTTTTCATCGGTCGGCTGAGTACTCGGCGGCGTGGTGCCGTCGTTTTTGCCCTGGGTACGGTCCAGGTTCTGGTCAAGATCGAGGAGGCTCAGCAGATCGTATTCGGTCTTGAGCTGCGCGTATTGCTGGTTCAAGCGCACCAGATACGCCGCCGCGCTGTTCCCCTCTTCCTGGATGAACCCGATGTTATTCTGCTTTTGAAACTCAATCATCTCATCCTCGGCGCCGCGGAGGTCTTTCTCGACCTGGATGAGTTGTTCGGTGATCGCGGTGGTGACCGTCGAACCCTGGTTCTCACGCATGCCCTTCTTGAAATCGAGGTACTTCTGCATCACCGCGTTCAGATAGGCCTGCGTGTAATCGGGAGTGCTGCCGATAGCGACGAGATCGAAGATCGAAGTGCGCGGTTTTTGGACAACCGTAATCTCCACTTGGACCGGCTGCATTTCAGGATGGGTCGCACGGACCAGTTGCTCGGCGCTGCGCCGAACTTCCTGGCTTTGCATCAGCTGGATTTGAGTACCGTAGAAATTAACGCTGTCTTCGCTGTAAACGGCGCTTTGGCTGATGTTCAGTTTGCCGGCCAGCATCATCTTGCTGATCGATTGGAAGGACGGCGGCGTCTGATAAATCAGCCATGCCTGGACGAAGAGGCCGAGACAGATCGTGAGAACGGGAATCCACCAGCGCCGCTGAAGGAGCGCTTTGTAACGATGCAGCCGGGTAATGAACGCCGTGCTCCAGGGAGCGGAAGTAGGCCGGTCGGAAGCCGCAGGAGCAGTCGCGTGCATGTTTAGAAATTCACCAGTCTCTGCGGGACGTAAATCTGGTCGTCCGGCCCCACGGTCACGTCCTCATCGGTGTGACCCTCTTCAATGACTCGCTTTAGATTAATGACAACTGACTCGCCGTTCTTCCGGGTCAGTTTGATTTTCTTCTTGTCGGCGAAATCACCAAACCCGCCGGCACGGATGATGGCCTTGCTGACCGTATAGGTTTCGTCCGCCGGAATTTCCTGAGGCCCCTGGCCTTTCACCGAACCGTAAACGTAAACTTTGCCGCGAGATTTTTCGCTGACGCGATCGACGGCAATGATCACCGTAGCGTGGTAATAGTATTCGCGTTCGAGCAGACTCTTTACGGAGTGCGCGAGCTCTTTGCAGGTGCGGCCCGACGCCGGCACGAGACCAATGTAGGGAACTTCGAGCTCGCCGTTATCGTTAACGCGGAGGTGCTGCGATTCGTTGTCACGATCTTCGACAACGCGGAAGCTGACGGAGTCGTTAGCCCCGAGCCGCTTCTTGTCGTCGAGCACGGCCATCGAGTTGGTCCGCATCACCGTGCTGGTGGTGGGCGGGTCGACCGTGGTGGCTTTCGGGATCGACGGCATGGGACTGGAATCCTGCGCCTGAAGCGCGTCCACCCCGGCAAGGCAGGCGATGGCGGCGAAGGTGAAGGTCCAGGTTCTCATGCGGTTGCAAGCGTTTCCTCGTTAGAAGCTGTAAGTGCCGTCGATCGCGACGCGATTTTGCCGATAATCGCGGAGCGGCTGGTCCGAATCCTTTTGCGTATATTGATAACGAAATCCAAGCGTCACGTGCGGCGTAAGCTGGTATCCCAAGCCGATCGCACCTCCGTAGCGATGAAAGTTTTCGGCGACGAACGGATTAAAAATCGGAAGGCCCGGTCCCGGCAGCAGCGTTGTACCCAAGCCGCCGGAATCAGCCGCATCCTCGTAGAACAGCTCGGTCGTCAAGAGCGTGTGATAAAGGACATTCCAAGTAGCGGTGTGCCGAATGTAATTGAGGGTCACGTAGTTTGAGTTCACGCCGATGGTGTTTTCGTGACCAATAGCGAGATTGTGCGAAAACACGGAGTTCACGCGATGGGAGAGCACCAGGTTCGCGTAGTAATCGTTGACGTCCTGCACGTCGTTAACGAGGCCGTTGTTGTCGAAATCGATCCATTGATACCCGCCCGCCAGCCGGATACGCATGTTCGTCGTAACCTGGGTCTCGATGAACAGCCCGGCGGAGTAGGCGAGCGAATCGTTGAGGACATTCTGGTCGTAGTAGGTGTTCGTAACCGATCCTTCCGCACCCACCGTCATCGTTGAGCTGGGCGTGAAGCCGATCGAGCCCGAGACAATATCGGCGTTACGATCGAGGTATTCGAAGTCGTCGTTGGTCGCGATAAAGTTATAGTGATCGTAGCCGAGCGTAACGACCGCCTGGTTCAAATCCCAAAGAACGGAAATGCCAGCCGTGTTCTCAAACCGCCCGTAATCGGCCGTGTTGCTTAGCTGCGCTTCGGAAATCGGATCCTGCTGGAGGGAAAAGCGGTCGTGCAGGTTGATGCGAAAATCGCCGACGAAAATGTCGAACGCGAGCTGCGATCCCGGTGAAAGGAGAATGGAATTCGTGTTGTTGTTTGAGTGGTCGAGATAAAAGGAGTAACCGACGCCGAGGTCGAGCCGAAGAGTATTCAGCTGGGTAATCGGCCAGAGGGCGTTCAAGTTAACCTGCGGACGAAGAATGATGTCTTCCTGCGCCTGCGTGGTGAGGGTGATTGGTCCGCTCGCGCTGGCGAATACGGCGGAGCGATCTTCAGCGAGATTAATGTTGTCGTTATACTCGATCCCCATCGAAGCGCTGAACCGAAACTTGATGGCGCCCAGCTGCAAATTATACGGGATCTTGTCGATCGACTGACGCCGCGCTTCCGCCGCGGCCTCCCCGGCGAGAGAGGGCCTGATTGCATCCTGCGCGCGCAATATGCCACCCACAAAAAGCAGCGGAATAAGCAAGGTAAGCCCGAGTCGGCGGGCGAGCAGAGAAGGAGAATTTGCGTGACTCATGTGGGTGTCGGTCCGGTAGGTTAGCAGATGTAATACCAAAGCGTTCGAGGCCGGCCCGCGGCCGTCTCGCGACCTCGCGCCGACTCGGCGGAGGCCCGCTTGGGATTCAAAACTGGTTTCAAGGTTAGGCGATTTGTCCGCGATTGTTCTATGAGATGTGCCGCACAGCAAGGAAAATCGCCCGGGACAGAGGAGACGGATGCCGAGATCGGGAAAATACTGACTGTTTTACCGGAACGCGATAAGAATGAGGCGCTTAAGCGCGCGTTTTCAAAAAACTAGAATACTTGGCGCATTCTTAGCTTTTCGGGAGACGCAATATGAGTCGGTGTTTTGCTCCCCGGGTTTTTTGCGCAGGCGTTGTTGCCGGCGTCACCTTCCTGACTGTAACCGTGCATGCAGCGTTTGCCGGCGAAGCGACGACCGGCGCTTACGACTTGAGCAACCCCGCGAAAAACCTCGCGCGAATGAATTGCGGGGCGACCATCGATCGGATCGACGCCAATGGGCGCGCCATCGTCGTCACGGAAAGAGCCTCGAGCGCGGGCAACCTGATCCTCGATGATGACACGCTCAACTATCCGCTTCCCGAAGGCGACACGACCTTCGTCGTATCGTTTCCCAGAATTTCTACGCTCGATCGGTTCACGTTCGTAAACGAGAACGCCGCGGCAGCGGGTGAAATCAAAATTGCGGTTTCAAATTATCGTCTCGCTGCCAACAGCCGGAAATGGATTGAAGTGAATAGCGACACTTCGTTCACCGGCAAACGTCTCTTCGATCTCTCCCTCGCCGGGACGGAAGCGCGTTATGTGAAAATTTCGTTTCACGCTACTCGGGGCGGCCTTATCGCCGGCCTCGGCCTCTACGGCGAACAATCACTCCAGAAATTTGCGGCGCGCCAGCGCGGCGTGACCCGCGTGACCAACACCGCCGCGACCCGGCGGCTGGAGGACATGCTCAACTTCAACTTCGCTAATCTCTATGCGCGGGCCCGGATCGTTTTTATCAGCTCCGGTTCCGAGGAATACTCGAAGCGCATGATCGACGACGACGTCATCACGTCGTTCCAGTTCGCTTCGACGGATCCGCATCCGACTGTGATTGTGGAGCTGGCCGAACATGAACGACTGCATCGCGTCAGCGCTGTTTACAAAATGGAGAGAGGCCGGCTCGATGTATTCTTGCTTGAGGATCTCGGGGCGAACCCGGGGGACCTCAGCGGGAAGAAGCCGGTCGCGTCAGTGACGGATGGAGAAGGCGGCGGAAAAGCCGCGCTCGATTTTGATCCGAGCGGCGCACGCTATGTCGCCTTGCGCTGGACGCCGGCATACGCGGACGCACCCCATGGTTTCGAAATCGCCGAGCTAAGTGCTTACGGCGAGATGCCGCTTTCGATGCTGAGCACGGTGGAGTTGCCCGACATTTACGCGGACAATTCGATGGGCCTCGTGAGCCCCCCGCTTATCGTCGAGCCGCCGGTGTTGCCCATCGTCAGCGAGTAGTTCCCTCAGCCCGCAGGATTTCGCGGGTGGTTTGCGAAAGCGCCTCGCTTGCCTGCCGGAAATCGTCGAAACCTAAGACAGCGATCTCGAGCAAGCGCTGGCCAAGATTGCGCTTGCCCTGCCACGCGGCGCGCAAACGCCCTGGCAAGTTCCATTCGCCGGTGTCCGCCGCCCCGGACGCGACCCGTTTATCCTCCTGAACGCAAACGAAGACGAAGAGCGCGTGACCGTTCTGCTCGAACTCGTAGGAACGAAAATCGAGCGAGGCGGTCTCGGCGCGGACGCTTACGTCGGGTTGCGTCGTCCGAAAAGTGCGACCTACTGCAGGCAAACAAATTTCCGGCGAATGGCTGCGCACAAGTTGGAGCGCTGCACGCTGCGGTTTCCACTGGGCGAAAAAAGCCCACCAGCGGACGCCGCGCGGTTCTTCCCAAGCCGCAGTCTTCGCGTCGTCGTAGTGTAAAATCACCCGGGTCGAATCCGGGATCGGGAGCGACCTGACTGAATCGTTTTCCCGGGGCCATGCAACCTGCCACGCCGGCCGCTCGATCAACTGCCGTTCATGACTGCGGTACCAAACCTCGCTGCCGGCGAATATCAGCGCGAGCCATGCGAGCATGCCCCATTGGGGCGGAAAGGTCCGCGCCGGACCGGCGGGGCCGGAGACTTGCGGCTCGCCTTTCCACAGCCACGCCAGCCCGAGCATCCCCGCCATTCCGAAAAGCAGCGCCGCCGTGCCGATCGCATCGTGCCAGCGACCGAGCGCTTCGAGGCCGCTGTTGGCCGCAACGAACACCAGAGCCGTCGCCCGAAAAACATTGCAGACAAAGACCCATCCGCAGCCGAGGACCACCAAGGCAATACGCCGCGTCCACCGCAATTGGAGCAATTCGCCGAGGACCAGCGCCACCATGATCCCCGCCTGGAGCGTCTTTACGCCACTGCACGCTTCGTCCACGCCGACAAACCCATTCCGTAATTGGATTACGTTCCCGAGTTGATAGGCGCCCACTCCGAACCAGGCAGCGACTTCCACCGCCACGTACGCGACCGCGCGCATCATCGTCTGAACGACGAAATTCTCGAACTGGACCGGCCACGGCACCGCAACCAGCGGAAAGCAGACCGGAAACGCGAAGTGCCGAAGCCATTTCCGTCCACCCGCGCGCAGAAGTGAGAGCAGGGAAAAATCCACCACGCAGAAGGCGAGAATCCAGCTCAAGAAACGCCAATCGGGATTCGCCTCTTCGACGACGCGAAGCGGAAAGAGCAGCGCCAGGACGAATGCGAGGGCGACCGTGACGACCGGGTTGTTCCGTCCGCTGATATCGGGCGCGGGCCGGCGTTGCCAGCGAAAGTAAAAAAGCAGGAGCGCCAGGAAGGGAACCGCCCACCCGTAGTTGTACTGCGGATTCAGCGACCATTCGGCGCTAAGATGAAAACAGAGCCAGAGCCACAAGGCGGCCGCTCCAATCCACGGTCCGACAAGGGTCAAAAGCGGACGCCGCGGCATTCGCGAAGCTTCCTCACGCACGAGCAAAAGCAAAAGGACGAATCGCGGCGATTCCTGCTTGTAGCGCCCAACGTAACGGCACGGTCGTTGCTAAACAGGAGACCGCTCCCGCTGCATGCATTCTTTTCGACACTTTTTCCTGGCGGCGTTGCTGGGTCCCTTCTTCATCGCCACCGCCCACGCGGTGACGTTGGACTGGGACACGGTCACGTGGACCGCCGGCTCGCTGAGGGATCCAGCGTGGACCGGGTTCGGCTCGTGCCTGGTCGCCGCGGCTTTAATCCTTCGACACAGTGCAAAGTTCCGGAAGTAACGATTGTTTTGGTAACGTCCGCGCTCTCGAGCGGCGGGATTTCTACAAGCGCTGGGCGCGACGGCTCGCGTTCGGTGTTCTCGTAGGGATCGTCGCTTTCGGCGGCTACCGCGGTTACGGCGTCTGGCGGAAGCGGCATTTGTCCCAGCAGGCCCAGGATTTCCTGGCGCAGAAAGATTACCAAAGCGCGGTGCTGGTCGCGCGGCACCTGTTGCAGCTGGATCCAGCCAGCATCGCTGCTTGCCGAATCATGGCCGAGACGGCGGAACTTGCCGGCAAACGCGACGCGCTCTCCTGGCGCGAACAAGTCGCCGCTCTTGAGCCCGGAGCTGCGAACAAGATCGCGCTGGCCAGCACAGCGCTTCGTTTCGCCCAGTTCGATCTTGCTCATCGAACCCTCGACGCGGTGGACCTTCCGGGCCGCGCCAACACCAGATACCATCAGCTCGCCGGAGCGCTCGCGATCGCCGAGAAAAAAACCGCGGTTGCCGAAACGGAATTCGCCGCCGCGCTCGAACTGGAACCGAACAACCCGCAACTCGCGTTGAATCTCGCCAGCGTCCGGCTGACTTTGCCGGACCCCGAAACGCAAGCGAAAGCCCGCGCGGAATTGACTCGGCTCGCGGAGCTTAAAACCGTCCGTCTCGAAGCGCTTCGCGCGCTGACTTCCGACGCGCTCGCGCAGAAATCCGCAGGCGACGCGCAGAAATGGGCGACCGAGTTGCGCGCCGAAAAAGGCACGACCTTCGCCGATCTTCTTCTCTATGTCCAAGCGAGTAAAACGTCCTCGCGCGCCGACATCGCTCTGCACGACGCGGAAACGAACGCAGCCGGTTCGCCCGCGAGAGCGGCGGCGTTGATCACCTGGATGAATCGGCACGGGATGGCCACCACGGCGCGCGATTGGGCGCTGAGTTTGCCGACGGAAATTTTAAATGCGCAGCCGGTTCCTCTGGCCGTCGCGGAATCTTACAGCTTCCTCCAGGACTGGAACGGATTGCACGCCTGGGTCGACGAAAAGGATTGGGGCAACGACGACTTCTTCCGGCTGGCCGTCCTGAGCCATGCCCTCCATCACCTCACCCCGGGCGACCGCGCATCGATGGAATCGCAGACCGCATGGGCGGCCGCGCTGAAGGCGACGAAGAACCGGCCGGATCGACTGGCGGCAATCGCGGAACTGGCCGAAGGCTGGGATTACGCCGACGAAGCGGCGGACGCGTGGTGGCTGATCGCGAACGGAAACGAAAACGCAAAGGAAGCGCTCACGGCCCTGCAACGGCTCTATAAGGCGAAACAAAACAGCCATGGGTTGCTGCGCGTAGCCAAGCGCGCCCTGGAATTGAACCCGGCCGACCTGGTCGCGGCGAATAATTGCGCGAGCCTCGGTTTGCTCCTCACGGGCGACAGCTCCGCGCGCCGGCTCGCGACAAAACTCCACGCCGAAAATCCGACGAATGCCGCTTTCCGTTCGACCTATGCGTTCGCGCTATTTACCGAAGGCAGAACGAGCGAGGCGCTCCGCGAAATGGAGTTGTTGAAGGAACCACAATTGCGGCATCCCGCGATCGCCGCTTATTACTTTGTCATGCTCGTCGAGAACGGAAAAATGGAGCGCGCCCACTCGTTTCTCTCGGCCGCAAATAAGGCGCAGCTGTTGCCCGAGGAGCAGCAGCTCCTCACCGCGGCGACCCGGAAACTTCTTCAGCACGATACGCAGACCGTGATGAAGACCGCGGCCGCCGACAGCTAGCCGCCGGTCGCGAATCCCGGGTAGAGCGTCATCCCGCCATCGACGAACAACGTCGTACCCGTGACGTAATCCGACGCATCCGACGCCAGCCACACGGCCGCGCGCGCGATGTCCTCTGGCATGCCGACGCGCCCGTCCGGGATCAACTTCAACAACTCCGCTTCGGCTTCCGGCTTGTCCCACGCGGCCCGGTTGATCGGCGTCTTGATCGCTCCTGGCGCAATGCTGTTTACCCGGATTTTTTTCGGCGCGACCTCTTGCGCCATGCTTTTCATCAGTTGCATCACCCCGCCTTTCGAGGCCGCGTAATTCACGTGGCCCGCCCACGGGATTACTTCGTGGACCGAGCTCATGCAGATGATCTTTCCCGCCGCTGACGAAATCTCGGGGACGACGCCGCGCCGCAGAAATTCGCGCACCGCTTCGCGCGCACAGAGAAACTGGCCCGTCAGATTCGTGGCAATCACGGTCTGCCACTGTTCGAGGGTCATCTCGTGAAAAGCCGCGTCGCGCTGGAGCCCGGCGTTGTTCACGAGAATGTCGATCGTGCCGAGCCTATTCAGCATTTCGGCAAACATCGCCTGCACTTCCTCCTCGCGGCTGACGTCAGCGCGGACCGCGATTGCGCGGCTTCCTTTTGCCGCGATCGCATCCACGACTCGATCGGCCTCAGAGGGATTTGAATGATAATTGACAAGGACGTCCGCGCCCGCGGCGCCGAGCGCCAGCGCGCAGGCTTCACCGATCCCGGAGTTGGCGCCGGTCACCAGCGCCTTCTGATTTTTTAGTGGCTTCAGTGGGTCTGGCGAAGTGTTCATGACATGTTAAATCGAGGCCGCAAATTCACTTCGCGCGTCGTTCGCAGGATGGTTTGCTCGCACGATCTGCGCGGGAAGTAGAGGCATGGAATTAGCTCTCTGGGAATGCGGGTTCCACCACGACCTGAACATGCGATTTGCGACTGAAATTCAGGGCGACGATGCAGCCCACCACAACCAATACATTGCCCAGACAACCGGCTACCAATCCCATGAAATTCCTACTGACCTTACGCGCGGCCCGACTGAAGTCTCGCAACATCTTGCGCTCGCTGCCCAAGCTACGCATGATGCTGTTCGGGTTTGGTCTGTAACCACCGGCGCGCTCTCCTGGCCCCAGGGCCTCGAAGCGCTCCTCGGCTACTCCCCTTCGCCTCTCACCGACGATCTCGGTTTCTGGCAGAAACATCTCCATCCCCAGGACCGCGGCCGCGCCATCGCCAGCATCCGCGACGCTCTCATCAGCAACACCGATCATTGGACGGGTGAATACCGTTTCCGCCACGCGGATGGCGCCTACCTCGATCTCCTCGAACGCGCCACCATCGTGCGCGACGCGAACGGCCGGGCGATTCAGTTCGTCGGTTCGCTCATGAACATCACCGCGCGGAAACAACTCCAGGATCAGCTGGTGCGTTCGCAAAAGATGGAGGCGTTTGGCCAGCTCGCCGGCGGCGTTGCGCATGACTTCAATAATTTCCTGACCACGATTCTCGGCTACAGCGATCTGCTCCTCGACGAGCTGGACACGAAAGGCGAAACAGCCGACCACATCCGTGAAATCCGGGCTGCCGCGGGACGCGCGTCGGCGTTGACGGGCCAGCTGCTAGCGTTCAGCCGCAAACATCCACTCGCGCCTGCAGTCGTGGACGTGAACACGCTTCTGACGAATCTCGAGCGCTCCGTTCTGCGGTTGCTGGGCGAAAACATTTCCGTGCAATGCGATTTCGAGCGCGGCAAGGACGGCATGCACACCAAGGTCGATCCCGGCCAGCTCACCCAGATCATGTTGAACCTGGTGGTGAATGCGCGCGATGCCATGGCCGGCGGCGGCTGTCTCGCCTTGGAAACCGGCGCGGTGACGATTGAATCCGCCGACGAACAGGAATGCGCCCCCGAGGGATTACCCGCCGGCGATTACGTCCGGATCAGCGTGACGGATAACGGGACCGGCATGACCGATGAAGTGAAGCAGCATCTCTTCGAACCGTTCTTCACCACCAAGGACGAAGGCGGCAGCGGCCTCGGTCTCGCGACCAGCTACGGAATTGTCCGGCAAAGTGGCGGCCATATCTGCGTCGAGAGCGAGGTCGGGAAAGGCACGACGGTTCGAATTTATCTGCCGAAGGTCGCGGCGCCGGCGCCCCCATCCTACAAGAAACCGGGCGCGAACAAGATTCCCACCGGGACGGAAACGATTCTCGTCCTCGAGGACGATATCAGCGTGCGGCATCTGTCCGTGCGCGTTCTGCGCAGCCTCGGTTATGAAGTGCTGGAAGCGGCCAATGGCGACGACGCCCAGCAATTGATCGGGCGCCGCAACGGCACGAAAATCGATCTGTTGCTGACCGACGTCGTCATGCCGCAGATGAGCGGCCGCTGTTTCGCCGATTGGATGAGCAAGACGAGCCCGGGCACAAAGGTGATTTTCATTTCCGGTTACCTGCAGGAATCGCTTCAGCCCCAGGATCGCCGCGACCAGGAAATGTTTTTCCTCCCCAAGCCGTTCGATCCGGAACAGCTCGCCACGAAAATTCGCCAGGCCCTCGACGCCCAGCTCAAATAGGTCTTATATGGCCCATGGCCGGCGTGACGCTCGAAGACATTCAAGCCGCGCGTAAACGCATCGAAGGGGCGGTCTATTATTCGCCCTGCCCGGAATCAATCCCGTTGAGCGAGCTCACCGGGATGAAGATCTTCACCAAGCTCGATTACGAGCAGCGCACCGGCAGTTTCAAGGAACGCGGCGCCCGCAACGCCCTCGCCCAATTGCCGCCGGACCAGCAACAGCGCGGTGTCATCGCCGCTTCAGCCGGCAATCACGCCCAGGCGCTCGCCTACCAGGGAAAATTGCTCGGCATTCCCGCGACGGTCGTCATGCCGAAGCACGCCCCGCTCATCAAGATCGGGAATTGCGAGAAGCTCGGGGCCACGGTCGTGTTGCATGGAAAGGATTTTAGCGAAGCGAAGGAGAAAGCGCACGAGATCGGGAACGAACGCGGACTCGCTTACATCGACGGCTACGATGATCCCGCCATCATCGCCGGCCAGGGCACGATGGGCCTGGAGATTCTCGAGCAGGTGCCGGACGTGGACGCCGTGGTGGTTCCAGTCGGTGGCGGCGGCCTATTGGCCGGGGTCGCCCTGGCGGTGAAAAGTTTGCGGCCGCAAACGAAGGTCATTGCGGTCGAAGCCGATCACGTCGCGAGTTTCTCCGCGGCGATCCAGGCGGGGAAACCGGTCCGCATCGAGATGGAGCCGACGCTGGCCGACGGGTTGGCGATCGCGCAGGTCGGGGCCAATGCTTTCGCGACGGCCGCGCCGCTCATCGACCGCATCGTTGTTGTTACCGAGGAACAGATCGCCGTCTCGATCCTGCGGATTGTTGAGCTGGAAAAAGGAGTCGTCGAAGGCTCGGCTGCAACACCCCTGGCGGCGTGCCTCTCCGGGCAATTGCCGGAGCTGGCCGGGAAGCGCGTTCTTCTTCTCCTGTGTGGCGGCAACATCGATCCGAACGTTTTGAGTCGCGTCGTCGAACGCGGTCTCGTTGCCGATGGACGGCTGGCGCGTTTCACCGCCATCATCAGCGATCGCCCGGGCGGCCTGGCTGATCTCGCCGCTAAAATCGCTTCGGCGGGCGCGAGCATCAAACAAGTGGTGCACGACCGGGCCTTCGCCGGGTCCGACGTTTCCGCGGTCCATGTCCAGTGCACCGTCGAGACACGCAACCATGCGCATCTCGACGAATTGCGGGCCCGGCTGCAGGAAAGCGGCGTGCGGACCCTCGATTCGCAGTAGTCTTTGGCGCGTTTCGCTTGAACGGCTAAACGCACTTCGTAGTTTGGCGGATGCCCACCGAAACAGCCGCCAAAAGTAGCGCGCCGACTGCTGCTTCGCGTCCCGCGCGAGAGATGGACCGGGTCGATTCCTTCGCCCATCGCCACATCGGTCCGAACAAGAAGGCGCGCGCTGAAATGCTCGACTCGCTTGGGTTCGAAAACCTCGACGAACTGATCGACGCCACCGTCCCGAAGAACATCCGGTTCGACGGCCGGCTGAATTTGCCCGAAGCAAAATCGGAAAGCCAGGCGCTGGAGGAGTTGCGGAATCTCGCCCGCAAAAACATCATCGCGCGGTCGTTCATCGGCGCCGGTTACTCCGACACGATCACGCCGCCGGTCATTCAACGGAACATCCTGGAGAACCCCGGTTGGTACACCGCTTACACCCCTTACCAGGCCGAGATTGCCCAGGGCCGCCTCGAGGCGCTCCTCAATTTCCAGACGATGATCACCGACCTGACGGCGCTCGACATCGCAAATGCCTCCCTGCTCGACGAAGGCACCTCCGCCGCTGAAGCAATGGCGCTTTGCCGCGCTACCGTTGGATCTGAACGGACAACGTTTTTCGTCGCCAACAATTGCCATCCGCAAACGATCGAGATCGTCGAGACCCGCGCCAAGCCGCTCGGCATCAAAGTCGTCGTCGCCGATTTCTCGACCTTCAAATTCGATGAGACCGTTTTCGGGGCGCTCGTCCAGTATCCCGCGACTGACGGCGCGATCTTTGATTACGAATCGTTCGCGAAGGCCGCGCACGACGCCGGCGCGTTGCTCGTGGTCGCCGCCGACATCCTGGCGCTCACTCTTCTCAAGCCGCCGGGCGAATTCGGCGCCGATGTCGCCGTCGGCAGCACGCAACGGTTCGGTGTTCCGCTGGGATTCGGCGGACCGCACGCGGCCTATTTTGCGACGCGCGATGCTTACAAACGCCACATGGCCGGGCGGCTGGTTGGCGTGTCGCACGATGCCAGCGGCCGGGCGGGTTACCGCCTTGCGATGCAAACGCGCGAGCAACACATTCGCCGCGACAAAGCCACCAGTAACATTTGCACCGCGCAGGTCCTGCTCGCCGTCATCGCATCGATGTATGCCGTCTATCACGGGCCGCGCGGCCTCCGCGCGATCGCCCAACGCGTCCACGACCTGGCCAACCAGCTGGCGAACTCCTTGCGCGCCGCCGGCATCGAAGTCGTTCACGAAAATTTCTTCGACACGCTGCGAATCAAGACCGGAAATGTCGACACCTTCATCTCTCGCGCGTTGAAGGCGGGCCTGAATCTGCGTCGCCTCGATTCGGGAGCGATCGGAATCGCGCTCGACGAAACGACCACAGAAAACGATCTCGCCGCGCTGTGCAACTTGTTCGGCGCCGAACTCCAGGATTCGGCCGATCGAAATTCGAAAATCGAAAATCGCAAATCCGACTTCCTCACCCATCCGGTTTTCAACACGCACCACACCGAGACCGAGATGCTGCGTTACCTTCGCAAACTCGAAGCCCGCGATCTTTCGCTGACGACTTCGATGATCCCGCTCGGCTCGTGCACCATGAAGCTGAATGCGACGGCGGAAATGTTCCCGATCTCCTGGCCGGAATTCGCGAGGCTCCATCCGTTTGCGCCCGACGAGCAAACCGCTGGCTATCGCGAAATGTGCGCGCAGCTCGCGACGTGGCTCGCGGAGATTACCGGTTTTGCCGCTGTCGCGTTGCAGCCCAACGCGGGATCGCAGGGCGAATACGCCGGCTTGCTCGCGATCCGTGAATACCACGCCTCGCGCGGACAGGCCGCGCGGAACATCTGCCTGATTCCAACATCCGCGCACGGAACGAATCCAGCCAGCGCTGTCATGGCTGGGTTCAAGGTCGTTCCGGTCGCCTGCCTGAAAGACGGCGACATCGATCTCGCCGATCTGCGCGTAAAAGCGGACGCGCACAAAGACGATCTCGCCGCGCTGATGGTCACCTACCCCTCGACCCATGGCGTTTTCGAAACAACGATCCGCGAGATTTGCGACATCGTTCATTCGCACGGCGGCCAGGTTTACATGGACGGCGCCAACATGAACGCGCAGGTCGGCCTGTGCCGCCCCGGCGACATCGGCGCGGACGTCTGCCATCTCAATCTCCACAAAACGTTTTGCATCCCGCACGGCGGCGGCGGTCCCGGCGTTGGTCCGATCGGCGTCGCGAAACACCTGGTGCCGTTCCTGCCGGCGCTATCCTCCATCCTCTATCCTCCATCCTCGCCGGCCGCGGTCGGTCCTGTTACCTCCGCCCCTTACGGCAGCGCCAGCATCCTCACCATCTCCTGGATGTATATCCGGATGATGGGCGGCGAAGGCCTGACCGAAGCGACCAAGATCGCGATCCTCAACGCCAACTACATCGCGAAACGGCTGGATGGTTATTTCCCGGTCCTCTTCAAAGGCAAACGCGGGCTGGTCGCGCACGAGTGCATCGTCGACCTCCGCCAGTACAAGGCCGGCGGCGTGGAAGTGGAAGACGCCGCGAAACGCCTTATGGATTACGGCTTTCACGCGCCGACGGTTTCCTTTCCGGTGGCGGGAACGATGATGATCGAACCGACGGAAAGCGAAGCGAAAGCCGAGCTCGATCGTTTCTGCGACGCGATGATTTCCATTCACGCCGAGATCGAGGCCGTAGCGTCGGGCAAGGTCGACAAAAAGAACAACGTCTTGAAAAATGCGCCGCACACCGCCGAGCAGGTCATCGCGGACAAATGGGACCGGCCGTATTCGCGAGAGGACGCTGCCTACCCCGCGCCCTGGACGCGCGAGCAAAAATTCTGGCCCGCGATCGGACGGATCGACAGCGTTTACGGCGACCGGAACCTCTTCTGCACCTGCCCGCCTATCGAAGCGCTCGAGGCGGTGACGTAATCACGTCTGCTCGGACGCGAGCTCCGGCGTGGCGGTGACGCGCCTCGGGACCTGGCGGAGCGCGGTGCCGTTCGTTTGCTCGGCGGCAGCTTCGCCCGCTTCGTGATACTCGGCGTCGCTGTTCACGTCCCAGAGATCGTAAAGCTTCGTGTCGGCCAGGATATTTTCCACGCACAACATCGCGGTCATCATGGCGTGGTCCTGGTTATTGTATTTGTGCATGCCGTTGCGGCCGACCAAATGCAGGTTCGGGTATCGCGATTCCAGCTCTTCGCGAACGGCGTCCACGTGGGTCGCGTAATCGTCGTCGTAAACCGGATACGCTTTTTTCTGGCGAACCACCGTGCCGTCCAGCACGTCACCGGCCTTGGCCAGGCCGATCTGAAGCAGCTCGCGCTCGGCCAGCTTGATCAGCTCGTCGTCCTTCGCGTCCCAGACGCCGTCATGTTCGAAACAGAAATATTCCAGGCCGTAGCAGGCCTTGTCCGCGTCCGGCACCATTTCGGGCGACCAGGAACGGAAGTTCTGGATCCGGCCCACCTTGACGTTCGGATCGTGGATGTAAATCCAGTTGTCGTGGAACGCGTCCCGGTTTTTCACGATCAACATGACCGTGAGGAAGTCGCGGTACTTCAGCGAATCCGCCGCCGTCTTGGCCGCGTCGGAAACGGCCGGGCGAATTCCGCGGACGAGCTCGCGCATCGGCGCGGATGAAATCACGTGTTCGGCCTCGAGCGTCTGCGTTTGGCCCTGCCCATCCTTGAACGAGACCGTCCAGGTTTCGTTGCCGGCATCGTAATCGAGGCCAACGACCTTGCAGTTCATCTCCACTTTGCCGCCCATCGCCTGGGTTTTCTCGGCGCACGCTTCCCACATCATGCCGGGACCTTTGCGCGGATACTTGAAACTATTGATGAGGCTCTTGATGACTTTGCTGCTGTCTTTCGGCTGCCGGGCGGGCAGGAGGGCGTTCTTGATCGCGCTGCCTAACGAGAGGCCTTTGATGCGTTGCGCGGCCCAGTCCGCCGAGATGTCTTTGCAACTCATTCCCCACACCTTCTCGGTGTAGGTCTTGAAGAAAGTGTTGAAGAGGCGCTTGCCGAATTGGTTCGTCACCCAGTCCTCGAAGTTCCGGGGATTGGAGACCGGCAACATCTTGGCCTTGAAATAAGAAAGGAGGCACAGGGTCGAGCGGACCACGCCCAGCTTGATCAGCGCTTCAAAGGCGCGCAGCGGGTAGGCAAAGAATTTGCCGTTGTAGTAAATGCGCGAAGACCGGGGCCGATCGAGCATGTCGTCGGGCAGGATCTCGTTCCAGAAATCGTTCACTTCTTTCGACTTCGAGAAAAAGCGGTGGCCGCCGATGTCGAAATGAAAACCCTTGTAGGTGGCGGTCCGTGAGATGCCGCCGACGTAAACCGGGTCGGCCTCGAGCACGGTGACCGGCACGTTGTTCTTGGAAAGAAGATACGCCGCTGTCAAACCAGCCGGTCCCGCACCTATGATTGCTACGTTAGTTTTCATGAATCGTTAAGCTACCCAGTTGCCCCTCGTAAAGTTCCACACGTACCACCCTTGCACGCTGAGCCCAGCCGCGCTGAGCAACGCGATGGCCGCCATGCCACTCGCGCGCACCCACAGTCGCGGGGCCGGTAATTGATGCAAAAAATGGACAATTGCCAGCACGATTAGCGCGTGGACGCAAAATTCGTAGCGGAGCATGCTTTCCATCTCCACCGACGCGACCCCGCTGACGGAGATGTAATAGATGACCGCGGCGCAGAAATAAAAGCCCGCCCGCGTGGTGCCGGCGAACCTCCGGCGGACCACCGGGAGCAGTTCGGCCAGGATCACCGCCAGTAACAAAATGCCGCCGAGGGTCATCGTTAGCTGGCTCGCTTCCGTCGGATTTTTCAGGGCGGGGATGAGCCACCGATAACTGGAGGGTTTGAACACCGCCAGGTAATCGGGGACGATCGCCCAACCGGATTGCTGCGTGAGCATGTACATGTCCCAACAACCCCAGCGCAGCAGGCAATAAACGAAGAACGCGCCCGCGCCGAGCGTGGCGCCGAGCATCATCAGCACCGAAGGGCCGTAGCGTTTGATCCACGACCGCACATCCACCAGGCCGCGCCATCCGTTCCGAAACACCGCGTGCACCACCGGGAAGCCCGCACAGGGAATCCCGACAATCCGCGTGGCGGACATGAGAAAGCCGTGAAGCACGGCAAGGGCCCCTGCTCCCCTTCCCTCCGCCGTGCTCCAGAACATAAAACCGAACAGCCCCATCATGAAGAGGGACTCCGAATACGCCGCGACGAGAAAGAACGCCGTCGGATGGGCGATAACCGCGAGCGCCCCAAAGAATTGCAGGAGCGGCGAGACGTTCCACCGCTCACAGAAAAGGAAAAAGTAACTCCAAAAACCCCACGCCGCCGCCTGCGCCGTGATCAAGAGGGATTGGTAAATGCTGAGCCGGGCTCCGTAATGGAGGACCGCCGCGATGGCGGGATAAGCGGGGAAAAAGGCGACGTTCGAGACCTCCATCATTTTATGGCTGATGGGCGGGACCGTCGTTTCGTAGCCGCGATCGATAATGTTCGCGAACCAGAAGCTGTCGTGCTGGACCAGCGTGTCGTAGCGGAAGGAGAGCGGACCTTCCGGAGCGATCAACGCGACCGCGACAAAGATCTGAAGCAACGTGACCGCCAATCCCAAGGCCCACGGTCTGAACAGGATTGGCTTGGAATTCATCGGCTCCGCCTTGGGAAGGGCCGAGGAGACACGAAAGCCCTCGGCATTACAAGGCCTGAGAAGCAGCGTTTCCACCGGAGAAAAGCGCATCGGATCGAGCATCTGGATGTCCGTTTCTGTTTTCAGAGGAAAGTTGGACGACGAGGCGGCACCTTTATTCGGTCAACCGTTCCAAGATGGCTCCCAAGCGCGCCGGACTATCGATATCGCCCGCCGAAGCTCCAAATCCCAAGCTCCAAGTTCCAAAGAAATCCCAAATCCCAAGCTCCAAAAGGGAAACTGCGGCGCCTTGTGTTGGTTTTTGGGATTTGAAGTGTATTTGGGATTTGGAACTTCTTACGCGCGTCCCGCGCCTCAGTGCCCGCCGGTCACCGTGTAGCCTTCGTTTCGGAGCTCTTCCGCCAGCTCGAGCTCCATCTGGAGCGCGGCCTCGTACGGCATCGGGTTCAGGTGCTCATACAGCTCGGGCAACAACCGAACGCCGTACTTCTCCACGACCCAGGCCGCTTTGTACCCGTGCTTGTGATTCTCGAATCGATGCTCCGGCGGCAGCCCGCTCATCCCGACATAGACGCACGGCTTCGCCGGATCGCGCTTCGGATTGACCCGCAGAATACTCGGATGCTTCGCCGCCTTTGGGTCCAGCAGAATCACATAAACGTTGTGATGGAACTTGTCCGCCTGTTCCTTCGCGAGCTCTTCGTCCCGCCTGTAACGCAGCCGCGCCATGGCGCCAACTATACGCTCGGAGGTTCGGCCTTCGATCTCCGGCGGGGAGCGAGCTCGTTGCGAATATTGCTGACGAGCACCGCGATCCGATCGGCTGGCGCATCGATGTCCTCCAGCAGCGCTTCGGCAAGGGCGGCAGCCGATTCCGCTTCGTCGGAACGAATAATGGCGGCCCCGGCCTGAAAAAACGACTCGGCCTCGTTGATGTATTCGGCCCGCGCCAGGATGCGCACCACCGGCGCGACTTCGCGCGCAGCGGTGACGATGCGCAAACTGATTTCGGCGTGCGGAACGGTCACGACGAGGTAGGCGGCGCTGTCGAGACCGGCGGCTCGCAGCAGCTCTGGCCGGGAGGCGTCGCCATACATCGCCTGTTTTCCGCTCTGTTGAAGCTCGAGCACCGCATCGACATTTTTCTCGACGATCATCGGGTTGATTCCGAATTCCGTGAGCAATCGCGTCACGGTCTGGCCGACCGGACCGTAACCCACCACGATCGCGCCCGGGTCCTCCTGCCGGCGCGCGGCAGCGACTGCGTTGGCCCGCGCGCCGAGCCGCTCGCTTCGGGAGGCGAGCCATCGCGATCTGGCCAGTCGCGGCTCGAGCGCCGACATCCAGCGGAAAACGAAAGGGTTGAGGCTGATCGATACGATGGCCGCGCCGACCACCACGTTATGCCCGCTCTCCGGCATCAACCCCAGGGATTTCGCCATGTTCGCCACGATGAACGAGAATTCGCCAACTTGGGCGAGGCCGCCCGAGACCGTGACCGCCGTTTTGACCGAGTGCCCGGTTACGATAACGAGGAGCAGCGCGACAAGCGGCGTTACCACAAAAATCACCCCGAGGACCGCCACGAAAAGAGCCGGCGTCGCGACCAGCGTTCGCCAGTCGAACAGCATCCCGACGGAGACGAAGAAGAGAACCGCGAACACATTCCGCATCGGCAAAATGTCGGCCCCGGCCTGTTCGCTGACTTTGGATTGGCCCACCACCATTCCGCCGAGGAACGCGCCCAGCGCCATCGAAGCGCCAAACGCCACGTAGGAAATTGTCGCGACGCAGATCGCCATTACCAGGACGGTGAGGGTAAACAATTCGTCCGAGCGCAGACGCGCCACTCGCAGAACGAGCCACGGCACAAAGCGCGCGCCGGCCAGCGCCACGATTCCCATCAGCAACGCGAGCTTGCCCACGGCGATCACCACGGTTTTGCCGATGCTCGAAGTATCGTCCGTCGCGGCGAACGCCGGCACCAGGACGAGGACCAGCACCGTCACGATGTCCTGCACCACCAGCCAGCCGACCGCGGCGTGACCTTCCGGGCTATTGAGAATGCCGCGGTCGAGCAGCGCTCGCATCAACACGACCGTGCTCGCCACCGACACCGCGATCCCCAGGATCAACCCGCTCTTCCAGGTCCACCCCAGCGCGACTGCCAGGCCCATGCAGGCCAGCGTCGCGATCGTGCTTTGAATCAGCGCGCCCGGAACCGCGATCGATCGGACCGCGAGCAGGTCCTTGAAACTGAAATGCAAACCGACGCCAAACATCAACAGGATCACGCCGAGCTCCGCCAGCTGCGAGGCCAGGGTGGTATCGCCCACCAGGCCCGGCGTGTAGGGGCCGATCAACACCCCCGCGATCAGGTAACCGACAATCGGCGAAAGCCCGATCCGTTTGGCCAGCAACCCGAAAATCAGCGCCGCGCCTAACGCCAGCGCAATGGTCGTGATGAGAGGCGCCTCGTGCATAAACGAAGCGCCAGTCTATCACGCGCTCCCGATCTCTCTATCAGAGCTTACGGCGCGACATTACCTTTGTGTCAGGTGAAAAGATTTTCGGAACTTCCGCCCGCGAATGCTGTCTAAGGGTAGACAGCAAGAACCTCGTAGATCCAAACCCCAACTCCGGCCAGCCGGTCGTCACAGAAAGAAAATCCCTTATGGCATCCAAGAAATCTGCAAAGAAAACCCAAACGACTCCATCCCCGATTCTTTCGACCTTAAGTGTGGGGTCGATCATTACGATCACTCAGAGTGGACGACAGGTGTATGTCACTCCGTTTGACGATGCGCCGGGCGTATATGCCATCGCTGCAGGCCCCATGGGCGCGGGCGCAGGCCCGTCGACCTTCGTCATAACAATGTACTCGTTTGACGGTGGCGATGAGGCCAAGCTTTCGCTGCAGCCCTTCGGAATGCCAGGTTACTATTGGGCGGCAGGTCAAAATACCGGGGGCTTTCTCTACCCCATTATCCTCGCCTCGGAAGGGGAACACCTTCATCTAACCGATATGGGCCAGGGAGCTCTCTCGATGCAAACCTCGTTCGCGCCTCCGCCCCCCTTTGTCCGCGGCTTTAGCTGGCAGACCGGCGGAATCCTGACTTACGGGCACGACGCACCCTTGCTCCAGGGCATATTCCAAATTCAGGTCGTCGGCTAAGCCACCCCCCGCAGTCGAAGCGATCCGTTCAGGCTGCGGCAGTGCGCGCGCCGGTCACTTCGGCGTACAGCGTCTCGTAACGCACCGCGGCTTCCTCCCAGGAAAAATCGCGGACCATGGCGCGTTCCATCAGCGTCGTCCAGGTCGTTTTGTCGTGGAAGATTTCGCGGGCGTGTTTGATGGAATCCCAGAACGCGTCCGGCGTTTTTTCGTAGGAGAGGAAACCGAATCCGGAGTCGAGCGTGCAATCGTAATCCTCGATGATTTCCTGGATGCCGCCCGTCGCGCGTGCCACAGGAAGCGCGCCGTACTTCAGGCTGTACATCGCGCTCAAGCCGCTCGGTTCGATCTTCGACGGAATGAGAGTGATGTCCGCACCGGCCTCGATCAGGTGGGCCAGCGATTCGTCGTAGTGACTGCGGTAGGCAAACTTGGCCGGATATTTCCTGGAGGCAATCGCGAGGGCGGTTTCGTAGCCGGCGTCGCCTTCGCCGAGAATGATCAGGCGCACGTCGTCGGAGAGAAGCCGGTCGAGCAACGGCATGAGCAGATCGAATCCCTTTTCCGCCACGAGGCGCGTGACCATTCCGAAGACGGGGCCGGATGGCGATGGCGCGAGGCCGAGCCCATCGAGAAGCAAATCGCGGCAGACAATTTTGCCCTCGAGATTTCCGGGACCGAACTGCCGCGGCAGCAGATGATCGGTTTCCGGATTCCAGCGGCGATAATCGGCGCCGCTCAAAATTCCAACCAGGCGATGCGCGTGTTCGCGCAAAACGATATCGAGATCGCAGCCCCCTTCCGGCGTCAGCATCTCGCGCCGGTAGCGCTCGCTCACGGTCGTGATCTTATCGGCGAACACGATCCCGCCCTTGAGCAGATTGAGCCGGCCAAAATATTCCACGCCCTGCGGTTTGAAATAGCGGTCCGGCAGATTCGACAGGTTGAAGTCGAGACCCCAGAAACTTCCCTGCTCGGCGAGGTGATGAATCGTGAGCACGGTCGCGAACGGCAACTTCTGGTCCGCCACCAGGACAGGAACGAACGCGGCTGCCCAGTCGTGGCAATGGAGGATCTGCGGCGTCGGCGTCATTCGCCGGGCCATTTCGACCGCGGCTTTGCAGAAGAAAATGAAACGAGCGGCGTTGTCTTCGTAAGCGACGCCGTGTTCGCCGTAGATGCTCGGCCGGTCGAAGAACGCGTCACACCGAACGAAAAACGTCTGCACGCCGCCGGTCGTCCGGCCTTCCACAAATTCCGCGACGTAATTTTTGTCGCCCAGCCGCACGTCCACGGTGATGCCGGTGTCCCGCAGGTCGATCGCCATGTTCTCGCTGATCTCGCGATAGAACGGCATCACGATGCCGACCTCGTGTTTGCGCGCGCGCAACTCGCGAGGCAACGCCTCGAGCACGTCCACCAGCGCCGTGGCGCGGGCGAGCGGCGGACCTTCCGCGCTGATCATGAGGATTCTCATGTTGAGAAGTTGATAGGTTGAGAGGTTGAGAAGATCAAGACGCCGCGAGCAAAATCCTCTCCACCGCTCAACCTCTCAACTGCCCGTATTCCTTTCTCACCCAATCCAGCGCTTCCTCGCGATTCTTCAGCGCGCCCTCCAACTGCCGCGTCTCCACCGCTTCCAGGATTTCCCCAAACTTCGGACCCGGCTTCAGTCCCAACGCGATCAAATCTTCCCCGCGCACCAGCGGCGGCGGAATGATCGGCTCGCTCGCGAGCTCCTCCTTTTTCCTGAGCAGAAACTCGTAGTTATCCAGCATCGCGTGGCTGCTCGCGCAATCGACCCGATGCAGCTCCAGCTCGTCCTCGAACGTCGGCCGCGCCATGAAGCGCTTCAGTTTCGCCACCCGCATATTCGGCACGTCCTTGAACACCATGTGCTGCCGCACCGCTTCCACGGTCGCGTCGATTTCCGCGCGCGAAAACCGGAGCCGCTCCATGATTGTTTCCGTCATTTCCGCGCCGACCCGGTCGTGGCCGTTGAACCGGATCCGGCCTGCATCGTCAACCATCGCCGTGACCGGTTTCGCGACGTCGTGAAACAAAACGCTGAAAACGAGCGGCAGCGACGCTTCGGCCGGCAGCATCCCGATCATGATCCGGGTGTGCTTGAACACGTCCCCTTCCGGGTGGAATTGCGGCGGCTGTTCGCAGCCTTTCATCGCTTCGATTTCCGGCAGGATCTCGGCCATGAGGCCGCTCGCATCGAGCAGGTCCCAGCCGCGCGCGCGGTTTGGTGACAGGAAAATCTTCACGAGCTCCTCGCGAATCCGCTCCGCGCTGATCTGGGTGATCGAGGCCGCGCACGCCACGACCGCCTCCCAGGTCGCCGGATCGATTTCAAATCCGAGCACGGTGGCGAACCGGACCGCGCGCAACATTCGCAAGCGGTCCTCGGCAAAGCGCCGGGCCGGATCGCCGATTGCGCGCAGCAAACGCCGGTCGAGATCGCCGCGGCCGCCGACAAAGTCGATCACCTCTCCGTTCTCCGGGTCGAAAAACATCCCGTTGATCGTGAAGTCGCGCCGGGCCGCGTCTTCTTCCGCCGTCGCGAAATGGACTTCCACCGGGTGCCGGCCGTCGATATACGCTCCGTCGGAACGGAAGGTCGCGACCTCGAACTGGAATCCGTTTTCGAGCACCACGATCACGCCGAAATGCGCGCCGACCGCGTAGGTGCGCGGAAACAATTTCTGCACGACGTCCGGCCGCGCATCGGTCGCGATGTCAATGTCCTTCGGCGGCTTGCCGCTCAACAAATCGCGCACACACCCGCCGGCGTAATACGCGACGTGCCCGGCCGCGCGCAATTTGCGCACAATCTCGCGAGCCGTGTCTTCCATCGCCGACATGACGTAGAGTCGCTCGCCGCGCCGGGCGCCTAAAGCAAAAAAACAGGAGTACCAATACGCAGCGAACGAGCCACGTTTTGCGCGGCCTCGAAACCAAGGAACGGCGGTTTACAAACCGCCGAACAAAAACAGGGCGGTTTGGAAAGCGCCCCTCCTTGGCCTGCCTACACCCGTTGTGATGTCTGCGCGCGTCTCACTGCAGAACATCACGCAACGGAATGGTTACATCTCAAGCCATTGCCGATTTCATGGTAGAACTGGCGCCATCTTAGCCGATAAAGTGCACTGGATGAAATCCTGGATGAATTGGCTTCTGCTGTTCGTGCCGGCCGCGCTTGCTTTGCGGTTCGTGCCGGCGATTTCCAATCCCACCGCGCTTTTCGTTTGCTCGGCGCTCGCAATCATTCCCGTCGCCGGCTGGATCGGGCGCGCGACCGAGGAACTGGCCTTCCGCGTGGGCGAAGGCCTTGGCGGTTTATTGAACGCCACTTTCGGCAACGCCGCGGAGCTGATCATCGCCGGCATCGCGCTTTACAAGGGCTACATCCCCGTCGTGAAAGCCTCCATCACCGGCTCGATCATCGGCAACATCCTTCTCGTCCTTGGGCTGTCGATCCTGCTCGGCGGCACGAGATACAAGGAACAGAAATTTAACCGGACCGGCGCGCGCACCACCGTCATCTCGCTTTCGCTCGCCGCGATCGCCCTGATTATTCCGACCGTTTTCCATCTCGCCGCCAATGCCAGCCCGGCCGGCTGGAGTCCCACGATGGAACTTCGGCTGTCGTTAGGTATCGCCATTGTCCTGTTCGTCACTTACATCTGCCTGCTCGCGTTCACCCTCCGCACCCACAAACATTTCTACGTCGGGGACGAAGGCGGGATCGAGCACGAGGGGGAGCGTTGGTCGCGCGGCAAGGCGATCGGGGTTCTGCTTCTCTCCACCGTCGTGGTGGCGTTCCTCTCGGAATTCCTGGTGGGAACAATTGAAAGCGTCCGGACGAGCGTCGGCGTCACGGAAGTGTTCGTCGGCGTGATCGTGGTCGCGATCGTCGGGAACGCGGCCGAACACTCGACCGCCATCGTCATGGCGATGAAAAATAAGATGGACCTCAGTGTCGGGATCGCGATCGGCTCGAGTTTGCAGATCGCGCTCTTTGTTGCGCCGGTGCTCGTTTTCCTTTCCTACTTTTTCGGGCGACCGATGGACCTGGAATTCAGCCTGCCGGAGATCTTTGCCCTGGTGGCGTCGATCTACATCCTTTTCCAGATCAGCGGCGACGGGGAAACGAATTGGATCGAAGGCGTCCAGCTGCTCTCCGTCTACCTTATCCTCGGGATCCTCTTCTTTTATCTCCCCGAACCACATCTCGGCTCCCAGTTACCGCGGTAACGGACGCCGGTCCGACCCAGGGGCCTACCCTGCCGGTTCTTTTCGTTTCTTCAGCGAATGGATGATGAAACAAATGACCGCGATGCAGATGCAGGAATCGGCGACGTTGAAAGCCGGCCACGGATGGGCCAGCGGCACGTGCAGATCGAACAGGGCGAAATCGATCACGTGCCCGTGTAATAGCCGATCGGTCAGGTTCCCCATTATGCCCGCGAGGAGCAACGCGAGGGAGACATCGCGCAATCGATCCCGCGCGAGGGTCCGCCGCAGGAGCAGCGCGAAAACGAAAACGAACGCGACGCACGACAGCACGATGAAGAACGTGTTGTTGTTCTTGAACGAACCGAAGGCGGCGCCGTCGTTCGTCACGTTGACGACCGCGAAAAAATCCGGGACGACCACGTGGATGTCGTCGGCGGCGATAAAGCGCAGCACCAGGTGCTTCGTGATTTGATCGGCCAGGTAAAGCGGGAGCGAGAGCAGCAGAATGTATTTCATCGCTTGTCGACCACGGCTTCACACCGATCGCACAAATCCGGATGCGCGGTCCTCTTCCCCACACTCGGCCGGTGCCGCCAGCACCGCGCGCATTTTTGATGGGGCGTTTTCGAAATGGAAGCCGCCGCTTCGGGGCCCGGCTGCAGCGTCAGATCGCTCAGGATAAAAAACTCTTCGAGCTCTTCTTTCGGTATGCCCCCGATGATCGCCTCGTCGCAGGTCAGCGTGACCGCGGCTTCGAGCGCGTTGCCGATGAGCTTTTCCTGGCGCGCACGTTCGACGGCCTGGCCAATGACAGAACGCAATTGAAGCAGGCGTTCCACTTGGAGCACGACCGCGCCGGTTGCCGCGGCAGGCGGAGCGCCTGCCCTACAATCGGGAAACACTTCCAGGTGGACCGACTGTTCGGGGTGCAAATAACCCCACGCTTCTTCCGCGGTGAAAACGAGAATCGGCGCGAGCAACCGGCAGAGCGACTCGAAGATGCTGTGCATCGCGGCTTGCGTCGCGCGACGCCGAGGAGAATCGGGCGCGTCGCAGTACATCCGGTCTTTCGTGATGTCGACGTAGAGGCTGCTCAGGTCGACCGCGCAGAACTGGTTGAGCGTGTGATAAACCTTGTGAAATTCGTAGGCCGCGTAAGCCGCCCGGCATTCCGCAATCACATTTTCCAACCGCTCGAGAATCCAGCGATCGACGAGCGTAAAATCTTCTTTCCTGCTTTCCTGCTTTCCTGATTCAAAATCGTGCAGATTCCCCAACAGAATCCGGAGCGTGTTCCTGATCCGCCGATACGTGTCCCCGAGCCGGGTGAACATCTCTTCCGAGAACGGCACATCGTCCGTGTAATTGATGCTGCTGACCCAGAGCCGCACGATGTCCGCGCCGTGTTTGGCGACGAAATGCCCGGCATCCATCGGCTTGCTGTAGCTGCTCGATTTCGAAATCTTCTTGCCGTCCACATCCACGACGAACCCGTGGGTGATGCAGGTCTTGTAGGGCGCGCGGTCATGCAGCGCGACGCTCGTCATGAGCGACGATTGGAACCAGCCCCGGTGCTGATCGGTCGCTTCCAGGTACACGTCCGCCGGATCGCGCAGCTCCGGATTCGGCCGCAGCACGGCGTAATGCGAAACGCCGGAGTCGATCCAGACGTCGATCGTGTCGGTCCGATGGCGTGTGCCTTCCGGCAAACCGAGCTCGTGTGCCAGCGCCGCGTCGTCCAACTCGAACCAGACGTTCGAGCCCCGCTGTTCGACGACGTCGGCCAGTTTCCGGATCCATTTCGGATCGAGAATCGTCTCGCCGCTCGCGGAATAAAACACCGGCAAAGGCACGCCCCAGCTGCGCTGACGCGAGATGACCCAGTCCGGACGCGATTCCACCGTGCCCGAGATGCGGTTCTCGCCCCACGGCGGAATCCACTTCACTTCCTTGATGGCCGCGAGCGCCTGCGCCCGCAGGTCGTCGATGCGAATGAAGAATTGTTCGACCGCGCGGAAGATGATCGGCGTCTTCGAGCGCCAGCAATACGGATACGAATGCTGGTAAACCTGTTCGGCGAGGAGCATCCCTTTCGATTGGAGCAGCGCGACGATGTCGGGGTTCGCGTCGAAAACGTATTTGCCCGTCAGGTGCGGCAGCCCGGCTTCGTCCGTGAATTTCCCGTGATCGTCGACCGGCGACAGAATCTGCAAACCGCGGGCCCGGCCTAACGAGTAATCGTCCTCGCCGTGTCCCGGCGCGATGTGCACCGCGCCCGTGCCCGAATCCATCGTAACAAAGTCCGCCGCCGTCACCGTCGCGGTCCGCGGCAAAAACGGATGTTGCGCGGTGACGCCCTCGAGCTCGTTTCCAGGGAACGAACGGATTGGTTCCCCGGTCGGTTCGAACCCCGTCGCGGCGCAAAACGCTTCGGCCAGCGATGCGGCCAGGACGAGCATTTCGGAGACGCCGTCTTTCCGGAATTCGCGCTGCACATAGAGCTCCTTCGGATGGACGGCGATGGCGAGGTTCGCCGGCAGCGTCCACGGCGTCGTTGTCCAGATTGCGATGCTCGCTTTGCCGGCGAGCTCGCCGGAGACGATCGGAAACTTCACGTAGACCGCCGTGTCCTCGCGGTCCTGGTATTCGACTTCGGCTTCCGCCAGCGCGGTCTGCGCGCCGCTGCTCCAGAAAACCGGCTTGAGGCTTTCGTAAACCAGCCCTTTCTCAACGAACACCGCAAACGCGCGCAGAATGTCCGCTTCGTAGCCCGGATTCAGCGTCAGATACGGTTTCTCCCATTGCCCGAAAACGCCGAGCCGCTTGAATTGCTCGCGCTGGATATCGATGAATTTTCTCGCGAACGCTTCCGAGCGCTTCCGCACTTCGAGCGGCGAGAGGCCGCGCGATTCTTTGACGACCTTGTATTCGATCGGCAACCCGTGGCAATCCCAGCCGGGCAAATACGGCGCGCGGAAACCGGCCATGGTTTTCGATTTCACGACGAGATCCTTCAGGATCTTGTTCAACGCCGTGCCCATGTGGACGTCGCCGTTGGCGAACGGCGGGCCGTCGTGCAGGACGAATAATTCCGCGCCTTCGCGCGACTTTTGGATCTGCTGATAAAGGCGCGCGTCTTCCCAACGCTTGAGCATCTCCGGCTCGCGCGCGGTCAGGCTCGCCTTCATCGGAAAATCCGTCTTCGGCAGGTTCAGCGTGTCCTTGTAATTCTGGCTCATGCGCGGAGCGGCGAGGGTAACATTCGGGGCGGGGCGGCGCAATGCAGGTGCATTGTTGTAGCGACGGCGCTCTGTCGCCGTACGATCGCGTCGACACAAGCAGCGTGTTTACGCCGACAGAGCGGCGTCGCTACTACAGCTGCGACGATTCTGCTAGAATCAAACGTGCAGCTGGAACTGGAACTTCGCCCGCATCGACGGCATTCGCTCGTCCTCGCTTCCTCCCCGGAAGCGGCGTGGCAGGGAGCGATCGAGAGCTGGTTCCGCGAGGCAGCAGCAGAGGCTTGGAAAAGCGAGCGGCCGGTCGTGGTCGTCGTTCCAACGCGCGGTCAAATCCAGGCGCTCAAGCAACGCCTGCTCGAAGCCGGACTGTCCACGCTCGGTTTGCAATTCGTCACCCCGCCCTATCTTCGGGCGCTGCTTGCCGCGCAAAGTGAAAGCGCCCCGGCCGCGCGCGAGAATCTGCGTTTGTTGCTCGCGCTCGCCGCCGAACAATTGCTGGCCGACGCAACCCTTCCGGAAGCGCAACGTCTGGCGGCCATTTCTGTTCGCCGCACTCCCGACCATCTTCTGCGCCTCCTCGAGCAACTCAGCGCAGCCGGCGCCGATTTCGAGAGCGTCGACCTGCCGGCGTTCCGCCCCGTCGTCCGGAAATTTCGCGCGCACCTCAAGGCAACCGGGCTCGAGATTTTCCCCGAGAGCGATCGCCGCGCGTTGGCGAATGCCCGGCAAGCTCCTCCTGCCCTCGGTCAGATTCTGATTACCGGTTTTCACGGCGGCCACTGGCCCCTCTGGCACTTGCTCCGCGCGGCCGCGCACGCTTCGGAACGCGCCACCGTGATCGTGCAAGATCCGCGCGACGAAGCGCACGATCTCGATTCGGCCTGGATCGGCACGTGGGAAGAAACGCTCGCGGAAGCGGAGCCGGTTGGCCTCGACGGCGATCGACGTGGCGCGGCGCGCCCCACCTTTTTTCTGGCGGGCCTGGACGCGCAGGAGCAATCCGAAGCGATCGCGGCGATGGCGCATCAGTTTCTGGCCGACGAACAGTGCACCCGCCTTGGGATTGTTTTCCCCGGGCCCGGCGCGCTCCCGCGTCTCGTCGCGGCCGCGCTGACCCGTCTCGGTCTCGCGCACTACGACGCGATGGGCCAGATCGCTCCCGGGCTGTTCGAAGCGCCCGATTTCTGGAGCTGGATGGAATTGCAGCGCACGCCGCGGTTGAACGTGCTGCTGCGCTTCCTGACGAGCTTGCCTAACGACCAGTCGTTTCTGCAGGATCCTTCTCGCAACCGGATCGAACGTTCCCTGCACCGCGCCCTGGCCGACGTCGCGATCGACGATCTCCCGGTCCTGATCGCCGCGGCCGGCGCCCGCGAAAATGACGGCGACCAGATTTCCGCCGCGCTCGAGAACGTTATCTTTCTGCCCGACACCGCCACGTTCGCGGAGTTTCTCGAAGTCCTCGGGCGTGCCTTTGCCCTCCTCGGCTGGAACGAACGCTGGCGCGAAATCGCGCAACGCACGGCGTGGACGGCGAAGGTCGACGCTTCATTTTCGCGGACGCTTTTCCTTCAATGGCTGGACGAGCTCGCGGTCAGCGTCCGCATCACGCGGGATCTTCTCGGCCAGCATCCCTACGCTCGCATCCAGCTTCTCACGCCGGCGCAGGCCGAGGACCAGTCCTGGTCGCATCTCATTCTCTGTGGCTTGAACGAAGGCGCCTGGGCCGCCGGCGCCCGCGGCGATTTTCTGGCCGCTGCGCAGATCGACGTTCTCAACCAAAGCGTGCGGAACCTCAATCGCTCCGCCACGCGGCGGGGCAGCCAGGGCGAAGGCCATATTGTGGTCCGCGAAGGCGCCACGCTTTTCCTCGGGACCGAGCAGCAACGCCAGCTGGCGCGCGCCCAGTTCGACGGCCTCAATGAATCCGCCCGCCACGGACTGGCGCTCACCGTCAGCCTTGTCCAGGAATCCGCGCCGGAACGCGTTTCCAATCCAGGCGAATTTTTTGGCCGCGTTTATCACGATGTCTTCCGCGAACCGATCTCCCAGGCGAACCTGCGCGCCTTGCGCGACCAGACGCGCCGCTGGCTGGAAAGCGCCAACCTCGCGCCGCCTAACGAGCGGTCGAAAACGGCGGGCATTCTCCAAACCCGCGTCGCTTATCTCGCCCGCCGGACGTCCGAACCGTCCAACGAATACGACTTCGCGTTGCGGACCGCGCCTAACGACATCAAGCCGCTGAGCGTGAGCGACACGGAGGCGCTGCTGAAATCCCCCGCCCTGGTCTGGATGGAACGTTTTCTCGGCGCCGAAGGCGCGGAAGACGCGACCTATGTCTGGAACGCGACCATCGGGAAGTGGACCCATGATTGGCTGGCGGCGGTTTTCGATCTCACCGAAACTTTCGCGCCGCTTCCGAGCCCCGAGGATTTCGCCGCCCGCATCTCAGCGGCCGCGGAACGGAAACGCACCGAAGTGCGCGGCCTCTGCCGGCTGGCCGGCCGGACGATTCCGGACTGGTGGGAATCCGGCTGGGAGAATGCGCTGTGTCTCGCCCAAACCCTCGGCCGGCTCGTGGGCGCCATTGAAGGTTGGAATTGGGCGGCCGCGGAGTGGAAGCTCAAGGCGCAACCGATCGCGGTCGGCGAGGAACTCCGGCTTTTGCTGCGTGGACAAGCCGACCTCTTGTTAGGCAAAACCGAACGGCTCCCCACCTCGCTCGCGCTGCCCGATCTTTGGATCGTCGATTTCAAAACCGGCAACAAAAAATCGCTCACTCCCAGGAGCCGGAAAAAAGATGAGCCTCGCCCGCCCCGTGTCTTGAAATCGGTTTTGAAAGGCGACGCGCTCCAGCTCGCGCTTTACAGCCTCGCCGCCCGGCAGCTCGGCGCCGGCCAGGTGGAGGTCAGCATTTTTTCCCCGATCATCGCGAAACCGGAGCCGCAGTTGCGCGACGAGGATTTTGCGGATTGCGGCCCGGCCTTTCGCGATCTCGCCCGGATGCAGGCGACCGGAATTTTCGGAATGAAAGGCCGGCTCCGGGACGCCTTCAGTTTCACAAAGGATTACCCGCTCGCGACGCTGTCGATCGATCCCGAAATCCTCGACGAACGCTGGGAGCTCACCCATCCCGATCTCGCGTTGGAAGAGGAGAGCTGGTGATGGAAGCAGGCGACCAGGCTGCTCGCGATCGTTTCGCGAAAACGCTCGACCGCAATTTCTCGGTCGTGGCCGCGGCCGGTTCCGGGAAGACGAGCGCGGTTACCGATCGGATCGCGCAAATCGCGCAGGGGAAAGATGCCGTGACGATGTTGCCGCGCCTCGTCGTGCTGACGTTCGCCAATCGTGCCGCGGACGAAATGCAGCAGCGCGCGCGGGAACAAATTCTTCGCGGCAAACCGCCGCCGCGTCCTGAAATCCTGGCCGCGTTCAATCGCGCCTGGTTCGGAACCATTCACGCGTTTTGCCTGAAGTTGCTGAACGACTACGGGCACTACCTCGGGCTGCCGGCGCCGCTGGAGTTGATCACGGACGACGACGATCTCTGGAATGAGTTCGTCCAGCAGCAGACGCACGTGGGCCGTTCTCTCTCGCCGGAAAACCGCGCGATGCTCCTGCGGCTCGCTTCCATGCGGCACATCATGGAACTGGGGCGACAGGCCGGCTCGGCTTTGCTTCGTCCCGGCGAACAATGTCCGTGTCCGGAGATCTCGCTCGAAGACGTTTACCGCGCGGCCCGGGCGGCCAGGAAAAGCGATACGATCGGGAATTCCATCGCCCAACTCCAGGCCTGGGAACAGGGTTTTCGCGAAGGTACCGGTTTTCTGCGCTGGCCGATCTGCAGCACCAAAGCGCAGGGCATCGATCAGGTTTGGGAGCAGGCTTTCATTCCGCTGCGCCGCTGGGTGAACCAGACCGCGATCTGCGTCGCGGCCGAAGTGCAGCGCGATTACCGCAATTTCCGGCTGGAACGCGGCGTGGTCACGTATGCCGACCAGATCGCGCTCGCCGACGAACTTCTCCAGCATCCCGAAGCCGCGCGGCGCATTCGCGAGCTCGACCCAATCGTGATCCTCGACGAAGCCCAGGACACCGATCCAGCGCAATTTTCCGTGCTCTTGGAAATGACCCGGCCGCCTGACGCGACCGGCCGCTGGCTCGAGACGAAAACCGATCCGCCCCGGCCCGGGAGCTTCTGCATGGTCGGCGATTTTCAACAATCGATCTACCATGACCGCGCCGATCTCGCGCATTACCGGCGGGTGCACGACGCGCTGGTCGCGTCCGACGCCGGAGAAGCGGTCACGTTCTCGGTCACCTTCCGGCTCGATCAACGGCAGCTCGATTTCGTGAACAAAACTTTCGGCGAAATCCTCCATGGCGCCGGCGGCCAGGTGAAGTTCGTCGAGCTCCAGCCGCGCCCGAAGATTTTGCCGGGCCAGGTCATTCGCCTGTCGCTGTCGGCCGAGCTGCGCAATGGGAAAGAGAAATTGAAAGACCGGCAGGTCGCGCGCATCGAAGCCGATGAGCTCGCGCGCTGGCTCAAGGAACAGGGCCCGGAAAAGCTGCGAGCGCGGAGCTGGCGCGAGGTCGCGATCCTCTGTCCACGGCGCGATTGGTTGCGGACCACCTCGATTGCGCTTCGAAAAATCGGGCTGCCGGTCGAGGTCCAATCGGAAAGCGAACTCCAGGCGGACTCGCCCGCGTGCGCGTGGTTGACCGCGCTTTGCACGATCATGGTCGAGCCGCGGAACCACTACGAAATCGTCGGCGTCCTGCGCGAAGTGTTCGGCGTTTCGGATCACGACCTGGCTGTCTTCAGCGAAGGACACGGCGAGCGCTTCCAAATTGAAACTGCGCGGAAAGCGGCCGGCAAAGTTTCATCGCAAATCGCGGAGCTGGCCGAAATTCGAAGCGCGCTCCAGGAGATGCCGCTTTTTGCCGCGGTCGAACAACTCATCGCGCGCACGGCGTTGCGAGCGCGGCTCGCTTCCCTCCCGCCGGAAGACTTCAAGGATCCGCTGGCCGATCTCGATACGCTGGTCACGCTCGCTGCCGAATCGGCTGCGTCCGGTGCAACCCTCGCCGATTTCGCGGAGCGTCTGCGATCCGAAATGGGACAGCAGCGGCCCGCCCGTCTTTCCGACCGGGACGCGATCCAGCTCATCACGGCGCAGAAAGCCAAGGGCTCCGAATGGGATGCCGTTCTCGTCCCGTTCCTGAGCCGGCGCATCACCGGATTTTCGCCGCGTTACCCGTCGATCATTCGCGTCCCGGGAACGGACGAAGTCATCGCCGCCTTGCACAAGGAAGATCGCGAAGAGGAAATCAAGGAGGCGACGAAAATCCTGCGCCGCCAGGAAATGGAGCGGCTCCTCTACGTGGCTGTCACGCGTGCGCGGCACACGCTCGTGCTCGCGCTCGATCGCAATCTTTTTTCGCCGGTGCACGATCGGCTCGCGGCCGAGTCGCAGCTCAAATTTCTCCGGGGCGACAAAGGCGAGCCGAGCGCGGCCGTGCTCGATACGCTGGCGACGAATCCGGAAGCGTGTTCGGAAACGATGCGCGCCATGGCGAAAACGAACGACGCCGCGAAGACGCCCTCGTTCCCCTTCGCTCCGCTCGATTCCGCCCTGCTCGCCCAGGCTCGCACGCGGGCGTCTGAGTTCATCCGCAAACAAAATCCCAGCGAGTACGAAGAGCTGCCGGAACCGCCGCCTGAATCGGCCGTTCGCCGCGCTGCACCGGCGGCGCGTTCCACGCCGGACAACCCGGCCACGCTCTATGGCAGTTGGTGGCACACGCTGTTCCAGCATTTCCCCTGGACCAGCGGCTCGCCGCAATGGCAGAGGGCGTTTGCCGCCGTCCAATCGACCTCGCCCGACGCCGATCGTTCCGCGCGCGAGTGGAAACTTTTCACAAAAGCGGCGCCGGGTTCCGTTCTGGCGGAATACCTGGCGCGCCCGGCGATTGTGACCCACACCGAGCTGCCGTTCCTGTGGCGCTTGAACGACCGGAGCTGCGTGGAGGGCGTGATCGATCTTCTCCTGGTCGATCCGGCCGGGGGCCGCGCCCTGCTGGTTGATTGGAAAACGAATCGGGTCACGGCGGCCCAAGCCGCGGACCTGCAACAGCAGTATCGGTCCCAGATCGCAGCGTATTGGAAAGCCGTTGGCGAGATGACGAAGCTGGAGGTTGAAGCCGGGATTTTCAGCACCGCCGCAGGAAAGTTTTTCCCCTACCAGACTGAAGAGCTGCAAGCCGAATGGGACCGCTTGCGAGCGATGCCTGTAGCCGCGTCCCTGTGGGACGCGCCGGGATTAGCGGAATAATAATCGTAGTCGAGCGTAGTCGATCTCTCGTCGCCCACAGGGCGACGGCTACAACTAGCTCTCGCGCTTGCCGGCGATGAAGTCTTCGACGCTTTGGTAGGCTTCGTCGTCGGTCATCTGCTGGGGCGGATGTTTGCAGAAATAGGCAGACGTCGAATGAAGAACGCCGCCATACCCACGGTCGAGTGCGAGCTTGGCGCAACGGATCGCGTCGATCGCCACGCCGGCTGAGTTCGGCGAGTCTTCCACGGAAAGTTTCACGTCCAGTTCCATCGACACGTCGCCGAAAAGTTTTCCTTCGACGCGGATGAAGCAAATCTTGTTGTCGTTCTGCCAGGGAACGTAATCGCTCGGGCCGATGTGGATATTTTCGTCCGCCAGCCGCTCGCCAATCACGGATTGGACCGCCTCGGTCTTCGACGTTTTCTTGGACGCGAGCCGCGAGCGGTTCAGCATGTTCAAGAAATCGGTGTTGCCGCCGGTGTTGAGCTGATAGGTCCGCTCGACTTTTACCCCGCGCTTGCGAAACAGATCGACAATCGTCCGGTGCAAGACCGTCGCGCCGAGCTGCGCCTTGATGTCGTCGCCGACGATCGGCAGTTTTTTGTCCGCGAACCGTTTTGCCCAGACCGGATCGCTGGCGATGAAGACCGGGATGTTGTTGACGAACCCGAGGCCGGCCTCGAGCGCGCAGGCCGCATAAAAACGCGTCGCTTCCTCGGAACCAACCGGCAGATAGTTCACCAGGATTTCCGCGCCGGATCGTTTCAGCTCTTCGATGATCTGCTCGCGCGTCGATTCTTTTTCCAGCGGCTGGAAAGTCCGCTCGGCGCCGTAGTCTTTCATGTGCTCGGCGTAACCGTCGAACACGCAGCCCATCATGACAGTCGCACCGGTGGGCGCGATCTTGTCGCAGAAAATCTTGGTGCAATTCGGCGCCGCGAAAATCGCGTCGGCCGCATCGAGCCCGACCTTCCGGCGGTCGATATCGAAGGCGGCCACGACCTCGATATCCTGCGGTTCGTATTCGCCGATCCGGCGATGCATGAGTCCGATGTCCGCTGAGCCGTTCTTGTTCGGCTGGCCGTAGAAATTGATGCCTTGCAGGAGCGAACTGAAACAGTTTCCCACCCCGACCACGGCAATTCTGATTTTGTTCATTGCAGGAAAATTTCCAAATTAGCCGGACCCGGCAGGAGCGGGCAAGGCGGAAAGGTTGGCATCATAGAGCAAATGTGTGGCGATGCAATCCGGCGCTGGTACTTTCGCGCCCGGGCCGTCACCCGGCCTTCCCCTCGTGGGATTATGGGAATTTTGTTGATAAAGGTGCCCGCGGCACGTGAGATACCGTGGATGCGCCGTTTGGGGTGGGCCGTAGTTCTGCTGATGGCCGCGGGCTTGGGAACAGGCGTTTCCAAGGCCGGGCCCGCCTTTACCGTGGACGAAGCCGTCGCGAAAGCGCGCAAACAGAACCCGGAAATCCTGATGGCGGCGAAACAAATCGAAGCCGCGCGGGGCGGCGTGGTCGAGGCGCGTTCCGGATATTATCCCGGCGTAGTCGGCACCGGCTTGCTTCGAAAACGAGAACGCGCGGAAGCGTCGCGCCTGCGTTCCGACGATTACGAGGCGACCGTCCGGGTGATCCAGAATCTTTACACGGGCGGCGCGGTCGCGAGCCAGCTGACCATCGCGCGCTTGACCGAGGAAAAGCGGCGGCTCGAATACGAGGCGCTGGTCAACCGCGTTTCGATGGATGTCCGGATGGCCTTTTACGACGTGCTCCTGAACCGGGCGAAGATACGGGTCCGCGAACAATCGGTCGGCGTTTTCGAGGAGGAACTCAAAGCGCAAAAGGAACGGCTCGAAGCGGGCACGGTGGGCTCGCTCAATGTCAGCCGCGCGGAAGTGGCGCTCGCGAATGAGCAGCCGGAATTGATCGACGCCCAGACGCGCCTGCTCAATTCCGAGCTCCGTCTCGGGCAGCTCATCGGCGTTGACCCTTCCGGCAAACCGGTTTCCGCCCAGGCGGCCGGCGACTTGAAATACGCGCCGAAGCATCCCGACCTGAACGAGTGCCTCGCCTACGCGGACGTGACCCGGCCGGAAATTCGCGCCCGGCAAATCGACGTCGAAATCGAAGACGCGCAGTTGATCCTCGACAAAAGCGCGAGCAAACCGCGGGTGGAAGCGTTCGGGGGTTACGAAGTTTACAGCGAGCGCGACCCGGAAGTCGGCCCGGAATTCAATCATGGGTTCGTCGTGGGCCTCAACGGCACGTGGCACATTTTTGACGGCTACGCCACGCGCGGCCGGATGCAGGCGACGCGGGCGCGGCGCGAAGCCGCGGTCCAGGCGCTCGAGGCGGCGAAGCTTTCGGTCGGGTCCGACGTCCGGAGCGCGTTCCTCGATCTGCAGCAAGCCGAGCGCGTCCTGCAATCCGAGACGCGCAATGTCCAGAACGCCGATGAAGCGCTCGAGATCGCGAAGGGAAATTTGGGCGCGGGGCTTGGGACGCAGCTCGACGTGTTACAGGCAGCGTCCGACGTGACGCGGACGCGGACGACGCGGCTGAGCGCGATTTATCTTCACAACGTTGCGCTCGCTAAACTCGCTCGCGCGACCGCGCGGGAGCCGGATGCGTTGGGTTTCGCGCCCAAGATTACGAAGAATCCGGCTGGCTCGAAAGCCGTGGCCGAAATCGCGGCGCCGCCGTCAACTCTCGGAGGCGGCCGATGAGGATTTTCTGCCAGGTGTTTGCCATCGTCGGCGCTTTGCTCGCAGCGTCCGCTTCCGCCCGGACTGTAACGCTCGATGCCGCGCTCTCCCGTACGCTCGAGAAAAATCCCCAAATCATCCAGGCGCGGCTGGCGCTGGAACAAGCCGCGGGCCGGCGTCTGGTCCTCCGGTCGACAGCGTTGCCCGACGTCAGGCTCCAGGGAGTCGCCGGCGTGCAGGGTGGCAAACGCGCGGACGAACCACCGGTGCAGCCATTCGCGTTTACCCGCGGATTTTTCACCCAGGCATTATTCGACGCGGCCATTCCCGCTTCGTTCCGGCGCGGCAACATCGAAATGCTGATCGCGCAGCAGCGCCTGAATGTCGCGGTCGTCGAACAACTGCACACGACCCGCGTCGCTTTTTACACCGCGCTCTACGACGAATCGCTGCGCGCCCTCGGCGAAGCGCAGCGGGAACGCCTGGCCTTGAACGTCACGACTCAATCCGACCGCTACAACGCCGGGCAGACGAACCGGGCCGCGATCATGAGCGCGCAATTGCTGGAGCGCGAACTGGAGCCGCGCATCCACGAGGTCGAGCGCGGCTATGAAGGCGCGGTCCTCGCCCTCGCCACGGCCATGGGAGACCCCGACAATACCATCCGTCCCGAGGGCCAGCTCCAGTTCGCCAGCGTCCATTACGACGTGGCTTCGGAAACGTCGCTGGCTCTTTCCGAGCGCGCCGATCTCCAGCTCGCGCGCCTCATGGTCCGCGCCGCCGAGGAAGATCAGCGCATCATTGAAGCGCAATATTACCCCGCGCTCAACGCCACCGTGACCGGGCTCGGGATTCCCGGCACGATCCACACCGCCAACACCGGCTCGGCGCGCAGCTCGGACAACATCCTCTCGTCGGAAATCGCCGCGGGCGTCGCGGTAACCTGGCGCGTGCTCGACAACGGCTTCGTCGGCGGCCAGGTCGCGCGGCAACGCGCCATTCGCGAAATGAACGAAATCTCCCTCCGCCAACTCGAAGCCAACACCGCGCTCGACCTGAAACGGATCGCGAACAATTTCCGCGCGATCGAGGGCCGCTGGAAATCGCTCAACGCCGCCGTCTCCGGCGCCGATCAAAACGTGAACGTTATCCAGCGCACCCTGGAGGAAGGTCTTTCTTCCCAGCTCGAATTCCGCAGCGCCGAGAGCAGCTTCCTGGAAACCAAAAGCGCGCTCCTGACCGCCGCCTACCAGCAAAATATCGCCCGGGCCGAATGGGACCGCGCCACCGGCCGCTACTTTCAGTTTTCAAACGACACCGCGGCAAAGGTGCGTTAGTTGCAGCCGTTGAAGTTTCCGGCCTCGAAAAATCTCATCCTCGCCGGGATCGCCGCCGCGCTGGTGATCTTCGCGCTCATCTATTTCACCACGCTGCCCGTCGCTGAAGTCGCCGTCGTGCAACGCGGCACGGCGATCTCGGCCGTTTACGGCACGGTGCGGATCGAGCCGTCGCTGGTGATCCCCGTCCGCGCGCAGAATTCCGGGTTCATTCAACTGGGCGAAGCGCTTTCCGCGGGCCGGGGCGCGATCGGGCGCAACGTGGAGAAGGGCGAGTTGCTGGCGACGATTGCCGATGAAGCGACGGCGCGGCTTCTCAAACAGGCGCGGGCCGATCTCCAGGCAGCCGAGCGGCGGGCGGAATTGCCGTTGCCGTCGGCGGAAGCGCTCAAGGTGGCGGAGGACAACCTGGGTCGGCTCCAAAAGCTGACCGGGCTCAGCAACGTTCCGCAGGTCGAATTCGAGAAAGCAAAAAGCGAAGTGAACCGGCTCAAGGCGCTGGTCGAAGCCGAGCGAATCGAGCGCGATCGCAACCTCGCGGCGCTCGATGAGACCGCCAAGAAACTCGAAGCCCAGATGAAGAACTCCGAGATCCGTTCGCCCATGGACGGATTGCTCACCGGCATCAAGACGATCGACGGCGAGCTCGTGGCCGAACGCGCCGAGCTCTTCACGGTTTCTTCCCGGAAAAATTATGTGCGCGGCGAAGTCGACGAGGAAGACGTCGGCGAAGTGAAGGCTGGGATGGAAGCGATCGTGCAGGTCTACGCCTATCGCACCCGGACGTTTCGGGCCAAGGTCGCTGCCATCCAGCCGGCGGCGGACGTTGAGACGCAGCGATACACCGTCGTGCTCGACCTCGAAAATCCGCCAGAGAATCTCATGGCCGGGATGACCGGCGAGATGAACATCATTACCGGCAGCCACGAGAACGCGCTCCTGCTCCCGACCCGCGCCCTCCTTGTCGACCAGGTCCTGCTCGTGAAACACGGCGTCGTGCAGTCGCGAACGGTCAAGATCGGTTATCGCACGCTCGATTTTTCGGAAGCCCTGGACGGCGTCTCCGAAGGGGACCGGGTGGTGCTTTCCGACCAGGACAAATTGCGGCCCGGGCGGCCCGTTCGCACCCGCGTCTCGAAGGTCACACCGCGCGTCAACGTGCAGTGACCCCGCCGCTCTACATCGCGCTTCGGTTTTTGCGCCATCGCAAGCGCTCCTTCATCCTCAGCCTCTCCGGCGTGGTCTTCGGCGTCGCTATTTTTATCTGCACCCAGGCGCAGACCCAGGGGTTCGCGAAAAATTTCATCGACTCAACCCTTGGCAGCAACGGCGCCCTCCTCTTGCGCTCCCGTTTCCAGAACGCCGCCGGCGGCCTCCTCGTCCCGCCCAAGAACGTGCGGAATCCCGAGCAACCGCGCCGCCATTCGCTCGATGGAATTTCGAACGCGCCCGAGATCATGCGCGTCAGCCGGCAATTTGCCGACGTCGCTTCCTGCTCGGCCGTGCTCCGGGGCACCGTCAATGCCCGGGCCGGATTCGACAACGCCACCGTCGATCTCTTCGGCATCGATGCCACCCAGCATCTCCAGACCACCAACCTGAGCCAGCAGATCACCGCCGGAAGCCTCGACGATTTCCGAAACAATCCGAATGCCGTCATCATCGGGACCCGCCTGGCGGACGCGCTCCAGGTGACGCCCGGAGACGTCATCCAAATACTGTCGCCGGGCGGTGAATACCGGCGCTTCGCGATTGCCGCGACCGCGCGCAGCGGTGTCGGCGTTGTCGATGCCGTCCGCGTCTATTGCCACGTCCGCGTCGCGCAGGCGCTGCTCAAGAAACCGTTCGCCGCCTCGATGATCGTTTACAAACTGCGCGATCCCGACCGCGCGCCGGCCGTTGCCCGCGCCTTCGAAACGCTCTTCCAGCACGAAACCCAAAGCTGGCAGGACCGCGAAGAAGGTAATCTCCAATTGTTTCTCACCATCCGCATGTCGGCCGCGATCACCGTGTCGTTGATCATCCTCCTGGCCGGGTTCGGCATCTTCAACGTCCTGACGATGTCGGTCCTCGCGAAACTGAAGGAAATCGCCATCCTCCGCTCGATGGGTTACCGCTCGAGCGACATCTCCGCCATTTTCCTCTGGCAAGGCGCGATGATCGCCGCCGCCGGATCCATCATCGGTTGCGGCGCAGGCGCTCTCCTGACGTGGGGCGTTTCCAAGATCCCGATCGAAATTCGCGGCCTCCTCTACGCGAACCACTTTCTTGTCGCCTGGGATTGGCACCACTATCTCTGGGCCACCATCCTGGCGATCATCGCCACCTTCATCGCGAGTTACGTTCCAGCTCGCCGGGCCGCGCTCCTGCCACCGGTCGAGACGTTGCGAGGTTCCAGCGCCTGAGGCGGGAACACAGCCGTTGGTTTACGAACTTCGTCGCTGCTGTTACAAGGGAGGATGCCTTTCGTCGTCTCGCGCTACCTGGCCCTGCTGTTTGCGATCGGGCTCGCGATTGGCGAGACGATCATTAGCTGGGGACATTGGCAGTTCGCGCCGCTCTGGTTTATTGACTACCTGACAGCGGCCTGGCTGCTCTATGCCTACTTCCAAACAAGCCGGGCGGAGCACCCTCACGCATTGCTGGCTGGCTGGGCTTTCTCCCTGGGAGTATTCTACATGGACCTTTTTGTGAACATCGATCCGCACCTCCCATCACAGTTGCGACCGGATTCGATCGTGATCGCTCTCATCGTTCTTTGCGTGGTCGTCAGCCTGGTTGGATTGTGCACGGCGCTGCTTGCTTTGCGCGCCCAACAAACCCGCGCGATATGAATCTGCTCGATAAAATCGGCCGGGAATTTTCCGGCTATAATCTGCTGGAATCGGGCAAGCGGCTCTTCGATCGCAAGCCGCTCCAGTGCAGCATCTATCTCACCGACCGCTGCAACCTCGATTGTTCCTATTGCACCGAGTTCGACAACTCGCGGCCGCATCCGAAGCTCGAGGACCTGAAGCTTTGGCTCAAAAAAATCCGCGAGCTCGGGACGATGCGGATCGCGCTCGTCGGCGGCGAACCGCTCACCCATCCCAACGTCGTCGAGATTGTCCGCTATTGCCGCGAGCTCGGGTTCGCCACCAGCCTGACCACGAACGGATTTCTGCTCACCCGAAAGCTTTTGAAGGAACTCGAAGACGCCGGGTTGCAGGTCATGCAAATCAGCGTCGACCGGATGACGCCCAGTCCGATCACGAAGAAATCGTTCAAGACGATTTTGCCGAAGCTGGATTACTTCAAGGACTCGAAGATCAACCTGCACATCACCGGCGTGATTTGTGCCGACACGCTTCCGGAATCGAAAGCGGTTTTGGAAACGGGACTGGCCCGCGGTATTCCGACCGAGGTGCGGCTCGTCCACGCCGATCCGTTGAGCCGGTTCCGGGTGGAGCGCGGCAACAAGGCGGAGCTGGAAGCGTTCATCGATTCGATGATCGAACGGAAGCGGGCCGGCGAAAAAATCCACACGAACGAAGCGATCCTGCAATACCAGAAGGGCTTGCTTCGGAACGAGCCGATCGAGTGGACCTGCACGGCGGGCTACAAGCTTTTCTTTGTCTCGGCCCAGGGAAAATTCTGGGAGTGCAGCATGGTCCACGGCGATAAACACATCATGGATGTCACGCCGGAGGATTTGCATGCGAACTATCGCAAGAAGAGCTGCCAGGCGGGATGCGGCGTCTATTGCGCCGTCAGCACATCCCTGCTCGTGCAACAGCCGGTGAGCGTGATTTCGAAGGAAGTCATCAATCGCGCGAAGCGCATCCCGCCGATGATCAAGCAGGCGGTCGCGGGAAATGACGACCCACGAAGGACGAAGGACGAAGGAATCCCGAAACACGAACGGCCAGAAGCCCTGGTCTAATCGTTCGTCATTTAATCATTCGTCATTAATTCGTCATTCGTCATTCGGATTTCGTCATTGCGCGAATCTGAATAGCGCGAACTACGTGCGCGACCGCTCCCGCCGCGCCCCACCAGCAAAACAGCACGAAACCGTTCCCCGGATCGCCGAGAGCAAGAGCGGCGATCAGGATCCAGATGTTGATGTTCCGCCGCGCGCCGATGCAGCGCACGAAGCGATCGAAGTTTGAAACGTCGTCCAGATTTCGGCCCACTTTCAGTTTAACGGCGCGTTTCGCCACGCGATCGATGAGGTCGGAAACGACATACAACGCCAGCAACCAATAGGCGCTCGCGATCCCGCTCGTGCGGAAGTGAAAGGCCAGCGCCGTCCACCAGGAAAGCTCGATCGTGTAATCAACCTCATGTTCCCACTGACCGGCTGTCGTTGTTTCCACTTTTGTCCGCGCCAGTTTCCCATCGACGCCGTCGAGAACTTCGATCGCGTAAGCCAGAGCCACTCCCCACCAAAGCCGACCGGCCGCGAAGAGCGCGGTGACCGCCAGGCCGATCAGCATGGTTACAAACGTGACCTGATTCGGCCGAATCGATGTGTGGCAAAGACGGCTGACGATCCAATCCTCGATCGGCGAATCCAGGAAGCCGGGGAAATCCAGGACGCCGTTCTGGGCGAGGTCGCGCACGTATTTTTCCGCCACCGGAATCAGCTCGGGTGAAGGCGCGGGAAAGAAAACCGGCCTGACGTGTTTGCGCAGAGCGGTCACGTAAGTGGGTTCGTTCGCGGCATCGCATTGCTTTGGCTCCGACGCGGAGTCGGGAATCACGAGAGCCGCGCCGCTGAAATCGAGCGGTTCCTTCTGCCAGAGCCGAATGGTTTCCGCCGGCCGCCGCGAATCCACCAGAACCGTTGTTGTCGTTTTCCCGGCCAACGTCTTGAGGAGGCGCGCGTCATAATAAAAACCCGCCGAGACGACGAGGGCGCGCTCCTTGCCCGCGACCTGGAGCATTGAAACCGGCCCCGGCTCGCGCTGGTGAAAACTCAGCGAGATTTGAGCTCGCGCCCAGGACGGCGCCGCGAGATGCGCGGCAATTTCGGCCGGCGTCGTCGAAAGGACGATCGCTTCGCGAAAACCGATTCGCTGCGCCTGTCGAAGTAACCTCTCGACCATCGAGATGCCGAACAATTCGACAAACGCATCCGGCGCTTCAGCCAGAATGACGAGTTGCGGACGCGGCGATTCCATGGAGCGAAGCGGGAAGCGCGAAAAGGTTTCACTGCCGCTGCGACTGTGGCTACCTTAAAATTCATGGAAGCGGAAGTCTCCTTGAGCTGCGAAGGAGTCGAGCGGTATCTCGGCCAGGACGAATATCGCGTCCATGCGCTGCGCGGCGTGTCGCTCCAGCTCGAGCGCGGCACGGTCCACGCCGTCGTCGGGCCCTCCGGCTGCGGGAAAAGCACGCTGCTTTACATCCTCGGCCTCCTCGACCAGGCGGACGCCGGTCGCGTCAGCATCGAGAACGAGAATGTCTCGCACCTGGCGGATGACGCGCTGGCGCGAAAACGAAACGAGCTCCTCGGGTTCATCTTTCAATTCCACTTTCTCCTCGAAGATTTTACCGCGCAGGAAAACGTCATGATCCCGATGCGACGGTTGAATGTCCTGAGCGAACCGGAGATGCTCGAGCGTTCTGCTCTCCTCCTGGATGAAGTCGGCCTCGGGAAAAAAGCGAAGCGGCCGAGCCGCCATCTTTCCGGCGGCGAACAGCAGCGCGTCGCCGTGGCACGGGCTCTCGCCAACAACCCGAGCGTCATCCTGGCGGACGAACCGACCGGGAATCTCGACAGCGCGAATTCCCGGCGCGCCTTCGAGCTGCTCCAGCGGATCGTCCAGGAAGAACGCAAGGCGCTCCTCCTCGTCACTCACAATTCGGAGATCGCCGAGGCCTGCGATTGGATCCACGAAATGCAGGATGGCCTTATCGTCGGCAGTCACTCGCGCGGCGCCCGATGACGCGCCCCGCCCTCTTAATCCGATGACTGCCGCTGAAACCATGACGCGCCCAATCACGCCTCCGGGCGGCGTCGTGCATCGCGCCGATCCCGGGCCGGAACTAAAGCGCGGCGCCTGGGCGAACTTCATCGCGATGCTCGCTTCGAATTTTCGCGGCGTGTTCACCTTCCTCGTCGCGCGCCTGCTCGGACCAGCCGCGCTCGGCATTTTCTCGGTCGCGTGGGCCACGACCGATCTCGTCAGCAAGATCGGCATCTTCGGGCTGGACGACACCGTCATCACTTTCATCGCGCGCGCGGAAGCGGCCGGAAATCGAGCGCGGAGCCGGGCGCTTTTCCGCCTCGCCGTTGGCCTCGCCGTTTTTCAATGCGTTCTCGTGGCGGCCTTGGCGATTACACTAGTTCGGCTCCTCGGTCCCCGTTTCGGACTCGACGCCGAGATGGCGAACGCGCTTTCGGTGATGTTCTGCGCCATGCCGGTGATCGCGCTCTATCGCATCAACACCGCTGTCTCCCGCGGAATGAAAGTGATGCGGCACGATATTTTTTCGCGCGGCATAACCGAGACCGTTACGACGACATTGGCGTTCCTGGCCGCGCTCAGCCTCGGGTGGCGAACATTCGGGCCCGAGCTTGCGGTCATCGCTGGATTCAGCGCCTCCGGGTTGGTTGCGCTCGGGCTCGCCGCTTCCCTTTTTCGAAGCACCGCGGCCACGGACGAGCAATTTTCTTTCGCCACCGAATCACGGCGGCTGTTGACCTACGCCGCGCCCATTAGCGCCTACGATCTACTCAATTCCATCATCGTTCGGCTCGACGTCGTGATGCTCGGTTGCTTTGTCGGCCGCGCTCCGGGAGTGACATTGACCACGCTCGGCATCTACGCGGCGGCCGTCGAAGTCGCGGGCGGTTTGCGAAAAGTGAATCAGGCTTTCAATCCGATCTTCGCTCCGGTTGTCGCCGGCCTCACCGCGGACGGCGATCAGCGGCAGGCGGCGGTGGCGTTCTCGCGGGTCTCACAGTGGATGCTTTGGATCCTGATCCCGCTCGCCGCCGTGCTCGTCCTGGCTGGGTCCGTCATTCTCGGCATTTACGGGCCAGTCTTTCGCCAGGGCGGTTTGTGGGTTGGGATCGTCGGGCTCGCCTGCGCCACCAATGCTTTCGTCAGTCTCGCCGAAACCGTGATCATGGTGCAAAAGCCGCGGCTGAATCTGCGCAATTCGATTATCACCTGCACCGTCGCGCTGACCGCCAACCTCTGGCTCATCAGCCGTTTCGGCGCGACCGGCGCCGCTCTCGGGATTCTGCTGCCCTACGTGCTCCAGGGAATCCTGCGTTATCGCGCCTTGCGAACGGTTTTTCGCTGGGAGAATCCATGGGGCGACGTGGGCCGGCCGTTGCTCGCCGGGATAATCGCGGCGCTGCCCGCAACCGCGTGTCGTCTCTTCATTGAAGGGATGACGGGCCAGGTCAGCGCCGCGCTCGTGTTCCTTTTGATCTTCGGCCTGCTCTGGCTGCACTACCGTCGCAGACAAGCTCACGCATGAATGCGCCTACACCTCAAGGAGGGGCGCTTTCCAAACCGCCCTCTTCTCTACGGTCCCGCAGCCGCGGGATAAACCGCCGCTCCTCGGTATGAAACGAATCTTCATCACCGGCGCGAGCGCGGGAATCGGATTCGCCACAGCAAAATTGCTCACGGAACGAGGCGACGAAGTTTGGGGAACCTCCAGGGACATCAGCCGATTGCCTTCGTTGCCCCGCTTCCATCCGGTCCGGCTCGAGCTGAACGACACTGCGTCGTTAGGCGAGAGCTTCCACGCTGCGCTCCTTGAAGCCGGCCACTTCGACGTCGTAATTAATAATGCCGGCGACATTGCCTATTTCGGGCCGATGGAATCTTTGTCGCTGGAAACGCTGCGGGCGCAATTCCAAACCCTCGTCTTCGCGCACATCGAGCTTTACCGGCTCGCTCTCGCCGCGATGCGCGCCCGCGGCAGTGGACGCATCATCAACGTCACCTCGTTGGCCGCGCGGTTGCCCGTTCCGTTTCAAGGCCCCTACAACGCGGCGAAAGCGGCGATGGCTTCGCTCACCATGTCGATGCAGGTGGAACTGGAAGGATCCGGTATTCGCATCATCGATGTTCAACCGGGCGACATCGGCGAGACCAGGCTCCATGACACCATTCCGCAAAATCTCGAGGGCGATCGCGCGCGCACGTCCGGAATGGAGCGGGTCTGGCGGGTGGCCCATCGCAACATCGAGGCAGCGCCCGGTCCGGACCTGGTCGCGCGTCGCATCGCCCAGGTGATCGACGCCACCAACCCGGCGCCGCGCGTCACCGTGGGTGGAACGTTCGAGGCCACGATCGCGCCGCTCATCTTCCGTTTTCTGCCGCAGCGCGTCCGGGTTTGGGGCCTGAAATTTTACTACGGACTGCCGCATTGAAGATCACCGATGCGGTCATTCTCATGGCGGGCACAGGCTCGCGTCTGCGCGGTTCCGCCGCTTCCATGGCGAAGCCACTGATTCCCATCGCGGGCCGGCCGCTAATTTCCTACGCGATCGAGTCATTCGACAATGTCGGCGTCGAGACGTTGCATGCGGTGGTCGGACCGAACGCCGATGAGCTCGCCGCGGCGGTCGCGCCGTTGCTGCCGGAGCGGATGCAATTCCAGCCGATCTCCAATCCCAACTGGCAAAAGCAAAATGGCGTTTCGTTGCTGACCGTTGCCGGAAAAATTCGGGCGCCGTTTTTTCTCGCCATGGGCGATCACCTTTTTGAACCGTCAATCCTGGAAGCGCTTATTTCCCGGGCCGATCCGGCGCGGCTCAATCTCGCCATCGACAAAAAAATCGGCTCCATCTTCGACCTGGACGACGCGATGAAAGTCCGGATGCAGGACGACCGCCTCGTTGCCATCGGCAAAACGCTCGCCGATTACAATGCGATCGACACCGGCATCTTCATTTGTCCGGAAAGCATTTTTGATTATTTGCGGCGCGTCCTGCGCGACGGCGATTGCGCGCTGGCGGACGGCGTTCGCCTGATGGCGGAGGAAGGGCGGGCGGTCGGGGTCGACATCGGCGACGCGTGGTGGCAGGACGTCGATACGCCGGAGATGCTCGCCCAGGCGGAAGAAATCGTCCGGCGGAAGTCTATCGTTTCAACGCGAAAGCCAGGGTGACGGCGGTCACGACCAGGAGCAGATGGAGAATGAGCGCGGGAAATCCGACTACGGCGAGAAAGAGAAAGAAGAGCACGCCGACATCGCGTTTCGTCAGTTGCACGAGGACCGACGCGAAGTGCTCTCCGAAGCGGAGAAGACCCGACCGCTCGATGAGATTGCGATGACGCGGATAGAGCGTCCCGCCTAACAAATTCGCTGGAGGTTCGGCCGCGCTGGGATTGCCGCGGGCCAGCAGCCATTCGCTGAGCGCGATCAGACTGGCGGTGACGATCCCTTCGGCGAGAAAAAAACCGCCAAACCGTTCATGCGCGTGCCGCAATCCCAATCCGAGCCCGAGGGCGAGAAGAATGTTGCTCAGCACGTCGAACAGGTCATCGAGCCGGCGGCCGCGCTCGCTTTCCATGAACTTCGCGCGCGCAATCTCGCCATCGCATCCATCGAGGATGCTGAAAACCTGAAACAGGACGAGGCCCCAGACGAATGACCGATAACTTCCGGCGGCCAGAACCACCGCCGCGACCACGGCAATTGGAAAAATCAGCCACGTCCATCCGTTCGGGGTGGCGGGAAACCGCAAGAGCAATCGCGTCACCGCGCGCGAGATTGGGCGATTCAAATAGCGCGAAACGAATCCATCCTGCGACTTGCCGCTGCCGCGGAGAAATCGGCGTTCGATCCCGTCGATCTGATCGCCCTTCGCAATGAAATCGCAGACGCCCGCGCGCGCTGGTCCGGGCAGGGCCACGGCCGCGGCGTAATTCTCCCACGAAGGCGGCTGCGGCAACGCGGACGGACTCGCTTCCTCCAGCAGGTGAGCGATTGCCTTGCGATACAGAAACAGCCGCGTGCTCAGCACGAGATCGTACGGCTCGGGCCCGGATTCGTTCGTGAAACCAACTTTCGTCAGCCGCGGATTCGTCGGAACCCAACGCTGCGACTCGTCGAGATTCGGCCGCCAGAAGAGGCAGACGACGACGGGCGCCGTTTCATTGTTGCCGATCGCGAACTCATCGATCGCCAGCGCAATTCGATCGAGCTGCCGCAAACCCGCGACGATCCAATCGGCCGACTCATCCGCCAGGATCAGGACGCGGCGCAGATTCATGTGGTCGGGGCGATGCGGCGCCGATAAATCCGGTAGGTCTTGTATTTCTCGGCCCCGATCGCCTCCATGAACCGGTTCATCATCGTGTTGTTTTCCAGGATCAGGCTCGCCTCGCCCTGGCAACCTCGCTTGATCATCGCTTCTTCGATCGTTCGCAAAACCAGCAACTCCGCAACGCCGTGTCGCCGATATTTCGGAACGATTCCGAGCGCCACGAGCCGGACCGTTTTGAAGCGGCTTTTGTAGAAGAGCAGTTTCGCCAGGCCAATCGGCAACCCAAACGTGGTCAGGCGGCCGTTAATCTTTTTCAGGGCGACGTTGATGTCCGGGACACAAAGAATGAAGCCGACGGGTTGCCCTTTGATTTCGGCGAGCCAAATCAGATCGGGCAGGAGGACAGGCTTCAGCTCATGGGTCATGAATTCGAATTCCCTCTCGGTAAATTGAACGAAGCCCCAATTGTCTTTCCACGCCTGATCGTAAATCTGGAGGAGCTTCCGGCTTTCTCCGCGGATGTCGCGCAGGTTTCCGGCGCGCAGCGTAATCTCGCGCCGCTTCCCCAGGGCCCCGGCCAGCCGGCGGAGCCGCGTCACGGCCTCAGTCGGATCAGCCAGCCACCAGCCATACAGGTCGATCTCTTTTTCGAATCCGGCGCGCTCGATCAATTCGCGGTAATACGGAGGATTGTAGGCGGTCAAAACCATCGGCGGGAATTCGAACCCCTCGATGAGCACGCCGCAGAGATAGAAGATCGAATAGTCGATTGGCCCGATGATCTGGTCGCGCCCCTTTTGCCGCAGCCAATCGGTCGCGGCCTCGAGCAAGGCGTTCGCCACTTCCAGGTCGTCGATCGACTCGAACATTCCAAAAAAGCCGACGTTCAATTGCTGGAGCGCGTTGTACTTCGGATCGTCGCTCGCCATGATTCTTCCCACGATTTCGCCGCCGGACCGCGCCAGGAAAAGAGCGGCATCGCCGTGCTCGTAAAACGGATGTTTCTTGCGGTCGACGAATTCGCGGCGTTCCAGCAGGAGCGGCGGGACCCACACGGGATCGTTGGCATAGACGCGCCACGGAAATTTAATGAAGGCATCAAGTTCCGCCGGCGAACGGACGGGGATGATTTCGATGCTGGCCACGAAGCTTTTGATTTCAGCGGCGGCGGCGCAATGTGCAAGAGCGAACTGGCATTGCAGCAGTGCGGAAACGGCGTAATAGCATCCGCCTTGTGACTTTTCGTGACGGCCAGTCTGCCCTTGTCCAGAGCCTCGCTTTCAAAGCCTTCGAGATCGAGGAGCTGACTGACGTATTTTTCTTCCGGCCGTGCGGCTGGGTCATCGCCCGCGGCGCGCGCGTCCTCGGAATGACGCCGACCCATCTCAGTATCGTGGGCGGGCTGATTGGCACCGCCGGCGGGGCGTTGCTCTACGACAAAAACCCCGGCGCGCTCTCCTTCCTGCTCCTGCTTCTTTCCGAGATCATCGACTCGGCCGACGGCCAGCTCGCGCGCATGACCGGACGAATGACGGAGCTGGGCCGGGTAATCGATGGCGTCGGTGACTACGTCCGGCACGCCGCGGTCTACATCGCGATCGCGGCCGGCATGATCCATCGCGGCGGCGATAGTTTCGTTCTTGTCTGGATGTTGCTCGCCGGGATCTCGAACGCGATCCAGTCACAGATGTACGACTACCATCGCACTGCTTATGTCACGGTCGTCGGCAAAGGCTGCGCGCCGACGAACAATGCCGCCAGAGTCCCCTCATGGATTCGCTGGCTTTATTCCGGATACCTGACGATGCAGGGCTGGCTGACCGGTGAGCACCGGAAAGTCGAAACCGCTCTGGTTGCCCGTTCGGTGGCGGGCCAGGTGCGCGAGGAGGATCGGGCGCGCTACCGCGAATACTTTTATCGACCGGTCCGCGGTTGGAATATACTGGGATCAAACACGGGGTTGTATGCCCTCGGCCTGTTGATCTGGCTGCATCGGGTCGATCTCTTTCTTATCTTTATGCTGTTGCCGATGAATTTGGCGCTAATCGCTCTCTGGTTCTGGCAGCGCAGCGCCGACCGGAGATTTCTCGCCGCCTTATGATCCGCGCGATTCTTTTCGACATGGGCGGAACGCTCGATGGCGACGGCCAGCATTGGCTGGAGCGGTTCGTCGCGCTTTATCGGGAATTCGGCGTCGATCTTCCGCGCGAAACCCTGCGGGGTGCTTTCGACGAAGCCGAACGGCAAGCGGCGAAAAGCGAAGAGATCGCCGGAGCAAACTTCCAGCGCATGATCGAGCTCTACGTGCGATGGCAGCTCGCGCACCTGGGCCTTACGCAGCCGGCGCTGAAAACGCATTTGATCGACGGCTTCAGTGCCCCAGTCCGAAAAGCCGCCGCCTCAAACGTCCGGTTGCTCGCGGCGCTGGTTGACCGCGGCTTTGAGCTCGGCGTCGTTTCGAATGGCTGCGGAAATGTCGAGGCGCTCTGCGTCGATTTCGGTTACGCGCGCTTTCTCTCCGTCATCGTCGATTCGCGCCGAATTGGAATCAGCAAACCCGATCCCGCGATCTACTCGTTCGCGGCCGACAGGATGGGCCGCGATCCGGAAACCATCCTCATGGTGGGAGATTCTTTTGAGCGTGATGTCGTGCCCGCGAAACAGATCGGGATGAAAACGGCGTGGCTGGAAGGGACCGAGGCGCGTCCGTGTCCCGACCCGGCGCTGATCGATATTCGACTCCGACGCCTCGCCGATCTACCGGCGCAATTGCCGCGGCTCCCCGTATCTGTCGAATGAAGACGAATCTTCGAGCAGGCATTCTCGCCGCGGGTCGTGGGGAACGGCTGCGCCGCGAGTCCTCGGCTCTGAAGCCGCTCACGATTGTCGGCGGTGAAACGCTGATCGAACGCGTGTTGCATTCGATGGCCGAGACGGGCGTCGCGGAAGTAACTGTCATTATCAACCACGACTCGTGCGCTGTTCGCGAGCACGTCGAAAAACGTCAATGGCCGTTTTCTCTCCGGTGGATCGTCGAGACTACGCCTTCTTCCATGCACAGTTTTCTCCGGTTGATCGAAACCCTGGCGCGTGACGGAAACGGAGGCCCGTTTTTGATTTCCACCGTCGACACGGTGGCGGCGCCGCGCGCTTACCTCGAGTTCATGGAACGCGCGATCGCGGAGGAAGCCGCCACAACTCTCGCGCTTACTTCGCCGGGAGATGACGAGAAGCCGCTCCTCGTCCGAACGAAGGCGGGAGGTTCGCGGATCGAAGCGTTCGGCGAGGGCAACCAGGCGACCGCCGGCGTCTACCTTGTGCGTCCGTTAATTTTGCGGGAGGCCGAAGCGGCGCGCCGCGACGGGCTCGATGCTCTCCGGAAATTTTTTGGCCGGCTTTTGGAACGCGGTTATCACCTGGCTGGAGTTCCGATTGCCGGATCGATCGATGTCGATCACCCGGCCGACATCGGAGCCGCGGAACTATTCCTGGGCAGCGCGCGGCCATGAAACGCCTTCTCGGATTGTACCGCGAGAAACAATACTCGCCCGGCCGGCATCAATCGAACGACGCGTTGCTCCTCGACCAGATCGCGCACCGGCTGCGGGAACGGGAATTTTCCGTCGACGTCATGTCGTTGGACCAGGCGAATGGCGCGCGGGCCGAAGCCGCCCTGGTGTTTTCGATGTGCCAGGGCCGGGCGGCGCTGGAAAGTCTGGCGCAATGGGAACGCGAAGGCGTGGCCATCATCAACAGCCCGCGCGCCGCGCTCAACACCCATCGCGACCGGCTCCCGGCCCTGATGATCGACGCGCGGCTTCCCTTTCCGCAGACCAACCTCGTCGCGACCGACGCCAAACCGGATTTACATCATCTCGATCTGGCGGAAGGCATCTGGCTCAAGCGCGGCGACGTGCATGCCTCCGTCACGGCCGATGTGCAATGGATCGATTCGCGGGAACGGCTCGACGCCGGCCTGGCGGACTTTGCCCGGCGCGGCATTTCGCACGCGGCTCTCCAAGCCCATCGCGCCGGTGACGAAATAAAATTTTATGGCGTGGCCGGCGGCGCATTCTTCCATTGGTTTTACTCGGGAAATGCCCGCAAGTATCCGTTCAATTCCGCGCGCCTCCAGAAACTCGGCGATGATGCCGCGGCCGCGGCCGGGCTCGACGTTTTTGGCGGCGACGTGATTGTTTCTCCCGCCGGAGAATTGACCTTGATCGATCTGAACGACTGGCCGTCATTCGCCCCCTGCCGGGAACGCGCCGCCTACGCCATCGCGGATTTCATTACCAAACGAGTGCATGCCAGCTAAGACCAAATCTCCATCGCGCACCCGGACGCTTTTCGAAGCGGAGCAGGAATTCATCGCGCCAGGCGTGCAAACGATTGCGTTGCTCTCTCAACTCGCGATCGCTCGCGGGAGCGGCGCGACCTTAACCGATCTGGACGGCCGCACCTACCTCGACCTCAATGCCGGCGTTTCCGTGGCGAGCCTCGGACACGCCCACCCGAAATATGTCGCCGCGGTCACGAAACAGCTCGAAGCCGTCAGCGTCGGCAGCTTCACCTCGCCGCCGCGCGCCGAGCTGGTGAAACTGATCGCGGAACTCGTGCCGGGAGAACTTTCGCGCACCCAGTTTTTCAGCGGCGGCGCCGAAGCGGTCGAAGCCGGGATTCGACTCGCGCGTTCCTACACGAAGCGCACGGACGTGGTTGGATTCACCGGCGGTTTCCACGGAAAAACGGCGGGCGTTCTCCCGATTTCGGACATCGACTGGAAGCCGCTCATCGGCCCGCTGCCGGCCGGTTATCACATCGCGCCGTATGCCGACCCAACGCGCTTTGCGGGCTCGGCCGATGATTGCCGGGAAGCAGCGATCAGAAATTTGCGGCGCGTGATCGAGGAGGAAATTGGGGGCCGTCCCGCGGCGATCGTGATCGAGCCGATCCAGGGAACCGCCGGCAATATCGTGCCGCCGCCGGGATTTCTCCGCGACGTTTACGACGTGGCGCGCGAATACGGAGCGCTTCTCCTGGCGGACGAAATGATTACCGGCTTCGGCCGGACTGGGAAATTGTTCGGCTGCAATCACGACGAAGTCGTTCCCGATATCATGACGCTCGGCAAAGGAATGGCCGCCGGTTACCCGGTGAGCGCGCTGGTTTCGACGGACGAAATCATGGCGGCAAAACCGTTCTCGCTGCCCAGCGCGTCCTCCTCCAGTTACGGCGGCAATCCACTCGCGGCGGCCGCCGCCCTCGTCACCATCCAAACCATCCTGGCGGACCGGCTCGTGGAAAATTCCGCGAACGTCGGCGGTCTGCTCCGCGACGGTTTTGAAACGCTGGCCCGGAAACACCGCACCATCGCGAACGTGCGCGGGAAAGGTTTGCTGATCGGTTTCGACCTCGTCGCAAACCAGGAGACGAAAGAGTTTCTGGCGAAAGAGCGATGCATCGAATTCTTCCAGCGCTGCCTCGCGCGCGGCCTCATCATGATGAGCTACACCCCGCGCGTCCGGGTTCATCCGCCGCTGATCCTCTCCGCCGAGCAGGCGGCCTCCGCTCTTGCGATCATCGGGGCTGTGCTCGAGGAACTCGAAGGCGAATAGCCGTGTTGCGCGGGGCGATCATCGGCTTCGGCGCCGTCGCGGCGAACGGCCACTGGCCCGCCTATGCGAAATCAAGCGAGGCAAAGATCGTCGCGGTGGTCGACCGGACCGAAACGCGGCGGCAAGCGGCTCGAGAATCAATCCCGGGCGTGGCGACTTTCGCCAGGATCGACGAACTCCCGGAGGGCGTTGACTTCGTCGACATCTGCACGCCACCGGCGTTGCACGGCGAACCGATCCGAGCTGCGCTGGCGCGCGGATGGAACGTCTTGTGCGAAAAGCCGCTTCTGCTCGATTCGGGCGAACTTCAAGGCGTGCGCGCGCTCGCCCAGGAATCGGACCGGCTCGTCGTTCCGGTCCACAATTGGAAATACGCGCCGATCGTTCGCGCCGCGACGAATGCGTTGCGCGCCGGTGCGGTTGGAGAATTGCGCGAGGTTCAAATAGAAACGCTTCGGATCGAGGATTGCGCGGCGGTCGATCCGGCGCATCCAAACTGGCGGCGGGATCCGGCCATTTCGGGCGGCGGAATCCTGATGGATCACGGATGGCACGCGATCTATCTGGCGCGGCATTGGTTCGGCGAAGACCCAATCGAAATTGAGGCGGAGTTGCATCGCGCGGCGAACGGCATCGAAGATGAAGCGACGCTCACTCTCGAATTTCCGAGGGGCCGCGCCACGATTTTTCTGACGTGGCGGGCGGAACGACGGGGCAACACGATGCGATTGCGCGGCGACCGCGGCGAAATCGCGATCGACGACGACACGCTCAGGATCGGCGACGAAGAGACTCGATTCGAAAGCGCGCTCTCGGCCGGATCGCATCACGCCGATTGGTTTGCGGCCATGTTGCCCGACGTCCTGGCCAGCTTTCGTTCGCCGAAAAATGCGCAGGCTGCGTTCGACGAAGCGGCGCTCTGCCTCTCAGCGATTCGGCGCGCTTACGAGATCGCGTGACGCTTCGGGGCGCGGCGGCCGGGTTCTGAAAACATAGTCCCAGAGCGGATTGCTGACGCCATATCCTCTCGCGTCGTCCTTGTAGTGATGTCGCAGGTGATACTGCTTCAGCCAAAGTCCGATCCGGCTTTTCATCGAGAAATGGTGGGTCGCGTAATGAATCATGTCATAGCACAGATAGCCGAAAAGAAACCCGGCCACCGGCGCGGGCGTCAGCCGTCCAAACACGCACCAGAACAATCCGTAGAAGATCGCCGAAACCGGAATGCTGAAGGCCGGCGGCGCCACCAAACGAGTAGCGTCCTGCGGATAATCGTGGTGCGCGCCGTGCACGAAAAAGTGGAGCCTCTTTCCTAAACGAGTTTTCGGTTCGTAATGAAAAAGATAACGATGCATCGCGTATTCGACCAGGGTCCAGAGGAGCAGACCAAGAACGAACAAGCCTGTGGTCGTGAGGATGGACAAGCCGCGTGGTCCCAGCGCGAGATACAACAAGCCGGAGATTACCGGGACAAAAATCAGCACCGGCGTCACGGGATGCACGTGCGAAAACCGTTCGATGAAATCGTTCTCAAAAAAACGGACCGATTCGTTTTTGGTCGAGACGTACCGCGGCTTCATCACTTGAACTATTTCCGGATTCAAGACCCTATCAACCCCCGCCGGCGACCGCCTGCATCTGGGCGGGCACCAGCGCGTCCGAAAGAATGTTGAGTGCTTCGTCGAGATCGGCGCGGGTGTGGTTCGCGGTGACGCAGGCACGGAAACAAATTTTGTCCTGCGGCACCGCCGGATAATCGACCGGCGCGACCCACAGCCCGCGATGCCGCAGCTCGTGCCCGAGCCGGTACATCCGTTCGCGGTCGCCGATCACAATCGGCATGATGTAAGTCGTCGAGTTGCCGGTATCGAGACCGAGCGCGTCGAGTTGCGTGTGGAAATAGTCCGCGTTTTCCCAGAGACGCTTGCGCAATTCCGGACGCGACGTCCCGATCTCGAGCGCTTTTAGAATCCCGGCGACAACGACTGGCGGCAGCGCGCAGGAATACACGTAGGGGTGCGAGTAGAACCGGAGATAATCCAGGGTCTCCTTCGAACCGGCCACGAATCCACCGAGCGCGCCAAACGCTTTCGAAAACGTGCCATACAGAATCCGCACTCGTTTCTCGACTCCGAAATGCTCCACCGCGCCGCGCCCGGTCGGCCCGCAAGCCAGCATCGAGTGCGCTTCATCTACGAAAACCTGGGCCTCGTGCGCGTCAGCGACATCGAGGAGGGCGTCGAGCTGGCCGAAGTCGCCGTCCATCGAATAAATGCCTTCGACGATGACCAAATGACGTTTGCCTTTGTGCCGGGTGAGCGCGGCGTCGAGCGACTCCGGATCGTTGTGCTCGAATCGCTCGGTCCGCGTCCGGGCCAGGACCGCGCCATCGCGCAAGCTGAGATGCGAACGATTATCCATCACCGCGACGTCGGTCTTGCGGAGCAACCCGGAGATGGTGCCGAGTGCGCCGCCGAACCCGCTGTTGAAAAGCATCACGTCTTCGAAATCGAGAAACTCCGCCATCCGTTTTTCGAGCTGGCGGTGGAGATCGGTCATGCCGGAGAGCATCGGAGAACCGCACGCTCCGAGGCCGTGGGTGGCGAGCGCCTCGTGCGCCGCCGCGATCACTTCGGGATGGTTAGCGAGGCCGAGGTAATTGTAGGAACAAAGGTTGATGACCGGGTGAGCGTGGCCGCCGTAGTTCAAGGAAGTGCGCGGTTCCGCCGGCGCGAGCATCTCCGGCTCGTAAAGTTCGATGGCCCATTCGCCGGCCTGATGCCACTTCGTGAAAATCGGCGGCGGCTTGAGCGGATCCTTGCTGTCGCCCACGAGGAAATCGCTCAGGCTGAACTTCCCAGGATCGGTTTCGACCTGGTTCTCGGTTTCGGGCGCGGAAGTATCGGTATTCAATGGCATAACGGGAAGCCGGGGCGCTCGCACGCCAGGCGTCTATTTTTCAGGCAGCGAATGAGGAGCGTCGCAGCAGCGATCGCCGGATTGGTCATTCGATTGAGCAGCCCGGTAAGATATGGAAATGAGCGCAAACCGTCCATAAGAAAAAGAGCCGTTTTTTGGTCCTCAAGCCGGGGCTTTAGAGGCGCCAACAACGGCCTCCCGGCGGGCGCCGCGCGGCGACATAATCAGCGCCGCCCCGAAGAAAATCAGATTCAGAAACGTCCAGAAATAGATTTCTTCCTCGCAGAGATCGCGCATGCCGCCGGCGTGGAAAAGAGCCAGGCCGAGGGCGCTGGCCACGACGGTTATTTCGCGCCACCAACCGAAGAGGAGGAGTTGCCGCCAAACCTCGCCCCCCGGCGCGGAAAGTCGCAGGACGGCGAGCGCGGGCAGAAGGGCGAACGCGTATTTCACCGCCGCCCAGAGAATCAGTTGCGGCGCCCGCCACAGTTCTCTCGCGAACGGAAAAATCTTCGTCGCGGCGAATCGAAAATCGACGTGGCTCAGGGCGAAACCGTTGAGGAAGAACGTGAGCAGAACAAAAAAGAAAACCGCGCTCACCAGCGCGAACCAGCGCAAAGGAAGATTTTCCCGGCGAAAGAGCTCGAGGCAACCGGCGAACCAGCAGCAGGCCAATAGCGCGCCGATGAGTTTCGCGAGATCGAACTGAAAGAAAAACCGGCCGAGGATCAGCCACAGCAAAGCGGCGATCAGCGCTAGGAGATTCCGGCGACGAAGGGCCACGACAAACAAGCCGGCCGCCATCGCGGCAAGAAGAAGTTGTCCACCGAGCGCCAGCTCCGGAACGCGGTCTAGCAGAAGGAATTTGAGATTGTATGACTCGACGTCGTAAACGACGAGCGGGAGCAATCCGAGAAGGAACCAGGCCGGCCTGGTGAAGAGCGTGCGCCAACCGGCGGTCGAAACGATGGCTGCGACCGGAAAAATTGCCAGGACGAAGAGAGACCCATGACGGAAGAGTGAGTAACCGAGCGGCCCGACATAGGCCAGGAGCCACACCGCGACGCCGGCGACCCAAAGTAGGTCGACGACATTCCGGTAACGAAAAACGAACCAGGCGACGACCCCGCTCGCGACATAGAACGAGATGTAACCCAGCGGCCGATGGGTCACGTCCTGTATCCAGGTCAGGCCGATTGGGAATATCCAGAACGCGAGCGCCAGCGTCACCGCCAACAAAATGAGGTGCACGATTAGGCCGCGCCCTGGCTGCCATCGCCAGCCGCGCAATTCGCCCAGGAGAAACAAAGCCGCGGCCAACAGAAACGGCGCGCTCCGCCACGCTGTTTCGGTCGCAAACTGATGCTGGCCCTCAGTCCGACGCCGGACAATTTCCTCATTCAATCGCGCCTGCGCCTTGTCCGAGGGCAAGCCTGCGATTGGAATTCGCCACGCCCTGGCCTGGGCAGCGAGCCAACGTTCCGCTGTCTCCGGCGCGAGACTCGTCAGATCCGTTCGGATTTGCCCTTCGTAATCGGCGGGCAGCAAAAGACCGTAGGGAACGCTCAAAAGAAACAGCATGTCTTCCGCATTCAGATCCTGCCGGACATCGGCTGGAAAAATCGGACCTCGCGCGAGAAAGGCCGCGTCTTCGGTATGGCCGCCCATCTCGTTATGTCCGTGATCGCTGATCGCAAAGAGATAATCGGCCGGGGCCAGGCGCGTGCTCACCTCGCGGACGAAATCGTCGACCTCGCGATACTTCGCGCGGTATTCCGGGCCGCGAACCGGATACTCGTGCGAGACCTTGTCCGTCCCGATGATGTGGAGGACGAGCACATCGATCGACGGATCATCGAGCCATTGCCGGGCTTTCCGATAAACAAACGCGTCCCTCTCCAGCAACGGAACGTGAAGGTCTTCGTAGTTCACGGAATCGACAAAGGCGTGGGGATAAAGGCGGTTAAGAGTGTGGTCGGACGCGACCACGAGGCGCGTCCCGAGCGCGGCGAGTGACGACGGCCAGGTCGTCCGGCTCGAGGCGAACGCCGAAAAATCCTGAAGCGTCGTTCCCATTGTCGCTTCGCGTCCTTCGAAAATGCTTTTGATGCAGGGAAACGTCGCCTTGGCCGAACACGACCGCGATCGGCCCGAGAGCGCCGACGTTCGCAACGAGTTGAGGAACGGCATCAGTCCCGGATCGAACATCTCCGATTGGCCGGCGCTATCGAGAATGAAAACGACCGTGCGAAAATGCTGAGACGGTTGGAAAGCCCGCGCCTGGCCGGCACTGGTGTCGCCATGTTCCGGCGCGAGCGCCAGCATCGCGCCCAGCAACAAAAGCAGCGGCACCAGACCGAGTGCGATTGTTCGTCCGCGTTTCACCGTTTACCGGTCCAACCGTTCGTCCTGAGCTCTGCAATTTCCCACGCCCACGTTATACATTAGCCAATGAGCGGAACGTCAACAGAGTGGGAAGCCCGGTTTGCGGCTTTCCTGGCCGGCGAGTCGAACGCGAACGACAGCGCCCATGATCAGGGCCACGTCCGGCGAGTGGTCGCGAGCGCGAAAAAACTCGCAGCGGCCGAGGGAGCCGATCTTGCCGTGGTCCTGCCGGCGGCGTGGTTGCACGATTGCGTCGTGATCGCCAAGAATTCACCGCAACGCGCGTCGGCCTCCCGGCTCGCGGCAGATCGGGCCGGGGAATTCCTCCGCGCCGCGGGGTACCCGGCGCAACATGTTCCCGCGATCGAACACGCGATTGAGGCGCACAGTTTTTCCGCCGGCGTCGCGCCGCGGACGATCGAAGCGAAGGTGGTGCAGGACGCCGATCGCCTGGAGGCCCTGGGCGCCGTTGGGATTGCGCGGACATTGATTACCGGCGGCGCGAACGGAACGCCGTTCTACGATTTTTCCGAGCCGTTTCCGGTTACCCGCGTGGCCGACGATCGCACGAATATCATCGATCACTTCTTCACCAAATTACTCAAGCTGGCCGACACCATGCAGACTGCCTCCGGACGCGCCGTCGCCGCGCAACGCGCCGAATTCCTGAAACAGTTCCTCACCCAGCTCGGCACCGAGATCGGCGTCCCGTTCCGCTGACGCAACTCAAATGGAAATGGCGACCCTAACGGGATTCGAACCCGTGTTACCGCCGTGAAAGGGCGGTGTCCTAGGCCACTGGACGATAGGGTCAGGAAAAGCGGGGGCAATATCAGAAGGTGACCCCTTCGTTGCAAGTTATTTGGCCGGGGTCACGAAGCCGGCGCCGGGTCAGCGCTGAAGGGCGTTGCGATCGAAGGTCCCGCGCAGTTCGCGGGCGGAGGCGAGATTGCAGGCGTGGAAGCGAAAGAACGGCGCGAACATCCGCTTCTTCAGATCGAGATCGAAATGCGGGCCGAGGAGAGCGAGTAATTGGAAGGCGGAGGCGTCGTGCAGCTCGCCCACGATCCATTTGCAGTGTTGCAGCAGCTCGGCCGGAAGCGCGCTCATCACGTCGAACTCGGCGCCTTCGCAATCGATCTTGATCAGATCGACTTTGGTGAGGCCGAGTTCCTGGACGACTTCGCCGGCGTGGCGGATCCGGCACGCGGTCGGCGACAGTGGGCCTGACCAATCGCCCCCAGCCAGTCGGGCGACGGTGAACCGGCTGAAGTCCGCGCCGTCGAACGGCACAGCGACCTCGGCGTTGACCGCGCCGAGCCCGTAGTTGAAGACCTCGATGGACGGGAGGCCGACCACGTTTTTTTCCAAAATGCGAAAAGTTTCCGGGTGCGGTTCGAACCCGTAAATCCGCGCGGCGGGAAATTGCTCCCGGAAGAAGAGGATCGACGTGCCGATGTTGCTGCCGATGTCGAGGATGACGGCCGGCTGGAGGGTTGGCGGCAAATAATATTCCGCTTTGCCGCCGCGGCGAAGCAGCACCTGGTAAATGGCGAGCGGGTCGGACGTCGCCGGCCGGTAAAAAATATCGCGGCCGTGCCATCGCAATTTCGCGAGCGGCAAGCCGCGCACGCCGGCGCGGGCCAGGGTTCGCGCCTGGGCCACGTCCCGGGCAAAGCGCCACGAACCGGAGCGCGCGAAGACCCTGAGAAGATGGCGGAATCGCTTGAGCATCAGGCGTGGGAAGTGAGCTGCATGACGATGGCGGCCGTTCGTTCCGTGGCGCCGCTATGCCGGGCCAGGACCTCGACGGCGTTGGCGACCAACTTAAACGCCGCTTCCCGGTCGCGCAGCAGCCAGGCGATTTGTTCCTGCAACGTATTCGGATCGCGGACCTGCACCGCCGCTTTGTTGACGACGAGGGCCTGGGCGAGCGCGGAGAAATTTTCCATGTGCGGACCAAAGAGAACTGGTTTGCCGGCGAGGATGGGCTCGACGGGATTCTGTCCGCCGCGCGCCGTCAGGCTTTTGCCCACAAATACGATCGTGGCGACGGCGTACCAATGTTGCAGTTCGCCGGTGGTATCGAGCAGGAGACAGTCGGGCGGTGCAGTACGGCCGCCGCTCGCCTGGCTGCGCAGGCCAACGCTCAGGCCGAGGGCCTCCAGCCGTCCGCGAATTTCAGGGACGCGTTCCACGTGCCGGGGCGCGACGATCAAAGTGAACGCGGGGAAATCCGCCCGCAGGCGTTGAAAAATTTCGCCGAGGATTTCCTCTTCGCCCGCATGCGTGCTGCCGCCAAAGAGAATGGGACTGTCGCGATCGATTCCGAAGCTGGCGAGAATTTCCAGAGGCAAATCGGGATTCAATCGCACGTCGGCGGGATCGTACTTGATGCTCCCAACATGATGAATGCGCTCGCGCGCTACGCCGAGGTCGACCCACCTCGCAACGTCGTCCGCTTCCTGGACGCAGACCGCGTCAAGACAACGAAAGGTCGGCGCGATCAGGGAACGGAAACGGTGGAACCGCGCTTCGGAACGTTTGGAAAGGCGGGCATTGACCAGGGCCAGCGGGACGCGTCGTTGGCGCGCTTCGGCGGCGAGATTCGGCCATACCTCGGCTTCGACGAGAACGATGCGGACCGGCCGGATCACGCGGAAGGCGCTGTGCGTGATCGGCCAGAAATCGAGCGGATTGTAGAGGACTTCCATCCGGTCGCCGGCTTCCCCGGTCGCGACGTGGAACCCGGTCGTGGTGGTGGTCGTGAGCACGCAGAAAAATTCCGGATCGAGCTGGCGCAGCTTGGCGGCGAGTTTCAGCGCGACCGCCACTTCGCCGACGCTGACCGCGTGAATCCACGTATTGCGCTGCGCCGCGAGGCGGGCGCGGACGTCCGCGCCGTAAATCCCGAAACGCTGCCCGAGTTTGTGCCGGTAGTTCCCGCGCCGGACGAGCTTCGCGATCTGGCCGGGAAGAAAAAAAAGCAGGCCGATAGGGTAAAGCAGATTGTAGAAAAATCGGATCATGGGCGCGCCGGCGCCTCCCTCTCGACGGCCGCACGCTGGAGGAAGAGCACTTCGGTAGCGCCATAACGACGGGCCCGAATCACATCCCAGAGTGGCGCCGCCGGCACCTTTTCGGCCGGCCGTTTCTCCAGCACGAAAATTCCTGACGGCTCCAGCATTTCGGCGAGCGGGCGATTCTCGAGGAGCAATTGCGTGAACTGCCCGCCTGACTTCGTCTTCTCGTAGGGCGGATCGGCGAAGACGATTCGGAACGGCGCGGCGCTGGACGGCGATCGCAGGAAGGCAAAAACATCCTGCTGCCGAACGCCGCCGGCGAGTTTCGTGCGCGCGAGATTTCGCTCGATTGTCTTCGCGGCCGCGCTGTTCTCTTCCACAAACAAAGCCGAACCGGCCCCGCGACTCATCGCTTCGATCCCGAGCGCGCCCGTGCCGGCGAACAAATCGAGAACCCGCGCGCCGATGACCAGTTCTGCGAGACTGGAGAAGATCGCGCCTTTCACGCGATCCATCGTCGGCCGCACGCCGTTGTGCGGAACTTCGAGCTGGATGCCGCCGGCCGAGCCGGCAATCACTCTCATGGCGTCGCGCTTGGCGCAGGCGACGCCGCGGGAGTCGGCGCGGCCGCGGCTGGTTCCTCGGCCGCAGCCTTCTTCCTTTTCTTTTCCGATCTGCCGCCGCCGATCAGGTCCGTGATGACGCTGCTCAAGTCCTTCAAATCGCGGCCGATCAATTTGTCCATGAGGTTGGTCTTCGGCCGGCCAACCGTGCCGCTGACCTGGAAACTGACGGCGGTATAACCCGGATCGTCGATTGGTTTGAAGTTGTCGCGAATCGCGCGAAAAAGCTGGCTCCGCATTTTTTCGTTCACCGCCAGTTGCGATTCGAGCTGAAGTTTTCCCTCGAACGAAACGGTCCCGGTCGCCGTGAGCCGAATATTCTGGGAGCGGAAAACCAGTTCATCGATGGTGACCACGCCGGGATTGATATGGTACTTCACCTCGGCCTGGTCGAGGCGGAGTTGCTGCAATTCCTGGATCTGGAGCAACTGGCCAAGGGCAGTCAGGAGGCTGTATTGCCGGACCTGCCCATCGCGCAAAATGATTTCACCGCTGCCGGCGAGCGCGTCGGGATCGGCGGTCTTGCCGCTCGCGCCGAGGTGGCCTTCGAGTTTCCCCGTAACGGTGCCGGGGAGGCCGCCCGCTTCGCTGATCACCTTATCCGCCTGCACATCCTTGAACCGGATGTCGACCGTGAACGGCGAATCCGCGGCCTGCGGCTGAATAGTGAAACGGCCGGTGATCTGGCCGTCGCCGGCGCGCGCGGTGATCTGCGAAAAATCCAGTTCGGTGGAATCGTAATGAAGCGGCGATTGCAGTTCCTGGAGAAAGAAATGGTCGCGCAAAGACGTTTTCGTGATGGTGATGTTGCCGCGCAAATCGGTGGCCGTCCGAAAGCTGGAATGGAAATCGACCTCCTCGAACGTGGCGACGTCTTTGAGTTTTTGATCCAGAAAACAGAAGCGCGCCCGGGTGACGCTCACCCGCTCAACCTCAGGAGTGAACGGCGCCGGCTTGCGCTCCACTTGGGGCGGCGCAGCTGCGACGACGTTTTGCGCGACGATCTTTTCTTCAGGCGGCGGCGCAGCGGAACTCTCGGCGGCAGCGACGGTCGTGGAAGGCGTCGTAGCTTTCGGCGGTGGCTGGGACGGCGGCGGTGGCGGCGGTGGCATCGTCGGCAACCGCCATTTACCCTCGGCGTTCTGGGCCCAGACGACTTCCGGATTCACCAGCGAAATTTCCTTGATCACGAGATGGCCGCCGAAGAGCGACGAAAAGCGAATCCGCAGCCGGAACGCTTTGGCCGTGAGAAAATCCGGAGACACGCCCGGCTGGCTTTGCGGAATGGTGATGCCGGTCAGCTTGAGGCCCCACCACGGAGTGACGCTGATCCGCTGGATGCGCAGGGTGGCGCCGAGACGCTGGCTAAGTTCCTGCTGAATCCGCGCTTGTGTCCCGCGCGACTGCACATACATGTTCACGCCGAGCAAAATGAGCAAGGCGACGCCGACGATCAGCCCCAGCCCGATCAAGATTATCCGGCTCATTTTTTGCACGCTCGAAGGTTACGCCGCCGGGGTTTGAAGAAAAGACGAAAGCCAGTTCCGCGATCTTGAAAGATACCGTTGTTATTCTCAATCCAGCCGCGCGCGGCGCGAGGGCCCAGCGTCTCCGGGCGCAAGTAGAGAAGCTCGCCCGCGGGTCGGTTCTCTGCACGACGTCGGACGCCGGGCAGGCGGAAGCGCTGGCGCGAAATGCGGCGGAGGAAGGCTACCAAAGAATCGTGGCCGCCGGCGGCGACGGGACCGTGAACGAGATCGTGAATGGCATCGCCGGCTACGACGTCTCGCTCGGGTTGCTGCCACTCGGAACGATGAATGTGTTCGCAACCGAGCTCGGTTTGCCGCTCAACGATTTGGCGGCCTGCTGGAAAATCATTCAACGCAACCGGACCGACCAGGTGGACTTGCCGCGGGCGAACCGGAAACATTTCGTGCAGCTCGCGGGTGTGGGCCTCGATGCGCAGGCGGTCAAGGAAACCAGCCGCGCCTTCAAGCGCAGTTTCGGTCCTCTCAGCTATCTCATTTCCGCGGTCCAAATCGCGTCGCGCACGCCGCCCGTTTTGCGGATCGAGTCGGAGGAAGCGGTCGCCGGCGAAGGTTCCTTCGTCCTGGTGGGCAATGGCCGGCTCTACGGCGGACGATTCCCTTTCTTCAAACAGGCCGTCATGAACGATGGGCTCCTCGACGTGATCGTTTTCAAACGGCTGAACTACGTGGATATCATCCGCTACCTGCAGGACGTCGTGTTCACCCCGCAAATCTCGTCGCCCGAGGTCGAGTATTTCCAAACGAAACGGGTCCGCGTGACGAGCGACGAAAGCGTGCCGGTCGAGATTGACGGCGAGCTGGTAGGGAACTGCCCTGTCGAGTTTAAGATCCGGGCCGGCGGGTTGCGAGTTCTGACCCCGCGCTAAACACAAGCCCATCGACAACGATTTTTCGTTGCGATACGCTCGGGGACATGCGCCTTTCCGGCCGAAAACCGTCGCCGACCACCCGGCGCTGGATTCAGCGGCCGCGCGTCGTCCTTCTCGGATTGATCGGGGCGAACATCGCCGTGTTCGTCGCCCAACTTTTCCTCGATGCCTACGAGCCGGGATTCGTCCGGGACTATCTCGCGCTGAGCGATCACGGTTTGCGGTCCGCCTACGGCTGGCAGTTCCTGACCGCGGCGTTTCTCCACGATGGTCCGTGGCATTTGCTCGGAAACATGTTCCTGCTTTACCTGCTTGGCCGCGACGTGGAATCGATTATCGGCCAGCGCCAGTTCCTATTTCTCTACCTCACTGGAACGCTCGCGGGTGAGCTCGGCCATTTGTTTTTAATGCCGGAAACCTCGGCGCTCCTGGCGGCTTCGGGCGGACCGGCCGCAGTCGTGGTCGCTTATGCGGCCATCCTTCCCGAGCTCGAATTGACTTCGATTATTCTTTTCGTGGTGCCCCTCCGGCTGAAAGCAAAACACCTCGGTTACGCCGCGGTGGGCCTGGCGGTTCTCGGGATTATTTTCGATCGCACGGCGACAGTCGCGCACAGTTCGTTCCTCGGCGGCTGCATCGCCGGGTGGTTTTACGCGCACCTGCTCGGGTTCGGCCGGCCTTCGATCCTGCAGCGCGCCCTGACCCAGCGCCGCACCGAAGCCGAGCGCTATAACGCGATGACGCCGGAAGAGTTCATCGCCCAGGAGATCGATCCGCTTCTCGACAAGATTTCGCGCGAAGGAATGGACAGCCTCACCCGAGCCGAGCGGAAACTGCTGGCCAAGGCGCGCGAAAAGATGATCGGCAAAAGCTGAATCAAAAAGGCGCCGAAGGCCCGGCGTTGGACGTGCGGCCTTTTCCCAGTTTCTTTGGGCAGCGATGGACTGGATCCGCACAAAAGCAGCCGCCACCTTCAATCCGCCCCAGGTTGAGAACACCCTCAAGGGCCTGGCGGCAGTATTGCCGGCGAACGAACCGCTCCCCGAACTCCTGGAGCGATTTCCGCTGGGCGAAGTTGCGCTGCTCCATTTAATTTCCGTCTCGAGCATTTGCGCGTCGCGGCTGGTGCGGCATCCGGAAATCCTGCTCTGGCTTTCGCGCCCGGAAATCTCCACGGAACCACGCTCGGCTTCGGCCATGCGAATCGGACTGCAACGGATCGGGAAAGGTTCGACCTTCTCCGGGAACTTCGAGGCGCTCCGGTTCTGGAAAGGGCGCGAGATGACGCGGATCGCGTTGCGCGAAGTAGCCGAAGCGGCGTCGCTCGAGGAAACGACACTCGAATTGTCGGACCTGGCCGAAATTTGTCTGCGCGAGGTTTACACCTATTGGGACTGCGAACTGCGGAGCCGGCGCGGCGGTCCGGACACGCCGTTTTCGATTCTCGGCCTGGGGAAAGTCGGCGGACGCGAGCTGAACCACAGCTCCGACATCGACGTCATTTTTGTTTATGGGGAAGAGGGACAGGTCACGCCGAACCTCACCTACCACGAGTGGTTCAATCAACTCGGCGCCAAGATCATCGAGACCTTTGCGGCCCACGATCCGGCCGGCTCGCTTTTTCGCATCGACCTGCGCCTGCGCCCGGAAGGCACGGCCGGCCCGCTCGCGCGTTCGATCGACAGCATGGAAAATTATTACGCCGGTTTTGGCGAAACGTGGGAACGCCTGGCGCTGATCAAAGCGCGCGGCATCGCCGGCAGCCGCGAGCTCGCCTACGAATTTCTCCGGCAACATCAGCCCTTTATTTTTCCGAAGAGCCCGACCCGCGACGTTCTCGAAGAAATCGGAAGCATCAAGCGGCGGATCGAACGCGACATCGTTGGCCACGAAAATATCGGGCGCGACGTGAAGCTGGGCGCGGGCGGAATCCGCGAGATCGAGTTCGTCGTCCAGGCGCTGCAGTTATTGCACGGGGCCCGCCACGCCTTTCTCCAGGAAACGAGCACGCTCAAAGTGTTGCCGGTCCTGGCCGATCTCGAGCTGCTGCCGCACCGGGAAGCGCGCACGCTCGAAGACGCCTACCGTTTCCTGCGACGGGTTGAGCATCGCCTCCAGGTCGAGGCCGAACAGCAGACGCATACCGTGCCGGAGAATTCGGAAGCGCTCGCCCGGCTGGCAGCCAGTCTCGGCTTTTCGTCCACCGAAAAATTCAACACTGCGTTGCGCGGCCACATGTCCGAGGTGCGCGCGATTTTCCATCGCGTGATTACGTCGCCCAACGGCGCCGCGGCTTCGGCCGAGGAGAGTCTCGAGATTTTCCGCGACCAAAAATCGGCCGCAAAATCGCTGGCCGATCTGGCGAAGGCGCCGGGCGGTTTCCACGTGGCGCCGCGAACGCGGCAGGTCCTGCGAAACCTGCGTCCGCTTTTGTTCCGCTGGCTGGAGCGCGCGGCGGATCCGGACATGGCCCTGAACCAATTCATCCGGTTCGTCGAAGCTTACGGGCTGCGCAGCATGCTCTTTGAGCTGCTGGTCGTGAACCCGAAGCTCCTGGAATTACTCGTGAAAACCTTCGACGCGAGCCGGCAGGCCGGGGACCGGTTGATTCGGCGGCCGCAGTTGCTCGAAGAGATCACCCGGCCCGGCATGCTCGACGGCGAACTCAATGTGGAGCAACATCTCAAGCGCCTGGAAGCGCTGAACATCCGGCCGGAGTCGCTCGATCTTCTTCGGGTCTATCGGCAAACGCAATTGCTCCGAATTTTTCTGCGCGACATCCTCGGCCTCGCCGATCTGGCGACGATTCTGACCGAGCACTCGACCCTGGCCGAAGCGTGCCTGGTTTTCGTCAACCGGCTGCGCGGAAGCGAAAGCGATCTAACGATTATTGCGCTCGGAAAGTTTGGGGGCGGCGAGATCGGGTACGGCGCCGATCTCGACGTCGTTTTTGTGGGCGAGGATGTGCGGGCGGCGCAGCACTTGATGGTCGCGATGGCGCAAACGACGGGCGAAGGCAGCATCTGGACGCTCGATGCGCGGCTGCGCCCGGATGGCGAGAAAGGAATTCTTTCCTGCTCGATCACAGCCTACGAAGCGTACTACCAGACGCGCGGCCAGCTCTGGGAAGCACAGGCGTTGACCCGCGCCCGGCCGATCGCCGGCCCGCTCCAGAACGAGTTCATGGCGCTGGCCCGCCGCGTCTGGCGAATCGCCGGGCAACGCGCGGACCTGTTCGCGCAGATCAACGCCATGCTCGAACGGATCCGGCGCGACCGCGGCACGTCCGACGAACTCGATTTCAAAACGGGCGCGGGCGGCGTGATCGAGGCGGAGTTTCTCGTCCAGGCGCTTCAGATGCGCGCGGGGATTTGGAATCCGAAGATGAACGGCGCGCTCGGGCAACTCACCGAGGCGGGCGTCTTGCAAAAGCCGGATGCCGAAGCGCTCCGGGGCCATTACGAATATCTGCGTTCGCTCGAATCGATCCTGCGGCGTTGGGAAAATAAGAGCGTATCGACGTTGCCCGCCGACAAGACCGAGCAGGAGAAACTCGCGAAGCGCGCCGGCGCGAAGAGCCTGGACGCATTTGCCGAGACCTACCGGCGGGCGCGCGCCGGCATTCACGCGATTTATTCCCGATATCTTACCGGCTGAAAAGCAGCCGAACGAGCGCGCCGAGAACCAGGAAACTGACCGCGATTCCCAGGCAGACGATCAGGACCAGCGCAATCAGGATTCCCACAACGAAAAGCCAGTCGCTGGCTCGCGGAGGGCTCGAACCGAGCCGGTGGTGCTTCAGGATGTCGTAGTTGCGCGCGTTCGACTTGAACCAGAACGAGAAGGCGTCGCCGACGACGGGGACGACGCCGATCACTTCGTTAACGAGAATGTTCATGGCCATCCGCGCGAGCAGGATCTTGGGAACGCCGAGCCGGACGGCCTGGATCAGGGCGATCCCCGAAACGAGGGCGGAACTCGTGTCGCCAATTCCCGGGATCAGGCCGAGGAGCGGATCAAGACCGAAACGAAAGTTCGTGCCCGGCACGCGAATGACCTCGTCCATGATGAGCGCGAGCCATTTGAAGAGCGGCTCGAGGCCCTGGCGTTTTCGCTTTTCCTCGGGCGGAAGAACCTCCCAATCGACTTCCTGTAGCGGCGGTCTATGACCGCCGGGCGTGGACTCTGGTGCCACGTTGAAGATTTCGGCGGTCATAGACCGCCGCTACAACTAGCCCGGAATGCCTTTTAGCATTTGCTCGTTGGTCGGGAATTTCTTCACGAACATAAGCAGACGCTCGATCGCTTCGCCGGGTTTATGGCCGGCGAGACCGCGGCGGATGAGATTGATCTTCTCCAGTTCCCACGGCTGCAGGAGCAATTCTTCGCGGCGGGTGCCGGAGAGGAAAATATCCACGGCCGGATAAATGCGCTGATCGCTAATCTTGCGATCGAGGACCATCTCCATGTTACCGGTGCCTTTGAACTCCTGGAAAATCAGCTCGTCCATTCGGCTGCCGGTTTCGATAAGGGCGGTAGCGACGATCGTGAGCGAGCCCGCTTCTTCGGTGTTCCGCGCGGCCGAGAACAATTTCCGCGGCGTTTCCATGGCGCGCGCGTCGATACCGCCGCTCATGGTCCGGCCCCCGCCGCCCATGGCGTTATTGAACGCCCGAGCGGTGCGGGTGATCGAATCGAGCAGGATGAAAACGTCTTTGCCCGCTTCGACGAGGCGCTTGGCGCGCTCGACCGCGAGCTGCGCAATCCGGGTGTGGCTCTTGATGTCGCTGTCGTTCGAGCTCGCCATGATTTCAGCCTGCGGGCAGGAACGGCGAAAGTCGGTGACTTCCTCCGGGCGCTCGTCGACGAGCAGAATGATGAGCTTCATCTCGGGATGATTCTTCACGACCGCGTCCGCGATGTGATGGAGCAGCGTCGTCTTGCCGGTCCGCGGCGGAGCGACGATCAGGCCGCGCTGGCCCATGCCGAGCGGCGTCATCAAATCCATGATCCGGGTCGTGTAACGATCCGGGACCGTCTCGAGCTTGATCTTCCGGTTCGGGTTGATCGTCGTCAGCTCTTCGAAGGGGCGAAGTCCCTGATATTTCGTCGGCTCGTCGCCATTGATTTGGTTGAGCCGGGTCAACTGCGGGCCGCGGTTGCCGCGCCGCGTTTCCCCATAAATCCACATGCCGTCGCGCAAGGCGAAGCGCCGCACAATTTCCGGCGTCACGAAAATGTCGTTCGGCGTCTGGACGAAATTCCGTTTCGCGTCGCGAAGAAAACCAAAACCTTTGCCCGAAATCTCGATGATGCCGTCGCCGAGCTCCGGCTCGCGATCGACGTCGCCATTTTGCGATGGAGCGCCTTCGTCGCGCTGCTCGCCTTCGTTCACTCGCGGCGCGCCCTCTTCCGCGATGCCTCCATCACCCCGGTCACCCGCAGGCCCGTTGAAGTTCTCCCGCGGTTCCTGGGGCCCTCGATTATGCCTTCGGGGAAAGCGCCGGCGTGGACGCCGCGGACGGTCCGACTGCGTGTCGGTTTGCGGCGATGGCTGGTTGTCGTTTTCTTCGCTCATAAATACAGAGATCGATTCTCGTTTGCTGCCGGAGCAGCGGCCGCCTTCAAAGCGGGCGGCGTTCTTTAGGCCGGCAATTTCGCCAGCAATTCGTCGGGAATATCTAGATTGGAATAGACGTTTTGGACGTCGTCGTCGTCTTCGAGGCTGTCACACAAGCGCAAGATCTGCAGCGCGACGGCCTCATCATGGACCGGAACTGTCGTATCTGGAATAAAAGTAAACTTCTGCCCACTGGTGGCGACGCCCCCGTTCTTGAGCGCCTCAGCTACTGCGTAGAGCTGGTCGTGGGAAGTGGTAATAACATACTGTTCCTCCTCCGTTGTCAACTCCTCCGCCCCAGCTTCCAGGGCCAGCTCAAAAAGCCGGTCTTCCCCAATGGAATCGCGCGCCACGGTAATTCGGCCTTTTTTATGAAACATGTAGGAGACGCTGCCGCTGCTCGCCAGGTTCCCGTTGTTCCGGCTAAAGATGCTGCGAATCTCGGCCGCCGTGCGGTTCTTGTTGTCCGTCGCGGCCTCGACGATCACGGCCACGCCACCTGGTGCGTAGCCTTCATAAACGATTTCGTCGAAATGGTGGGCCTCCATCCCCTCGCCCGTGCCCCGCTTGATCGCGCGTTCGATGGCGTCGTTCGGCATGCTTTGGGCGCGCGCCGAAACAATCGCACTGCGAAGGCGCGCATTCGTATCGGGATCGCCGCCGCCGCTCTTGGCCGCAATCGTGATTTCGCGCGCGAACTTGCTAAAGACCAGCGCGCGCTTCGTGTCGATCACACCTTTGAAGTGCTTAACCTTGGACCACTTGCTGTGTCCCGCCATGCGATGGGAATTCTATGAAGTTGCCGGACAGACCTGCGTTCTTTTTGGGGAACCGGAGAGCCTCGAAGAGAATGGTTATCGAGGAGGCAAACTAACGGGATTATTAAACCGTTCCGGGCGGTTTTTGTCAACGAATTGCGCGGGCTACGCGGCTGCGTTCTGGGCGCGTTTTCGGGCGGTCGGGTCGAGGATCCGTTTGCGCAAACGGAGCGATTTCGGCGTGGCTTCGACGAACTCGTCGGCGCTGATGTATTCGATGGCGCGCTCCAGGGTCATCCGCAACGGTGCTTCGAGCTGGATGCCTTTTCCGTCGCCCTGGCTGCGCATGTTGGTCAGGTTTTTGGCCTTGCAGGGATTAACCGGGAGATCTTCCGGGCGCGCGTTTTCGCCCACGATCATGCCCGCATAAATCTCTTCCTGCGGCCCGATGAAAAGTTTCCCGCGCGCCTGGATATTGTTAAGCGCGTACGCCTTGCTGACGCCGGCTTCCATCGACACCATCACGCCACGGTTCCTGCCTTCGAGCTCGCCCTTGAAGGGCGCGTATTCGCGGAACAGGTGGCTCATGATTCCTTCGCCGCGAGTCAGATTAACCAGATCGCTCTCGAACCCGATCAAGCCGCGGGTCGGAATGATCGCCTCGACTGACACGCGCGTCGGGTGATGATCCATGGCCACGACCTCGCCTTTACGAGCCGCGATCGACTGCAGAACATCGCCCAGGTTTTCGTTAGGCACTTCGACGTAAAGATTCTCGATCGGCTCGAGCAAGCTCCCGTTATCGTCACGCTTAAAGATGACCTCGGGACGCGAGACCATCACTTCGTAACCCTCGCGCCTCATCTGCTCGACGAGGATCGCGATCTGCATTTCGCCGCGGGCATTGATTTCGAAGGCGCCGGCCGAATCGGTGTCTTTGACCTGGAGCGAAACATTGCCGCGCGTCTCGCGAATCAGGCGCTCGCGCACGTGCCGCGCGGTCACGAATTTCCCCTCGCGTCCGGCGAACGGCGAGTCGTTGACCAGGATGCGCATCCGGATCGTGGGCGGATCGATGTCGACGAACTGGAGCGGAGTTCGCTCTTCCCGATCGGTCAGGGTCTCACCGATGTAAACTTCTTCGAACGCAGTCAGCCCGATGATATCGCCCGCGCTGGCGTGCCGGACTTCGACGCGGCCCATGCCGGCGAAGGTGAAAATGCCGGTGACGTTGGCCCGCTCGCGGCGTCCCTCGCGATTGATGCAAACAATCGAGTCGCCGACCGCCACGCGCCCGCTCACGATCCGGCCGAGCGCGATCCTCCCCAGGTAATCGCTGTAGTCCAGGTTCGAAACCAGCATTTGGAAATAAGGCGCGTCAGCGATGGTCGGCGGAGGCACATGATCGATGATGGCCTGAAACAATGGCGTCATGTCCTCGCTGTTTTCGTGCAGCTCGCGCATGGCGAATCCATTTTTTGCACTGGCGTAAACGATCGGAAAATCGAGTTGCTCGTCGGTCGCCTTCAGTTCGACGAAGAGATCGAACACCATGTCGAGGACCTTGTGCGGGCGGGCGTTTTCGCGATCGACCTTGTTGATGACCACGATCGGCTTGGCTTTGTTCTCGAGCGCTTTGCGCAAAACGAAACGTGTCTGCGCCTGGGGACCGTCGTGCGCGTCCACCACCAGCAAAACGCCGTCGACCATCTTCATGATGCGTTCGACTTCGCCGCCGAAATCCGCGTGGCCGGGCGTGTCGACGATGTTGACCCGATATCCGTTCCAATGAAAAGCGGCGTTCTTCGCGCGGATCGTGATCCCCTTCTCGCGCTCGAGGTCCATCGAATCCATCATCCGTTCCTCGACTTTCTGGTTGGCGCGAAACGTCCCGGACTGGCGCAGCAATTGATCCACGAGCGTGGTCTTGCCGTGGTCGACGTGCGCAATAATGGCGATGTTACGAATCTTGTCCATGTGGCCGGAGTTGTAGGGCAACCGCTTCGGTTGCCGCCGAAGGCGGGCGAAGCGCCCGCCCTACAATATCGGAGGGCGCGAATATGGAGGCGACAGCGGTTGGCGTCAACCGCGAGCGTAATCGCACGAAACAGATCGATTACAACCCGCGATTGTCGATTCCACGAAGGAGTACCACTGCCTAGTCCAGGAAGAGGCCCTGGAGACAGGCTGAGTCATTCGCGCGGTTTTCGATCGTCAGTTTGATGCTTCCGGTGAAAACGAATTGGAAGATGCGGTTGTAAGCTTCGTCATCGCGGTCACTTTCGGTATAGGAAACTGTTGTGTTTGGGTTGACCTGGGGAGTGATGCTCACCGTAAAATCACGGGCTATGGCAGCGTGCGCCGGCGACACAACGGTGAGGTAATGAACGGCATTGTCGTTCACGTTGATATCGATCGACCCTGTCGTGCCAGCACGCGAACTTATCGCTGAAATATGGCCCAATATACGAGTCGAGACGTGATTCACGGTTTTCCACATTTCGAATTGATTCTTCACGAACGGGACGTTTACCCAAGCCGAGCCCTCTTCCAGCGTCACCGTAATGCCAGGGGCCAGGTTCTTCTCCGTGGTGAACGAAGCCGGGGACGTGGCGCCCGAGCCGTCATCGGTGAAATTGTAAATTACATAGCCAAGCGTGCCGACTCTGGTCCGAGAGAGGTCGCCCAAAGCTGCAGGCAAGTTGCTCATGCCGACACCGGAACCGACGCCGGGAGTACCATTCGTAACAAGGAACGGCTCATCCGGAGACGTGTGCCTAACCCGCCCAGCGCGGCCGACCCGATCGAAGGGAACGGCAGTCGCCTGATTAGAATTGGTCGGATTACCGTGAACTGAGACCGCAAAAAAATATTTCGTGTCGTTCATCAAGCCGCTCATGGTGTAGGAGGTCCCTGAAACTGACGCGAGGGTGGTATAAGGACCGCCGCTGACGACGGAGTATTTTACGTCGTAACTCGCGGCGCCGCTTACAGGCTGCCAGGCAAGTGATACCTGCGCATTACCCGGGAGAGCAGTTAGACCAGTCGGGAAGGAGGTCGGCAAGGGGACGAGATCGACAGGCTCGTCGCCACCTGCATTCCCATAGCCCGAGCCCACAAACTCCTGGACAGCGTTCGCTCCTACGAGGTGCCAGCGAGCTACCCCGGAATGCCTCGACTTGTCGTCGGCCCAAAGGTACGTCTCCCCTGTCGTTGACGGCGCGTTGCCATTTACTCCGACCATTGATGGGAAAAACGAATTGCCGGTGAATCCAGGAAGTGCCTCACCCCGGACGCGAGTCCCGGCATCAAGTGTCGTCCCGAACTGCCCGACAAAAAGTCCGTTATCGAAAAAATGCATCCACTGGCTTGCCTCTTTAGTCCTCCAGAATTCTCCGGGATAACCGTAAACCACATTGCGTCCCTGGGCCATGGCCAGCGAGCCAGCATATTGAGGGTTGTCTCCAATATCGAAATCGCCCAGGTCGCTGCTGCCTACACTCCCATACGGTGCGGTAGGAACACTAAGAGCTCCTTTCCAAGACCAGTCGCTCCGGTTCAAAGCAACGCCGCCCAGATGTCTCCAACGAGTCCAATCAACCGTCGCTCCCTGAGTAGGAAACGTTACTTTACTTCCATTGACTTGGAATGTGGGATCGAATGCTAGCAGGACGCCGGATGCGGTTATCGGGTGGCGGGTCTGCCTTAAAGGAAGTTCCTCTAAACAGAGAGGATCTTCATTAACGTAGGGCGCCGACGCCAGCATATGTTCATCGCCCCAGATGGGATCGTTGTGGTTGTTAAAGCCGATGAGGTCTCTTTGATACCAGGTCACGCGACCTCTGCCGTCGCCGTTGGGCGCGATCCTAACGTATCTGAGAGAGCCATCGCTCTCGAAGGATGGAGCCTGGCTCACATCAGGGCTGTATTCATAGTCCACAGCGGTCGGCAGATTTTTGAGCACGAGGTCGTTACCCGCCTCGTCTTTGCAGATTCTCAGGTTAGTATTTGGCTCCCTCGGTAGTTCCACGAGGATCTTGCGTTGGCCGATTGAAAAATCCGTGATCGTGCCATAAACTCGGCCTTCCAAGGTAGTCACCTCTTGGATACCTTCGTCAGCTCCTCCGAAGAAATTACTGGGAACACCTGCAGCCCAGTTCTTTTGCAAAGACCAGCCACCACTTTCCAGGCTCAAGTCTGACGCCGTATAATCGACCTGGAATTCAAGCCACCCATCGCCGATCAACCTTGTGGGGGTTACCGGATCGGCGACCCCACCAAGGTTATGGGTGAGAAACATAATGTGATCCACATAGCTCCTGTCCGCGCCATTCAAATGGAGCAAACGGCTGGTAGCGCCATCCCCTACCCAGATCGAGTCCGCGGTGGCGGCCAACGCCGTTCGGAAAACCGGGTTGGCACGATTCCCAACCTGAAATTGAAACTTATCGTAGGTAACATCCGGTCCGCCGGTGGCATAGCCGCCGGGGGTCTCAGGATAAGTCCAGCATTGCGGCGTTGAGTTATCGCTAGCGTGGTAGCGGAAAGCCTTGAGAGACTGGGACGTACCGCCATCGGCTACGATGAGTACTTCGGCCACGTTGCAATCGTCGCCGGGAGTGTCGTCGCCTCCGCCGATGATGGGCCCTGACGGACGCGAATCCAAGGGTGGGAGCGATTGCATTGCCGAGCGTGCTGGCATGACCGCAATAGCTACCGGGGCACTCACACTTGGTGAGCTGATCGTCGCGACGTAGGTGGGATTGAAGGGAATCGACGAAAGGTTGGTGTAACGCCGGATGGTGGTTCCACTCATCCCGAGCGGTCCACTAATTACCCAGAGATCGCCACTGGGCGTCATGGCCAATTCTCCGGGGTTCGGGACGCAGATCGTGCCCAACTCGCCTCCCTCTATCTTGTCATACAAACGGATCTTGTTCTGCCCACCATGGCTGACCGCCAGGATGTTTCCATTTCGCTGCACCGCCAGACCCGTTGGATCATCGAGATAGGGTGTTGGACTTGGAACGGGAGTGCCGGAGGCGCTGGGGGTCGGTGTCGGAGTTGGAGCGGCCCAAATATCGATACAACTCGGATATCTGTCATTGTATTTTGTATCGCTCGGGGAGCATTGGCCCGACGCGTCTCTATAACAAACCTCCGTTCCATGGGTAAAATAGGCGGGTGAGTTATCGGAGATATTTGTTGCGGTGACGAAGGCAGAATCGGAGTATGCGTAATTAGGAACGACTTTGCTCGCCATATAGACCCGAACACCGTCCGTAGCTACATAACTGAAGCCGACAGAACTGTTGGCGATCAGGACAGTCGTCGCCGCCTGCGGAGAATCGGTGTTAAACCGTCGTACCGGAGGCAATCCCTCTTGTTCGCCCATCGCGTAAAACGCATTCGTTCCGTCTACTGCCATACTTTGAATGAAGCCGGCGCCAGCGTGATGGCTTGGTCCCTGGATCGCGGAGCCAGTGGTGGAAGTATTGCCGACCAGTCCATCCCAAACGTATCTTACGTTATGGGCTATAAGTTTGAACGTGTAAGCCCCGCGTGGGACTCCCGCGTAATTATCGTCATCGCCGCGCCAGGTGCTGTAGTAGGTGCCGGGGGAAAGCGGTTTCTTCCGCCAAAGAGTTTTGATGAGCTTGTTGTCCATCGTGTAAACGCCCGCGCTGGTCGTGGCCTCATAGGACAAAGTAAAACGGAAATTCGTCGCCGAATCGTATACTGGTGGGCCATTAGGGTCGCCATCTATGGGAGTATCGGGGTTAATGACGAGTGGAGCATCTGGTTCACGGGCTACCGCAGCATCCTGTCCGTCGGCCAGGGGAGCATCTGGTTCACGGTTTAATGGAGCCTCCGGTTCCTCGACGAACGGAGCATTAGGTTCCCCGGCGAGCAGATAAACGGCAGTTAGGCGAGTTGCGAGGAACAAATAAAGGAGACTTCGTCTGATGGGTAACATAGCGTAGGTAGGTTGCAGGTAGGAGAGAGGATCGGGGTCGCGGCGCGAATCGTGAGCTGTGAACGACATTCAAGCAAGAAGGAAACGCCCGTGCCGAAGAAAAAACTGCAGGAGCAGCTATGCTTTACCCACCGTGGGCATCGGATCGGAACGCGCCCTGCCTATGGCGGTGGGTTTCGAGGCGCGAAACAAGGCGGCGACGCCAATCGCCCACCCGCCATCGAGCACTAATCGGAAGCAATGAACCTACGGGCCGCGATCGTAAATTTCGACGGTCCCGACGCCCTCGCCGCCGTTGAATCCGGCCAGAATCGCCGTGTACGCGCCCGACGGCAGCGCGATCGCGATCGCCGATTCTTTCGGCTTCGTCGGCGCCAGTCCCGCACCGCTAATCTCCGTCGCCTGCGCCGAGTCGTCCGCCCAATCGTTGTTCGACTTGAGCACCGTTCCATCGCGGTCGCGCAATTCCAGCGTTGGATCCTGGAGCGGGTTGGAGATGCCGAACCCACTCAGGCTTGGCCCCAACCCACGGATCACGATCCGGTCGTTCCCGCCGTTGTTGCCCAGGGTGAACCCGCCGATCACGACGTTATTCCCCGTTCGCACGAACGCCCGCGTGCTCAAGTTCGCCAGCTTCGATGAGCTAATGCTCAGATCGTAAACTTCCACCAGCCCGATCCCCACTCCGCTCCCGTTCCCGCGCAGGATCGCCGTGTAGGCGCCGGGCGCCAGGGTGGCGTCGATCGCTGATTCCGCATTATCGGTCGGCGCGAGGCCGCTCGCACTGATCGAACCCTGCTGGGTATCTCGCCAGTCGTTGTTCGACACCGTCGTGAAGCCGGCAGGACCGTGCAGTTCAAGAGTGGGATCGGCCAGCAGTTCTCCGGGCGTGAACCCAAACTTGGTCAACGACGGCCCGAGCCCGCGGATGATCACGCGTTTGGAAACGTTCCCTGTGATGATGAAGCCGCCAATGCCCGCGTTGTCGCCGGTATCCACGCGCATCCGGGTCGACAGGTTGACGGCCTGCGTCGGCGGCGTGGCGGTCGGGGTTGCGGTTGCCGTTGCACTGGGCGTGGCAGTCGCGGTTGCGACAGGCGTTGCGGTGGCGGTGGCCACAGGCGTAGCAGTCGCGGTGGCGGCGGGAGTTGCTGTCGCGGTTGCCACAGGCGTGGCGGTTGCGGTTGCCACAGGTGTCGCAGTTGCGGTCGCCGTTGCCGCCGGCGTGGCGGTGGCCGTGGCGGTGGGTGTAGCTGTCGCAGTCGGAGTCGCGTTCGGAATTCCGGGGCAGACGCCAGGTCCGGGAGTGTTATTGATGAAGCCGGAGACTGAGCCGCTGAACGGTGAGGAAGCTATCGTTCCGGCAGTGGTCGAGCCGGTCGTATTTACGACCACGACGAAGTTATGGCCGGCGGGAACGGTGAACGAGTAACTCGCCTGCTGGACGGTGGTCCCGAGGCCGCTGATGCCAGTGTCGCCCAGGTAATTTGCATCGAGCATTGTCGGGTCGTAGGTCTGGTCGTAGGCGACACTCTCGATATCACCCGGGCCGTTGAGCGCTGCGTTGAGCGTCACCGTATAACACCGGGGAGCGCCGCTTGTATTCGTGAAGGTAAAGGTCTTGTACCAGTGGTTCCCTGCGAAACCGCCACCGGGGCTGGCCTTGCCAGAGCAGGTGCTCGGGAAGCCGTCGCGGCCAATTCGATCCTGCTGGGTTGAATCACTGGTGGTCAGCTGGCTGGTCGGGATCGGTTGATTTGCACCGCCAGCGCAGGTCGGGACGGTGTAGGACAGCGTCTTGGTCCCGCCCGCGTAGGTAAGCTGGAGCGAAAGGGCTATCGGGGTGCCGCAGCTGAAGGTGTTCGCGAGCGATATCTTGAACGGCGTGACGTTGGTGCCGCTCTCGTCGATCGCCTTGTCTGAATAATTGGAATTCGCGTCCACGATCGTGACGCCAGGGGTCGTGGTAGTAAGCTTGGCCGAAATGCCGGTCACTCTCGCGCAGCCGTTGTTCTTGATGCCGAGATTCAGGTTCACGCATTCGTTGCGGTTTACAATGTGGTTGTTGTTCCCCAGCGAATCGTCGGCGGTGAAGCCGTCCGCCTCGAGTTTCGACGTGCCTGTCATGACGAAGTTTTGCGTAACGGTTCCGCCTCCCGGCGGGGAAACCGTCGCCGATACCGGCGATGCCGCGGTGCAGTTGCGGGCCGCGTCGGCTGCGGTCGCAGTGTAGGTGCCGGCAGGAACGAGGATGGTGTAGACGCCGTTCGCGTCACTCGCCCCGGCGTAATCGTTGCTCAAGGCGACCCTTACGCCGGAAATCGGAGCACCTGTTTCGGCGGACGTGATTGTGCCAGTGACCACTCCGTAGGCACTCGCGGCGGAGATGCAGGAGGGGAACTTGTAGCTGGCGATACGGGTCGACCAGTTGAACGCCCCGTCAGTCTTTAGGTACTCATTCGTATAATAGAAAGTGCATTGGTCGATCGGATCGATGGTCATCGCGCTGTAGTCGCCCCAGCGATTTCCAGCGGAGGCGCCTATTTGGGAGCCAATGCCTGCCCGCAGTTCCAGCTCCGCTCCCATCGTGTTGACGGCATCCGTAGCAAGCCGGCCCGTGATGTAGATACCCGGCTTGACCGTCGTGCTCGACTTACTGTAGCCGAGCGCGATGTTGCCCGCCCGGTCCATCGCAATCGACGGTAACCAACGATAGTTCGTGTCCGGATCGTACGTTCCGGTTTGGAAAATTGTCGGCTGGCTCGTCGTGCCGCCCGCGTTCCGGAACTCGAACCATTCCACCGCGCCATGTGAGCTATCGCTACCCGAACTCGGACCACTGACAACGAGCGATTCCTGCGGGACAGCTGCCGTCCCGTTGTTGCGGTAAGCCAATCGATACATGTAATGGTTGCTGATGTTGTCGAGGTAGTCGGTCGGAACCGCCGGAGGAGGCTGCGGAACGCAATCGCGAGCCGGAGAGTTGGCGCCGCTAATGCAGGGGGGACTGCCAAGGCCTTGCAGGAGGGTCGCGCCCTGTATGCGCACGATGGTTGGCGTGGGGTCCCAGGTCACCTTTACCCGGCTCGTTTCTGTCGTGTCGGTGAGCGCCGTTCCCGGGGCAATAACAAACTCTGCCGCCCCGGCCGGTGGAAGAGTCAAACTGTCGAGGTCCGCAACGAGGAGTCCGTATTCCTGATCATAATCCACGCTTTGCATCCGGGCCGGGAGGCCATCGACCATTTTGTCCCGTTCGAACGCGTAAACGCGAGCGGTGATGAATACGCCGGGGACCGCGGCCGGCACTTCGATTGGTCCCGCCGTGAACACGTGGGAGGCCATGTAGTATCCATCCGGCCATACCCCGGTGTGCGGGTAATCGACGAAGTTTGTTGGGTCGGTCACGAAGTCGTACAGATAATATTCCCCGGTCGCGTCGGAGGTCGTAGAAACGGCGAAGCACTGGTGCGAATAGCTGCCGGCTGGTCCGCCGACTACGAACTGCGAAAGGACCCAGCGGCCGGCGAGTATGTCGTAAGAGACGACCGGGTCGCCATCGTTGTGAGATGCGCAGACGCCGCCCAGCGCTTGGAAGAGGGTGTTGCCCGCGGCGGGGCCGTACTGCAAAGCCCCAGTGGTTTTGTTGAACACCGCGAAGCTCGTGTTGTTCCACTGCACGTATTGCGTCGCGCCGACGCGGCCGTTCACGTCCGGCGGATTACTGGAGGGACTGAAGGCCGCGAGTCCCACACCGACTCCCTCGAAGTTGACGCCCGTCGGAGTCGGCGCGGACGCGAGCGGTCCCATCTCGGTCTGCATCGGTCCTTGCGCGCCGCTACTTTGCGCCGGGAGCTTGGGCGGGATCGGTTCGAGAACATAATTCTTCGCGACCGTGTCCGGATTAATCGGCGTCATGTCACGGAGCTTCCCGCTGCGCACCGCCTGAACCGGCGTCAGATCGACCGGCGGGCCGCTATAGGGAACTCTCGGCCCGGTCGACTGGGAAACTTGGCCTTGCTCAGGCTGATCCTTGTCTCGTTTGACCGCGCCACCGCCGCTACCGGCGGATCGGATTCCGAGCGTAGATGCGACGCGGGTGAGCCAGCGTTTGCCGTTGTCTTGTTGCTGGGTGCCGGCGAAAACCAACAACGTGAGCATCCCAGCCGTAAGGAAAAGGAGAGATGCGATGACCAGACGCGCACTAATGTGTGCCGATTGAGAAGAGCGGGTTTTCATCATAGAGATTTGTCCTTTTGGATTTGTGACCCTCACAAACCCGCCACTTCTCTAAATCGGCTTCTGCCGCGCATCCGGATGCAGATTGCCGGGCGCCCTGCCCGTGCGGGCGGGGGCAGCGGCCCAAACCAATTAAACCGTTGAGGGGGTGGAATTAGCTCCCCTGGCGCAACCTGGTGCGCCGATTTCCGTTACCAAAAAAATTCGATTATTTCGACTGTTCCCGGGATTTCTCCCGCTCTTCTTCCTCGATCGGAGCGCGCTCCTGGAGGATGAGAAGCCACTTTCCATTTTTCTTTGCCCAAAGACGCCGGACGCGAAAAGCCTTCGGCCGCTCCACGTCATCCGTCTGGATTTTATTTTCGGGCGCTGCGGCCACCCCGCGAATGGTGACGACCTCGGCGCTGCGGCTCAGCTCTTTTTCTTCGCCGAGCGCGAGGAAAAATACTTTGCCGGCCTTGCATCGCGCGATCATGCCAGCCTTGTTGGTCGCCTGTTCGCGACCCTCCACGGAATCTGCGAAGTAATCGGCGAGAAGTTGATCGAGGTCTCTTTCGTTACATTTCTCGAAGGCTGCCCGCAGTCGATCCTCCATCGCCTGGATTTCTTTTTTCGTCCTGGCATCGACGGCTTTCGACGCGCCCTGCTCTTTCTTCTCTTCCGCCGCCTTCCTGGAATCAGCTTCTTTTTCCGGCGCCGCGACGGCTGGCAGCGCGATTGCGCCTAACGACAACAAGGCAAGGATCAATAGTTTCATTCGACAGGATCTTTCGACGTTACCGCATTCCGGTATCGCACATCCATTGCACCTTCTTGATCTGGCCGGCCACCAAGTCGACCTCGAACGGACCGTAGCTGCCGAGTTTGCCGGCGCGCTCGCGCGTGGCGATGATGTAATGGCCAGGAGGGAGCGAAACATGAAACTTTCCCTCGTCGTCGGTGGTAAAGGAACCGGCCACGCGATCATCCTTCGTCACGATGAAGGTTGTCTTTGTGAGCGGCCTCGAATCCGAGATCCCGGGCCGGGACGGACCGCCCCGGGTTGGGCCCACTCGAATCACGCCCTCTATCCCTGCGTCACCACTCATCTCGGTAGCGGTTTTCGCGACGGCGAATTGCGCCATGCAACTGTACAGGACGGCAGCGCCCACAAAACGAAGATCCGGCATGGCGCACAATATCCCACCGCCTCAGCTGCACAACAAACGCGCGAACCGCCAAAGGAAATCACTTCTTGTTGTTGAGCGCGGCATCGATCGTTTTGCGAATGTCTTCATCGGGCCAGTTCGTGAAGGGCATGAGCTGTCCGTTGATGAAAATGACCGGCGTGCGATCGACTTTGAGCGACGCGCCGCGGTCCTGGTCGGCGGCGATTCGTTTCGCGACTTCCGGTCCCTCGAGATCGCGTTTGAACCGCGTGAGGTCGAGCCCAAGGTAGCCCGCGTAAGCCTCGAAGTAAGGACGCGGATCGAGCGCGGGGACCCAGACGGCGCGATTTCGATAAAGTGAATCGTGCATTTCCCAAAAACGATTCTGCAGACCGGCGGCTTCGGCCGCGCGCGCCGCGGCCAGGGCGTTGCGATGATTCGAAAGTGGATGCTGGCGGAAAATGACGGCGAGGCGCTCACCATACTCCTGCTCGATATCGGTCAGGATCGGCCACAGCATCGAGCAGGGCTCACATTCGAAGTCGCCAAATTCTTCCAACTGCACGGGCGCGTCCAGCGAGCCGCGAAGGTGCGGCGGCTCGGCCCCGGGCCGGCCAAACGTGGAGACAGCCACTGTCGGGCGCGACTGCTTGCGATGCTGAAAGAAAATTACGCCGGCCCCGATGGCGACGAGCAAAACAGCCGCGATAAGGATGAAGGGCAGGTAACGTTTCATGCGGGCAGCGGGACGCGAGCTACCATTAGGCGGGTTTATTGCCCGCGCCAACTGATCTTGAAAACGAAGCAGCTCCACCGCTTTCGCAGTGGAGCTGCTCGAATTCCTAGACTCCTAGCGGTGCCTTACGGGAGGTTGTAGATTTCTACCAGACCCACCCCGTTGGACGTTCCATTCTTGCCTTGGACGATCGCCGTGTAAGCGCCCGGCGGTAACGTCTTGATTACCGCAGACTCCTTCGGGTTCGGCGGCGCCATGCCGGCGGCAGTGAGAGCCGCCGCCTGAGCGGCGTTATCCTGCCAGTCGTCGTTCGCCAGGATCAGGTTTCCGTCGCCGTCGCGCAGCTCCAGAGTCGGATCCGGCAGTGCGTTTGCCACGCCGGCCCCGGTCAGCGATGGGCCGAGAGCGCGGACCACGATGTTGGCGTTGCCGCCGCCGGTAATGAAGCCACCAATCATCACGTTAGGCCCGGTTTTCACCGAGGCGCGCGTGCTGAGGTTGCCCAATTTGGCGGTTCCGCCGGGTTGCAGGTCGTAGATTTCGATCAAGCCCAGGCCTGTGCCACCGCTGAGACCCCTGAGGATCACGGTGTAGGCGCCGGGCGAGACCGTAGCGAAAATCGCGGATTCCACGTCATACAACGGCGGGATGCCGGTCGCCTTGATCTGAGCCTGCTGTGTATCCTTCCAGTCCTGGTTGAACACAACCGGTCCGCTCGGAGGATGCAATTCCAGCGTCGGGTTAACCAGGTAGTCGGTGATACCCATGGCCTGCAACGAAGGTCCGAGGCCGCGAATGATCACGTCCTTGGTGCCCGTTCCAGTGACAATGAAGCCACCGATGATCTCGTTGCCGGAACCACTCTCCACGCGAGCGCGGGTCGACACGTTCTGCAACTGCGTCGGAGTAGCGGTCGGCGTCGGTGTTGGCGACGGGGCTGCGACAGTGAAGGTCTCATTCGCATCACCGCAGGCCGAAGCCACGGCAGGGTTGGTTCCGTCACCACTGTAGGCCGCAGTCCAGTTATACGTGCCAGGAGCCGTCGGCGCGAACGAGGTGGAAGAGTAACTTCCGTTCCCGGTCACGCTCTGGATGGACGTGAAGATCGCCGGTCCCGAGCAGGTGGCATTATTCGGTCCGAACAGGCGGAAGGTAATCGTGCCTCCCGGATTGATGGCGCCGCTGATGGTCGCGGTATCGAAGACGGACTGTCCTGGTGCAACCGTGGTGGCATTGACCTGAGTCGACAGGTTAGCTGCGCACACTCCACCGCCGGCCGCCGGCGCCTGTTGAAGGCCCGATACGCTCACGGTGTAAGGAGTGGCCGCCGTTCCCGGGTTCACTTCCATGACCGCTACAGCGAGTTGAGTGAAGGGCGGTATCGTCACCTGCCAGGAGACGGCTCCGTTAGCGCTGCCGCCTGGATCGCCAAGGTAATTCTGGCAGAAGTCTGCCGGATTAAACGCGTTGGCGTAAGCGGCCGCGATCAGGTTAACTCCACCAGCCGAGGTGAGCGTGATGGTCACGCAAGCCGGAGCTCCACCCACGTTCGGGAAGAGGAGCTGATCGTAAGAGCGTTGCGCCGGTGACCCTGCGAGAGCTCCTGGGCAACCCTTCGGGCCTGCGCAGGTGCTGGTGACACCGTCACGACCGAGGCGACCACTGACCGTCTTGAGATCGGTCGGGTCAATGCTGCCAGCCTGCGTCGTCGTTGGTAACGGCGGCGTCGGGCCACAGGTGTTGATCGAGAAGGTCGATGTGCTGGTGCCGCCCGTGTAGGTCGTAACCAGAGTAAACTGGATCGGCGTGCCGCACGCGAAGTTCGGCGCAGTGCTCACCTTGAATGGGGGCGCGTTCCCTGCGGTCGCGTCGACGTTCATGTCCGGATAAGTCGAATTCGGCTGAGTAACCACAACGCCAGGCGTGTTGGTGCTCAACGTGGCCTTGATCGCTTTGCCGGGCGCGCAGCCGAGGTTCTTCGCGGTCACGACAACGTTGTTACATTCGTTCGGATCGAAGAAGCCGTTGCCATTTCCGCCCGTAATCGTTGCCACCGTCGCATCTCCTGCGAAGGCCGGGTCGACGACGATTCTCGCCGTTCCCGCCAGGCACGCGTTTTGGGTAACCGTTCCCGCATCCGTGATGGTCACGGTGAACGGACCAACGGCGGTACAATTGCGAGCGCCATTGCTGATGGTGACCGTGTAGGTCCCGGGCGCCAACTGAAGCGTATAAGTGCCATTGGCCAGCGTCGTGGTGGAGAATCCGTTGGACACTTGCACCATCGCGCCTGCGATCGGAGCGCCTCCGTCACACGCAGTGATGGTCCCCGAGAGGGTGCCCTGCGCGGGCGGCGTGCAGCTTGGGAACTTGAAGCGCCCGATACGGGTTCTCCAGTTAAAGCCGCTGCTAACCGCGTAATACTGGTTGTTGGTCCAGAACGTACAATCGTCCGTAGGATCGACCATCACCGATTGATAGTCGCCCCAGCGATTGTTCGTGGTCGCGATTTGCGAGCCAGTTCCGTTGAACAGTGTCTGCTCATTCGCCAGACCCGAGATGCCGTTGAAGTCACGGCCCGCATACCGGATCGATGGGAAGACCGTCGTGCTCGAAACGCTGTAGCTGACCGCCAGGTTGCCCTTGTTATCCAGGGCCGCACTTGGCAGGAAGCGGTTCAGACCGAGGGCAGGCTGGCCTGCTTCCGGCGAGAAAGTGGCGTTGTCGTAAACGAAGTACGCTCCATTTGGCGTGGTCTTGTGCAATTCGAAATAACGCACACCGGCCTGGTAGGTCGGAACCGTTGTTGGGTTCACACCGCTGACGTTCACCGTCGTGCTCGCTACCAGTGATTCAACCCCGGCGCGATTGCGGTACTGCAACGGATACATCAGGTGATAACGGATGACGTCCAGCGCGTCCGCGTTCGTTGCCGGCGGCGGCTGTTTGGCGCCGCGACCCGAGCCGGGGGCGCGGGGATCGAACGGAGCCACGACCAGTGGGCTTTCCGGGCGCTCCAGCAACGTAGAGTTAGCCGGCGTGGCAAAGTCCGCGTGGAAGTTATACATCTTGATCGCATCAATATTGAAGCCCGGATCTTCAAACTCATCCGAGATCAGGTAACAGAAAACGTTCGGCGCTCCCGCGGGCGGCGCTTCCAGGCCGTTTTGATTTCCAGGGATGGTCGAGTTCACACCTTCCGGATGGACGGTCAGGTTTTGATCGAAATAAATGAATTTCGCCGTCGGATCGCCGATCAGCATCTTCGCGCGTTCCAAGGCATACCAGCCGCCGCCGTTGAAGGTCTGGGCCGGTTCAACGAACTGATTGACGGTCATGTAATACGCGTCAGGCCAGACGCCGAACTTTCCGTAATCCGGGAAGATGAGGTCGCCGGGCGTGCGGAAATCGTAGGTGAAGTAAGCGCCCTGCGGGTCGCTGGTCGCGGAAACCGCGACGCACTGGTGGAACGGACCGGTGGCGACGTTGACCCAGGAGAACTGAGTCAAGAACCAGCGGTTCGCCATGCGATCATAAAGGACGACTGGATCGCCGTGATCCTGGGTGGCGCAAACGCCGCCCATTTTCTTGAACAGGCTGCTCATCAATTTCGGCGCGGTTTTCGCGTTGCCGTTCTTGTCCCAAATCCGGAAGCAGCTGTTGACGGTCTGGACGACGTCATTCGGGCCCACATCCAAATTTTGGTCCGAAGGAGCGACGATGCCAGCGCCGGCGATGGTGTTATCCGTGTCGGCCAAGCCATCAAACGTGAGCGACGGGGGCGAAGGCGCTTCCGAGAGGATCACCTTGGCTCCCTGCAGCGCGCCGTCGGCGGACGCGAGCGGATTTCCCGACGCGTCCATCTTCTCGGCCTTATTGTCCATGACGTTTTCCGGGTTTTTCTCTTCGCCGGAAATTTCTGTATCCGTGCCCGCCGAATCACTGAGCTTGGCGTCGGGCATGTCGCGAACCGCGTCGCTTATGGCGAAGGCGACCGGCGAGCCCCATTGGGGCTCCGGTCCCTTTACGTGCGGATCATTCTTGGTGGCGGACGGAGCTGCGGCCGTCCTTGGATTTTTTTGCTGGGCCTCACCGGGCATCGCGAAAACCGCGGCCCCGACGACAGCCACAATAGCGACTGGTACGAGTTTTTTGTAATTACGAAACATGGATGAACTCCGATTTAATTGATGGATGATCCGACAGGGTGCAGGCGGTTTATGCTTTGAGTAAAAACTGCCACGCGAAGGCTGTTTTCTCTGGCGGGCGATTTTTAGGCAAGACATTTTTAGATGACATTTTCGTCATCTCACAAAACGTCAGGGAACATCGTAGATCTCAACCAGCCCCACCCCAGAGGGCGTTCCGGCTTTTCTTTGCACGATCGCCGTGTAGGCGCCGGGTCCGAGCGTTTTGATCAAGGCCGCTTCCTTCTCATTTTTCGGCGCCAGGCCGGCGGCGGCCACCGAGTTCGCCTGCGCCGAATCGTCCTGCCAGTCATCGTCGGAAATCAGCAGCGTGCCGTCGGCGTTCCGTAATTCCGCCGTCGGGTCCGGAAGAAAATCGGCGATGCCAAACCCAGCGAGGGACGGACCTAGAGCGCGAATGACAATTTGCCTGGCACCGCCCTCACCGCGCAAAACGAAACCGCCGATGAGAACATTCGCGTTGGTGTTCACCGAAGCGCGCGTGCTCAAATTCGCCAGTTTGGACGCGCCCGGCCCGTCGAGGTCATAGACTTCGATGAGACCCAGCCCGGTTCCGCCGTTCAGACCACTTAGGATCGCAGTGTAATTGCCGGGCGCCAGCGTGGCGACGATGGCCGACTCGACGCTGAACGACGGAGCCAGGCCAGTCGCGACGATCGCCGCTTGCTGAGTATCGCTCCAGTCCTGGTTAAACACTGTGGGCTCCGTGGAAGAATGTAACTCGAGGGTAGGATTAGCCAGGTAGTCAGTTATACCGTGGTTTTGCAGAGTAGGTCCGAGCCCGCGAACGATTACCTTCTTGGGCGCATTCCCCGTAATAATGAATCCGCCTATGACCGAACTGTTCGCCCCGCTCTCGATCCGGGCGCGAGTGGAGACGTTTACCAGTTGCGCCGGAGGAACGACTACCTGGACTGACGCATTCGAGTCGTTACATGAGGTTGCCACCGCGTTGTTAGCCAGGTCTCCACTATAACTGGCGACCCAGCGGTAGAGGCCGGCGGCCGTCGGCGTGTAAGAGGGGGAAACATAGTCGCCGTTATCATTGACGTTACGCACTGAAGTAAAGACAGGGGCGCCGCCGCAACTGCTGTTATCAGGCCCGTAAAGGCTAAAGGTTATTGAGCCGGCGGGAATGAATCCTCCACTCAGGGTAGCTGTGTCTGAAGTGGATTCGCCTAACAAGATGTTAGCTGAAGCAACCTGGTTACTGATGCCCGGCGTGGCGTGATCGTCGTTAGTTATGGTTCCTTGTCCTGTGCGCTTGCCAAACATGGCGTTGACCGGACTGGTGAGATTGACCGAGAAGGTCTCGTTAGTTTCCGGTCTGGTATCGCCGACTACGGCAACGGCAATCGACTTCGTGGTTTCTCCTGGAACAAAAGTAAGACTGCCGCTGACTGGGACGTAATCGTTATCAGCGGAAGTAGCAGTCCCATCGGCGGTCGCGAAATTCACCGTAACAGGATTCTGACTTACCGGTGACAAGCTAACCGTGAAAACGGCATTCTTGGAACCGCCGTTCCCTTCTACAATGGTAACGTCATCCACGGAGAGGGACGGGATCGCGCCGCAGGTTGTCACAGAACCGGCGCAGCCGTTTGCGGTCAGCAACGTCGAAGCACCGGGCAAGGCCTCCGCCATCAAGGTGAAGTGATAAAGACCTTCCTTCGCTACTCCGAAAAGGAAACTGAGCGGAACTTCGGCGCCATCCGGCAGCGGATTGGCCAGCGTTATCGAGACCGCGCCAAGACTCGAACCTAACCCGCCGCCCCTGGATTGCGCAGGCGGGATCTCGAGCGTCGCCGGTTGCACGATAACCGTGCCGCCTCCAATCAGCGAAATCGTTTCCGGCCCGGCCGGCGTCCTGGCGCGCAGATCGGCCTGGGCCGGACCTGCGCCGGGCGACCCGGCCGTGGTGATATCCGCCAGCCGGAAACGCAAACGCGTGATCGGCCTGCCGGTATGGTTCATGAACCGGCGGCGAATGGTAATCGTGCCCGACGGGCTGTTGTTCCCGGGATCGGAAGCGCTGTCGTAAACAAGATTCGGCGCGCTGAGATCGCCCGCCGCCGGATCGAGCAGCGCCACGCTCAGATTGTCCCCGACGCTATGGATCGGACTCTGCAAATCCTCCGGCCCGGCGGCGCCCAGGATCGGCTGTGCTCCGAGCGTCTCGGCTGCCGGATCGACCAAAACGAAATCGTTTTCGTTCGCCTGCGTGTCCTGCGGCGCGCCACCCACCAGCGAGCGCACAAACGACATCTGCCCCGTGGGCGCGCCGGCGAGATTCGGAATCCCCGCGCCTTCCTTGAACAACCCCGGCGCGATGCCGGCGAAACCCGCTGAGTCGATTCGCGTGCTCACCCCAAAGTTGGCGGGATTAGCCGTCCGGAAAAGGGCGACGCCGCCGTTCTGCGCGATGTCCGGCGTCCACATCGCGTCCGCGTCCGACGGTCGCAGCTGCATGTTTGGATACGGGTCGAGGCTGTAAGGCGAAGCCCCAGCCATGGCCGCGCGATTCGTCAGGAGATAATGCCCATGCGACGGGATCGTGGTGCCGTTCGGAATCGCCGCCAGCGGCGTGAACGTCGTGCCGTCGGCGCTCGCGGCCAGCGCCCAGCCGGTCGAGCCATCGATCGAGCGAACGGTGAGCGGACCCGACGACGGGTTATAGAGTTCGACGAATTCGTCCCGGGCTCCCGCCGGTCCGCTAAACCGGAATTCGCTAATGATCAGATCGCCGGAGACTGAAGTGGTCGAGGCCGGTTGCACCAGCGCCCAGGACGTTGCCCAACCATCCGAGAACTGGTTCGGAAAGATTTCGCGTTTGAAATCGGCGTATTCCTGGATGGTCCAGAAATCGTTGTCGTTAATTGGATCCACCATCGTCGCGCTGAAATCGCCCCAGCGGATCTTGAAAGCGCCGGTCCCGCTGAGCGCGTAACTGGCGACGCCTTCCCGGAACGTCTGCGAATCCCGCATCGTGTTGGGCGGATCGCCGGCCGCGCGAAATGAGTAGGAGCTCTTCGGCAGCGTGACTTCGGAGAAGCGGGAGTAACCGATCAGGACGTCGTTGCTCGCATTGACGCTGATGGTCGGGAAGGAAAAGAATTCGCCATGGGGAATACAGCCCGCGCGAGTGCCGCGGTCCCCATCGTGGCAATTGTCAGCGGCAGGATCTTCAATCCGCGCCCACTGCAAAGGCGGCGTGCCGGCCGCGGGATTCGCCAGCAAAGGATCGATCTGCCACCACTGGATCGCGGTATGATTGTCGGGGTTCGCAGGCGTGTTCGCTTCCGTGCCGGCTGCGGTCGGGACCGTCGGCAGCAAGACGTGCTGCACGGCCCAGAGCGAACCATTGCGCAGGACCGCGTTCTGGATGCGCGTGTCGCTCGTCGCGACTCGATTGTCGGCGGGCCCGTAGTCGTCCTGCTTCCGTTGCAAGACGTAGCCGCCGCTCGTGCCGATGGTCGGAGAATCGAAACGCCACGAATTCGGCGCCTGCGGAAACTGGAAACCGACGGTCAGAACGGGAGCGGACGGCGTTCCGGTGATCTTGCTCAAGCGGAGTTGTCCGGCGGTGGAATCCCAATCTTCCGTTAAAAACAGCGTGTCGGTCGTGTTGTCCTCCGTGATGGCCGGCGCCATGGCCAGGCCGCAGCCGAGGTCGCCTTCCTGGGTCGAGCTGGCCACGCAGGTCGCGTACGAAGCGGTGAACGTCGGGATATTTCCCGGCGCGCCATTATAGGCTGCCGCCTTATCCAGAACATAAAGCGCAGGCCCCTGATATCCGCTGATCGAACCGAACCCAAACAGATTTACCTGGACCGCGATCCAGTTCTTGTTGAAGCCGACGCTCGGGTAGTCCGCCCATTTCCCGCCGCTCGTGAACGCGTTCGGATCGGCCTTGATAACGTAACGGTAATAGCTGCCGGCCGGATCGGACGTCTGCGAGATCGCGATAAGCGTTTCCGAAATGAAACTCTGCGAGTTCGCTTCCGCCACCAGGATGAACCGGCGATTGAACCGGTCGTAAAGCACTTTGGGATCGAACACGTTCGGGTTCGGCGAACCGGGAGAGGACGCCCAGAACGCGTTGATGCTCGCGCTGCTCAAGACCACGCCCGACCGGTCATAAACGATGATTCGTTCGTTCGTCGTCGTGATGATCGCGTCGTGGCCCACCGCGCCCATCGTATCGGGCGGCACCGTTCCCAAAAAACTATCCGATTTGAAACTGCGCGTGACCGGCGGCGACTGGAGCCCGGGGGCGTTGGGCAGGCGCGGCGTTTGCCAGATCGCCGATAGATCGGGAATGAGAACGCCGCCGTGCAATTCGGGCCGCGCCTGTGGAGGCTCGATCTCTTTTTCCTCCGGCCGCCACGGTCCCCGCGTGTCGTGTTCCGCGACCTCGCGCAGATTGACCGGGGGCAAAACCGTGACCGCACTTGAAGTGGTCGGCAGCATCGGCGACGCGGCCGACACGCCGCCGCCGCTTGTGGCCAGGGCCAGAATCATGAGCAGCCCCCGCGCAAACGCCGACGAGCGGAAGTGCAGCGCGGTAAAATTCAACATGACGGAGTGCGTTTCCTTAAATCGACCACGGTTTCGGGGCTCGCAACGTCTGCCGGAAACCATTGCGCACGTTCGGTGATCGAGACCGCGCGGTCCCGACCTTTTTCTGCAAATTACTTAACCAAGGCAAGCCTTTTTTGCCCCGACCAAAGGCTTTCCTTACGGAGCCGTCGCGGTCGGCGTCGGACTAGCCGCGGCCTGCCGGAGCTGGAGCTGATCGGAAGCGTTCTTGATTGCGTTCTGTTGGGCTTCCACCCGGGACTTCATTTCTTCCGTGTTCGGTGCCGGAGTCGGCTCCTGGACCGTCGATTTTTGCTTTGAGCAGGCTGCACCGAGAAGGAGCGTGGCGAGGGCGAGAGCGAGCGTAAGTTTTTTCATTGAGGCGTCTGATTGTCCGTTCTCGCTACCGTATCAGTCCGGTTTCGGCAATCCCTGTTTTATGATGGGGTTTCGGCCAGGACCGGCGCCGGGTCGACCCACTTGCCATGTTCGCGAATCAAATCCTGCAGGCGTTCGACCGCTTCGGCTTCGGGAATGTTGAACTTCACCGCCGTTTTGCCGACATACAGATTCACTTTGCCCGGCGCCCCGCCGACGTATCCGAAATCGGCGTCCGCCATTTCGCCCGGGCCGTTCACGATGCAGCCCATGATCGCGATCTTCACCCCTTTGAGGTGCAACGTTTTCTCTTTTATCCGCGCCGTCGTGGTCTGGAGATTGAACAACGTCCGGCCGCAGGAAGGGCACGCCACGTAATCGGTTTTGAAAATCCGCGAGCCCGCCGCCTGGAGAATATTGTAGCTCAGGCGCAACGCCTGCCCGGGCGCTTCTTCCCCCTGCACCAGGATCGCGTCGCCGATTCCGTCGCAGAGAAGGGAGCCGATGTTGGTGGCCGCACGCAGGAGGTTGTCGAGGAATGACGAATGACGAATGTCGAATGACGAAGGAATGACGAAGCCCGATTCGCTTTTCGTCATTCGATCATTGGAGCTTCCTTCGTCATTCGTCATTCGTGCTTCGTCATTCTTCAGTTCGTCCTTGAGCAGGATCGGATGACGGGAGGCGAGCTTTGCCGCGAGCAAACGAAACGCCACGATCACCGGCAGATCGGTTCCATCGCGGACCGTCACGAGTTGCGCTTCCGCGTTCGCGTTCAGCCGCGCCAGCGCCTCGTCGTCACGCGGGTCGACTTCGTCAATCCGCGCCTTCTCATAAACGATCTCCGGTTTGTAATCGCCCATCCGGTCGATCTTGTGCGCGACCTTGTCGAAACTTTCCTGCCTAACGACTACCCGGATCAATTCCTCGCCGCCCAATCGAACGCCGTCGCGCTCGATCGTTTCCGTCGGCCGCTTCGAATATTCGAACGGATTATAGGGCAAGCGCTCCGCTTGCCATCTGCCGTCCGCCGGCAGGGTCGCCGCGGCGACCGCCTGCCCTGCAATTTCCACCAGCGCCTTCGCCACGGGAATCTCGTGAATGCTGTCCTCCGTCAGCGAAACCCGGATCGTGTCCCCGATTCCGTCCCGCAAGAGCGATCCAATCCCGATCGCGCTCTTGATCCGCGCGTCTTCCCCCTCGCCTGCTTCGGTCACTCCGAGGTGGATCGGATAATTCCAGTCGTCTCCTTCCTCGCGCAACCGCGCCACCAGCAGGCGATAGGCGTTGATCATCACCTTGGGATTGCTCGACTTCATCGAGAAGACAAAGGCGTGGTAATCCAGGTCCCGCGCGATCCGCGCGAATTCCAGCGCGCTTTCCACCATCCCCAGCGGCGTGTCGCCGTAGCGATTCATGATCCGGTCCGACAGCGAACCGTGGTTCGTCCCGATGCGCATGGCGCGCCCGAGTTCCCTGCAAAGTTTCACCAGGGGCGAGAAGCGCTCCCGGATCCGTTCCAGCTCCGCCGCATATTGCTCGTCCGTGTATTCGAGAATCTTGAACTTCTTCGAGTCGGCGTAATTCCCGGGATTGATCCGGACTTTCTCGACCCACTTCGCCGCTTCCATGGCGGCTTCGGGTTTAAAATGAATGTCCGCCACGACGGGCACTTCGCAGCCGCGCTCGCGCAAGCCGCGAACGATTTGCTCGAGATTGGCGGCGTCTTTCACGGTCGGCGCCGTGATGCGCACGATCTCGCAACCCGCCTCCGCCAGTTCGATCGTCTGCGCGATCGACGCCTCGGTGTCCATCGTGTCGCAGGTGATCATCGACTGGACGCGGATCGGGTTCGCGCCCCCGACCCCGACACGGCCGACCATGACCTCGCGGGTCGCGCGGCGCTGGTAGCGATAGGGGCTATCGCAGTAGTTCACGACGCCGGTTCGACCAGGACCGCCGTTCCGTAACAGAGAACTTCGGTTACGCCCTGCATGATCTCGGTCGCGTCATAACGCAGGCCGATGACCGCGTTCGCGCCCAGCGCGCGGGCGTGCTCGAGCATCCGGTCGAGCGCGTCGCGCCGGGTCTGTTCGCACAAATCGGTGAAGATCGAGATGTTACCGCCAACCAGGGTCTGGAGGCCGGCGCCGATCGTTCCGAATATCGAGCGCGACCGGACGATGATGCCGCGCACGACGCCAAAAGTTTTTACCACGCGGTAACCGTCGAGGGTGAATGCCGTTGTCGTCATCGCCTGGTCCATCGCCTAGCATCCGTCGCTTTTCCGAGAATTCCAAGCGCCCGCGCGCGGACGAAATTAACGGGACGGACTCGACTGCGCTTTGGCCGGGGATTCTTTCACCCGCGTTTTGCGGTCGCCGCTTTTGCCGAACAAATCGCCGATATCGAAGAAGCTGATGTAAAGCATGTAGCCGATGATGAGAGTCGCGCACGCGGTCTGGACCCATTCGAGAATTTTCATGTTCACCGGCTTGCGGCGCACGCCTTCGATGAGCGCGAGAACAATGTGCCCGCCGTCCAGGACCGGTATTGGGAGCATGTTCAGGATGGCGAGGTTCACGTTCAGGATCACGCTGAACCAGAGCGCGAGTTTCCAGCCGTTGTCGCCTTCGAAGAGCATGTAATAAATGCGCACGATCATGACCGGCCCGCTCATGTGCTGGAGCTTCACGTCCGACTTTGGCGACGCGACCGCGCCGATCGTCTGGAGCGTGCTCGTGATGCTGTTGTAAACCTGCTCGACCGGATCCGGATGGGAGAGCGAAAGTTGCCCGCCGGTTTCCCAGCCAATCCCGATCCGGGCTTTGGTGACGCCTTTCGATTCCATCGGCACCGGGCGCATTTTCAACTGCAACGTTTCCGCGCTGCGCCGGACATCGAGCGTCAGCTCATCGCCGGGATGCTTCTCGATTTCATCCACCAGGCTCAAGGCGTTGTAGATCCGCTTTCCGTTCACGGCCGTAACAATGTCGCCGGTCCTGATCCCCGCTTTCTCCGCCGGCGAATCTTTCTCGACGCTGTCCACGAGCGGCGTTACCGCCGGTTGAATCCCGACCTGCCGCGTGCTCTTGCGCCGCCATCCGCTCGTCTCGGCGATCGCCGGCACCACGTCGAGCGTTTCGATTTTTCCGTCGCGCTCCACCTTGAACGGAATCGTCGGGCCTTCACTGCGGACGACGTTCCAGACGACGCTGTCGTTCATTCCGAAAAAGCGCGAGACGTGGCGGCCGTCGACTTCCAGAATCTTGTCGCCCGGCTGCAGCCCGCCTTTCGCCGCGGGTGAATCCTGTTGCACGTAACCGACGACGGTCGTGAGGTCGGATTCGCTCACCGGATGGCCGACTGCCCAGACGATGCAGGCGAAGACGAGCGCGAGGAGAACGCTGAAGAGCGGGCCGGCGATCGCCACGATCACCTTGTCGAGCGCGGAAATTTTCGGCAACACCGCGCGATCGAGATCGGCCTTGCCCTCGATCATGTCCATGGGCGCAAGCTGCGGGAGTTTCACGAACCCGCCGAAGGGGAGCGAGCCTAACGAGTACTGGACGCCGTTGATCGTCTTTTTCCAGATCGGTTTTCCGAACCAGACGCCGAACCCCTCGATGTACAATCCGCGCCAGCGGGCGGCCAGGAAATGCCCCAGCTCGTGGACGACGATGAGCAGGTTAAAGAGAAGGACGACCTCGAGGAGGATGAAAATGACGCGCAGAATGTGGCCGAACATAAGGTCTGCTGGTTAGACGCTAACTTCTGATCTGTGTTTCATCCTTTTTACCGGCGCCGACCTTTGCCGCCTCCGCCCGGGCCCATTGATCGGCGCGCAATATGGCATCCAGATCGGGGTGCGCAACGTTGACATGTCGGTCCATGACGGCGCCGACTGTCTGCCAGATCCGCGGAAAGGAAATCTTGCGATCAAGAAACGCTGAGACCGCTACTTCGTTGGCCGCGTTCAAAACGGCCGGCAGCGTTCCCCCTTCCTCGCCCGCGCGCCGCGCCAGGTTCAGCGCCGGAAAATCGTCGTAGCGCGGGGTCGCGAATTCGAGCTGGCGCAGTTTGCCGAAATCGAGCGGCGGCAGCGAATTCGAAACCCGCTCCGGCCAGGTCACCGCGTATTGAATCGGAAAGCACATGTCGGAATGGCTGAGCTGGGCCAGGACCGACGCGTCGCTGAATTCGACCATCGAGTGGACGATGCTCTGCGGATGGATCACGACCTCGACCCGTTTCATCTCCACCCCAAACAACCAGTGCGCCTCGATCATCTCCAGCCCCTTATTAAATAGAGTCGCCGAATCGATCGTGATCTTCGGCCCCATGCTCCAGGTCGGATGTTTCAACGCCTGCTCCACCGTGATCCCTTCGAATTCCGCCGCCGGCGTATTGCGAAACGGCCCGCCGGACGCCGTCAGGATCAAACGCCGGACCGCGTCCTGCCGGCCATCGAGACACTGGAAGATCGCGTTGTGCTCGCTATCGACCGGCAGCACTTCGATCCCTTTTTTTTCGGCCTCGCGCATCACGATCTCGCCGGCCATGACCAGGATTTCCTTGCTCGCCACCGCCAGATCTTTCCCCGCTTCGATGGCCGCCAGCGCGGGCTGAAGTCCGCCGGTCCCGACCACCGCGACCAGCACCATGTCGGCTTCCGCCAGGCACGCGATCTCGACCAGGCCAGCCGCGCCGCTCAGAATTTGCGGCTCGTACTTCAGCGCGGCGCGCAGTTCCGGCAGCGCCGTTTCGTCGACCAGACAAATGGCTTTTGGCCGGACGCGATTCGCCTGCTCGGCGAGCTTGGGCGCGTTCCGATTCGCGGCGAGGCCGACGATCTCCATCCGGTCCGGAATGTCGTGCGCGACCTTGAGCGCGCTCTCCCCAATCGAGCCCGTCGCGCCCAAAACGACCACGCGTTTTCGTTTCATGCGAAAAGGATTCGTTTCTCGCGCCGGGAATTAGTCCAGCCGAATAACGAGTCGCAGATAGAAAAAGAGGAGCGGCGCGGTGAAGAGAAGGCTGTCGACGAGATCGAGCGCGCCGCCGATCCCGGGCAGCAGACTGCCGGAGTCCTTCACCCCGGTGCTGCGTTTGACGATCGATTCCGCGAGGTCGCCAATGACGGCGGCAAACCCGAGCGACAGCCCAAGCACCGTCGCGTGCGTCAGGCTCATTCCCGGCAAATGGAGCGGCATGAGTTTCCACAAACCCAGGCTGGCCAGGAGCGAGAAAGCGAGCGCGCCGAAAAAACCTTCCCAGGTTTTTTTCGGACTGATGTGCGGAATCAACGGGTGCCGCCCAATCAAACTGCCGGTCAGGTACGCGCCCATGTCGCTGAATTTTGTGACCGCGACGAGATAGAGAACGTAGAACTGGCCGGTCACCGCGCCGGTGGGCGAGCGCGGCACGACGTAAACGATCTTCGTGATGAAGTTGTAAAGCCAGAGCACGTAAAGGAGCCCAAACATCGTGTACGCCATCGTCCGGAGCGGCGCGTCGTCCCGAAGACTGTCGAACATCTGGCGGGCGAAAACCGTCAGAAGGAAAAAGAGCAGGACCGCGACCTCGAAATCGTAGGAATGCCCGGGACCGCTCCTGGAGAAATAATAGAAGCTGCCGCAGAGCATGACGCCGCCGCAGATCATGGCGGTGATCTTGAAATTCGGGAGGCGCTTGTGGTCGAGCATGCCGTAAAACTCCCAGAGCGAGAGAAGCCCCAGCGTTCCGATCAGCGCGAAGAAGGCCAGTTCGTACCCGGAAAAGATAATGCCGAGCGCGATCGACCAGAGGACGAGCGTGCTTCCAAAACGAAAAATAAAAACAGAGCGCGGCGTGGACGGTTTTGCGGCGACGCGCTCAAGCGTCTCGGACATTTGGCGCACCATCCGAAATGGCCGCGGCAAAGGCAAGCGCGGAAGACTTGTGGCACAGGCATCTTGCCTGTGGGGCCGATAGGCATCCTGCCTGTCCGGACTGGGCAAGTTACCGGACAAGATGTCCGGTTGCCCCACAGGCAGGATGCCTGGGCCACGTTGAGAACCGCATTGCGCGTCGCTCTCGCTCAACTAATTTGGACGCCGTGAGCAAAACGATGCCAGCCCTGGTCAAACGCGAGCGCGCTCCCGGCCTAAACCTCGAGGAAGTCCCCGTCCCGGAGATCGGGCCTAACGACGTGTTGATCCGGGTCCAGAAAGGTTCGATCTGCGGCACCGACGTTCACATTTACAACTGGGACGCCTGGGCCCAGAAAACGATCCCGGTGCCAATGACAATCGGCCACGAGTTCGTCGGGGTGATCGAAAAAATCGGGGCCGGCGTGCACGACTTCAAGGAAGGCGAGCTCGTCACGACGGAAGGCCACATCGTTTGCGGCCACTGCCGGAATTGCCTGGCCGGCCGCCGGCATCTTTGTCCCAACACCAAAGGCATCGGGGTGAATCGGCCGGGTGGATTCGCCGAATATGTTTCCGTGCCGAAGACAAATCTCTGGCGGTGCGACCCGAAGATTCCGCTCGACGTGATCTCGTGTTCGGACCCGCTCGGGAACGCCGTTCACACCGCGCTCGCGTTCGATCTCGTCGGCGAAGATGTCCTCATCACCGGCGCGGGACCGATTGGTTGCATGGCGGTGCCGATCGCGAAGATGGCCGGGGCCCGGAAAGTCGTGATCACCGACATCAACCCCTACCGGCTCGATCTTGCCCGGAAGATGGGCGCCACTCTCGCGCTCGATGTTCGCGAGCGGAATTTGCACGACGCCATGCGCGAGCTCGACATGAAGGAAGGCTTTGACGTCGGCCTGGAAATGTCCGGGAACCCGAAAGCGTTTACCGACATGCTCGATGTCATGGTGAACGGCGGCCGCATCGCCATGCTCGGCATCATGCCGGGAAGCGCCGCGATCGATTGGAACCTCGTGGTGTTCCACGGGCTCACGATCAAGGGAATTTACGGCCGGGAAATGTTCGAGACCTGGTACAAAATGACCGCGCTCATCCAGAGCGGGCTCGACATTTCGCCCATCATCACCCACCGCTTCCCCTACACCGATTTCGAGGAAGGCTTCCAGCTGATGAAGTCCGGAAATTCCGGCAAGATCGTCCTCGACTGGGCGGCTTAACGAGACGCTACTGCAAACTCGCCGCGGCCGAGTCCTGGCCTTGCAGTTCGAGCACCATCCGGCGGATGTGGCGATAACCTTGATGCGCCTGCAAGAGCCGCAGGCTTTCCTCGGAACTGCCCCACTGCAAAATCTGGATGTTCTCTTCGCGCGCGCCCCACGAATTCATGTCGCGGCGCGTCGGCATGTAGAGATCGATCGTGTTCCGGCCGGCGAGCGCCCAACCGTAATCGTCGACCCGATAAACCTGCCCCGTCGAAATAAGGCGGAACACCGTCCCGACCGGCCAGCGCGACCAGTCCGCCGCCGCACTGCCGATTTGCGGCTTGCTCGTCACCACCACTTTTTTCGTCCCGCGCTTGGTCTTCACCAGCTTCGTGGTCTTCGTTTCCTTTAACGAAAACTTTTCGAGCGCCGGACCGGAATACGAAGCGCGCCGGTAATCCGCCGGATCGTCGCCGTTCACCGAAATCGCTCGCGGTGTGTATTCGGCGCGGCGCACCGCTCCGGTGGCGGCATGAAGTTTCCCGCCGAGCGCATTGTGATTTCCGTAGGGGAGATGATCCGACTCGGTGTGGGTGTAAGCCGTGGTGCGCACGTTCTGGAAATCCCGTTTCGCCAGCGGCGGCTCGTATTTCGGCAGCGCCGTGGTGTGGCGCGAAGTCGACGTCGTCTCGCACGCGCTCAGAAGAAGCGCGCAAACCGCGGCGCAGAGAAGAAGGAAATAGCTCCGGTTACGCAATTGCGTGGTTATTAACAGTTATTCACAACCCCGTGCAACGCTTTTTTTCGGCGATTCGATCTCGCCGCAACACCGAACGGGCTTCTCGCGATTAACTTTGTTCATCCTCCTCATCTTTGCTTAAGCTAATTTCATGCTTTCGGAATTCGACGAACGACTCGCCAACACCCTCGCGGAAATCCGGTCGCAGGGTCTTTACAAAACCGAACGCGTCATCACGTCTCCGCAGGAAGCGCACATTGGGATCGCCGGCGGCCAGCGCGTGCTCAACATGTGCGCGAATAATTACCTGGGCCTCGCGGACCATCCGGCTCTGATCGCTGCCGCGAAGGAAGCGCTCGACACCCATGGCTTTGGAATGGCGTCCGTGCGTTTCATCTGCGGCACCCAGGACATCCACAAGGATCTCGAGGAAGCGCTGACCCGATTCCTCGGAACGGAAGACACGATTCTTTACCCCTCCGCGTTCGACGCGAACGGCGGTTTGTTCGAGACGTTGCTCGGCCCGGAGGACGCGGTGATTTCGGACGAACTGAATCACGCTTCGATCATCGACGGCGTCCGGCTCTGCAAGGCGCAACGGTTTCGCTACAAGCATAACGACATGGCCGACCTGGAGGCGAAGCTCGAAGAAGCGAAAGGCGCGCGGCTCCGGCTCATCGCAACCGACGGCTGTTTCTCGATGGACGGAACGATCGCCGACCTCGCCGCGATTTGTGAGATCGCGGAAAAACATCAGGCGCTCACCATGATCGACGACGCGCATGCGACCGGGTTTCTTGGCGCGACCGGGCGCGGCACCCACGAATATCGCGGAGTGATGGGCCGCATCGACATCATCACCGGCACGCTGGGCAAGGCGCTGGGCGGGGCGAGCGGCGGATTCACCAGCGCGCGAAAACGGATCGTCGAACTACTGCGGCAACGCTCGCGTCCCTACCTGTTTTCCAACAGCGTCGCGCCGCACATCGTCGCGGCCACCGCGAAAGCGCTCGAGCTCCTAACCGAATCGACGGAGCTGCGCGACAAACTCGAAGAGAACACGAAGTATTTTCGGTCCGCGTTGACGGAGCGCGGCCTGACGATCAAACCCGGGACGCATCCGATTGTGCCCATCATGCTCGGGGACGCCGCGCTCTCCCAGAAATTTGCCGCTCGCATGCTGGAGAAAGGCGTTTACGTCATCGGATTTTTCTACCCCGTCGTTCCGCACGGAACTGCGCGTGTCCGCACGCAGGTATCCGCCGCGCATTCGCGCGAAGACTTGGAATTCGCCGTGAACGCCTTCGCGGAAACGAACAACGAGCTGCGGTAGGAGGCGGCGTCCCTACCGGGGATGGAGCGCAATGCTCGAGCCCACCCAGGTCTTTTCCTTGTTGAAATTGACGCCCATCATTTTGCCCTGGCTCATGCGGACGAGGTTGTTCACGAGGATCGGCTCGGGCGCGTTCTCCGGCCAGAGAAACATCATCCGCAGTTCGGCTTTTGATTTCGCTCCGTCGACGGTCTCGACAAAGGCGGCGTAGTTGACCTTTTTCTGCAGGATCCAGGCGTGCGGTTGCGCCAGGGCGGCCAGCTTTTCTTTCGTCGGCTCCATGTCGACGCCGAGCCCCGCGAACGAGTAGAGCGGCTTCAGGACATAATCTTCAATCGACTCGTTAGGCGGAAACTCGTTGGCGAAGCAGGCGGGCGAAGTGTGCGGCGTTTTCAAGAACGGCAGCGAATGCTTGCTGATCCGGTAATACCAGTTCGGATGCGGAACCCATTTCACATCCAGCTCTTCCTGGAAACTGAAGTCCGGCTTGAGATCGGGCCGCCGTTCGAGCTCATCGAAGATCACCCGGTTATAGATCCGCTCGATCCGGACCTCGCGTCCGTCGAGCTGGTAAAACAGCTGGCGGCCTTTTTTCCGGACGTCGGTCAGGCTAACCGAACGAATCCCGAGCAGCACTTCGGTGCAGGCGAAATCGATCCGGGTCTTTTGTTTCTCCGGCTCGATTTCGAGGAGAACGACGTTTTCCGGGTTGGTCTCCCCCACGATTGTCCGGCGCAGAAGCTCGAGATAATCGGCGTCGTGCAGCCCGCCAAAGGTCGAGGTCCAGTTCGCCGGGATGGCCGGAAACGACCGGCGCATGCAACCCAGGAGCATGAATTGAAATCCGAACAAGCTCGGGAACGCCTGGAGCTCGATGAGCCGCGGGACGAGCCGGCCGCCTTCCTCGCAAATCCCGAGATCGACGATCACGACTTCCGGGTGGGACGATTCGTTGGGCACTTCGAGCCCGGGCGGAATCGCCGAAGCCGAGTGCCGCTTGAATTCCGGCGTCCGGGTTTGCGCCTCGATCGCCCGCGCCGCCGCCACCGCTTCGGCCGTGAATTCGTCCGTCAAAAAGATCGGCGTCTCGGCGATGCGAAAATCGGCCGGCCAGCGGACCGCTTCGTTCACGCAGCGCAACAACGCGGCATATTTTTCCGCTGAGAAATCAGCGTTGAAAGCGGAACGAAGTTGCGGCTCCACGATGAGAGGCCGCGAAATTACACCAGGAATTTCCCGCTCTCCATCACCTTGTCGTCGTCGAACCAGATGTCGAAGTCGCGGCCGACGCAATCAATGTGGGTCTTGGAAACCCAGTTCGCGCCGGTGTGTTCGGAGTAGGGATGGCCAAAGGCGATGTGGATGCCGGGAATCTTTTCGTCCTGGAGGATGTTCCCGATGACGTGCCTGCAGGCGGTGTTCGTCCCGACGGCAAATTCGCCCACCCGGTTGCTGTTTTCGTCGGTGCTCGTGTAGGCGCGAAATTCTTCGAGCAATTCCTTGTTCTCGCATTGCAGGTCGCGGATCCGGTTGTCCGCCACCTCGATCCGGAGAGGCGTCTCCTGGATATCGCCATACTTCGCGCAAAGGTAATCGCCCACCACGCCGTCGACGACGAAGACGCCGTTCGAATTCGCGGGGGAAGTGAAGATCTCGCCGCCCGGCAGGTTCCCCCATTTGTCGGGCGTGATGATCCCGCTCGTCTTAAGCCACTTCAGGCTCGGGGAAAATTCCGCTTCGTAATCGGTCCCCGCCGGCGTCCGGCACTTGATTCGTTTCGCCATCCGAGCCCGGGAAACGAGCCGCTGGCTGAGCGCGTCGACCGCGAGAAAATCGGCCCGCATCCCTTCCAGCATGATCTGGCGGGTGATGTTCACCATGTGCCCATGGCGGATCCGGTTCCGGTTCACGACGTCGCTCATCTGCATGCGCGAACGCAATTCGCCCCGCTGGGTTTGCGCGCAGAAAATACTGACCTGCGATTCGCCCAAGTCTTCCAGAATGTTCGGCGGCATGTCCGCCAATGGCCGGTCCGCGTGTTCCTCCAACACAAACACGGAATGCTGCGCGCCGACTTCTTCCACTTCGCTTTGGAGCGCCGCGGCGATGTCGCGCGTCGCCTCATCGGTAATGATCGTGATCCGCTCTTCCGGTTTCAGCCGCAGACAATCGCGAATGGCGTTGCGTGCTCCCGGCTGAAGTTCCGGATCGATGGCGATGGTGTGGGCGCGGTCAGGCATAAACGAGCAAATCAGAAGCGCTCAGCATTACGCGAAAATTGCGCGTCGGCAATCCGGGATCGCGGTGCGAAGGACGCCGCGGCTAGCCTCGAACCAGGAGGCCATGTTTTACCGGGAAATCGCTCCACAGGGAAATCTCAGGAAGGTGATCGAATGTTTCTGGATGCTGGAGCATGACTACCGCGCGAGCTTCCACTGCCACGAACACCTCTGGGCGATGTCGAATTCTTACAAGACCCTGCCGCGTAAGTCTTCTAACGTGGCACCCCAGACAGAAGATGAGTGCGGTTGATGAATTTCTGAAAGACTATCCGGTCGCCGTCCAGAAGACGGCGCAGAAACTTCGGGCCATAATCCGCGCGACGAACCCGAGCTTGCGCGAAGAACTCGATGCGACCGGCCGCGTTATTGGATACGGACTGGGGCCGGGCTACGCGGGCCTGATCTGCACCATTATCCTCAGCCAAAAAGGCGTAAAGTTGGGCATCGTGCGAGGGGCCGAGCTGGCCGATCCCCATCACTTGCTCGAGGGCGCCGGGAAAGTGCATCGCTACGTCGCGTGCGAAAAAGATTTCGACAAGAAAAGCAAGGAACTGCCCGGGTTGCTGAACGCCGCGGTTACAGCCTGGGAAAAAAGGACCAAAGGAAAGGGCTGAGGACCGCCACGTTCGCGACCGGAAACGCTTTTCGTTTACGCCGGTATCGCCGTTGCCATTCCTGGCGGTGATATTTCCAGCCCCTCGTAAGTTTCTTCCACGATCTTATCGACGACCGCTTTGATGTCGTTCGTCCGGTGAAACACTTCCAGCTGCCGGTCGGCGCCGGTGCCTTCGCGCATGATCCGTTCGATGTGCGCCATCTCTTTCCGGCTCCCCAGTTCGTCGACCTCGGTGGAAACGAATTCCATCAGCTCGTTGAGCAGACTGCGCGTCTCGACTTCCGTCTCCCGGCCGAAATCGATCAACTTGCCTTCGATCCCGTAGCGCGAGGCGCGCCACCGATTTTCATCGAGCAACCGGCGCCGATAAACGCGGAACGTCGTGTTGTATTTCAGCAGCTTGTAGAGCTTCGCGATCACGGCCTGGACCAGCGCGGCGATGGCCAGGGTGTCGTCGACCCGGGATTGGGCGTCGCAAACGCGGACTTCCAGAGTGTCGAAAAACGGATGGAGCCGGATGTCCCACCAGATTTTTTTTGGATTATCGATGCAACCGGTTTTGACCAGCAGCTTGCAGAAATCCTCGTATTCGGAGAGCGACTCGAACGCGTCCGGAATGCCGGTGCGCGGAAAGCGCTCGAACACTTTCAGGCGATAACCTTTCAGACCGGTGTCCTGCCCGACCCAGAACGGGGAGTTCACCGAGAGCGCGTAGATGTGCGGCAAAAAATAGCGCGCCTGGTTCATGACGTGGATGGCCGATTCGCGGCTCGGGATTCCGACGTGGACGTGCAACCCGAAAATCAGGTTGGCGCGCGCGAGACGCTGCATGTCCTTCACGATCTCCTTGTAGCGTTCGCCTTCGGTGATGAGCTGGTCCCGCCAGTTGGAAAACGGATGGGTGCCGGCGGAAGCGATGCGGAGATTGGCCTTGTTCGCGAGCGACGCGAGTTTGCTACGCAGTTCCAGGACGTGCTCGCGGGCGTTCGTGACCGAGGTGCAAATCTCGGTGCCCAGCTCGACGACGGACTGATGCATCTCCGGTTTGATCTGTTCCTTGAGCAGAACCTTGCCGCCCTCGAGAATTTCCTGGATGTGCGAGCGCAACTCGCGCGTTTCGGGATCGACAATCGCGAATTCCTCCTCGATCCCCAGGGTGAAGGTGTGGTTCGTGGCGGGCATGGCGGCGCGATTAATGTGGGTCAAGAACTACCCGCTGTCATGCAGGGCAAAGCAGAATGACGAATGACGAATGACGAATGACGAATGAATACCGAAGCCCGAATGACGAGAGGATCGACGGTGCCGCCAAACTCGGGTTCCGTCATTCCTTCGTCATTCGTCATTCGTCATTCGTCATTTTCGTCATTTTCGATTCAGGCCATCTCGCCTAACGACTTCTTCATCACCGCCGCCTGCAGAAACTTGCCCCAGCTCAGATTGTCCCGCCCCGGCTGATGCTCCCGGGCCTTGCGAATCGCCATGTCGGAAACGGCGTCCACGACCCACTCGAAATTCGCCTGGCCGACACTCGCCGCTTCGGCGTCCGGCGCCGGATTGCAAAAATCGATGGCCAGCGGAACGCCGTCGCGGATCGCGAACTCGACCGTGTTCAGATCGTAGCCGAGGTACTGGTTCAACTGGAGCACGCCCCATTCGACCGCCTGCAGGATCTCCTTCGGCGCGGACCATTCGGTCTGGTAACGGAGGTGATAAGGATGCCGCGGTTCGTACGGCATGATCCGGACGTTGCGTTGATCGATCGAGTAGCAGCGGAAGTACATGTCGAACTTCACTTCCTCCTGCAACATCATCACGAGCTGCCCGGTCTCGCTGTAGGCCCGGAAAAATTCCTCCGGGTTATGCAGGCGATAAACGTTTTTCCAGCCACCGCCCGCGAACGGCTTGAAGAAAGCCGGCCAGCCGACGTACTCGAAGATCCCTTCCCAATCGAGCGGATAAGAGAGGTTGCGGAACGAGTTGTCGCTCGTGTCCGGCGGGAGCTGGTGTGACGGCAACAAGACCGTCTTCGGGACGGCGACGCCGATCTTGGTGGCGAGCGCGTTATTGAAAAACTTTTCGTCGGCGCTCCACCAAAACGGATTGTTCACCACGGCGGTGCCGGTGAGCGCCGCATTCTTGAGCCAGGCCCGATAGAACGGCACGTCCTGGGAAATGCGATCGATCACCACGTCGTAACCGCACGGTTCGCCCTGAATCACCTTGTCCATCTTGACGAACTCGGCCTGGATATCTTTCCCGCCGGTTTTCTGGTTCACCCGCTCGACGAACGCCGGCGGAAAGCTCCCTTCCATTCCAAAAAGGATTCCGATTTTTTTCATAGTAATCTCCAGGCAGGGACGCCGTCCTTACCACTGTTTCCCGCGTTCTTCATCCGCAAATCTTCGCCAAATACTGCGGCAACATATCGCGCCAGTAATTCCAATCGTGCCCGCGCCACCGTCCGTCGTCGAGCCAGTGCTGGATGCCCTTCGAGTTCAGGACCTCGGAGAGCCGATGCGATTCGTGCCGGGTATTGTCCCATTCCCCGGTGCCGATGATGATGCCCATGTGATTGTATTTCCACGGGTCGCTCGTGTTCGGCAGATAATCGTAGGGGCTGTTGAAATAAATGTTGTCGTCGTAATAGCCGTCGAAAAATGAGCTGATGTCGAACGCGCCGCTCAGCGAGATGAGATGGCTGACCGCATCGGGATGGCGAAAGGCGATGTTCGCGGCGTGGTAGGCGCCCAGGCTCGCGCCGCAGACCATGACGCGATGGGCGCGGCATTCGCGCCGGGCCAGATCGAACACGTCATGGACGATCACGCGCTCGAAGCCGTTATGCGTCCGCATCCGGTCGGCGGGATGAATCGCCTTGTTATAAAAGCTGTCGAGATCCGCCGAGTCCGGGCAATAAATCGTGATCTTGCCGCTATCGACAAAACCGGCGATCGCACCGGTTAACCCGAAATCCTTGTTCTGGGAATAACGGCCGAACGAAGTGGGAAACAGCACGAGCGGGCTGCCGCCGCCGTCGCCGAAAACGAGCATCTCGAATTCGCGGTTGAGATGGGGCGTCCACCAGCGGAGGTAGCGTTCGTTCATCGGTTCGGGTCGTTGCGCGGGAGTTCCCAACCAAACAGCTAAGAGATTGCTCGACAAGTCCGAAACGTCGCGCGATGCGTTTCGCTTTCATGCCGCCGAATACGCTTACCGGAAACATCCAGCAGCACCGCGCCTTTCCTTCGAAGCTCCTGAAGAATCGGCGCGATGTCCTGGTCTATTTGCCGCCGGGCTACCGGCGTTTTTCGACCCAGCGCTACCCGGTCCTGTATTTGCACGACGGCCAGAATGTGTTCGACGCGGCAACGGCGTTTGGCGGGGTGGAATGGCGCGTGGACGAGACCGCGCAACAATTGATCCGCCAGAAATTGATCGAGCCGCTCATCATCGTGGCGGTCGCCAACACGGGCGAAGATCGCATCCACGAGTACGCCCCCACCCCGGCACGAATCGATCCGCCCAAGCGGAAACGGAGCAAGGGACAGCTCCGGAGTTACGGCCGCTTTCTCATCGAGGAACTAAAACCGTTTATCGATCGGAAATACCGGACGCGCCGCGAAGCGGAATTCACCGGGCTGGGCGGGTCGTCGCTCGGGGGGCTGGCCACACTCGCGCTCGGACTTTGGTTCCCGAATTATTTCACGCGGCTCGCGGTGATGTCGGCGTCGATCTGGTGGGACGACTGCGCCATCTACCAGATCGTGGACGAGGTCGATGAAACCGCGCGGCCGCCCTTGAAGATCTGGCTCGATACCGGCACGCACGAGCCGGGATGGGAACGCGCCGCCGTTCTGCGCGATCGGCTCGTCGAAAAAGGCTGGCGCCTGCATGACGACCTCCATTACCTGGAAGCGGAGGGCGCGGATCACAGCGAAGGCGCCTGGGCCGCGCGAATCGATCCGGTTTTGCGGTTCCTTTTCCCGCCACCGCCGCCGCCCGTGGCAAAAGTCGCGGCGGTAAGGAAACGCCGGCCGCTCCTCCGGCGCGCGATCGCCTTCACGAAACTGTTCCTGGCTTAAGTGTAGGCGAAGCGCGGATCGAGCTTTCGCAGCGCGTCGTTCGCATACACCAGATCGTCGCCGATCAGGTAATCGGTATAGCCGCCGACTTTGCCGCGCCGGACTTTGAACGACTCCGGATCGGCCGCGTCCGTCGGCTGGAGGATTTTCGACGCGAACGCGCCGGCCGCCTCCATCTTTTTCATGTTCCCAAAACGCGAAAACTCGAGCGCGCGCTGGAAGGCATCGGCGTCCGGCTCCTCTTTTCCGAGAAAGGTCAGCAGCTCGCGGAAGCTCTCCTCCGCCGTGCGTTGCAGGTCTTCGTAGCGCACCAGCAAAAAATTCTCGCGGCCCGACCATTCGTCGAGCCAGCCGTTCATGATCTCGATCATCGACGCGATGCCGTGCCGGGGATCGCGCAACACCTCGCCGATTTCCTTTTGCTTCAACTGGTCCGGCGTTTCGCGCGTGCGCCGGGTCAGCTGGACGTAATGCGAGACGAACGTGTCCCGCGGGTCGCGCGCCAGCAGGACGATCCTGGCCCGGCGCCGCTCGGCCGCGGGAATAAAATATTTGCCGCGCAATTTGTCCCAGCGATCGGCCTTGGTGCGCTGTTCGAAGCGATCGTGCGAATAAATGATTCGCGGAATGCGCGGATCGTCGAACTGCCTTGGATCGAGGGAAAACGGATGGCCGTAGCGTTCGCAAAAATAAGCGCAGAGAAACGTGCGGACCCAGGTGCGGCCGCTTTTTGGGATGGAAACGACGATGGCGTCGCCCCCGGAAAGTTCGCGTGCCCGGCTGCTGAGATTCCACCGGATCAGGCGCGGCATGATTCGCCGGCGGTTATTCCGGTTGCGTGACCGCCGGATCGGCTGGAGCGAATTCCTCGGAGAACTTGCCGAGCTTCCGGAATTTTTCGTAGCGGGCGCGCAGCAAATCTTCGATGGAGAGCGACGCCAAACGCTCGAGATTTTGGCGGATCGCCGTTCCGACATTCGCCGCGGCCAGGTCTGGATCGCGATGCGCGCCGCCCTCGGGTTCAGGCACGATCTCGTCGACGACGCCAAGTCCCATCAGGTCTTGCGCGGTCAATTTCAAAGCTTCCGCCGCTTCCGCGGCGTGCCGCCGATCTTTCCACAAAATCGCGGAACACGCTTCCGGGCTGATCACGGAATAATAGGCGTTCTCCAGGATCAGGACGCGGTCCGACACGCCAATCCCGAGAGCGCCGCCCGAGCCGCCTTCGCCGATCACGATCGCGATGGTCGGCACCTTCAGGGTCATCATCTCGCGAAGGTTCACCGCGATCGCTTCCGAAATGTGGCGTTCCTCGGAGCCGATTCCGGGAAAGGCCCCCGGGGTGTCGATCAACGAAACGACCGGCAACCCGAACTTTTCCGCGAGCCGCATGAGCCGCAGGGCCTTCCGGTATCCCTCGGGATGCGCGCAGCCGAAATTTCGTTTCACGTTTTCTTTCGTGTCCCGGCCTTTCTGGTGGGTGATGACCACGCAGCGGTGCGGGCCGAGTTTGGCGAGGCCGCTTGGCATCGCCTTGTCGTCGCCGAAAACGCGGTCGCCATGGAGCTCGATCCAGTTGGTGAAACAGCGGCCGACGTAATCGAGCGCGAACGGCCGCTTGATATGGCGGGCGAGCTGGACGCGCTGCCACGCCGTGAGGTTGTCGTAAATCTGGCGGCGCGTTTCGCGGATCTTGTTTTCCATCGCCTCGACCTCGGTATCGAAATCGAGGTCGTGCTGGTCGGAATGGTTTTTGAGATCCTGGAGCCGCCGCTGCAATTCCAGGATCGGCTTTTCAAAATCCAACGGGTGCGATTCCATTCACTTGAGGGGTTGAGTCGTTGAGAGGTTGAGAGGATTTGCGAACGAGCGAAGCGTTTGGCTTCGATGTCCTCTCAACCTCTCAACCTCTCTTCTTCTCAACCAATTAGTCTGTAATGGTGACAGCGGTCTTGCTGTTTACAAGGCTGCTGAGCTCTTCCATGTCGCCCGGCGGCAGACCCAGCCCCGGCGGCGGCGGCTGGCCCGACTCGTCGCGCTGCCCCGGTTCCGGCACGGCGAAAAGGAAATAGCCCGGTTGCGCCAGCCGGATCCAGCGCGCGCTCCCCTGCCATTCCTTGGTGCCGAACCCGACCCGCTTCCCGCCTTTCCACGCCATCACTTCGGCGACGCGGGTGTTGATTCGCGGCGCCTGTTTCGGCGACAGCTTCACTTGCTTCACGCGATACCGCTTAAAAAACTGGCCGTGATTCAGCAGGATCACCGTCTGCGCTTTTCGCTGGATGAAGACGGAAAAATCGGGATGCGAAATCAGAAGCCGTTGCCCGACTCGCAGCATCGGGTTCGTCAGGTTGTTTGTCCGCATGATCAACTCCGGCGTCGTCTTCGTTTTGTGCGCGATCTTGGCCAGGACGTCGCCGCTGCGCACGATGTACTCCTGTTTGTCCGGTGAGCGGTACTCGGTGAAGAGCATCTCGACGTTCACCTGTCCCAGGAGGTCTTTCGCTTCCTCGATGTGCAGGCCGGTCGGGAATTTTTGCAGGTAACTCAGAAGCGCGTCCCGGGTTTCGGCCAGTTTCCCTTCCTGACGCAACTTCGCCGCCGCCTGAAAATCCGGGAGGCTCACATCCGGCACCGGTTCGACCGGGATCTCGCCGCTTTTCTCCTGCTGGATTTTGCGCTCCGGCTTAACGAAGAGGTCGTAACTGAAAAATGCCGCCCCGCCAAAAATCACGACGGCGAGCAATAAAAGGAAAAGCCATTTCATGGGGCGGGATGAACGTCGTTAAAAAATGAAGTGTGTCCACGGAGTTACACGGCTGAATTTTCCAGGCACGGCGTCCCGCCGAAATTCCAAATCCCAAATCCCAAATTCCAAACAAATCCCAAGCACCAATAATCAAAGAAAACCTTGGTAACCGGCTCCCTTGGAAGTTTGGGATTTTGAAGTTCTTTGGGATTTGGAACTTGGGATTTGGAGCTTCTGATCGGCTTGCCGGTCAGCTGAACGTTTCCCAAGCCGCCGGTCCCGGGAGCGGATCGCCGTCCTTCCCCCAGGTGAAGTGGCAATCCTGGCAGTAAAATTCCTTGGGGAAAATTTTCATCGCGAAAAGAATGCTCGCGATTCCCGGGGTGATGAATTTGCGGGTCAGCTGCGGATACTCGATCCGGGGCGACTTGCATTGGGGGCAGCGGATGGCGGAGCCGACCTCGGGATCGCTCGCTTCCCACTCGAGCATCAATTGGTTCGCCTTCTCGAAATCGTCTTCATGCACGAGGACTTTGGCGTTCGCCTGCGGCTTCGACATGAAAGCGACCTGCTGGAGGTGGCCTTCGTTATGCACGTCTGCTTTTAGCCCGGCCTCCTGCAGCCGCGTCTTGAGATGCTTCGCCTTGGCCGGCTCGTTGAATGTCGCGATGGTGACCATGAGATTCGCTCGGGCAATTCCCATCAAACATCAACTACTGGCCAAAGGCAAGACTGGTGGATCGAGCGCTCCGTCGCTCATGCGGCGGGCGGGAACCATTTGTAGAGCATCAGGTAAACGAGCACACCGGTGACCGACACATAAAGCCAGATCGGCATCGTCCAGCGCGCGATCCGGGTATGCCGTTCCCAGCGCCGGCGGAACACCGGCACCAGCGTAACGATGACCAGCGGGAGGGTGATAAACGCGAGCAGGATGTGCGAGATCAGCATCGCAAAATAGATCGGCCGGATAATTCCCTGCGCAGTAAAATGAGTCGAGCGCTCGCCGACATGCGCGTGATACACGAGATAGCCGGCCAGGAACAGCGTGGACGAAATCAGCGCCGGGATCATGCACGCGATATGCCGCCGCCAATGCCCGCGCCGAATCAGATACCAACCCGCCGAAATAAAAATCGTGCTGATGAAATTCAGCGACGCATTGATGGCCGGCAGTTCGGAGATGGTCATTTCGTAGCACAGGCATCTTGCCTGTGGGGCCAACAGGCTTCCAGCCTGTTGTCTTTCGCAGATAATTCGACGGGCGAGACGCCCATCGGCCCCACGGGCAGGATGCCTGTGCTACTTTCTTCTTCATGCCTCCGGTCCTGGAACCGACTCCTCCCTCGCTGGCGCGACAATTCTACCGTCGCCGCGCCAAGGTTCATCGCTCGCAGTCGCGCCGCCTTCTGCGACTTGGGGTCGTCGCCTTCATCCTGATCTTCGGATGGACCAGTTGGTACCTGGCCAAGCGCGGGTTCGGCAAGGAATGGCGGGACCGCGTCAGCCAGGAACTGCACAAACGCGGCGTCGAAGCTTCGATCCAGCGGCTCACCGTCGATCCGGTCCGCGGACTCATCGCGCAAAACGTCCGGATCTACGATTTCAAGAATCGCGAAAACACCCTGGCCGTCATCAGCGAAGTCGCGCTCGACATCAATTACGCGGCGCTCCTTCACCACAAGCCGTTCCTCAACGCCCTCGATGTTCACGGCGCGGAACTGACGATCCCGAACTCGGCCGCGCCGCCGGGCTCGCCGAAAACCCAGATCAAGGAACTGCGCGCCCATATTTATTTTCCGCCGGAACAAATTTACGTCAGCCAGGCCGAAGGAATTTTCGCCGGCCTTAGAATTTCGGCGACCGGGCAGTTGATCAAACGCGACAACTACAAGCCGTCCGCCGAAATCTCGGACGAAGAATGGCGGCAACGGCTCGTCCTCGTTCACCGGTTGGCCGGCGAATTGAGCAAGTTCAGTTTCCCAGCCGAGGCGCCCTCGCTCCAGATAAAATTTGCCGGCGACCTCTCGCAGTTCGAGACCGTCCATGCGGAAGCGACGCTGCGCGGCGACAGGTTGCGCCGGGGCGATTACGAGATCTCGAACCTGGCCATCGCAGCCGAATGGGCGAACCAGACGCTCCACGTCAATCAATGCAGCTGGTCCGATAATGCCGGAAATTTTTCCGGACGCGCGACCTGGGGCCGCGAAACCCAGACCGCCGAGTTCCAGGGCCGGAGCACGCTCGACGCGAAACGATTCCTGGACGCGGCCGGCTTCCCGCAATTGCTCGCCGACGTGACCCTGAGTTCGCCGCCGCTCCTCGAGCTTTCCGGTTCCGCGAATCTCTCCGGAGACGCGCCGAAGCTGAGCGTCATCGGCCGCGCGGACGTGGAACGCTTCAGTTACAAGAACGTGCCGCTCCTTAAATTGACCGCTGATTTTTCCTGGGACGGCGACCGCGCCATGATCCGCGAGCTGCGTTTGCGCCATGAATCGGGCGAGCTCCGCGGCGATCTTCTCGACGCGCCGAACGATTTCCGGCTGACCGTCGACAGCACGATCGACCCGATTGTCTTCCGCGCTTTCGCTTCCCCGGAGATGGGCCGGTTCCTGGCCGAGTGGGAATGGAGCCGGCCGCCGCCGATCCGGCTCGCCTTGCACGGGCCGAGCCGCGATCCCGCGACGTGGACGGGTGGCGGAACGATCAGCGCGCAGCGAACCCGTTTTCGCGGCGCGTGGATGAATGAAGCGAGCGCGGCTCTTCGCTTCGAAAACGGCGCGCTCCACCTCGACAATCTGCGGGTTGTTCGCGACGAAGGCACCGGCACCGGATCGATCGCCTACGATTTCGCCCACCACGAAATCCGGTTCAAAGACATCAAAACCGGACTGCGTTTGACGGAAGCGATCGTCTGGGTCGACCCGAAATATTTCAAGGAAGTGGTCGACTACAAATTCCGGCATCCGCCGAGCCTCGTGGTGAACGGCGTCTTTCATTTTCACGGAAAGAACGACCGCATCGAGATCAAGATCGATGCGCCGACCGGGATGGATTACGTGTTCCTGGGCAAGACCCTGCCATTCGATCGCGTCTCGGGCCGGCTCTTGTTCACCGACAATCGCCTGCAGTTATTCGACATCGACGCCAAGCTCTTCAACGGCACGGTGCGCGGCGGCGCCGACGTTTCGCTCGCGCAAAATGACAAGCGCTACCACGCGAACCTCACCCTGGATGCCGTCGATTTCCCGCATCTGGCCGATCTCTATTTCAAATACAAAACGACCCGCGGAAAATTGAGCGGCGCCTACGAATGGACCAGCGTGGGGAGCGACGCGCGCGCCATGCAAGGGCACGGAACCGCCAACGTGACCGAAGGCGACGTCTTCGCCATCCCGATTTTCGGGCCGCTGTCCGAACTTACCTCCGCGATCATCCCGGGCGCCGGTTACAGCATCGCGAAAACCGCCAAATCCACCTTCACGATCAATGACGGCATCATTCACACCGACGACTTCAAAGTGTCGGGCAAACTTTTTGGGATGGTCGGGCACGGCGACATTAATTTCATCGAGGACAAACTGGACTTCGACATTCGCATCGAAGCCGGCGGCGCCGGCGTCGTCCTCACGCCCGTCTACAAACTTTTCGAATACAAAGGCGAAGGCAGCGTCGCGAAGCCGAACTGGCACCCCAAGCGATTCTGACGAATCGCTCAATGACGAATGCAGAATGACGAATGACGAATGACGAATGAAAAAGACGACGAGACCGAAAAGACTGCCGGCTTCATCCGCTTCGTCATTGGGCATTCGTCATTCGTCATTGCTCCTCGGAGCTCACATGTCGATCGGGGGCGGCGTTCATCGCGCGATCGAGCGGTCTTGTTCGATCGAGGGCACGGCGATGCAGATGTTCGTGAAAAATAACATGCAGTGGTTCGCGCGGCCGCTCGATCGCGCGGAGATCAAGGCCTTTCTCCGGCACGCGCAGCGGAAGCAGATCGAGGCTGCCTTTGCTCACTCGAGTTACCTGATCAATCTGGCGGCAACCAATCCGCAGTTCCATGCGAACTCCCTCCGCGCGCTGGCCGAAGAGTTGACCCGGGCGCATCAGCTTGAGCTGCCGTTTCTCGTCCTCCACCCGGGAGCGCACCTCGGAGCGGGCGAACAGGCTGGGATCGAAAAGATCGTCGCTTCAATCGATGCGATCTGGGCGGTAATCCCGAAAGTGAAAACGAAGATCGCGCTGGAGACGACGGCCGGCCAGGGATCGTGCCTGGGCGACAGGTTCGAACATCTGGCGGCGATCATTGGTAATGTGCGCGAACCGGAACGGCTCTGCGTTTGTCTCGACACCGCCCACGTGTTCGAGGCCGGTTACGACATCGGCAGCGAAGCCGGGGTGAAAAAGACGTTCCGCGAATTCGATCGGGTAATCGGGCTGGATCGTCTGGCGGCCATCCATCTGAACGATTCGAAAACGGCGCGCGGCTCTCGCGTCGATCGCCATGAACACATCGGCAAAGGGCAGATCGGCCTCGATGCTTTTCGTTTCATCATGCGCGACCGGCGTTTCCGAAAAATCCCGAAAGTCCTCGAGACGCCGAAAGACAAAAACCTGACGGAAGACGTCATGAACATGAAGACGCTGCGCGGTCTTCTGTAGCCGCTTCGCTGTGCGAAGCGTGAGAGCGACACCACCTGCGCCGGACCGCGCGTTGCGTCGCCCCCAGGGCGACGGCTACAGACGAGACAACCCGAGCATGATTACGAGAATCAGTCCGCCTTCACCCGCTCGATGTGAGCGCCGAGCTCGCTCAGTTTTTCATCGAGATGTTCGTAACCGCGATCGATATGGTAAACGCGGCTCACTTCGGTCCGGCCTTCCGCCTTCAACCCGGCCAGCACTAACGCGGCTGAAGCTCGCAGATCGCTCGCCATGACCGGCGCGCCGAAAAGCCGATCGACGCCGGTGATGATCGCGCTCGCGCCTTCGAGCTGCATGTGCGCGCCCATCCGTTTCAACTCCGCGACGTGCATGTAGCGCTGCGGGAAAATGTTTTCCGTGATCACGCTGATCCCTTCCGTCGTCGAGAGCAGCGCGCACATCTGGGCCTGCATGTCGGTCGGAAAACCGGGATACGGTTCGGTCGCCAGCTCGACCGGTTTGGCCGCGCCGTTGGGCGAGACGGTGATGGAATCATGCGCCCATTGGATTTGGTAACCACAGGCCGTCAGGACGTCGGTCAGCGCGGTCAGATGATCGCGCACCACGCGTTTAACCGTGACGCCTTTTCCGCAGATGGCGCCGGCAATCAGGAACGTGCCCGCTTCGATCCGGTCCGGAATGATATCGTGCTCGGCGCCGTGCAATTCCTTCACGCCTTCGATGATTAAACGGCGGGTGCCAGCGCCTTCGATCTTCGCGCCCATCTTGTTCAGGAAATTTGCCAGGTCCACGACTTCCGGTTCGGTCGCGGCGCCTTCAATCACCGTGATCCCTTCCGCCAGGACCGCGGCCATCATCACGTTGTCAGTTCCAAGAACCGTCGGCCCGAATTTGCCGGTCAGGTTGACGACCGCGCCCTTCAGTTTCGGCGCGAACACTTTCACGTTGCCGCCCTCGACGCGCACCGCCGCTCCGAGCGCTTCGAACCCTTTCAGATGCAGATCGATCGGCCGATCGCCAATGACGCAGCCGCCCGGCAACGAGACCGTTGCCTCTCGGCACCGGCCCAGGAGCGGGCCCAGCACGCAAACTGACGCGCGCATCTTGCGCACGACATCATAGGGCGCGACCGATTCAATCGGGTCGGCGGTCACCGTGACAGTGCCGCTGGCGCGCTCCACCTGGGCGCCGAGATGGGTCAGGATCTGGAGCATGTAATGGAGGTCGCTCAAATCCGGCACGCGATGGAGGATGCACGGTTCGCGGGTTAGCAGGGTCGCGGCCACGATCGGCAGGGCCGAATTCTTCGAGCCGCTGATCTTGATCGAGCCCGAGAGCGGCCGCCCGCCGTGAATGAGAATCTTATCCATACCTGCCAAAAAGGAATCGTATCACACCGGCATAATCGCGGTCTGTCCTGATGTCGTGATAATTTTTTTCCGCCATGAGCGCGGCCAGATCGTCGGCCTGTCCCAGCCCGAATTCCAGCGCGATTAGTCCGCCAGGGGCCAGCCGGGCCGGCGCGTCCTCGATCAGCCGCCGCACCATTTCGTCTCCTCGTTCGCCGCCAAAAAGCGCCACGTGCGGATCATGCAACACTTCGCGCGGCAATGTCCCGCGGTCTGTCTCCGCGACATACGGCAGGTTCGCGACGATCACGTCATAAACTTCAGTCACGTCCATTAGCTGATCCGCCTTGATGAATTCGACCCGGCTGGTTAACCCGAGGCGCTCGGCGTTTTCGCGCGCGAGACTCAGCGCGTCCTCGGAAATGTCCGTCGCGGTTACTTCGGCCTCGGGAAATTTCGCGGCGAGACTCAGCGCGATAACGCCGCTGCCGGTTCCCACGTCCAGGATTCGCGATTTTGGATTCTCGATCTTCGATTGGAGAAGTTCGACGAGCTGCTCGGTCTCGGGGCGCGGCACGAGAGCGCGCTTATCGCAGAGGAAGGTGTGCCCGGCGAACTCGACCGTGCCGAGCAAATGTTGGAGCGGCTCACCCTGGCCGCGCCGGCGGACAAGATCGCGCAGCGGCGCCAGCTCGGCCTCGGTCAATTCCCGCTCGAACTCGAGATACAGCTCAATCCGTTTCCGCTTAAGGGTGTGCGCCAGCAAATGCTCGGCGTTTAGCCGCGGACTCTCGACGCCGTGCTTCTGGAAAAACTCCGCGGTCCGTTGCAAGAGCTCCAAAACCGTCATGGCTCACACCCCGATATCTTCATTCCAGAGCCGGGGATTATTCGCGATGAACTCCTGCATCATCCGGATGCATTCGGCGTCCTGCACAACTTCCACCTTCACGCCCGCGGCCCGGAGCGATTCCTCGGCGCCGAGGAAGGTCGTGTTTTCGCCGATGACCACCCGCGGAATTCCGTAGAGCAGGATCGCGCCGGTGCACATCGGGCAGGGCGACAAGGTCGTGTAGATCGTGCAGGCGCGATAAACGGCGGCGCTTTGGCGGCCCGCGTTCTCCAGGCAATTCATCTCGCCGTGATGAATCACGCTGCCGCGCTGGACCCGCTGGTTGTGCCCGCGCCCAATGATTTCTCCGTCGTGGACGAGCACCGACCCAATCGGAATCCCGCCTTCTCGCAGTCCGGTTCTGGCTTCTTCGATCGCCGCTTCGAGAAACGGGTCGTTCACGCCGTGACCGACGATTCCTTGAGCCGCTCCTGGAGGTCGGCCGCCTTGAGGGATTTGATCATCTCGTCGAGGTCGCCTTCCATGAAACGATCGAGGTTGTAGAGAGTAAGGCCGATGCGGTGGTCGGTGACGCGGTTCTGCGCGTAGTTGTAGGTGCGGATTTTTTCCTCGCGGCCGCCCGACCCGATCTGGTTCCGGCGATGGGCCGAATATTTTTCTTCTTCTTCGCGCCGCTTGTCTTCGAGGAGACGGGCCCGCATGATTTTCAGCGCCTTCTCTTTGTTCTTCTGCTGGCTGCGCCCGTCCTGGCAACGAACGATGCGGCCAGTGGGAATATGAAGAACCTGCACGGCTGAGTCAGTCGTGTTCACGCCCTGGCCGCCGGGGCCGCCCGCGCGGCAAACTTCGATCCGCAGATCTTCCGGTTTCAATTCCAGATCGACTTCCTCGGCTTCGGGAAGGACGGCGACCGTAGCGGTGGACGTGTGAATGCGGCCCTGGGCTTCGGTGGCCGGGACGCGCTGGACGCGGTGCACGCCGCTTTCGAAGCGGAGCGTCTTGAAAACGTTTTCGCCCGACACTCGAAAGATTGATTCCTTCAAGCCACCCAGCTCCGACGGGCTCGATTCGAGATCTTCGACCTTGAGCCCGGCCGATTCGGCGTAGCGGTTATACATCCGGTAAAGGTCGGCGGCGAAAATCGCGGCTTCGCTGCCGCCGGTGCCGGCGCGAATCTCAACGATCGCGTCGCGCGCTTCGTCCTGGTCGGGAGGAAGCAGCGCGATCTGGAAATCGCGCTCGAGGTCGGTTACCCGTTTTTGCAGGTCGGGGATTTCGTCTTCGGCCATGGCCGCGATCTCGACGTCGTTCGACGCCGCCAGCTCGCGGTTTTGGTCGAGCTGCTCACGGGCGCCTTCCAATTCTTCCCAGAGCGCGAGGAGCTGCTTCACGCTGGAATGTTCCCGCATGATTTCGCTAGCCCGTTTCCGGTTCTCGAAGAGAGCGGGATCGGCGATCTCGCGTTCGAGTTCGGCGAACCGTTCGCGTTTGCGTTCGATCAGGGAATTAAAGTCCATGAGTATTCTGGAACCGCGATGGCAGATCGCGGGACGGAAGCGGGATCAACGATCCCGGCTACAACCTAAGCTTTTCTCGGAGCGGAAGCGCGGACGGCCTTGGTGCCGCCGTAACGCCGCGCGAATTTCTCCACGCGCCCGGCCGTATCGACGAACTTCTGTTCCCCGGTGAAAAACGGATGGCAGGCGGCGCAGATGCCGATTTTAATGTCCCGCTTGGTCGAGCGCGTGTGATAGACAGCGCCGCAAGCGCAGACGATATCGGTCTCGTAATACTCTGGATGAATGTCCGCTTTCATGTTTGGAAACGAGGGGGAGGCGCGAACTGTAGCTCGCCCCGGCCATCGCGCAAGGGATGAAATCGAAGGATGCCCTGCTGGCCGCGTGGGAAAAGACGGTGGCCCGGAAAAGCGGCGCCGCGGCGATTTTCGACACGCGCGGTGAAGTCCTGCGCACGTTTGGCGACATCGAAAGCCGGGCGACGGAACTGGCCGGCGCTGTCACCGGCGACCTCTATCCGATCGACATCGGGAACCAGCCGGATTGGCCGTCGCATTTGCTGGCGGCGTTGCGGCGGCGCGTGGTCGCTTTGCCGCTGGAAAGCTCCATCACGCCACAGCAACGCGAAACCGCCCTTCGCATTTGCACCGGCGGCGATTGGGAAAAACAGGAAACCGTCCTGTTGAAGCTGACCTCGGGAACGACCGCGGCGCCGCGCGCCATTCGCTTCCGGAGCGAACACCTTCTCGCCGATTGCATTCAGATTTGCGACACGATGGGGATCGGAAACGACGACGTGAATTTCGCGGTCATTCCCCTTTCCCATTCCTACGGGTTCAGCAATCTCGTGACGCCGCTCCTCGCGCGCGGCGTGCCGATGGTGCTAAGCCGCGACCGCATGCCGCGCGCGGTGCTCGACGATCTCGTCCGGACCGGCGCCACGGTTTTTCCCGGGATGCCGGTGTTCTACCAGGCGTTTTGCGAAATGGAGAAGGCGCAAGCCTTGGAGGCATTGCGGCTTTGTATCTCGGCCGGCGCGCCGCTTCCGCTCGAAGTCGCGCGGAAATTTCGGGAGCGCTTCGGTCAATCGATCCATTCTTTTTACGGCTCCTCGGAGTGCGGCGGGATTTGTTACGATCGCGAAGCGAAGTTGGAGGAAGCGGGCTTCGTGGGGCCGGCGATGGAGGGCGTGACAATCGAAATGCTCGGGCCGGACGCGGCCGCGAGCCGGATCCGGATTCGCAGCGCGGCCGCGGGAGACGGCTATTTTCCCGAACCCGATCCGGACAAACTGGGCGGCGGCCTTTTTTCGCCGGACGACCTGTTGAGCCGGAGCGGGAACGGTCTGCGGATCGTGGGCCGCATCTCCGACGTGATCAACGTCGCCGGCAAAAAGGTGAACCCGGCGGAGGTGGAAGCGGAACTCCTGCGCTTCGGCGGAGTCCGCGGCGCGGTGGTGTTCGGGCGCGAATCGCATTTGCGAAACGAAGAAGTGGCGGCGTGTGTCGCGGCCGGCGCCGAGGTGGGCGAGGCGGAGCTGCTGGAATTCTGCCGGCAACGGCTGAGCGGCTGGCAGGTGCCGAAGCGGATCTTTTTCGTCGAGGAAATCCCGGTGAACGAACGGGGGAAGGTGAGCCGGCGCGAACTGGCGGAACGCTTTAGGCGCGACTGATGCGCTCAACTCGGGGTCTGATTTCGATTACAGGGAAAGGAAATCCATTATGCGAACCATCTTACTTTCTTTCATCGCGGCGATTGTGCTGCTCGGCGGATTCAGCAGTTGCTCGACCAGCGTCAAGACCGACAACGGTCACGGCGTGACGGCGGGTGTGCATTAACCGCGCAGGGTTCGCTGTTCTCAGCGAACAAGGAGACGCGCTGCGACAGCGGGCTGCGCTGGAGACAGCGCACGTTACAACCATGAGAAAAACTGCTTTCCATTTTCGCGGGAGCAGGCATCTGTCCATAAGGCGTGGCGCGTGAGTGCCGAGGAGCGCAGACCCCCGCGCCGATTTCACTGTGAACGACGCGACGCCGAGCCCTATTGACGATCCGACTTTAAACAGCGGGCACGTCCTCGTCCTCGAGCCGGACCTGGAAGTGGCGGAGAAAATTCGGGCGGCGCTGGTGGAGGCCGCGCCTTCGGCCCGCGTCGATGTCGCGCCGACCCTCGATCAGGCCCAGGGGCTGATCCTGGAAGCGAAACCCGATTTGTTCGTCCTCGACGTCGAAGCGGTGCCCGATCTTGGCCAGGAATTTCTTTACGACCTTCGCACCAGCCATCCGAACGCGCGCGCCATTGTCCTGACCGGCGCGCATTTCGCGGCCCACCGCGAACAGGCGGCCGGCCTTGGCGCCATTCACTTTCTCGAGAAACCGTTTCCGCACGGCGATTTCGTCGATCTCGCCCAGGCGCTCCTTTCCCACGCCAGCACGCCGGACAGCGAAAAATTCCAGGGCACTCTCAGCGATCTGCATCTCGCCGACATCATCCAGCTCAAATGCATGAGCGGCTCTTCGGCCGTCCTCCAGTTCACCGGGCCCAAAGGAGAAAAGGCGCGTGTTTATTTTGACGGCGGCCAGGTCCGCCACGCGACGGCCCCCGGCAAGGAAGGCGTCGCCGCGTTCAACGAGATCGTGAGCTGGAAAGGCGGCCAGATTTCCGAAGTATCAGGCGCCGGCCCGGCTCCGCGGACGATCACGGAAGACTGGCAAATGTTGCTCATGGAAGCGGTCCGCAAAATGGACGAGCGCGGGCACGCCGCGACGACGAAAGCAGCGCCGCAACGTTCCAGCACCCGCAAAATCCTGGTGATCGACGACAGCCTGATGCTCCTGAGTTTCGTGAAGGAAATTTTATCGGAAGCGCACTATGAAGTGAGCACGGCGCCGACCGCGGAAGAAGGATTGAGCGCCGCCCTGGCCGATCCGCCGGACCTGATTTTATTGGATTACGTGCTCCCCGACATGACGGGCGACGAAGTTTGCCAGCGCTTGAGCGACAACGCCGCGACGGCGGCCGTCTCGATCGTTTATATGTCCGGATTCGGCACGGACCTGAAGCCCGACCAGATCAAAAGCCCGAGCGTGATCGGATCGTTGAACAAACCGTTCACATCTGATTTGCTAATTAAAACGGTGGAGAATTACATGCCCAAGGATCCGAACGAAACGGTCGAGCCTCAGAACCAAATTGCGGAACAGGAACCATTTACTGCTCCGTCCGAGGAGCCGGCGTGGACGGCGCCGGTTTGGCCGCCGGACCAGGTCGCTCCGCCGACTGAACCTGAGCTGGGCGCAACGAGCGCGCCGATTTGGCCCGAGGGCGGCGACCAAAATTCCGCGGGCCCGAAGGAAACCGCCGAAATCGCTTCCGCCGCCGGCGGCACGTCCGACGCCTGGTGGAGTGCGCCGGTGACCGCTTCCACCTGGGAACAACAGCCGGCCAGCGCGCCCTCTTCGCTCGCCTCTTCTCCCGACCCCGCCGCCGCCAGCGACGAGCGCCTTCCGGTTAACGGCGCGTTCTTCTCCGGCGACACCAGTTTCTTTTCGCTCAACGGCGCGCTCCACACGATCGGCAAAGAAAAACTCACCGGCACGCTGCGTTCGCTCTGGAACAAGGCGACGGTCGACCTGCTCGCGCGCGACGGCGCGATCGTCCTCGTCACCACGCGCGACCCCGTTCTCTATTGCCCGGAGGCGCCGATCACGCTGGTCAATGTCGACGCCGAACAGACGGAGAAAGCGCGCGCCGAACAACGCGAGACCGGTTGCCCGCTTTTCCTCACCCTGGCCCGCGAAGGATTGATCCTCCACGAACCCGCGGTGCAACTCGTTCAGCATTACGGCCAGAAACTTTTCGCGCAGCTCTGGAGCGCGAAAAAAGTCCGGTTCGTTTTCGAGCAAAGCGAGACCCTGCCGGAATTCGCCAGCGACGTTCCGGGAGAGGAAGACATCGATCACTGGGCGCTGACGACGTTGCGTTGCATCCAGACCCAGGAACTCGGCGAGACGCCCGACATCGAGTCCGGCTCGGTGCCCGCCTACACCCGCGACGGGTACGAGCGCGTCCAGAACCTCCGGCTCACCGTGGCCGAAGCGCAGTTCGCCTCGCAGTTCAACGGCGTCCGCTCCGTCGCCCAGATCGCGAAGAACCTGCGGCTCGATTTCAAATTTGCGCGGCTCACCCTCTTTCGTTTCCTCGCCCTCGAGATCGTCGAATGCTGGCCACCCGCCGCGGCCACCGCGAAACCCGAGAAGCGCGGGTTCTTCCAGAAGTTCGGGTTCGGCGAATAGCTGGCGCGCTTCGAGGTCGCGATGAAAAAGAAGGTGCTCGTCGTCGATATCGGCGGCACTCACGTCAAGCTCATGATCTCGCCCGGCGAGACGCGGAAATTCGATTCCGGAATGAACTTCACGCCGCGCCAGCTCGCTCCGGCCATCCGGAAAACAGCGGCCGGCTGGAAATACGACGCGATCTCGATCGGCTTTCCGTCCGTGATCAAAAACGGCCGGGTGAAAAAGGACCCAAAACATCTCGCGCCCGGCTGGATCGACTGGGATTTTGCGAAGTCGTTAGGCAAACCGGCCCGCGTCATCAACGACGCCGCCATGCAGGCGCTCGGCAGTTACCGCGGCGGCCGCATGCTCTTTCTGGGCCTGGGAACGGGACTCGGCTCGGCGCTGGTCTGGGAGAAAAATCTCCTCGCGCTCGAGCTCGGCGACCTGCCGTATGAAGGGCGCATCATTGAAAAGTATCTCGGGAAAGTCGGCTTCGATAATCTTGGGAAAAAGGAGTGGATGCGCCACGTCCTCTTCTGCCTCAAGTACCTCAAACTTTCCTTCATTGCCGATTACATCGTCCTCGGCGGCGGCCTCGTGAAAGAATTCGACACGCTGCCCGAGGGCATCGAGCCCGGCGACAACCGCAACAGTTATCTCGGCGGCGTTCGCATGTGGGAAACCGATCCGAAGACGCGGCGCCCGCAGTGGACGGTGATGTGACCCGGCCGGCAGATGGTAACTCTGCGCGTATTCGACAGCCCTCTGGAAGCAGGCCTCGCCAAATCTCTTCTGACCGACCGCGGGATCGAATGTCAACTGGCCGACGAAGCTTCGCATGATTGGAGCGGAGCGGCCGTCGCCGTTCCGATCCGTCTCCTCGTCCGAGAGGACCAGGTGGAAGATGCGGTGCAGATTCTCGATCATCCAGGTCCGGGGCTGCCGGAGGATTTTGATGCCGGCGCCAATCCGGAAGAAGGAGCGACCGCGCCTCGGCCCGACGTGGCGACGCAATTGCAACAGCTTCAAAAAACTGTTCGCACCCTGGTCGTCGTATCGGCCGTGCTATTTTTTCTGCTCTGGTGCTTTGTCGCCTATCTGCTGACCGATCGGCCTAATTATGCCAGCCGGCTTTGGCGCGCGATCGTCACTGCTTCCCGGCATTCGGACTTTGAGAAAGCCCGCCGCGTGGCTGAAACCGCCGTGAAGCGATATCCAAGCGAATATTGGTCGCACGAATGGCTGGCCGGCGTGGAGTTCCAGGCGGACAACCTGAAAGACGCCGAGATCGAATACCAACGCGCCTACGACCTGTTACCCAACGAGCGGATCAAAAAGCGCCTGCAGGAGATCCACGTTCGAACGGCGAACCAGTCTTCACCCTCGCCAAGTCCATCATCGACTCCGTGATCAGCTGTTGTAGCGGCGTCGCTCCAACTTCGGTCTTATAGCAGCTTCAGTTTCGTCAGGTCCTGCGAATCGACTATGCCGACGGGGGCCTGGTGGTCGTCGACCACCACGAGGTCGTCGATCCGATGGCGTTCCAGCAGATTCAGGACTTCCACCGCGAGTTTGTCCTGGTGCACCGTCACCGGATTCAGCGTCATCAGGTCGCCCACGAGGCGATCCGCGATCTTGTCGTCGGATTGAAAATGGCGAACGAAATCGCCGTGCGTGAAAATGCCGAGGAGCTGGCCTTCTTCGTCCGCCACCACGGCGGCGCCGGCGCGGACTTCGGTCATCATTTTCAGGACCACGCGAATCGGCGCGTCGGGCGCGACCATGGCCAGCGCCTGGCGCGGCCGCATGATCTGGTGAACGCGGAGAAGCAGGCTGCGCCCGATCATTCCGGCCGGATGAAACCGGGCGAAATCTTCTTTTTGAAAACCGCGCGCCTCGAGCAGCACCATGGCGATCGCGTCGCCGAGCGCGAGCATGACGGTCGTGCTGGAGGTGGGCGCGAGATTCAAAGGGCAGGCTTCCTGTTCGATGTTTACGTCGAGGACCACGTGAGCGTTCTGGGCCAGGGTCGAATTCGGGTCGCCGCAAATCGCGATGATTTGCACCTGGAAACGCGCGATGGCCGGGAGCACGCGGAGGAGCTCTTCGGTTTCGCCGCTGGCGCTAAAGGCGAGAATCACGTCGCCGTCAGCGACCATGCCGAGGTCGCCGTGCAAGGCATCGAGCGAATCGAGCACGACGGCGGGCGACCCGGTGCTGGTGAGCGTGGAAGCGATTTTCCTCCCGATGTGCCCGGATTTCCCCACCCCGAGCACGACCACTTTGCCGCGCGCTTCCAGGGCGTTCTTGATCAACGTCACGGCCCGCGAAAAATTCTCGCCGAGCCGTTCCCGGAGCCGTTGCAGCTCGTGAATCTCGATATCCAGGACGCGCCGGGCCTTTTCCAGGTAATCCATCGGACCTGATTGTGGGCCGGAGCGCCGAGCCGGGCAAGAATTCCCGAAACCGATCAGGCGCGCCGGAGCTTTATTTTTTAGTGAACCAGAAGTCTTGCCTTCCATGAGCGGACCTGCTTCAACTGGCGTCCCATCGTTATGAAAACCTGCCTGCTCGTCCTTTGTCTCATCGCGGCCGCGGCCAGCTCTGCCTTCGCGCAAACTTATCGCACGCCGACAACGCGGCCGCAGCAGAAGCAGCAACCGAAGGCGCCTCCGCTCGCGCCCGCGCCGGTCGACGGTGTCATTCCCCGGGCCGTGCGCGGCGGCAATATTCTCCAGATGTTCAACCCGAGAGCGCCCGCCAAATACGGCACCTCGCAGGAAGCGATCGTTTACGACCCCGCGCCGATGAACACGGTCCCGGCACAGAACGGCCAGAATGATGGCGGGAAATGGCGCGGCATTAAGTTTTTCGTGTTTCGGTTTTGACGGAAACTGCTGACGGTTCCGCGCCTTCGGCAGCGCGGCCGGTTGTCGCGTGTTATTGCGCGACGTTTCTCAAGCCGGAGATGCTGCACATCTACCGGCAGATCACTTCGCTGAAGCGCGTCGAGCCGTTTGTCATCGCGCAGAAACGCGAGGAAGCGGACCGGTTTCCTTTCGAGCGGCTGGCGATCGTCGGCAAACCCGCGACGCATTTCGCGCGACGGTTCTGGTTCAAACAAGTGCAGGACGCGCCCTGGCAAATTTCTCCCCGCGAAGTCCGCGACCTCAGCGCCGTCCTCGATCGGGAAAAGGCGGAGCTGCTCCATATTTATTTTGGCCACATCGCCGTGCATTTGCTGCCGCTGATCCAGGCGTGGCCGAAACCTTCCGTTGTGTCGTTCCACGGCGCCGACGTCATGGTCGATCTCGACAAACCGGCCTATCGCGCCGCCACCCAGGAGATGCTGGAAGCGGTCCGCCTGGTCCTGGTGCGCTCCGAGTCGTTAGGCCGGGCCCTGATCAATCTCGGTTGCGCCGCCGGAAAAATCCGGCTCCAACACACCGGCATTCCGGTGGACGAGATTCCGTTTCGTGAGCGCGAATGGCCGGAGACAGGCGGATGGAAATTCGTCCAGGCCTGCCGGCTCATCGCGAAAAAAGGATTGCGGGTGAGCCTGCGCGCCTTTGCGAAATTCGCGGCGCTCCATCCGGCTTCCACCTTTACGATCGCGGGCGAAGGTGCGCTCCGGAACGAGCTCGGCGAACAGGCGGCCGCGCTTGGCATCGCCGATAAGGTTTTTTTTCCCGGCTTCATTTCGCAGACGCAGCTCCGCGAGCTTTTTTATCAGTCGCACATTTTTCTGCATCCGAGCGAAGTCGGCGGCGACGGCAACCAGGAAGGCGTTCCGAATTCCATGCTCGAAGCGATGGCGAGCGGGCTTCCCGTTTTCGCCACCGAACACGGCGGAATTCCGGAAGCGATCGAGAACGGCCGGAGCGGCGTCCTGGTCCCGGAACGCGACCACGAGGCGCTGGCGACCGCGCTGCTGGAACGCACGGCGAATCCCGAAGCGCTGGCGGCGATGGCCCGGAACGGCGCCGAAGTTGTCCGGAAACATTTCGAGCAAACTGGGCAGGCGCGGCAGCTCGAGGATTATTATTTGGAAGCGATCCGGTAGAAATCGTTCAGCCGCTTCGCGACGACTTTGAAGCCCAGAACTTTCGATGCTGCCGGGATCATTGAAGCAACCGTGGTCCGGTAAAATTCACGGCCGGTCAGCAGGCGCTCTGCTATTTGCCCCAGCTCCGCAACGGAACGCGAGCCGCCGCACGTTTCCGGAAACCCGAGCCGATCGATCGCGCCGTTTCCGCCCACGCACGGGATCCGGCAGAGCAACGCGTCGCCCGCCACCTGCCCGGGAACGAAACTCGTATCCAATTGCAGCACGATTTTGTGGCGCGCGATTTCCCGCAGGTAATCGGGATACGCCAGTTTCTTGGTGAGAACGCGGAGGCATCCCGGGCCGAAGCCGATTTCCGAAAGGAGCCGGGCGCCTCGTCGTCCGTCGTAATCGAAAACCGTGACCGGTTCGCTGGTGGTCTCGCTCAGGCGGCGCGCGACCAGCAGAGCGGCGAGGTGATTCCGGGAAGGCACTTCCCATTCACGGGTGCCGATGAAAATGCCGCTCCGCTGTTCGATCGGACGGGAAAAATCCCACCGCGGATCATCCACCGGATAAGGCGTGGAAATAAAAGCCACCGGCTCGGCTCCTCGCACCGCGCGATACAAGTCCGCCGCTTCCGCCGTGGGCGCGAGACAGGCGTTCGCTTTTTTCACGATCCGAACGAAGCGCGCCAGGCGCGTCGAGTTCTGAAGCTGGCCGGCAATTTGGTGCAGCCCGGTTTCCTTCAACGACACCGCGACAAAACAGCCGGCCGCCTGCAACATCTCCACGGCGCGCTCCGAGGAACGGAAATCTCCGCGCAGCAAAACTAAAACGGGCGTCTTCGCGTTGAGCGCGGCTTTGATTTCCGACTGGAAACTTCCGCGCGTGCAGGCCGCGTACGCATGGAAGTTTGTGGGCGGATGCGGCAGGGCCGTCTCGCCGGCGGCGTCCGGAAATTCCTGGGCTTCATCGCGACCGCCCGGATTAAGAACGGTGAGGCGAAAATCCGAATGGCTCGCGGGCTCCATCGCTAATCGTCGTCCGGCGTCGACGCCGGTGGCGGCGTCGCGCGCAAAATCGAGTCGTCCGGAATCTGATCGCTCGGCCGGACCCGTTCGGCGCGCCGGATTTCCTTTTGCGGCGATGGCGTCGGCGTGACGGGTTCCGCGCGCAGGACCGGCTTGGTTTCCTCCGGCTCGACGGCCTCGGCCTTCATGACCGGTTTGTCGGTGGGCGTGACGGCTTCCGCTTTCAACACCGGTTTCGTCGGGTCGGGCAATTTGGCCGCGGGCGTCTCCATCGCCGCCGATCTTTCCGGCTCAGGTTTCTCAACCGGCTTCGGTTTCACGGTGGAATGGACGGCGTTGTAAGGATCGTTCTCAGCCATGAGCACCGGGCCTTGCGGCGAAACCGGCTGGACCTGCTTTGGATCGACCGCCAGCGACGCGCGCGGAAAACCGGACGCGGGCAGATCGCGCACCAGACGCGCCCGGACTTCGCCATGAACGTTGCACGGCTCGGTCGGCATTTGCGCCGAAGTCGCCAGCTCGACGTAGGTCGTGCGCTTTCGGACCGTCTCGCCGCTGGCAGATTTCACCGAGTCGTAGCACTTGTCGGTCGCGAGCAATCCGGACCGCACGCAGATCTCGGCTTTCTGAATTCCTTTGGGCGCGGGAATCTCTTTCGCCGGATAACGTTCGTTCGCGGCGTTCATCACATCCACCCAGATCGGCAACGCGATCTCGCCTCCGAACGCGCCCCGAAAAATCTTCTGCGGCTTGTCGAACCCCGCCCAGACCGCGCAGGTAATCGAGCTGTCGTAACCGGCAAAGAGCGCGTCGGTAAAATCGTAGGCCGTTCCCGTTTTCCCGGCCGCCGGAAATTTGTGCAGACCAAATCTCTCGTGAGCCGCGTGGCCGGTTCCGGAATTGAGCGCGTCGACCAGGCACGAATGCACTTCGTAGGCGGTCTCCGGTTTCACCACCGTCAGCCGCGACCGATCCTTGGGCGCTTCCCAGACGACGGTGCCGTCTTTCTCTTCGATTCGATCGAGAATGTGGGGCGCAGTTGGCCGCCAGCCGCCGTTGGGAAATATCGTGTAAGCGAGGGCGAGCTCGGCGAGCGTGATTTCGCTGCTGCCGAGGAACGTGGCCGGAAACGGGCGCAACGGCGACTTGATGCCGGCGGCTTTGCACAGTTGCAGGACCGGATCGACGCCGACCGTCATACCGACGCGCACGGTCGCGCCGTTCTTCGATTTCACGAGCGCCTCGCGGGCGGTGATTGGGCCTTCGTAACGGTTCTCTTCCGTCTCGGGTCCCCATTCGCCGAGAATTCCGGTGGTCCCGCCGATCATCACCGCGCGGTTGTCGAGCGCGGAATCATCCACCAGCGACCCGGGAAACAATCCATTCTCGAACGCCGCCGCGTAAACGAAGGGCTTGATCGCGGTGCCCGCGGGCCGGCGCGCCTGGAGCGCGCGATCGTATTGGTTGTGCTCGAAATCGCGGCCGCCGACCAGCGCCAGGATCCCGGCCGTCTGATTGTCGAGCGCAATCAGAGCGCCCTGCAAATAGTCGGGCGCGGTCGCGACGTTCGGCACCGCCAGCTGCTTCGCGCTCTTGTAACGGGTCGCCCAAACTTCGTAGGTCGGGTGGCTGTAACCGGGATGCTGCTCGGCTTCGGTCAGATGTTTGCGGAGCGATTCCTCTGCGACCCGCTGCATCTCCGCGTCGATCGTCGTGTGGATCCGGTACCCTTCATTCATGGCGCGGTCCCAGCCGACCGCGGCGATGACCTGCTGCCGGATGTAATCGACGGCGTAGGTTTGCCCCTGGGCGCTCTGCCGGCTTCCGGTGGCGATCTCTTCCGCCTGGGCCGTCTCGCAACGCTCTCGCGAGATGAACCCCAGATCGCGCATCCGCGCCAGGGCCGTGTTCCGGGCGTCGCGCGAACCGTTCTTGTCGCTCCATGGCGAAAGTCGATTCGGGCTTTTGATCAACCCGGCCAGCGTCGCGCACTCGGACAGCGTCATTTCCCGGGCCGGTTTCCCGAAGTAGCCGCGCGACGCCGCTTCGGCGCCATACAGGCCGCCGCCGAAATAAATCCGGTTCAAATACAGCTCCATGATCTTCTGCTTCCCGAAGCGTTCCTCGATCCGCTTCGCGAGGATGATCTCGAGAATTTTCCGCCGGAAGGTTCGCTCCTTGAGCGAGAAGCTGTTTCGCGCCAGCTGTTGGGTGATCGTGCTCGCGCCCTGGCGAACGTGGCCGGCCGTGAAGTTCCGCAACGCCGCCCGCACGATGCCCGACAGGTCGTAGCCGCCGTGCTGGTAAAACTTGTTGTCCTCGACCGCGACGACGGCGTTGATCAAATCGCGCGGCAACTGCTCGTACGGGACGGTCTCGCGATTCTCGACGTAGATCTGGCCAAAAATCTTGTCGTTGCGATCCAGGATCACGCTGGCGGATTCCATCTGCTCGAGCCTGGACAGATCGAAGGTCCCGGCCTCGACAGTGAGGACGCTGGTCAAATACCAGAAATAAATTCCGCCGCCGACCAGCCCGAGGAGAACGAGCGCGATGGGCACATAGAATACCGGGCGCTTGTACCAGCGCGGCCGGTCGAAGTACTCGACCGGCGTTTGCGGAAGATAGGAAACGGGCATGCGGCGAAGACGTCAGACGTTAGAGCGTTAAAGAATTAAAGCGTTGAACCGAATCCTCGTTTTTATCCTGCGCCGCTTAACGATGTAACGCTTCAACGATTTAACGCTAAACATACCTATGCTCGTGGGCGATCAAGCGCTGACCGACTTCATCCGGGAAACCATCCGGCGCGACGGGCCAGTCCGGTTCGACTGGTTCATGGAGCAGGCGCTCTATCACGCGCAGTTCGGTTACTACAGCTCGGGCCGATGCGCGATCGGACGGCGCGGCGATTATTTCACCAGCGTCAGCGTGGGTCCGCTTTTCGGGCGGATGCTGGCGGCGCAGTTCGCCGAGATGTGGGAAATCATGGGACGGCCCGACGATTTCACGATCGTCGAACAAGGCGCGCACCACGGGGAATTTGCGGGTGACGTGCTCAAGGCGCTCCGGGATTCTTCGGTTCCGATCCGCTACGGCATCGTCGAGCCGTCGCCGGTTTTGGAGAAGCACCAAAGAGACACGCTGGCGGAGTTCGCCGGCGTCGTCACCTGGCGGAAATCGGTGGCCGAGCTCGAGCCGTTCGGCGGCGTCCATTTTTCCAACGAACTGATCGACTCGATGCCCGTCCGCCTGGTGGCCCGCGAGCAAAGCGAAGAGTGGCAGGAAAAATTTGTGGCTCTCTCGGACGACAACTTTGTTTTCACGACAAAGCCGATCGCGGACGATCCGCTGCGCGATCGTCTCCGGAGAATTCCACTCGCGGAAAACGTTCGCTACGAAACGGAGGTTAATCTCGCGGCGGGCGATTGGATCGAGAACGTCGCGCGGAAACTGACGCGCGGATTCGTTCTGGCAGCCGACTACGGATATCCGCGCGCGGAAATTTATTCGGCGGCACGAACCACCGGAACGCTCCAGGCGTTTGCGCGGCATCGGACCGTTTCGTCGCCGCTCGAGGGCGTCGGGCAGGTCGACATTACCGCGCACGTCGATTGGACCAGCGTCGCGGAACGCGCCGAGGAATCGGGGCTGGATCTCGTCGGCTTCACGGACCAGCATCATTTTCTGACGGGACTGCTGCTCCGGCGGACGCCCGCGGAAGACGAGCGGCGCGCTCTGCAAACGCTGCTCCATCCCGAATTTCTCGGGACCCGGTTTCAGTATCTCGCCCTCAGCAAAAACGTCGCGGCCGCGCGGTTGACGGGATTCCAGTTCGCTCGTCCGGCTAAAAGCGGACTGTGAATTGCGCGGCGATCATGTGCGCCACATCGCGCAGACCGTAACTGTCGCGCTGGAAACTGTACTGCAGCTTTAGCTGGGTGTGCGCGGTAAAGCGATAACCGGCCGCGATGTCCGCGCGCCAGAGATCGCGGCCCCAGGACGCGGAGTCGCCGTAGACGTTGGTGACGTCGCCGAAGAATTGCTGGTTCCACCGGATCGCTCCGAAAAACTGGGGCGTGAATTTGTATTTCGCCTCCAGGTAATACGCAAAAGTGTCGGCGTCGCTGAATCCTGGGACTTCGAACCGTGCCTCGAAGAATTCCGCCCACAATTGCCAGTGGTGCCAGGCGAAACTGATGTCCTGGCCGAGAACGCGTTCGTGATAATCGCCGATGCCGCGCCCGAACGGCAGCGTGCCCATCGCCTCCGGACGAAAATACGCGCCGTCGCTGGCCGAGAACCCGAAGGTCCACATCTCGTTAGGCCGAAAGCCAAGGCGGCCGCTGACCGTCGGATGATCGAAATCCATCCGCGTGACCGGCCAGGACTCCGGCCGCGAGGAGAGCGATGCGTTTTTGATCTCGGCCGCATAATCGAATCGCCCGATTCGCCCGGCGACCGAAACGCCGGTGGCGTAGCTCGGCCCCCAGATGACGGGATTGTATTCGTATTTTTCACTCGGCGTTCCGATCTCGAGGAAGAGGTAACTCGGCGCCGATTTGTCCTCAATGGCGGTCACGTTCTCGTAGGGCAACGGCGCGTTGACGAACGGGTTGTCCCAGGAAAGATGGCGCCCGACCCAGGTCCCCACCACGGTGGCGAATTGCCCGGCTTGCAGACTGAAACGGCCATCTTCCCAGGGCGTGATGCGCACCGCGTATTCATCGAGCCTGATCTGCGCGCCGTGATCGGTCGGATCGAACCCGCGATCGATTCGCGTCTGGGTGAATGCATAAACGTTCGGCCCGAGCTGCGCGTCGACGAACAGGCTAAGTCGCGGATTAAACAGGGCGTCGCTCGTGGTGAGGATCAGGCCGGGGGCGGGACCGCTGAAGGCGTAACCTTCCAGGTCGAGCGTCCCGCTGACGCGCGTCCGGACGATATTGTTGAAACCGGAAAACGTCAGGGCTTCATCGACGCGATCGAGGAAGTCCTGGCCCCGCGCGGCCGGCAGAAGGCATAGCATGATGAAGGCGACAGCCGAGGCCGTGCTTTTGAGGCCGGTGCGTTGCAACGCCGGGGCCGGCGTTTGCTCCGGAGGCCGAAAACGAACTTCGAACTCCGTCCAGTCTTCCTGCGAAGACACGAGCAGCAATTCTCCGCCATGAAGACGCGCCAGTTCGCGGGCGAGATTCAGCCCGAGGCCGTGCCCGGCGATCTTCTCGCCGTTCGCGCCGCGAGAAAAACGCTCGAAAATGTGCGGCTGGATTTCCGCGGGAATCGGCGGGCCGGAATTGCCGACGGTCAGGTAAACGGAACCCTCCTCCTCCCGGGCGCTCACGTGGATGCGTCCGCCCGGCCGGTTATACTTCCGCGCGTTTTCGAGCAGGTTCTGCAGGATCAGCGATGCGTAACGGCGTTCGCCGGAGATGAGGAGCGGAGCCGGAAGATGCGCCTTCACGTCCAGCCCGAGCGGGTCGGGCAAGGCATTCAGATCGTCCAGCCATTCTTCGACGAGCGGCGTCAGGTCCACCGCACCAAACTCAATCTTCAGGCGGCCGGCGTCCATGCGCGATAACAAGAGCAAATCGTCGATCACGCCGGTGAGGCGATAGGTCTGGTGATGCAAGGCCGAGAGTTCGTCGTAGAGCGCCGGCTCGAGATTTTCGCGGCGCAGCAGTTCTTCAATTCCAGCGCGGAGCACGGTGACCGGAGTCTTCAATTGATGCGATGCATCCGCCGAAAAGCGGCTCGAGCGTTGCAGCTCTTCCTGCTTCGAGGCGAGTGCCGCTTCCACCCGTTTCCGCCGGGCCCGGTTTTCTTCGGAATCGATCGCGAGTTTCGCGACCGGGGCGGACAGCCGTTTCGCGATAAGATGGCTCGCCACAAATCCGATCAGCATCAGGATGCCGCCCGCGCCCAGAATTTGCCAGCGGAGCCGGTGTTGGCGCGCGAGCGCGCTTTTCAACGGATAAACGCAGACTTCATAGACCGGCGGAAACGCTGAGTCGGGATTGAGTCTTTTGAAAAAGAGCAGATACGGGTCGCCGCCGATTTCAACGGGCGAACTATGTTCGGCCTGGTTCGCCGCGAGCAATCGCGTCATCTCGCGATCGATGGTGGCTCGGGCCGATTCGGGCAGCGCCGGCAAATGCAGCCAGCCGTTAATCCAGATGCCGCTCTTCATTTCTTCAGGACCGCGCTTTTGCGCGACTTCGAGCGGCTTGAATCCGATGACGAGCGCGGCGATGAGCTCGCCCGTCTCCGTCGAGCCGATGGGCAGCGCGATGATCTCGTCGATCGTTTCCTCAGCGGTCCCGGCGTTGCGCAGGAGGTACCCGATCTGCCCCGTTTGCGGCAGCGCTTTCAACGCGAGCTGCGCTTCTTCGTCGGGGCGCAACGCTCCGACCTCTCCGGGATTGGGCGGGGGCAAAACGGCGCCCGTCCGGTCGAGGAACCGGTAAAATCGTGCGTGCGGAATACCGGCGATCTGGTCGGGTTGGGGACGAGCTTCATCCTGCATGATGTCGCGCAGCTCGTCCTTCGCGCTCGGATACAGGAGATCGAGGGCATTGTCCTCGAGGGCGGCGTGGATGCGCGGCTTCACCACCAGGGTGCGGCAACGTTCGGCCAGCGCGGCGTAGCGGAGCTCTTCCACCTTGTGCAACCCGTCGAGGTCCGCCTGGAAATCGCGTTGCAGGTTCTGCTGGAGCGCGCCGGTCGCGTTGCGTTGCGCAAAATACAGGCCGGCCGCGGTCAGTCCGGCCACCACCAGCATCATCGCGATCGAAAGCTTCGCGCGAAAACTTGCGACGGGCGATTTGCGTTCGTCGCTCAAGGCGTCACGGGAAATCGACGTGAACGGTCGATCCGCTTTTGAGGTCGACGGGATGTTCGCGCGTCGTGCGGCTGTCGACCCAGGCTTTCAAGTCGTAGTGGCCGGCGGGCAATCCCGTCAGCTTGAAGTGGCCGGCCTCGTCGGTCACCGCGAAATGGGGCGTGGCCAGGACGAGGATGAGGCCGCGCATGTGTTCGTGGATGTCGCAGCGCAGGGTCACCAGGCCGGCGACGTCGAAGATCTGGGACGGCACCGGTTTTTCATCCGCCCGATAGCGGCCGAGATCGAAGCGTTTCGCCGGCGAATAGGAAAAGATGTTGTGATACGTGTCCTTCTCCAGGTTCGGAAACTCGACTTTGGTGCCCACCTGGATGGGCAGCAACGCCGGGAGGAACGCCAGGTCTTTCTGCGCGACCTGCTTCGTCGGAAGGTTTGCGGGCTTCGGGAACGACCCTTCCAGATATACGACTGCGAGCGGCGGGTTGGTGGCCAGAACTCCGCCACTGGTCACGATCTCGTAACGCTTCGTCATGACCGGCGCCGATTTGCTTTTCGGCAATTCCACCCGGCCTTCGACCGTTGCCTGCGCGAAAGCCAGTTTGGCCATCCCGCCAAAAGCCACCGCAAAAAGGAGAACCAAGCGCATATGGACTAGTCGCGCCCGCCAGTCTGCCCGGTTGGCCAAAGAAATCCATCTTTTCACGCAAACACTACTGCAATCGGCGACGGCAACCTTCCAGCGGAGAAATTTTGCGTCGAACTCAAAAGGTAACAGCGTTGTTACCAAACTTGGCTTGCCATTATCGCGGATGAGACGCTCGCTCATCTCGACCCAGACGAACCAATCTACGGAACCCGTGGAGGTTTTTAACTGTGAACGCGAGCTTCGAATCCCATCCCAGGATGAAACGGCGCGGAAGAATCGCAGCTACCCTGGCACTCCTCTTATTAGTCCCGTCGATTCGTTTCGCCGCCGCCCAGGGGACTCCCGACATCGTGTGGCAGGGACAACACAATGGGTATGTCCGCTACACGACCTTTTCGCCGGATGGTCAGCAGCTCGCGACCGGAAGCGACGACCGGACGAACAAGCTCTGGCAGAGTTCCACCGGTGTCCTGGAGCGGACGATCACCCAATGCGCCGGCGTCGGCTGTCGCGGCTCGCTCTTCGGTTTTTATTCCCCGGAGGGCCAGCAACTCGCCACCAGCCAGATCAAATTCTGGAATACCGCGACCGGAACGCTCGCCCGCACCCTGAGCGTCGCTGGCAATGTGGCCTTCTCGCCCGACTGGCAATACATCGCGTCCTCAGTCACCGTCTCGACCTACCCGTCGCAGACGCGTTCGATCGCGTTGGTCCGCAGCAGCGACGGCACCGAGGTCTGGAAAAACCCGAATGCCGGCGGCGGCGTGACGGTTTTCTCGCCTGATGGTCAGTCGCTCGCCAGCATCGGCTTCCAAGGCATCGACATTCTTCGCGTCTCGGACGGCTCGCTCATTCGCAACATCCTCGGTCCGCGCGGCGCGTCGCTCGTCTATTCGCCCGACGGACAATTCCTGGCGACGAATGGCGGCGCGGGCGGTTCGTTTCAGTGGGACGACACGATAAAAATTTACCGCGTTTCCGATGGCGCGCTCGTCCGCACCTTGAGCGGAACCGGGGTTGTCACTTCCATCGTTTTTACTCCCGACAGCCAGACGTTGATCGCGAGCTCGTGGGACCAGAATTACGATCCCGTCAACGGATACGTTCCGTCCACGGGCTCAATCCGGTTTTGGCGGGTCTCGGATGGAGCGCTTTTCAAGACCTACGATCAAAACACCGGCACGTCCGCGAACGCCTTGTCGGTTTCGCCGAACGGGCAACTCTTCAGCTACTCACACGATTCCACCGTCTTCGTCGCGCGGGTTCCTTCCAGCTCGTGCGCGTCATCGATCTCGCCCGGGAGCGCGAGTCATCCCACGAGCGGCGGCAGCGGCACTATCAATGTGAGCGCACCCGCCCGATGCTCGTGGAAGGCAGTCAGCCGAGTGAGCTGGATCACGATCAACGGGCCGAGCAGCGGGGTTGGAAATGGCGCGGTCAATTATACGGCCAGGGGCGGCTCGAGCGACATGACTGGTCTGTTAATCGTCGCGGAGCAGACCTTCCCGATCCATCTCGGAGCGGACCCCTGCACCTTTAAACTTTCACCAGCCAGTGCCGATTGGTCGCCAGCCGGCGGGACTGGCGCCACCGGTGTGCAGACACCCGGTGGTTGCGGCTGGACGGCGTCGAGCAACAACGATTGGCTCACGATCACCAAGATCAGCCGCGACAACGGTGGCGGGGGCGTGACCTATTCCGTGGCGCCAAATCCCGGACCGGCGCGAACCGGAACGCTGACCGTTGCCGGACAGACATTCACCGTTAACCAGGTCACGTCGGACTGTAGTTACACGGTGACGCCGACCGAACAATACTTCGGCAGCGGCGGCGGGTCGGTAAACATCAATATCCAGACGACGAACGGCTGCGCCTGGAACGCCGCGTCGGATTCCGATTGGTTGTCGGTCCCGGTTGGCAACAGCAGCGGGACCGGGCCCGGCATGCTCACGGCTTGGGCCAACGCGAACCAGACTACGGCTACCCGCATCGGCCATGTCACGGTCGCCGGGAAGGTCGTGACGATCACCCAGGAAGGAATTTCGTGTAACTACACGATCTCGCCGAAGAACCGTTCCTTCACGGCCGAAGGCGAAAGCGCATTTGTGAACATGGCCGCGGAGGACGTCTGCAGTTGGTCAGCGGTGAGCAACGACAACTGGATCACGATCACCTCCGGCGCCACCGGCTCGGGCTACGGAACCATTTATTATTCAGTAGCGGCGAACACAACCGGCGCCAGTCGCACTGGCACGCTGAAGATTGCCGGCCAGACGTTCACGATTTCTCAAACGGCCGAAACCCAGGGCACCCCGGAAATTTTGTGGACCGGCCGCGGACATACCGCCCAAGTGAACGCGGTCGCCTTTTCGCCCGACGGCCAGTTGGTCGCCTCGGCCAGCAGCGACCACACCGTCAAGCTCTGGCGGGCCGCGGACGGCACGTTATTGGCGACGTTGAGCGGCCCATCGGCCACGACGCACCAGGACGTGGTGAACACCGTCGTGTTTTCGCATGACGGGACAATGCTCGCTTCCGGGAGCATGGATCGGCAGATCAAACTCTGGCGCGTTTCCGATCGGACGCTGCTCCGAACGATGGGCGGCAACGAATTTATCCTCGGCGTCGCGTTCTCTCCGGACGATCAACAGCTCGCTTCGGGGGGCGGTTATTCCACGAATGAGATCAAGCTCTGGCGGCTCGCGGACGGACAAAATATTTCGATCATCAACGACCAGCTCGGCGCGAACAACGCCGTCGCCTATTCGCCGGACGGACAACTTCTCGCCGCCGCAAAAGCGAACAGCGCGGCCACCGTCTTTAACCCCGCCACCGGAAATGCGATGCAGAACCTCGGCCACGACGGGATGGTAAACTTCGTCGCGTTTTCGCCGGATGGACAAACGCTGGCGACGGCGAGCGACGATCAATCGGCGCGGCTCTGGCAGGTTGGAAACCATTTCCAAACGTTCACGTTGAATGGCCCGTCGGGTTTTGTGAAATCGGTCGGGTTCGCGCCGGACGGACAAACATTGATCGCGGCCGGCCAGGACTGGGCAGCGCAACGCGGAACTATCCTGCTCTGGCGCACCGCGAACGGGGCGTTGCTGCGCGCTTATAACCAGGAGACATCGACCGCAGTCTTCTCCGCCCAATTTTCTCCCGACGGCAGCGCCTTCGCCTACGGTCTCGCCGACGGACGCGTGATCCTCGCCCGTAATCCGTTAGTGGCTCCGCCACCGCCGACGCCTTCCCCCACCCCGGCCCTGCCATCACCAACCCCGACGGCTACGGCCACAGCTACCGCGACACCGACGCCGGTTGCTACTCCTACCGCAACGGCCACTCCCGTTTTGCCATCGCCCACTCCGACTGCGACAGCGACCCCGACGGCGACCCCGGTCACTACTCCTACCGCGACAACTCCTCCGGTTCCGCCATCCGCCACTCCTACGGCGACGGCAACAGCGACCCCGGTTATCAGTCCTTCCGCTTCGCCAACCGCGACAACGCCGCCGACTCCGCCATCGCCCACTCCAACCGCCACACCGACCGCTACCGCGACGGCAACATCCACGGCCACACCGTCGGCGACCGCAACCGCAACGGCGACGCCGCCTCCAACCGCATCACCGAGTCCAGCCGCGCCTTCTCAACCGCTCAACATTGCTACCCGTGGCCAGGTTGGGGCCGGTGACGACGCCATGATCGGCGGATTCATCATCGCGGGCGATGCGCCGAAGAAAGTCGTGATTCGCGCGCTCGGGCCGTCGTTGCAGAGCTCGCTGGCCGGGGCGCTCTCCGATCCAGTGCTGGAACTCCACGGTGCGGACGGTTCTCTAATTAGTCAGAACGATAATTGGGGCGAAGATGCCAAGCAGTCGGCCGAACTCGAAGCGAACAAGATCGCGCCGCCTCACGATCTCGAATCGGCGATCGTCGCGACGTTAACGCCGGGCGCCTACACCGCGATGGTCCGCGGAAAGAGCGGCGCGTCCGGAGTTGGGCTTGTCGAAGTGTATGATCTGAGCCGGTCCAGCTCGAAGCTGGCGAACATCAGCACGCGCAGCACCGTCCAATCGACCCGGGACGTTCTTATCGGCGGCTTTATTCTCGGTGGCACTGAAGCCAACGCGAAGGTGCTCGTGCGCGCGATCGGCCCTTCGCTCGCCAGGGCCGGCGTAGCGAATGGATTGTCGAATCCAACGCTCGAACTGCGCGACAGCAACGGCCAGCTCTTGCTCGCGAACGACGATTGGAAAGACCAACAGCAAACTGCGATCGAACAAACCCGCATTCCGCCTAACGACCCGTTGGAGTCCGCGATCCTGGCCGACCTTGCTCCCGGCGCCTACACCGCCGTCGTCGCCGGCAAAGACGGCTCCGCCGGGACCGCGTTGATCGAAATCTACAACCTGCAATAGCTGTAATCGGATTGACAGGCCGGCCGGTCCTCGGTCAATCTGATCAATCTTCTAAAAACCCTCCACCCCCACGCTCAAGCGGCGAGCATCGCCGTGGCGCTTGCCCTCCGCTTTTCCTTGGTTGGTGGCCCACAAAACAAGGAGCTATGAAAAGAACCCGAATCAGACACATCAAAGAATCAGCAATTCTAACCGTCGCGGCAATCCGCCGACCGACGAAGGGACCGACGGAGTACCTGTTCAACGAAAAAGAACGTATCTTTGAATTGCCCTCCGCGGCGCGGTCGCGTGGTGAGTCTTCGGCGTTTCTCGAACATTCTCTCGATCGGAAAGTGCCGGTCAAAGCCGTGCTCGACAGCCGAACCAACGTTATTGAAAAAATCGAGCCGCTCTCGCGCGAGGAAGTAGCGGAGTTTCGCGGAAACAAAATTCTTCTGGAGGACCCGGAGCGGCCGCGCCGCGTCGACCTCAGCAAGATCGATCCCACTCGCTTCAACCTGGTCGAACGCGAAATCAAGCTGCGTTGTTTCCGGCTCTGCACTCGGATTATTCCGAATTACACAACGGCCAAGAAGATGTTCGATTTCTGCGCGCAACAATCCTGCAATCTGGGCGGCCCGTTCAGCGTCACGCCCTGCATCCCGTTTCAATATGTTCGCGACGGCTGCTACGCGCGCGCCCATAAGATGCGCTGGATCATCACCACGAAGTACCGCTATTGCTGCGAAAAGGTGTTCAGCTTCGCGAACCAGAATAACGACACGCTCGCGGTAAAAGCCGACAAGTGGGGCGGCTGTTGCGTGACTTGGTGGTATCACGTCGTCCCGCTCGTGCGGGTGAGGGTCGGGTTCGGGAACTTTTCCATCGTCCTCGCGATGGTATTCGATCCGGGCATGTTCGATAAACCGGTCCTCCTTAGCACCTGGCTGGCCGCCCAGGAAAACAAGAATTGCAGCAACCGGGCCCACGTCTCCATGTATTCGATCCAACCCGGCAGCGCCTACACGCCGGCGAATTACCAGGGCACCGCGTTCACAACGGACCCGAATTACGCCGCCACGGATGCTACTCTCATTGCCTACAAGAATCTGACTACCTGCCCATAAACTACGTCGCATCTGGATGCCGGTGTCCGGCTGAGCTAATCTACGCGTGAAGTGAGTAGCGTTGAGCCCAGTCGGATTAGGCGGCGAATGACCGTCGCGCACGTCCGCGAGCAAACCGCGGCGGATGCCGTGGAAGTAATGTTCCTGGAATCGGCGCGTTTCTACCGACTGCTTAGGACCAATCCGAAGTTTGATGTGATTCTCGCGCAACTCCGCGCCGCCATCGCGGAACAACGCTCGCTCCAGATTACACTCACGCGCCCGGAGGGCGACATCATCGCCGAGGCCTCGACTTAGCCTTTGTTTTCAACTGAGCGCCTGCACCGCACAGCAGCATGCCGATCCAACAGCAAACCGCGATCGAACAAACCGGCATTTCCGCCTAACGAAATCTACAATCTGCGCTGACTTTTCTGCAGCTGCCGCCGGGTCGCCAGTGTGATCAGCCGGCCCTCGGTCAATCGCAGCTTGACACCATCCGCAACTTTCCGACAAGCTGGTTGCCCCTCTGAAAACTCCCGACAACCCTACCGCATGGCCGTTCCTCCTCCCGCTCCGCGAGTTGGGCGGCTCGCTAACGGAACGCGCCGGCAAATCAAAGCGTCAATGAGTCAGCAAACCCAACCTCCAATAGCAAAACCATATGGCTACTAAATCCAAAACCGGTTCCCAAAAACTCGCCGGAAAAAGCCCCGCACCTTCGCCGGCGAAGCTTCGCGCTCTCGTCGACGTCTTGAAGAAATACAAATTCGACAGGGACATCCTGATTAAAGGCACGCCGTGGCCGGATTTCATCAAAGGGGAATTCACGACCAAAGACACTGCCGCCGTCCTCGATGTTGTTCGCAAGGCTATTAAAATCAACGCCGTGAGTAAGGGGATCGTGATCCTGCCCAACGGCCAGCCGGGCGTCATCGATCGGTTCGACGTCCAGATTAAGGGCATCCAGGCCTGAGGATACCTCCTCGGCCATGGCCGCGCCGACCGGGAGTTCCCGGATTTTCCAGGTCCATCCATTAAGGACCTGCAATCTCCGTTGTCTGCACTGCTATTCGGAGTCGGCGCCGGTCCGGCAGGAATATTTGCCGCCCGAGATCATCTGGGAGGCGATCTCCGCCGCCGCGGCCGATGGGTACGACGTCGTCGGTTTTTCCGGCGGCGAGCCGCTTCTTTATGAGCCGTTAGGTGAATTGCTGGCCGCGACCCGCAAGCTCGGGCTGCGAGTGTCGGTGACCACCAACGGAATGCTGCTCAACGAACGCCGGGTGGGTTGGTTGCGAGACGCCGGCACCTGTCTGGTGGCGATTAGTCTCGACGGTGAACCCGAATCCCATAATCGCATGCGCGGCTCCGCTCGCGCCTTTGAATCGATGCAGGAGCGGCTCCCACTCCTGCGCGAAGCCGGGATCGCATTCGGATTCATCTTCACGCTCACCCAGTTCAATTGTAACGAACTGGAGTGGGTGGCGGAATTTGCCCAGGCGCAGGGCGCCAGGCTTCTGCAGGTCCATGCCCTCGAAGTAGTCGGGCGGGCCGCTGAATCTCTCGGCGATGCCGCGCCAGACGATCACGAAGTTGCGGTGGCTTTCGTCGAAGCCACCCGGCTCCAGGCCGAAGCGGGCGACCGGATTGTGATCCACTTCGATTTACTCGATCGCGATTTCCTGGCGGAAAATCCCGCGACTTTTTTTGCAACTCCGCGTGCGACTGACGCCGCAGCCCGGCCGTTCGCCGACGCCATCTCGCCTCTCATCCTCGAACCCGACGGAACCCTCGTCCCGCTTGGCTACGGTTTTCCCCGGGCTTTTGCGTTGGGCAATGTGCGTGACGCTCCCTGGTCGGAATTGGTTCGCGATTGGCGCGCCACCCGCGAGGTAGGCTTCCGCCGCATTTGCCAGGAGGTTTGGGAAGCGACGCGCGAGCAGACCGAACGGCCCTTCGTAAATTGGTATTCCGAGGTCCGCCGCCGGGCCGCGGACTGGGAAATGGCTGCAGTGAACTAGACGCAGTTTTCTATTCCGTCCGCAACGCTTCCATCGGGTTCACGCGGGTGGCGCGGCGAGCGGGAACAAAGCAGGAAGCGGCGGCGACCAAGGTGAGCAGGCCGGAGACGACGAGGTAAATCGTCGGATCGAGCGGCTTCACTTTGAAGAGAATGTTTTGGAGCGCGTTGGCGAGCAGCACGCCGAGGAGAAGCGCGGCCGCACCCGTCCCGAGAACGAGGCCGATCGCGAGCTGCCAGGCGCCTTGTTGCATGACCATTCGGAAAATGCGTTTCGCGTCGGCGCCCAGCGCCATCCGGATCCCGAATTCCTGGGTGCGCTGGTTCACCGAGAAACTCATCACGCCGTAGAGACCGACCGCCGAAAGCGCGAACGCGACGACGCCGAAGATCGTGAAAAGATTCGCGGTCAGGCGATTGACGCCGAGGATCTCGTCGTGCAACCGCGCGGGAGTGCCCGCGAAGTAGGTGGGAAGATTTGAATCGAGTTCCGCGATCGCCTTGCTCAGGACCGGGCCCATGTTCGCGGCGACGGCTCCGGCGCGCGGCCGCACCACGATGGTGCAGAATTGGGCCGCGGGCGTGCTGGCCAGCAACGGGACATAAAAACCGACACCGTCCGATTGCTGGTTGAACGGCCCCTGCATCAGCATGTCGGGCGCGACGCCGACAATCGTCCGCCACGGCTCCTGCTTGGCCGGATTGAAGCGGCGGACCTGGTGGCCCAGCGCGCTTTGGTTGCCGAAATATTTGTGGGCGAAACTCGCGTTCACGATCGCGACCGGCTGCTTCGTGTCGCTGTCTTCAATGGTGAAATCGCGGCCCTCGAGCATCTTCAATCCGAGGGTGGTGAAGTAACCGTCCGAGACCGACTCGTAGTTAGCCCGGAGCCGGTCCTTGTCCGTCACGTACGTCTGGCCGTCGACTTCGTATTGGCCGTTGGGCGCGAACGTCATCCGGAAACGATCGCTCATGGCGGCGCCTTCAAAGGAAGGATTGCTCCGGAGCGAACGCAGGGCGCGGACGAAGAATTGGTGCTTCGCGTCGTCGGTCGGATAATCGCCTTCCATTAATCCCATGCGCGCGCTGTAAACCGCGTTCTCGTCATAGCCGTAATTTTGCGCCGTCTGGTTGCGGATCGACTTGATCTGCAACGTCGCCGCGATGAGCAGCGCCGCCGTCAACGCGATCTGGCCGATGACCAGCACGCGGGTAATGACGTTGACCAGCCGGCTGCTATTTCCGCGGCCGCCTTCCTTCATCATCTCGGCGGTGTTGCCGCGCGCGCTCAAAAGCGCCGGCACGAAACCCGAGAGAAGGGTGGCGAGGAACACAATCGCCAGCGTGAAAATCAGGACCTTGCCGTCGATGGTGAATTGAACCCAATACGGCAACGGGAACGGCAGCGCGTTCGTGGTCCGAATGAGAAGACGGACCGCCCACTCCGCGAAAATAATCCCGACCACCCCGCCCATCCCGGCGAGCAGAAAACTTTCCGTCAACATCTGGCGAACCAAACGCCAGCGGGTCGCGCCGAGCGCGCCGCGGATCGCGAGTTCTTTCGCGCGCAAGGCGGCGCGGCCGAACTGCATGTTCATCACGTTCACGCAGGCGATCACGAGCACGAGCAAAACCGCGCCGAGCATGGCGTAAACGGTTCCGCGCAGTTGGGGACCGGTAAATGAATTCAGCAACGGCTGCACATTGGCCGCCGTCAGGTGCTCGTTCGTTTTGGGGTGGTCCTTCGCCAGCCGTTTCGCCAGCGCGGAGAATTCGGCATTCGCCTGGTCGAGCGAGACGCCGTCTTTCAGGCGGCCAAACATTTGGGGGGCGGAATTATTCGAGCGCGGATCCTCGCGCGGCACGAGCGGAAATTCATTGTAGAGCGGCACCCAGAGTTCTTCCGAAATGGGGAACTTAAAGTTTTGCGGCATGACCCCGATGATGGTGGCGGCCTTGCCGTTGATGCGGACGGACTGGCCGGCGATGTTCGGGTCGCCGCCGAAATCGCGTTTCCAGATCTCGTAGCCCAGGAGAGTCGTCTTCTCCGCGCCCGGCTTGTTGTCGTCAGCCGTGAAATCGCGGCCGATGATCGGCGACACGCCCACGATCCGGAAAAAATCCTCCGTGACATAGCCGCCGGTGTAGCGCTGCGGATTGTTTTTGTAGCTGACGTTGATGGTCGAGCCATTGAGGTAACCCGACATCAGGGCGAACGAATTCTGGCCGGCCTTCAGGTCTTCGTAGTCCTGGGCGGTCGGGATGAAGCCTTGGCCGAAATTATTCTGCTGCGGCGGCGCCTGCGGATCGAGCAGCCCCACGCTCATGAGCTGCTCGGGATGCGCGAAGGAAAATCCGCGGAGGACGAACGCGTTTACGATCGTGAATTGCGTTGTCACCCCGGCGATGCCGAGGGCGAGGACGAGGACGGCGAGAATACAAAACGATTTTTCCTTGAAGAGGATGCGAAGGCCGAGGCGGACATCCTGGCTGAGAGTGTCGACGATCATGGGAGTGAGTTGGGTTGGGTTGAAAGCTGGCTACTCGGTGCGCAGCGCGACCATTGGGTTGACCCGCGTGGCCCGGCGCGCCGGAACGAGGCAGGACGCGGCCGCGACGAGGGTGAGGAGACCGGAGACGACGAGGTAAATGGTGGGATCGAGCGGATTGACCTTGAAAAGAATGTTGCTGAGGGCCGCGGCCGCGACGACGCCGAGGAGCACCGCGATCCCGCCCGCGCCCAGCACGAGACCGATCGCGAGTTGCCATGCGCCCTGCCTCATGACCATCCGCACGATGCGCAACGCGTCAGCGCCCAGCGCCATCCGGATGCCGAATTCCTGGGTGCGTTGGGTAACCGAAAAGCTCATGACGCCGTAAAGGCCGACGCCGGAAAGGATGAAGGCGACGACGCCAAAAATGCTGAAGAGCGTGGCGATGACGCGGTTGCCGGAAAGGATGTCGGCGTGGAATTGCGCCGGCGTTCCCGGGAAATAGGTCGGCAGATTGGCGTCGAGCGCCGCGACCGCTTTACTCAGCACCGGGCCGAGGGTATCGGCGCGGACACCGGCCCGCGGCCTAACGACTACCGTCGCGAACTGGGTGGCGGGCGAAGCGCCCAGCAGCGGCATGTAAAAACCGGCCGCGTCGGTTTGCTGATCGAATGGCCCTTGCATCAAGGTGTCGGGGACGACGCCGACAATCGTGCGCCACGGCTGTTCCTTGGCCGGATTGAAGATGCGCAGTTGATGGCCGATCGGGCTCTGGTTGCCCCAATGTTTGCGGGCGAAGGTCGCGTTGACGATCGCGACCGGCTGCTTCGCGTCGCTGTCCTCGATGGTGAAATCGCGGCCTTCGCGGAGCTTCAGCCCAAGGGTGGTGAAGTACCCGTCCGAGACCGATTCGAAATTGCAGCGGGGCCGGTCGCGATCGGTCAGATAACTTTGGCCGTCGACTTCATATTGGCCGCCCGGCGCGAAGGTCATGCGGAAGCGATCGGTCATGGCGGCGGCTTCGAATTGCGGGTTGGTGCGCAACGCCCGGACGGCGCGGGTGAAGAAATCGCGGCGCGATTCCTCCGTCGGATACGGCCCTTCCATGAGAGCGAGGCGCGCGGCGTAGAGACTTTTCTCGTCGTAACCGTAGTCGAGCTTCGTTTGGTTCTGGATCGATTTGATCTGCAACATCGCGGCAATGAGCAGCGCCGCCGTCAGCGCAATTTGGCCAACGACCAGGACGCGGGTGATGACGTTGACCAGCCGGCTGCTGTTGCCGCGGCCGCCTTCCTTCATCACTTCAGCGGGATTCCCGCGTGAACTGAGGAACGCCGGGAGCAAACCGGACACGATCGTGGCGAGGAGGGTGATCCCGAGAGTGAACGCGAGCACCGGCCCGTCGATCGTGAATTTCCACCAATAGGGCGGCGGGAACGGCGCGGCCTTCACGACTTTGTCGAACATGTCTGTGCCCCAAAAGGCGAGGAGCGTCCCGCCGATCGCGCCCAGGATCGCGACGACCAAACTTTCCGTGAGCATTTGCCTGACGAGCCGCCAGCGGGTCGCGCCGAGCGCGCCGCGAATGGCCAGCTCTTTCGCGCGCAAGGCGGCGCGGCCAAACTGCATGTTCATCACGTTCACGCACGCGATCAGCAACACCACGATGACCGCGCCGAGCATCGCCCAAACGATCTGGCGCAATTGCACGCCGGTGAACGCGTGGATCAGCGGCATGACGCTGGCCGAGGTAAAATTCTGGTTCGTCTTCGGATTGTCGGCCGCGATGTTGCGCGCGATCGCGATCATCTCCGCGTTGGCCTGATCGAGGGTGACCCCGGGTTTCAAGCGGCCCAGCACGGCGGGCGCGCGGCTGTTGGCGCCGAGGAACAACTCGCCCCGCGGCGTGGGCGGCCACTCATTATAGAGCGGCGTCCAGAGTTCCTCGGAAGTCGGGAACTCGAAGCCGGCCGGCATCACGCCGATGATCGTCGCTGCTTTGCCGTTAATGGTGACGCTCTGGCCGACGATGCCCGGGTCGGCATTGAAATCGCGCCGCCAGATCTTGTCGCCGAGGATCGCCGTCTTCGGCGCACCGGCCTTGTTGTCGTCGGCAGTAAAGTCGCGGCCGAGGACAGGCGAGACTCCGACGATCCTGAACAGCTCATCGGTGATGTAAGCGCCGGTGTAACGCTGCGGGCTGTTGTGGTAGGTGACGTTAATGGTCGAGCCGCTCAGGTAGCCCGCCATCATCGCGAACGATTTCTGCGCCGCCCTGATGTCCTCGTAATCCTGCGCCGCCGGAATGTTGCCGGTGCCGAAGTTGTTATTCTGATCGGTCGCTTTCGGATCGATCAGGCCAACGCTGACGAGCTGCTCGGGATGCGGAAACGAAAAGCCGCGCAGGACGATCGCGTTGACCACCGCGAATTGCGTCATCGCCCCGCCGATGCCCAACGCGAGCACGACGACGGCGAGAACGAGAAAGACCTTGTCCTTTAAAAGAACGCGAAAACCGACGCGGACATCCTGGCGGAAGGTATCGAGGATCATGGTGCTGAGATGAGTTGGAGTTGCGGGGCCCGTCCAGAATGAGATGCGACGCGGGCCGGAAATGGATTCAGAAAACCACGGGCCACGCTAAACAAACGCCGCCACCCGCGGCTTTTGTTCACGATCCGAAGGGCGCTATTCGATGGCATACAGGTTGCCGTCCGTGCTCCCGAAATAGACCACGCCATTCATCAGCAGCGGCGTGGAGAAAATCCCGCCGATGTCTTGCTGGCGATCGATCCCGACAATGGGCTTTTCCCGCCAGCTCGAGGTGAAGAACATCGGCTCGTTGAATTTGCGGTCGGCCGTGAGGATCCAGCCTTTGTTTTGCTTCGAGGTTTCCGTCTGGAATTCCCAGAGCGGTTCGCCCGTCTTGAGGTTGCGCGCCTCGAGCGTGCCGTTGAGGACGCCGATCAACACCACGTCGCCCGCCACGACCGGCGACGAAAACATGTAGGCCTTGTCCTCTTTTTTCAGCAGCTCCTTGCCGGTGCTGGCGTCGGCCACGCGAAAAAGGCTCGAGTCCGATGTCGCGAACACGACTTGTCCGTCTGCGACCGCGGGAGAAACGATGACCCAGCTCAGGTCATTGAAGATCTTCCATTTCTCTTTCCCGGTCGCCGCGTCGAGCGCGTAAAGATGGGCGTCGCGGCAGCCGACATATACGACGCCGTTCACGACCGCGGCCGACGATTGGAATCCGACCTGGTTGTGGATCGCCGGATCTTCGCCGCCGTGAAATTTCCACTTCTCTTTTCCCGTCGCGGCATCGACCGCGTAAAAATAGCTGTCCCAGCTTCCGACGAAGAGGACGCCGTCCGCGTACGCCGGTGAGGCGTGGATCACGTCGCCGGTCTTGAATTTCCATTTCAACTCGCCCGTCGCCGCGTCGAGGGCATAGAGGTTTCCGTCCCCGCTTCCAAAATAAACCGCGCCGCCGGCCACGACCGGGCTCGACAGGAAAAGGTCGAACTGGTCGGGGATCGTCTGGTTCTTCGGTTGCAGCCCGTGGATTCCTTTCGCCTCGAAACGGCGCTCGCCTTCCGTCGCGAATTTCCATTTGATCGCGCCCGTCCTCGCGTTCAACGCGTAGAATTTTCCGTCGTAGCTCCCCGCGTAAACCATCCCGTTCGCCACGGCCGGTGTGCAGGGAACCGGTCCGCCGGTGGTGCGTTTCCAAATCTGCCGGCCCGTTTCCGAATCGACTGCGTAGATGTTGCCGTCGTCTCCGCCGAAGTAGATGACCCTGTTGTCCCAGACCGGCGAAGACATGATCCGGTCGCCCGTCGGGAACTGCCATTTCACTCGATGGAATTGGCGCGGCGCCGTTTCTTTCGACGTCCCCGAATGCGCGGGATCGCCGCGAAACATCGATTGCGAGTGGGCCGATAGCGCGAGAGCCAGCGCGCCGAGGCCGATCGCCAGTCGAAGAACGCCGATCCAAAATCTTTTCATGGCGCGCGCCGCAAAATCAGCGGCGCCTCCAGCGATCCCTGGCTCAGCGTGCCCTTGATCTCCCCGGCGGCGGCGTTGAACCGGCCTTCGAAGGTGATCCCGAATTCCTCCGACTTTACCGTCATGAAATCGTCGTCCTGCGTCACCAGGGTGACCGGGACGTTGTTCACCTTCTTGCCGACGATCGTGAACTCGACCGCCGCGCCCTCCACGCCGCGGTTGGAAAATTTCATGGTCGCATGCCGCGCGTAGCCCAGCATCTCGTAGTCGCCTTTCCATTCGCCCTCTACTTCCTTGGCGACAGCGGTATTTCGCGGCGGCAGTTCCACCTGCGGCGGGCCGGTTTTGGAAAGAACAAATGGGGCGCTGTTTCCGCCTTGCTTGAAGTCGCCCGCGAGATGGTTGTCGGCGGTCAGATGCGCTTTGATCTCAGCGCGTCCTACGCGTTGATTTCCCAAGGCGCCTTTGATCGCAAAATCCATGTCGCCGCCGCGCACATGCAGGTCGACGAGCTCGGCCCCTTTAACGCCGAAGCCCGGGAGGATGATCGATCCGACCCAGCCTGTCCCGCCTTCATCGGAAAGATCCACGACCAGCCGCAGCTCCTGCCCCGGGATGTGCGCGACACCTTCCCAGCGTCCGGCCGCGCTCTCAGCTGCGTGGCCAAACCCAGCGCCCGCCAGCAAAATGGCAGCGAATAATCGCAACGGAGTTCTCCTGAACTGCGTTACGGATCAGGCGTGCTGAATGGTTTTCGCGGATTGCGAAATCGAACTCGTGTGGACCGTGGTCAACGGCAGCTCGACGGGTTGTTTCGCGACCTGCCAAAGGGAAAAGAGCGCGCTCAGAACGACGGCGAAATAGACCGCGCCCTCAAAAAGGCCGCGTTCCTTTTCTTCGGAACGAACGATTAACGCGTAGGTCGATTCGAATCCTTTGGCGGAATAGTTTTTAGTTTTCATAGGGTTGATTGGTTTGACGATCATCCCTATTGCAATGGCCGTGCCACGGCTTAACGAAGAGCCATAAAGCACTGCGTAACGGTGCTTTGTCGCCTCAGCTCTGACCCAACGAATTTCGCTCCCGGTCTCGCCGCCGGGATTATTCGTTTCGAATTTGGGACGCCGAAAGCCGCATGATATCTCTTTGAAAAGGCGCGTTAATAAGGGTTAGCGCCAGGTAACAAGTTACTGACACAAGGTCTTAAGGGCAGTCGCACTATCCAATTTAAGTAGTTTGACGCGCCGTTCGAACTCAGCGTTTAACTTTGGGTATAACTGGAACTTCAGATCGTGGCATAAGTCCCAGGAAGGGTGGTTATCGTAGGCTTGGACTTTGCGCTCGATGCGCAGTTTGCTCCAGTCGTCAGCAGACATAAATCGGAGAGCGCCAGTCGGAGCACCTATGGTCGCCGCAAACGCGTTGTCAGTTCCGTATTTGTCCTTCCCTTTCGCGTGCGCGCCTTTCTGGGCATAATCAATTCCATAGGAAACCCAGATTCCGAAGAAGGTCTCTTTTACTTTGCAGGTATAGGAGGTTCCGCTCATGGGATCAGTGTAAGGAATACTCTTGTCCAGGTCTGCCTCGGTTATGGAGTAGTCACCATATTGGGGACGTTTCAGGTTTCCGTAAATGTCGTCGGCCTCCTTTTTCCCCTCCAGCGCTTTGGGCGATTTGGTCGTGCGTGGCGCCGAGGTTTTCACAGCGACCTTGAGAATCTGTCCTTCCTTAATATTCGGCGTGGGAAGTTTATTCAGTTTCTGTAATTCCTCCACGCTTGTTCCGTATTCCAAAGCGATGCGGTAGAGATTCTGGCCCTTTTTAACAATCAGTGTGATGATCTTATCTTTCCTTTGTAACTGCAATCTGCTGGCAGATTTTTGTTGCACGACATGGGTTAACTCGTGTGCCAGCAACTCTTTTCCAGCTCTTGATTGAGGATCAAATTTCCCGACGTCAAAATAGACATCGCCCCCGCACGTGAAAGCCTGCGCGCCGACACTTTCGTTCATGTCGTGTGCCGCGCTGTCAGTATGAATCTTGACTCCGCTGAAATCACCGCCCATTCGTGATTCCATCGTTCTGCGGGTCCGAGCATCAAGCGAGTGCCCGACGCCTTTGCTACTGTTTAACTTGGATTGAAACTCAGGTGCGGTGTGACCGGAACCTTCTGCTTCGTGGCTAACTGTCCTGCCGGCACCGTGAATTTCGGCAAAATGTCCGTCGACGACTCTTCGCGCGACTTCGTCCGCTTCCTTTTCCTCGGGATCGGTTGCGCGGCTGACTTCGAACGATTTTTGTTGGATCGCGGGAACTTGGCTCGTTATCGCCGGCTGAGGATTCGCTGGAGATTGAGTCTGCACCGGGATCTGACTGAAGTCGTGACCGATGCTGGGTGAAGCCGACACCCGCAGCGCTTTCCGCGGTGGAGGAATTATGTTCAACCGGGCGGACTGATGAGCGGTATGCTGCTTCCGGGCGAATGTGCGGATCATAATTCTGCGTTGGATTTGCAGGGACGAGGGTCGCGGAGCGGCAAATGACAAGAAGCGCAGGAGAATGAACTCCTGCGCCTCCCTTAAGCGAACTACCGGACTACATGTAGTTCAACGCGCCGCATCGCCAGCACGTGAACCAGCTCCAGTTGGAGTGGACGTAGTTCCCTGCTCCATCGTTCCAGCAGGTGTAGAGCAAATGCCGGCGCCGACCGCCTGCTTCACTTGCGTCATCCCCTTTTTCCGCCCCACTGCCGCCCTCTTTATCCGGCTTCTGACCTGACTTTTCGTCAGCCATATTTTTTCCTCCGTTAGTTGGTTGGTTGTTTTTACCTGCCACATCATTCCATGTGACGTCGGGCCGCCAGTTTATGCCGGGTCACGGCACGGGAAGCAAGCCCTCTGTCATCGCGGAATCAGGTGGTGGATGGCAGACGCTTCGGGCTTGCGGAATTTCGAAATTGTTCGTGGCCGCGGATGATTTTTTCGAACGCGGGACGCTCGTCAGGTCGAACGTCGCTGGGGAATTTAGCGGCCGACCTTTCCCATTTCGCGAGCCAATCGGCTGAAAGCAGATCGCGTTTCTCGGCGGCCGGGGTCAAAGCAATCGTCGTCTCAATCTTTTCGCCGGCGTTGCGGCCCCTCGCGACGAAAAAACCGGCAGCCAAAAGCGCGGCGCGGTTCGCCGTCGAACAGGTGTAGGTGAAAAGCTCGACGTCTCTGCCGACACACGCCTGGAAAATCTTCCGAAAAGTATCAGCCGCCCAGAGCCGCGCCGAGGTCTTCGTGGAAAACATGTCGAAGAAGATGAGATCCGGCGCTGGCGCTCGATTCATTGTCTCCAGGAAATCGCCGAGGAGAAGATGCCAGGCCAACCCCGGATGATCGGCGGACGTCCAGTGCCCCTTTGTTGCGATCCCGGCCGCGGCTTCGAGGCGCAGATAGGGAAAGCTGGCGGGATTGGCGAGCGCGAGCCGCAAGGAATCCAAATCGTTTTCGAAACTGACGATCTTGAGCGGCCGCGGCGCCGGCGTTTTTTCGTAGCACTCGATGGCAGCGGTCGCGTTTGCCGCCGCGCCGAGACCGACATCCCAGATTACGAGCGGCTCCTTCGGCTGAGATTTTGAGAGCCGTTGAGCCAGCCTTGCTTGCTCAACGTAAAGCTCCCGCGCTTCCCGGATGGGATCGGTCCGCGAATGCATAATTTCGCCGGACGAAATCTGGCGGATGCTGGAAAAGCCTTCCCAGGCGCGGTGGATTTCGTAATCGCCGAGGCGCAAGGGCGTGTCACCTTTCATTCAAATCTCCGCTTGTTTTTATCACGAGGTTGCAGTTGAAGTGTTTCGCCCCAAGCAACTCAAACCAAAGGATTCAATGAAACGTATCACTGTTTTACTTGCGGTTCTGGCACTCGGGGCATCCGTCAGGGCCGACCTCAACCTGCCGGACGTCAGTCAGCTCGCGGTCACCAAACAACGCGTCGGCTTGACCGACATCACAGTCACTTATCACCGCCCCGTAGTGAACGGCCGAAAAATCTGGGGCGGCCTCGTCCCGCTCGGCGAAGTCTGGCGCGCGGGTGCGAATGAAAATACGACGGTCGAGGTCAGCGATACGATTACCGTCGAAGGCCAGGCGTTGCCCAAAGGAACATACGGCCTGCACATGATCCCGACCGCCGACACCTGGACGATCATCTTTTCCAAGATGGCGACGGCCTGGGGCAGTTACACCTACAACCAGGCGGAAGACGCCCTTCGCGTGACCGTGAAACCGCGCCCGACCGAAATGGAGGAAGCGCTGGAATACGAGTTCGAGGATCTGAAAGAGGATTCGGCCATGATGACGTTGAAGTGGGAGAAGATCGCGGTGCCGGTCAAAATCGCGGTGCCTGCGGAGACGACCGTGGCGAACATCCGCGGCCAAATGCGGGGCCGCGCCCAATATGAATGGCAGGCGCCCATGCAGGCCGCGAACTTTTGCCTCACCCACAAGGTCAATCTCGAGGAAGCGCTGAAGTGGGTGAACCTGTCGATCCAGAACGAAGAGCGATTCGAAAACCTGACCACGAAGGCCGATCTCCTCAAGGCGATGAACAAGCCGGACGAAGCCAAAAAAACCTGGGAGCAGGCCATCGCCAAGACCACGCCGATCCAGCTCTATTCTTACGCGCGCCGGTTGCAATCGGAGAAGAAGGACGCGGAAGGAATGGAGATCCTGAAGGAAGTCTCGAAGCGTTATCCGGAAACTCCGTTCGGTCATCTCGCGGACGCGCGGATCAAATCTGCCGCGGGTGATTTTGCCGGCGCCGCCGAGGACGCGAAGAAGGCCCAGGCCGTCGCGATTTCCGATCAGCAAAAGGCGAATATCAAAGTGCTGATCGATCGGCTCAACGCGAAGCAGGACATTAATAAGTAACTGCGCGGTTGAAGGAATTCGGGTAACGCTCATGGGTAATGGGAGGGCGAAAATGCTGCATCGCACGCTGGGTATTCTGTTGATGAGCGCCACGATTGTTCGCGGCGCCGAACCGCCACCGCGGAGTTTTCCGCCGCCGATGAACGCCGCCGAAATTCAGCTCGCGCTCCAGAAGCTGAACGTGCTCGGGCGCGTGCTCTACGTTGCGGCCCACCCGGACGACGAGAACACGAACCTGATGGCGCTCTGGTCGAACGGCGCGCTCTACGACACGGCTTATCTGTCGGTCACGCGCGGCGATGGCGGGCAAAATCTGATCGGGCCGGAGCTCGGCGAACGTCTCGGATTCATCCGGACGCATGAGCTGCTCGCGGCGCGCAAGATCGACCACGCGAACCAATTTTTCACTCGCGCCGTCGATTTCGGTTTTTCAAAAAGCGCGCCGGAAACACTCAAGATCTGGGACCGCGAGAAAATCCTGGCCGACGTTGTCTGGATGATCCGGAAATGGAAACCCGACGTGGTCGTCACGCGTTTCAGCCCGGAAGACGACAAGACGCACGGCCATCACACGTCGTCCGCCATCCTCGCCCGCGAAGCTTTCACCGCTGCCGCCGACCCGAAACGTTTTCCGGAGCAGCTCGCCTTCGTCGAAGTTTGGAAACCGACGCGCCTCGTCTGGAATACTTCGCCGTTCTTTTTCCAGAACCGAAATATTCCGTTCGATCCGGCTGGCCTCGCGACGCTCGAAGCGGGTGGCTTCAATCCGCTCCTGGGCAAAGCATTCACCGAGATCGCAGCCGCGGCTTTGAGCATGCACAAAAGTCAGGGGGTCGGCAGCCCGCCGCAGCGGGGCGCGCGGAAGGAATACTTCAAACTGCTCGAGGGCGCTCCGTTGACGGATAATCTGTTTGCCGGAGTCGATACGAGCTGGGCGCGCGTGCCGCAGTCGACCGCAATTGCCCAGAAGGTGAAAGATCTGATCGCGACCTATTCGCCGGCTGATCCATCCGCGTCGGTGCCGAAACTACTCGAGCTGCGCAGGGAGCTGAGCAAGGCGGCGAAAAACGATTGGTTTGCCACGAAGACCGGGGAAGTCGACACGCTCATCGCCGCGTGTCTCGGATTGCATATGGAAAGCTCCACGACCAGGCCCGTCGTGTCGCCCGGACAACCGCTCCCGATCAAGTTCGCTGCGATCAACCGGTCGAATGTCCCGGTGCAATTGCTGGAAGCGCGCACGCCGATTTCCGGCGAGCAATTGCGCTTCGATGTGCCGCTGCCGCAGGACCAACTCGTCTCGAAGGAACTTTCGCCAACCCTGCCGAAGGATGTCGCGTCGACCCAGCCGTATTGGCTGCGCAAACCGCCGGCGCTCGGAACTTATGTCGTCGACGACCAGAAGCTGATCGGGCTTCCGGAAAATCCGCCGCCGTTTCCCGTCGAAGTGTCGGTCCGCGTGGGCGACCAGGAGCTGCGTTATCTTCTGGATACGAAATATCGCACGGTCGATCGCGTGATCGGCGAGGTCCGCGAGAATCTCGTCATCGCGCCGCCGGTTTTCGCGAACCTCCAGAATTCCGTCTTTGTTTTTGCCGACGACAAACCCAAAACCGTGCAGGTTCGCGTCACCTCTTCGACCGGCCCGGTAAAGGGCGAGCTGCGACTCGAACCGCCGCAAGGCTGGCGCGTGGAACCGGCGAGCGTCCCCGTCGATCTGGCCGCGGCCGACAACGAATCGTATGCCAGCTTCACTATTCATGCCCCGCCGAATCCCGGGGAAGGAACGCTGCGCGCGATCGTGAAGGTCGATGGCCGCGATTATTCCTTCGCGCGCGAACCGATTTCCTACCAGCACATCGGCACCCACCTGCTCATGCCGGCGGCGGAAGCGCGCATCGTCCACGCCGACATCAAAAAGAAAGGCGACCTGATCGGCTACATCCCGGGGGCCGGCGACGACATTCCCCAGAGCCTCCAACAGATCGGGTACACGGTGAAGGTCCTCGATGGTTCTGACATCACGGCCGAAACTCTGAAGCGCTTCGATGCCGTCGTCCTCGGGATTCGCGCCTACAACACCCAGGACCGGATCGCGGCGTGGCAGAACGAACTGCTGGCCTACGTCAAAGCCGGCGGGGTCGTCGTCGTTCAGTACAACACGAGCGATTTGAAAACGAAGGCGATCGGCCCGGCCCCGTTGGAGATCAGCCGCGACCGCGTCACGGATGAAAACGCCGAAGTCCGGATCCTGGCCCGCGAACATCCGGCCTTGAACACCCCGAACAAAATCACGGCCGACGATTTCAAAGGCTGGGTCCAGGAACGCGGCCTTTATTTCCCGAGCAAGTGGGACCCCAGTTGGACCGCGCTGCTTTCCTGTAACGATCCGAACGAGAAACCGCTCGACGGCGGGTTGCTCGTCGCGAAATCAGGCCAGGGCTATTTCGTCTACACCGGCTATGCCTTTTTCCGGCAGCTGCCCGCCGGAGTTCCAGGCGCCTATCGCCTCTTCGCGAACCTGGTGTCGTTGCGCGACGTGAAATGAATCGACGCTGCGCTTTCTTTTGTAGCCGCTTCGCTGTGCGAAGCGCGAGATCGACAATCCTTTCAGTTTTCGCCGCGCATCGCCACGCCGCCCACAGGGCGACGGCTACAGAAGAGGCGTCCACGTCATGAGCCTGCACGATCATCCCCCGTTCTTCTCGACCTGGCCGAAGGCGTACTGGTTCGCGATCGCGCTCTTCGCCGTCGAAGTGGCGTTGCTCTACGCTTTCACGCTCCGGTTTTCGTGAACCGGTTCGATTACTTCGTCCTCTTCGCGACGATCCTCGCCATCCCGCTCTACGGACTCTGGCGCACCTACAATCATCCGAACCTTCGCGAGTACCTCAAAGGCGACCGCAGCATTCGCTGGGGAACCATCGGCCTTTCCGTCCTCGCCACCCAGGCCGGACCGATCACGTTTCTGTCCATGCCCGGCCAGGCCTACGAGAGCGGCATCGGGTTCATCCAAAATTATTTTGGGCAACCGTTTGCCCTCATCGTCGTCTGCGCGGTTTTCGTTCCGATTTATCAGCGGGTGAAAGTGTTCACGGCCTACGAATATCTCGGCCAGCGCTTCGACAATAAGACCCGGCTCCTGGGCGCGTTCCTCTTTCTCATCCAGCGCGGCATCGCCGGAGGCATCACGATTTACGCGCCGGCGATTATTCTGTCGGCGTTGCTCGGCTGGGATTTGAACCTGACCATCTGGCTCGCCGGCGGTTTCGTCATCGCCTACACCGTGGTGGGCGGGACGAAGATCGTCAGCCTGACGCAGCGTTATCAGATTTTGGTGATCTTCATCGGCATGGCGCTCGCCTTCGGTATCGCCGTTCACCGTTTGCCCGCGGATCTTTCTTTCACCGACGCGCTCCATGTCGCCGGCCGCATGGGCAAACTCCAGGCCGTCGATTTCTCGATCGACCCTTCCAAGCGCTACACCTTTTGGTCCGGCATCCTCGGCGGCTTCTTTCTGTCCCTCTCCTATTTCGGCGCCGACCAATCCCAGGTGCAGCGTTATCTCGCCGGAAATTCGTTACGCGCCAGCCGCATCGGCCTCCTCTTCAACGCGCTCGTGAAAGTGCCGATGCAATTCCTCATCCTCCTCCTCGGGGCGATGATCTTTCTTTTTTATCAATTCGAAAAGCCGCCCATCTTTTTCAATCAGCCCAGTTACCAGCGCGCGGTGGCGAGCGGCTACGGGCCGAAGCTCGACGCGCTCCAGTCGCAATTCGACGACGTTTTCGCCCGGAAACGGCAGCTTCTCCAAACCGCTCCGGCCGATCCCGAGATCCAGCAACTCGATGCCCGGAGCCGCGCCATTCGTGACGAAACGAAAAAGATCCTCGAACAGGCCGGCGCCAACCCGAAGAGCAAGGATTCCGATTACGTCTTCATCACGTTCGTCCTCCAGCATCTGCCGCACGGCGTGGTGGGCCTGTTGGTCGCGGTGATTTTCTGCGCAACCATGTCGGCGACTTCCGCGGTCCTGAACGCGCTCGGTTCCACGACGGCGGTCGATTTCTATCGCGTCTTCCGGCCGGGCGCGTCCGATCATCATTACGTCGTCGCGACTCGCTGGCTCACGCTCGGCTGGGGCATCGTCACCATCGCGGTCGCGTCGTTTTGCAGCCTGGTCGAGAATCTCATCGAAGCCGGCAACATCCTCGCCTCGGTATTTTACGGCAGCATCCTCGGCCTGTTTCTCGTTGCGTTTTTCCTCCGGAACGTCCGCGGCTCGGCCGTCTTTTTCGGCGCCGTCCTGGCCCAGACCATGGTCATCGTGCTCTTCCTGACCACGAACATCGGCTATCTCTGGTATAACGTGATCGGCTGCACCGCCGTCCTGCTTTTCGCCGGGATCTTGCAGGCGACTGTCTTCCGGGAGGCCGCGACCGCATGAGTGCGCCGGTCATCTGTTTCGGGCAGCAGCCGTGCGGATTTTTCCCGAAACGTTTTCTCTGCGCGAAGATCGCCACCGCGCGCCGGCTCCAGCAGGAGATCGGCGGCGAGATCGTTTTTTTCTTTCACGACAGCGATCATGACCCGCGGGAAACAGCGACGGTTTTGCGCGAGCAGCGCACTGGAGCTGAGCGGTCGTTGAACTTCGAGTTCGCCAACAAGATCCAGAAACAGTTTTCGCCCCTCTATGCGAAACACCTGGCGCCGGAATGGCAGAGCAAGGTCGCGCGGCAATTGCCGAATTATGTCGCGCCGGAGCTGGTCGAGCATTTCAAAGCCGCCGAAGGTTCGACCGCCGCGGACTTTTGTGAGGACATGTATCGCCGCATGGGATTGCTTGCCGGAATTCGGGTCGCGCGTTCCAGTGATCCCGAGTTTCGCAAGCGGGCGATCGCCATCGACGACTACTTCGTCGACGTTTCCTGGGAAGGAGAAATCGTTCGCGCCCGCCATCGCGACGGCAAGCTTCTCCTTCACAAGGGCGGCGATAATTACCTCGAGATTCCGCCGCAAACCTTCGACGCCAGCCAAATCAGTCCGACGCGTGACACGCGTCTCCGCTGGATGCAGTCCGTTATTGGATGCACTCACTACGTCGCCGGCGCGGGTGAGCGCGAATATTTGAGCGAAGCCGACGCTCCCGGCGTGACTTTCGTGCAGCGGGAGGAAATCTCCGACTCGAATCAGGCCTACACTGGGATCGTTTGAGATTTCCGGTCAACGGCAGGCTTTTTCTTGCTTCGGGTGAGAACGGCATGGACTTTCAGATCACTATGCGACGCCTCCTAATACCTCTCGTCATTGCCACCGTTGTTCAAATTTTCGCAGCCACGCCGCCTGCTTCTGGCCGAACGGTCCTGGAAATTCCCAACTTTCCACTCCAGGCATTGCGCTCGGGGGTGGGGAAGAAACTGTATTCGTCTCTCGCCATTTCACCCGTCTCCGCCTGGGTGATGGCCCGCGCCACGGTGTTGAACGGGCACACGGGGGGCGCCCAAATCATCCACTCCGAAGGCAATGGTGCTTATGATAAAGCGCTCCTGGCAATAGCGAACGATTATACCGTCACGGGCGGGAACATGACTGAAACCAGGCTTGCGAAAGACACCCTCAACGTTCATCTCCTCATTTACGACCTTAAGGACGGGAAGATGGCGGTCTGTTTCTCGCACAACGACGACGCCCGCTATAACGGAGTCGGACAGATCGGGACCGCGTGGGTGGGAATTCTCCAAGGTGGAAAATGGGTGACAATTAGTGGCACCTACCCCAGAAAGTGGGGCGGTCGGCGTGGGAGTGAGTAACCTGTTCCCAGGAGATTCCGGAGCAGAGATTGTTCGCCCGGCCGATGTCAGACGCCGTTTCCAAAGTGCCGCCGCCGCTCAAAATTGGGATCGTTTGCTTTCCCCTCATCGGCGGTAGCGGAATCCTCGCCACGGCGCTTGGCACCGAACTCGCCGCTCGCGGCCACGACGTCCATTTCTTCAGCCACGCCAAGCCCGTCCGGCTCGATCTCTCGTCGCCCCGAATTCATTTCCATGAAGTCGAAGTCGGCCACGCGACTGTGTTCCCCTGCCCGGACTACACTCTTCCCCTGGCCGTGAAAATGGCGGAGGTCGGGAAGACGAACCGCCTCGATCTGTTCCATGTCCACTACGCCGTCCCCCACGCGACGGCGGCGTTCCTCGCGACCGAGATGATCGGGGCCGGCGCCCCCAAAGTGATCACGACGTTGCACGGGACCGACACCACCCTGCTCGGCCCGAATCCTCAATACCGCGCCGCGATCGAACACTCGCTCATTCACTCAGACGCCGTGACGACCGTTTCGGAAAGTTTACGCCAGCAAACGGCGAAACTCTTTCAGCTACCCGAGGTGATCAAGGTCATCCCGAATTTCTTCACGCCGAATGCGCCGACGCGCGGCCGCGACGAAGCCCGGCGCGAGCTTGGAGTAAGCGATCGTGAATTTCTCGTCCTCCACATGTCCAATCTGCGCGCGACCAAACGGATCGATCTCCTGCTGCGCGTGATCGCCGCCGCCAGGCATCGCGATCGCATTCGTCTCGTCATCCTCGCCGGCGCCTCCTTCGCTCCGTTCCGCCCGCTCGTCGACGAACTCGGTTTGACCGGCAACGTGATCGTGAAAGAAGACGCCGCGGTCGTGGAAGATTTCCTGCCCGCCTCCGATGCCGGCCTTTACACTTCCGAGAACGAAAGCTTCGGGCTCAGCATTCTCGAGACAATGTTCTTCGGGAAACCGGTCGTGGCGTTTCGCATTGGCGGAATTCCCGAGGTCGTTGGCGAGGCCGGCTTGTTGCACCCGTTTGGGGAAATCGCCGCCATGGCCGCGTCGATCGATGATTTGTTGGTCGCTCCCGCCACCGCACGGCAACTCGGAGACCGCGGGCGCCAACGCGCTGAAGACCTGTTCAGCGCCGCGAAAATTATTCCGCGTTACGAAGAGCTCTATCGAGAAATCGTGGCGCGATGAGACCGGTTCAGTGGGTTTCCTCCCCGGTTCGCTCGGCGTTCTGCGCCCCCGATTCGGTGGCGACCTGCTCGGCAGGCTTCTCGGGTGCCGGCCGCTCCGTGGTTGCGGGAGTCGCCGCCGCAGTTTGAGAAAATGGCGGCAGCCCAATGACCTGCCGGAAATCGTCAAAACGCTCGAATACTTCGAGGTCGTTGAGGTCGGGATCTTTTTTCGCCGAGCGTTGCGTCAGCAACTGCAATTGCCTTTTCCAACCTGGATCGACCACGATCGCCTGCTCGGCGGCCTTGCGCGCGGCTTGATACGCTTGCAGGAGATCGGTGTCCTGTTGGATCAGCTGCATTGGATCGCCTTCGCTTTTCAGGCCGAAAGTCTTCCCGTCATCGTCCAACAGGCCTTTGCTTTCGGCCAGCCACTCGAACTTTTGTCCCCAGGCGCAGGCGACATTCACGAGCAAACCGCCGCTGACCGGAGCACCGAGCGTTTCCCGGTCACGCTCGTAATCGGCACTGAGCTTGATCACCCGTTCGAAACCGCCGGGCCGGTAAAGCAGCTCGAAGGTCAGTGATTTGAAAATATTCTTTCGCGTCTCGGGAGCGGTTGAGCGCGAGAGATGATCGTAAGCGCTCTCGAATCGCGCGAGCGCTTCGGCTTGCCTTTTGGCTTCGTGGAGGGCCACCGCATAATCGAGCAGCAGATCCGGATCGCAATCGCACGCCGCCACCGCCTTTTCGTATCCCGTCAAGGCCTCCGCATATTGTTTCAACATCGATTTCGCCTTGGCCCACGTCGCGAACTCCTGGGCCGTGTGCAGATCCGCGAGCGAAAGAGCGGACAACTTCTCTGCCACCCGCCGCACCTCCGCCGTCGGCTCGACGGTGTTCGTGGCCAGCGATCTTTGGGCATTGGACAAAATCAACGTCTCGCCCAGGTCGAGCCCGACCCGGCCGAAAGCGCCACTGGTCGTTCTGTCAGCGCGGGAGAGGGCGCCCGTCAGGTAGGTTCGGGTCACGAGGCACGTGGCCAGCGCGCCGAGCAAGGTGAAGCAAACAATCACCGGCTCGACGAAGGCGGTGGCACGCGCGATCTCGCTGTCTTTCGCCGGCGAGGCCGGGTCGAGCAACCCCTGCCCCAGGTGCTCCGCAACCGTGTGCAGGTGGATGAGGATTGGACCGGATTGCACCAGCAAGACCGTCGTTAAGCCTTTGACGAGCCAGTCGACCATGTCATCGAGGCCGGTGCGCAACAGACCACTCAAACCGGCCCGGTCCGTTTTTTCGTCGGTCAGCCTCCGCGGATGACCCAGCAGAAAACCAAAACCGCCCCCAACACAGGCCGAAGCCAGAGCCCACGTCAGCGAAACGAGGACCGCCGCGCCGCCGCGTTGCGAGAATTGCATTGCCGCCGCGGCGCCCGTTACGCAATAGGCGAGTAACAGGACCAGGGTGAAAAAGGCGCCGATAACCAGCGCGTCCTTGTTCTGAATTTTTTCTTCGGCCCGCAGCAACGCGTGGCGGTCCACTCGTGCGAGCCATTGAAGGGTTCCGACAATGATGACGGCTGATCCGGCGAGAAAAATGAAGACAGCGATGACAGCGCTCTTATCCATAGGATTCGCCTTCTTCCTACGGATTTCGCGGCCGAAAGTTCCCGGTTTTCGAGTGTCTGCTTAGGTCAGGGCTGTCGCGACGGCCGGCGGGAAAATCTCGGCCACATCGCCTTCGATCCGTAACGTGACCGACTTTTCATGATCGTGGTCCGTCTCGCCGCGATTGATCACGACGTAGGGAATCCCTCGTTGAGCAGCCATCAACGGAAAGGAAGCGGCCGGATAGACCGAGAGGGTCGATCCAAGCGCCACGACGAGATCGGCCTTCATCGCGGCCTCTTCTGCGCGCTGCAAAGTTTTCGGTTCGAGACTTTGCCCGAAACTGATCGTCGCCGGTTTCAGAAATCCCCCGCATTCGCAGAGTGGCGGCTTCCGGTGCGATCGAAAAAAATCGAAGTGCGGTTGCGGATCGCTCCGCGAATTACAGCTGACGCATTCGACGAGCAGGTTCGTGCCGTGCAATTCCACCAGCCGCTCCGCGCTCGTTCCGGCCAGCGCATGCAGCCCATCGATGTTCTGCGTCACGACCATGAGCACCTTGCCCGCCGCCTCCAGCTTCGCGATGGCGCGATGGACCGCGTTCGGCCGCGCGTTCCGGAAACCGTCCCAGCCTTCCAGCTTGTAATCCCAGTGCTCGATCCGCGCCGCTTCCGACGTCATGAACTCCTGGAAGTAGACCGGCTTGCGCCGTTTCCAGACGCCTTGCGGTCCGCGAAAATCCGGGATGCCGCTGCCGGTCGAGATTCCGGCGCCGGTGAAGATCAGGGCCCGATGCGACGAACGCAGATATTCCGCGAGACGATCGCCGGGACTATTCGACACGGGTCGAATCAATGAAGGCTGTTGATGAGCGTCTGGCTGTTGGCGATCGCGGTTTCGTCCGGATTCGGACTCGCCTTCAAAATCTCGATCGACTTTTCCGCGGCCGCGATTGCGTCCTTTTTATTGCGGAGCTTCGCGAGGATCTGCGCCTTTTTGTAGTGCATGAAATACGCGTTCGGATTTTTCTCGATCGCCTGGTCGATCCACTTCGACGCCTGGGCCAGGTCCTTGTTCTGGTCCAGATAGAAGCTGGCCGCGTTGTAATAGAAACTCGCGTCCTGTTCCTTGCCGCTTTTCACCGCGGCGTCGATGCCTTGCGTGACTTTCTCGACGTCGTTCGTCGTCACCTTCACGTCCACACGCGTCTTGTCCCATTCCAGGAAGAGGGTCGCCGAGTCAGCGCGCAGATCTTCGAATCCGATCGTGAACGTCTCCGCGGGCGGGCCCACCAATAAGGTAGTTTTCGCGGTCGCGCGCGCCGCTTCGTCTTCCGGTTTGTGCTCGGCCGGCGTTGCCGCTTTCAGGTTTTTCGAAAGCATTAGCTTCCACTCATTCGCACCTGGAATCGTGTAGAGCGCGTACTCGCCGGCCGGCACCTCCTTGTCCCCGAACTTCAACGGCGCGCTGGTCTTTATTTTCGTCGGCTGGTTCGCGCCCGTCCGCCACGGTTTATCGAACGGCACGAGCCCTCCAAAAATCGCCCGCCCGTTTTTATTCGGGCGCGAGTAATCGACTTCCACGTCCGTCAACCCGATGCGTTGTTTAACCACGGCATGCTGGCTGGCCTGCGGAAATTCCACCTTCTCATCGGCCGGGAACGATCGGGCCGAAAACAAACTGGCTGCGAGGCAGGCGGCGGACAGGATCGCGCCGGCGCGGAATTGTTTAGAGCGATTAGACATAATGATTTACGGAACCTTGATTTTTTCGAGACCAGCAGCCTCGAGCGCCGAATTCAACGCGGTCACATCCTGCGGAATCGCGCGCCAGCGTTCAACCGCCGATTTCGCGTCACGCTGAATTGTCATCGCCGCCGCTTCAACCTGCGGAGTCGGTCCGGCGTCGACTTGCTGCAGTTCCCCGAACAATTGCTGGACCTTGGCCAGGGCGTCGAAATGCAGTGGTTGCCCCGGCCGCGACGGCGCCGGGTCGCCGAACGCTTCCAGCTTCTGATGGAACGCTTCGATCTTTTCCTTGATCAGCTGATCGCCCGCGCGCTCTTTGGCTTTCGCGACCTCGGCCACCAGCGCGTCGAAGCTTTTTCCGATCGGCAACAGGGTCGCTCGCATTTCATAAAGCGCTTTCGAAAGATCGAATTGTTTCGCCAAATCGGCGGGCAAAACCTTGAGGCGCGGATCGATCTTCACGGTCAGCGGTTGGGTTAACGTTTTCCCGCCCGCGGTCAGGACGACGGAATATTCGCCCGGCACGACCCATGGGCCCGTCGGATGCGCGGCGGTCTTCTGGAAAACCGCCTGCATCGGGTAATCAGGCTCGACGTCTTTCAACGGCTCCATGTGCAGGTCCCAAAAGAACCGATGGAGGCCGGGCGCGGCCGAGAGCGGCGCCGGCGGTTTCACCCAGTAACGCGGTATTTTCAACTGCGGATCGGGCGCCGGAACCGGGTCGCTGCCCGCGTAACGCCGGATCACCGCTCCCTTGCTGTCTTTGATCTCGAGCGTGACCGGTCCCGTCGCATTCGACCCCAGCCGATAGTCGATCGCCGCGCCTTCCGGCGGATTCTCGCCCTGCGGTTCGTCGGGCGGCAACGGCGTGTCGGTATTCAAATCCCAGCGGACCCTCCACGCGATTTGTGGCTTGAAGAGAAACGAGTCGCTGCCGCCGAACTCCATCTGCCGGAGCGCGGTGATGTTGTCGAGAATCCAGAACCCGCGGCCGTGGGTCGCGACCGCGATGTCATCGTCCTTGATAATCAGATCGCGCACCGACGTCGCCGGCATGTTGAGCCGCAACGAGCGCCAGTTTTCGCCGTCATCGAACGAGACGTAAACGGCGCGTTCCGTTCCCGCGAAAAGCATCCCGCGCCGCCGCGGATCTTCCCGGACGACATTGACGTTTTCGTTCTCCGGAATCCCGCGCACGATCTCCTTCCAGGTTTTGCCGGCGTCCGTCGTGCGGTAAATGTGCGGCCGCAGATCGTCGAGCCGGATCGTGTTCACGGCGGCGTAAGCCGTGTTCGCGTCGAAGTGACTGGCGTCCATGATCGAGATTTTTTGCCAGGCGGTGATCGCGGGCGGGGTAACGTCCTTCCAGTTTTTCCCGGCGTCGGTCGTGAGCTGAATCAACCCGTCGTCGGTCCCGGCCCAGATCCGATTCTTGTCGAGCGGCGACGGAGCGACCGTGTAAATCACGCCCCGCTGCCGCGCCTGGGCCGTCGGCTGCGAACGATATTTTCCGACGCTGGCCGGAACCTCGAACGTTTTTCGGGTCAGGTCCGGGCTGATCTGCGTCCAGTGCCGGCCGCCGTTATTCGTCACCCAAAGCGTGTTGGCGGCGAAGAAAAGCAGGTGCGGATCGAGCGGTGAAAACACGATTGGTTGCGTGCGCACCATTCGAAAATCGGCGGCGCGAAATACCTTCGGCAAAATACCCTGGGCCTGGTGCGTTCGGCGATCGTATCGCGTCAGTTTGCCGCCGTAGACAACGTCGGGATCAAGCGGGTCGGGCGCGCAGTAACCGTATTCTTCCGCGGCGACCGGCCGCCAATCGCGGAAGGTGATGGCGCCATCAGGGCCGCGGCTGGTGATGCCGACCGAACCGCTCTCCTGTTGGCCGCTGTAGAGCCGATACGGAAACGCGTTGTCAGCCGCGACGTGATACAACTGCGCGGTCGACTGGTTATACCACGAGCTCCACGACTGCCCGCCGTTGACGGTCACGATCGCGCCCTGGTCGCTCCCGAGCAGAACCACGTCGGAGTTCGCCGGGTTGATCCAGACGTTCTGGTAATCGTCGCCGCCGGGCGCGCCGCGCCAGCCTTCCCACGTCTTGCCGCCGTCACTTGATTTCCAGCAGACGACGCTCGCGGAATAAACCACGTTCGGATGCTGCGGGTCGATCCGGATCAACGGCAGATCGCCGCCACCGATCCGCGCGCCGGGACGTTCGTCTTCCGTGGCGAGCGTCCAGCTTTCCCCGCCGTCGTCGGACCGATAAAGTTTGCCGGCCTTGGTTGTGGCGACGGCGGCGATGAGTGTCTGCGGCGCGCTCGCCGCGATCCCAAGGTTCGCCTGGACGATGTCGTTAGGCAGGCCCTTCGTTAATTGCTTCCAGGTCTTGCCGCCATCCGTCGATTTGAAAATGCCGCCGCCGGTTCCGTTCCACGATCCGTTTTCCCACGGGCCTTCCCGCGCTTCCCACAAAGCGGCGTAAACGATCTCCGGATTCGCCGGATCGATCTGCACATCGGCCGCGCCGGTGTTTTCATCTTTCGACAGCGTCTTCTCGAACGTCTTCCCGCCGTCGGTCGAAAGATAAACGCCGCGCTCTTCGTTCGGCCCGTACGGATGGCCGGCGACGGCCACCAGCAACCGGTCCGGGTTTCGCGGATCGACCGCGATCGCCGCGATCTGCTGGCCGTCGCGCAGTCCGAGGTGCGCCCAGGTTTTCCCGGCATCGATCGATTTGTAAATGCCGTCGCCGACCGACAAATCCGGGCGATGCAGGCCTTCGCCGCTCCCGACGTAGATCACGTTCGGATCCGAAACCGCAACCGCGAGGGCGCCGACTGAGCCCGTCGGTTGATCGTCGAAGATCGGTTGCCAGGTCCGGCCGTAATCCGTCGTTTTAAAAACACCGCCGTTGACCTGCGCGAAGTAAAACACATTCGGCTGCGACGGAACTCCGCTGACGGCCCGAACGCGCCCGCCACGGAACGGCCCGATGTTTCGCCAACGGAGTATTCCGGAAAAATCCTGCTGCGCTTCCGCGGCAAAATTGCCGAGCAAAAGCGCGAGAGTTAGAACCGCTCCTCTTCCCAACCGCATCTAGGTCTTTGGTGCCGGCTTGGCCGGATCGGGGGCGGGTGCCGCCGCTGTTCCCGGCGGCGCCGCCGACGCCGCCTTCGCGGCTGCGGCGGCCGCGGCCGCTTTCTTTTTCGCCTCAGCCTCGGCGGCTGCCTTTGCCAAACCCGCATCCACCTCAGCCGCTTCGACCGGGTGAATGGAATGATAATAGTCGTTCGACTTCGCCAGCGCCGGTTTGTGCATCAGCAGCGCATCGAAGCGCTCGCGCCGGCTCAGTTCATAAACCTTGTCCATCTTGATCGCCTCGAAGGGACAAACCTCGACGCAGATCTGGCAGCTCATGCAGACCGAGATATCGATGTCGAACGTCTTCGGGTAGAACTGCTGTTTGCCCATGTAATCAGGCTTCTTGTCGTCGCTCTTGACGATGTAAATGCATTGCGGCGGGCATTCCTTCTCGCAAATCTTGCAGGCCACGCACCGCAGCCCCGCTTCCGGATCGTGGTCGAAAACCAGGAATGGAAAGTTCCGGTAATTCTCCGGCAACGGCGTCCGCTCCTCCGGGTATTGCACCGTGATGAGCCGCTCCTTGTCGAAATAACTCCCGACGAAATTCTTCGCCGTGACTGCCATGCCTTTGAGAACGCCCGTGCCGATCATGATCAACGATCCACTTCGCCCATGACGATATCGACGCTGCCGAGGATTACCATCACGTCCGCGACCGTGTGGCCGAGGCACATGTCTTCGAGCACCGTGAGATTAATGAAGCTCGGCGGGCGCACGCGATACCGATACGGATTCATTCCGCCGTCGCTAATAAGATAGAAGCCGAGCTCGCCCTTTGGTCCTTCGATTCGGCCATACGCTTCGCCGATCGGCGGCCGGAACGCGCGCACTTTGATTTTAGGATTCTGGATTGGGCCGGCCGGAATCTCTTTCATCGCCTGCTTCAAGATTCCGAGCGTCTCGCGCATCTCCAGCGCGCGGATCATGAGCCGATCGTAGCAATCGCCGTGGTCGCCCAGCGGCACCCGGAATTTGAAACGCGGATAGAGCCCGTAGCCATCGACTTTTCGCAGATCGTAGTTCACCCCGCTGGCGCGCAACATCGGCCCGGTAATGCCGGCGCTGACCGCCAGCTCCGCCGAAAGTTTTCCGACGCCCTGCGTCCGCGCGATCAGGATTTCGTTCGACACGATCAGCTTCTCGAATTCGTCCAGGAAGGCGGGAAACGCGTCGACGATTTTTTGCGCGCGCGCGAACCAATCCGGCCCAGCGTCGACCCGGCAACCGCCGAACCGCATGTAGTCGCACATCATGCGCGAACCGGAGAGGGACTCGAACAGGTCGAGGATTTTTTCCCGTTCGCGGAACGCGTACATAAGCGGCGTCCCCCACGCGCCCATGTCGCTGAGAAGAAAACCGAGAAGCGAGGCGTGATTCTGGAGCCGGGTGAGTTCCGCGAGAATGACGCGCAAATACTCGGCGCGTTCCGGCACTTCGATCCCCGCCAGTTTCTCGACGCTGAGCGCGTAGGCCCAGTTGTTGGTCATCGAGCAAAAATAATCGAGCCGATCGGTGTAGGGCATCGAGCCGAGGTAGGTGGCGTTCTCGCCGATCTTCTCGTGGTTGCGATGCAGGTAACCGAAGACCGGCTTGAGTTTGCGCACCACTTCGCCGTCGAGCGCGACGTTCATCCGGAAAACGCCGTGAGTAGAGGGATGCTGCGGGCCCATGGAAACTTCCATCAGGTCGCCTTCGATCCGCGAAGTCATCGGCGGTGGCGCTTCCTCCAGTTCGTGAAATCCCGTGGCGCTCATTGTTCCTCGGTCGCCGTCAGTTTTTCGGCGCCATCGAGCTCCGGCCGCGGCGCGTAATGCTCTTTCGCTTTCTCCAGCACTTCATCGTGCGGCGTCGGCTCGTATTCGTAATCGTCCGGTTCCCGGTAATCTTTGCGCATCGGGAAATCTTCGAACTCGTCCCACATCAGGATCCGGCGCAGATCGGGATGACCCTCGAATTTAATTCCGTAGAGGTCGAAGATCTCGCGCTCCTGGAATTCGGCACTGCGCCAGATCGGCGTCAGCGACGGCAACTCCGCGCCCGCTCCGCGATCGGGTGTGCGCAGGCGGAGAACGACCGGGCCATGCTTGAGCGACATCGAGAACAGGTGATAAACCGCTTCCAGATACCCGGGGAAAAATTCTTCGGTCGATTCGTCGACTTCCTTTTCCACGCCGTCGACCAGCTTTTTGACTTTCACTTTCTTGGTCACCTTGCGGTCGAGCCAGTCGACGCCCGTGACGTTCGAGCAATGATCCAACTTCAAAGCGGCATCGTCGCGAAGGAACTGCGCCACGCTTCGCGCATGTTCCCGATCCAACAGCAACGACGATTGCGCCGCGATCGCCGTATTCGGAACGATCTCGATCTTCGCCCCTGGCACCACCACTTCCGCGCGCGCCTTTATTTCCTCGAGCGCCTCCATGGCTCAGACGCGCTCGAGTTTCGGCGGATGGAAGATCGCGGGATTACTCGGCGGCTCGAGATCGTGCGCGCCGAAGTTCGGCACCGGGAATTCGCTCGGCTGCGCGCGGTCCAGATGCGCGGCCTTGTTCTTCCCCGTGAGTTCCTGGTCCTTGATCTTGCGCTGCAATTCCATGAAGGCGTGGAGCAACGCTTCCGGCCGCGGCGGACACCCGGGAATGTAAACGTCGACCGGGATGTAACGGTCGATTCCCTTGAGAACGTTGTAACCCTGCTTGAACGGCCCGCCGGAAATGGCGCACGCGCCCATTGAGATGACGTACTTCGGATCGGGCATCTGGTTGTAGAGCCGCACGATCTGCGGCGCCATTTTTTTCGTGACCGTGCCGGCGACGATCATCAGGTCCGCCTGGCGCGGCGACGGACGAAACACTTCGCCGCCGAAGCGCGCGAGATCGTAGCGCGACGCGGCGGTCGCGATCATTTCAATCGCGCAACAGGCCAGGCCGAACTGGAGCGGCCAGATCGAATTGCGCCGGCCCCAGTTATACAGCTCCTGGGTCGATGTCACCCAGACGCCGCGTTTCTGCAGCTCGCTCCGGAGGCCTTCGTCGATCTGGTTCTCGCTCATGATGCGGTTTTCCGAATTCGCGCCCAATCTAAACAACCTTTGCTCCAGGCCCAAACGAGTCCCTCCAACAACAAGAGCAGAAACACCAGGATGGCGATAAACGCCCCGAACGGCAGGCCGGTGAACGCGACCGCGAACGGCACCAGGAAGACCGCTTCCACGTCGAAGATGAGGAAAATGATGCAGTAGAGATAATACTGCGATTGGAACTGCACCTGCGCCGGCCCGAGCGATTCCATCCCGCATTCGTACGTCGCATTTTTTTGCGGGCCGGGCTTGGGCGGTTGGAGGAAACGCCTCCAGACCCAGGCCAGGGCCAGCGGCATCAACGGAAAAACCAGGGCGACGCCTGCGAAGATGACGAGGAAAAAATACGGATCGGGAGTCATGCGAGGTCGCAATTAGGTTTCGAGGGCGCCAGCTTGCCGGGCCGGGGGCGTTCTGTCAGTCATTCTTTGTGAACCAAAATGAAGGGCGGGCCGTTCGTCAATCAACTCCTCCTTTCGCCTTCTTTTTTCTGGTCCTGCCCTACGGTATCAGCAGCGGCTTCGTCTCCACTGGCGGCGCTTGTCTGCGTCATCGCCGGCCCTTTTCACCCTGCGCCTGATCTTGAAGCGTCCAAAGCCTTAACTCCTCTGTGATTTCTTTCCGGAGTCCGCTATATTTGTCGCGTGGAAGAGGAGGTGCAGCGCTATCGCAGCTTCGCCGAAGCAGAGCGGGCAGACCGCGATTTCTACAAGAAACTGACCGGCAACGAGCGGCTGAAAATTTGCGTCGAGCTTTCGCGCCATGTTCCTGAGCAGCGACTTGAGAGAATTTCTCGAATTGTTAAACGCCCGAGGCGTTGACTACCTTCTGGTGGGCGCGCACAGCCTGGCGTTCCATAGCCGACCGCGTTATACCGGTGACCTCGATGTGCTGGTGCGCCCCGCGGAAAGCAACGCCGCCGCTCTCGTCGCGCTGCTCGAGGACTTCGGATTCCGCGAATCGAAGTTCAGCCGCTCGGATTTCCTGGAGGCCGATCGGGTCGTTCAGCTGGGTCGTGCTCCGAATCGAATCGACGTCTTGACGAGTCTGACCGGGGTCAGCACCGATGAGGCTTTTGCGGATAAGGTCGCTGCCGAAATAGACGGCATTCAAACCTTCGTTCTGAGTAAGCCGCACCTCATTCAGAACAAACGCGCCGTGGGGCGGCCGCAGGACCTTGCGGATTTGGCGGAGTTGGAATAGGCGTGGCTAACGCTGGATTCGGCCTTGCCTAAGTAATCGGCCATCGCTTTCCTTCTGGGCGAATGACCGCCAGTTCCGTCGACCAGGCTTTTGTTTCGTTGAAGGGCTGGTTGCTTTCGTTCGTCGCGGGGGCGCCGGATTGGCTTCAGGCGATCGTCTCGAGCCTGATCAGCATTTCGGCCGTGCTCGGCGTCTTCATGACGCTGTTTGCCCTGATCTCGGTCCTCGAACGAAAAATCCTCGGGCGCATTCAGAACCGTTACGGGCCGAATCGCGTCGGGCCGTTCGGGCTTTTCCAGCCGATCGCCGACGGGATCAAGCTGCTCATCAAGGAAGACATCGTGCCGACACGCGCCGACAAGGCCGTTCATTTTCTCGCGCCCATCATGATGGCGATGCCGACGATTCTCGCGCTCGGCGTTATTCCCTACGGACGAAACATGACGGCGTTCTCGATCGACGGCGGTATCCTGTTTTTTTTCGCGGTCGGCTCGGCCACCGAGCTGGCGGTCTTCATGGCCGGCTGGGGCAGCAACAATAAATTCTCCATGCTCGGCGCGATGCGCGCGATCGCGCAGATGGTCAGCTACGAATTGCCCCTGATCCTGACCGTTCTGCCGGTCGTCATGATCGTAGGAGCGCTCTCGGCCGACGCGATTGTCGAGGCGCAGGCTGGTTACGCGCACGGGTTCGTGCCGCGCTGGTTTGTTTTCACGCCCTGGGGCGCCGCGGCCTTCCTCCTCTTTTTCGTCTCCAGCCTGGTCGAGTCGAACCGGACGCCGTTCGATGTCCCGGAAGGCGAATCCGAAATCGTCGCCGGGCACATGACGGAGTATTCCGGATTCAAATACGCGATCTTTTTCCTGGCGGAATACTTCGGCATGTTCGCCGTGAGCGGCCTGGCGGTGACGTTGTTCCTCGGTGGCTGGCATGCGCCGTTGCCGTTTCTGGAAGTGGTTCCGTCCTACCTCTGGTTCTTCGCCAAGCTCGGCGCGCTTCTTTTCGTGTTCATTTGGATCCGGGGAACGCTGCCGCGGATGCGCGTGGATCACGTGATGAATTTCGCGTGGAAATTCATGATGCCGATGGCGTTCACCTGCATCATCGCAGCGGCCGCGTGGCATTATCAATCCCACGGCCTGGCCGGCTGGCTTTGGTCGCTCGGCATCGTGCTCGTGGTTTACCTGGCGCTCTCGCGTTTCCTGCGCACGAACAAAAACCTGTCGACTCGCACCTACCGTTTCGCTGAATGAACGCCGCGGCATTCATCGTCATCGCGATCTTCACCCTGGCCGGGGCGCTGGCCGCCGCCTGTCTGCGCAAATTGATTCACGCCGCTCTTTGTCTCGTCCTGGCGTTCCTCGGGTTAGCCGCATTTTACTTTTTGCTCGGCGCTGAATTCGTCGGGCTCGTCCAGGTGTTCGTTTACGTCGGCGCCGTGGCGGTCCTGATCGTGTTCACGATCCTGCTGACCCGGCGCGAAGACGAAGACGCTGCCGGCTTCAACTGGGGCGGAGCAATCGTCGCTCTTGCCGTGTTCGCAGGCCTTGCCTGGACGATTTTGAAAACGCCGTCGCTCTCGGTAGCGGCGCCGGCTGTCGAAGCGCTCACCGTCAAACGGATCGGCGACGTCCTGATGACGAGCTACGTCTGGCCGTTGCAATGCATCGGGCTGTTGCTCACCGCCGCGCTCATCGGCGCCCTCGTTCTGGTGATGGAGGAGAAACCGTGACGCCGACGCTCCAGCTTTGCCTCGTCATTTCCGCCGCGTTGTTCTCAATCGGCCTCCTCGCGGCGCTCAGCCGCCGGCACGCCATCTTCATTTTGATTGGCATCGAGCTCATGCTGGCCGCCGCGAATTTGAACTTCATCGCCTTCTGGCGGTTCGGGCCCGCTGCGCCAAATCCAACCGGCGTCATGGTCGCCATCTTCTCGATCGCGATCGCGGCAGCCGAAGCGGCTGTCGGTCTCGCCCTCGTCATCGCGGTCTATCGCCATTACCGGACGACGAACGTCCGCCGGTTCAACCAACTCAAGGGATGACGAAGACGCTTCAATTATCCCTGGCGTTGTTCCTCGCCTGGTCCCCGGCGAAAGCGGCCGAGCCGCGCTTCGAAGATCTCGTCCGCGAGTTTGATTACGATCGCAACGCGCCGCTCAACGTTCGCGAGGACAAGAAGGAAGAACGCAACGGCGTCGCCGTTATCGATCTTTCTTACGACAGTCCGCGCGCCGGCCGCGTCCCGGCCACGCTGGTCCTGCCGGCGGCCAAAGGTCCGTTCGCCGGGATCCTCTTTGGCCATTGGATGATGCCGGGCTCGGCCTACCGGAATCGAAAAGAATTTCTCGACGAAGCGGTTCTTCTCGCCCACGCCGGCGCCGCTTCGCTCCTGACCGATGCCCCGATGGTCCGGCCGGGATTTGTCCCCGAGAAAAACGAACTCAAAGCGGAGATCCAGAACGCCGAAGCGTCCCGGCAGCAGGTCGTCGATTTCCGGCGGGGCGTGGATCTTCTTCTCGCCCGCGGGAGCGTGGACCCGGCGCGGATTGCTTTCGTCGGCCACAGTTACAATGCGCACACCGGCGGCATTCTTTCCGGCGTGGAAAAACGCATCGGCGCCTTCGTGCTGATGGCCGGAGTGTTCGCCGACCAGGAATACATTTTCGATTCGACGCGGCCGGAAATAACCCAGTTCCGCCAGCGGGTGGGCGACCAGCCGCTGCGCGATTTCTTTCAGCAATACAGCTTCGACGATCCGATCCGTTTCATCGGACACAGCGCGCCCGCGGCCGTGTTCCTCCAGTTCGGCCAGGGCGACGACGGCATTCCGGAAAAAATGGCGCGCGGCTATTTCCAGCGGTTCGCCGAGCCGAAGAAGATTTCCTTCTACAAAGCCGGTCACGCCCTGAACCGCGAGGCCCGCGAAGAGCGGATCGAGTGGCTGGCCGAACGCCTGAAGCTTTCGAAAATCGACCGCGAAGCGATCGAACGAATTCCGGGCCTGGACCAGGAAGAGAAGGAAAAGGATTAGGCGATGATTTCCTGGGCGACCGCCAACTTCTGGTTGATTCCGCTGCTGCCGCTCGCGGCGGCGCTGCTGATTTTGAGCCTGAGCCGAACCCGGCGGGCGGCGGCGTTCGCGCTTGCCGTTACCGGCCAGGTCGCGGCGGTTTCCCTCGCCATCGCCGCGTTCGTCGCCACTCTGCAAACGCCGGGAGCGCGCGAAATCCGCAACTTCACGTGGTTCACCTTCGGCGACCAGGCGTTGCGTCTCGGGTTCGTGCTCGACCCGCTCGCGGCCGCGATGCTCGTGATGATCACGTTCGTCGGCCTTTGGATTTTCGTTTTCAGCAAAGGCTACATGGCGGACGACAAGAATTTCGCGCGCTTCTTCGCCTACCTCTCCTTTTTTTCCGCGGCGATGCTCGGCGTGGTCATCGCCAACAGTTTGCTCCTGCTCTTTATCTCGTGGGAACTGGTCGGACTCGCTTCCTATCTGCTGATCGGTTTCTGGATCCATAAACCGAGCGCCGCCGCCGCCGCCAAGAAAGCTTTCATCACGACGCGGATTGGCGATCTTGGTTTGTTCCTGGGTCTGCTCTGGCTTTATCGCAGCTCGGGGACCCTCCTCTTTTACGATGGCGGCAAAGGTTGCCTCGAAGCCGCCGGCCTTTTCGCGATCGGATCGAGCGCGACCTTCATCGCTCTGCTGATTTTCTCCGGCGCGGCCGGCAAGTCCGGCCAGTTCCCGCTCCACGTCTGGCTGCCGGACGCGATGGAAGGCCCGACGCCGGTCAGCGCCCTGATCCACGCCGCTACGATGGTGGCAGCCGGCGTTTTTCTCGTCGCGCGCGTCTACCCGATCTTCTCGTTAGGCGCGATCAATGGCGTAACGCCGTCGCTCACGGTCGTCGTCTGGGTTGGCGTTATTACCGCGCTCATGGCGGCGCTGATCGCCATCGCGCAATCCGACATCAAACGCGTCCTGGCTTACTCCACCGTCTCGCAACTCGGCTTGATGATGGTGTCGCTCGGCGTGGGTGGCGTCGCGGCCGGCATCATGCACCTGCTCGCCCACGGATTTTTCAAGGCGCTTCTGTTCCTCGGCTCCGGCTCCGTCATTCACGCGAGTCATCACGAACAGGACATCCGGAAAATGGGCGGGTTACGGAAGGTGATGCCGGTCACGTTCGCGACTTACGCGATCGGGATGATGGCGCTGAGCGGCGTCCCGCTCTTTTTCGCCGGCGCCTGGACGAAGGAAGAAATGCTCCACTCCATGGCGCATTGGCCGAAATCGCCGGCGCCTTATTACCTCATGCTGGCCGGCGTCGTCCTGACGGCGCTCTACATGACGCGCCAGATGATTTACGTTTTCTTTGGCAACAGCCGCGCCTCCGCGGCCGCGCACGAAAGCCCGGGCGTCATGACGCGGCCACTCATCGTCCTCGCCCTTTGCACCATCGGGTTGAGCGCCATCCTCACCCCTGCGTGGCCGTGGCTGCACAGTTACCTGTCCGGCGAACCGGTTGCCGTTAACTTCGGCCAGCTCATTCAGCCGATGCTGTTCGTTTCGCTCGCGCTCGTCGCGGCCGGGATTGGCCTGGGAATCCTGATCTACCGGCGTGCCGGCCAATCCGATCCGCTGCAGCAGGCGCAACCCGCCGTGTTTCGTTTCCTCGAACACAAAATGTGGATCGACGAACTTTACGCGCACACCATCATCGCCCTGGCTAAAACCGTGGCGCTCCTCGCGAGCTGGCTCGACCGTTTTGTCTGGGATGGATTCGTCCGCGCCATCGGCGCGATCGGCGGAATGTTCGGCGGCCTTTTCGCCGGCGTCGACGATCGCGGCATTAACGCGGGAGTCGATGGCAGCACCACTGGCACGCGCGGGCTTGGCCGGCTGATCGCGCGATCGCACTCCGGCCAGGTCCAACTCTATCTCGGCGCGGTGGCCGTCGCGCTTCTGGCGTTTCTCCTCTTTTACGCATGGCTGGGCTAATCACGATTCTCATTTTGTTGCCGATCGCCGGCGCGCTTCTTGTGAGCGCGTCCCGGCCGAACGCGGCGCGCGCCGTCGCGCTCGGCTTCACTGCGCTCAGCGCGGTCACCGCTTTTTTCCTGTGGCGAAATTTCGATACCGCAGCGGCCGGAATCCAATTAGCGGAACGCCACCCCTGGATCCCGTCGATCGGCGCGGAATATTTTGTCGGCGCCGACGGCCTAAGCCTGCTCCTCGTTCTCCTGACTTCTGTCATCTTTCCGTTCGCCTTCCTGGCCCGGCGAATGACACGGGGCGCGTGCGCCCTCATGCTCGTGATGCAGGCGGCACTTTACGGGACGTTCACCGCCCAAAACTTCGTCCTCTGGTTTCTCTTTTACGAAATGAGCCTGATCCCGGGATTCCTCCTCATCAAAATCTGGGGCGGCGAGAACCGGGATTGGGCCGCGACGAAATTTTTCCTCTACACATTCCTGGGGAGCGTCGCGATGCTGCTGTCGTTCCTCGGGATTTACTTCGCGAAAGGCACCTTCGATTTCGCGACGCTCGCCGAAACCGCGCGCACCGGGCCGTTGCTCGGTGGAAGGCTTGGATGGATCGCGTTCGCCGGGATCTTTCTCGGGCTGGCGGTAAAGGTGCCGCTCTTCCCGTTCCATACCTGGCTCCCCGACGCCTATGAAGCGGCGCCCACCGGCGTGGCGATGGTGTTGACCGGCGTCCTCTCAAAGATGGGCGTGTACGGGTTCGTTCGCCTGTTGCTCCCGCTCTTCCCCCGCGAAGTCCAGGCCGTCGGTCCATGGCTGCTCGGCCTCGCGGTTTGCTCGATCGTTTTCGCGTCCCTCGCCGCCTGGGCGCAATCCGACCTGAAAAGGATGGTCGCGTATCTCTCCGTGAACCATCTCGGCTATTGCATGCTCGGCTTGTTTGCCATCACGACCGCGACCGCGCGCCCGGCGATCGAAATCCAGGCCGCGCTCAGCGGGGTTTTTCTGCAAATCTTCAACCACGGCGTGACCGCGGCCGCCTTGTTTTATTTCGTCGGGCTCCTCGAAGAACGCCGCGGCGCGCGCGGGATCCATGACTTCGGCGGTTTGATGCAGCAAACGCCGTTGCTCTGCGGCTGGATGAGCGTCGCGATGTTTTCGTCATTGGGCTTGCCTGGCCTGAACGGGTTCGTCGGCGAATTCCTCATCTTCAAGGGCTCGTTCAGTCTCGCATCCATCCCGACGGCCATCGCCCTGCTCGGCTTGCTTTTCACCGCGGTCGCTTTTCTGCGCGCGATGCAGCTCCTTTTCAGCGGTCCGCTATCCGACAACTGCCGGACGTTCCCTGATCTATCGGGCCGCGAAAAGTTTGTCATCGTTCCGGTCGCATTGCTGATGTTCGCCGCCGGCATCGCGCCCCAATTTCTCTTCAACATTTTCAACGGCGCCGTCGTCCAGATGACGCGCCTGTTTGCGTGATATGGCCGCGAAACGCGAACTCATTCCCGTCCGCCGAATCGCGCAATCAATCCATCTTCTGCGCGGCCAAAAGGTCATGCTCGATTCCGATTTAGCTGCGCTCTACGGCGTAACCACCGGAAATTTAAACAAGGCTGTCGCCCGCAATCGCGGCCGGTTTCCCTCGGATTTTTGCTTCCGGCTGCGGAGCGAAGAAGCCAAACGTTTGATATTCCAAATTGGAAGATCAAACACCCGCGGGGGCCGGCGCCATTTACCTTACGCCTTCACCGAACAGGGCGTGGCCATGCTCTCGAGCGTCTTAAACAGCGCGCATGCCGTGAAGGTCAACATCGCCATCATGCGCGCGTTTGTGAAACTGCGGGAGACACTGGAGACAAATCGCGAGCTCGCCGGAAAGTTTGCCGCGCTGGAGAAACATGTTGGAAGACATGACGAAGAGATCTCGGCGATCATCGATGCGATCCGGCAATTGATGGCGCCTCCGGTAAAACCCCGGCGCGAGATCGGGTTTCATGTTCGCGAGAAAACACCGCGTTATCGCACGCGGAGCCGCCGATGATTGCCTGGACCATCTACGTCACGTTCGGCGGCGCTCTTTTGCTCCTGTTCCTGCCGGGGGTGCTGGCCCGCTGGATGGCGCTCCTGACCTCGCTCACCGGTTTCGCGATCAGTCTCAACGCTTTCCTGACTGCCAGCGACAACGCCACTTTCAAAACGATCGTCCAGCTTCCCTGGATCCGAGCGCTCGGCTTCGAATACCACCTGGCAGTGGACGGCATCAGCCTGACGATGTGTCTCGTCACGGGACTGACCGCGGTCAGCGCGGTTCTTTTTTCCTGGGACGTGGAGGAACGGCCTAACGAGTTCTTCTTCTGGCTGCTCCTGGTCGTCGGCGGTTCCTACGGCGTCTTCCTCAGCGCCGATCTCTTTCTTCTCTTCGTCTTCTACGAACTGGTCATCGTTCCCAAATATTTCCTCATCGCGATCTGGGGTTCGACGAACAAGGAATACGGCGCGATGAAACTCACCCTCTATTCCTTCTTTGGCGGCGCGCTGGCTCTCATCGGCATCCTCGCCCTTTACGTCGCCGCGGGCGGGCACACCCTCGACCTCGAGCAGCTCGCGCGGTTCCAGTTCGCTCCCCAATTCCAGAACTGGGTCTTCCCCATTTTGTTTCTCGGGTTCGCGGTGCTCGCCGGCATCTGGCCGCTGCACACCTGGGCGCCCACCGGCCACGTCGCCGCGCCCACCGCCGGCTCCATGCTTCTCGCCGGCATCGTGATGAAACTGGGAGCCTACGCCGCGTTGCGCGTTGCCCTGAATCTTCTGCCGCTCGGGTTCCAAACCTGGAGCAAATGGATCGCGGTCCTGGGCGTGATGGGCATCGTTTACGCAGCGGGAGTTGCCTTGCGGCAGCGCGATCTCAAATTCGTCATCGGCTATTCCAGCGTGAGCCACATGGGATTCGTCCTGCTCGGCCTCGCCACCGCGAACGCTCTCGGGATCGGCGGCGCCGTCCTGCAAATGTTTTCGCATGGCGTCATCGCCGCCCTCCTCTTCGCCGTGGCCGGACGCATGGTTTACCGGCGCACTCATACTCGCGACCTCGACACTCTGTCGGGGATGAACCTGAGCCACGCCCTGCCCTTTGCCGCGTTTGCGTTTGTCGTCGGTTCCGCCGCGTCGATGGGCATCCCGGGCTTCAGCGGGTTCGCGGCGGAGATCACGATCCTTCTCGGCGCGTGGAAAACGTATCCGTTCGCCGTCCTCATCACCGGCGCCGGCATGGTGCTCGTCGCGGCTTTCACGCTCCGGGCGCTCAAGAAAACTTTCTTCAGCGATGTTCCAGATTCGCTGACATCAACACCATCGAGCGCGGAGCGCTCGATCCACCAACCCCTCGCGCTCGATCCTATTTCCGCCGCGGAAAAGTGGGGCGCGGCCCTTCTCATGTTCGCCACGCTCGCGGCCGGACTTTACCCGAAGCTGCTCCTCGATCGCATTCTTCCGGCGGTTGAAACCATGCGGTTCCTGAAACCATGAACTACTTCGAGCTTCTTCGCCTCGCCGCACCGGAAACAGTTCTGGTCGTTACCGCGCTCCTCGTTCTGGGGTTGAGCTTGTGGCAGGCGCATGCGCCGGCCTTGTGTTCCGCCGCGGCAGCCGCCGGCCTGCTCTTCGCTTCATCGGCCGTCCTGATGCTTCCCGCCCAGGCATCGCTCCTCAACGGCATGCTGGTGGTCACACCGCTGATCTCGCTCTTCAAGATCATCTGCCTCGCGCTCGCCTTCTTTACGGTCATTCTCGCGGGACAACTCCGGAGCCCGCATCACGGCGAATACCTCGCGCTTCTTTTGCTGGCGACCGTCGGCCTCATGTTGCTCGTCGGCAGCGAGGAACTCCTCGTCATTTTTATCGGCCTCGAGCTGACCGGGCTATCGCTTTACGTCATGGCGGCTTTCGACAAAACCGACGTGCGCTCCGCGGAAGCGGGGCTGAAATATTTTTTGTTCGGCAGCACCGCGAGCGCCTTCACCCTTTTTGGGATCAGCCTGATTTACGGCATGACCGCGACGACGACTCTCGCCGCCATCGGGCCGAAGCTGGGAACCATGACGCCGTTGCTGGCAGCGGGTTTGGTCATGACGCTGATCGGTTTCGCCTTCAAGATCGCCGCGGCGCCGTTCCATCTCTGGGCGCCTGATACCTACCAGGGAGCGCCCGCTTCCTCAGCTGCTTTCATCGCGTCGGCCTCCAAGGTGGCGTCGTTCGTCGTGCTGGGAAAAATCGTGCTCGTCGGTTTTGGTCCGGCGCAAGGTTCGGCCGGCTGGCATTCGATGGTCGCCGGTTGGGCGCCGTTCCTCGCGGTGCTGGCGGCGCTCTCCATCCTGATCGGCAACCTCGCCGCGCTCGCGCAATCCAACGTTCGCCGCCTTCTTGCTTACTCGGCCGTGTCCCACGCCGGTTACACCCTGCTCGGTTTGGTCGCGGGCGGGCGCGAAGGTTTCAGCGCCACGCTCTTTTATACGACGATCTATGGGTTCACGCTGGTGGGAGCTTTCGGCGTCGTCGCGCTGGTTCGGAGCGAAACGGGCGGGGACGACTTCGCTCACTTCAGCGGCCTGCGCCGCCGCTCTCCCTGGCTGGCCGCATGCATGGCCGTCTTCCTCCTTTCGCTGGCCGGCCTTCCGCCGCTGGCTGGTTTTTTCGGCAAGTTTTACCTGTTCAGCGCGGCTTTGCATGCCGGCGCGCACTACAGCCTGCTCTGGCTTGTCGCCCTCGCCCTCTTGGGCAGCCTGATCTCGTTCTACTATTATCTAGTGGTGCTGAAGGCGATCTTCGTGGATACGACGGCGTCCGATGTTTCGCCGGCGCGCCTCGATTTTCTGCAACGCGCTTCGATCACAGTCCTGGCCATCATTGTCCTGGTCCTCGGTATGTTTCCGGGCGGCCTTGTTTGGAAAATCACCAGCTCGCTGCCGTAATCACCGCCGGAGTTAAGAACTGGATGTTTGCCGGCGCCTTTGTTACTCTTCCTGCGCCGTGGGAATGAAGAATGGGTAGCCGCTAAGTTGGGTTTGCGCTGATTATGTTGACCGACACGGCACCGCCAGCAACCGCGCCTGCCCCGTTTTCCCGCAAGAATCCGTTCCCCTCGCCTCTCCTTTGCCGGCGACGGCTCGACGGCCCCGGTTCCGAGAAAGCGACCTTTCATTACGAATTCTCGCTCGCCCAGTCCGGTTTGGCGTTCGAACCCGGCGATTCGTTAGGCCTCTTTCCGATGAACGCGGCGGAGCTCGTGGACGAGATCATTAACCTGCTCGGTTTTTCCGGGGACGAGGAAGTGACCGGGACCTCGGGCGCCACTGTATCGCTGCGGAAGGCGTTACTTAATGAACGCACGATCACCACGCCTTCCCGCCAGTTTGTCCAGCTCGTTGCCGAACGGATCCCGCCCGCCCATTTTCTTCTCGAGTATTGCGATCCCAACAACCGCGCGAAACTCGACGCCTACCTATGGGGCCGGCACGTGGTCGACTTCGCGCTCGAATATCCGGAGCTGCGCAACAAGATCTCCGCCGGCGAGTTTGCCGCGAGCCTATCGAAGCTCCAACCGCGCCTCTATTCCATCGCCTCGAGCTTGAAACGCCATCCGGAACAAGCCCACCTCCTGGTTACCAATGTCGGCTTCGTCAGTTACGGGCGCGCCCGCAAAGGCGTTAGCACGAGCTTCCTTTCCGAGCGGATCGAGGAAGGCGCCCGTGTGCCTGCCTTCATCCATAGCGCCAAACATTTCCGGCTGCCCGACGATCCGGCCGCGCCTATCATCATGATCGGCGTCGGCACCGGGCTCGCCCCTTACCGTGGTTACCTCCAGGAGCGCGAAGCCATCGGCGCCTCCGGCAAGAACTGGCTTTTCTTCGGGGAACAACGGCGCGCCGCGAATTTCTACCATGAAAAGGAATTCGCCGACTACTCCGCTTCCGGATTGCTGACCCGGTTCGACACCGCCTTTTCCCGCGACCAGGCTTCCAAGATTTACGTGCAACACCGGATTCGGGAATGCGGCAAGGAAGTTTGGTCGTGGCTGGAGGAAGGCGCTTACCTTTACCTTTGCGGCGATGCCGAACGGATGGCGCCGGACGTTGACGCCGCCCTCCGCGATGTTGTGGAAGAACAGGGCGGTTTGAGTAAGGAAGCAGCCGCCGAATTCATGGCTGGCCTGAGAACGCAGAAACGTTACCGGCGCGACGTCTACTAGCTCTGCCAAAGCAGTATAAACGTCGCGCCTTTCCTAATACAAGGTGCTTGACGTGTTGCGACTGGTCTCAACACAATCCTTCCCACCATGAGACCTACAACCCTGCTGACATTGTTAATAGCTGTGTGCGCGCTGGCTTCTGTCGCGCTCGCGCAAACATCATCCGTCGCGCCCAAGGCGCCTACCACCGCCTCCAGCCCGGCGACCACTACCAACACCACGACCACCGCTGCTTCCAGTCCGGCCACCTCGGCTGCCTCCATGGCGCCTACCGCCGAAGAGATGAAGCAAATGATGGAGCTGTCGAAGCTGAACGAGAACCACAAGCTGCTGGCTACCACGGCCGGCACCTGGAGTTACACCGTCAAAATGTGGATGGACCCAAGCGGAAAACCGACTGAATCCACCGGCACCGCCATCCGAAAAACCATCATGGATGGACGGTACGTGAGCGGCGAATATACCGGCAAATTCAAGATGCCCGGACCCGATGGCAAACTGCAGGAGACGAATTTCACCGGCATGTCCATGGACGGCTACGACAACGTGAAAAAGAAATTCGTTTCCGGATGGGTCGATAGCATGGGCACCGGGATCATGACAATGGACGGGACCTACGACGCCGCCACCAAGACCTTCACTTACACCGGCGACTACGAGATGATGCCCGGGATGAAGGAAAAATTCCGCCAGGTCATCAAGATGACGGACGCCACCCACATGGTCATGGAATACTACGAGGACCGTGGCCAGGGCGAGACTAAGACGATGGAGATTAGCTACACCAAGAAGAAGTAAGCCATCGGTTTTTGAATCGATCATTCATACCCGCTGCCGGACGCTGCGAAGTAGTCCGGCAGCGGGTTCTTCTTATCCCATAACACCCAGCCCGATCGTCGTATCTCGCTAACTCCCGAAATCGATCCGCGGTTTGCGCAGCGCGAACGCCAGCCGGGCCTCGATCTTCTCCGCGCCCTTGCTGTCATCGTTGTCACGATCTATCACGCCGCCATCTTCGGATTCACAACGCCCGGCCGATTCGATCGCTTCGGCTGGATCGGCGTCGATCTTTTCTTTGTCCTGAGCGGTTACCTCATCGGTGGCCAGCTGCCGGCGCCGCTCGCGCGCGGCCAACCCATTCAGTTCGGACGGTTCTTTGCCCGGCGAGCGTTGCGCATCCTGCCCGCCTACCTCGCGGTTCTCGCCATCTACTTTCTTCTGCCGGCGTGGCGCGAATACCCGACCATCTCGCCGCTCTGGAAGTTCCTGCTGTCCGTCCAAAACATTGGACTGCGCGGCGGCACCTCCTTTTCCCATGCCTGGTCGCTCGCGGTTGAAGATCAATTCTACCTTGCGCTTCCAGTCATCGTGCTGCTTCTCGCCCAGCGGCCGCGCGCCGCCCTCCTCGTTCCCTGCCTGCTGGTTCTCATGGGGCTGGGGTTGCGCTGCTATCTCGGTTTACATTTCATGACCGACACCGGGATTTTCTTCCGCGCGTTCCAAACCTGGATCTATTATCCAACCTGGACGCGGCTCGACCCACTCATTTTCGGCGTCGCCCTGGCCGCGATCGAAAAATTTCGGGCGCAATGGTGGCAACGCCTCATGGGTTCCGCCCGCTGGCTCTGGCTGCCCGGGCTGGCTTCAATCGCGTACGCCCTGTATCTCAGCGACGCCGACGAAGACACCGTCGCCTCCGCGGTCTGGGCATTTCCACTCGTCGCGCTCGGCATGGCGATGTTGCTTGTCTGCGCCGTCAGCCCGCGTCTGCCTTTTCGTCGGGTAAGAATTCCCGGCGCCGCGTTCATCGCCAGCATCGCTTACAGCGCTTACCTCGTTCAAAAGCTGGTGATCCATTTCGCCGCGCAATTCTGCGTCAATCATGGCATCGAGCTGACTTCCGGCGGTGCGACCGTCACCGTGCAGCTCTGCATCTTTGCTGCCGCGACGATCCTCTTCTTCACGGTCGAACGGCCTTTCCTTCAGCTCCGCCGCCGGCTGGCGGGGCGCTTACCGGCCTCGGAGCGCTCGAGAACAACGACGAGTGATGTGCCAGGACCTAATGCCGGCCGAGTAACGAAGTAACAGTTCTTAACGGCGTCGTTGTCGTGCTAGTCGGTGTGGCTGCCGCTGTAACAGTCGTAGGCGTGGGCGTTGTGCCCGACGCAAGGGTAGTCACCGGCGGTGGTGTCGAACTGATCACAGCGGTTGTGTTGCTCGGCGTCGGATTCGTCGTGAGAATACTGGGCGTGCTTGTCGTTCCGCTGGCCGTCGAAGTGGTTCCCGTTGGAATGATAGAGATCAAAGTAGCAGGTGAAATTGCGATCTGTCCGCTCGTGGTTGGCGACGTGTTATTCAGGACCGACACAAGTTGATTGCTGCTTGTCACCGAAACCGGTTGCGGCGTCGGAACCGCCCTGGTCGTCGCAGTTACAGAATTCGCACCGGTGGTCGTCGAGCCAAGAATGCCTGCCACCGTATTAGTGGAAGTCGCCAGAAGCGTGTTCGCAGAAGAAGTTACGCTTGACGTTGGGACGGTTGTTCCCGTCACACTCGCAACGGAGTTACCCGGCGACGAAGACGCGAGAGCTGAAGTTACGGAATTCAGTGTCCCGGAAACCGAGCTCACCGGATTCACGACCGGCAACGCGGACACTGCTGCCGTAAGCGAATCCACTGTAGCCGGGACGGAGCTTACCGTGGCGGTGACTGGATTCAGGACGGGCGATGTTACCGCAGTCGTGATCGGGCCTAAAACGGAAGGCAGGGCGGCAACAGTTCCAGTGAGGGAATCGGCGACCGGCAACGACGTGACAGTACTTGTCAAGGTGTTGAGAGTGGTCGGCACGCTTGCCGTGATCGAGCTAACTACCGGTAGGGACGTGACAGTACTGGTCAAGGTATTGAGGGTCGTTGGCACGCTTGCCGTGACCGAACTAACTACCGGCAGGGACGCGACATTACTGGTCAAGGTATTGAGGGTCGTCGGCACGCTTGCCGTGACCGAACTAACGACCGGCAGCGAGCTCACCGTGTTCGTCAAGTTGTCGAGTGTCGCAGGCACCGTCGCTGCAACACTGCTCACCGTCGAATTTAGAGTTGAACTCGGAGTTGGAAGGAGAGCGGCGTCGACCGGCGCCGATGTCGTGGTCGGGGCGGCGGACGAGATGCCAGTGGTGGTGGGCTGCGGATCAGCAATCGCCGGGACAGGTTCGGCAGGAAGAAGGGGCGCCAGGTCCGTTTGCGCCGTCGGCGACGTAGTCGATGAGGCCGGCGCAATCGCCGTCGGAGTCAGAGCCGTGATTCGCGCTAACTGATCCGGGCTCGCCAGAACCACGTCCGTTCCATGTCCCATCACCAGATTTGTTGGAGCCAGATCGTTTCGCGCCATGCTTCGCGTTTGCGCGTCGATCGCCTCCTGGATCAATCCCAGGCTTGGCAAGGGAGCCGAATCGGGAAAATTCACGAGCGTCGAGGTGTGGACGATGTGCTTGATGTCGACATCGACCGGCTCGGGGATCCGCTTCGCATCGGGACGCATGATGACCATCTTGCCAGGCCGCAGAACCAACGAATCGCCGAATCTTCCATTTCGCGACAAACGCAGGCTGCCCTCGAGGACCAGCACCTTGATATAGCGATCAGGCACGTATTCCATCATGATCGTCGTGCCGGTAATCGCCGCCGTCACCGCGGCGGTATGAATGGTCGCACCGCCCAATCCCTTCGGCACCTGGAGGAGCATGGAGCCTTTCTCCAGCGTCATGTCGCGCGTGCCGGTCTTGAAACTGAAAAACGTTTCCGCGCCGATCCGGGTCAGCGTATTATCCTGGAACAGCAGCTCGGACCGGGATTTCTCTCCGGTTTGCAAACCGAGGTCATCCTTGATGACGTCGCGAATCTTCGCGGGCTGCTGGCCGGTCGCCGGGTCGACGACGGCGACGCGATTGATGATCTTGGTGATCTCCGCCGAGGTCAGCGGGCCGGCGCTTGCGAGCTGGACGCAACCGAAGGAAACAAGGGCAACGACGCCCAAAGAAGAGATGCTTCGCAACATATGACAGTTGTTTTAACCATAAATACTGGTTTTATGCGAAGTCAGTCAATAAAATTAGAATGAGACGTCTCCCCTTATTCCTCCCCCGAGATTAAACACGTCGTACTCGAACGCCTCCTCGTTCGAATCGTTCCGCGCGGCGGAAATCAACCCGCTCAAACGCAGCCAGCGAGTCGGCGCAACCCCCAGCGAAAGCGAGAGCGTCTGATTGTGATCCAGACGGTCGCCCCCTTTGTAAAACTGCGCCGCGTACCGATATACCAGGTCGGCGTCGAGCGAGCGCGTGATCTGAAGATGGTAAGCCGCCTGAATTGCCGCCTGGTCCCGCTGCTGCGAACTGGGCTTCGACAGACCAGCGACGCCATTGATCGCCGTGGTCAGATAGTGCGATCGGCCAAACACAAAAATCTTTTGCAGCCCGACAGTCAGCGCGTGGTCTTGCAGAAGTTCGTCACTGCTCGAGTCGAGGACTTCGGTAAAATCGTATCGGCCAAAGAGAATGATTCCGGGCGTATTCGGCATCAGCCAGCTTAACCCTCCGCCAATTCCGGCCGTCTCGAAATCGAGTTCACGCGCGTGATCGTAGCGTAGTGCCGAGGCGCTCACCGAGATTTCACCAATGAGCTGGCTGCTCAGGATTGGGTTCCACGCGCCGCCGATTCGAGCGGCGAGAAACGAATCGCTTCGGCCCGCGCTGGGCGTTAGATCGACGTTGTTGGTGCGGGAGACGGAGACCTCGGAGAAAACGCTGAACTTCCGCGGCCGCTCCTGGTTCTTCAAAATGATCTGGGCGCCAAAGCTATCGTCATCGGAATCATGGGCAGTCTGTTCCTCGGGCAGAGCCGTTCCATTAGCGTCTACCGAGCTGGTGCCCGGCGCGCTCTGATGGCTGAACAGCCGTGATTGGGTGATGGACGAAACCTGCTGGGCTCGCGCGACCACAGCGCACATGACCAGAAGGAGAAGAAGAGCCAGGCGGGAATTCTTTGGCGACACTTCTGACTTTGAGCAGGGGATATGCCGGGGCAGCCCAGGTAGACCGGGCATATTTCCCGCTCCCTCTCCCGATCGTGTTCCGCCGTCGGATCGTCATCGTAATCTCGCTAGCCGCGCTTTGCGCCGGCCTCGCCATTGGGGTCGAGTTGATCCGGCCACCTCCGTACCTTCAGTCGGAGTATCGGCTCCGCGATTTGATCGCGCGCTCTGGCCGCACCACGCCCCGCAATCCCGATCTCCTTTTCTTCGCGATCGATTCCGCTTCGGTCTCGCTCGATCCCGAACTGGACGTGGACGGGCTGCTCGCTTCGAGCGCCCACGATCCCGCGTCGCGCGGTGCACTCCAATTAATGACCAAATCCTGGCCCTGGGACCGCGAAGTTTACGCGCTCATTCTCGAGCGGCTCGTCGGCGCGGGAGCCAAAGTGGTCGCATTTGATTGTCTCTTTCCCGCGCCCGGGCCGGGGGACGACGCGTTTCGCGCCGCTCTCGATCGATTCAAGGCAAAGGTCGTTATCGGGAGCAACTTCGTTTCGCCCCGGGACGTTGATAGGGCGTTGCGAATCCCCTCCAGCTACGAGCCGCCGGCCGAGACTCTCATTCCGAAAACCGCCCTGCCGGATGATCGCGTCGGCTTCACTAATTTCTTTACCGGCGAAAACAAAACCGTCCGCGGAGCCCAATATCGGGTCGGGTTTCGCGAGCACGGCAGCATCACCGCGGCTTATCTGTCCATCTCCGCGCGGGTCCTCTCGAAAGCCGGTCATCCTGAACTCGTCCCCCATGACCTCGCCGAACATCCATTCCGTTTTACCGGTCCGCCGCGCCACGGCTTCCGGCCGCACTCCGTTTTCGAAATTTTTGTCCCCGAATATTGGAAGCACAATTACCAGGCCGGCGAACTTCTGCGCGACAAAATCGTCATCATCGGCGGCGAAGGGAACTGGCAGAAGGACGAGTTGGCGACGCCGTTTGGCTTTATGCCTGGCGCCGAGCTCCATCTTAATTCCCTCAACGCGCTGCTTCACCGCGAATTCCTCAGCGAGCTGACGCCGATTGGGAACGCGGGTGTCATTTTGATGGCGGCGCTTGTCGCGGTCGCCATCTGTATCAGTGTCCGGTCGCCCTGGCTCCGTTTACTCGCGCTCCTTGTCGCCGATGGGGCCTCGCCATTTGGCGCGCTCTGGTTTTACAATCATCCCGGCGTTTATCTTCCCTGCCTCGGGCCGCTTTTCGCGTTGAACGCCACCGTCCTCATTTCTTTCGTTGCCGATTTCGCTTTGGAGCGAATCGAAAAGGCCCGGCTCCGGTCAACCCTCTCCAGCCGCGACGATCTCACCAACATGATCGTCCACGATCTGCGTTCGCCACTGACGATCGTAACCGGCTACATCGACGCTCTCACCCGGATGGCGTCCGGCAAATTGACTCCGACCGAGGCGAAATACATCGCCCAGGCGCAACGCGGCGCCGACAACCTGCGCGACATGATTACCACTTTGCTCGACGTCAGCCGCCTCGAGGCCGGTCAAATGCCGCTGCATCTCGAACCGCACGACATCAACGCGATAGCGCGCGAAGCCACCGCTCGTTTCGCGCCGTTACTCCAAGGCCGGACGTTCCACTGCCATGGCACCTCCGAACCGCTTATCGTCTCGTGCGATGCCGGCGTCATTGGCCGTGTTCTGGAAAACCTCATGAGCAACGCACTCAAATTCACCAAAGCCCACGGAACAATCTCCATCGAGGTCGAGCGAACCGGGGGCGGCGCGAACATCGCAGTGCGCGACGACGGCGCCGGCATTCCCTTCGATCAGCACGAACACATTTTCGAGAAGTTCGGTCAAACCGATACTGGCGCGAAAAAGAAAAATTCCACCGGGCTCGGCCTTGCCTTCTGTCGCATGGCAGTTGAAGCGCACGGCGGAAGAATCGGCGTCCAAAGTGAACCGGGCAACGGCAGCACATTCCATTTCACATTGCCAATTCAGTCCGCGGCAAGAATCGAAGGCCTCGCTGCGAGCAAATCTCGCTAGACGAACCCGCCGGCCCAAAGCAGTTGTGACTGCTTGAATAATCTCGCCGTTTTCTTTCTCTCCGAAGGCGAACAGACCGCCGACTCCGTCATGGCGCGGCTCACCGCGTTTCTCCGCGAAGCGACGCAGTCGCTCGATATCGCCGTTTACGACATGCGATTCGGCGACGCCTTGCGCGTGCCATTGGCGGCCGCCCTGGCGGAACGCGCGAAGGCCGGCGTCCAGATTCGGATTTGCTACGATGGCGACAAGCCAGTGGAGCCGAACGTCGCCGCCGGGCAGGACCCCGCGCCCGCCGGAACGAGCGCGTTCGTCCAGTCGTTAGGCTATCCCTGGCGGCGCATCGCGGGGATGAAGTTGATGCACAGCAAATTCATCATCCGCGATCGCGAATCGGTCTGGACCGGTTCCACCAACTTCACCGGCGACGCGTTTACTCTGATGGAAAACAACGTCGTCACCGTCGATTCGCCGCCTCTGGCCGCGTCCTACGCCGCCGACTTCGAGCAGCTCTGGGAAAAGGAGAACTTCGAGAACACCGGCAAGATCCAGACTGACCCCGTCGCCCTTACCTTCGCCGGCCAACCGGCGACCGCTCGCGTCATGTTCTCGCCCGGGCGCGGCCTTGAGATCGATACCGAGATCGCCCGGCGCGTCCGGGCCGCGCAACGCCGCGTCCGCATCTGCAGCCTGCTCATCAATTCCGGCACCCTCATTGGCGAACTAATCAATCTCCTGCGCGCCGGCCGGATTCAGGTCGACGGCGTCTACGATCGCACCCAGATGGCCGAGGTTTACACCCAGTGGCAGGAAGTCCCGTCGAACCATTGGAAAATTCCGGCGCTCCAGGAAATCGTCGCCCGCGCGCATCTCGCCGGAAAAAATTCCACGCCCTACAGCCCGACCAGCCGCCACGATTTCATGCACAACAAAGTGCTCGTCATCGACGACACCGTTGTTACCGGTTCCTACAACTTCTCCCGCAGCGCCCAGTTCAACGCCGAGAACATCCTCTTCATCGAAAGCCCGGCGCTCGCCCAGACGTACAGCACTTACATCGACCATCTGGTCCAAAAATACCGCGCCTGATCAGGCACTCCGACCTCTGTCCTCCGACCTCCGATCTCCGACTTTGATCGCCGCCGCCCGGCAACTGCGCGACGCCGTCGACACGCTGACCTTCGCCGCGCCGGTCGCGCTCGTTTACAATCCGCTCCGTTACGCCTGGCGCGCGCACGAACTCTATCTGCGGCGCTACGCAAACCCGCCGAAGCGCGTCCTGTTTCTCGGGATGAACCCGGGCCCGTTCGGCATGGCGCAGACCGGCGTCCCGTTCGGCCAGGTCGCAGCCGTGCGCGATTGGCTCGGCATCACCGAGAAAGTCGATCGGCCGCCGCACGAACATCCGAAACGGCCCGTCACCGGATTCGATTGCCCGCGCAGCGAAGTGAGCGGAGAACGGCTCTGGGGATTGTTCGCGAAACGTTTCGGCGCGCCCGGGAAATTCTTCCGCGATCACCTGGTCGTGAACTATTGCCCGCTCGCTTTCCTCGAAGAATCCGGCCGGAACCGGACGCCCGACAAACTTCCGCTGCGCGAGCGGGAAGCGCTCTTCGCCGTGTGCGACGCGCACCTGCGAGAAAGCATCCGGGTTCTGAAACCCGAATGGATCATCGGCGTGGGGGAATTCGCGGTGCAACGCGCCCGCGAAGTTGTCGGCTCCGATTCAGCACCGCGCTTGGGCCGAATCCTCCATCCCAGTCCGGCGTGTCCGGCGTCGAACAAAGACTGGGCCGGCGCCGTCACCGCGCAGCTGCGCGAGCTGGGCGTCTGGAAATAAATCTCACGGCATACGCCGTTGTGCGTATGGACGACACCGCTCGCTTTCGGTAAGAGGGGGTCATGCCCTCCCGGGATGGACGCGGTAAAGGCCAGGTGAACAGCCTTCGCGTAGCCGAGACGGAGCCGCCTTACCTCACTCAGCGCGAACTTCAGGTCATCGAATGGATCGTCGCCGGCAAGCGGAACGACGAGATCGGGAAGATTCTCGACTGCAGCCCGCGCACTATTCAAAAGCACGTCCAGCATATTCTCGAGAAGCTCCACCTTGAAACGCGAACCGGGGTTTGCATCTGGTGGTACGAGCGGCGCCTGAACCGCGACACCCCACTCTCTCCCGCTCCGCCGCGCAAACCCAAGCGCCGGTAATCGCATACGCCATTCGGCCCATTGTGCTCGTTCCGGGAGATCGAGCATCATCCGCGAAATTCCATCCTCCCATGAAGGGCTTTGGACTTTATGTGCGTGTGCTTCGGCGTGGCCGAGATCGGCAAAGGAACCGACCAGAGTTCCCCGCAAAGCGCCGCGCTCCGACGGCTGGGGTGCCGGGTGATCGAGTGGGGAAGGCGAAGGGTGCAAACCTTCGCCATTCACGCTAATGCCAACACGATTGGGGAATCGGACAGGCATTGGTCTGGAGCGCGGCGTAACGGCCGCTTCTGGTGGTATGAGCGGCGCCTGAACGGCGAAACCGCTGTCTCTTCCGCTCCACCGCGCCAACCCAAGCGCCGATAATTGCATACGCCATTCGGCCCATTGTGCTCGTTCCGGGAGATCGCGCATCATCCGCGGAATTTCCATCCTCCCATGAACAAACTTTCTCTCCGCACCAGTGTGTTCACCGTCGTCGCGCTCCTGGCGATCTTCATTCCTGCCAGCTCGGCCCTGGCCGCCGAAGCATTACTTCTCCAGGACACCTACGTCGATAACGGCACCACCGGTGGCAAGCCCTTCAATTCAAATTTCGGAGCCGCCATCGACTTGCGCGTGTTCAAGGGCAACGGTCGCGTCGCGCGCGCGCTTTTGAAATTCGCCATGGCGACGCTCCCGCCGGGAACGAGCGCGACTGATGTCGCACAGGCCAGACTGCGCCTGTGGGTCAATAGCAATAGCACCGCTGCTGGAGCCATTACTCTTAGTCCCATCACCGCGGCCTGGGACGAATACTTATTGAAAGATAACACCAGCGGCTCTCTGACCCTGGGTCTGCCAAAGCTTTCCGATATCGCGGTGAGCTCCAGTAGCAGTTTCATCAGCATCGACGTGACCGATTGGGTGAAGGCGTGGCTCAGCGGCACGCTCGTCAATGAAGGAATCCTCATCGAACCTGCGACCACGACCACGCTGGTGGATCTCGCGTTCGACAGCAAAGAATCGAACCAGACCAGCCACGAGCCGCGTCTGGAAGTTTCCCTCCACAGCATCGGACCAGCCGGTCCACAAGGCCCCCCTGGAACACCAGGAGCTATCGGCGCAACAGGCCCCCCAGGATCCGCCGGTAGTGTTGGCCCCATTGGACCGGCTGGTTCGCCTGGTCCGCAAGGGCCTCAAGGCGTCGCGGGACCGAGCGGCACCAAATGGTTTTCGTCGACCGGGCCGCCTGCACAGAACGTCGGAACTGTTTCCGATTATTACGTCGACCTCACGACCGGCGACGTCTGGCAAAAAATCAGCGGCCAAACTGGTCTTGTTTGGGCGGTGCAGGGAAACATCCGTGGCCAGCCAGGTCCATCCGGCTCGGATGGCGTGGCCGGTGCGATTGGTCCGACAGGTCCTCCGGGTCCCACAGGAGCCGCAGGACCAATAGGCCCCATCGGTCCCGCCGGAGTGACCGGTCCTGCCGGTCCGGCAGGTCAGGCCGGCCCACCAGGCCCAGCGGCCGTCTGGCCCACTCGCATCGAACCACGGGGCGATCTGGCCATGGGCGAGTTCACCCAGGGGCCGCCGCCCTGATCGATTACAGCGCCACTCGCCCCCTCGAATGAAACTGGTCCCCCCTGATCAAAGGCGAGCGATCTCAGCCGTTCGGCTCGCGTGCTCTCTCGTTTTGATGGTTACGGTGCCGCTGCTTCTCTACGCCGCTCCCGCGTGGTGGTCGCAGCACAATGTCGTCGTTCAAAATATCGCTCCCGATGACTATGCGCCCGCCAATCAAGGCCAACTAAAAAATATCGTGCAGGCGGCCATCGCCGAGATGGACGCGAAGTTGACAGGCGGAGCGGGCGAAGAGCTGCACAACCTGGCTAATAGTTGGTCCACTACCTCGACGCCGGCGAATGACTTTGCGCCTGTTAATCTTGGCCAGCTGAAAAAGGTCGCCCAGCCTTTTTACGATCGGCTGATCGCACTGGGAACCGTCGATCATTACCCATGGCTTAGTTCAACCTATCCGTCCGAGGATTTCGCAGTCGCAAACATTGGGCAGGTAAAGAACCTGTTTAGCTTTGAAATCCGGACCTCGAATCTAGTTAGCGATCCTTCTGCCGACAGAGTGGCTGTCAGCGAGCACCGCGTGAACCTCGCACTGGGAGCTAATGCTGTCTGGAGCTGGAATAGCAGTAACGCCGCCTGGAGGGCTGACTTCGAGCAGAACCTTCCGCATCGTGTCCCGGGGCTTTCCGGCATACGATCCATTGCGGCCGGAGATCGCCATATGGTTGCGCTTACCGTCGACGGGACTGTTTTGACCTGGGGAGACAACGAGGCGGGTCAACTAGGGGACGGGACGTTCACTCCTACAGAAGCTCCGGTGTTGGTTCCAAATTTAATTAACATCATTTCGGTGAAAGCCGGAGACGCTTACACCCTCGCGCTCCAACAGGACGGAACGATTGTCGCCTGGGGTGACAACTACTACGGACAATTCGGCACCGGCGATACCATTTCTTCCAACGTTCCTAGATTGGTCGCAAGCCTTGCGGGGGTCTCCAAAATCGCAGCGGGATATGCGCACAGCGCCGCCTTAACCAATGACGGCACCGTCTGGACCTGGGGTCACGATCATGCGGTGGAGCTTGATATCAATAATCCTAGTCCGACGAAGGTCCCGAATTTCTTCGACGTCGTCGACATCGCTGCCGGCTACGAACATACCGTTGCCGTTAAGGCAGACGGAACCGTCTGGGCGTGGGGCGCGAATTATTCCAATCAGCTGGGTAACGGGAGCACGTCGGGGTATGTAGGCACTCCGGTTCAAGTCGCGAACCTCCGGAACATCGTCAAGGTGGCTTCTCGCTACGATCACAGTCTCGCCCTGGCCAGCGATGGCACGGTGTGGGCCTGGGGCTACAACCGGGCCGGCCAGCTCGGCGACGGCACCACTGACGTTCGGCGCACACCGGTCCAGGTTAGCGGACTAACGGATGTGATCAGCATTGCGACTTCCTGGGAATACTCCCTCGCGATGAAGGCGGATGGCACCGTTTGGACTTGGGGCACGGGCGCCTCCGGGATCCTTCGCGGCCTTAACGTTCTGGTTCCGCAACAAGTCGGCCTTGGCCTCCTCGATACCGATCACAACGGAATGGATGATCGCTGGGAGCTGCAGTTTCTCGGGAATCGCGATCAGTCTCCGGACGCGGACTTCGATGGCGATGGCGTTACGAACCGCCAGGAATTCCTGCGCGGAACCAATCCGACAGACTATTTCAATGGCGTCGCGCCCGTTCTCGAAGTCACGGGCGGCAATAACCAAACCGGCAATGCCGGAACATTCCTCAGCAAACCACTCAAGGCGACGGCGCGAAGTCAGTCGGGCCAAATTCTCGCCAACGCTCCAGTCATATTTACGCTGCCCGACGGATTGGGAGGATTGGCCACCACGTTGAACGGTGAGCTACAGCAGTTGTTGGAGCTGCGCACGGATACGAATGGAGAGGCGACTGCCTATCGTGCTTTGCCTGATGCACCCGGAACCAGTACCCAGACGCTGGTGCGCGCTGGTTTCGGCGGGGCGTGGGCCTCTGCGGTCTTTCGTAGTGTTATTAGATTATCCCGGCCTTCGCCGACTCCTTCGAGTTCGCCGCCCGATCCCAATTCGAGTCCGACGCCGACTCCAAGTCCGACGCCGGTCGCGCCCTATCGCTACGCAATTATCGATCTGGGCCGCGACTTGTATCCAACACGCGTCAACAACCGCGGTCAGGTCCTCATGAAAGGGTACAATTCGGATCACGAAGAGCAATGGTTCAGATGGACCGGCGGCAGCCTCGAGCACCTTACCTACAGTGATCCGCATACTGAGATGCTAGTCGAGGACATGAATGATTCCGGCATCGTCGTCGGCTCCATGCGCAACGACATCCCTTGGAAATACAATGACGAGAATGAACTTCAGGCTGGCCTTATCTGGTACGGAAGCGAGGCCACCAAGCTTTCCGCGCCCGACCATTACAAGAGCTTCCAGCCGTGGCCCGGCACGATCCTTTCCGCGGGGCTGACCGCAATCAATAACGCCAACGTCATGTACGGTTCCAGCTGCACCGGAACCGTCCTCGGTTTTCTAAACGGTACTATAATGGTCGCGAACGCTCAGTCATGGCCCGGGCCGGTCCAATTGAGCGACCTTAAGGCGACCAACATGCCGATAGACTCATTTAATTCACATTGGGAGGGGAAGACCTATACGATCGTGCGCGCGAATTCCGCCGGCCACTATATCGGCTCCAAATTCACTCCTCTTCCCGACTCCCCGGGTTTTGTTGTCCTGGGTGACTCTAGCCCGATGATTGACGGAGAGTCGATCCCCTTTAATCCCGTCGACATCAACGAAGCTGGTATTGTTATAGGTTGGTCTGACGCCGGCCTGATTGTCAGTCCTCCCTCTGCTCCCCAAATCACAATCAACGGCGCCAGCCCTATCGCCATCAACGACCATATCCGGCCTGCTCCCTCCTCCGGAGCAGAATTTCCGCTCGCTCACCCTTCCATCGTCGCTCCCCAAATTCTTGCCTCGGTTAGGGGCGCTCCGGCCATCCTGGAACGCCAGGCAGATGGCACCTGGCATCCTTTCGGCTTGGAAGAAATGCTTCCCTCTATGGATGATTGGCAGGGCCTCGGCCCCACGGATATAAACGACGATGGCTTCATCGTCGGCTCGGGGTGGTACTCCGACCCCTCCAATCCCAACGCCCCGGCCCAACCTCACGCGTTTATGCTCGTGCCCGCCGACATAATGGTGGATGGAAATCGCGACGGTAAAATCGATGACGATGATCGCGGCCAAGTCACCGAATCCGAACCGTGGCGTTGGTGGCTCAATGACGACGACGATAGCGGAGACACCGGAGGCAGCGACGTCCCGCAAAATACCGAGCGCCCGAATTTCAGCACGATCGCCAGCCCAGATGGAACCGACACCGGAACTATCGATGGTACCCGCGATCTTATCGATTTCTTCCCGGTTTATCTGGATGTCCGAGAGCTGGTCAGACTGTTCCCGCCCGGTGGTCCGACCGGGTTCACCTATAATTTAAAGCAAGAAGGCGGTTCCACGAACTTCGTCTATACCGATCTGAAAAGTAGCGATGCACTCGATTACCTCCGAAAGTTGACGGGAAGCGAGGCCAACAACGCTTTGGCATTAGGAGGCACGCCGGGTACGAACGGCGCGACTACCCATCACGTGACGTCGGAAGGCGTGCGCCTTGACCCGCAATGGTTAAGAAGGATTTCGTCGGCCTCATACGGAGTGCTCCTGGTCGAAGGCCGTAAGCAGGATACACATCCCCTTATTTTGGAGATTTACGGCTCGTCAGGCCATCGCTTCACACAGGTTCGCTTGCCGCTCTCCCTCAGCTCGGTGGAGCAGATGTACCGACACAAAAACCTCATGGGAGCGGATAATGCCTCTGGTGGCCGGCCCGATTACGCGACAGGCAATGACACGATGCACGAAGAGCCGGAAAACTATCCTGACGACCTGTGCAATAATAAGTACTTCGTTTTCGTCCACGGATACAACGTCAATCCCAATGACGCGCGCGGATGGAACTCTGAAATGTTCAAGCGGCTTCACGAATCTGGTTCGAAAGCAAAGTTTGTCGGCGTCACATGGAATGGCTCGGAAACGCAGATCCCTGGCATGGACGTCACTGTCAACTACCACAAAAACGTGGACCACGCGTTCCAGACCGCTCGGGGCACGGATAACGCCGTCGGGTTTGCCGGATACCTCAAAAGCCTAGGGACAGATGTTGTAATAGCCGCGCATAGCCTCGGGAGCGTGGTGGCGGCAAGCGCCATTTGTGACTGGCAGAGTACGGTTGACGCATTTTTCATGATCGACGCAGCCTTAAGTTCGGAAGCGCTCGATCCTCTGTCGGGCCCAATCGTTCGCAGCGGAAATATGATTCATCCGGAATGGGTTCCTTACCCTCACGAGGCCTACGCAACGGACTGGTATAAACTCTTTTCGCAGGGAGATGGGCGGCGTGAACTTACTTGGCGAGGCAGATTTGCAACTCTTGGGTCCAACGTTTTCAATTTTTACTCCAGTGGCGAGGAAGTATTAGCCGAGCACGCAAATACGCTCGGTGATCCGTCAATTTTTGACGTCGCGTATACTCGTGACGGGTTTTATCTTGGAAAATACGCCTGGGCTCTACAAGAAAAACTGAAAGGACGAATACGGGAGGTCCAATCCGTTCCAATCTTGGGAAGTGTCTATGGAGGATGGGGGTTTACGCACAATATCGGCCATCCTCCACATACTCCGGCGGCCGCAGAAGTAGAGACGCTGGGGTACTCATCATTTCTCGCAGAGCCCATCTTCGATCCAGGGTTCGACGTAGTTGAGCATTCCCCGAGTCCGGGGGAGCCGTCGGGTTATGTTTCCCTAGAGCCACACGGACCAGCGTGGGTGATCGACCTTGTTGATCCGTTAAAGGGCAGCGATGTCGCCGCAAGTCATCGCAACACGCTCTTGGCAGAAATGTTCCCTGCCACGACATTACCGATAGGATCTACGTTCCAACCAGTTCTGGGTCAAAACAATAACTTCGATATGCAGACGGAGTTCAGAGAGGGCTGGCCCGCCGAACGAAAAAACGTGGACTGGAGACACAGCGATCTAAAAGAAATCGCATATCCGTTCATTTCTCGCGTTTTCGATAGTTTCGTGGAGCTCGGAAACTTGAACTTATAAACCATGCATAACGCAAAATTCGTTGGGATCTTGTTCGCCGCCTCAGTTGCGGCAGTTTGTAATGGAAAACCTCCGAGAGCGAGCGTGATCGTCCACGTTACGAATGCCGAAACGGGTGCCGTTGTTTCGGGGGCCCTCGCGGGAGTCACTTTCACGGTTCCAGCCAATGGCGGGGGAGCTTCGGATGTTAACCGAAGTGCCCTAACGGACGCAAATGGAGATTTTCGCGTTACGGGAGAAACGATGCCCTATATCGCCGTTGGGGCGCAGAGGTCAGGGTACTACAAAACCGGTTTGAACGTCGACTTGAAGCCTACGCTTAAGGATGCATACGAAGAGGAGCTCGTAGTTCCAGTCATGCTTAAGCGCATTGTCGATCCGGTCCCGATGTATGCGCGAAAGAGGGCGCGATTGGAAATGCCGACCGTTAACAAGCCGGTCGGCTTCGATTTGCTATCATTCGATTGGCTTCCTCCGTATGGTGGCGGAATCGTAGCTGACTTCGTGTTCACACTAACAGAGAACCCTTCGGACAAATCCTCGAAAACTCTGAGTCTTAACTTTTCGAATCTCGATGACGGGATTTTGGCCGTCGACGTTGATCCAAAGCAGGGCAGTGCTTTGCGACTACCGAGGACGGCGCCAGACGCAGGATATGAGCCACAGTGGGTTCGTGTAGCCGGAACTCGCTACGCACCACAGGAGAATCGAAACTACTTCTATCGGATTCGGACAGTTCGGGATGGTGCTAAGATTCGCAGCGCCCTGTATGGCAAGATCCACGGGGACATTGGAGTCGACATAATCAATTCGAAGACGGCTTTTATTTTTCTCAGCTATTACCTAAATCCAGATGGCAGTCGAAATGTCGAGTTCGACCCGAATAAGAATCTGTTCATAGACCTGCCTGTCATCGAGCGCGTGCGTGACCCCTAGGGTCGGCGCGAGGCTTAAGAACGCTGCTTTGTCGTGGACCCTTGGTTCGTTATCTCGCTGTGGAAGACACACCGGCGGCGGACTTGGACACGATGCTCGGCGGACCGGCTAGCTACAGTTTCCCCGTTCGCCAGTTAGCTTCTCGAAGCGCGGGTCCTTTCGGATCGGATCCCAGACGGGGTCGAGGCAGAAATTGTTGGGTTTATAGGCGGACGGGAGACTGAGGAAGATTTCGGTCGCCGGGGCTGCGACTTCGCGCGCGAGGTGGGTCGAGCGCTGGAAAATATGTGGCGTTGATAAAAATTATCTTGCCAGTTCCGCGCGATCCGTTAAAACGCGCCAACTACCAACCCCATTTTTCTTCCGAACTCCCCCCAAAACTTCAACCCTCCCTCCGCATCCGCCCTGCAGCACTATGTCGCTAACCACCCAAATACCGTCCGTTTCTTCCCAGAAAAGACCTCACCGCAAATCTTTGTTCTTTCGGATCGCTGCCGGGAGTCTTGCGTTTGCGTTCACCGTCCTCGCACGAAGTGCGGATGCTTCGTCGGAAACCCTCCAGGTGTCTTGGCAGCCGTCGCCCGCCTACGGTTATTCGACCTGGGACTACGTGAACGCTCACGATTATGGCAGAATTGATCCCATCTATCATATCACCCCAGGCACCCCCGATGGCACCTACACGGTTAATCTGGCGACCCGGAATAACAATACTCCCTCCATCCAGGTTACCATCACAAACGGCGTCCCTTCGCCGACGACCCTAACGGACTGGGTCCGAGCCGACGACCTTCCCGTGGGCGGCGGGGTCGAAGTAGTTACGCGCGAAGGAGATTCGGCCGCGTTAATTCGCAGCGATGTCTACTACGGCGCGCTCGGTGCGCCTTACACCGGTAACGATATCCCGGACGTTCAATGGAAGACCACCACCGTGAACATTTACCTGCCTCAGGTGACGCCAACACCGACCCCAACACCACCGCCACCGCCGCCTACCGGACAGCAGACTACGCGCGACGACAGGAGAGAGCCGAAATGCGTCAAGACCGCTGGCATGGCGCGCTACAGCGTGCATAGCATGCTCGTAAGCCTCAGCATTGAAGACACGCCCGTCGGATACACGCCTCCGCGCGGTCCGCGCATGAATTTTACTGTCACTTACAATCAACGCGAGACCCAGCAACCCGCGGTAATGAACTACTCTAACCTGGGACCAAACTGGACGTTCAACTGGCTGGCGTTTGTTTGGGACGACCCGCAGGTGGGTTACAGGCCGGAAAACACAGTTTATATGCGCGGTGGCGGTTCCCAAACGTACTCTTTGCTCACGGATGCAGACTGGATGCATCCTCAAAATGGCGCCTCGTTGACGGCCTATGGCGGTTACGATCACTATTACTCCCGCAATATGCCGGACGGAGGGATGGAGTTCTTCGGATTAAAAGACCCTTCCACAACATATCCACGCAAAATGTTTCTGACCAGGGTCGTCGATGCCACGCAGCAAGCGGTCGATATCGGTTATGATTCGCAGTACCGCGTCGTCACCCTGACCGATGGCCTTGGACAGGTAACAACCATCTCTTATGAGTTGGCGAGCGATCCCTACAAAATAACGAAGGTCACCGATCCTTTCGGGCGGTTTGCCAGCTTCGAGTACGTGAATGGACAACTCGCGACGATCACCGATGTGGCCGGGATGCAATCGCGAATCACGTACTTGCCCGGCACCTCCACCGTCGACTCGCTGACCACGCCCTATGGCACCACTACTTTCGCCTCAGGCGAAAACGGCACGCAACGCTGGATTGAAATCACCGACCCACTCGGCGCGAAAGAGCGAGTGGAGTATCGGGATCAGGCGCCTGGAATCAGTGCCAGCGATCCATCCGCGCCGGTTGCGCAAGGCATTGTCAACGCAGGCCTGGATATGGCGAATACGTTTTACTGGGACAAAAAGGCGATGCTTACGGCTCCGGGTGACTACTCGAAGGCAAAGATCACCCATTGGTTGTACGCTGCGGACGGCTCTCTTTCCGGGATCGTCGGAAGTGAGAAACTGCCCCTCGAGAATCGGGTTTGGTACACTTACGTGGGTCAACCGGACTACCTTCATGCCGGGCCTAACGGCAAACCATCCCAGGTCGCGCGCCTGCTCGCTGACGGCACAACCCAGCTGCGTACCTTCGAGTACAACTCCCGCTGGAACACCACGAAGGAAGTCGATGCGGTTGGGCGAGTGACGACGTACCTCTACGATCCTTACGGATTCGATGTTGAGGAGGTTCGACAAACCAGGGGCGCGACCACCGATTTGCTGCGCAAGACGACCTACGATACTTACAAGCACCTGCCCCTCACCGTGACCGATGCCGCGGGCCAGGTGACGACCTACACCTACACGATTGACGCACAGCTTCAGACGCGCAAGAACGCGAAGAACGAGACCACCACGTACGCCTACGGCGGAACCGCGCCCCCGGGCTACCTGGAATCTATCACTAGTCCACCCTTCAACAGCGTTTCGGCCGTGACGCGTTTCGGATACGACGGCGCGAAACGCGTCCGCACCATCGCGGACTCCGACAGTTACACCACCACCACGGACTACGACAATCTGGATCGCAAGATTAAGGTCACGTATCCGGACGCCACCTACGAGCAATTCCAGTACACCGACAATGTGACTGGGGCGATGACCCTCGATCTTACTGGCAGCCGCGACCGGCGCGGGCTTTGGACCTATCGTCATTACAACGCCAACCAGCAGATGGATTCCATCACCGATCCGGCCAACCGGACCACCCAATACGGCTATTGCACGTGCGGGGCGCTCACCAGCATCACCGATCCCAAGAACCAGACCACCCTCTTCAACCGGGACATCCAGAGGCGCGTCTATCAGAAGGTTTTCCAGGATGGCACGACGATCGATTACCTCTACGAAGGCCAGACCGCTCCGAATACCGCCGGAGCAACCAGCCGGCTTCAATCATCGACCGACGCGAAAAGCCAGCGAACAAACTATACCTATTTCGCGGACGACGCCATTCACCAGATCAGCTACACCAACATCGTTGGTCAGCCGCTAACTCCGCCGACGCCGGCTGTCAGTTATACCTACGATCCGAATTACAATCGAGTTGTAACCATGACCGATGGCATCGGCACGACGACGTACGGCTACAATGCAATCGCGGTCCCGCCCACGCTGGGAGCCGGCCAGCTGGCCAGCATCGACGCGCCTCTGGCCAACGACACGATCACACTCAGCTACGATCAGCTTGGCCGGATCACCAGCCGTTCGGTTAATGGCACGGCTAACAGCGAAACCTGGACGTTCGACAGCCTGGGCCGGGTCAGCACCGATGTGAACAAGCTCGGCACCTTCACCAACACATATGTCGGCGTGACGGACCGCTTAAGCAAGGTCCTGTATCCTGGCGGCGCCTCGGCGAATTACCTCTATTTCCCAAATGCGCAGGACAAGCGCCTCCAGCAGATCAAGAATCTAACCAGCGCGAACAAAAACAACCTGATGTCGCAGCAGGATTACACCTACGATTTTGAGGGGCAGGTGAAAACCTGGACGAAGAACTATACGGGTCTCGCCGCGCCACAGCGGTTGGATCTCGGCTACGACAACGCCGACGAGTTGCTGACAGCACCGCTGAAAAACGCCTCCACCAGCGCTCTGATCAAGCAATACACTTACGGTTACGACCCGGCCAGCAACCGCACCTCGGAGACGGTGGCCACGACCACCACGGCTTCGACGCCGAACAACGTCAACGAAATCACGAGTCAGAGCGGCGGGGTGAATCGCACGCTGACCTACGATTTCAACGGCAGCATCACGAACGACGGCGGGACGCGGACGTTTGAGTGGGACGGCGCGAACCGGCTCGTGGCTATTAATTACACAGGGTTCACGACCCGGAGCGAGTTCAGCTACGATGGGCTGAATCGCATGGCAAAGATCGTTGAGAAGACCGGCGCCACGATCAACTCCACTCGCAAATTTGTCTGGCACGGCCAGGAGAAACTCGAATTTCGCGACGCGAGCGATGCCCTGACACAGCGCAACTTTTCGCAGGGGCAATACGTCGGCACGACCGCGTATTTTTACACGCGCGATCATCTCGGCTCGATCCGCGAAATGTTCACCGGCGGCGGGACTGTTGTCGCTCGATACGACTACGATCCCTTCGGACGCTCAACCACCGTGCTCGGCACCACTCCCACCGACTTCAATTTTACCGGCCTGTATCGGCACTCGAAGAGCAATCTCGATTTGGCAGTTTACCGCGCCTACGATCCCGACCTCGGCCGTTGGCTCAGCCGCGATCCACTTAACAATGCAGAGTTGACTCAGGGAACCAACCTCTATGCCTATTTGAACGACGGCCCGTTGGACGCCGTCGACCCACTCGGCATGGGTGACACAGGACTACACTGGGGTTTTGTGATTAATCTCACGCCTCACCCGCTGCAGGTGTTCGGAGGAACCGGGCGAGGACAGCAGGTTTGGACGATGCCGGCGTATTCAACCTCCCTCTCGAGCGCCAATCCATTTACTAATAAGGACGTTGATGGCATTGTCTTGCGGGGCCAAGTGATGAAAGTCAGCGGGCTTTTCGGTTCGACGGTGTATATGTCTACGCCATGGCAAATTGATCCGGACAGTTTGCTTGGCACTCTGCTACGGGGCGGTTATTTGGGTCTCAACCCGCTAATCCCGGATGAAAATTTTAAAGACGTCTTCGGCGGACCGCTCGTTCCCGAAAAACCGTGTCCTTAGCAGTGCAAATGAAACATTGGCTTTGGGTGGTTGCGCTGATCTTTGTTGCTTCAGCAACCACGTTTACAGCTTCGATGTTATATTGCCCCCACTGCAGAGGTATGACGGATCGAATCCTCTTCACCATTTACCTCCGAGATGATGCGACCCAATTTGCGCATGATTATAGCGAACGAGGCTTTGCTTCTGTTAAGAAAGGCATGTCGAAAGCCGATGTGCGTCACCTGGTGGGTGAGCCGCTCCAGATCCAAAGTAGTGATGCCAAATCCCACGATGAAATCTGGCGTTACACGCGAGCTCCACAGGACAGGAATTTTTGGTTTCGTATCGTGTTGTTCAGAAATGGCCAAGTAGTGGATCTCAAGGGAGATTACTTCGTTGACTAAGACACTTGCATAGCATTTACGCGGTCGCTTTCCCTTGAGGTCGGAGGTCCCTGCCCTAAGTGACGGAGCCGAGATTTCGAGGCGGGATAAGGCCTTGGCTAAAGGGCGGCTCGGCTCGGATGAACGAGAACTCGGCGACCCGGAATCGCGACTAGGTTCGGTGGAGGCGGGGCTCCGTTTGGCAAAATCGCGGCGGTGGCTATAGGAACGTTTACCCTGGAGGCAAAGTTAGATGAAAAACGTGCAGATTATAGACGGAGCGATTAACTGCGCTTACTCCGTTTACGAAATGTCCGATGAGTCGTTTCGGGTCATTTTCCCGGCTGAAGGCCAAGATGTTGAATTCATCGACGACTTGATCGCCCGCATGGGAGAGGCAAAGGCTGGTTAAATATTGGATCCTGTATGGAAACATCGGATTGAGAAGCGAAACGCTACCGGCATTCACGGCACTTTGTTTTTCGAGCTTCCGGACAAGAAAAAGTTTTATCCAACCAAAAGGGAATCGGACCTAGATCAACCCCAACGCAGTCCTGGAACGCCGAAGATTTAGGCAAATTGTCCGCTACAGGAAAGACACGTCCGCGCGCAAACCAGGGACCTTCACTTTTGAACTGAACAACAACACCAACGCGAACAAGAACTTCATCTCGGAGCAGGATTACACCTACGACGCCGAAGGCGAGGTCAAGACCTGGACCAAGAACTACTCCGGTCTGGCCGCGCCGCAGCGGTTCGATCTCGGTTACGACAACGCCGACCAGCTGCTGACCGCGCCGCTCAAGAACGCCTCGACTAACGCATTGATCAAGCAATACACCTACGGTTACGACACTGCGGGCAACCGGACGTCTGAGACGGTCGCGACGACGACCACGACATCGACGCCGAACAACGTGAACGAGATTACCAGCCAAAGCGGCGGGGTCACTCGCACGCTGACTTACGATCTGAACGGCAGCATCACCAGCGATAGCGGGACCCGGACGTTTGAATGGGACGGCGCGAACCGCCTCGTGGCTATTAACTACACGGGATTCACCACGCGCTCCGAGTTTAGCTACGACGGCATGAATCGCGTCGCGAAGATCGTCGAGAAGACCGGCGCCACCGTCAACTCGACCCGCAAATTCGTCTGGCACGGCCAGGAAAAGCTCGAGTTTCGCGACGCCATGGATGCGGTCACGCAACGCAACTTCTCCCAAGGACAGTACGTCGGCACGACCGCCTATTTCTACACGCGCGATCACCTCGGCTCGATCCGGGAAATGTTCACCGGCGGCGGCACCGTTGTTGCTCGCTACGACTACGATCCCTACGGACGGTCAACCAACGTGCTCGGAACCACTCCTACCGACTTCAACTTCACCGGCCTTTATCGCCATTCCAAGAGCAATCTCGATCTGGCTGTTTACCGGGCCTACGATCCGGATCTGGGTCGCTGGCTCAGCCGCGATCCCATCGCGGAACGTGGTGGCTTGAATCTCTACGGTTACGTAGTGAACAATCCGATCAATGGCGTAGATCCGCAGGGGCTCTATGTGAACGTGCCGCTTGCAGATAAAGCAGCCTACCGTGCCGCATGGCAATATTTGATCAAGTTTCCAGAAATGCGCGATGCTTTTCGCAAGGTATACGAATCGGATGACCGGTTCGTCATCAATACCAACTGCGACAATGCTAGCCGTTACGACCCAAATTGGGATTCGGGCGGTAGGATCTACTGGGATCCGCACACCGCGCATGATTACGCGGACGGAGGCGTGCAGACGCCCGCACTGATCCTAGGACATGAGTTTTTCCATGTTTTGGATAGCATTCAGCAGGGTAATTTTAGTTACATATTCGATTCATTCGCCAACAAGCCTGCCAAGGAGCTTGCAATAATCCGTGGTCCAGAAGCTCGCTTCGCCGCTGCCAATGGCGAAGAGGTGCGAACGAGTCACGCCGCGTCTCCGTCGACCCATACCGTCTCCGACCCATCATCCAAACGATGAGCAAAAGTCTCAGTGTCATCTTTGCTTTCACCTGTCTAAGCGCCGTTACCCTGCGAGCTGAAGACACTCTCGAGAGCGTCGCAAAAAGTCTGAAGGAATCCCAACTGGCCGAAGTCAACGTGTTTGGAGCACCTGAGATTATTGAATCAAACGAGGCTGTTAGCGCGAAGGTGCTGGCGACTGTAGCGAGACATCGCTCTAGCTTTATACCCCGATCTTCGGCATGGAGAACGCGATCCCTCGTATATTGTTTGCAATCGGCGCGGCCAATTCCCGCCAACAGTCAGACTACCGCCAACGGGTTTGATTTCCGATGGGGTTGCATTTTGCAGGACCAGACAGGTTCGGCAAAGCACCAAGTTTATTTAGACGGGTGGAAAAATGAAGGACTCGTCGACGGACAGCCATACGCCTTTAGCCCTAAATTGAGGATGTGGTTCTACATAGTTACAATAGGATCACATTATTGGGGTGGTTTAAGTGCCTGGATCTGGATTTTCATCATCCTTATCGGTATAATCGCCATAATCGTCTTCTTCATTCGCAGAATCGTCCGCAGGCGAAAACGGTTGGTAGACTGAGTCGTTGAGAACCATATGACTCTGAATGGGTACACCCGGAGATCGCCGGTTGCACTTCGTTATGAATATTCCGTGCAAGTGCGGATTAACCGTGAACACGCAAAAAGAAGGGCAGAGACTGAGTTGCTATCGGCTGGAGCCCATCACAGCTTCTTCTTCACGAGCACTTTCTCTAACCGCCGGTCTTTCCTGATCGGGTCCCAGACGGGGTCGAGCCGGAAGTTGTGCGGTTTGTAGGCGGACGCGAGGCTGAGGAAGATCGTCGAGAAAACCGGCGCCACCATCAATTCGACCCGGAAATTCGTCTGGCACGGCCAGGATAAACTGGAGTTTCGTGACGCGACGGATGCCGTGACCCAGCGCAATTATAGCCAAGGCCAGTATGTTGGCACGACCGCTTATTTTTACACACGCGATCACTCGGCTCGATCCGGGAAATGTTCACCGGCGGGGGCACCGTTGTTGCTCGTCATGACTACGATCCCTACGGGCGCTCAACCACCGTGCTCGGAACCACTCCCACAGACTTCAACTTCACCGGCCTCTACCGCCACTCCAAAAGCAACTTGGATTTGGCGACGTACCGCGCCTACGATCCCGACCTCGGCCGATGGCTCAACCGAGACCCGATTGCGGAGAAGGGCGGAGTAAATTTATATGCGTACGTCGAAAACGACTCATTGAATTCGACCGATTTGCTTGGCTTGGAAACGGAAATCGTGATCCATAGAAATGCCCCCTCTCCTGGGCAGCAAGCACGCGACGCAAGTGGAATAATGAGCGTATTCCATGACGGAGAGTTTCAATTCTCCACTCCGGTGAACCGTTATGGCTATCAGGACGGCACTCACGGCATCTATCCCGGTGACTACACGGTCGCGCCGAGAACAAATGCAGATAGCACTTCGCGTTTTCCCAATGGGACTCCCGGTGTTATAGCTCCAGGTGAAATTACCCCAGGAGATGCGGGCCGCGGCTTCCACGATGTTTACATCCATTATGAGGCGAATCTTCGTGAAGGAGGTTCTCGCGGATGTCCGACGGTTCCACCTTCCGCGGCCGATAGGATTAGAGCGCTTATGCAAATAGACCAAAAAAAAGGAGAATCCACTACCTTACGCGTTTTCAACTATAGCGGAGTTCCTTTCGCAATCCCCCGACGATGAAGGCTTGGCGCACAAGTACTGCAATCGCAGCCGTCGCCATCATCGGATGCGCGAATAGCGTCGCTCAGGTCAACAAGAGCCAAAGCATAACCGGATTGTGGGAAGAAAATGGAGATACCGTGCATGCCATTACCCTGCGGGAAGCGGACGGGACATACCGCCGAAAACTCATCCAGGTGTACGACTACAATCGCCCGCCGATAAAATACCAAGAGCGTGGTCGGTGGACAGTCTCGGGAAACCAATATCAATTTACAGCTGACTACATCTCGACGCCGCTTTGGAGCAAAGATGTAGCGAAGCGACGGAATCTCAGAATCTTGTCGATCGACGCAAAGTCCTTTAAATATCTTTCTTCGGACGGGGCGATGGTCGAAGAACGAAGGTTGGGGCAAGCTTCCAAGTCGATGTTCGAGAAAACCGAGCTCGTGGGCCGAAACCGTTGACGGAAAGTCCAAGAGGACTTTTGGACATGTGAGCGTTCACGGCTATCGAGCGGCGGGGTTAGTCGGACCCTAACCTACGATCTGAACGGCAGCATCACGAACGACGGCGGGACCCGGACCTTCGAATGGACGGCGCGAATCGCCTCGTGGCGATTAAGTACACCGGCTTCACCACTCGATCGGAATTCACCTACGACGGCCTGAACGGAATCGCCAAGATCGTCGAAAAGACCGGCGCCACGATCAGTTCGACGCGCAAGATCGTTTGGGAGGGTCAGGAAAAGGTTGAGTTCCGGGACGCGACGGACGCAGTGGCCCAACGGAATTATCCGCAGGGACAATACGTCGGCACGACCGCTTATTTTTATACGCGGGATCATCTCGGCTCGATCCGGGAAATGTTTACCGGCGGTGGAACAGTCGTTGCTCGCTATGATTACGATCCCTACGGCCGCTCAACCACCGTGCTCGGCACCACTCCCACTGATTTCAACTTCACCGGCCTCTACCGGCACGCGAAGAGCAATTTGGACCTCGCCGTTTACCGCGCCTACGATCCCGACCTCGGCCGCTGGCTGAACCGTGATCCGATTCAAGAATCCGGTGGACTAAACTTATTTGCTTACACCAAAAACGATCCGGCGAACATGGTCGATCCCATCGGCCATAATCCGATCGCCATTGGCGCTGGCATCGGCACCTTCTTTGGTCCGGAAGGAACCATTATTGGGGCTGGAATCGGAGCGATAGTCGCTGTTGTGGGCGGCGCCGCTGCCTATGATTACATTCACAATAAGACACACACGTGCAAAGCCGGAGAAAAGTGTCCTCCTTGCGTTCCGCCGTCACCGCACCACCTCCTCCACCAGGAGCTTATCCGCTACCTTAACAATGAACTATAGTAATGGGGTCCCGCTTTGTATCGGGGACGAAGTTGTTTACGCAGGAAAACAGGGCAAAATCGTTTTCGTGATCCAAGACGCCGCTTTCCTCGAGGGTTATAAACCCGAAGAGTGGAATTATCTCCAGAAGGGAATCGGCGTTGAACTGAAAGACGGTGATTTGTTTTGTCTAGATGCCGTTGACGAGGATTTGATCAAAGTTGTTGCCTGATTTCCGAAAACAAGAAACTTCTATCGGCCTCGTGCAGCGGAGTGTAGTCCTATTCGCCCCGAGCATTGATGTCGGGGCCCGCTTCCAGCAAAGCGTTAACCGCCTTCTCGTCGCCCCATACGACGGCGACATGGAGCGGCGTCTGCCCTGAAATCCCGCGCAGATTTATATCCAGCTCTTGGCAGTCGGCAAAGCCAGGAATCTTCGCGAGCCGCGCGAGAATGGACTATTACAGATCCCGAAGAAGAGCCAGTAATAACCGGCCCCGAGACTGCAGCTGCCTTAACATTGGGCGAAGCGGTTAGATGCGACCATTATGATTGGTCACTCGGGCGACCGCCTAGAGTTGCCACTCCGACAAGTTTATGGTAATGCCTCGAGCTTTTACGGCGGGGGCGGTGCTTATCCTGAGCATCCTAACGAGTACGCCTGCGGCTACAGGGCCTAGCTGGCAACTCCTTGGAGACTTAGAGGCGAAAAAGGTTTCCAGAGTTGACGTATTCTCACTGGAGGTTAGTAGTGAAAGCAATGTAGCAGTTAACCCCGACAGGCTCACAGTAACGGCTGATCGGCGATCTTCGTTCGATCAATCCCTCAGCAGTTTAAATTTAGATCTGCTTCAATCGACCTTAAAGTCCGCAGTGGCGGAGCCGGTCCCCGAAGATTTACGCTGGGGCGCACTTAAACTTAACCTGCGGTGGGGCGCTGTGTTTTTTGACCGAAAGAACCTGGTTTTGCATGAACTTTATCTCGATGCTGGAGCCGAGCGCGGGACAATTGATAATAAACCTTATAAGTTCGACGCAACCCTCCTCAAATGGTTTCAAGGCCAGGCCAATCACCCCCCAGATACACACCAATCGCATCACCCATGGCGGCGCGTGATTGGTATCGTGTTGCTGTTTTCCATCATGGTATTCGCAATTGCAGCACTATTTCGAAAGCGGCCAAGAGTGACTCAACAGGACAAAGGCGCCTGAGTTTTTCGTTCTTCTGACACCGCTTCTTAGATTCTACCTCATAGCTTCTGGTTCACTAAGAGCTTCTCGAAGCGCGGGTCCTTTCGGATTGGGTCCCAGACGGGGTCGAGCCGAAAGTTGTGGGGTTTGTAGGCGGACGGGAGGCTGAGGAAGATTTCGATCTGTTTCAGCGCGGCATCGGGGTCGCCGGACCAGGTGTAAGCGCGGGCGAGGTTGAAGCGATACCAGCGTTTCGCGACCGGATCGGCGGGCGCGCCTAGCTCAATGGCGCGCGCGGCTTCCTTGAGGGCGGAGGCTTTCCAGCGCATCTGGGCGTAGAGAAGGGCCAGGCCGGCGTGGCCATTGGCCGAGTTGTCCTGCGCGACTTCGGTCTCGGCTTTCCAGCGCTCGGTATCGAAGCAGTGGTAGGCTCCCGGGTAATCGCCGGCATAAAGACGAACCATCGCTTCGCTGAAATTCTTTGTGTCCTGCGCTCCGAACCCGCCGCTGTCGGCCCAGGGCAGCATTTCGCCGCGATAAGCCTGAAGCAGGCGCAGGGCTTCGGCGAAGTTGCGTTCGTAAATGGCAAGGGTGCACCAGGCCGATGTCACCCTGCCGTCGGGATCCTGGCCGGCGGGCAGTTGGCCGAGGATTTCGCGCGCGCGTTTCAGGTCGCCCGTCCACGAAATTTCGGCGCTGGCTCGCTGGAGCCGGAAGTAAACCGATTCGGGCGCCAGCACCAACGCGCGGTCGATGGCGGCCCGGGCTTCGGAATCGCGCCCGAGCTCGCGAAGAAGTGCGCCGTAGCTGGAGAACGTCTTCGCTTCCCGCGGTCCAAGCTCGGTGGCGCGTTTGAAGTTCGCCGCAGCCTCGTCGTTCCATCCCATTCCCCACTGGGTGACGGCGGCGGTGAGAATCAGGGAGGCATCGTTAGGCAACAGCCGCACAGCGGTCTCGAGCTCGCGGCGGGTGGTGGCCGCGTCCCCGGCGTTCTGGGCGCACCGGGCCAGGGACGAATGCGCTTCCGCTGAATTTGGATCAAGGCGAAGCGCTTCTTCCGCGTTCGTGCGCGACTCGGCCAGGCGGGCCGCGTTGTTCGGCTCGAAATATTCGTAGATCAGCGCCTGCACCAGGCTCAGCCGCGCCCGCGCCAGGACAAACTTCGGGTCGAGCGCGATCGCCTGTTTGTAAAAACTCTCCGCGCTCAGGAAATTGTCGCGGGACGTCTCGGGACGGAGCTGCGCTTCACGCCCGCGCAGATACGCGACGTAAGCGTCCGGGTTATCCGTCGGCTTGGATTCGACCCGGGCCTTTTCCTCGGCGGTAAGAGTGGAGCGCAACGCCCCGGCAATTTCCGTCGCCAGTTCTCCCTGGAGCGAAATCGAATCCGTCAGCGTGCGATCGTATCGCTCCGCCCAGAGATGCTGGTCGGTCGCGGTATCGATCAACTGCACATTCACCAGGACCCGGTTCCCCACGCGGCGCACACTTCCTTCCAGCACACTGGCCACGCCGAGTTCCTTTCCGATCTCCCGCAAATTCCGCGCGCCTTTGTTCCGATAACCCATCACCGACGTGCGCGAGATCACTTTCAAGTCCTTGATCTTCGCCAGGCTGGTGAGCACGTCGTCCTGGATGCCGTCGGCGAAAAAGGCATTCTCCTTGTCGTCGGACAAATTTTCCAGCGGCAGAACCGCGATGCTTTTCGCGGGAGCGCCGATCGCGGGCGCGCTCGCCGTTACCGTCGCGGATGACGGCGCGCGCTTCATCCACCACCAGAGTGCGCCCGCGGCCAGAACAACGGTAAGGATCAGCGCTGCGATCCCGAGCCGGCGATTCCGATGTTTGCGTGCGAGCAGCATCTGATAACGCCGCGCGCGTTGGACCTTGTCCGGGAGAGCGGGGTTACCGAGGTTGTCGGTGAAGAGATTCACGAGGTCGACCTTCACGCCGTGCTTCACTTCCGCTTCGCCGAGCTCCTGCAGGTGCGGCTGCCACCGGCTGTATTGGCCGAGGTCGCCCGCGACGCGCCGCGACAAAAGAATGTGGCCCGCGTCGCCGCAATCCATCACGCGCTGCGCCATGTTGATGCCGGCGCCGGCGACATTCGGCCGGTCATTCACGTCGGTGATTAGATCGACCGGGCCGCTGTCCACGCCCATGCGAAGCCTGATGTTCGGCCGGCTCTTCAATGCTTCCGCGACTTCGAGCGCGCATCGCACCGGCGCATCGACGCTGGTAAAAAACGCGAGCGCCATGCCGTCGCCGGTCGGCAGCCTCACCAATTTTCCCGCCGCTTCCGCCGCCCGAAACTGTTCCGTCGCGCGCACGATCCCATTCAGTTGGCCGAGCAATTCGCTCTGCTGATCGATCGGCAGCTTCGAGTAGCTGACGATGTCCATGAACAGGACGTGCGCGATCTCCAGCTGCGAATAAGTTTCCGATTCTGCGGCCATGTCGCGCTGGGGAGGCTAGCCGCCGGTCGCTGGCCGCACGAGGAAAAATCCAAGACGATTAGTTGTCGCCCGGTCGCTCCACTCTAATTTTCGTCCATGAATTTACGCCGTCTCTTTCTCGTCACCGTTCTGGTTGCGACCGCCGCCACGGGTCGCGCGTATGACCTCATCGAAGTCGCGAACTTCGGCGACCAACAAGTCACCGGCGTCGGCATTTCCAAAAAGACCGGCCGCGTTTTCGTGAATCTCCCCGATTGGTCGGACGGCCACTCCCTGTCCGTCGCCGAACTGATCGACGGCAAGCCGAAAGCTTTTCCGAACGATGAATGGAACAAGCGTGGGCCCGCGGGCTCGCATTTCGTCTGCGTCCAAAGCGTCGTGGTCGACGACCAGGACAACCTTTGGATCCTCGATCCCGCCGCGCCGAAGATGCAGGAGATCGTTAAAGGCGGGCCGAAGCTGGTGAAGGTCGATCTCAAGACGAACAAGGTCGCGCAAACGATTCCATTCGGGGAAGAAATCGCGCCGAAGAAATCGTATTTGAACGACGTCCGGGTCGACACCGCCGCCAACGTCGCGTTCATCACCGACAGCGCGAACGGGGCGATCATCGTCGTCGACCTGAAGAGCGGAAAAGCGCGCCGGCTCCTCGACGGGCATCCGTCCACCCAGCCGGACAAGGATTTCAAGCTCGTCGTCAAAGGCAGGAAGTTGGTCGATGAAAAGAACAATCCGCCGCAGATCGCGTCCGACGGCATCGCGTTGGACACGAAGAATGGCTACCTGTATTACCACGCGCTGACCGCGCGCACCCTCTACCGGGTCCCGACCGCGGCGTTGATCGACGACAAAGTTTCCCAGGCCGACTTGGAATCGAAAGTCGAAACGGTCACGCAAACCCCGCCGCCCGACGGTCTGCTCGAAGCGCCCGACGGCACGATTTATCTTACCGACATCGAGCGCGGCGGGATCTCGCGCTGGAACCCGGCGACCAAACAAATCGAACCGGTGTTCACAGACTTACGGCTCCTCTGGCCCGACACGCTCGCGTGGAGTCCCAAGGGCGAGCTCTACGTGACCGCCTCGCAAATTCAAAACATGCCGCGCTTTAACAACGGCAAATCCATCCGGACCGCGCCCTACCAGCTCTGGAAGATCACGGGCCTTTAGGGCTCGTTAGTGATAAACGGTCTTCGGCTCCGGCCCGTCGACGATCGCCTTGAAGCGCGGATGGGTTCGCAGTGGGTCCCACGCGGGATCGATTCGCAGCTTCGCCTGGGTGATTGGAAAAGCTCCGTAGGGCAATGGAAGTAACCGCTCGATGCGGTCGATAGCAGAGTCCGCCTTGCCCATTTGTGCTTCGATTCTGGCGACGCCCTCTTCCACTCCGGGCGCGAAAACCGGATCGTCGCTGGCCGCTCCGGCTTCCAGCGCGCGCTTCAGCGCGTTTTCCGCAGCGTCCTTGTTGCCCAATCCTGCTTCGACACTCGCCAGCGACAACGGGATCCAAAAATTTCGCGGTTGTTCCCCGCGGAATTTCTCCAGTTGCGGTTTCGCTTCGAGAAACGCTTTGGTTGCGCCCTCCCTGTCTCCGGCCTGGAGCCGCACGCTGCCCAGCCACTCGAGCGTGCTGGCGCGAGCAACAGGATCGGCATCTTTGGTCTTCGATAAATCTTCCTCCAGAACCCGCGCCGCCTCCGCATACCGGCGTTCGAGGACCAGCTGCGATGCTTCAACATCGATTCTTCGGGGGCGATCCTTGATCCGTTCAATCAAGCTCCGCGCCGTCTTCAGATCGCCCGTCCATTGAAAGTAGGCAGCCTTGCTCTCGAGCACATCGGCGTCGTGCGTGGTGATCGCCTCGGCTCGCTCAATCATCTGGAGCGTGCCGGCGTAATTGCGAATCATCGAGAAAGTCCAGGCCCGGTCCATGAACAGGTGCGCGTCCCGCGGGTTGAGTTTCTCGGCCTCTTCGAAAAGCCGGATCGCATCGTTCCAGCGCGTTTGGCGCCGCGCGATCCGCGCCAGCGCTTCGGCCGCTTCGCTGTTACTCGGCAGTTCGTCCCGGATTTTTTCGAACAGGTCGCGCGCCCCCGCGTAATCGTGCTGCACGTGGTACCGGTAATACGCGTTGGCCAGCATCGTCTCGGCTGACGCCGGCGAAAGCTGCGTCGCCTTTTCCGCTGCAGCCCGCGCGATTTCCTGCCGCGCGGCCGTGGCGTCGAAGCTCAGGAAATAAAGGCTCGAGCTGGTCTGCGACAGCCGCGCCCAAGCCTGGGCAAACTGCGGATCGAGCCGGGTCGCTTCCTCAAACGCCTCCGCGGCTTTTCGTTCGTCCGCCGGGTTTTGCCCGGGTCGCGATGCGAAATCGATCCCGCGCAGGTAGGCATCGTAGGCGGCGAGATTGCTGGTCGGTTTTTCGGCGACCGCCTTTTGCTCGCTTCCGGTAAGTTTTGTCTGGAGCTCGCGCGCGATCGCGGTCGCCAACTCAGTCTGGACGGCGAAGATGTCCGTCAGGTTGCGATCGTAAATCTCAGCCCAGAGATGGCCTTCGTTCTCCGCCCGGATGAGCTGGACGTTGATCCGAATGCGGTCGCCGACTCGCTGGACCGTGCCTTCCACGAGGTGTGACACTCCGAGTTCGCGGGCGATTTCCGCCAGGCCGTTCCCACGCGCCTTGTACCGGAGCGTCGACGTGCGCGAGATCACGCGCAGTTCGGCGATCTTCGCCAGCCGCGTGATCACTTCGTCCTGCATCCCATCCACGAAATAGCTATTCGCCTTGTCCTCGCTCAGGTTCTCGAACGGCAGCACCGCCACGCTCTTCTCCGGCAGCGGCGCCGCGCTGCGCCGTCCGGCTTCTTCTCTCGATGTACTTCCCGCCGTGTAGCGACCGAGAAAGAACAGTCCGGCGGAAAGGAAAATGCCCGCGACCACCACATACATCCACGCCCGGCTCGACCTTCGTCTCTCCGTTTCCGCGTCGGCCGATTCCGTCCGCTTCAATCCTTCCGGCGTCAGCTCGAACGCCCACGCAATCACGAGTGCGATCGGAAACCCAATTGCGACCAGCAGAATCACCAGCCGCACCGCCCAATTGGGCACGTCGAAAAACGGAAAGGTTTGCGTCGCTATCTGGACGACGAGCCAGCCCACCACTGCATACGCGACCGCGACCTTGTAAACATTGCGCCGCTTCAGTTCGGAGAAAAAGTTCATCGCATGAGCGAGCGAACGTCTTGTATCCGTTCTCGTTGGCCGACGCCAGCCAATCGCGATCCCGTTGCCTGAATGCGCGGGCGCCGCACCTTCCGGCCTTTCTACTTTCCTACTATCGCTTCCACCGCCGCGTCGACGTGGATCAACGTCGTATCGAGAAACGGTAAACCTTCCGGTTCCGCGCCGCGAAGAAGCAACGGCAACTCAGTCCCAGCCAGGATCACCGCCTGGATCCCGTTCTCCCCGCGCATCCGGTTGATGATCGAAAGCATCCGCTCACGCGTCTCCGGAAGGAATTGGTTTTTCAGCAGCTCGCCAAGATAAGCGCGGTGAATGAACTCCTTTTCTTCTTCATCCGGCGTGGCCAGCTCGATCCCGGCGCGCGCGAAAACGTCCGGATAAAATCGCCCGCGCATCGTGAACCCCGTCCCGAGCAGCGCCAGCTTCCGGAACCCCAGCGCCGACGCTCTCGCGCACGTCGCCCGCACGAGGCTGATCATCGGGATCGCGGCGCGCCGTTCCACTTCTTCGAACACGATGTGCGGCGTGTTCGCGGCCACGAGCGCGATCTCCGCGCCGGCCCGCGTCAATCGCTCGACGGACTCCGACACATAATCCGCGAGCGCCCCCAGCTCGTTCGCGGCCAGCATCGCCAGCCCGCGGTTTACATCGATGCTGTCGATGATGAGGTGGGGCACGCTCGCCGCGCCGCCGCGAAGCTCTTGCGGCGTCGGGGTCTCCGTCAGTCGCTTGCGACAGCCATCGAGAATGAACCGGTAATATTCGATCGTCGATTCCGGCCCGATCCCGCCCACGATCCCGAGCGTTTTCATCGCTAAACTCTACGCCTGCTTCGGCCAAATTGTAGCGCAGGCGACCGTCTTTGCTTTTCATGCGTCTCCCCCGTCATTCAGCCGCGATCAACTCGCATGAGCGAACAAATCCCGCTGACGGAAGAAGCCCGGGCCGATGCGCATCTCCTCGAGCAACCGTATCTCGACGGCCGTTCGGCGTATCCCCACCCGATCCGAGTGTCGGCGGCGGATTGATGGCGCTGACTTCGCCGCTCTTCCCGAAAGGTCCCATCGACGTCGATCGCCGTCTCCGGATTCTTCCTGAGTCGCGGGAAGTGCCGCACATGCAAGGCTGGCGTTGGATTCATACACCCGGGCACGCGCCGGGGCACGTGAGCTTTTGGCGCGAGAAAGATCGGGCGTTGATCGTCGGCGACGCGTTCATCAGGACGCGGCAGGAATCAGCATATGCCGCAATGATGCAAACGCCGGAGATGCACGGCCCGCCGATGTATTTCACTCCCGATTGGGATAGCGCCCGCGAAGCCGTCCGCGCCCTGGCTGCGCTCGAGCCGGAGATAGTCGTGACAGGCCACGGCCGCGCCATGCGCGGCGAGGAGATGCGGCTCGCCCTGCACGCGCTGGCGCGCAACTTCGACGAAGTCGCGCGACCCGACCAGGGCCGCTACGTCGCCGAACCCGCGCGGGCCGACACGTCTGGCACGACCTACGTCCCGCCAAGGGTGTAGCGCGCTTCGTGTTGAAGCGGCAGGTGTCTCCCCCGCGGAATTACTCGGAATCTTACGCATAGGCGCCGCCTATCGCAGTGACAGGTTCTAAGTATTATCATGCGCATGCCGCCTGCTTTTTTGTTAGGCATGCAAACATTAACTCTAAGCAGCAATGGTAAGAACGGTCAGCTGCTTGATTCGAAAACCTCCATGCGTCTCCGCGCCTTTCGCTTTTTGAGCGAGCGCTTCACGCAACGCGAGCGGCCCAGCGTCGCCGCCGAGTTTCTTCTTTTCGCGCTGATCGTTGTCACGTCCGCCTGGTCAATCGTCTCGCTCGCTCACGCGATGCGCGTCAACCTGTAGGACCAACACTTACGGAACAAACGCGGCCGCAGCTTCCTCACGGAACGCTGCGGCCGCTTTGCTTTCTGCGCGCAACGGGTTGCGAAGCAAGGTCAGCTCGCGCGTCGGAACCGGCCGGCCAAAAGGCACCGCCACACATCCTTTCACAAACTCAGTCTCAGCCATCATCTTTGGAATCACCGTCACCCCCATTCCGGCGGCCACCATTCTCGCGATTGTAACCAACTGCGCCCCGCGCAGGACCAGCTCCGGTTTGAGATGATTCGCCGCCAGATGCTGGCGCACGCTGATCGACATCGAATGCTCCTCATGCAGGAGCAGGAATTTTTCGTGAGCGAGTTCGTTCCACTTCACGCTCTTCCGCCGTGCGAACCGGTGGTTCTCCGGTACGAGCAAGAGAAGCGCTTCCCGGCCGAGGGAATGCCGCGCGAGATTTGGGATCTGATCGGAGCCCGACGCGATCACAAGATCGAGCGTCCCGTCCACGAGACGCTGGGCGAGTTTCTCCGTCGTGTCTTCGAACAGTTCGAACGTCACTTTCGGATACGCCTGTTGAAATCGTCCGATCAATCGCGGCAAAATATAAAGTGCGATGGATGGAATGGCGCCGACTGAGAGGCGTCCCGCGACCTCGGCTTCCAGCGCCGTCACTGCGCGCGCCGCATCGGCGAGCGCCGTCAGCACCACTCGCGCGTAAGGCAACAGACACCGTCCCGCTTCCGTCAGCACCACCGAGCGCGGCAGCCGATCAAACAACTGCTGGTTCAGTTCCTCCTCCAGCTTGTGAATCTGCTGACTCAGCGACGGCTGCGAAATATGCTCACGCTCCGCCGCATTCGAGAAGCTCCCTTCTTCCGCGACTGCCACAAAGTACCTGAGTTGGTGAACTTCCATTGCGTTGACAGGTTACTGCTCACCTCAAATTTGTCGTTCGGATCCTGATTCGCCAATTCCATCGCGAAAACAGAAAGTCGCGGAGAGAAACATAGCGTCTCTCGGTTACAACATCACTTTTCTCGAGACCCACGAGTAGGTAAGTTCATTCTCTTGCCGACCGACTTTCAAAAACTAATCCAAAGCGACGCGCCCATCCTCGCGCTCGCGCCGATGCAGGACGTGACCGACCTGCGCTTCATGCGTCTGATCGCCGGTTACGGCAATGCCGATCTCTACTTCACCGAGTACTTCCGCGTCCTGCCCGACTCGCGGCTCGATCCGCACATCCTCAGTTCCATAACGCAAAACCCGACTGGCCGGCCGGTCATTGCCCAGATGATTGGGAACGACATCGCCGCGCTCGTCCGCACGGCGCGCGAGCTGCAACAGCATCCCGTTGCCGCGATCGACCTCAATCTTGGCTGCCCGGTCCCGATCGTGTATCGCAAATGCGCCGGCGGCGGCCTGCTCCGCGATCCGGACCGGATCGAACGAATCCTGGGCGCGTTGCGCGACGCGATCGCCATTCCGTTCACGGTGAAAACCCGCATCGGCTTCGAGGATCCGGCCGTGTTCGATGAACTCCTGCCGATCTTTCGCCGGAACTCGATCGACCTCCTGACCGTCCATGCCCGCACGGTAAAAGAGATGTACCGGAGCGCGCCCCGCTACGACTTCGTCGCGCGCGCCGTTGCCGCGTTGCCAGTTCCCGTCCTCGCCAATGGCAATATTTATTCCGCCGCCAAGTCCGCCGAAGTTCTTGCGCTCACCGGCGCGCGCGGGCTCATGATCGGCCGCGGCGTCATTCGCAATCCCTGGCTCTTCCGTCAGATCCGCGAGGACCGTCGCGGCGTCGCGCTCTTCACACCGACCGGCCGCGATGTTCTCGAATATGTGCATGCGCTTTTCGAAGCCGTCAGCACGCCCGGCATCCGGGAATCGGCTCAGATTAACAATATGAAAAAATATATGAACTTCATCGGTCTCGGCGTGGAGCCGACCGGCGAGTTCCTTCACCAGGTCCGGCGCGCCACCACCTGCGCCCAATTCTTCACCCTTTGCCGCACCTTTCTTGATCACGACAGGCCGATGCCCCTCGAACCTTTCCCGATCGTCCTGAAACAGAACGACGTCATGGCCGGCGCGATGAGATAACGGTCTCGTTTCTCGGAAATTGTAGGACAGGCGCATTGCCTGCCGCCGTCCGTGGCGCTGTAGCGTCCGCTGTCACCAGCGGATTTCCCGAATTCATGCGCGGAGAGAGCGCCCGCTAGATTTTGCGTGAAACCGCTCTGGAGTTTTCCGCGCCCGACACGACAGTGCGCGCTTCGCATGGCGCGTTTCCGACTCTTCGATCTCAATGACGCGCAACGCGAAGCCGTCACCACCACTGAGGGACCGCTCCTAATCCTGGCCGGCGCCGGCACAGGCAAGACGCGGGTCATCACCGCGCGGGCGGCTTACTTCATCGCGCAAGGCGTCGACCCCGGCGCGATTCTCGCCGTCACTTTCACCAACAAAGCCGCCACCGAAATGCGCGAACGGCTCGCGCGCATGATCGATCCCGCGGCTGCGAAGCAGGTCACCATGTCGACCTTCCACGCGCTCTGCCTCCGGATCCTGCGCGGCGGAATCGATCGGCTCGGTTACAAGAATAATTTCGGCATTTACGACGAAGGCGACCAGCTCGGCCTGATCAAGAAGCTGATCACGCGGACCGCGGCCCGCGATGAAAAGCTGGATCCCAACGTCGCGAAAGCGTTGATCAGCAAAGCGAAGAATTCGACGATCCAGGACTTGTTCGGCGACTCTTTGATCGGCGAGGTCGCTCGCCGTTACGACGCTGAATTGAAACGGCTGAACGCCGTCGACTTTGACGATCTGCTGTTGCTCACGGTCCGACTTCTCCGCGACCACGAGGAAGTCCGTGCTCGGTGGCGCGCCAGGTTCCATTACCTCATGGTCGACGAATTTCAGGACACGAACCGGCTCCAGCTCGACCTCGTGACCCTGCTCGCCGATGAGCGGCGCAACGTCGCGGTCGTCGGCGACGACGACCAGTCGATCTACGGTTGGCGTGGCGCCGAAGTCTCGAACATCCTCGAGTTCGAACATCACTTCCCGAACCCGAAAGTCGTTAAGCTCGAGCAGAATTACCGGAGCACGAACGCGATCCTGGGCAGCGCCAATTCGCTCATCAAAAATAATCCGCGGCGCCGGCCCAAGAAACTTTGGAGCGCGAGCGCGAGCGGCGGCAAAATCCGGCTCGTTGCCTGCCCGAGCGATCGCGAGGAAGCCCAGTTCGTGGCCGAAGAAATCCAGCGCCGCAATTTCGCCGAGTCGGAAGTCTGGGAGAGTTTCGCCGTCCTTTTCCGGATGAACGCGCAATCGCGTTTGCTCGAAGAAAATTTCCGCCGGCTCCAGATCCCGTATCGGATCGTGGGCGGGAAAAGCTTTTTCGACCGCCGAGAGGTGAAAGACGTGCTCGCCTACATGAGCGTCCTGGCGAACCCGAACGACGACGCGAGCCTGCTCCGCATCATCAATACTCCCGCGCGGGGCATCAGCCCGGCGACCGTGGAGACCGCGCTCGAATCGAGCGTGAAAAACCGGCGCAGCGTCTGGCAGGCGCTCCAGTCCCAGGAAGTGCGCGCCGATCTCAGCGCCAAGACGGCGGCGAACGTCGCGAGGTTTGTCGCGTTGATCGACGATTGCCAGACCTCGCTCCACCAGCCGCTCGCCGACGCCGCTCGCTTGATTCGCGCGCTTCTCGATGAGGTCGGTTATTTTCCTGATCTGCGCCGCCATTGCCGGGCGCCCGACGAAGCCGACATCCGCGCCGGCAACGTTACTGACGTTCTCCGCGATTTCGAGCAGTTCACCCGGCGCTCCACGAAAGGGCTCCGCGGATTTCTCGATGAAGTGGTCCTCGACCAGGAACGCGAAGAAGAGAAGGACGACGACATCGACAAGAAACGCGGCGTGACCCTGATCACGATGCACGCCGCCAAGGGGCTCGAGTTCCCGCACGTCTACGTCGTCGGATTGGAGGAAGGCATCCTGCCGCACGACCGCTCCAAGTCCGAAGGCACCCTCGATGAAGAACGCCGCCTCCTCTACGTCGCCATCACCCGCGCGATGCGTTCCCTTACCCTGACGCATTGCCGCGCCCGGACGAAATTCGGCAGCGCCGTCTCCTGCCAGCCCAGCTCATTCATCAAGGAACTCGCGCCCGAATTCATGGACGAAATAAACCTCCACAAACTTCTGAGCACCCCGGTCACCGAAACCACCGCCAAAAGCCGCTTCGCCCAAATGCGCGCTGCCATTCAATCCCCTTGAGCCGCAACACTCCTCTCCCGGTTCTATAGCCCCGAAGGTTTCGGGGCTATCACGAGCGGCCGCAACCGACGTGCCGACTATCCAGCGACTGGCCCCTTTTTCCCCTGTGGAGAATTTTCCTCTGCGGTCCGAGCCACGCTCGCTTCACCGATTGTTGGCTCCGGAAATGGAGGTCCACCTTGAATGCGTAAAGCATTCAAGTGCGGCAGACGCGGACAGCAGGTGCGACTTCAACTCGCAGCAAATTCGGCGCGTTAAAATCAATGCTGCGCAACGGGTTCGCGTCCCCTTCACGTCGACGACCTTGAAAGGCGTCACCGCACTTCCAACGGCGATTTTCTCCTCATAGCGAGCCCATGCGTTGAATGCTTAAAGCATTCAAGTTCGCCGGCCCGCAGGAAGGAAGGAAGGCCGGCTCCGGCGATTTAGCGTCGCTTTCGCCGGCTCGGTAATGCGCGAGGGTTGCTCTTGGTGTGACCCACGCCTTTCCGAACGATCTCGGTCACGGCGGCATGCAGCGGATGCCTGGGATTCGCGCGGTAGAACCGGTGATATCCGTTGCTACGACTAAGGATCAGATTGGCCGCCTCGAGCTTTGCCAATTCATCCTGGACCGTTCTCAGCGCCAGGAAACTGAGTCGCGCCAGCTCGCGCGTGTAGAGCTCCTGCCCGCGGTTGGTAAATAACAGCCGCAGCACTTCGGCCCGAACCGCCGGAAACAATCCATGGAGCAACGTCTGTTTCATTCCCTATCTGAATACTTGAATGCTTTAAGCATTCAAGTCTCCTCCCGGCCTCGCGGAGCAGAATCGTTTTCCGACAAGCGCGTCGGAGAAGTGGCGTGGCGACGGGTGGCGACAAAGCTGTCGGCCTGCGCAGTGGCGGCGGCGGCGACGGCGTGACGACAGAGCTTTCGCCTTGGCGCAGTGGCGGTGGCAGCGGTGACGGTGTGACAACCAAGCTGGAACCCCTGGGTGGCGGCAGTGGTGATGGTGCGACCCACCAAGACAAAAAACCCTGGGTGGCGGCAGTGACAATGGTGTGACGACAGAGCTGTCGCCCCGGTTCCCCGGCGGTGGCGGCGCTATAAGCACCAAACTGGAACCCTGGGTGGCGGCAGTGGTGATGGTGTGACCCACCAAGACAAAAAAACCTTGGCGGGCGGCAGTGGCCATGGTGTGACCACCAGCTGAAGTCCCGGGGCAGATGAAGGCGTCCGACCCGATACAGCTCCGACATCTTTACTAGTCATTGCGCCCCAGCTCGAATGCTTTAAGCATTCAAGTTTACAGACGACGATACGACAAGGCGGCGTCGATCGCGGGGCGGCTGGAGCAAACGCCATTTGGAGGGCGTCTTGGCGATAGCCAATGCATTTGGCGGCGTCTTCCGCCGCTGCGATGGCATTTGCTGGACGTCTTTGCCTTGCCGCGCCCGGACGAAATTCGGCAGCGCCGTCTCCTGTCAGCCCAGCTCGTTCATCAAGGAACTCGCGCCCGAATTCATGGGAGAAATAAACCTCCACAAACTTCTGAGCACCCCCGTCACCGAAACCACCGCCAAAAGCCGCTTCGCGCAAATGCGCGCGGCGATTCAATTCCCTTAAGCGCCGCGTTTTGGAATCACGTTCGAGCAGTTCTTCGCTTCCGTAATTCCAATTCGGTGGACGAGGAGGCGAACGGGCATCATAACGATGAGCCTTGAACGCAGATTCGTCTTCCGCAGTTGAGCAGTCATCCGTGTCGCCGAGCATCCGCGTGGAATCGGTGGACGTGCTCCGTGGACTCGTCATGGTCATCATGGCGCTCGATCATACCCGAGAGTTCTTTTCGAGTTTCGGCGGGAACCCGACGGATCCGGCCACGGCCTCCGGGTTCATGTTTTTCACTCGCTGGATCACGCATCTTTGCGCGCCGACCTTTGTCTTTCTCGCCGGCACTTCCATTTATCTCCAGTCGCTCCGCAAACCGCGCCCGCAACTGGCGCGGTTCCTCGTTAGCCGCGGGCTCTGGCTCATGGTCCTGGAGTTGGTGGTGGTGAGCTCGATGCTCACCTTTCATCCGAGCCCACACTTTTTCCTGATCCAGGTGATCTGGGTGACCGGGCTCTCCATGGTGCTGATGGCCGCGCTGATTTATCTGCCGCTTTGGGCGATCGGACTCTTCGGCGCGGTCCTGGTGCTCGGGCATAACGCGTTCGATTCGGTCAGCCCGGCGGCGATGTCGCCCGTGGCGGGAATTCTCTGGCGTTTGCTGCATGTGCCAGGTCCGCTCCTGCCGCCGCGCACCGGTTTTCTTTGGCTCAATCTTTACCCGCTGATTCCCTGGCCAGGGATCATGGCGCTTGGCTTTGTCTTCGGACGTGTCTTGCGACGGACGCCGGGCAAACGGGAGAAGGCGATCTTGCTGATCGGCTTCGGCGCCCTGGTGGTGTTCACGATTGTACGGTTCACGAATTCCTACGGCGACCCGTTTCATTGGAAAGCGCACTCGTCGGGCTTCCGCACGTTCCTATCGTTCATCAACGTGCAGAAATATCCGCCGTCGCTTCTGTTTACTTTGATCACGCTGGGGATCGCGCTCTGCCTGATGGCATTCTTCGATCGCTGGCAAGCGCGAGAAAGTTTCCGCCCCGTGCGCGCGGTCCTATCAATTTACGGACGCGTCCCGTTTTTCTATTACCTGCTGCATTTCACCACGATTCATCTCGCCGCGTTACTCACTACGGCAGCCATGGGACTCGACTGGCGCTGGTGGTTCGCGTTGCCGCCTGGCGGAGTCATCGCCGGCCATCCGCCCGGGTTCGGGTTTTCGCTCCCGATTGTTTATCTCGTGTGGCTGGCGATCGTGGCTTTCTGCTATTTCCCCTGCCGCTCATACGCGCGCGTGAAGCAGCGCAGCCGGAGCCCGTGGTTGTCGTATTTGTAAGATGAAGACCGGCGGTCATAGACCCCCGCTGCAGCTGAGGTCTGGCCGATCTTCTTGAGTCCGCATGCCCGAGCTGTCGCGATTTCCAATAGGGAACTGCCCGTATCAAGCGCGGTCAGGAAAGCGCGCCCCATCCAAGGATCGTCATGAGCTACATCAAACAAATGTTCGAAACCCACCCCGTGAATCCTTCATCGGACCACGCGGTCAATATAGAGTGCATCACGGCTTGTTATGCCTGCACCGAAGCCTGCAACGCCTGCGCCGATGCCTGCCTCGGGGAAAAGGATGTCGCCGCCATGGTCTCGTGCATCCGCCATTGCACGGATTGCGCGGACGTCGGTCTCGTCACCGCGCGCATCATTTCACGTTTCACCCGCACCGATTTCAAACTGGCCGGCGCGCAGCTTCGCGCCTGCGTCGAAGCGTGCGAGCGCTGCGGCGCCGAATGCGAGAGGCACGGTTCGAAGATGGAACACTGCCGCGTTTGCGCCGAGGCCTGCCGCCGCTGCGCCAAAGCGTGCCAGGATCTGCTCGCCGAAAAATAGCCGTTCCGGCGCCTTCCCCAGGTTTCAGGATTTTAGCTTGTCAGCGTTTGCGCCCTCGCGCCCGCCGCAGTTCTCAGGGCTACTTCTGCTCAGCCGCGGCGAGCTTCTGAAAGCGCGGGTCGTCCCGGATCGGGTCCCAGACCGGATCGAGACGCAGGAGGGCTGGCGTAAGTGAGTAGGCATACGGTTGGACCAACAAGCGCTCGAGAATCGGAAGCGCTCGCTCCCGATCGCCAAGAATCGAATACGCCCGTGCCGCGTCTTCGTCCGCATTCGGTGCGCGCCACCGGTCTTTCGCGAGGGCCGCAATGATTTCTGGTATATCACGCTCCACTTCGGCCCGGCGGCCCAGCAACGCATGTATTTCGAGCAACGTGGCGGACACTTCCGCGCTCGTGTTGCCTTGTTGACGTAACGTGAGCAGCTCAGCTTCGGCTTGTAACAGGAAAGGCTCGCCCTGTTCCTTTCGACCAGCGGCGACATGTATTGCGCCGAGCCCCTCATGCACATACGCGGTCAGGAGCGGCGGCACCGAAGTTTCCCGCGCCAGGTCGGCCGTGATCTTCGCGATCACTTCATCGAATTTTCTCTGGAAAACAAAAAGCTGGACGAGGATATCGTAGCCCTCGTCCTTTAGCCGCAGGCCCAGTGGTTCCAGCAGGCGCCCAGCCGTCGCGAGATCGCCTTGGGCGATGCAGGTCACGGCTTTGCGTCCGACGATCACCTTGTCGTTCGGCGCGATGGCGTGGGCGCGGTCCAGTACCGTATGGGCGTCGGCAAAGCGCCGCATCCCGCGGTAGCTCCAGGCGAGGTTCATCCAAATGTCCTGGTTCAGCGGATCGAGCTGCGACGATTGTAGGAGCAGGGCAACCGACTCCTCCAGCTTGCCCTGGCGCCGTTTCACCAGGCCGATCGCCTGGATCGCCAGAGGCTGGTTGGGCGCCTGTTCCCGCGCTTTTTCCAGCTCGACCAGCGCCCCGTCGTAATCTCGCAGGCAATAATAAAGATACATGCCCATCGCGGCGTGGCCGTCCCCGTGTTCCGGATCGAGCCGCAACGCGTTTTCCGCCGCTTCCTTGACCAGCGCCCGCTGCGCGTCGGTCTGGTCTCCCTGGGCGTATTTGAGCCCTTCCGCGAACGCGAGGTCCGCCCAGGCCGCGGCAAAGTTCGGATCGAGCGCTACGGCCTGCCGGCAATATTTAATCAGCTGCGCCTGCTCTTCGCGGGACTGCGAGTTCCGCAGCGCGATCCCGCGCAGGTAAGCGTCGTAGGCCTCCGGGATCCTGGTCCCGACATAATTGATCGCAGCTTTCTCGCGGCCAGTCAGCTTCGCGGCGAGCGAGTCCGCTATCCGCTGGGCCACCTCGGATTCAACCGCGAAAATATCGGTCAGCTTCCGGTCGTACGTTTCCGCCCACAGATGCGAATCGCCTTCCGCTTTGATCAACTGGACGTTGACCCGGACCGAGTCGCCCGATTTCTGCACGCTCCCTTCGAGAAGGTGCGCCACTCCGAGTTGCTTCGCGATCTCCCCCACATTGCCCGGCTTGCTCTGATACTGCTGCGTAGAGGTCCGCGAGATAACTTTCAACTCCGCGATCTTCGAGAGGCGCGTCAGGATTTCGTCCTGGATGCCGTCTGCGAAATAGGCGTTCGCCTTGTCTTCGCTCAGGCTCGCGAACGGCAGGACCGCGATACTCTTCTCCGGTAGGGACGGTCCGCTGGGGCGTCCGCCTCCTTCCGATGTTGTTCTCGCCGTATACCGCCCCACAAAAAACAAGCCGATCGAAAGCGCCGCGCCCGCCAGCACGACGTAAATCCAGGTCCGGCTCCGAGAGGCTGTCCTCGGCCCGGCCGCCGCCGATTCCGTCCGCTTCAATCCTTCCGGCGTAAGCTCGAACGCCCAGGCGATCACTAGCGCGATCGGAAACCCGATTACGACCAGCAGGATCACCATTCGGACCGCCCAGTTCGGCACCGCGAAAAACGGAAAAGTCTGCGTCGCGATCTGGACCACGAGCCAGCCCACGACCGCATACGCGACCGCCACCTTGTAAACATTGCGCCGCCTGAGTTCGGAAAAGAAGTTCATCGATGCAGCGACCGTTTTGTAACGGTTCTTCCCCTTCCGCGCCAGCTTTCCGCCTCGGCCGTCCCGGCTCAGGGCCGAATCCACAGCGCCGCCGGCGGCAGCGGCCAACCGTAGCGGAAAGGTTCAGCAGAAAGGCTGAGGCCAAAGCTTGCAGCCTCCGACTTGCGACCTCCGTCCTCCGACCTGTCTCAAAGTAACCCCTTTCCCATTTCTCGCCCTGAGCGACTGTGTCGCAACGGATCGCGCATTGATGTTGTCTATCGGCGGGCGATTACGCGCCTGCCATGCCAGCACCGAAACCAAGAATCGCCGCGACTGATGCTCTCGTCGGGCTTTGGACGGTTGCGCTCACCGCGTTCGTCATTGCCGCGCTTTATTTCGGACGCGATCTCCTCATTCCACTCGCGCTCGCGGCGCTGCTCACTTTTCTTCTTTCACCGCTGGTAACGCGACTCGAACGCTGGCTCGGGCGCATCGTCGCGGTGCTGCTGGTGGTCGCGCTGATTTTCTCCGCTCTGGGTGGCGCCGGCTACGTCCTGACCCGGCAACTCGTCGATCTCGCCACGAAGTTGCCCGAATACAAAGGCAACATCGTCGAGAAGCTCCACGCGTTTCGCACCCCGAAAGGCGGGACCTTCACGAAACTCTCCCAGACGGTCGACGAGCTGAAACAGGAATTACCCGGAGGATCGGCGCCCGACACTCCCATCGTCACGAAGGAGCCGGGCAAACCCGAGACCGCCGTGGTGTCGCCACCGAATCCGCTGCCCCAGACGGTCGCGGTAAAAATGGTCGAGACCTCGAAAGGCAATCCGTTCGAGCTTGTGCAGACCATCATCACGCCGTTGCTCGGACCGCTCGGCGTCGCGGCGCTGGTGCTCGTGCTCGTTATCTGCATGCTTTTTCAGCGCGAAGATTTGCGCAACCGCCTCATCCGGCTCGTCGGCCAGGGTCGGATCGGCGCGACCACTCGCGCGCTGGACGATGCTTCGGATCGCGTCTCGCGCTACCTGCGAATGCAGTTATTCGTGAACGTCACCTACGGCGTCTGCATCGGGATCGGTCTCTACTTTATCGGGGTGCCGAACGCCGCGCTCTGGGGCGCGCTCAGCATCGTCCTGCGATTCATTCCTTACATCGGCCCCTGGGTCGCGACCATTCTTCCGACCTTGCTCGCGCTCGCCATCTCGCCCCGCTGGACGATGCCGGTATTGACCGTCGCGCTCTTCGGCGGGATCGAGTTGATCCTGAACAACGTCCTCGAGCCGCTCCTCTACGGGAAACACACCGGCGTTTCATCGATGGCCCTCATCGTCGCCGCTGTGTTTTGGACCTGGCTCTGGGGCCCGCTCGGTCTGGTGCTCGCCACGCCGCTGACCGTCTGCCTCGTCGTGATGGGCCGCCATATCCCGCGCCTCTCCTTTCTCGGCGTCCTCCTGAGCGATGAAGAACCGCTCACGCCCGCCGAAGATTGTTATCACCGTCTCCTCACCGCCGGCGAACAGGACGAGACCGAGCTCGTCGACGATTACCTGAAAGAAAATTCGCTCGCCGCTCTTTACGATTCCGTGTTGGTCCCGGTCATCAGCTCCGCTGAAACCGACGCGCGCGATGGCCGCCTCGACCCTGAGCAACTCGCCGACGTCCGCGAAAGTCTGCGTGTGATCCTCGACGACCTCGCCATGCGCCCCGCGGCGTCCGACCAGATCAAGGAAGAACAGATCGAAGCCGCCCATTGCCCGAATGCAGCAGCCACACCGGCGTGTCGCGTTTATTGCGTCCCCGCCCGCGCCGAGCGCGATGAGTTCGCAGGCGCGATGCTGACACAGTTACTTCGCGAACAAAGCTTCGACGCTCACAACGCCTCCGCCACCGTTCCCGCCGCCGAGCTCCTGGACCGGCTCGAGGCCGATCGCTCCGACATCGCCTGCATCTCCGTGGTCGCGCCCTCGACGGTGATTCACGCCCGCTTTCTCTGCACCAAACTGCGCGCCCGTTTCCCCACACTCAAAATCATCGTCGGCCTCTGGGGCGCGACCGAACGCGTCGCCGAAGCGACCAAACGCCTCCGCGATTCCGGCGCCGACGAAACCGTTACCTCTCTCGCCGCCGCCCTGCAGGAGATAACCGCGCTCTCCGCCGCCCGCGAACAGCTTGTGGCCGTCTCCGCCGCGTAGTGCGTCTCGTCTGAATTGTAGGGCGGTCGCTCCGCCTGCCACCCGCTTCCTCACGGTAACCCGCTCACACGGCGACTGAGCGCCGTGGCTACCAGCATGGCAACCGATGCGGTTGCCCTACAAGCTGACCTCCGGCCGCCGACCTCCGCTTCTAGCGCTCCAACGCTCCCTTTAACGACGCCTTAACCGCCGACGCCTTTCCTCCCGTCACCGCGCGCCGGAACGCCTGCATCTTCATGTCGTAAATCGCACGCAACTCCGAGATCTTCAGCCGCAGCTCCGACCGCGTCTTCTCATCCGTCGCCGACTTCGCCTGTTCCTCGAGCCGATTGATCTCCTTCAAGAGCTCCAGCTCTTCCGGGGCGACGTCCGCCCCCTTCAACATCGAGAACGCCATCCGCAACTCCGGCGGCGTCGCGAAATAAGCATCGAGATCGATCGGCTTCCCGCGCCGCTTCCGCAACGCCTCTGATTTCTCCTCTCCCCGCGCCAGCGCCGCCCGTATCTCCGCCTCCGCGATCTGTTCCTGTGGACTCACGACACAGAAATTTCGCACGAATCCCCGCTGCCAGCGAACGTGCGCGGGCTGGAGTCGCGAGGTGAAGGCGAAACGGATAAGTGCCAGGCCGCGACACCGATTTCCTGAATCTCCGCGACATTCCTCCAGTCGGATCCTCGCGTGTGTCTGATACTCGAATGCTTTAAGCATTCGAGTTTGGCGTTCGCGGTTGAAATGGCCGACGACGGGTCCCCAGATGCTCCCGGAGATAGTGCGCTCAGGCGCGGGATCGTTTGACGCGGTGTAAGCGCCGCTTAGTGGCTCCTGATTAAGAAAGTCATGTGACGTGTCACACATGTAACGAGCAAAAGCTGGTCGCCGCCGCCCATAGGCGAAGCGTTTTTGCAATGTGTCACGACTCTCTTCCTTGCCGTCGCACCTACACTCGAATGCTTTAAGCATTCGAGTTGCAGCCCGGCCGCGCGAACTAAGGCTTGGCACCGCGTTTTTTGACGCGGCGCGGGCGCCGGCTAGGCAACGCCTTGGGCTTGGCTTTCGTGTGGGCAGCACCTTTTCGAACGATCTCCGTCAGGGCCGCAGACAACGGATGCCTCGGATTAGCCCGATAGAACCGGTGATAACCATTCGTGCGACTCACGATAAGATTCGCCGCCTCCAGCTTCGCCAGTTCATCCTGAACCGTCCTTAGGGCGAGAAAACTCAGTCGCGCCAGCTCTCGCGTATAAAGCTCCTGCCCCCGATTCATAAACAACAACCGCAACACTTCCGCTCTCACCGCCGGGAACAAACCATGGAGGAGTGTTTGTTTCATTTGCTCGAGAGCAAAACTCGAATGCTTAAAGCATTCAAGTCTAATGCTACCAGTTAAACGCGCAGCGACTCGAGGTCAGACAGCTCCGCTGTCGCTTGCATTGCAGTTCGTCCGTCCCGCCAGGGGCGGTTTGTGCACGGCCGGTTTAGTCTGCAGGTCGTTGGCGTCCGAGCCCCGCGCCGAGGCACCGGTCCGAATTGACGAGATTCACAGACTGACGGCTTCTGCCCCGCCGGTTCCCCTTGGACGAGCGATCGCCGGTCAAGAGTTGCCTCCCATCGGCAGGGCCGTAATGATTCGCTTTCGCCCTAAAGCTCACCCGCTACCCTCGCGGGCTTGACCGTCCATGTCGCCCGGCGCCCGCCGGCTCCATTCTTCCTTCTTATTTTCTTGTCGCAGGTTGCCCGCAACAACGCGCAGCGATAGTGTTCCGATACGGGGAAGTGACCCATGCGTCGCACGATTTGTTTCGCGCTTTTCGGACTGCTCGTTTCGAGCGAAGCGGCATTTTCGCAAGGGCAGCATTGGGTCCAGCCACGAGGAAGAGTCGTCGGGCCGCGCTTCAGATGGCACCCGGGAATCTTTCATCGACACCATCACTTGCCTCGACCCCACTACTTCGATCCCTTTCGCTATTTCGTTCAGGATTTCGCCCCGCCGCCTCCTCCGTCCGAGTTGATCGCCCCCTACGCGCCCACTTACTATTTCTACGGCAACCTGGCTTCAACGATCCGCCCGCGGCTCGTGTTCAAGGACCACATGACCTACACGGTGGAAGACTACTGGCGCGTCGACGATCAGCTCCATTTCATCACGAGCGAGGAGGGCGGAACCAAATCCGTCCCGCGCACGGTGCCATTCTCGGAGCTCGACGTGGACGCGACAACCGCCGGACTCGCCGCCCAGGGATTTAAATTCCGGGTAAGAGACGAACCGATCGAGCAATGGCTGCAGCACCACCATGCGCAGGACTCGCCGCGTTCATCGTCAAAACGCCGAAATCGGTAAGGGACGCAGCTGCCACGGAGCCGTTGTCACTCGCGACGGTTCCCTCGACCAGACAGCGCCCCGCCTGAACAAATTCGGCCAGTGCCGTCCCGCCAAGTGTCAGCGTTTCCGGTTCTCAGCTTTTCAGTGTTTGCGCCGCCGTCCACGTCCCCAAAATCGCCCGCACCTTCCAATGCGCCCAATGAACTCCGCGGCCATCGAACTCACGCCATGACTCTAACGCGGTATCTGGGGTCCCGCCTTATGAACCTTGCGCCGCCGCGCCTTCGAAGCGCCTGCTGAGTTTTCGTAATTCGTGATTCCTCTGCCGCTTTCGCCTCGGGCGTTTTTGAACGCGCAAGGAGAAGCATTTGGTTGGAAACAGCTCGTGCGCGACTTGACTTATAGTCCATAGACTGATTCGCTGCGTTCCGTCGAAGCTAGGGCATGCAAACCCAGCTCCCCCGGACGCTCCGCTCATTCGGGCTAAACGTGCGACGGTGCCGCGAGGCTGCAGGCCTAACGCAGGAGCGTGCCGGCGAAAAATCCAACTTGGATCCGACTTACATAAGCGGAATTGAACGCGGCGTCAGGAATCCAAGCCTTCTTAGTATTTGTCGGCTCGCGAAAGCACTCGGAGTGACGGTTTCGGAACTTTGTGAGGGCGTGAAGGCATAGCGCATGGCACTCGACCTTTACTTTCCACCATTAAACGGTGGGGTCGAACAAGGACTCAATCACGCAGGGATTGAAACCTTCGAGGGAAACTTTGAGCGTCATATTGTCCGGGAGTGTACTCAGAATGCTTTGGACGCGCCGAGCTCTGACGAGGCTCAAGTTCGCGTTGAAATCCGACTGCGGCGGATTCCGGCAGTGCAGATACCCGGGCTCGGTGCGCTGCGCGCAGCCATTCAATCGTCCCGTGAATATTGGGACGGAGACGAGAAAACAGAAGCCTTTTGCAACAAGGCGCTCTCTTGGACGCAGGACGCCGAGATCGCTGTTCTTGAAATTTCTGACTATGGAACCACGGGGCTCGTCGGCGCCGATGGCGATCGGCACGGAACTTGGTTTGGCTTAGTGCAATCGGGCGGCGTCTCCATAAAGGCTGGAGATGCCGGTGGAGCATATGGGATCGGTAAAGACGCGCCGTTTGCCGGTTCATTTATTCGGACAGTCTTTTATTCGTCAGTCAATCACACCGGCGAGTGTGCATTCCAAGGCGTGGCCAAGCTTATGACTCATTTCGATGCGGCTGGCCGAAAAACACAGCCAACGGGGTTCATTGGCATCATCGGCACAGCGGACGCAGAGTGCGCCTCAATTCGCCATGTCGCAGACATCCCTCCACCGTTTCGTCGCGATGACACCGGAACCAGTCTGTTCGTTCTCGCATATCGACAGCTCGGCGGGGAGACTTGGACTCGCGAATACATCCGCGAGGCAGTAGAGAACTTCTGGCCTGCTATCCACCGCGGGAAGCTCGTGTTTCAAATCGAAGACCAGCGCATCGATGCCGCTACGCTCCCAAGTCTGATGAGTAGATTCTCCGGCGATCCTGAGTTTATCAGTCGCTTTTACTATCGGGCTGTCGCGAATGCGAGCCGACTCGAACGGCAAATAGAACTTCCTAATCTTGGAAGCTGCCGTCTCTACCTCGTGCCAGGGGACTCAACATACCCGAAGAAGGTCTGCATGACACGACAGACTGGGATGGTTATCTACGAAGCGGGTCGTTTTCGTTCGTACCGACCGTTCGCCGGATTATTCGTTTGCGAGTCGACTGAAGGAAACGCGTACCTGAGGCACCTTGAGCCGCCACGGCATCACAAATGGGATCCCACGCGTGCGGACAATGCCGTCGAGGCTCGACGTGTACTCAAAAGTATCCGCGATTGGATAAACCTTTCCTTACGGGATCTAAACCCAGATGAACAAGCCAACGAAGCGGATGTACCGGAGCTGAATCGGTATTTGCCGGATGAGGAGGACGAGCCGCTTTTCGAAGAATCGGAGATTGAGACTGAACCTGGAGGTGACGTAGGGATTGTCACCGCTCCAGTCGCCCAAGCGCTGATGATTCAAGAAGTGCCCCCGCGGCCGCCGGTGCGGAAGGGTTCGGGGCCTGACGCTCCGCGAGATGGACAGGAGGAAGGTCTCGGGGTTGGTGGTGGACAGATCAATCCCGGTCCGGACGAAACGGAAACGCCGGGCGGCCTAAGTGAAACGACGGGGGGCGGTGCGACGGGTCCATCAACTCCAAACGCTACAAAAACGCTGCTCCAAACGAGAGCAATAAAGATCGCTTCAAATTCATACGAATTGATCATTCGCTCGACCGCTTCGTGTAGCGGGAAACTAGTGCTTGTCTCGGTAGGCGAAGACAACAGAGAAGACAAAGATCTCTCGGTGAACGGCGTGCGCGACATGGCGGCGGACGCGGAGGTTTCGTTGGATCAATTCGCACTTGAGCCAGGACAAACGGCCCGCCTTCGCGTCGAAATCGAATCCACCGTGCCCTTGTCGTTACGCGCTTATTGTCATGGAAATTAAGGCACGCGCATTTCCCTATCCGGTGCTTGCTCCGGCATCCGATGATTTCACGGAAGGGGCAGTCAGGCTTACCAATGCTGCGGCGGATGCAGCGCCCGAACGTTACTCAATCCGATTCCGCTTCGAAGTAACGCATCCCAGTCTTTCGGAGATGATCGCAAACGGAACTGCTTCCGCGGGCGTTATCGTCGAGTGTCGGCAGAATCTATATCGACGAAGGCATGACGTGGTGGTTGGATCGAACGAGATGCAACTCCCGGCAGATGAACTGCGCGGGCAAGTCCAAGTCACGCCGGTCATTTCGGCGGCGCGTGAATTGTCCGACTACAGGCCGCAGCACCTCAATGACGACTATACGGGGGTTGTGCTTCAAGTACCTCGATACGGCGTCTTGGCTTACGGCCCAAATCTCGAATTCATCGCCGACCCGCGGGCAGATCGCCTCAGAAAGATATCATCGATCATGCGCGTGGTTCAGACCACGGAGCCCGGTACGACTATGAAAATCAATATCGACGGGGCGCGCATACACGTCGAGGTCTCGGCCGAATTGTTCCGGATCTACCAGAGCGTAGCAACGAGTCGGCAGGCAACTGCAGTTCTGGCGTCAATGCTCGTGCTGCCAGTGCTTTTGGACGTATTCCACAGAATTAGGGGAACCGCGTCGGAGGGACTAGAAGACTTGCGTTGGTTCCAGGTGGTTTGTGTGCGGTTGCGTGAGATTGCCCAGCCATGGGAAGCCTCCGACTTCGACCCGCTGAAAGCCGCTCAGGCATTACTGGACTCCCCGTTTGCGCGTGGCATCACCGAGTTGATTGAGCGCTTGGACTTAGAGGGAGGCGACTGAACTCATGCCGCGGTTGCCGTACTTCACCGAAGCCTTACTTCAAGTCGTGCGCGACGTAGCGTCCCGCGAATATCGGAGCAATTACGACCGGTCCGAGCCATGGGTTCGTGAGCTGCCCGCCGCCGTGTCCGGCATTCGCGAATCTCAAGTTGATGTCGTTGAGTTACCGGAGCTCCCGTGTGAACCAGACGCTCGGACTGAGTCCGATGGCGCAAACGCAATCGCGTTGTACGAGCGATTGAAGGTGCTTTCCCCTGTTCAAGCATCGGATGAGCGGCTCTGGGCATGTCTCTGCCACACAACTTACTGGTCATACATGCGCACGCGCTGGCCCCGCGGAGCTGACAGCACCTTCGAAAGCGTGGAGACGCGCTGGTTCTTCAAGGGTAGCTCTATGGAAAGGCTCGCGCGGAATGGGTTAGCCCGTCTCTGGTGGGGAGCATATGCGACTGTCATAAAGGATAGCGATGAGCCTTATCGCCTTACTCACACCTTATTTGAGAACACCGAGATCCAATTTGGATACATGGAGCGTCTCTTTGGGAAGAGCCGTGCCGTACTTCACAGCGCTCTAGACTTCACTGATCGCAACCGGACAAGAATCCGCGTCGGCAGTCACTTAGCGACTGGGCACGCGAGACGGGCAAGTTGATCAACCGAGTTGGGGGCGTGCTCCAACTCGACGCACTTGGGCCAGCAGATGTAGCCGACATACTCGAGAGGCATCTCCAACAAATCTATCGACGCACCGCGCGGCCGACATGATGCCGATACCGGTCATTGATTTGTTTGCGGGCCCCGGTGGCTTAGGGGAAGGGTTTTCTTCCCTCATCGCCCCGGATCGCAAGCCGGCTTTCAAGACCAAATTATCTATCGAGAAGGACGCACATGCTCACCAAACCTTGGAGTTGCGCGCGTTCTTCCGGGCGTTTCGGAGAGGGGAAGCGCCTGACGAATACTACGGCTACCTAGCTGGAGAAATTACTCGCGAAAAGCTCTTCGCAGGCTTTCCAAACGCCGCTGAACAAGCGCGACGCGAAGCGTGGCTGGCGGAACTCGGGGCAGATACAATCGCCGATGAAGCCGTCGACGCGCGAATATCAGCCGCGTTAGGATCTCGCAAAAAGTGGGTCTTGATTGGAGGACCTCCTTGCCAGGCTTATTCTTTGGTTGGACGTTCGCGCCTCATCGGTATCGGAAGAACGCACATGGATAGTGCAGTCGGAGGCGGTCAAGTCGCGGCGGCGGCACGAGATGCCAAGCGCGAAAAGTATGAGGCCGATCCACGCCACCATCTCTATAGACACTACCTCCGTATACTTGCTGTTCACAGACCGCCCCTGTTTGTAATGGAGAACGTGAAAGGATTGCTGTCGGCACGGGTAAAAGAAGAACAGATCTTCGACCGTATCCTCGGTGATTTGGCCAACCCGGCCGCCGCCATGCCCGAAGCTGCCGTGGAAGAGGTCAAATATGACTTGGTGCCATTAGCCTCAGGTGGGTTGGCATTGCCCGGCACGCATCAACCTGAGGATTTCGTGGTACGCGTTGAGGATCACGGAGTGCCGCAAGCGCGCCACCGGATCATTATCGTCGGGGTTCGCGCCGACATTCGTGGCAGGCTAGCCACATTGCCATTGCGCGAGAAGTTTACCGCATCAGAAGCTATAGCGGATCTGCCTCGGCTTCGAAGCGGGCTATCGAAAGCGACCGATACATCGGAGGCATGGGCCAACGCGGTTCGTGAAATCGCTAAGGCACCTTGGCTGAAAGACGAACGGATCCCGGAAGGAGTCCGAGCGCGTATAGCATCGGGAGTGGGCCGTGTCCGGCCAAACCTCGAGCGCGGGGGCGACTTCGTTTCTTATATCGCGGTCCCTCAGAGGGAATTTACCTGGTTCTACGACTCTCGCTTGAATGGGGTTTGTAATCATCAGAGCCGAAGTCACATCCGATCCGACCTGCACCGGTACTTTTTCGCGGCGGTATTCGCATCGGTTATGGGCCGCTCGCCATTGCTCGAAGACTTCCCGAGGGCATTGCTACCAGATCACAGGAACGTCGAAGCCGCATTAAAGGAAACTAAATTCAACGATCGATTCCGCGTCCAATTACCTGATCGTCCGTCGACAACGGTTGTATCTCATATTGCAAAAGACGGACACTACTACATTCATTACGACCCTTCTCAGTGTAGAAGTCTCACAGTCCGGGAAGCCGCTCGATTGCAAACCTTTCCCGATAATTACCGTTTTGAGGGACCTCGGACTGAACAATATAAACAGGTTGGCAACGCTGTGCCCCCCTTGTTAGCCCGACAAATCGCCGAAGCTGTTTCGAATCTGCTAACTTAGCTCTGTATCTCAGGTCGCCGGATCTGTGTCGTCTTGCTGTCGGCGACTTAAGGCCCAACGCATTGTCTTGCTATCTTGCATAGCTACTTCTTCTCCATCAAGCAGCGCTAATACCGTGCGGCTAATGTGTCCTTTGTGACGCACGTGCCCTTGGTAGATCCCTAGCGCGCGACCGATCTCGGCATTTGTCAGCCCCTCCGGGCTGCGCTCGAGTAATTCGTACACGGCACCTTTTAGTTCTGCCATCGCGCGTTGTGCTCTCGTGTATAATGAGGTGTTCATTTTGCAATATGGCCGACATCTTTAGTAGGACAAAGCGATCTGATGTGATGTCGCGTATTCGCGGCGCCGGCAACCGCGATACTGAGTTGAGGTTGATCGCTTTTTTCAAGATTTCGCGCATCAATGGGTGGCGCCGGAACCTTCGCTTGTTTGGCAAACCCGATTTTGTTTTTCCGAAGGAGCGCGTTGCTGTTTTTGTCGACGGCTGTTTCTGGCATCGCCATCCGGGTTGCAAGTTTTGCTACACACCGAAATCCCGAACTGAATTCTGGCTGCCGAAGTTTGAAAAAAATGTTGCGCGCGACCGATTGGTCACCCGCACGTTGCGCAATGCCGGCTGGAAGGTGGTCCGGATTTGGGAGTGTCAACTGTCACGTGCTAAAATCGCACACGCGATTTCCCGTATAAAGCGGGCGTTGGAGAAGTGAGACCAGTCCGAGGCTCATTCCATCGAATGCTCCAGAAGCAGTTGCAAACCGATCAGGTCCTGGGGCTTCGCGGGTCGAATCGTTGAACGTGTTTCGCGAGAGCGCTCTTGGCGCGCGCTTGATAATCAGGAAATCTTTACAGCATTATTGATTAACATTACACCAACAGAACCAGAGACCGCGGTTCCAGCGATTGAAAGGCCGATAGATGTAGCCAATGCGCTGACGTTAATGATAACAATTGCTGCGCCGCCCAACGCATATCCGAAGCGTAACAGCCGCTTCTTATTCTTTTGACGCTGCTCTTCGTTCTGCCTTCGCTCTCGTAGTAAGCGCGCGTTTACGCAGGCCTCAACACGGGCATTTTCGACGTGTCGACGAATTTCTTCCACTTTAGGAGGTGGCCCTTGAATCTCGGGCAACAAGCCCGTCGCAGCTTGAAGGAGGAGGTCAGCGGCTTTTTGCTGCAGCCCTGCTGAGACGAGAAGGTCTCTCTCGATCTTCCGAAAGCTGCCGACGAAATGGTCAAGTTGCGCAATTTGCTTAAACAGATCGCAGTTCTGCTCACGCCGAAAAATTAAGGGTTTGAACAGCCGAAAAGAAGTGGTCATCGCGGACTAGGCGCCCAAACGTGTTGCAAGCGATCGTAAACACCCGCTCAAAATCTGCTGGCGATGGTTCAATCCGCACCATCAATGCTTCAAATACGGCATTTGTCGCACTTGTGAGGTAGTCCATATTGGTGAGCGGCAAGGATAGCTGCCGTCGCTAACTCACTTCATACGATCGAAAGTCTTCCCACCTTCACTGAAGCTACGGGGCGGCGGGCTGAAGAAAGAACCGTCCATCATTTCATCCGATCGAAAGTCTTTCCGCCTCTGCTAGGCTACGGCGCGACAAAGTTGCTGCAGATCGAGTGAGCATTCGACATCACTTCATGCGATCGAACGTTTTTTGTAAAAGGTCGAGGTCGGAAGCATTTCCGACCTTCTGACTCGACGTTCCCACGTCTCGGCTTTCAGCCGCGCTTCGCTTGTCCATGTCGCACCGCTTCCCGCGGGCTCCATTCACGGCTGCTTCGAGCATGGCTTCGATCCTCATTTCATGCGGTCGAAGGTTTTCTGCAGAAGGTCGAGATCGCTGGCGTTCCCGACCTTCTCGCGACTCGATTCGATCCACTTTTTCTCGAGCGCATTCTTCGTCGGCCGGTCTGATTGATAGAAGACTCCGAAGACGCCGGGGAACGGGAGGCCGGCGAGCTTGTAGGCGGCGAGTTCGTCGGTGACGTCGTGACGCAACTCGTCCTCCGGGCTGTTATCCCATTTCTTTTCCTGGATGAGGTCGAAGCTGCCGCCTTTGCGGGGGTTGGCGGGGTCGAAGGCGCCGGGGTAGAATTCGACGCATTCGCTCAGGCATTCGATGACGGCGAAGCCCTGGTGGTCCATCGCGCGCTCGATCATCTGGATCATGTGGTTGACCTGGGTGGCGTGGGTCCGGGCGATGAAGGTGGCGCCGGCGCTGATGAGTTGTTTCATCGGGTTCACCGGATGGTCGATGGCGCCGGTCGGGTCGGTCTTGGATTTGAAACCGATGGGGCTCGTCGGCGAGGTCTGTTTCTTGGTCAGGCCATAGACGAAGTTGTCCATGATGAAATAAACCAGGTTGATGTTCTTGCGCGCGCCGTGGTTGAGATGGTTGCCGCCGATCGAGAAGCCGTCGCCGTCGCCCCCGAACAGGAAGACCTTGAGGTCGGGCCGGGACAAACTGATGCCGCTGGCCAGCGGAACGGCGCGGCCGTGAATGAAGTGGGCGCCGAAGCCGTTAACGAAATACGGAAAGCGCGAGGAACAACCGATCCCGGCGAGGGTCACGATCTTCTCGTGTTCGAGCTGGCGTTTCTCGAGGACCTTGTAATAGGAAGCGAGCACGGCGAAATCGCCGCAGCCGGGACACCAGGTGGGATGGTCGGCGGTGATAGCTTTTTTCGTCAGCTTCTCGCGGGGGAAGTCGACCAGGCCGCGGGTGTCTACTGGGACGGAGACGGTTTCGGTGTTTTCGGTACTCATGAGGTGATGCTTGGGTCGCAAAGGATTTGGGCGTTGAAGCCGCGGCAAATGACGAATGACGAAGGACGAAGGACGAAGGAATGACAAAGCCCGAATGGAGTCGGCGTGTCAGTAGTCGGTAGCGTCATATGGTTTGAAATTTGGTGCTTGGGATTTCTTTGGGATTTGGAATTTGGTTTTTGGGATTTCCGGCGCATCAATCGGGCAGTGCTTGCGCGGAGTCGGGCCGGCTCTGATTGGTTCCGGACGAAGCGCGCGTTGCTTCAGTACCGGGTTGCGTCGGCGTGTTGTCCTGGGCGCGGTCGCGCTCGGGTGAAACGGTGGCGGCGGCGCGGTCGGTAACGACCGCTGTCGGGCGGGCGTCGCGGGGCGCGCCGAGACCGGCGCCGTTGCGGCCGGGGAACGTCTTTCCTTTGAAAGTGGCTTCGAGGATTTCGCGCACGCGGTAGGTGAGACCGTCGGTCTTCGTAACACTTTCAATCTTCGGTTCGCAGTAGCGCGCTCGCAGGATGGTGGCGAACTGGCCGAAGCCGTAAACGCCCTGGTCGTTCATTTCGACGACCACGACGCGCTTGAACCTCGCGAAGATCTTGTCGAGGCCGTTCGGCAACGGATGAAGGTGACGCAGGTGGATCGCGGCGATTTTCTCGCCGGTGCGCCGGGCGCGTTTCACGGCGTCGTGGATCGGACCGTAAGTGGAACCCCAGCCAACAAGCAGAGTGTCGCCTTCCTCGTCGCCGAAAACTTCCGGGACGGGAATTTCTTCGGCGAGCTGCCGGAGTTTGTTCCGGCGTTTCGCCGTCATGGCCATGTGCATCTTCGGGCTGCCGGTGGGGTGACCGGCTTCATCGTGCTCGAGGCCGGACATGAGCGGGTACTTGCCGTCGCGGATCGGGGTGCCGGGCGCGATGTGCTGGGTGATAGCGTCGAGCGGATACGGCTTGAAGGTGTCGCGCGGCGTGAAATCCGGTTTCGGATCGATCATCAACTTCGGGAGATCGGGTTCGTCGAACGCCTCGATGCGCGTCGCCAGCGAAGTGTCGCTCAAAATGAAAACGGGCGTGCTGTATTTGCGCGCGATCTGGGCGGCTTCGATCGCGATGTAGAAACAATCCTCGACCGTCTTCGCCGCGAGCACGACGCGCGGGCTGTCGCCGTGACCGCCGTAGATCGCCTGGAAAAGATCGCTTTGTTCGACGTTGGTCGGGAGCCCTGTGCTCGGGCCGCCGCGTTGGACGTTGATAATGACCAGCGGCATCTCGGCCATCGACGCCCAGCCGATCGCCTCGGTCTTCAATGAAATGCCAGGGCCTGCACTGCCGGTCACCGCGAGATAACCGGCGTAGGAAAACCCGATCGCCATCGAGACGGCGCCGAGCTCATCCTCGGCCTGGACAAAAATGCCGCTGTACTTCGGCAGTTCCCGCCGCAAAATTTCCATGACCGACGACCAGGGCGTGATCGGGTAACCGGCGCCGAACCGGACGCCGCCGGCGATGAGGCCGTAGGCGAGCGCCTGGTTGCCGTCCATCGTGATCTGGGCGCGGGCGCCGGTCTTGTCGACCTTCTCGAACTGGTAAAACTTTTCGAGCAAATTGCCGAGGGGGTATCCATAGCCGGCCTGGAACGCCATCAGCGCGGTGTTGACGATGCTTTCGTCTTTTCCGGCGAATTTTTCGCGGATCAGGGTCTTTAGCTTCTCGACGTCGAGATGGAAAATTTTCGCGATCAAGCCGAGGACGAAAATATTTTTGCCCTTGTCCTTGGCGGTGCCGCCGAGCGCTTCAACGGTGAGGCCGGTGATCGGGACGCCGACGTAAACGAAACGTTTGTCGTCGAGATCGGGCTCGACGTTATCGGAATCGTAAAGGAGAACGCCGCCTTCTTTCAAAAACCCGATGTGGTCCTGGTAGCTGTGCTGATAAAACGCGACCAGGAAATCGGCTTCGTCGCCGGATGACAGGACTTCGCCGGTGCCCATGCGAACCTGGAAAATCGAGGGGCCGCCGGAGATGGTGGCCGGAATCGTCATGTAGGTCATGACTTCCTGCGCGCTGCGGCCGGCGAGCCGGGCGAGGAACGCGCCGGCGCTTTGAATGCCGTCCTGCGAATTGCCGGCGAGACGAATAACGGCGTCGTTGATGTTTTCCGGACGCAGATCAGCGCGATCCGACTGCGGTGCCGCAGGGGCGGTTGGCACTACCGCGCCAGTGACTGCCGGAGTTTCCGGCGTTTGGACTTGGGTATTGGATGGAGTGACGGTGTCGCCCATAGGGTTTGCTCGGGCGAGTACACTAACTAAACCGAGCAAAGTAGAAAGTAGGAATTAGGAAGTAGAAAACGAGGAGCGGAGCGGGCGCGACGCGAATCAAAGTAGGAATTAGAAATTAGAAAAACGAAATCAGAAGTCAGACGTCGGAGGACCGCGGAAGCGGAGGCGAACAGAGTTTGCGGGACAAGTGCGTTCACGGAATTGAGAATGAGGGAGAAGTAAACTCGAAATCCGAAGCTCGAAACAATTAGCGAAACCGGCAATTTCGAAGGCTCGGAAGAGCCGCGTTTCGGAAATTGGAACTCTTGCTAATTCGAATCTGGTTCGAACTTCGGGCTTCGGATTTCGCTCTGATCATCGGGCCCGCCTCGGGGTTCGTTCGACAACTTTTAGCCTTGCAAGGGGGCGGCCGATCTCATTACAAGGGGTCAACTCTCCCCTAAACCCCAACTCGTTAACCACGACGCCCCCATGGCCACAGATGGAAACAAGTTAGTTGTCTTCGGCTCACAGCTGATCGGCGTCATTATCGTCTTCGCCGGGCTATTCAATCAGCACGTCGAGCTGCGAAGCCCCCGGCCCAAGGGCGGGAAAGGGCAAAGCGAGATGGAGCCGGACAAAGTTGGGAATCGGTTCGCGCATCTCTGGGAAGATCCATTTGATAAAGAGATGGCGCCCTTCCATCTCGTGAGCGCGACGAATATACAGCTCGTGGGGGAAGGCCCCGCCGAGGAACCGCAGGTGAGCCCGTCGCCAGCGCAACGCGAACCCGCGGTCGCCGGCCCGAAAAAATCTCCGACGAAACCCGGCCCTGCCGATCGTGTGAAGCCGACGGAGAACCCATCCGCGGCCCAGGTTGCTGCAAAGGTGCGATCACCCGAACAGCCTGCTTCATTGTCCTCCCAGACGCGTCCGCCTCCGTCCGAACGAAATCAGCATGTCCAATTGGCGGTGGACATTCCCGTCACAGCCGCGCCGGCCGCATCCCCAACTCCGGGCGTCGGCGCGTCCGCGACGCCGCCGCCCGCGGTTGGATCGACCCCATCGTCGAGCGCGTCTCCTTTCCCGAAAATCAGATACCTCTTCCTGTGGAACGTCGTGGACGCGAACCTGGTGCCCGAGGTGAAGGAACGACGCCTCCGGGCTCGCTACGCGATCGTATCGACAATTGCCGCAGCGGGCTATCTCCCATTACGGGAGTCTCTTTTGTCTCCGATCTACGGTGAATCGTCGGAGGACTCACGCCCCGTTGGATACTTCGAAACTTTTTGGTGGGCAAAGCCGGGCAAGGCGGAATTTCACCGCGTCTGCGTGGTTTGGACTCCGAAGAAGTATATGCTCACCCCTGAAGCTGTGGCGGCAGTCAGGAAGTATGTCGAAGGAGCCGATGTCGCGACCGCCGATGGCCCAGTCCATATCTTCCATCATGGGACGAGCGAAGACCTGACCTTCTACCGCAATACCCACAAAGCTGATCCCCAGCGGGACGAGATGAAATATTCGTTCGTCCGAGCGACGATCAGCGGTTCGTCGGACCCACGCCGGCCGGAACTGCAACCGCTCGCAACCGATGACATCCTGGTGGATCGTCTGGCCCGCGATTTAACGGCACGAATTCCAGCGTTGAGTAGTCCTGGCGCCGACCCGGAAAAGTATCCGCGAATCGTCATCTTTACCGAGTCCGACTCGCGTTATAGCCGTGCGATCGTCTCGGAGTTAAAACAGCGACTGCCGAAGACACGGCTTGACGTGTATTCGTATTTACGCGGTTTAGATGGCCGATCGGACGAGTCCCGTCCGGGCAAAGCCACGGAGACATCAGGCTCGACTGACGCTGACAGTTCGGCTTCCAAATCGAGTTCCCTTTCCGAAACCAGCTTTGGCACTTCGCAATTCGATTACATCCGGCGGCTCGCGTCACGACTCGAGGGCAAAAAAAGCCGGGACAAGGAGATGCGAGTCCTGGCTGTGGGGATTTTGGGGACCGATATCTACGACAAGGTATTAGTGCTGCAGGCGATTCGGCACGAACTGCCTTCCGCGATTTTTTTTACAACGGATTTGGATGCCCTTTACCTGGAACCGGAAGTCCAGTCCGTCACACGAAATCTCCTCGTCGCGAGTGCTTCCGACCTCGATCCGCCTTCTCCAAGTCCGGCCGACGACTGGCAGCTCCCGCCCATGCGAGACTCTTATCAGACCGTCCTGGTCAAACAAGTTCGGCAAGCTCTTGCCGTTCATGCCGGCACAGCGACGAGCGACACGCCGGAGAAGGGATCTATTTTTGAAATCGCGCCGGGCAAAGCGGTCGATCTCGATCCAGGTAACATAGATACCGCCGAAAGCCTGAACCCGCAGGAATTCCTTGCTCGCCTGGCGAGCCCAGGTTTCGTGATCGTCCTTTTCGGCGTGGCCATGGTAAACGGTTTTCTCATCCTGCTCGCGGTTTCGAGTCGGAGGGCGAACAGGGCTGCGAGCCGGCCCAACGAAAACAGCGCGCCAATGACTGCGTGGGCGGTCTGTTTGATTTGGTTGGAAGCTGCGGTTGCATGCGCGTTCGGTCTTTACCTTCTTTACCAACTCGGCCTGGGTACGCATCCGTTGCTGTGGGGTGAGCCTTTAGCTCTCGGGATAAGTATCTGGCCGAGCGTGATGATTCGAGTGCTGGCCTTTTTAGTGGCGCTGCTTCTTCTTGTGATCGCCTCTCACTCACTGGTCGCCAATGAGCGCCGCTGGAGTGACAACCTCAAGACAGCCGTGCCCTCGAGCACCCGCGTATGGTGCCGCGCGGGGTGGCGGCTCCGCGCGGCGTGGAGACGGTTTCATCCCTTTCTGGACCGTTTATTTGATCGAAGACGGCGAACGCTGCGGATCATGATCGCATCCACGGTGTATCTGCTGATTTCGCTCGGCCTTTTCTATTTGTGGCAGCCCACTGTTCCAGCTCGCGGCCCGAACGCCCTATTGATTGAAAAGATCGTTCTTTCGATCGGCGTCGCGCTTTACATGATCCACCTGGTTTTCTGCCTGGAGCTCCACTTCTCGGCTCTCTCCCTTCTGCGCGCACTACGCTCCTGTTACCTGGAGCGGCATCCCGCGTCGTGCAGCGTTGATGCTAAAATGATGCTAAATACTGTGAGCGACCTCACCAAGGTCATCGGCAAGACCCTGCTTTATCCGCTAACGGTTCTGATCCTGATTATCCTATCCCGTTTGGCGCTCTTCGATAACTGGGTCATGACGGTCAGCCTCACGGTGACGTTCGCGTTCGGAGCCTTCGTGCTCGTGGCCGCTTCGGCAATTCTCTGGTGGGAAGGGTTCGAATTGAAAAAGGACGTAATGGAACAAATCGGCGGTCGTTCGCGTCTGACGGAAAAATTGCAGGCGCTGGATAAGGGGGTTTTCGCAGCCTGGTATAATCAGCCAATATTCTCGGCGATTTTGTCCGGCGTTGCCGTCTTCGGCAGCCTAACGGTGGCGGGGCCGCTGCTACGTCTCTTTCTCGGCTTATAAACACTTCGTGGCGGTCTGACTCGCGTTGCAGTTTCGGCTTGGACTGCCGATTGCAATTCTCTTGCATATGAGCGTTACAATGAGACAACGAAATTACGAGACAAAAGGAAACGAGATGGCAGACAAAAAATGGGAGAAATGGGATGGACCAGGCACGCCGGAGGGGCCGGGGGAGATCGGCCAAGCCGAGTTGGCCAAGGGCAGCGAAGTGAAAGGACGCAGCCGGCAAATTACGGTGACCTGTTTCAATTGCGGAGCGCACCAGTACGTCGGACCGGACTCGAAATGGTTCACGTGCTGGAAATGTGGAGCAACGAGTACGGAAGTAACGATGACGTGACGACGGCGGCGCCGCCGAAGTAGGAAGTCTGAAGTAGGAAGTAGAAAACGCAGAGTCAGTAGGGAATCTTGTCGGGGTCGGCGGACCAATCGGCGAATAATCGCGCCGCGGCGGCCGTGGGAAGCTGGATCATCGGGAGCGAGCGGGCGCTCAGCTCGAGCGGGATCTGCTGATAAATGAAATCGTCGTCGAACCCGATCGTGGCAGCGTCCTGTCGGGTTGACGCGTAATACACGCGGTCGAGCCGGGCCCAGTAGATCGCGGCGAGACACATCGGGCAGGGCTCGCAACTGGTATAGAGAACGGCGCCGCGGAGCTCGAAACGTTTCAGCGCACGACAGGCGTCGCGGATCGCGGTGACTTCGGCGTGCGCCGTCGGGTCGAGCAGATGCGTGACCTGGTTCCAGCCGCGCCCGACGATTTCGTTATCAGCAACAACGACCGCGCCGAAAGGTCCGCCGCCGTGTTCGCGCATTCCGGCGCGAGCAAGCGCGATCGCTTCGTTCATCCAGCGCGCGTGCGGCGTATCGTCGTTGGCGGCGTTCGTCATTCGGCGATCAGGCTGGTGAGTTTCAGGTTCACGGCGTCGACCAGGCCCTGGTCGGTGAGTTTCAAAGCGGGAATCGGCGAGAGGCTCAGGAACGAAAGCGACATCAAGGGCGCGTCGAGCGTTGATCCCAGGCGCGCGGCCGCGGATTTGAGCTCGGCGATTTTCGCGATCACGAATTCCAACGGCTGATCCGAAACGAGGCCGGCGATGGGCAACGGCAGCGACGCGTCAACCTTCCCGTCAGCGACGACGACCTGGCCGCCGCGCATTTCTTCGAGCGCGCGAATCGCCGCGACGATGTCGGCATCGGTGACGCCGACGACCACGACGTTGTGCGCGTCGTGCGCCACGGTGGAACCGATGGCGCCCCGCTTCAGCCCAAAGCCGCGCACAAACCCGACGCCGACGTTGCCCGTCGCGCGATGGCGTTCGACGACGACCAGCTTCAGGATGTCGCGCTCGGGATCGGAGACGATCTGGCCGTCGTCCATCGTCGGCGCTTCCAGAACTTCTTTCGTCACGATCTGGTGCGGAACGATCTCGATGACCCGGATTTTTCTCGCGGGCCCACGGATCTCGAAATCGGCCGGGGCGCGATAGCTGAGATTCATCGTGCTGCGCGGCTGTTCCGTGGGTTCGCTCGCCGGGCCGAGGTATTTGCCGTCCTCGGCCACGAGCGCGCCCTTCTTGTAAACGCGGCGAACGTCGAATTTTTCCAGGTCGTCGACGACGATGAAGTCGGCCCAATAACGCGGCGCGATCGCGCCGTGATTCTTGAGGCGGTAATGGCGAGCGGTGTTGATCGTTCCCATCTGGACGGCCGTGACGGGCGGCACGCCGAGCGCGATCGCTTTGCGGATCGAATGATCGATGTGCCCTTCGTTCACCAGATCGCCCGGCAATTTGTCGTCGGTGGCGAAAGAGCAGTTCGCGGAATTTTGCGGCGCGACCAGCGCGATGATGTGCTCCAGGTTTCGTTCCGTGCTGCCTTCGCGGACGAGCAGATGCATGCCGAGACGCAACTTCTCGCGCGCTTCCTCGAGCTCGGTGCTCTCATGATCGGAGCGGACGCCGGCCAGCGCGTAGGCGTTCAGGTTTTTCCCGAGCAACCCCGGCGCATGCCCGTCGATCACCTTGCCGCGGCCCGCCGCGATCTTGGCCAGCTCGGTTTCGTGCCCGAGAAAGACCCCGGGGTAATTCATCAACTCGGCCACGCCGGCGATGCGATCGTCCGACATCATGAACGCCAGGTCGTCGGCCGTGAAACGCGCGCCGGCTGTTTCCAAAGGCGTCGCCGGAACGCACGACGGCAGCATGATAAAAAAATCGATCGGCAGATTCTTGCTCGACTCGAGCACGTAACGAATTCCGTCCATGCCGAGGACGTTGGCGTATTCGTGCGGGTCGATGACCATCGCGCCGGTGCCATGCGGAACGACGGCGCGGGCAAACTCCGGGATCGTGACCATCGTGCTTTCGACATGGAAATGGCCGTCGATCAAACTGGGCGCGAGATAAGCGCCGGCGAGGTCGATGATTTGTTTCGCGTCGTAATTGCCAAAGCCGATCACGCGCCCGTCGTCGACGGCAACGTTAGCTTCGTGAATTTCGCCGCTGAAGACGTTGACGACCCGCGCGTTCTTGAACAGGAGCTCGGCAGGTTCTTCGCCGCGCGCGACGCGAAGTTTCTGTTGGATGTCTCTCACGACAGAACCTCGTCGGCCGCAGCGTGCTCGCGGGTGGCGTCCGCCGGTTTGATCGAAGTGCGAACGTGAATTGCGTTGAAGATCGCTTCGCAGGTCGCGGGGGAAGCGAGCGGGACTTGGCCGCCAGCTTCTCCGAACGCCGCGACGGCATCGCGGATCGCTTCGCGGACCGAGATCGCGAGCATGAGCGGCGGCTCGCCGACAGCTTTGCTTCCGTGCACCACATTGGACTGCGCCGCATCCGACAGAAACGCGACGTTAAAAATCGCCGGCGTGTCGCCCACGGCCGGAATCTTGTAGGTATCCGGCGAGTGCGTGAGCAAGCGGCCCTCAGAATCCCAGACCAATTCTTCATTCGTCAGCCAACCCGCGCCTTGCACGAAGCCGCCCTCGACCTGGCCAAGGGTCACCCCGCGATTAATCGCGTCGCCGACGTCGTGCAGAATATCGACGCGCCGGATCTGGCTCATTCCGGTAAAACCGTCTACTTCCACTTCGCTGACCGCCGCGCCGACCGCAAAATAATGGAACGGTTTTCCGCAGCCGGCCTCCCGGTCGTAGTAAATGTCGGGCGTGCGATAGAACCCGGTCGCGCTCAAACTCGTCCGCGCGAAGTAGGCGCGTTGCACCAGTTCGGCGAACGGGAAGCCACTGCTCGGGTTTTCGGGATCGACGACCAGGTTGTCCTCGAAAACAATCCGCTCCGCTGGAACTGCGCTCCCGACTTTTTCAGACAGCATCTCGACCGCGAACGGCAGGAGTCTCGCGCGCAGGGTGTCGCACGCGTTTTTCACTGCCGCGCCGTTCAAGTCGGTGCCGCACGACGCCGCCGTGGCGGAAGTGTTCGGGACTTTATCGGTTCGCGTCGCCATGACGCGGACGCGATCGGTCGTTAGGCCGAGCTCCCGCGCGGCAATGAGGGCGATGTTCGTGTAAACCCCCTGCCCCATCTCGGTCCCGCCGTGGTTCACCTGGATCGTGCCGTCCTGGTAAAGCAGAACCAGCGCGCCGGCCTGGTTCAGATGCGTCGTGGTGAAGGAGATTCCGAACTTCACCGGCGTCATCGCGAGCCCGCGTTTCCGCCGCGGATGTTCGCTATTCCACTGCCGCAATTGCGCGCGGCGCGCCGCGAAATTGCTCGACCCAACCAGCTCGCTCCAGATCCGCTGAATCCGGTTGTCCTCGATCTCCTGTCCGTAATGAGTCGTGTTCGTCTCGCCGGCGCCGCGATACAGATTCCGCTCGCGCACGACTTCCGGCGCGAGCCCAGTCGCCCGCGCAACGCGATCGATGATCTCTTCGATGACGAGCATTCCCTGGGGGCCGCCGAATCCGCGAAAGGCCGTGTTCGAGGCGAGATTCGTTTTCGCCACGCGGCCGCTGAATTCGACGTTCGGAATGTAGTAGGCGTTATCGAGGTGAAACAGCGCCCGGTCGGTGATGGCGCGGGAAAGATCGAGCGACCAGCCGCCGTTCGAGAACAAATCGATTTTCGCGGCGAGCAGCGATCCGGTCTCGTCGAAACCGGCGCGAAATTTTCCGAGAAACGGGTGGCGCTTCCCGGTGATCATCATGTCCTGGTCGCGGCTGAACCGGACGCGGACCTTGCGTCGCGTCTTCGTCGACGCCAGCGCGGCGAGCGCAGCCAGCATTGCCGCCTGGGTTTCCTTGCCGCCAAAGCCGCCGCCCATTCTCGGACATTCCACCACGACGCTATGCATCGGCAGGTCGAGCAAATGCGCGACGATGTGCTGCACTTCCGACGGATGCTGCGTCGACGAGCTGATGAAGACCGTTCCGTCTTCGCCCGTCTCCGCCCAGGCGGCGTTAGTCTCGAGATAAAAATGATCCTGGCCGCCGAACGACAGCTCGCCCTCGAGAGTTTGCGGCGCGCTGGCGAGCGCTCCGGCAACTTCGCCCCGACGAATAAAGTGCGGCTCCGTGTGGAAACTGCCGGCGTCGATCGCTTCCTCGATCGTAAAGATCGCCGGGAGCGGCTCGTATTCGACGACCACCTGAGCCGCAGCCGCGCGGCAGAGTTCCTCGGTCTCGCCCACCACGAGCGCGACGATGTGCCCGTGATAAAGGACCTCTTTGTCCGCGAGCAGAACTTCGTCGTGCCGAACGGCGCCGACGTCGTTTAAACCCGGGACATCTTCTGCCAGCAGGACAGCGCTGATGCCGGGCATCTCGCGCGCAGCCGCCGCATCGCGTCGCAAAATTTTCGCGTGCGCATTCGGCGAACAAACCGGCCAGACCTCGAGCATGTCCTGCGGTTGGGCAACGTCGTCGACGTAGATCGCTTCGCCGGTGACATGCTTGTGCGCGCTTTCGTGCGGACCCGCCGCCTCATCTTTAATGGAGGGCCGAGCTCCGGCGAGGCCGCGCGCTTGGGCGATGGTCGCGGCGTCGCTGGAGCTCCGCCCTTCATCGCCATCGTCGGCGAAAAATTTTCGGAGTAGATTCGCGATCAACTGGCGCCTGTAAGCCGCGCTGCCCCGAACATCCGAGATGGGAGTGAACTCCTGCTCAAGGATGGGCAGAACTTCTTCGCAGCTCGAGTGGCCCCAGCGTTTCCCAACCAGCGCCGCTTCCGTTTTCTTCGCGCGGACCGGCAAGGCGGCGACTCCGCCATAGGCCACTCGCGCCTTCGTGATGATCCCGTTCCCGTCCACCGAAACAGCGAAACAGGCCGCGACCGTGCTGACGTCCATCTCGCGGCGTTTCGAAACTTTGTAAAAACGGCGGCGCGTTTCGAGACCAGCCCGCGGACGCGGCAGCACAATCGATTTCAGAATTTCCCCGACCTGCAACGCGGTCTGACGGTAGGCGACAAAAAATTCGTCGAGCGGCAGGATGCGTTCGCCCGCGGCGGACGCGACCACGACGGTCGCGTCGAGCGCGAGCAGAACCGGCGCGCAATCGCCGATCGGCGATGCGGTCACGAGATTTCCGCCGAGCGTGGCGCGGTTCCGGATCTGGCGCGAGCCAAAGACCGAGAGCATTTCCCGAATTTCGGGGAACTCCTGGCTGAGCAATTCGTCGAGCCCGGTCAGCGTCGTTGCCGCACCCACGCGCCATTCGCTTTCGGTGGAACTGACCTCGTTCAATTCCGCGACCGCCTCGATCGAAATGATTGCGGCAAAACGCTGAAACCGTTTCGTGATTTCCAATCCGAGATCGGTCGCGCCCGCAACCAGGCGCGCCTCCGGATTTTCCGCCATCGCGGAAAACAATTTCTGGAGCGACGCCGGCCGGAGGAAGGACTCGCCGCCGAACTGGTAACGGGCGGCCTTGAGTTTCGCTTTCGCCGCCTTCAATTGCGCGTCGAACGCGTCAGGCCCATTGCGCTGTGCAAACGCTTCCGCGGCGGCCTCGAGGATCGGCCGGTAACCGGTGCAGCGGCAGAGATTGCCGCAAAGTTGTTCGTCGAGCTGCGCGGCGGTTTTGAGGTCTTTGCGGTAGTAGCCTTCGAAGAGCGACACGATGAAACCGGGCGTGCAGTAACCGCATTGCGATCCGAAGTTTTCGACCATCGCTTTTTGAACCGGATGCATTTGGGGACAGCCGACGCCTTCCACGGAAATGATGTCGCGGCCGGCCATGAGCGGCAGCGGGACGAGGCAACTGTTGATGGCGCGATAGCAACGTTTGCCGCGCGCGTCGCGATCCACGATCGCCACCGAGCACGCGCCGCAATCGCCTTCCGCGCAGCCTTCCTTCGATCCGGTCAGGCCGTTGTTGCGCAACCAATCGAGCAGCGTCGTGTTCGGCGAAACTGAATCGACCCGGACGGGCGCGCCGTTCAGCCGGAACTCGATCGCGCTCATTTCTTGTCTCGCCGGCCGAGCAAAATTTTCAGGAACGAACGGGAACGGATTTCCTCGAGGGTCAGGCCGGTGGCGAGCGCTTCTTCTTCGGTGATCGCGCCGCACGCCATTCCGCGCAGGAAAAAATTGAGCAGGCCCTGACCGGTCGCGGCGTCGTCGAACACGTCGCCGAAGAGCGAGGCGAGCGCGGCTTTCTCGACGAATGTCTTCAGCCGATTCGACGCGCTTTCGAGGCTGCCTAGGAAGAAATGATAAACGGCCGCGTAACGGGTGACGAATTGCGCCGGGTGCAAGTCCCAGCCCTGGAAGAAACCGTTCCGGAGCGAATGCATGTTGTCATCGAACCCGAGGCGCCAGGCGCCGTGGACCGCGTCGCGATTCTGGCGGAGTTGCTCGCCGTCGAGCGGCCGGCCGTCGCCGGGGCGATTGGGACCAACCGGGAGAATGTTCGTGGCGCCGTCGGAAAGATGAATGCCGGTGCCGGCCATGGAGACGAGCATGACCTGCCGCGCGAAATCGCACGCCGGATGTCGCATTGCCTGATGCGCGGCCGTGATGCCGCACGACGCCGTGTAATCGTAGACGCCGAAGTGGACGCTCCCGCAGCGGCCTTCCGCGGCATCAACCAGCGAATGCAAACCGAGCCGGCCCTCACGGTTGATGATCGCCTGCGGCGTCTCGATCATCGGCTCGATCTTCAACGTGCCCGGCTCGAGATTATTTCTGCTTTCGAGCATTTCGAAAAAGCGGATGGCCGCCGTCATTTGTTCCGGCAACTGGATCTTCGGCACGGTGATGACGAATCCCGCCGGCAGTTTCCCCGCCGTCCCGCGCAAGAGCGAGGTCATGAAGATGTCGAGCGTGCGAATACTGCGGGCCCGAAGATCTTCGCTCAGCGGTTTGATCCGAATCCCGATGAAGGGCGGGAGCGTCCCGGCCGCGAAACCGCGCCCGACCTCACCGGCGGCGGTAGTGGCGTGGCCATCCTCTTCGTCATCGGGCCGGTTGCCATATCCGTCCTCAAAATCGAGCCGGAAATCTTCCACCGCTTCGCGCCGCAATTTCTCCACGATGCGCGCGTACATCTTTTCGCTGACGCCGACACCGATCGCGCCGCCCAGCGTTTCCGCGTCGGGCGCGTATTCCTCCAGCGAACGCAGCGCGACAGCGCCCAGTTTTTGAGCGGAGTCCGCCTTGAACAAATGCGCTCCGCCATAAACCGTGTGCACCGCCTGCCGGCGATTCGATTCGCCGGGATAACGGCGCATGAACGCCTTGTTCGCGTCACTCAAGGTCGCGCTGATTGCGTCGACTTCGGCAGGCTGAAAGCTGTGTGGTTCGCTCACGATATGGTTGGCCGCACCAATCTCCCGATCGGCCGGTCGGCGAACTTACCATTCTCGAAGATTGTTTGTCCGCGCAAAAATGTGCCGCGAACGCGGGCTTTCAACTGGCGGCCAACGTACGGGCTTTGCTTGTGCCGGTAGTGGAGCGATTCGGTTGTGACCGGTTCCGATCCGGTGAAATCGACGAGCGAGAAATCGGCATCCATGCCGATCGCAATCCGCCCTTTCGCGCTAATCCGAAACCGTGAGGCGACGCCGGCACTCGTTAGGCGACGAATCTGGACTGCCGGAAGATCGGCATCGATCAGCAACGACAGCAGATGCTGGCACCCGGAGATGCCGCCCCAAACGTCAAAGAAGTTTTCGGGTTCCTTCAGCTCCGGCGGGGAAGGCGAATGGTCGGAGCCGATGGTGGTGATGTCGGGGAGCCGTTCGTGCAACTCGCGTCGATCGTCGCGCGAACGAAGAGGCGGCGCGCACTTGGCGACGGCGCCGATCTGCTCCATGTCTTCGTCCGTCAGCACCAGATAGTGCGGGCAAGTTTCGCACGTCACATCGATCCCTCGCGCTCGCGCTTCGGCCACCAGCGCGACACCGCGGCCGCAGCTCACATGAACGATGTGCAATCGGCAGCCCGTTTCGGCGGCGAGGTCGATCGCGGCGCTGATTGCTTCCAGTTCCGCCGCGACCGGCCGTGAATCGAGATAATCGCGGACCTTGCTTTTGCCCGCGGCGCGCGCCGCCCCGGTCAAGGCGGCGGTCATTTCCTCGGACTCGGCATGAACGGCGACGAGCAAATCGAGCTGAGCGGCCCTTTCCATTCCCGCGCGGAGCGTCGCCAGGTCCACGTGCGGAAAGTCGCCAATACCGCTGTTACACATGAACGCCTTGAGGCCGACGACCCCGCAATCGCGGAGCGCTTCGAGATCGCCGATGTTTCCCGGGACCAATCCGCCCCAGAGACCAAAGTCCACCACCGAGCTGGCCTCAGCCGCGGCGCGTTTCAATTCGAACGCTTCTCGATTCGTGGTGGGCGGATGCGCGTTCAGCGGCATTTCGAACAGCGTCGTGGTTCCACCGGCCGCGGCCGCGCGCGAACCGGTGGCGAATCCTTCCCAATCCGTCCGGCCCGGTTCGTTGAAATGAACGTGAGCGTCGATCACGCCGGGGAAAATGGTGAGACGGGTGGCGTCGATCTCCAAGTCGGCGGAGCCGGACAAGTTCGGGGCGAGAGCGGCGAAGTGACCGTCGCTAATCCCAATGTCGCGGTCGAACCCGCGCACGAGCAAATCGAAGTCGCTCATGGAACCAATGACGAAATCCGAATGACGAATGACGAAGGAAGTCCGAATGCCGAAGCCCGGAATGCGCGTGCGTTCGTCATTCCTTCGTCATTCGTCATTCGTGCTTCGTCATTGTTGGCATTCCCCACACCCGCAACCGGCTCACCCCGCCATCGGGATAAATGTTCAGACGGACGTGGGAGCAATCGTCCATCGGCGAAAGCTCCTTCTCGAAAAAATGCCGGGTATGCGGTTGCAATTTTGTCATCGGGAGAATTTCCTTCCACTCCGTGGCCGGGCCGGCGAGATCTTCGGTGGAAGCGCCGGGCGCCGCGCAGCCTTCGATCGAGCAGCTGTCGGGGTAATTCCCTTTGAAGTGATTCGTGTCGACTTCGACTTTGCGGATCGCGCCGGGTAATCCGAGCCGCAGAATGATCCAGTCGTGCCCGGGACCGCGCCGGCGTTTTGTTTCCCAGCCGTCGCCCATGTTCTCGGAACGGCCGGGCATGATGAGGTTGTTCATCGAGCTGAAGAACATGTCGCTGCAGGCGAGCGGGACGCCGCCGTTTTCGACCGCCGCCAGGTCGATGACCTCGCCGGGTTTCACCCTGCTCCAGTCCGGCACGACGATGCCGTAGAGGCGCAGCCGCGCCACCCCGCCGTCCGGAAAAATATTCAGCCGCACATGGGTCCAGCATTGATCGCTGGCGATCGCGAAAAGATTCTGCGACCCGGGATTGAGCGGTGACTTGGCGAGAATCGGCGACCACGAAATTGCCTCGGCCTCGCCGGCGTCACTGGGAAACGGAGTGGCCAGGCAGACGGCGTCGAGGGAGGCGAAGGGTGGGTGGTTCCCGAGAAAATGGTTCGTGTCGATGTCGACCTGTTTGATGATGCCGCGCAGGCCGAGCTTCACCACACACCAATCATGGCCGGGGCTGCGGCGCCGGCGCGTCTCCCAGCCGTCCATCCATTTCCCGCGGTCCGTGTACTTGTCGGCGATGAAAATTCCGCGCCCGGCTTTGAGGAGGTTTTCTTTCTCGGCGAAAAACTCGTCGTTGGCGAGAAGGGCCGCGCCGCCGAGGCGGGCCGACGCGAGATCGACGAGGCCGGCCGGCGGAATGGCTGTCGGATCTGCCGAGCTCATCAGCGCCGCGGAAATCCCAAATCCCAAATCCCAAATCCCAAGCAAATCTCAAATCCCAAAGTCCGACGCCGTTCTCTGTCTTTTTGAGCGTTTTGGACTTTGAAAATTGTTTGAGATTTGGCCATTGGGATTTGGGATTTCCCTTCGGTGTTAGCTGCCGCGGTAAGTAATGTACGACCACGGCGAGACGAGTAGCGGGACGTGATACTTCGCCGCGGCGTCTGAAATGACGAACCGGACCGGGACGCGATCCAGGAAACGCCGTTCGCCGAAATAATCGCCGACGAAAAAGATGAGCTCGTAGTTTCCAGTCCGCGTCTGGCCGCCGGCGAGCAACGGCTCATCGACGCGGCCGTCCGAATTTGTTTGGACGCTCTTGAGCAGCTTCGGTTGATCGACGGACCAAAGCTCGATCGTCATTCCGGCCGCGGGGATGCCGCGCATCGTATCGAGGACGTGGGTGGTCAGGCCGCTCATTCCACGAGGTCCTTCAAACGCAGCTCGGCAATTTTTGCGATTTCCTGGAGCGCGGTTTCCATTTCCTGTTCGCGCGAGTTTCGCAGCCGGACCGGAAACGCCTGCGCGATCGCTTCTTTCTTATTCAATCGCGCGCAGATCACGAAGGGAAATCCGAAGCGCTCCCGGTATTGCCGATTGAATTCACGGAACTGGATGACCTCGTCGGCGGTCGCGTCCTGCAGGCCGGCGCTGGCCTGTTCCGCCTGCGAGGCGGCGGTGAGTTCATCGCTGCCGATCAAATCGGGATGGGCCCGGATGAGGGAGAGCTTCTCGTCCTCGCTCGCGCTGCGAACCGTTGCCACCAGCGCGGCATGCAGAGCTTCGCGCGATTCAAACGGCCGCTGGCTTTCGGTGCGCGCGGCGACCCAGGGCGAGTGCTCGAAAACCGGCCCGACCGCGCGAACGAATTCCACGCGATCCAGCGCGTTCAACTCGGCGAGCTTTGCCATCGCCTTGTGGGAGTAAATGAATTAGGCGTAAGGCGCAATGGCGAAGCTGACCAGTCATCGTTACGGCAAGGCACGCGTGCGGGTGCTGAAGGTTTTGCGGGACGGCCCGGTCCACACCCTCAAGGACCTCGAGGTCGCCGCGCGCCTGCAGGGCGATTTCGAATCCTCCTACACGAACGGCGACAACACGAAGGTGGTGCCGACGGACACGATCAAGAACACGATCAACATTCTCGCGCGCCAACACCTGGCGCAGGAGATCGAACGCTTCGGGCTGATCGCGGCCGAACATCTCCTGTCGCGTTACGAACAGGTGCGCGTGGCCGAGATCGAAATCTCCGAGCGGCCCTGGGAACGGCTGGCGGTCGATGGCCAGCCACACGCGCACTCGTTCAAGGCCGGGAGCGAAGCCAGGACGTTTTGCCGGGTGACGTGCGATCGAACAACTAAAACGGTCCGCTCTGGAATTCGCGACCTCGTCATCCTGAAATCGACTGGGTCGGGCTTCGAGAATTATCCGAAGGACGAGTTCACGACTCTGCCGGAAACCGCGGACCGGATCCTCGCGACGTCGTTCAGCGCGACCTGGACCTTCCGGAATCAGCCGGGCAGCTATAGCCGGGCGAACGACGCGATTCTTTCCGCGATGCTGAAAGTGTTCGCGAACAATTACAGTCCCTCTGCGCAAACGACGTTGTTCCAGATGGGCGAAGCCGCGCTCGCCGCCTGCGCGGAAATTTCCGAACTCGATCTCGCCATGCCGAACAAGCATTGCCTCCTCATTAACCTCGCGCCGTTTGGCCTCGAGAATAACAACGAGGTCTTTGTTCCAACCGACGAACCGCACGGCGATATCCGCGCGACCGTGACGCGCGATGCGTGACGCTTTCGCGGTCGTGACAGTCGCGGCGACGACCGGCTCGGTGCCGCGCGCGCCGGGCTCGAAGATGTTCGTTTACGCCGATGGACGCAGCAGCGGAACCATTGGCGGCGGAAAATTTGAATCGCTGGTGATCGCGGAAGCGCAGGCGGCAATCGAACTGAAAAAGCCGTTGCTGAAAACCTATCCGTTGCGCGAAGGCGAAACCGATTCGTTCGGCGCGATTTGCGGCGGGGAAGTGACGGTCTTCATCGAGCCGCAGGTCACGGGCGAGTCGTTGTTTCTCATCGGGGCCGGCCACTGTGCGTGCGCCATTGCCCGGCTCGCGGCGGAGTGCGGTCTCTTCGTGACCATGATCGACGATCGCGGCGAACTGCTCGCCGATCTGCCGCCGGCGGTCGCGGGAATTTCCGATGTGTCGCCGCGTGAATTCATTTCATCGCATTCCTGGCAGAGCGACGAGGCGCTGGTCCTGGTGAGTCGCAATCACGAGATCGATGGCGAAGCTCTGGCCGCGGCCCTCGAGCAAAGCGGCGCCGGTTACATCGGGATGATCGGGAGCCGGCGAAAAGTTCTGCAGGTCTTCGATCGCCTGCGGGCCCGCGGCGTTCCGGACGAGAAATTGAAGTCGGTCTACGCGCCGCTCGGGCTCGATATTGACGCCGATTCGCCGGCGGAGATCGCGGTCAGTTGCGTGGCGGAGATTCTGGCCGTGTTGCGGGGACGGACGGCGAAACATCTGCGGCAGTAGCGTCGCGCGAAAAATCGCCGTAGCAGTGCGGGATGCGACTACGACGGGCGGTATGGGCGGTTTCCGGCGCGCTCGCGCTGCAGGCCGCGGCAGCGGGTGACGTTTACAAATTCCTGAACGAAATCCCGATCGGCGGCGAAGGCGGCTGGGATATTTTGACGATCGATTCGGCGGCGAAGCGGCTTTACCTCTCGCACGCGACGAAGGTCGTCGTGGTTGATCTGGAAAAGAACGCGGTGGCGGGCGAGATCGCCGAGACGCCGGGCGTGCATGGGTTCATTCCGGTTCCAGAACTGAACCGCGGATTCTCGACGAACGGCAAGGAAAACAAATCGAGCGTCGTCGACCTCGCAACGCTGAAGACGATTTCGAAAATCGACACGGGGGCGAACCCGGATGCGTTCGCTTACGATGCGAAACGCGGAGAGGTTTACATTTTCAATCACAGCGGAAATTCCGCGACGGTGATCGACGCGAAGGCCGCGAAGGTAGTCGCGACGGTGCCACTGGAAGGCGAGCCGGAATTCGGGGTGAGCGATGACGCGGCCGGCAGGATTTACGTGAACCTCGAGGACAAAAGCGAAGTCGCGGTGATCGACGCGGCGAAACATGAAGTGGTGGCGCGATGGCCGCTGGCGCCGGGAACCGAACCGACCGCGATCGCGCTCGACGCGGCGCACCATCGATTGTTCGCGACCTGCCATAACAAAATGATGGAGATGCTCGACACGGCCAGCGGCAAAGTCGTCGGCAGCGTGCCGATCGGCGCGGGCGTGGATGGCTGCGCGTTCGATGATGCAACTCAGCTCGCGTTCGCATCGTGCGGCGAAGGAACGACGACGATCGCGAAAGAAGAGGGCGATAAGCTGACGACGGTGCAGACTCTGAAAACCGAGCGCAGCGCGCGGACCATGGCAGTCGATCCAAAGACGCACCGGATCTATTTGCCGTCGGCGCAATTCGAGCCGGCCGCGACACCGTCACCGGGCGCCTCCCCTACCCGGCCGAAGATGATTCCGAGTACAATGAAGCTCTTGGTTTACGGGCCGAGTGATCCCGCGCAGCCGTAAGTTCATGGCGGTGGCGGTTTGGTTGCTGGCCGTCGTCAAGGCCAGCGGCCAGGGCGGACCGCCGATGATCACGGACGATCCGGGCACGCCCGGCAACGGGAAGTTCGAGATCAATCTCGCGATCGCGTGCGAGCATCGAGCGGGCGAGACCGCGTTGGACGCTCCCGGGATCGATATCAATTATGGCCTGGGTGATCGGATTCAGTTGACGCTGCAAGGTGGGCCGGCGCTTTTGAAGCGCAGCGATCACGGAGCAATCGGCGGCCTTGGAGGAACCGAGGCGGCGGTGAAATGGCGGTTCCTGGACGACCAGCGGACGGGCCTCACGATGTCGATGTTTCCGCGAGTGATCTTCAACCTCTCGGGATCAGCGGCCCGGCGCGGCCTGGCGGAGGAAGGAACGCGGTTCCAGATTCCACTGCAGTTCGCGAAAGCGTTTCCGGGGTTCGATGTCGACCTCGAATGGGGACCACTGGTCAGCACGGCCGGCCCCGCCCAATGGATTTACGGAATCGTCGTTGCGGTGGATGTAACGAAGACGTCGGCGGTGATGGCGGAGTTGCATGGCATGAGCCGCACGAATTTGAGCGACGGCGAGCTGGGCGCGAACGTCGGCCTTCGCCAAAAGCTGAACGACCATTGCATCTTCATCGGCTCGTTAGGCCACGAGCTCCGTTCGCCGGAAGCCCGGGCGTGGATCGGGTATGCCGGTCTGCAGTTCCTGTTCTGAATCAATGCGCTTTTGACGCCGGCTTTTGGGGAAAGATCAGGATCAGCGCGACGATCGCGACCAGGAGCGAAAGGGTTGCGCCATAACGGCTGAGGGCGAGCCCTCCCGCGGCGTGCGGTTTATCGAGAAAATCGCCGACGACGGCGCCGAGCGGCCGAGTGAGGATGAACGCCGCCCAAAATAAAAGGACGCGGAAAATACTCGTGAAGTAATAGAGAAGCGCGGTGAGGAGGAGAAGCCCGCCGAAAATGGCGGCGGCGCCGAGATACCCCATGTCTTTCGTGTCCGCGACCCAATCGCCCAGCGCAGTGCCGAGAGTCTGCGAGAACATGATCGTGACCCAATAAAAGATTTCGACCTTCGGCGTGTTCACGGTCTCGATCGAAATGCTTCCGGTGGACCAGCGCCAGATCGCGAGCGACGCAACGACCAGCACCAGCAAAATCGTGGAACCGCCGGCGTACCCGATCCCGAGCGAGCGAGTGCAATAGTCGGCGAGCGTGGTGCCGACAGTCGTGGTGGCGACGATCGTGAACCAGTAAAGGAACGGGTGGAAATTCTTCGCGCGAATCTGGGCAAAGACGGCGCCAACGAAAATGACGCCGAAGATTGCAGTCCCGATAAGGTAACCGCGGCCCGTCGCTTCGTCGGTAGTCTCGCCCAGCCACGACATCGTCACCGCGTCGCCGCCCGTCTCGCCGAGGGTCGTGGCGAGGATCTTAATGATCCAGAACCCGAGCGTTATCTGCGGGACTTTGGCAACGAGGTCCTGGGTTCGTTGATCCATCGCGCCGAAAACTATTCCGCCGGGACCCAGGCGTGTTCTTCCCACCACGCGGCCAGCGTTTCGTTACTGCCCCGGAAAATGTTGCGCTCGGCGCGAGCGATGTTGGCCACCCGGATCGGATAGGAAGAGCGCGGGCGCAGGTCGCACTTGCCGTCGCCGGTGTATTGCCACAGCCGCCAGTTGCTCCAGGGCGAGCTGGCCGTCGGCTGATAATGGTAGTTCGCGATCCAGAGCCAACAGTTCCCGAGGCTCGCCTTGTCGGCGGGACTCACGCCCGGCGCGTTCAACACGGCGCGGAGACGGTTCTCGCTTCCATAAACGCCCGGATATTTTCCGGTGCGCTGTTTGATGCGCTCGACAAAACTGGCCGCCTGGTCGGCGCGCATGGTGCCGCCGGGATAGTGGCCGTTCTTTTCGAAATCGAGCACGAGCAGGACGCCGCTGGGCTGGGCGGACGGGCCGCGCCAATTGGAGCCGACGACTTTCAGGAAATGCTCCGCCTGTTTAATGGGATCGGTCGCATCGCCGAAATGGTAGGCGCCCCACAACAGACCGGCGCGCGTGGCCGCCGTCTGGCGCGTCCCGTAATAAGAGTCGCGATCGAAGCGCGGATAAGTCGCTTCGTGGATCACGCCGACCACGCCCTCGCGCTTCATCGCTTCGAAATCGACCCGCATCAGGTCGTAGTGGGACAAATTCACCACGCTATTGCCGCCAAACGCCGAAGCGGCCAGCGCGAGCGACAGGATCAAAAAGCGAACCGCGAAAAATTTCATCGCGCGGACGATCAACTGAGGGCGGGGCGCTGACAAACTAAAAGCAATCTTTGCCCGAGGCGGCGTCGCCGAATCGCGCTCGCCCTGGCAGGCGGAACGAATAAGATGCCGCTCGTGCATTCCGCCGGCAACCAGGTCGTTCAGCCTCGCGTTCGTTTCGCCTGGTCCAGGTTTGAGCTGCTCGCTGCGGTCATCCTGCTCGTGATGGCGGTCAACCTTCTCTCCGTCATCGCCCGGAAAAGCATAACGACCGACGAAGTAGTCCTGATTCCGGCGGCTTACTATCACTACGTCGCCGACGAGGCGCACCTCATCGCCCAGCATCCGCCGGTTTGTAAGCTTCTCGCCGGGCTCCCGCTGCTTTTCATTCAGCCAAATAAATGGTCGCCGGCGTCGACCGATCCCGCCGGCCGAAACGACCAGCACGATTGGGCCTACACGAGCCATTTCTGGCAGGATAACGCGCCGCTCTTCAAAAAGATTTGTTTCTGGAGCCGCGTCCCGATGATCGCGCTGACGCTTGCGCTCGGTGTTCTTGTTTTTGTTTTTGCGCGCGACTTGTTCGGACCGCGCGCGGCGCTGCTGGCGGTAGCTTTGTTCGCGCTCGAACCAACCATTCTCGCCCACGGCCGCGTCGTGCAGACTGATATCCCCGCAGCCTTCGGCCTTCTCCTGACTGTGTTCGCGCTTTACCGCTATATCGGCGCGCCCAGTTGGAAAGGTGCTATCGCGCTCGGCGGAGCGATTGCCGTAGCGTTGCTCTCGAAATTTTCGATGCTCGTCATTTGCCCGGCGCTCGCTGTAGTCCTGGCGGTCTTATGGGTTCGAACAACGCGGCGGCGCCTTCTTCTGCGACACGCGCTGGTCATCGCGGTCGTTATTCTGGTCGTAATCAATGCGACCTACTTTTTCTACCATCGCGCCTTAACGGAGGGCGATTTCAAATGGATCGCGGAATGTTTTCCCGGCTCCGCTTCTCTCCTCTCCAACAGCGTCCGCATGTTGCGCTTCGTTTTGCCGGCGGACTTCCTGATGGGCGTTCTCTGGCAACTCCAGCATGGCCGGGCGGGCCACTCGGCCGGGCTCCTGGGGATGTATAGCAACCACGGCTGGTGGTATTACTTCCCCGTCGCCTTCTGCCTGAAAGCTCCTGTCCCGTTTCTCGTGACCTCGCTGGCAGGCCTGGCCTGGGCTGCTCATCGTCTGCTTCGGTTTCGGGAACGCTGGGCGCTGTTTCTTTTAGTCCCCGTGATCTCTTACACCATCCTGTTGATGCTAAGTCCGATCGACATCGGGGTCCGCTACTACCTTCCGGGCTATGTCTTCTTTGTGCTGCTGTCAGTTGGATTGTTGAATGCGCTGCGTCATTTTCGCGCGGCAGCCACAACTATCGTTACAGGCTGGATGGCTATTGAGATGGTTCGCTCGTATCCCAACCATATGTCCTACCTGAACCAGTTCGCCTTCGCGCGCCCGCATTGGTGGTATCTCTCCGATTCAAACATCGAGTGGGGCGACGATGCCAAGAAGCTGGCGGCGTGGTTGCGCGCTCGGGGCGAGTCTCGCGTCCGTGCCCTCCTTCTCGGCGGCTTTGCGACGCTCGATTTCTACGGCGTCAATTACATCGATGCTTTGAGCAAGGCAGAGCCTCCGCCGCGTTACCTTGCGCTCGGCGCCAGTTTCCTGAACGGCTCCACCGTTCCATCTTATGAGAGAGACGGGAAACGCGTTTCTGAGGAGGTCCGGGTCAACACCTTCGATCGGTTTCGCCACCGGACGCCGGAAGCTATCATCGGCGAATCGATCTACGTGTTTCGGAACGACGACTGATCTAGGCGAAATCCTTACGGACAAGGATTGCAGGAAGGCCGGCGCACTGATAGTTCTGGAGCCTGTGTCGGATCTTCTTATGCGCGCGACGCTCTTCTTGGACAGCTGGCCGCAGTCACTGGCGGAAGTGCGCAATGCATTTGATGCGGGGGCAGCCTTCCCAACAGCGCGAACGCGAATCACCGGGCGGCCTCAATGGGTCGCGGCGATCGTCGTTTTCGTCGCCTACTATCTCGGGGCAAGAATTGGATTTGCGTTGACCCTTCAACCGCACCGGATATCTGTCCTTTGGCCGCCGAATTCCATTTTGCTGGCGGCGCTTCTTCTCACGCCGGTTCGTTCTTGGTGGCTGATCCTGCTGGCTGCCTTCCCCGCCCATTTGGCGGCGCAACTGAAAAGCGGCGTCCCGCTGGCAATGAGTCTATCCTGGTTCATCAGCAATTCGTGCGAGGCCCTCATCGGCGCGGGCTGCGTCCGCTACCTGGTCGATCATCGGATGCGATTCGATCGGCTGCGCAACGTCGGAATCTTTCTCGTCTTCGCGGCGCTATTGGGGCCATTCGTCTCTTCCTTTCTTGATGCGGCTTTCGTCGGCCTGAACCAGTGGGGAAGCGACAGTTATTCGGAAGTCTGGCGGATCCGCTTTACCTCGAACGTTCTGGCCTCGATAACTCTGGTCCCTTTTATTGTGACGTGGAGTGGAGACGGCCTCGCCTGGCTGGGCGGGATTCGGCGGGCGCGACTTCTCGAAGGAGCGTTGCTGGTTGTCGCCCTCCTTTCGGTTCAGACAATCGTCTTCTATGGGGTGGCGCCCGCCGCGGACACTGCACTGCTGTATTTGCCAATGCCGTTTTTGATCTGGGCGGCCGTGCGCTTCGGCTCGCGTGGCGTCAGCGCGGCCATCTGCATGGTGACCTTTCTCGCCATTTGGAGCGCCGGCCATGGGTACGGTCCGTTTACGACAAGGTCGGCCGGAGAAAACGCGCTTTCGATTCAGATTTTCCTCATCGTGATGTCGGTGCCCGTCCTGCTTTTGGCCGGAGTCATCGAGGAACGAAGGAGAGACGCCATGACGCTCCGGGAGCGGGACGAACGCATCAGCCTCGCGTCCGAATCGGCTAACCTTGCGTTTTGGAGCATCGACTTCGAGCGGGGGGAATCGTGGATGAACGACCAGGGCCGCGCCATGTTCGACTTTGAACCGGGCGAACATCTGACCCGCGAGCTGTTTCTCTCTCGAGTGCATCCGGAAGATCGAGATGCGTTGGGCGAAGCGATCGAGCGCGCCCGGGCCGCGTCGCCCACTTTTGAATTTGAATATCGCTTGCTTCGACCCGACGAGGAGACGCGCTGGCTGATCTCGCGCGGGCGTTATATCCGCAACGAGCGCGGGCAAATCAACGAATTGATTGGCGTGGCGATCGACGTTACCGCGCAAGTGAAAGCGGACCTGGAGTTGCGCCTCCAACGCACCGAGATGGCCCGGATGAGCCGGGTATCCTCCATGGGCGAGCTCACCGCCTCGCTCGCGCACGAATTAAATCAGCCGCTGACTGCGATTGCCAGTAATGCCGCCGCCGGAACTCGGATGCTCGCCCAAGGTCCGCCGGACGTGGAGATGTTCCAAGAGCTGCTGGCCGACGTGTCCGCGGACGCCAGGCGCGCAGGAGCTATTATTCACGGCATCCATCATTTCGTCCGGAAAAGCGAAGGCGCGCGACTTGAAGTAAACCTGAACGAGATCGTGCGCGAAGTTTTGCGTCTGCTCAATTCCGATCTGCTTGGAAGGACGACAACGGTGGAGACCGAACTGCAGCCGAATCTTCCGGTGGTGGTGGCGGATCCGCTTCATCTGCAGCAGGTCCTCCTTAACCTGTTGATGAATTCGCTGGAGGCGATGCATTCCATTCCCGCGGAGAAACGCCGCGTCGTCGTGTGCACAAAACTGGAACCGGATGGGTTTGTCTCGGTGAGCGTGCGCGATTACGGCTGCGGCCTTCCCAAGGACAACCTCGATAAAGTATTTGCCCACTTCTATTCGACCAAACCCAATGGAATGGGGATGGGCCTGACTATTGTGCGGTCAATCGTCGAAGCTCATGGAGGAGAGTTGAGCGCGGAGAATACCGAAGACGGCGCGCGCTTTTGGTTTCGTCTGCCGGTGCGGCCCGCATCTGATGCTCAAGAGGTGGCATGAGCGCGGCCGGGGAATTGGTTGGGATCGTAGACGACGACCAATCGGTCCGGCGCGGGTTACGGCGCTTGTTCGGATCGGCCGGTTATGCCGCGGAAACTTTTGCCTCGGCCGAGGACTACCTGGCGCGCGAACTTTTCGCAGGGCCGATTTGCCTGGTCCTCGATGTGCGGATGCCGGGCTTGAACGGGCTTGGCCTGCAAAAGGAGCTCGAGGCGCGCGGCGGCTGCGAGCAGATTATTTTCATTACCGGCCATGGCGACGTCCCGACGGCCACGCAGGCGATGAAGGATGGCGCCGTCGATTTTCTCCTGAAACCTTTCGACGCCGACGAATTGATCGAAGCGGTGAAGAAAGCGTTGCTCCGCGGCAAGGACCAGCTGGCGAAGCGCGCGGAACGGCGCCGAGCGCGCGGCCTGATCGATAAGCTGACGCCGCGCGAATTCGAAGTCCTGCGCTTTGTTATTATCGGAATGTTGAATAAGCAGATCGCGGCGGAACTGAAAACCGCGGAGAAGACGGTCAAGGTTCACCGCGGCCGCGTGATGCAGAAGCTGGGACTCACCTCGGTCCCAGATCTGGTTCGTCTTACCCAGACCGCCGGCATCTCGCCGGCGGACGTATCGGGTTAGCGCCGAAAGCGCGTTCAACAAGGAGCGGCGGTTTATCCCGCGACTGCGGGACCGTTTTCGGTCGGCGGTCTCAAGGCCGCCGCTCCTTGGCCGCGCCGCATGGGACTAAAGGCCAATATCCGGCTCAGGCGCGACCGCTAATCTGGCGGTTGCTCCGGCGTTTAGCGGGAGCGTTTGCCCATGATGACCAGCGAAAAACCCGCGCCAGAAATTGTTTGTCTCGTCGATGACGATTCCGCCGTCCTGAAATCAATCGGACGTTTGCTCGCGTCGGACGGCTTCTCAGCGCGCTCGTTCGATAAGCCGAAGGATTTTCTCGCTCACGTGCAGACAAACGCCGTGCCTCTGGTCGTGCTCGACCTGCTGATGGGCGAGATGAGCGGCCTCGAAGTGCAAGCCCGAATTGCCGCGCACTCACCTCACACGCGCGTGATCGTGATCACTGGCCGGGAAGATCCGAAGATGAAGGAAGAGGTCCTCCGCGCGGGCGCGGTCGCGTTTTTTAGCAAGCCTTTCGACGACGGCCAGTTTCTCGGAGCCGTTCGCGCCGCGTTGGCCTGCAGGAGTACCGAATGAACGCCCCAGATCGGGGCGAGGAGACATCGCGCGAACCGCAGCGAGCGCAAACGCCGCTCGCCTCAGACGAACAGTTCTACGTTCTCGCCAATTCCATCCCGCAACTGGCGTGGATGGCTGACGCCTCCGGTTACATTTTTTGGTACAACCAGCGTTGGTACGATTACACCGGGACCACGCTGGAGGAAATGCAGGGCTGGGGCTGGCAGAAAGTCCATCATCCCGAAGAAGTGGGACGTGTGGTGGAACGGATCAAGCGGGCCTTCGCCACCGGTGAGCCGTGGGACGATACTTTTCCCCTTCGGAGGAAGGACGGCGAGTTTCGCTGGTTTCTCTCTCGTGCGCTTCCTATCCGCGATGAAGAAGGTTTGGTTGTGCGCTGGTTCGGCACTAACACCGATGTCACGGATCAGCGGGAGCTAGAGCAGACGTTGCGCAAGCGCCGTGAGGAGCTGGAGGAAAAAGTAGCCCGGCGAACGGAACAGCTTTCTCGTTCCAACAAGATTCAGGAATCGATCCTCTCGAGCATGGGTGACGCCGTCGTCGTCGCCGACAAGGAGGGCAAATTCCTCGTCTTCAATCCGGCAGCCGAGCGCATGTTCGGTCGGGGGGCGACGAAAATTTCGCCAAGCGAATGGTCCCGTGAGTACGGTCTCTTTCTCCCCGACAGGGTCACGCCTCTTCCGCCAGATCAAATACCGCTCACGCGATCGATTCGCGGGGAGGAGGTGGACAATGTGGAGATTTTCGTCCGACACGAAAGAGTCCCTAATGGATTGTGGACTCGGATCACCGGGCGCCCTTTAAGGGGGCCCGAAGGCGAGCTGTCAGGTGGGGTGGTCGTTTGCCGCGACATCACAGAAGTTAAGAAGGAAGAATTTTTTCTCTTCGATCAAAGCCGGGTTCTGGAAATGATAGCCGCCAACGCCACTCTGGCCGAAATTCTCACGAGCCTTGTTCTCCTCATGGAGGGCCAGGCCGACGGACTGCGCTGTTCCATTCTGCTCCTGGCGCGCGATGGAAAACGTGTCCAACACGGCGCCGCGCCGAATTTGCCCGAGACTTATGTGAAAGCGGTCGACGGCGCGCCGATCGGGCCGCGGAACGGCTCCTGTGGAACGGCCATGTATCTGCGCAAGCAGGTGGTGGTGAAAGACGTTTTTACCGATCCGCTCTGGGCGGACTACCGGGAGCTGGCGGAAATCTGCGGCCTGCGCGCCTGCTGGTCGACGCCGATTTTATCGGCGAATGGCGAGGTGCTGGGTTCATTCGCGATGTACCGTGAGGAGACACGCGGCCCGGAACCGGAAGAGCTGCGCCTGACCCAGATCGCGACCCACATCGCCGGGATCGCGATCGAGCGCCAGCGAGCGCAAGAGACGTTGCGGGAGCGCGAGGCCCGGATCAATCTCGCGGCCGAATCGGCGCACCTGGCGTTCTGGGTCATCTATCCGGAACAACAAACCGCCTGGATGAGCGACAATGGGCGCGCGCTCTACGGCTTTGATTCCAACCTGGCGTTGAATCGCGACCTCATCTGCGCCCGCGTCCATCCCGAGGAACGCGCCGCAGTCGACGCAGCTTTCGATCACGCCTGCGCTTCGGGGGGGACCTTCGAATCGGAGCACCGCCTTGTGCTGCCTTACGGCCAGACCCGGTGGGTGATTGTCCGGGGACGATGTTTGCAGGACGAACACGGAAACCTTTTGGAGCTCATCGGCGTGACGATCGACATCAGCGCCCAAAAGCAATCGGAGCTGCAATTGCAACTCCAGCGCGAAGAGATGTCGCACCTGAACCGCGTGGCCTTGATGGGGGAAATCACCGCGTCCGTCGCCCATGAATTGAATCAACCCCTCACCGCCATCGCGAATAATGCATCGGCCGCGCGCCGCTTTTTGGAGCGCGGCAATATCGACCCGGTTCTCTTGCAACAGTTGCTCCTCGACATGGTGTCCGACAGCCAGCGCGCCGGCGAAGTCATTCGGGGGATTCGCGCGCTGGTCCAGAAGGACAAGCACATCATCCGCAGCACTCTCAATCTCAACGCGGTCATTGCGGATACCTTGCGCCTGGTCAGCTCCGACATCTCGTTGCGCGAAAGCGTGGTGGCAACTGAGATGGATCACAGTCTCCCGCAGGTCGAAGCGGCGCCGGTCCAGATCCAGCAGGTGTTACTCAACCTCATCATGAACGCGCTCGACGCCGTGGAAAGCCTTCCGCCCCCCGAACGCCGGATTATTATCACCACTCGTTCGCTTAAGGCCGAGAGCGCGGAAGTCACGGTGCGCGATTTTGGCGCCGGCCTGCCAAAGGACCGGCCAGACAAAGTTTTCGATCACTTTTTCTCCACCAAGCAGACCGGCATGGGGATGGGGCTGACCATCGTCCGCTCCATTATTGAAATGCACGGCGGCAAGATCAGCGCGGCCAATGCACCCGATGGCGGCGCGCGTTTCTCCTTTCATCTGCCCGCGGCGCGTCGCGACTCGAAAAGCGAAGCCGCGTGAGAACGTTCGTCGATCAAGCGCCGCTGGAAGTCTGTTTGCTGGACGACGACGCGTCCGTCCTTCGCTCGATGCAGTATCTGCTCGCGTCTGATGGAATCCCGGTGCGCGCCTTCAACAAACCAGACGAGTTTTTGGAATACGCCAACATCCATCCAGTTCCCGTTGTCGTGACGGATATCTGGATGCCCGGAATCACCGGTCTGGAAATTCTCGCGCGGACCTGCGCGATAACGCCCCGGCCACGAGTCATCATCATCACCGCGCGCGACGATCTGGCCGCTCGGGCTACCGCCATGGCCGTCGGACCCGTCGCCTTTTTCATCAAGCCCTTCAACGACGAACAATTCCTCGCCGCCGTCCACGACGCGTTGGCGCAGGCGAAGAGCTCATAGGGTTTTACAGGAGGAAACAGAAATAACAGAGGCCTTCGGATCCAGAGTTTCCTCGTTCCCAAACTCTGTTTGGGAATGACCTAGTCCCGGCAACTCTGTTGCCACGTCGGCGAAACAGAGTTTCGAAGACAAACGCGTTCCCAAACAGAGTTTGGGAACGAGGGAATCTTCTGTAGCGGCGGTCTATGACCGCCGATCGGTCATTGGCTCAGGCTGCGTCAATCCACCGTCGGTCACAGACCGCCGCTATAGAAAGCCAGCAGACTCTATTCGCTGCCGGCAACGCTCGCAGTTTGCGATGCGGTAACGGCGTTGGACTTAAGCGCGACCAGTCGGATGTCGCCGGTCGTCACATGAATGGCCAGTTCGGAGCGCGTGTTTGACCCGAGCGACAAATCGACCTTTTGCAGCGAGCGGCCATTCACGTTCACGATGTCGGTAAACTCGTTGATCACTTTTCCCTTCATCGTCTGGGCACGGGCCCGGATGGACGCGTCCTGCGGCAGAGCAACCCGCGCACTGCCGTGAGTGATTTGCGCTTCGGCGAAGAAAGGACGCGGGCCGCAACGCTCGAACGAAAGATCGAGATCGCCGTTGGCTAACGTCAGGTGAAGGTTCGCGCAACAATTCCGGAGTGTGAGCTGCCCGTCCACCACGTTGGCGCGGACATCGTCGCCTCCCATGCCTTCGACCAGAACCTTGCCATCTTCCAGATCGAGACGGGCGATCCGCGCCGTCCGCGGGACAATCAGTTCGTAATCCACCGTCCCGATGGAGCCGAGAGGCGATCTCTTTGTTTGGGGAACGACACTCGTCGCAATGGAAACGGAGCCGGTCTCGACCGCAACATTGATGGTGATGTTCCGGAGCTGCGCTGAGCTGCCTGCTTTCTTAATCGCGTGCAGCTTTAGCTCCGCGGTGTCGGCTCCTTGGATGGAGATCGAGCCGTTGAGATTTCGGATCGTCAGGCGCGCTGTCGGATCGAGCGGGTAACTTTGATCCACCACTTCGGTCGCGGCGTTCTCAAAGGTTTTGCTACAGCCCGCGACGAGTAGAAACGCGCCGAGGATTGCCGCCGAGGACCATGGGAAAATTCGCGCCATGCCTGGGAGGTTATGAAGCGCGGCGAGGGCCGGCTATCGGACCTTGGTCTTATCCGGCAGGAGTCGGCAAATGACGAAATCCGAATGACGAAGGAAGGTCGAAGCCCGAAACCTGCGACAATTGTCTTAGCCGCGCGCTCCGGGATGGGACTAAGGTCGTATAGACCGGCTTTCTGGCGGAACTCATGGTGATGTCCTCAACAGGGACAAAACATGAAACAAATCTTCAAGCCACTCACGATCCTTTCAATCATCGCCCTGCTCGTGCTGGCGACCGGTTGCGCCACCACCGAGACATCCCATGTCGACATGCTGACGTCGGCCGGCTTCAAGCTGGTTAACGCCGACACTCCGAAGAAGCAGGAGCTGCTGCAATCATTGCCAGCAGGGCACCTTTCGTTAATCACCTGGAAGGGAAAAACGTTCTATGTGCAGCCGGCGGCGACGCCCAACCAGGCCTATGTCGGGACCCCGAAGGAGTTTCACGCCTACGAACAACTCCGGTTAGCCCGGCAGATGAGAAATGACGACCTGATGGCGGCCCAAATGAATCACAGTCGCATGAATGAATGGAACGCCTGGGGACCGAGTTTCTACGGCGGCTTCTATGGACACTATTATCGCTAGCGCCCTTCTCGCCGCTTCCGGCTAAAGGGAGCGCGCCAAAGATGAGCGTGATGAACGCGCCGCCCGGGCTCGAGTGTCTGGAAGACGCCAGGCTCTTCATCTGGCGTCCCCGCGGCGTCCTGAGTGAGTCGGTCCTCAACAAAATCCTGGCGTTCATTACCGCCCAGGAAGGAAGATTTGGCCGGCCCTTCAATCGGTTCACGGACTTGTCCCTCATCGATACCGTCGACCTTACTTTCAAATATGTTTTTCATTTCGCCCTTTATCGCCGTCTCTCGCGGATCGGGCGGGAACCGTTGAAGTCCGCGATTCTCGCGACCAATCCAGAGGTCGCGCGATATGTGAAACTGCATGCCCTGGTCACCGACCGCTCGCCCTTGAAAGTGAGGCTTTTCAAGGAATACGGCCCGGCTGCGAAATGGCTGGATGCGCCGGTTCAACTGCTCCACTCTGAACTGTAGGTCTGTCGTCTGGTCGACTTGACCACTAAAATGCGAGGTCACAGTAACGTTGCCCCCGAGAAGCTGGGACGACATGAAGCTTTTGGTCGGACCCTGCTTCAGGTTTTGTTCGCTGGCGCCTGCTACTATGGAGCCACCCAGGTTGCCTGGGCTCTTTGTTTTCCCAACAGCAAGGTCTCCCTTTTTTTTCCGCCGCACGCCGTTCTTGTTTCCATCCTCCTCCTGGTCCCGAGCCGGCACTGGTGGGCCTACACCCTGGCTGCGGCGGGCGCGCATTTCCTCGCGACACAGCAGGCACACTGGCCGCCCTTGTACGCGCTCCACTGTGAGGCGTTCGATGCCTTCCAGAATGTTGCTACCGCGGCCCTGATTCGCCTCTTCATCAAGTCTCCGTTGAACGCAGTCACGCTCCGGGACGCGGTCGTCTTCGTGCTCGTTGCGGGGGTGATCGTTCCTTTTGGAAGCGCCTTTTGGGGCGCCGCCTTCACCATTTCCAATCACTTTGGAACCTATTACTGGATCGAGTGGCGCAATCTGGGAATCTCCAATGCCGTCACCGCTGTGGTGCTGGTGCCTGCAATCCTTCTCGGCGTCCACCATCTCATTGGTCCCTGGAGAAAGATCGCGGCCGCGCGGCTGTTCGAGGGGGCCGTTCTCGGAGTGGGTCTTCTGACCGTTGGTGCGTTTGCCTTCGGCACTTTGCCCGCGGGGCCGGAAACGTCACCCATCTTTCTCTATGCGCCGATCCCTTTTCTGGTTTGGGCGGCACTCCGCTTTGGACTCACCGGAACGAGCGCCTCGGTCCTGATCATTACTTTCCAGGCAATCTGGGGAACGATGCACGGTCGTGGCCCGTTCCTTATGCAAAGCCCGGCCGAAAATGCGCTGGCCTTACAAATGTTTTTGCTCGTCACCGCCATCCCTCTTTTGTTTCTGGCGATTCTTATCGAAGAGGAACGGCGATCTCAGTCGGCTTTGCGTGAGAGCGAGGTGCGAATGAGTCTCGCGGCGAGTGCCGGCAACCTCGGTCTGTGGACCTGGAACATCCCGCGCGACGACATCTGGTTGAACAACACAGGCAGGGCGCTCTTCGGCCTCAACGATGCAAAAGCTGTAAACTTTTCTCACTTCCTGGAAGTGGTCCACGCGGACGACCGGGAAAGGATGCGGGAGCGGGTCCAGGCAGCGCTTTCGAGCAAGGAGGATTACGAAAGCGAGTATCGAATCACCCAGCCCAGCGGAGAAACCCGCTGGGTCGCAGGCTACGGCCGAGTCGAGTTTGATGAGCGCGGCAAAGCAATCGTGATGCGCGGCGCTATGCGCGACATCACCCTCCGCAAACGCGCAGAGCGATCGCTCCGTGAAAGCGAGGCCCGGCTTTCCGCGGCGATCGAGGTCGCGGCCCTGGGCCTGTACGAGCTGCGCCTCCAACCAGAGCTTGCCTATTTCGACGAACGCGCGCGCTCCATTCTCGGGATTCCCCCCGAGGATGACGCCCGAGCCCTCGATTATTGGGCTCAACACGTTCATCCGGACGACCGGGATCGAGTGGTCGAATTACAGCGGCAGCTTCTGGAAGGAGAGTTGGAACGGATCGCTGTCGAATATCGTTTCTTGCATCCCACCCGAGGCTTGGTCTGGCTCCACGAGCTGGCGCATGTCATGGAATATGATTCCAACAGGCAAGCCACTCTCCAGATCGGTGTCTTCCAAGACATCACCGAGCAAAAGCAGGCGGAGCTGGATCACCAGCTTCAGGCGATGGAGCTCGCCCGGGTGGGACGCCTCGCCTTGATGGGTGAAATGGCCGCGTCCCTTGCCCACGAGATAAACAACCCGCTCGGCGCCATGGTGACGAATGCCAGCGCGGGCCAGCGTCTTCTCTCCCACGGCCAGCTTCGCGCCGACGAGCTCCATGAGTTACTCGCTGACATCGCGGCCGATGGACAGCGCGCCCGTGAAGTTATCCAAGGGATTCGCAACATGGCGCGGAAGGGCGAAACAGCGCGCTCGCTTGTCGACATGAAGGACGTCATTCAGGATTTGATCAGGATCGTCCGCGCCGACGCCGCCGTCCGAAAAGTCAGTCTCGTGGCCGAAGTCGATCCGCACCCGGGTGTGGTCATGGCCGACCGCGTCCAATTGCTGCAGGTGCTCTTGAATCTCACCATGAACGCGTTCGAAGCGCTCACCGTGATGCGGGCCGAGGCGAGGCGCGTCGTTATCCGGGCCGAGCGCGTCCTGGACGGAAAGATTTGCGTCAAGGTGCGTGATGCCGGGCCGGGGTTTCCCAGTGGATTGGCGGAGCAATTGTTCGAGCCGTTTTTCTCCACCAAAGCCGAGGGCACGGGCATGGGCCTCGCCATCGCCCGCAGCATTATCGAAGCGCACGGGGGAATGCTTTCCGCGGAAAATTGCGCCGAAGGCGGAGCGCTCTTCACAATTTGCCTGCCCGAGGCGGCTCAGTCCGCATCAAGAGCCGCTTGACTAAAAGGCATCTGGGGCGCCGGGCATTTACGATTTCTTTAAGATTGAGCGAACGGCCGAAGTCCGGGTGAGACTAAGGTCCCATATCCCTAATCCGCTCAACTGCTGAGACTAACCCTTGCTCGCTTCACTTTTGTAATGCCGACCGCAGTTCATTCCTGGAATCCCTCCGCCGAGCGGGCCTCGAAAGTTTGCTCCTTCGATAAGGCTTCTGTTTGCCTGCTCGACGACGATCTCTCGATGCTCAAGGCGCTGGATCGGTTGCTCAAGTCCGACGGGTTCAACGTCGAGCGGTTCCATGAGCCCGACGCTTTTCTTGCGGCCGTTGGGAAGAGGCCCTGCCGCGTCGCCATCCTGGATGTCTGGATGCCGGACATGAACGGCTTGGAAGTGCAGGCCGCTCTTCAAAAAACTGCGCCTGAGACTCGCGTCATTTTCATGAGCGGACGGGACGACCCATCCGTCCGCGAAACCGCGCTCGAAGCGGGCGCTTACGGTTTCCTTTCGAAACCGTTCGACGACGAAGTCTTCCTGCAACTCGTGCGCAAGGCCGTCACAGCCTGATTCCTCAACGGGAGGAAACAGAGATAACAGAGCATTGGGTTTTAGGACCTCCGTTTTCTCCGTTGCCTCCTGTAAGACATTAGGCGTTACCGCATACGACCAAGGTCCAATGTTCGGCGCGCTGACATGGCTCCATAAAGAGTCATGTTCAAGAAACTACTTGCTCTCTTGATCGCATCGGCCACGGCGCTCTCTTCCCACCTCGAAGCCGGTTCGGTCGAAACGCATTTTGTGCCACAACCCGCGGAGAAAGAATGGAGCTTCAATCTCTCCCTTTACGGATGGGCCACTGCGATCGACGGGACCATCAGCGCGGGCGGTCGAAGCGCGGACGTCGATGTCGCTTTCAACGATGTCCTGAAACACCTCGACATGACCTTCATGGGAGCCGCCGAACTGCGCTACAAACGCTGGGGCTTCATGGGCGACCTGGTTTACGCGAGGTTGCATGACGACATCGCGCCTCCCGCCGGCATCGTTTTCTCGAGCACCCACGAAGTCATAAAGGAAACGATCGGCACCTTCGCCGTCAGCTACCGGGTGGTGGATGCGAAACCGGCCTATCTCGATCTCTTCGCCGGCGCTCGAGTCTATAGCTTCTACAGTGAGATCGTTCTCCGGCCTAACCTCGGGCAAAAAGGATTTAACGCCGATGGGACGACGACCTGGGCCGATCCGATCGTTGGCCTGCGCGGTCGCTACTACATGTCGCCAATTTTCTTCCTGAACGGTTACGGCGACATCGGCGGTTTCGGCGCCGGCTCGGAGCTTAGCTGGCAAGTCCTCGGCGCTATCGGAGTCCAGGCCGCGCGCTCGTGCGACGTGCAACTGGGATATCGCGCCCTTCGGTTTGAGTATGACGGAGATCGAGGAAAGCAGGAGCTCACCACCCACGGCCCCATCATCGGGGCGACGATCCGCTTCTAAGGGAAGTTCAACAGGAGGAAACAGAGGACACGGAGAATTGATTTCCGAGACCTCCGTTGTCGCTGCGATCGCTGTTAGTTCTCTCCATAAGACCAAGGTCCAATTGCCCGAAGCCGGCTTCGTGTGAAAGTTGAATGTATGTCGTTGAGATGCGCCTCGTTGATCGTCGGGAGTACGCTGCTTTCTGCGGCAACGGCATCTATCAATGCCGCCGACAAGGCGTCGGGCGATCCTCCACCAGGCATGGTCTGGATCCCGGGCGGTGAATTTGCGATGGGCGCGGTGACGAACGGCCATGGCAGCGGCGAGATGCCGATGCCATCAAACGACGCGGAGCCGATCCATCGAGTTCGCGTCGATGGCTTCTGGATGGATAAGACAACGGTGACGAACGAGGAATTCGAGAAGTTCGTGAAAGCGACCGGTTACGTCACGATCGCGGAACGGAAGCCGACGAAGGAGGAGTTTCCAAATGCGGAGGCGGAAGATTTGATTCCCGGTTCCGCCGTTTTTGTCCCGACTGATCACGAAGTGCCGTTGAACGATCACCTCCAATGGTGGGCTTTTGTAAACGGGGCGAACTGGCGTCATCCCGAGGGACCGCAGAGCGACATTAAAGGGAAAGAGAAGTATCCCGTGGTGCACGTCGCCTATCCCGATGTAGAAGCTTACGCAAAATGGGCGAGCAAACGTTTACCGACGGAAGCGGAATTTGAGTTCGCGGCGCGCGGCGGGCTGACCGGCAAGACCTTTGTCTGGGGAGATGAGTTTCGCCCTGACGGACGGTGGATGGCTAATACCTGGCAGGGGAAATTCCCGATGAAAGATGCAGCCGAAGACGGTTACCCTGGCCTGGCACCGGTCGCTAAATTTCCCGCGAACGGCTACGGCCTCTATGACATGGCCGGGAATGTCTGGCAGTGGTGTAGCGATTGGTATCGGCCTGATTACTACGGACAGCTGGCCAAAGCCGGCGACCTGACGATCAATCCGAAGGGACCCGAGACGCCATTCGATCCGGCGGAGCCGAACGAGAAGAAGCGCGTGCATCGTGGCGGCTCATTTCTATGCAACGATCGCTTCTGTTCGCGCTACATGGTCGGCACCCGCGGCAAAGGAGAAGTCACCACCGGGACGAATCATCTCGGATTCCGCTGCGTGAAAGACCAAGCGGACAAAAAGATCGCTTCGAAGCAGTAATTCGGTTTTGGGGGCGTCTGTGTCACACGCCGATGCGGGCAATAAGACGAAGGTCCCATAGCCGTCGATTACGCCGCGGCACAACCTCGTCGGTATGAATTCGCGTAATCTGACGAAGTCGACCCTTCCGGCAATCCTGCTCGCGGTCATGGTGATGCCGGCGTTCGCACAAAAAGAAATGGATCGCACGGTTCTTCCCATCGCCGAACCGAAGCCGCCGACTTACAAGGATCTCGATGCGCGGAATGCCAAGCCGCCACCGCGGTCTGAAGTAAAGGCGCCGAAAGATGCGCCCAATGTGGTGATCGTGCTGATCGATGATGTGGGGTTCGGGGGCCCGAGCACGTTTGGCGGTCCCATTCACACGCCGACGTTCGATGCGCTCGCGCAGGGGGGTCTTCGCTTCAACAACATGCACACCACGGCGCTCTGTTCGCCGACCCGCAACGCACTCAAGACCGGACGGAACCATCACACCGTCAATACTGGCTCGATCATGGAGAGCTCCACCGCATTCCCTGGCAACACCGGACAGAATCCGAACAGCGTCGCGCCGCTCGCAGAAATGCTCCGGCTCAACGGCTACAGCACTGGGGCGTTTGGCAAGTGGCATGAAACCGCCGCCTGGGAGACAAGCGTGTCGGGCCCGTTCGATCGCTGGCCGACGCATCAGGGCTTCGACAAGTTTTATGGCTTCATCGGGGGCGAGACCGACCAATGGTATCCCCTTATCTACGACGGCCTGATCAAAATCGATCCGCCTAAGATGGAGAACTACCACTTCACGGTGGACATGACTAACCAAGCTATCAATTGGGTGAAAGCCCAGCAATCGATGACGCCGGACAAACCGTTCTTCGTCTACTTTGCGACCGGCGCCACTCACGCTCCCCATCACGTCCCCAAAGAGTGGGCGGACAAGTATAAGGGTCAGTTCGACAAGGGATGGGACCAGGTGCGCGTTGAAACTCTCGAGCGACAGAAAAAGCTAGGGTTAGTCCCCGCTAACACGCAGTTACCCCCCAAGCCTGAGGATATCAAAGCCTGGGATTCACTCCCCGCGGATCAACGGCGTCTCTTCGCCCGGCAGGCCGAAGTCTTCGCAGGATTCCTCGAGCACACCGATGACCAGGTCGGACGATTCGTGCAGGGGCTTAAGGACATTGGCGAGTTCGACAACACGCTCTTCATCTACATCGCCGGAGATAACGGGACCAGTGCCGAGGGTGGCTTTGTCGGCATGTACAATGAGATGACCTACTTCAACGCCGTGGTCGAAAAGGTGGAGGATCTCATCCCGCTAATCGACAAGTGGGGCAGCCCGGAAACCTTCCCGCATATGGCGGCCGGCTGGGCGGTGGCATTTGATGCACCGTTCTCATGGACCAAACAGGTCGCGTCAGACTTCGGCGGCACCCGCAACGGCACGGTCATTCACTGGCCGAAAGGCATCAAAGACAAGGGTGGCATCCGCAGTCAGTTCACGCACGTGATCGACGTTGCTCCTACTATTCTTGAAGCCGCCGGCCTGCCGGAGCCTAAGTCAGTCAACGGCACCGTGCAGACACCTATTGAAGGGACCAGCCTGCTCTACGCCTTTAACGATGCCAAGGCTCCAGAGCATCATAAGACGCAATACTTCGAAATGTTCGGCAATCGCGCCATTTATAACGATGGCTGGCTGGCGCGCACCATTCATCGCGCCCCATGGCAGACTAGTAACCTTAAGCCACTGACGACCGACGTCTGGGACTTATACAATGTGAAGGAAGATTTCAGTCTTTCCAAGAACCTGGCAGCCGCGCAACCCGCGAAGTTAAAAGAGATGGAAGCCCTCTTCATGAAAGAGGCGGAGAAATATCATGTCCTGCCCATCGACGATCGGACGATCGAGCGCATGAACCCCGCGCTCGCCGGCCGGCCCGATGTCCTCGGCGATCGCACTTCGCTCACGCTCTACGAGGGCATGCAGGGCATGATGGAGAACACCTTCATGAACGTCAAAAACCGCTCGAGCAAGATCACGGCGGACCTCGATATCCCAGCCGGGGGCGCGAACGGCGCGATCCTGTCGCAGGGCGGTCGTTTTGGCGGCTGGTCGCTGTTTATGAAAGACGGCAAGCCAGCCTACACCTACAACTTCCTCGGAATGGCGCGTTACACGGTGAGCGCACCGGATGCGTTACCGAGCGGTCCCGCGACGGTCGTTCTCGATTTCGTCTATGACGGCGGCGGGGTAGGCAAAGGCGGCAAGGCGACACTGTCCGTGAATGGAAAAACCGTCGCGGAAGGACGCGTGGAGAAGACTCAGCCCAATGTCTTCTCCGTGGACGAAACGGCTGACGTGGGCCTCGACAATCAGACACCAGTGGCCGAGGGGATCGGAATCGGCGCGGAGACTAAATTCACCGGAAAGATCAACAAGGTCACGCTCGAAGTAGGTCCTGCCGGCCCCGCAAAAGGCCCATAAGCAAAACTAACAGGGCGAAATTCAAACTTGGAGGGTATGAAGCGTTTCGTCCTCTTCGCCACGATTACCGCCTTGGCGTTCAAAACCGCAGTCAGCGTGAATGCCGAAGAAGGCGGCTCGGGACAGTATATCTCCGGCGCTTTTTCCTCCGCGTTAGATGTGACGCCAAACCTGCCCGGGTTCGCTGTCGGCACCGACTTCATTTTTTATAAAGGAGGTTTCAGCGCCAGCCGGACGCTTCCCGTCGCCGGGCGCCTGGTCGCTGGATTGAAAGCGAATGTTTACGTCTTTGACATTGCCGGGGCTTACACTTTCACGCCCAAGGTCCTCGGCGCTTATTACACCGTCGGTGTTTGTGTTCCTTATATTTGGATGGAGGCGACGGCGAATGTCGGAGTCGGCCCTCTGACCCGGACGATCAGAGACAGTACCAGCAACATCAGCGACATCGCGCTCGTTCCAGTCGGACTCGACTGGACCTTCGGTCAGGTGCAATTGAATTTCCAAAGTGTCATTTATGCACCGACGGGCGACTTCGTCGTCGGCGCACTTGCGAACCCGGGCAAGAACCACTGGATGTTCGATCAAACCGTCGGCGCCAGTTTTATGAGTGAGAAGACGGGCACGGAAGTGAGCGGGTTCTTCGGCTACGCCGTCAGCACAGAAAATCCCGCCACCCATTACCGCAACGGCGATATCATTCATTTGGAAGGAACGCTGCAGCAATTCTTTCCCCTGGGTAGTAAGTCCACCTTGCTAGGGATCGGCGCGAATGGATTCCTTTACCAGCAGGTCACCGGCGATAGCGGCAGCGGCGCGACTCTAGGAGACTTCAAAGGCAGCGCGGCCGGAGTGGGACCGGTGCTTACGCTGATTCACCTCAAGGGCAAGAGCGCGACGAGCCTTCAGTTCAAATGGCTGCCCGAGCTGGAAACGGAAAGACGGCTGAGTGGCGATTGGTTTTGGTTTTCCGGCGGCTACAAGTTCTGACCCCGCCCCAAATCGGAATTATGACCCAGAAAGGTAATCCGCAGAACGTACCTGATAGCCTTCGTAAGCCTAAAGTCCCATATCGGTCACAGAAGTCTCCGTGCACAATTCCAAAATCAGGAATCCCTTTTCACACAGCCAACGCGACAGCGACCGATCGCTTTCATCACGTCAGCTCAGAATAACACGCTTATGAAAACAAGACCGTACTTCACGTCAACCGCCTTCAGCTTCCTGCTCATCGCGCTCATGGCGACGCCCGCATTCGCTCAAGAAACACTCGATCGCACCGTGCTGCCGATTCCTGAGCCGAAGCCCGCGTCGATCACCGAACTCGATGCGCGCAATGCCACGGCTCCGCCACGCTTCGAAGTCAAAGCTCCGGACAAGGCCCCCAATGTAATCATCATCCTGATCGACGATATGGGCTTCGGGCAAGCCAGCGCCTTTGGCGGGCCGATCCACATGCCGGCGCTGGAGAGAATGGCCAAAGGTGGTTTGAGCTACAACCAGTTTCACACCACGGCGCTCTGCTCTCCTTCGCGGATAGCCCTCCTCACGGGCCGTAACCACCACGTCAACAACATGGGCTCGATCACCGAGACCGCGACCGCCTTCCCCGGCAATACCGGGCAGCGCCCCGACAGTGTAGCCCCGCTGGCGGAGATGCTGCGGCTCAATGGCTTCAGCACCGCTTTTTTCGGAAAGTGCCATGAGACCGCCGCGTGGGAGGTCAGCCCCTCGGGCCCGACCAATCGTTGGCCGACCCGCTCGGGGTTCGACCATTTCTACGGCTTCATGGGCGGCGAGACCAACCAGTGGGCGCCGGCCATCTACGAAGACATGAGCCGCGTGGAGACCCCCAAGGATCCGAATTACCACTTCACGACCGACATGGCCAACAAGGCGATCGGCTGGATAAGCGCACAGAAGTCGCTGACGCCGGACCGGCCTTTCTTTGTCTACTTCGCGCCGGGGGCCACGCACGCGCCGCACCACGCGCCCAAGGAATACATCGACAGGTACAAGGGCAAGTTCGACCAGGGCTGGGACAAGGTCCGCGAAGAGACGCTGGCCCGGCAGATCAAGCTCGGCGTCGTTCCCCCGGGCACCAAGCTCGCACCTAAGCCGCCAGAGATTAAGGATTGGGACAAACTAAGCGCGGACGAGAAGAAGCTCTTCGCACGCCAGATGGAAGTCTTCGCCGGCTTTGGCGAGCACACTGACTACGAGATCGGCCGGGTAATCCAGGCCATCGAAGACCTGGGCCAACTCGATAACACGCTTGTCTTCTATGAGGTGGGAGATAACGGCGCGAGCGGCGAAGGCAGTATGAACGGCTTGTACAACGAGATGACCTATTTCAATGCCGTTCCGGAAACCGTCCCCGATGTTCTCAAGCACATCGACGATCTTGGCGGCCCGAACTCATATGGCCACTACGCTGCCGGTTGGGCGGTCGCGGGCTGTGCGCCGTTCACCTGGACGAAACAGATTGCGGGCAGCTATGGCGGCATCCGCAATCCCATGGTCATCCACTGGCCCAAAGGGATCGCGGCAAAGGGAGAAGTACGCTCGCAATGGCACCACGTCATCGATGTCGCGCCGACCATCCTCGAAGCGGCCGGGCTACCCGAACCTAAGAGCGTGAACGGAACGCCGCAGACGCCTATCCAAGGCGTAAGCATGGTGTACTCGTTCGCGGATGCGAAAGCGGCCAGCCCGCACAAGACGCAGTACTTCGAGATCTTTGGCAACCGCGGCATCTACCATGACGGCTGGCTGGCCAACACGGTCCACCGCGCCGCCTGGGAACAGAAGGCGCGCCAGCCCCTGCTGGAAGATCCCTGGGAGCTTTACCACGTCGATGCCGACTTCAGCGCGGCGACTAATCTGGCCGCGAAAGAACCCGCCAAGCTCAAGGAGATGCAGGACCTCTTCATGAAGGAAGCGATCGCGAATCATGCGTTGCCAATCGATGACCGGCTTATCGAACGGACCAACGCCGCTCTCGCTGGCCGCCCCGACCTAATGGCCGGGCGCACTTCACTGACGGTCTACGACGGCATGATCGGCATGACCGAAAACGTCTTCATCAACTGCAAGAACCGCTCGCACACTATTACCGCCGAGGTAGAGACCGCCAAGGCGAACGCGAGCGGGGTGATCATCGCCCAGGCAGGCAAGTTCGGCGGCTGGAGCCTGTACCTGAAGGACGGCAAGCCGACGTACGCATACAACTTCCTGGGCTTGCAGACCTATAAGGTGGCCGCGGCTCAAGCTCTTCCCGCGGGCAAGGCGACGATCCGCTTCGAGTTCGCCTACGACGGCCCCGGCGTGGGCAAGGGCGGTACTGGCGTAATCCTCGTCAACGGCAAGAAGGTCGCCGAAGGCAAGATCGAGCGCACGCAGTCCAATGTCTTCTCCGCGGATGAAGGCGTGGACGTCGGCGAGGACGGCGAGACCGCCGTGTCGAACGACTACAAGGAAGGCAACAACGCGTTCACCGGCAAGATTCAAAAAGTAACCGTCGAAGTCGGGCCGTTGAAGATAAGCGCTGCGGAGGATGAGAACCTTGAAAAGGTGAGGCTTGCCCGAAAGGCCGGAGAGTAACTCAGAGCGCGACGTGACGGCCCGAATCTAATTGTTCAACCGCGAACAACGAAAAGATAGCCGTGAAAACGAGAACTCTTCTCGCCACCGTGCTCTTTTGCGCCCTGGCTTTCACCAGCGGCGCGCAGTCTACGGAGGCGTTACCTTCGTGGAATGACACCGGGCCGAAGAAGGCCATCGTTTCCTTCGTCGAGAAGGTGACCAGGGAAGGTTCGCCTGATTTTGTTCTGCCTAACGAGCGCATCGCCACCTTCGACAACGACGGCACGCTCTGGGCCGAGCAGCCCTTGTATTTCCAATTCCTGTTCGCGCTTGATCGCGTGAAAGCGCTCGCGCCGCAGCATCCAGAGTGGAAGGAAAAGGAGCCGTTTGCCTCCGTGCTCAAGGGCGATATGAAGGGTGCGCTGGCCGGCGGCAAGAAAGCGTTGCTGGAAATCGTCACCGCCACCCACTCGGGCATGACCACCGAGGAATTCGAAAAGATCGTCACGGATTGGACCGCCACCGCGAAGCATCCGAAATCCGGCAGGCTGTATTCGGAGATGGTTTACCAGCCGATGCTCGAACTGCTCGCCTATTTGCGTGCGAATGGCTTCAAGACCTTCATCGTCTCGGGCGGCGGCGTCGAATTCATGCGCGCCTTTGCTGAGAAGACCTATGGCATCCCGCCCGAACAGGTCATCGGGAGTGAAGGCAAGCTTCAGTTCGAAATGCGAGACGGCAAGCCGGTGCTCACGAAGTTATCTGGCCTGGCCTTTTTTGACGACAACGTCTTCAAGCCGGTGGCCATCCAAAGCCACATCGGCCGCCGGCCCATCGCCGCCTTCGGCAATTCCGATGGCGACCTGCAGATGCTGCAATGGACAGGTGCGGGGAAGGGCGCGCGCTTCTGCCTGATTGTCCGCCACACCGACGCCGAGCGGGAATGGAACTACGACGTCTCACCCTTGGGTAAATTGGAAAAAGGCCTTGAAGAAGCCAAAGCCAAAGGCTGGACGGTCGTGGACATGAAGCAGGACTGGAAGGTCATCTTCCCCTTCGAGAAGAAGTGACGCGACAACAACACACCAAACGAGAGAACTGATTATGAAAAAGAACTACTCAAGACGGGATGCCATCGCCGTCGGCGCACTCGCGCTCGTCGGCACCACCCTGGCCGGCCGCGCGAAGGCGGAAACCCAAACACCCGATAGCGCGAAGACTCCCGCTGCCGCTCCCAAGTCCGATCCCAAGGCCATCAAAACACGCAAGGCTTCATGCAACTGCGGACAGCTCACCGTGACGTGCACGGGCCCTGAACCGGAGCGGAGATCCATCTGCCACTGCCACTACTGCCAGAGGATGACGGGCAGCGCGTTCTCCATCCAAGCGACGTTCCCAAAGGAACAGGTGAAGATCGAAGGCAAATCGACGGCGTTCAAATTTCCCATCGAAGGCAAGCCGGTTACGTTTCGCAACTGCTCCCGCACAGGGGCCACGACTCATTTCTGCCCTACGTGCGGTTCGACCGTCTACTACGAGCTGGCCGAGACACCGGAGAACATCGGGGTAAAAGTCGGCGCCTTCACCGAGCCGACATTTCCGCCGCCCATGATTTCCGGCTTCGAAGAATACCAGTTTCCCTGGGCGCAGAACGTCGCGGCCCTTCCAATGCCGGGCGGGCATCATCAATAGCTCTTGGCTAGCCCCTTCAGCGAACCACCTAAACGAAAGCACTCATCATGAAAACATCACACCGACTAAAACTCATCGCAGCCGCGCTTATGTGCGCGCTCGCGCTAACCACCACCCGCGCCGCTGACGCGCCGAAGATGAAGATGACGACGGACATTCCGGCGTCCATCACCACGCCGGATTCGGTCGAGACGCGCTTCGGCACGCTCAAGTTTCACGACGGCTTCCCGGACGATGCCACCGTGCAGAAGGTCTATGACAACCTCGATTTCCAGCGCGGGGTGCAGGCGTTCCTCACCGCCGTGCCCGGCGCCAATCTGGTGGCCATGCGCCACGCCCTGCGGGAACTCGGTGCGGAGAATGGCAAGACAATACTCGTCTCCGAGACGCTCCTGGATTCCAAGGCGCTCTGGCTCACCCCAAACACCGACACGGTTTACGCAGTGAACTGGATCGACCTGAAGAATGGCCCGGTGGTGATCGAGAGTCCGCCCGATGCCCTCGGCATCTTCGACGACTTCTGGTTCCACTACGTGGCCGACCTCGGCTTGGTGGGGCCGGACAAAGGGAAGGGCGGCAAGTTCCTCTTCCTCCCGCCGGGGTACAAGGGCGAGGTGCCGAAGGACAAAAAGGATGGCGGCGAATACTTCGTGTTTAAGTCGGCGACCTTCGGCAACTGGTACCTGTCGCGCGGATTCCTGGTCGATGGCTCGCCGGAGAAGAGGGCGGACATCATCAAGAAGAACACGCGCATCTACCCGTTGTCGCAAGCGGCCAACCCACCGGAGCAGAAGTTCACCAACATCTCGGGCGTCCCCCACAACACGATCAATGCGAACGACTATGGGTTCTTCGAACAGGTCAACCAGCTCGTGCAGGAAGAACCCAATGAGGCGATGGACCCCGAGACGATGGGGCTGCTCGCTTCGATCGGCATCGAGAAGGGAAAACCCTTCGCACCCGATGCGCGGATGAAGAAGATCCTCACCGAATCGGCCGCGGTGGGCAACGCGACGGCTCGAACTCTCTTGGTGAAGCCACGGGACAAGGCGAACTTCTACTACCCCGACGGCTCGTGGCGCAACCCGCTCCTGATCGGCGGTTACGAGTATCTCCAGCAGCCCGGCGTGCGCGCCTTGGATTCGCGCACCAACGGCTTTTACTACTACACGGGCAGCACCCCGGCGATGTCGATGAAGATGATTGGCCTGGGCTCGCAGTACGCCTACACCTTCGTGGATTCAGTCGGCAAACCGCTCGACGGCGCCAAGAACTACAAGGTCCACCTGCCGCCGAATATTCCGGCGAAGAACTTCTGGTCGATCATCCTGTACGACAACCAGACCCGTTCGGACCTCCAGACCGACCAGACGTACCCCAGCCTCGGCAGCCAGAAGAAAGATCTCGTCATCAACCCCGACAAGTCGGTGGATGTCTACTTCGGCCCGACTGCTCCGGCAGGCAGGGAAGCGAACTGGCTTCAAACCATTCCCGGCAAAGGTTGGAACCCCATGCTCCGCCTCTACGGCCCGCTCGACTCGTGGTTCGACAAGAACTGGCGCCCAGGTGAGATCGAGCTGGTGAAGTGAAGCAATCTTACAGGAGGTAACAGAGAAAACGGAGTGGAAGAGTTCAATTGGAGTCCTATCTCTGTTTTCTCTGTGATCTCCTGTTAAATCTCTTTTCCATGAGACTCAAGTCCGGAAGAGCGATCTCGACCTTCATTGCTTCCGTCATTCTTTGTTCCACCACACTAGCGCCGGCCGCCTCGGTCCACGTAGATGCTAACGGGAACGCGCTGGCGGACTCCGAAGCGGGGGATGCTCCCGAGGACAAGGAAGCAGAACTGGCGAAGCAACTTCAGAACCCGGTCGCGAGCCTGATCAGCGTCCCGTTCCAGAATAACTTCGACTTCAACCTTGGATCGAACGACGACGGCTTCAAATACACGTTGAACTTTCAGCCAGTCATTCCAGTCTCGTTAGGCAAAGATTGGAACCTCATCATCCGCACCATTGTCCCGATCATCTCGCAGAACGATGTAATCCCAAACACAAGCCAGAGCGGTCTGGGCGACATCGTCCAGAGTTTCTTCTTCTCGCCAAAGAAACCCGTCGGCGGATTAATCCTGGGGTTCGGGCCAGTCCTGCTTTACCCGACCGCGACAGACTCGCTGCTCGGCTCGGAGCAATGGGGTGCGGGTCCAACAGGTCTCGTCCTGAAACAAACCGGCGGCTGGACCTATGGCCTGCTCTTCAATCACATCTGGAGTTACACCCGCGAGAGCGGCCGCAACTACGTTAGCTCCACTTTTTTACAGCCGTTCATCTCTTACACGACCAAAACGAAAACGACTTTCGGGCTGAACACGGAATCGACCTATGACTGGCACAACAGTCAGTGGACGATCCCGATAAATCTTTCAGTTAGCCAGCTGATCAAAGTCGGCAAGATGCCGGTCAGCCTTGGCCTGGGTGTGAAATATTACGCGGAAACGCCCAGCGGCGGGCCGGACTGGGGAGTGCGCTTCATCGTCACTCCCCTCTTTCCAACGGGGAGCCGCTAGGGACACTAAAAATACGAGTTTTACAGCAGGAAACGGAGCTAACCGAGGGTTGGTTCCAAGTCTCGGTTCCCTCTGCTTCCTCCTGTTTGACCTTCCGACGCCTTTGGTACGACCAAGGTCCAATAGGCCGGTGGTTGCCGGTCTGGAAAGCTTGGGAATGAAACAAGAACGGGACGGGAGGAAATCCTTGCCCCGTCAGTAAACAACAATGGAGAAAACAACTATGAACCAGGTAAAGAAAATCGGATTGCTAGTATTAATTTCGGGACTGATCGCGGGATTCACCCAGGCGGCGTCGGCGGCGGATGCAACTATTCGGTTCAGCGGCGGCTCGGTCGCGGCTGGAATCGGCTGGAGCTGGGGAAAAGGAACCCTGACCTACAAAGGGAAGGATTACCCGGTTTCCGTGAAGGGCCTCTCACTGGGCAAAGTCGGAATCACCGGAGTGACCGCCACCGGCGAAGTGGTAAACCTCAAAAAGCTTCAGGACTTTGACGGCAATTATACCGGTGTCGGTGCCGGGATTACGCTGGCCGGCGGTCGGTCGGCCGTCACCATCAAGAATCAAAACGGCGTTCGCGTCCGGGTTATTTCGACGACGCGTGGCGCTGATCTCACGGTCGGCGTCGGCGGAGTCGACCTGAAAATCAAGAAATAAAGCAGGGCAGCTTCGTTGGCCATCCGCGCATGAACCCACGATCAACCACCTTCGGCGCACCCCGACGAACTCGCGCCGCGCTGCTTCTGTGCACGCTTCTGGGCGGAGCGTTTGTGCCGCAACCGGCGCACGCCTCGATGTTCCATGGCGAGACGCTCGATTCCATCGCCGGCGGCATCGCGTGGGTGGCGATCGTTCTCGCGCCGATCATCGGCATCGCCGTTTTCTGGCTCGTCCATATCCTCCCGGAAAAAATCGCGCATAAGCGAAAACATCCGCAGACCCGGTTGATCCAGTGCCTCTGCCTGATGTCGCTGGTCTTCGGAGGAATTCTTTGGCCGCTCGCCTGGATCCTCGCTTACTCGAAACCGGTTCTGCACAAGCTCGCTTACGGCACCGACACAGATGAGTCACTCGCTCATGAGGATGACGGCCACGGTCACGCCGAACCGGTGCCTGAGGAAAAGAGTGAAGTGGAAAGACTGCGCGCGCGCGTCGCGCAACTCGAACGGCAAATCACGGGAGGACAGTCCTAATGGAACTCATTCTCCTGATTATCTATTCGATCCTCGTCTGGTTCGTCTTCTTCAAGAAGAAATGGCTGCCCTGGAACATCACCAGCCAGGTTATTGTCGTCACGATCCCAGTTATCTGCCTGGCGATCATCATTCTTTTCATGAACATCGTTGCGCCGTCGGCGAGCGATGTGCGGGCCATGAATTACGTCATCCCGATTGTGCCGCGCGTCACCGGGCAGGTCACCGAAGTGCCGATCGAGCCGAACCGGCCGATCAAGAAAGGCGATGTGCTTTTTAAAATCGATCCGGCGCCTTTCGAAGCAACAGTCAAAGCGGCCGAGGCCACCCTTCGCGGACTGGGAGATCAGCTAAAAAACGCCGCAGCCAAGAAAGCTTCACTGGCCCCACGAATCGACCTGGCGAAAAAGCGCGTCGAGCAATTCACCGCGCTGGCCTCGACGGGAGCGGGAAGGCGGGCCGATCTGGAACAGGCGCAAAGCGATCTCGGGAATCTGGAGAGCGAAGTTCTTGCGGCCGAGGCAACGGAATCGCAGGCGAACGCGCAAATTGCCAAGGCTGAAGCCGATCTCCTGGGTGCGAAATACGACCTCGATGGCACGACTCATCTCGCCCCCGCCAATGGGCGCGTCGCGAATCTCGCGCTGCGTCCCGGCGTTCGAGCTGCGCAGCTCCCGCTTTCTCCCGTGATGAGTTTCATCGAGGAGGATGACCCGTGGGTGCTCGCCTTTTACTCTCAAAACGAACTGCGTTACGTGGAGCCGGGCAACGAGGCTGAGATCTTTGTGAAGATGTATCCCGGACGGATCATCAAGTGCAAGGTGGACTCGATCCTTTGGGCCACGGCCCAGGGTCAAATGCCGATCAACGGCAATTTGCCTAACACGACCCCGGCGGCCGCCGGGCCCGATGCGTTAATCGCGGTGCGGCTGCTGGTCGATGGCAACGACAAGGGCGTGTTCCTCGCTGCCGGCGCTCGCGGCCACGGCGCCATCTTCACAGAGCACGGAAAATTCCTGCACATCATCCGCAAGGTCTTCGTTCGGGTCTCCGCGAAGTTCGACTGGTTCGTAGCGAAGTTGCACTAGCCCATGCGCGTGAAAATCCGAGTCCTTTTCGGCGCGGTCGGCTGTCTTGTGTTGGCCGGCTGCGCCCTTAAAATGCCGCCGTTCGGCGCCGATATCCTGACTGACGCCGCGCGCGACCAAATTCCCGGACGATGGAGCGGCAGCCATCATGGCGGTGCGGTTGTGCCCGGCTGGATTCAAACGTTCCACGATCCCGAGCTCACCCGGCTTGTTGAGGAAGCTATCTTGCGCAATCCCGACCTCCACGCTGCGGCCGCGCGGGTGGAGGCCTCGCGTCACGCCGTGCGCGTGGCCGCCTCATCACTCTACCCGCGAATTGGCGCGAAAATTCTTGGGAACCGGCAGGGCCAGGAATTAGGCGGCGCTCTTAATCTCGGCATCGATCCGCCGAGCCTTGGCGGCATCCCGGGAGTGGGCGATGAAGGCGGCAGCTTAAGCGACCGAAGCGTGGATGCTTCATCGCAACGCTGGGTCTACGGCCTCGGCGTCGGCGCGGCCTGGGAGGCTGACGTGTGGGGACGCGTCCGCTCGAAAAAATCGGCGGCGCAGGCTGAAAGCGACGCGCTCGCCTACGACTACGAATACGCACGCCAGTCACTCGCCGCTGCGGTGGCCCGGGCCTATTTCTCGACCATCGAGGCTTCCCAGCAGGCTGCGAACGCCCAGGAAACAATGAGCTATTACGACGAGGCCTTAAACCTCGCCAACGTCCGGAAGGAACACGGTCACGCGAGCGACTTTGATCTGGCCCAGGTGAAGGCGCGCGCCGCCAGCGCGCAGGACGCGCTTTACGTCGCGCAAGCCGCTCGAGCGCAATCCATCCGCGCCATAGAAATTGTGACCAGTCATTACCCCGCGGGCCGGCTAAGCTTGCGCAGCTCCTTCCCCGATCAACCCGGCGCCGTGCCCGCCGGTCTCCCGTCGCAGCTTCTCGAACGCCGGCCGGATGTGCTCGCGGCCGAGCGGCGTTTCGCCGCTGCTTTTCATCGCGTGAATGAGGCGCGCGCGGCGCGGCTGCCGCGGTTTGCGATCAGCACCACGACGGGACTCGGCAGCGCGGCGCTTGATGGCGTCGGCACTCTCGACGCGCTGACGTGGAGCCTCGCCGGCGGGATCACCCAGCCGATCTTTTTCGGTGGTGAACTCAAAGCCCAACAGGACCTCCGCACCGCCGAGCAAAAAGCTGCCGCGGCCAGTTACACCGCCACTGCCCTTCGCGCCTTCGGTGACGTCGAAGACGCGCTGGCGGGTGATTATTACCTGCGCAAGCGCGAGGGCGCCCTGTCCGACCTGGTCGAGAACAACGCTACCTCCGTTAAACTGGCGGGCGAGCAACTCGAGCAAGGCCAGATCGACACCTTCACCACCTTGCGCATCGCCGGCGAAAACCTGGCCGCCAAAATCGAGCTGACCAGGATTCGGGCGTCGCGCTTGCGCGAACGGGTGAATCTGTATCTCGCGCTCGGCGGCGATTTCAAGGGGACCGAAAGCTACGCGAAGTAAGGCGAAATGAACCCTGAGTTATAACCATGGCTCAGCATTTCGATCTCGTTGTCATCGGCGGCGGTCCGGCCGGAATCTGCGGAGCGAACACCGCCGGACTTTTTGGAAAGAGCGTCGCGCTCGTAGAAAAACTGCCGGAGGTCGGTGGCGCGGGAATCAACACTGGCACGATCCCGAGCAAAGCGCTGCGCGAGACGGCGCTGGTGATCTCGGGCGTGCGTTCCCGCGCGCTCTTTGGCGTGGACATCTCCATTCGGCGGGAGGCGACCGTCATGGATTTCATGGGTCACATGAAAAACGTGGCCGCCCAGGAGCGCCGGCGGCGCCAGGAACAATTGCGTAGTAACAGGGTCCAGATATTCCGAGGCGCGGCCAGGTTCGTCGAACCCAATACCGTGCAGACCGGACCGGAGACCTGGTTACGCGGGGAAAGAATTTTGATCGCATCCGGCTCTTCGCCCGTCCGCCCGCCGGAGTTTGCGTTCGAACACCCGCGCGTCCATGACTCGGACGAGATCCTCGAGATCGGAGTGCTTCCGAAAAAACTGGCGATCGTCGGGGCGGGGGTGATCGGCGCGGAATACGCCTGTACTTTTGCCGCGCTCGGTGTTGAAGTGCACCTGATTGACGGCCGCGACGCGCTGCTCGGTTTTCTCGATCGCGAAATTTCCCAGGCCATCGAGCGCGCGATGATGGAAGCCGGCGTCCATTTTCATTGGAAAGAAAAGGTGACGGGTTGTGTTGCGCCGCCAGACGGTGACGTGACCCTGACTCTAACTTCGGGCGCGACGCTCGCAGTAAGCGACGTCATGGTAGCGGCCGGCCGGCAGAGTAACACTGCCGATCTGAACCTGGGTGCCGCAGGTCTCACTCCCGGTCACCGCGGACTAATCAAAGTAGATCCGCAGGGGCGCACCGAGGTGCGGCACATTTTCGCTGCCGGCGATGTGGTAGGTGCGCCGGCGCTCGCGGCCACCGGCATGGAGCAGGCCCGTTTGGCGGCATGTGCCGCGTTTGATATCCGGCAGAAGGAAAGCGCCGCGCCGGTTCTTCCCACGGGCATCTACACCATTCCGGAAGCGAGCATGGCCGGGGAGACCGAGGAAGCCTTAAAGGAGAAGAACATCCCTTACGTAGTCGGCCGGGCGCGTTATGCCGATAATCCGCGTGGCCAAATCATTGGCGACCAGCACGGACTTCTCAAGCTCCTCTATCGCCCGGAAGACATGCGTCTGCTGGGCGTGCATGTGGTTGGCGAACAAGCGACCGAAGTTATCCACATCGGTCTTATCGCCATGGTGGCCGGAGTAGGCGCGAGCGTTTTCAACCGGGCGTGTTTCAACTACCCCACCCTGGGTGAGCTTTACAAGATGGCTACCTACGAGGCGCTCCTGCGCCGCGATGGCGTTCTTCCCAATTAGCCGGCGCGCATGCTCTCGAAACTTCTCATCGCCTGGTCGCTCACAGCCCTCTGCGTGATGCTTCACGCCGTAGGCATGACAGGATTGTTGCGCTGGGTGAATCGTGCCATCGGGCGAATCGGAGGACGCTTCTGGTTTACCACCTTGATTCTCGTTCGAACGGCCGGATGGATCATCCTCCTCCATTTAATTGAGATCGCGGTCTGGGCTTTTTTCTACACATGGAGGCACGGCCTGCCCGACCTCCCATCAGCTTTCTACTTCAGTTCGGTTACCTACACGACCACCGGTTACGGCGACCTGGTTCTACCTAACGAGTGGCGCCTCGTTGGCGGCGTCGAAGCTCTCACGGGCATCCTGATGTGTGGCTGGTCCGCTGCCTTTTTTTTCGCGGTGGTAACCCGGTTAAACGAAACACGATCGCAGCCAGCCCGGGCCTGACTTATGTCCATGAAGCCTACTATCTATTGGCTGTTCGTTTTCATTCCGATCACCGTTATTCTTGAACATCTCGGCCACCTTCCGCCGCCGGTGATTTTCTTTTCGGCCGCGCTAGCCATCGTGCCAATCGCGGCGCTGATTGTGCAGTCGACCGAACAACTTTCCACGCGGACCGGCGACGCCGTTGGCGGCTTGCTTAATGCGACCTTCGGCAATGCACCGGAGTTGATCATCGCTACGGTAGCTCTGCGGGCCGGTTATCTGGACATGGTGCGGGCGTCTATCATCGGCGCGATCCTGGCGAACCTGTTGCTTGCGCTTGGCATCGCCTTTTTCCTCGGCGGTCTCCGTTTCCACGAGCAAAAATACAATCCGCTGGCGGCCCGCACCTACAGCACAATGATGTTGATCGCGGTGATCAGCCTGGTAGTCCCCAGCGCCTTCAGCCGGATCCTGGCGCCGGAAAGTACGATTCGTCAGGAACAATCCCTTAACATAGGAATAGCCGTCGTCTTACTGCTGGCCTACGGACTTTACCTGGTTTTTTCCCTCAAGACTCATCCAAAAGCGTTTGCCAGTGTGGACAGTGAAAGCGAAGCGCACCACGACGGCGGACAATGGAGCGTGGGTCGCGCGATCGGCAGCCTGATCGCCGCGTCGGTGCTCGCGGCGTGGATGAGCGAGATCCTGGTCGGCGCGGCCGAAGGCACAGGCAAATCGCTGGGGATGTCGCAGACCTTCATCGGCATCGTCTTCCTCGCCATCGTCGGCGGGGCCGCGGAAAGCGGTTCGGCCATCGCGATGGCGCGCAAGAACAAGATGGATTTGTCGCTCGGCATCGCGCTCGGAAGCAGCATCCAGATCGCGTTGTTCGTAGCACCAGTCTTGGTGTTGCTCAGTTACTTCATCGCGCCTCATCCGCTCGAGCTCTCTTTCAACCGCGCCGAGACCGGTTCCCTCTTCATGGGTGTGCTGATCGGGACGCTGGTCTGCGGCGATGGGCAGTCCAACTGGTACAAGGGCATTCAGCTCGTGACTGTCTACACGATCATCGCGCTCATGTTCTACTTCATCCCGGATTTGGCGAAGTAAGATCTAATCGAACAAATGCAAACAAGACTCGTCATTACCGCCGCTATCGCCCTCACTACGCTCGTCGCGCAATCGACGTTCCCCGCCCCGATGCCACAGCCCGCCGCTCACACCAAAGGCACAGCTACCGGTAAGCCCACCGGCCCGCTCAAACCAGGCGAGTATTGGTGGAACCCCCAGGTCTCGCCGGCGGGTCCAGTCGTGTTGCTCGTGAGTCTGCCGCTCCAAACGATGCACGTTTATCGCAACGGAGTTCTCGTCGGGCGGACGTCGGTGAGCACAGGGTCGGAGGGCCACCGAACCCCGACGGGCGTCTTCACCATTCTCGAGAAGAAGCAGACCCATCGTTCCAAGAAATACAACGACGCGCCGATGCCGAACATGCAGCGGCTCACGTGGAGCGGCATCGCCATGCACTCCGGCAATCTGCCCGGTTATCCCGCGAGTCACGGATGCGTCCGGATGCCTTATGATTTCTCGACCCTGGTTTTCGGGATCACCGGAAATGGCGGCACGGTTGTGATTGGCGACGATACGAAAACGCAGCCGCACTTCGCGGCCAACCCCGGCGTGATGCTGGCGCCGAAAGATTTTTCTCCCGAGATGCTCAAGCCGCTCGCGAAGGGCGAATATCAATGGAACCCCGAGCGCAGCACGAGTGGGCCGATCACCATCCTGGTGAGCGCGGCGGATCGGACGCTCTACGTTTATCGCAACGGCGAGCCGATCGGCCGCGCGGCCATCGAGGTGAATGGCCGGCTCGGTGGCCACGTCTTTACGCTGCTCGAAGGCGTGAGCGCCGAAGTAAGCTCCCTGGTTCCAGGACGTCCCGCGCGGATCTGGATGAACGTGCAGAGCGATGCGGCGAGCCGCAGTGCGGACGCCGCCGCGCTCGCCAAACGCATCCGCATCTCGCCCGCTTTTGCGGGGAAGGTTTACGACGCGCTCAAGCCCGGCGCGACAATCATCGTCACCGATCAACCCGCCCTGCGCAAAGCAAGCCGCGACTTCACTATCCTCGCCGACTAGACACGCAGCATGCAGACGGCTCCGATATCCACTACGGCCGGAGCGGTCGAAATTGTCGGCGCCGGAGCGCGAGCTTTTTCCGGAGCGCGATCGCCCTGGGTGCGCGGGCCGGTTTGGGACAGCTTCTGGATGCTAAGCGCGCTCTGGCTCGCGCCCATTGTTCTTTGGCTCGCCTCCGGACACGACGATCCGGAGTCGAGTCCGCTGGATCTTCTGTATTTCGGTCTCACCGCGTTGTTCTGGCTTGGTCACCGGTTTTGCAGCACCTACCTCGCCTACTGCACGGAAGCGTACCGCCCGCTTTTGCGGACTCAGCCAATCCGCTTCGTTGTCCTTCCAGTTCTGGTCACGATTGGATGTTTCGCTTTCTTCCTCCCGGCGGACGAGGCGTTGCCTTGGACGCGCGCGGAACGTCTGGTCGGCCTGGCGATCGTCGATTACGCCTGGGTGACATGGCACTTTGCCTCGCAGCATTTCGGCGCTCTCTCCCTTTACCGTTCCCGCGCAGGACGCGCCGCCAGTGTGCAGACGAGACGCTTCGATCGGCTCTTCGCATTGGTCGTCGGAGGAGTTCTCGTTTTTGTCGCGGACATTCTCGCCGGCGCCGTCGCCTACCAGGACCAGTGGATCGATAATTGGCTCTTTCCCACCTGGATGGTGTCGGCGCAGGACGTCATTCGCGATGGCGCTACCCTAGTCCTCGTGTTCGTGACGATCGCTGCGTTGTTTGCCGAGCTGCGCACGCCATGCTCGTCCTTGCCGCGGGTCCTCTACATTATCGGCATCGCGGTGATGGTGGGAATTGCGCTTCGTCCGCGAAGTTTGTTTCTCTTCATCGTCCTCTGGACTTCGCAGCACTGGATCGTCGCCACTGGACTGGCCTCGCAAACGCCGCGGTGCGAGCCGGCTCCCAGTCGTGGTCTTATCCGCGGTGCATTGCATCGATTAAACATTCGGCCATGGGCCGTGGTGTTATTCCTGGCGGTCTTGTCCTTTCTGCTGCTTCCGTTCTTCGAAGTGGAAGCCAACCGGCAGGACGGCTCCTACTACGGTGATCGGATCTTCGGCGCGGTGGCGACAAGCCTGCGGACATCCTGGTGGGCGCCAGCACTGGTGGCCCTCGGCTTTGCCTCGGGCTTCATCCACTACCTGCTTGATCGCTGCGTCTTTCGAATGTCAGACCCGCAAGTGCGCCTGGCGGCCCGCGGCTTACTCGAACACAGGAGCAAGAGGTTGAACAACGGCGAGTAGGCCTAAGGTCCTATCGACGGGCGTACGACGTCCGGGCTATTCAGTTCGAGTGGTCTTAAAGCCCAGCGATGCCCCAAAGCGGAAGTGGATCGAGCCTGTCGTGGCCCTGTTAATGGCGCTGACCACGTTGGGCACGGCCTGGTGCTCGTACCAATCCGCCGCGTGGACCCGACGGAGCAACCGGTTCATGAACGAATACAATGCGCTGGAGCGCCGCGCGGGGCTGCTCGAGGTCCAGGGCAGCCAGGCGCTGGTCGTCCATTCATCGATGTTCATGCAGGTCATCGCCGCGCAGCACGGGGGCAACGAGAAGCTCGCGAGCTTTTACGCGGAGCGCTTTCCGCCAGACGTCAAGAAGGCTTACGATGCATGGCTCGCCCAGAAGCCATTCGAAAATCCGGCCGCTGACCCACACCCCTTTGTGCCGAAGCTTTACGAGGTCCGCGGTGTCGCGGAAGCAGCCTCGTTGAGGACTGAATCAGCGCAGCAAATCACCAAGGCGCGCGAAGCCGGCAACCTTTCCGGCCAATACCTCGCCAACACGGTTCTGTTTGCCGCTGTCCTCTTTTTTGCTGGCACGGCGGGGAAATTTGAACAGCCGCGCGTCCGGCTTGCCGCCGCGACGTTCGCGGTAGCAATGTTCGTTCTTGCGGTAATCCGAATGGTTCTGATGCCCTCGGCTTGAAGCTTAGGACCGCCAATCTCAAACAACGATGAAACTCACTCGGATGAGGCGTCGTTTTTTTCGCTTTCGGATCTCTCCTTCTCCTCGGCGATTTTCTCCTTCATGCCCCTCGCCACGAGAAAGATGATCCCACTGAAGAGAAGAATTCCTGTCAGGACTGCGATGAACATTTTACACCCTCGCGATCGCGAGCAGGAAAGAACAGTACGACCAAGGTCCAATAGGCTGTCGAACTCCGTTCCTCCAGACTTGGATTATCAAGGACGGCAAAAGGCGTCCAAAAAGATCATGAGCTCAAAAAAATCTCCAACCCGATTCACCAACCGGTCATTGCAATGTCTGCTGATAGTCTCAGTTGCGTATTTCTCTGCGGATGGGTTCGTGGCCCAGGCCCAGGAACCGTCACCGCCGGCCGTAACTCCAGCGCAGCCGCCGACTGTAACTCCTCCCGCGGAAACGGCCCCGAAGATTCCAAACGATCAACTGGACTCTCTCGTCGCGCCGATCGCGCTTTATCCCGATCCGCTGCTTGCCCAAACCCTGGCTTCCTCCACTTATCCGCTGGAGCTCGTTCTGCTCGAGCAGTGGCTGGGAAAGAACAAGAATCTGAAAGACAAGGCTCTGGCTGATGCCGTGGCCTTACAGAAGTGGGACCCGAGCGTGCAATCGATGGCAGGTATTCCCGATGTGGTGAAGCGGCTGGCCGGCAACATCAGTTGGACCACCGAACTGGGGAACGCTTTCCTTGCTCAACCGCAGGATGTCATGGAGGCAGTCCAGCGCATGCGCGCGAAGGCACAAAGCAAGGGCGCTTTGAAGACAAGCCAGCAACAAAAGGTGGAAACTCAGAAGGTGGAGGGGAACAAGGAGGTCATCGTTATTCAACAGTCGAACCCGCAAGTTGTTTACGTCCCCTCCTACGACCCCGTGGTTGTTTATGGGCCGCCCTCGTATCCATATTACCCGTATACCTATCCGGGATACGTGCCGGGGATGGGACTCGCCTTGGGAACCGGCATCGCCCTCGGGATCGGCTGGGCGAACAACTGGGGTAATTGCAATTGGAACAACGGTGGCGACATCAACATCAACAACAATAACAATTTCAACCGGAATAACGTCAACAATATCAACCGGAATGATATCAACCGGAACAATATCAGCGGCGGCAATAACAAGTGGCAACACCAGGCCGCACATCGCGGTGGCGTTCCCTACTCAAACCGGAATACCGCCCAGAAGTATGGCGGCACCGCTCGCACGCAACCTTCCAACCGGCCGTCCAACGTGAATAGACCGGACACTGCCAGGCAACAGCCTTCCTTCAGCGATCGCGGCCCAAGCGCGGATCGGAATCGACCATCGACGAGCGATCGCGGCCCAGGCGCGGATCGGAACCGGCCATCGACGAGCGATCGCAGCCTGAGTAATTCAAACCGAACGCAGAAGTCGTTTGGAGAAACAAACCGACTCTCGGACAAACAGTTTTCCAGGGATTCGAGCCCCAGAAGTAACAATGCGTTCAGCGGTCCTTCCAACCGGATGGACAGAAGCTCCTCTTTCGCCAGTCACGACCGAGGTTCCCGGAGCATGGCTTCTTCGCGGGGCGGTGGCATGAACCGAAGCAGCGGCATGAGCCGGGGCGGCGGTTCGCGGGGCGGCGGACGGCGGAGATAAACAAATGAAAACAAAAATTGCTGTTATGACTTCATTAAAAATTTCGTTGTCGGCCTGCGTCGCACTCGCCTTTTGCTTCCTGAGTTGTCGGTCGAACGCTGCGACTGCTCCCGAACAAAAGGGATTCGATACCCCGGAACTGGCTGTCGAAGGGCTGCTCCAAGCCATCGATAACTTCGATGTGGCGGCTCTCACGAACATTCTGGGTCCCGGAAGCGAAGACCTGGTCGCGTCGGAGGATACGGTCCAGGACAAGAGCAGGGCGGTCGCGTTTGCGGCGAAGGTCCGCGAAAAGAAATCGATTGAGGTCGATCCGAAAAATAAGGATCGCGCTACTCTCATTGTCGGTAATGAAGAGTGGCCTCTTCCGATCCCGATCGTGAAACGGAAGGCGAAATGGTATTTCGACAGCAAGGCGGGCCGCGAGGAGATCCTGCTTAGGCGGATCGGAGCGAACGAGCTCGACGCCATCCAGGTTTGCCTGGGCTTTGTCGGCGCGGAGCAGGCCTATTCCATCGAGAAGCACGATGACTCCATCGTGAATCAGTACGCACAGAAGATCATCAGCACGCCGGGTAAACATGATGGCCTGGCATGGCAGAATGCCGATGGCACCTGGGGTGGTCCGGTCGGGGAGACCGTAGCCAAGGCCCTTGAACAGGGCTACTCGGACAAAACCAAACCCTTTCACGGCTACTTCTTCAAGGTTCTCAAGGGACAAGGTCCCGCGGTGCCGCCGGGAGAAATAGATTTCATGGTGAACGGGGCGATGATCGGCGGGTTCGCGCTCGTAGCCGCTCCGGCCGAGTACGGGGTCACCGGCGTGCAAACGTTCATGGTCAGCCACGGTGAAATCGTTTACCAGAAGGACCTGGGACCGGACGGGCTGAAGGTCGTCCAGGCCATGGAGCGCTTCAATCCGGACAAGACCTGGAAAGAGACCGACGATGAATGGCCGGAAACAGAAGTAGCGGAAAAATGAGCTGCGCCGACGGAACGGATTGAAGCGACCACGCTGGTCGCTCGAGACGAGGCCGACTGGACGGACATGAAGATGGCCTACCTAAAGTCTGTCGCCGTTGTCACGCTGGCATTCGCGCTGGCCGGTTGCGCGGAGCAAATCGCCGTTGTCTCGATGAAACCGGCCGCCCGCTTCCAGGCTACCGCCGGGACGAATCAAGCCGTCGCGCAAACCATCAACCGCGCGCAGGGATCGGAGCACAGTCAACCTTTGGTGGCGCTCGAAGCCTACGCGAGTGCGGCGCGCGATTCATTGCGCGACCTGGAGCGCAACCCACAGAATATCGAAGCCCGCCGCTGCTACAATTTCGCCGTCACAGGCATCTTCAGCGTAATCCGCATGGCCAAGCTTGATCCCTGGAGTCAACCGCTCACCGCGGGCGCAAACAACGAGTTGACTCTTATCGGCAAAAAAAATTCCCGGCCGGAGCAGAACCCGGCGTTGTTCGAGTTGATTCCGACCGACGAACTTTCCTACACGGGCGCGTATGTAAAAGAGCACGAGAAGAAGGATGGAATCGGAGCGCCGCTCGTCGCCGTCCGTCGCCTGACGAAGGAAGAAGCGGCCGCCTCGTTCGCGCCGCCGGTGATTTATTACGGCGTTACGGGTGTCGTCGAATTCGAAGGATCACGCTGTATTCTCTCAATCCACGATCCCTTGGCCGTGGAAGACGTGCAGGTGGAAGGCCGCAGTTATTCTCTCGCGGCCGATTTCACTGCGTCCTTTGCCCTGCTCCTGGCCAAAGAAAAGCCGCAAAAGCTTGGGCTCATCCGGCTCTTGCGTCCGGAGCAATATGCGGGAACGGCCCGGGTCGCCCGTCTTGAGCCTTACAATCCGAACAAGGCTGTCGTCCTTGTGATACACGGCTTGATGGACACACCGGCAACCTGGACGCCGATGCTAAACAATCTGCGCGCTGACAAGGATATCCGGCGCAACTACCAGTTCTGGTTTTTTAGCTATCCGAGCGGTTATCCCTATCCCTACAGCGCGCTCATCCTTCGCCAGGAACTCGACGCGATCGAAAAGAAATATCCGCTCCGCCGGCCGATGGTCCTGATCGGCCACAGCATGGGCGGTTGCATCAGCCGGACTCTGATTACCGACGCCGGGATGAAGCTCTGGATGGAAGGTTTCGGGAAACCGCCGGAGCAAGTCGAGATGCCCGCGGAAAGCAAGCGCCTGCTCGAACAAGCCCTGATCTTTAAGCATCGGCCTGAGATCGGCCGCGTCATTTTCATGTCCGCCCCCCTTCAAGGGAGCGACATGGCGAGCAACTGGATGGGCCGATTCGGATCAATGCTGGTCAAGACCCCGGGGAAGATGCTGACTATCGGCAAAACCATCCGAGAAGCAGCTAAGCCCGACCCGGCGGCCCTTCAGTTGAAGCGCCTTCCGAATAGCGTGGATACCCTGGCGCCGAACAATCGTTTCGTGGTCGCGATCAACAAGATTCCGACCGCACCTGGGATTCCCTTTCACAGCATCATAGGCGACCGGGGAAAGGGAGATTCTCCAAACAGCAGCGACGGCGTCGTCGCCTACTGGAGCAGTCATTTTCCCGGCGCTGAGAGCGAGCTGATCGTTCCATCAAATCACAGTTCGCCGCTCAATCCCGAGGCGATCGCCGAAGTGCATCGCATTCTAAAGCTAGGTCTTCAATCCCAATAACCGAGCAGTTACCTGCAAACATACCATGTTAACCAGACCCATTGTCATCGCCATCAGCCTCCTCGCGGCAATCGCGGTCGCTCAAACCTCTGAGAGTCCTTCTGCCACCGCGTCCCCGGCGTCCTTTGAAGCCGAGAGTCCCGTTGACGCGAAAATGTTTCTGCCTGCCGATCTGCTCACGGGAACGCTCCACTCCGTTCGACCGCAGGCGGACAATGATGGGTTACTGAACACCTACTTCGTCGACTCGGGCGACCAGACCTTTGACGTGACAACAGGCATCGCCCTGCGCATCCGAATTCGCGAACTCTACGCGATCGACAAGCTCCGCGGCATGAGTAAGACGGACGAGTTCACGAAAGCGCTGAAAGCTGCCGGCAAGCAAAAGGCAGATAGTGTTGTAGGACTGGTTAAGGATCCCGTTGGCACGCTGAAACGCGTTCCGCAGGGTGCTTCCCGTTTCTTCGGCCGAATGGGTGAAAGCATGAAAGGCGGCGGCTCCGAAACCGAAGGCAAGGCGTTGCAGAACATAAGCGGTGTCCAAAAAGCGAAGGTCGCGCTCGCGGCCAAGCTCGGCGTCAGCCCGTACTCGACTAACCAGGAACTACAGGAGCAGCTCAATAACACCGCGCGCGCCATGGCTGGAGGCGGTCTCGTCCTGAGCATAGCTTCGATGCCGATAGGTGGCGCGGTGGGAGGAACGATCACGGTCGTCAACGTGAACCAGGACCTCCAGGAAACGCTCGTCACTTCGACGCCGGAGGATTTGCGAATGGCGAATCGCAAGAAACTCCTGGCGATGGGCGTAAGCCGCGCAAACGCGGACGAGCTTCTCATGCATCCCTGGTATTCGCCCTGGCACGAGACCATCGTGGTGGACGCGCTGGCCAGCATCGGGGTCAACCCGACTCCTTTTCTCCAGGCGGCCTGCAGAGCGCTCACCGAGCAGGACGCCAATTATTTCCAGCGTCTCGCCCAGATCCTGGCGCGCTATCACAAAACGAAGGCGAAGCTCAGTTCGATGCGGCTCGAGAACGAGCGGGTTTGCGCCCTGGATTCGAACGGGACCCTGGTCGTGCCTCTCTCCTGTGACTACGCCATCTGGAGCGAACACGCCGCGGGCGCGGTCGAGCTGTTCAGCCAGCTCCCGCAAAGTAACGACAAGATCAAAGGACTCGCCTTGTGGGTGGACGGTAAAGTTTCCGCGCGCGCGGCCGAGGAAATGAAGAACCGGAAGATCGAGGTAGCCACCGACGTGTTAGCGGAGCCCGCGAAAACCAACGCGCCGTGAAGCGTTCCGCGGCCTTTGTTCTCGCAGCGCCGATTGCTACATTGATGTCGGCTGCTTGCGAGAATTTTCGACGGGAATAGTGTGCGACCGATGGCGGACGGCATTGTAAGTCGAACGCGCCAGGGTGGCGAAATTGGCAGACGCGCCAGACTTAGGATTGCGAAATCGTCGATTTCAAACGCGTGCTTTTCGTTTCAATACAGGACGGTTTTACCACGGAAAAAAGTGGTCTTTCTTGCTAGCCGTACCGAGGACGCGACTGGCGAGCAAAACCTGGCTCGATCTAGCACAAATCCTAGCACACAGATGTCAGACATTGGGTCCTTCTTGAGCCGGTGTGCGGCCATTGAGGACCGGCCGCAAAATTTCCGGGGATTAAAAACGCGCGGGTACCTCGCAAACGGCCTTTGATTGCTCTCTTAATCGAGTGATCTCGGGCAGATGATCGGCCGGTACTGCTGCCCGTCCACAAATGGACGGTGTTGGCAGAAACTTCGTGCCGCTTTCCAAGTCGGCGGTTATTGGCCGTGCTATCCCCCGGGGTTTAGACGCCGGCGTGCGCGTCGGTTCTGGCGCAAGGAGATCCGTGAGGACAATGGTCTGACTCGTACCGCCGCTCCGAAGCACAGCACGGCCATACTTAAACTTCCCGGTGAGTTCCCGAAATGGGGTAAGGTCTATTTGGCATGTCGGAGTGTTAGGTGCCGTATGCTCGACATAAGCTGCTTTATCAGGATACATCAGCACGACCGCCTCCGTTCCGTCTGTTCTGGGAGGCGACGAACCGATGACGGTCCAACCTTTTTCAGGCTCATTTGAAACCTCCAGGCTGACGTATGGCCAGAAGAGTGGTCCATCCGTCCACCACTCAACGATCTGCTGGCCTTCGACCTTTTTCGCGTCAGAAAAGTCGCTATTGTGATAAAAAGCACCTGCCATTAGCCTGCGGCGATCCCACGAGAGGGTAACCAGTTCTAGAACAGGCGGGTGCTGAGGATCGACGAAGGGCGTAGCCCAACGGCCGAAGTCGAAACTACGTACGAACGATTTGTCGATTTTCTCGGGGCTCCGGGGCGGCCCGTTATCCCCGGCAACGACGTAGCAGCTCAGCAGCAGCTGCACAAGGGCGACGAAGACAATTCGCATAACCAGCATTCCCGTTAAAGGCACTCAATTTCATAGGCGGGTCAATACACATGTTTTGAAAGATCGCGTTTCTTAGTCTCGGCCGTCCACGCGGCTACCCGATGTAGACCCACGCGTTGGCAGCGGCTTAGACGGCAAAAGGTCCATCAGGGCGGCCGCGCTAACTTGCGCTCAGACGCATTATTCGCCTTTCTCGGTCAGCCAAGTCATTGGGAAAACGTCAGTTCCACCTGTTTGAAGAATGACTTGGCAGTATTTGAATTTTCCAATCTAGGGTGGAAAAGCGTCTAGCCGAATGCGGATGAACAGTTGGTCAATGTGAGGGCCGCCTGTTAAGGTCACATCAACCTTATCGGCAAAAGACGATTCGATAATCTTCCAATCCCCGTCGTTCCGATCACTCACTGCGAGCGAAACATTTGGAGTGAACTCTCCGATTTCATTGAAATGTCCTTGAACCGCTAATTGGGGACTGTTTTTTTTTAGCGAATTACGGCACCAGAGCCAACAAGATGTTCAGGACCTTGACTAATGTCGTCCAATTCCAATTCCTTGGAATTTCTCCACTGTTCCCCGGCGAGTGGCTCCCCAAGTTCGCTTCTCCTTTGTGACGGGATTGTCCTGTGCGAAACAAGCAGTTTCTACGAGTATGAGGCGGATAAAGAAAATACGCGCTTTCATCTGTCAGTATGGAAGATATACGCCCCGTGGATCTTCATAGGCTTCACATCTCGAACCGCCTGCTGGATAGCCGCCGGCGCCATCTTTTCCAAGATATCGGGTTTTTGTCTTAACCGGGGGGAGCAGAAGGGGTCGGTCAACATATTTTGACCGGTTGAAGTTAGGCCTTCAACTCGACTGGCTGTTGTTGGCGGCATTGCGCATCGCGAACCGCTCCGTGGTCTGGGCTGTCGAGCGACGGTTCGGTCCAAGAGCAAGGTGTCTTTCCGACCTCTGCGGGACCCGATGCGACCCTTGCGAGCCATGTCGGAATACTAATCGCCATGTCGGAATACTAATCGAGGAAGCAGCGAATTCAACACAGGGAAGGGCGGCTACTTACCGTCTTCGCCCCCTTTCAGGTCCTTAAGGTCGAATACCGCAAAGTCTCCAGATGTGAAGACAACGCGGCCGATCGCAAATTTGGCCAGATAAGGAAGGAAATCATTTAACCTCACTTTCCATTCGCGCACAACCGTGCAGGCAATACTTCAACGTTGCCCACCTTCCTTGTCGTCGCTTCTACCGGAGTCCTATACCACGGACCCGCATGAACATCGCCAACTTCCGCCTTAATCGTCGGCCAAAAAATAACCGTCCCGCCACTCGCCTTCAACAATCACTTTCACTGGTCGATACTTTGTTGTTTGGAGGTTTGCGAAACCACAAGAGCCCGTCAACCGCTCCTTTTTACCTCTGCTCCCTCATGGCAATCGGTACGACTTTACGGCACTTGATCGTAATCCTGGAATTCCCACCGCGCGATCCTAGCCAATTTGGAGGCAAGCTTTTCCCAGTTTGGCTCGTCCAGATTGTCGCAATAATCCTCTATTACTCGGCGGATCGCCCGAAAATCATATCGTCCGACGATCAACATGTGCGTTCCAAAAATCGGGGTGCCGTCGCTCGCAAGTTTCGATTGCAGATATCTCGGCGTACACACCAGTAAGTCAAACGATTCCTCGCCTTCCAAATTCTCAGGAGTAACGATAATTTGCAGAAGAATCGAAAACAATTCGGCATCTGCCGGTAGGTAGCTCTCTAGGTGATCGACATCGGGCGAATGATACCCTTTAATTCTCATTTTCATTTACAAATCAATCTTTGATGTCCAAGTGACCATTCTTCTCCCATTTACCGTTAGGCTGCGATCTTTCTTCAAAATTTGCCTGCACTTTGTCTAACTTGGGCTTGTAGCTAGGAGGTCGATACTGCCGTTTGCCATCTCAACATTTCCCTAGCACAATTCCTAGCACACATGGAAGCAAAATGTTCGACCCCGGGACGATTTGCCTCGTAGAAGCGACTGAGCCAGGGTGGCGAAATTGGCAGACGCGCCAGACTTAGGATCTGGTGGAGCAATCCTTAGGGGTTCGAGTCCCCTCCCTGGCAGATTCGTCGCATCGTTAAAGCTGGCCGCAATACTTAAAGAGGAGTAGTTCGGCCTGCCGCCATCGAAATAGAAGCCAATTGCGCCGTCGCGGGCGACAAAGTCACGCGCGACACTGCAACTCGCGCGCATGCTGTGGACTTGGTGGATTCCCAGATGAGTCCGGATGTAAAGCTCCCCCCACGCTTCGACGAAGACAGCTGTCTTGGCCTTAGCCGTAAGGAGCTCTTCCAAGGCTGGCCGTTCCTGCTCAACGTAGGTAACCGGTGCGACTGCGGCTTCAATCGCCCGGTAATCAAGGCCGGGAGATTTCACCAGCCCCGCTGGCGGCAGCTCAGTCCAGCTTGACGCGATTAGCCCGAGGCGGATGCGCGGGTCGAACCCGGCGGCCGCATTTTGGCGCGAATGCGTGCTCAACGCGATGCGGATCGGCTCGCCGGCGCCGGCGCTGAGCGTGATCCAGAAATGGTCGATGTTGGCCGGGACGCGATCGATTTCCGCGGCGAAAGCAATCACCCTTCCGGCGACGTGAACGAGATCGCCGTGCACAAGGCCGAAACGTTCGCCCGGGCCGCGCTGTTTTCCGCGTCGATGAGGCACGCGTTTACGGCGAAGGAGCGGCGGCGAAAGAGCCGTTGCCTTCGTCGATGTAAACGGTTTCTCCAACCAACGACACCTTGAGATGCTGCCGCCATTCGCCGCCGGGGAACTGGCGGCTCGCCTCGATCGTCTTGCTGAGAGCTTCCGTCCGCTCGGCCTTCTCCTCCATGGCTTCCGAGAGGACGCGGCCGTCGAATTTCTGCGGTGCGTCCACGCCGAGGATGCGCAGCACGGTCGGCGCGAGATCAATGTTCGCGCTCGGCAGGCTCGTCGTCACGCGCTCGCGAAAATTCGGGCCGGCCGCGATGAGGGTGTTGTGCACGTCGAATTGGCTCAGACTGGCGTGGCTGCCTTCGCCTGGCGCGCGCGCGTTGTCGGTCGTGATTTGGCCGGGAGTGCCGAAGCGGTTTGGCTTCGCGTTCCACCGCAGGGCCACGATTACGTCCGGCGCTTCCGGCGTGTTGGCGCGGACGGTTTCCAGCGAAAACGTGCCGTCGAATTTGTCGCGCGCAAAAATCACTCCGGCGAAATCGGAGCGCTGAAGCCATTCGATGAGCCGGCTGGTTACAGCGCGATCGTGTTCGACAACGTAAAACAAAACCGAGCCGCCATTCCCGACAACCATGACCTGGCCGCGCTTCGGCGTTTCCTTGAACGCCTTGGTCGCGTCGAACCCGGCCTTGCGCAGCTCGGCGGGAAAATCGATCGCGCGTTCGACCGTGGAAAAACCGTGGTCGGAAACAACGAAAACGTCGGTGTCCTTGCGAGCGTCCTTTTTTTCGAGCGCCTCCAGGACCGTCGCCAGATTCCGATCCGAGCTGCGAACCGCAGCGACGGAAGGAGGTGAGCCGGGCGAGGTGTCGTGCTGGAACATGTCCGGCTCGCTGAGCCACAGGAGCGAAAAGGCCGGGACGCCATCGCGCCACATTATTTCGGTGAGGGCGCGGGTCGCGTAATTGTTGCGCGGCTCGTCGGTCTTGGAAGGCTCGATTGGGAAAGGACCGAGCAAGCGAAGCGTCTCAGCGCGGAGCGCGGCCGGCATCGGGGCGGCGGCGAATTTCACGAAATCTTTCGTGGCGCCGCTCGACCAGTCGGAGTGACGATCGTGAACAAACGCGACTGCTTTCGTGCCGACGACCGCGGTCCTGCGTCCGGCGGCGCGGACCGTTTCGGCTATGGTGGGCGCGGCGATATATTTTCCGCCCGTCACCTTGTCGGCTTTCTCGATCACGTCCAGCTCGGCGTTCTCGATCGGATGGAGCGGATCGAGGCTCGGCCGATACTCGCGGTTCGCGAGGAGCGTGTTGCGGTTCGGATACACGCCGGTCGCGATGGCGGCGCCGTTGACGTTCGTGGCGGTCGGATAAACCGAATGGTGGTGGCCAAAGGTAACGCCTTCCTGGGCAAGTTTCCAAAGCGCCGGAGTATTGGCCTCGGTCACGAAGTCGGGCCGCATCCCGTCCCAGACTACGACCACGACATGCCGCTCGTTAGGCCGCGGCCCGGTCTCGCCGAACGCCGTGGTCGCGGCCAGCCATCCGGCCAGGAACAGGAAACGGGCGACGTTCATGAGCGGTCGCGCAGCATCGTGGTCGCGACCGCCATCGCAGTCAGCACCGCGGTTACACCGGCGGAAAAGAGGCAGTAATCGCAGAAGGCGTGCAGCACGAACGCCTGCAGGTAAAGAAGCCAAAGCGTCATCCCAAACATGATCGTGACGACGAACGCGAAAAACGGACCGCACTTCCTGTAGCCGAACGCGGCCAGCAGCGCGGCGCTGAAGACCGTGAAATAGGCGAACGCACCAACGGCCGCGAGCGGCAGGTGGCCGATCGCCGCGTACTTGCTGCTCAACACGTCCTGGCAGCCGCTCGACGCGATACATTCCGCCGTCCGTCCCGTGATGTGTTCGATCGTCAGGTAAATCCCGTCCGCCAAACCGAGCAGCGCCACCATCGCCGCCACCGCGTAGAGCCGGCTCCGCAGGCGGCCGCGCGGCGTAGTCGTTCGGGCAGAATTCGGTTCGTTCATGGCGAAGATGTTTTCGCGGCCAGCGCTTTGTCGATCGCTGCGCGCAAACCGGGTTCCTCACGTTCCGTAGGCGCAAGCTTTACCCCATTCACGAAGACAACCGGCGTCCGATCGATGGCCAGCGATTCGCCGCGGTCCCAATCCGCTGCGAGGCGTTTCGAAACTTCCTCGCCGTCGATGTCCGCCTTGAAACGGTCGACGTCGAGCTGCAGCTCGGCCGCGTAATCGTTCAAGTAGGGACGAATGTAAGCAGCCGTCACCCAGGCCGCGCGATTCCGGTAGAGGGTGTCGTGCATTTCCCAAAACTTCCCTTGTAACCCGGCGGCCTCCGCGGCCCGCGCGGCGTCGCGCGAATACCGATGCATTTTCAAGGGGTGTTCGCGGAAAACAACGACGAGGCGCTTCCCGTAATCACGCTCTAATTTTTCCAGGATCGGCCAGAGCAACGAACAAGGGAGACATTCAAAGTCCCCAAATTCCTCGAGCACGACTGGTGCGCCGGGCTCGCCGCGAAGGTGCATCGGCTCGGCGCCCGGCCGGCCGTAAGTGAACACCGGACCAGCGGTCGACCCGGCGGGGGTTGTCGTGGCGGGAGGCGCGACCGACGGCTCTGACGCTATTGTCGCTGTCGGTTCAGGTATCGTCGCCGTCGTCTGCGGGACTGGAGTCGAAACCGTCGTCGGCTGCTCCGGTTCCATCCGATAGCGATAAAGCAACACGCCGGCGCCGATCGCGAGCACCAACACGCCGGCAATGATCAGGAACGGAAGAGAGCGGCGCACGCGGTGAAATGGTAATCGGCCCGGCCGTTACAGCCGCTTCAACACGCTTTCGGCCAGCTTTTTCGAGTTTTCGATCTTCTGCGTTTGATCGCCTGTCCCGCCGACACTGATTCGAATATAACTGTTCCCTTTCAAGACGTAGAGCGCCCCGCCCACCCGCGTCCCGGTCCAGAAAGCTTCGTCGCCGATTCCTTCCACCTTGAGGGGCTCCTTCTCTTCTCCTTCCTCCTTTTTGGCCGCGCCGGGCTCGCGATGAAAAGTCTCGCGCCAACTTTCCCTCGGGTCCCCGCCGCCCTCGCTCTGGCGCGTGACGGTGAGCACCACCGAGTTCACCGGGGTCGGCAACTCGAAGTAACATTGCGAAGAAATCATGCCCCCGACGGTGTGGGCGCTCGGCTTGCTGGATTTGAAGGGCTCGCCCTGGACGGCCTGGATTTCCTCCGTCGTCAGCAACGTGCAGGCGAAATTATCAGCCGGCGGTGTCGACGGGTTTGAGGCCGTGGGCGCCGACGCGACCGCCGCCGCGGAGGGAGAAGGCGACGGAGAGCTCGTGACGACGGAAGGCTGCGGCTTGGAACAACCGGAAGCGGCCGCGAGCGCGGCAATCACGATAAAGTGCCAGAGGAAACGATGAGCCATGGCCTTAAGCCACACGAAAATCGCCGTTTCGTCAAAAGTTCCATTTGCGGCTCGATGACGACGCGGCATTCGATCGCGAGGCGCGGAGTTGAAAATTGCCCGTTACGCGCCATCGTCCTGTCCCCCGCAACTACTTAACTCTCAACCTCTCAACTTCTTTATGGCAGCCGCGAACGACCTCCGGAAAGGGCAGGCGATCAAATACAATGGCAACAACGCCATCGTCCTCGACGTGCAACATCGCACCCCGGGAAATTTGCGGGCCTTTGTCCAGGCCATCATCCGTTACATCAACACCGGCAAGAGCGCGGACGTGCGCTTCGGTTCGACGGACAAAATCGAGCTGGTGGACATCAACCGGACGACGCTCGAGTTCAGTTACAAGGACAACAACGGATATCACTTCATGGATCCGGAGAGCTACGACACCGTGACGCTTCAGGACAGTCTGCTCGGCGACGCCAAGGATTATCTCGTCGAAAATCTGCCGGTTCAGGTCCTCTACGCCGAGGGCAAAGCCGTGCAGGTCGAACTGCCGTCGTCGGTTCAGCTCAAGGTCATCGAAGCGCCGGAAGGTCTTCGCGGCGACACCGCGTCGAACGTGACCAAGCCCGCTGTCCTCGAGACCGGGAAGACCGTCAACGTCCCGCTCTTCATCCAGGAAGGCGAGACGGTGAAGATCGATACGCGCACCGGCGATTACATGGGACGCGCGTGAAGCGCCGAGGTCCCTCGGCGCAAATGACGAAGCACGAATGACGCATGACGAGGTTGTCGGCGTAACTCCGGCAACCTTCTTCCCTCATTCCTTCGTCATTCGTCATTCGTCATTCGTCATTTCTTTCTTATCTGCGTAATCTCCGATTAACTTGGCGGCGAAGAAGAAACGTAAGACAACGCTTCACCACGGACGGCGCCGCGGCACCCGGGCGAAAGTCAGCGCGCCGGTCGTTCGCCGCGACCCGCACGCCGGAGCGTGGACGATTCCAACCCGCTGGGTAAAATTTGTCGTCGCGCTCTTCCTCCTCCCGGCCTGCGCGATTCTTACCCAGACCTTTTTCACCGTCTTCGCCAGAGCGACCCTCGCTCACCGTCTCTGGGCGGCCGAAGAATTTTGGTTCTTTTCGTTAGGCGCAATCCTCTGGCTGATCGCGTTCTTCGGCTTGCCGCGTCCGATGGTCGTCTACGTTTTCGGCCACGAGCTGACGCACGCGCTTTGGGTTCTTCTCATGGGCGGGCGCGTCAGCCGGTTCCGCGTTGGTCGGGACGGCGGGCACATTGTGACCGATCGCAACAATTTCTGGATCGCGCTCACGCCCTACTTTTTCCCGCTCTACAGCCTGCTCGTCATCGCCGCGTATGGCATTCTCGGTTTGTTCTTCAACGTTCAGCCGTACGGCCGGGTCCTCTACGGATTAATCGGCGTGACCTGGGCGTTCCATTTCACCTTCACCTGCTGGATGATCCCGAAAAAGCAGACCGACCTGACCGACCACGGGACGTTTTTTTCCCTGGTCGTGATCTACCTGATGAATCTCGCGTTGCTCAGCGTGATGCTCGTCCTCGCCTCATCGCGCATCACGTTTGCCGATCTCGGCCGCGAATTTCTCACCAACGTCGACAAGTTCGCCGGCTGGATCACGAACCTGTAGCGGCGGTCTATGACCGCCGGCTCCTTATAACTGCACGCACTTCGGCGGTCATAGACCGCCGCTACAAGGCATTGCTGAAGACAGCGAACGGCAGGGTGGACATCGCGTCAGATAATCTCAATAACGTCTCCGCGCCAAGTTTGCGACCGGTGAAAAGCTCCGCAGCGTTTTCGCGGGAGAACGACGCCGGCAGCTCGACGGCCGTGTCTTTCCACTTGTCGCCAATCGGTGGGAACCCAATCCGCGAAGAGAGCCGCGGCACCAGAACCACGATCCACTTGCCTTCGTGCTCCCGCGCAAACGCGATGCAGCAATCCGCGAACTCGCCCGTGACAGTCAGCGGCAAATACTTTCCGCGCCGGAACAGCTCGGCGTGCTCCCGCCGAAATCTGAGCAGCCGCTGGGTGAGCAGCAATTTGATTCGTCCGTCCTGCCACTGGTCCAGCAGTTCTTTCGCGGAAGCCGTTTCCAGGGACGCGAGAAGCTGGCGGCGCTCCTCGTAATCAACCGGCCGCCGGTTATCGGGATCCACGAGGCTGAGGTTCCAGATTTCGTTGCCCTGGTAAATGTCGGGCACGCCGGGGAGGGCCAGCTTCAAGGCGACCTGCGAAAGCGAATTGATCGCGCCGAGCCGCGCGATCTCTTCCGCCACGGGAAGGAAGGTCGACAGGAATTTGTTCTTGGGCGACGGTTCGAGGACCCGGGCCACGAATTCGCTCATGGCCGAATCCCACTGCTCGTTAGGCTGGATCCAGCTGGTGTTCATTTTCGCCTCTTTCAACGCCTTCGCCATGTAGGCCTGGATGCGCTCGATGTATTCCGGCGCCGCCTCCGTCGCGCCCAGCGGCCAGCTTCCCAACAGCGTCTGGTAGAACAGATATTCCTCATTCGGATCGGGCGCCGAGCTCTCGTCCACGGTCCGTTTCCACCGGCGATTGATGACGCGCCACCGCTGCAGACTCGCCCGCCAAAGTTGCGGCACCTCCGAGATGGCGAGGATCCGCGCCCGGACGTCTTCACTGCGCTTGGTGTCGTGGGTGGACGTGGCCAGCAGAGTGGCCGGCCAATCCCGCTGACGCGCCGCGTTCTGCTCGTGGAAATCCGCGACGCTGATCCCGAAATGCTGCGGTTCGCCGCCCACTTCGTTCAGCGCCACGAGCCGGTTGTAAATATAGAACGCCGTATCCTCGAGTCCCTTCGCCATGATCGGCCCGGTGCTCTGCTGGAATTTCAAAACGAAGTGCTCGTGCTCGGCCCGCCCTTCGTCATCCAGGTTCTCCGGAAAACGGAGCAACAAAATGTCGCGCAGAAAATTAAAGACCGATTCTTCCAGCGCCGGGTTCCGCCGTTTCGCCGTCGCGACCGCGCGCTCGATAATGGCCCGATCTTCGTCGCTCACCGGTTGGCCCGGCGTGACGTAGGTCCGGTAAACTGGAAAACACGCGATCGTTTCCCGGACGGCGCGCGCCAGCGCCTCGAGCGTGAAATCGCGGAACCAGCGATTTTTCTCGGAGAGCCGGTCGAGCATGTCGCCCAGCACATTCACGTCGTTCGCCAGCGAGAGCCGCATGACGAGCCGTTTCTTTGCGTAAACCAGGTGACCGAACGGCATCGAATGGCCGATGAAACGCTGGAACGCTTTCGTGATGGCCTGTTCCGCGGAAGCGTCGACGAGGATATTCCCGACGAGCTTTCCGAATTCGTATCCGGTTGTCCCGTGGACCGGCCAGTCGCTCCGCAGCGTCTCGTTGCCGCTCAGGATTTTCTCGACCACGAGATAGATCGCGCGGCCATCTTTCGGCAACGCGATGCCGAGAGCAGCCGCCGCTCGCCGCTGCAATTTTTCGAAGTATTCCTTCGGCAAATAGAGACCGTCCGGGTGATCGATCCGGACCCCGGTGACGGCGCCAGCGCCGATCAATTCGAGCAACAGCTCATGGGTCGCGTCAAAAACCTGCGGCAATTCCATTCGGATCGCCGCGAGATCGTTGACGTCGAAGAAGCGCCGGTAATTGATTTCCTCCGCCGCCACCCGCCAGAAGGCGAGCCGATACGACTGGTCGTTCAGGAGCGAATCGAGCGCATCGAGGCTTCGCGGATCGCCGGGCGTTCCGTTGATTTGCGTGACCGCCTGAAGGACCGCGGCCTGCACCTGGGGCGCTTCGTGACAACGCCGTTCCAGCCGCCGCTTGATGATCTCCTTTTCCCGGGCCCGTTCGGCGATCTTCTCGGGGTTCGTCTCCGTCCGGCGCGGCAAATATTCCAGCGCGGTGATGATGCTTTGGAATTCGGCGTAGAAATCCTGGTCTTTGAACGGCGCGAGCTTGTCGAGGGCGATCTCGAGGATGTGGCGGTAAGTGCCAGGCGCGATCGGGAACTCGTGTTCGTAATACCGCAGATAAAACGCGCCGGCCTCGAAACGGATCTGGAGTTCTCCCCGTTCCAGGACGCGGCCATATTGATCGCCGAGAATTGGCAGCAGCACTTTGTCTTCGAGATCGGCCTTGAGCGGTTTCCAATTGATGTCGAAGAACGGCGCGTAAGTGGAGCTGGGCCCGTTTTCCAGAACGTCCATCCACCATTGGTTGAGCGGCTCGCCGACGCCCATGTGGTTCGGCACGAAATCGACGATCTGTCCCATGCCGTGCGCGTGGAGGTCGGCGATCCAGGCGTCGTAATCCGCCCGGGAACCGATCGCGGCGTTGAGCTTGTTGTGATCGGTAATGTCGTAGCCGTGCATGCTCTCGGCCCGCGCCTGGAAATACGGCGACGCATAACAATCACTGATCCCGAGCGCGTCGAGATACGGCACAATCTCGCGCGCCTGGGTAAAGGTGAACTGCCGGTTGAATTGCAGCCGGTAGGTGGAACTCGGAATGCGCGGGTGCTGCGGGGTCATGGCAGGCTAATGTCGAATGACGAATGACGAATGACGAATGAAACCCGAATGACGAATGACAAATCGCGCGGGCGCGTGCACCAGCTTTTCGTCATTCGAGCTTCGTCATTCCTTCGGCATTCGTCATTCGTCATTCGTCATTGTCCTCACATCTTCTCGGGGACCTGGATTCCGAGCAGCTCGAGTCCCTTCGCCAGCGTTCGCGCCGTCAATTCGCAGAGCGCCAAACGCGAGCTGCGCGCGGGCTCCTCGGATTTCAGGACCGGGCAGGCTTCGTAGAAGGAGTGAAAGGCGTTTGCCAGTTCGTAGAGGTAGTTCGCCAGCAGGTTCGGCCGGAAATCGTTCAGCACCGAGGGAACCACTTCGGCGAATTGGCAGAGCTTGAGGGCCAGCGTTCGTTCTTCGGGAGCGGAAAGCTCGATGTTTTCCGGCGCGGCGAACTCTTCGCCGGCTTTCCGGAAGATCGAGCGAATGCGGACGTAGGCGTTCTGCAAATAGGGCGCGGTGTTGCCCTGGAACGACAGCATCCGGTCCCAGGAAAAAATGTAATCGGTCATCCGATACTGCGAGAGATCGTAATACTTCACGGCGCCGATCCCAACCTTCTGGGCGATGTCGATCTTCTCCGTCTCGCTCAGGTCGGGATTTTTCTCCTCGATAATCTTGCGAGCGCGCTGGACGGCGTCATCGAGCAAATCGCGGAGCGGCACGTTCTCGCCCGAACGGGTCTTCATCAGCTTCCGGTTTTCGCCGAGGATGCTGCCGAAAGTGATGTGGCGAAAATCCGCGGTGTAACCTTCGCGGCGCGCGATCGCAATGATCTGTTTGAAGTGCAGGATCTGGGGCGCGCCGACCACAAGCCAGACTGTGTCCCCTTTCAAATCGCGGATTCGATAATCGACCGTCGCGATATCGGTGGTGGTGTAATTGAAGCCGCCGTCGCTCTTCCGGATGATGGCGGGCTTCTCCGCGAGCTCCGGGATGTCGGGGAAAAAAACGCAAAT
>DASZDT010000011.1:0-18104 GCA_035941675.1 Chthoniobacterales bacterium
GATCACGTAGCGGGCCCGAATTTCTTCTCCGCCGCCATTTGCCTTCCGAGAAATTGCAAGACGCACCTCGTCGGGGGAGAAATCGATCTTATCCACGCTGGTTTCTTCCCGGACTTCCGCGCCGCTCTCGGCGGCATGATCGAGGAGCACCTTGTCGAAGTCCGCTCGCGTTACCTGGTAGGACCGGTCGGTTTGCGAACGGAAGCCATCTTCGAAATAGAACTTCACGCCGTCCCCGCCACACGCGCCGTACATTTCGCCGCCGAATTTTTCCATGAACCCGGCCCGGGCAAATTTCTCGTGCAGACCGAGGCGGGTGAAAACCTGCATGCTGAAAGGAAGAAGCGACTCGCCAATGTGGAAGCGCGGGAACTTGTCCCGTTCGAGGACGATGACGCGGCGCCCGGCGCGCGCCAGCAACGCGCCCGCGATGCTGCCGGCGGGTCCGCCGCCGATGATTGCCACGTCGTAGATGTCGCCGGTCATTGAACCAGCAACCTAGCAAACTTCGTGGCGAAGCAAAGGCTAGCGCGGCGGCGGCAGCCCGAACTGGCCACGCGCGGCTTCGTATTCCGGCGCCGGCATTTGCACGAGAACCGGGTGCGCGCCGGGCTTGAGCCAACGCAGCAGACTGACGAGATCGCGTTCCGCCATGGCGGTGCAGCCGGCCGTGGCCGAGCTGGAATTTTTCCAGATGTGCAAAAAGATGCAGGAACCGGCGCCGGGCGTGCGGGCGGAATTGTGGGCCACGACCGCGCCCCACTTATAGAGATCGTCGTTGCGAAACATTTGTTCGGAGCTTTTCCAGTCGACGCGCGCGACCTCCGAGCGGTTGACGAGCTGGTTGTAGTGCCGCGAGTGGGGGTCGTCGACCCCTTCGCTTTCCTTCGTGAGCGGGAAGTAGGCGAGCTTGATCCAGCGCGCCGCGCTCCTCGGCGCATAACCGAACGCCGGGCCGATCTGGAAAATTCCAGCGGGCGCTCTGTTGTCGCCTTCGATCTTCGCCGCGCCCGTGCTGCCGGCGAATAAACCGCGGCCCCAGGCGAGACCTTTTTTCCCGAGGACAACCGGGATCGCGGGCCCGTGGCTTTGCCAGGCGCTTCGCGAATTCGTCCGCTCGAAAGCGCGGAGGACGCCGGACTTCGCATTCCAATCCGGCGCGACGACGACGAGGCATTGGCGCGACGTTCTCAAGGGATCCGGGGCGGCCATAATTGTGGGCGAAGATAGGGCGAAGAGAACGAGGAAGACCAATCGCATCGCGAGCAAGTAAGACCTGCCGAGGGCGATTGCCAATTCGCGCTCAGCAAATCCATTCCGGGTGGGTAACCGGCCGGGGCGCCCACTTGCCACGCAGCTGGAAGCGAATTAACAACCCACTGCGATGAAGATTATCGACCGCTACATCAGCCGCCAGCTCATGGTGAACCTGATCTTCGCGATCGTCGTCCTCAGCTTCGTGCTCGTCATCGGCAACATCTTTCGCAAGCTCCTGCCGCTCCTGGTTAATCACGATCTGCCGGTCGAATACCTCGTCGGTTTTGTCGCGTACGTCCTGCCCTTCTCGCTCATCTTCACGATCCCGTGGGGATTGCTGACCGCTGTGCTTCTCGTCTTCGGACGCCTCTCCGCCGATAACGAGCTGACGGCCCTGCGTTCCAACGGCATCAGCATCGGGCGCATTTGTGTTCCGCTCGTCGTGATCTCGCTTCTTTGCACGGCCGCTTCGCTTTGGCTCAATGTCCAGGTCGCGCCGGCCGCCCAGGAGGAAATGCGGGCCACGGTTTTCAACCTGGCCACTCGCAATCCGATGGCGCTCTTCGGCAGCGACCAGGTCATCGACCAATTTCCCGGCCGCAAGATTTACGTCGGCAAAAAGGACGGCAACAAACTCGAGAACATTCTGGTGTTCGAGACCAATGAGGTATCGATACCGATGAAAGTCACCCACGCGCGGGAAGGCAGCCTCGAGGCCGATCTGCCGAATCGCCGGATCCTGATGCACATTTACAACGCGCGTTACTCCCAGCGCGACGAGCTCGAGCCCTACGATCTGCGCCGCATGCGGGACGGCATCAGCGTTGAAGAAGGCACGCTGCCGATCAGCCTCGAGGATCTTTACGAAAAAGAGAAACGCCGGGCCAGCCGCTCGATGCTTTCCCTGGAGCAGTTGCTCGATCAGTTGAAGGCCGAAGATCCGAAGATGCGCAGCTCGAGCCGGACCGAGATCAACAAACGCTTTTCGTTTCCCATGGCCTGCCTCGTCTTCGCGCTGGTCGGCGTGCCGCTGGGGATCACCGCGCACCGGCGCGAAACCTCGTTCGGTTTCGGCGCGAGCCTGGTCATCGGCGTGTTCTATTTCCTCTTCATCATCATCGCCGACACCCTTCGGGCGAATCCGAAGCTGCACCCGGAATTTCTGGTTTGGTTGCCGAACGTCCTCTTCCTCGGCCTCGGCATCTGGATGTTCCGGCGCTTGAGTAAACGCTGACAGAGCGAGCGAGGCCTACGGCATTTCGTCGCTGATGATGAAGAATTTCTTCAGTGTTGCGCTGCCGAAGTTGGTGGTGAGCGCGACGTCGGCCGCGTCCCGGCCGCGGGCCATGACGATGCGGCCGATGCGCGGAAAGTTGTGGCGCGCATCGAACGTGTACCAGCGCCCGCCGAGATAGGCCTCATACCAGCCGCTGAAATCCATCGGCAAAACGAGCGGCACGCCGATGTCGCCCATGTAGCCGGTGGCGTAACGCGCGGGGATGTTCATGCAGCGGCAGAACGCGACCGCGAGATGGCTGAAATCGCGACAGACGCCGCGCGGATCGTTATAAACGTCGAACGCCGATTTCGTGGGGTCGGCGAAGTGGTAGCCAAAGGTAATGTGCTTGTGGACCCACGAGCAAATGGCCTGGGCGCGCGGCCAGCCCGGCGGAGTGTCGCCGAAGAGTTTCCAGGCGATATCGGAAAGCTTGTCCACTTCGCAGTAACGGCTGGTGAGGAGAAACGGCAGCGTGTCGTCCGGCAAATCCTCGATGGCGTGCTGGATCGCCGCCGGGTTTTGTTCGTCGGGCTGGCCGCTGTCTTCGATGAAGGTCTCGAGCGTGAACCGGATGTCGCCGGCCGGCGCGAGCAGGCGTGCGCAGCGGTTCCCATAAAGATCGGTGAAATCGGTGAGGGGAACTTCGGGTTCGACTACGATCTTTTCCGGGGCGCGGAGATCGGCTTGCCGCGACGGATGGACGTAGAGCATCAGGATCATCGGCGTTGCCGCCCGGAGCTCGAATTGGATGTCGAAACCGATTTTGATGATCATGCGATAGAACCAATAGCTCTTATACGGCCTGCCCGTGCGTCGAGCCAAATTCCGCGGTGACGGAAAGCTTGTCGTCCACCGCGATGCGAACCTCCCGGAGCCGGACTTCGCCGAGCGGAAGCGACAGGAGGGAGAACTCGCGGCCCTCGAGTTTTTGCAGATGCGGCTTGAGGACGCCGCAGGCGACGCTGGCGATGGCGCCTTCGCCGGTGCACTCGAGGCCGGATAGTTTCGCGTTGAGTTCTTCGTCGAGCTCCAGTTGGGCGGTAATGCGCAGCGATGCGCTGACGAACAATTTTTTGGCGCGCAAACGGACCTCGGCTGCGAGCGAGCGCGGACTTCGGGATTGGAGGAGGAGTTGAACGCTGTCAATGTTCACCCCGTGCTTGCCGGCTTCGGCCTTGGCCACGTCGGCGATCAATCGCTCCAGGTCGGCCAGGGCGACGGAAATCTCGACGCGGCCTTCAGCCGCATCGTGGAGAAGCAGGAGGACGTTGCCGTCGCGATTCGTGCCTTGCCGCAAGCCGACTCCACTCGCCGTCAGTTGAAAATCGACCGCCGCCGGCCCGACCAGGAGAGGCGATGCGGCGACCCGAAACGAATCAATCGTCAGCGCCCCGGCACCGGTTCCGGCCACGGACGGCTGCGGAGGCGGCCGCTCCGGAAGCCGCGCCCCGTCGAGCGAAGCGATTACGGATTCCAGGTGCGGATACGATTTGTCCCGCACCTCGACCGGATCACGACCGAGCGCAAAAACCCCGCGGAGACTTTCGTTCAATCGCTCCGCCAGTTCAGCCGCGCTGCCAGGGAAGGTTTGAGTGTTGAGCGGAAACATGGAGCGAACCCTCCTCCGCCCGGCCACAGCGGGCAAGCGGCCCAAGCGCGATTAGCCCCAGAAAGCGTTTGCATTTCCACCGAGTCTCGCTACTTTCCGCGTTCCTTTATGGCGAAAATGTCCTGGATCAATCGCAACGAACGCAAGCGCGCGACCGCGAAGAAATACGCGGCCCTGCGGGCTGAGCTCAAAGCGAAGAAAGATTATATGGGCCTCTCGCAACTGCCGCGCGATGCCAGCCCCACCCGGGTGGTCAATCGTTGCGAAGTGAGCGGGCGCCGCCGGGCTTTCATTCGCCGGTTCAAGATTTCGCGCCTGACCTTCCGAGAGCTCGCTTCGGGCGGGTTCATTCCGGGTGTGACGAAGTCGAGCTGGTAGGACCGCGGCTCGCGGGTTTTCGGGTGTGCGGCGCGCATCCGTTCCATGAATTCTTTGCTTTTTGTTTTTCTCGCGGCCGTTCCCCTGGCCGAAGCGGTGGCCGAACACTGGGACCCACCGGCCGTTCTGCTCGGCAAGATCGCCATGATCGTTGGCCTCGTCGGGCTCAATGCTTTTTTCGTCGCGTCGGAATTCGCCATCGTAAAAGTGCGCTCCAGCCAGCTCGATGCGCTCGAAGACGAGGGCAACGTGCGCGCCGTTTTCGCCAAGCACATCCGGGGACATCTCGACGCCTATCTTTCGGCGACGCAGCTCGGCATTACGCTTGCCAGCCTTGCCCTGGGCTGGATCGGCGAACAATTCATGGCCCGGATGCTTCAGCCGGCCTTCGCCCTGGCCAACGTCCACTCGCAGGCCCTCGTCTCCACCGTATCGATCACGCTCGCCTTTATCGGGATCACCTTTTTGCACATCGTCTTCGGCGAGCTCGCCCCGAAATACCTCGCGATCGCGAACCCGATCTCGGTCTCTCTCCTTCTCGCCCGGCCGCTCGGCGCTTTTTACATTCTCTTCAAACCCGCCATCTGGGTTCTGAACAAATCGTCGAATTTCTTTCTCCAAAAGCTGTTGCGGATCAAACCCGTGGCCGGCTCGGAGCTGGCGCACAGCGAAGAAGAATTGCGCCTCATTCTCGACGAGAGCGAAAAATCGGATGAAGTCTCGGAGCTCGGCCGCGACCTCCTGGTCAACGCGCTCGATCTGCGGCAACGCGTCGTCCGCGATATCATGACGCCGCGCGGCGAAGTGGTGTTCCTCGATCTCGAGCAGAGTTTCGAGGAGAACATCCAGAAAGCGATCGACTCGCGGCACACCCGTTTCCCGCTGTGCCGCGGGCACCTCGATAACGCCGTCGGCTTGATTCATATCAAGGAATTGATGCCGATGCTGCGCGGTCCCCAACCCGACCTGATGCGGATCAAGCGCGATATCATGCCGGTCCCGGAAATGATGTCGCTGGAAAAATTGCTGAACCTGTTCCTGACGAAGCACGCTCATCTTGCCCTGGTGGTGGACGAGTACGGCGGCACGGTCGGGATGGTCACGCTGGAGAACGTGCTCGAGGAAATCGTGGGCGATATCCAGGACGAATTCGACGCCGAGAAGGCCGAGTTCCGCAAGATCAACGAGAACGAATTTACCGTCGTCGGTTCGCTTGGGTTATACGAGCTGCGCGACCTGGCCGGGCTGGAATTGGAGAGCGCCGATGTCAGCACCATTGGCGGATACGTGACGCATCTGCTCGGTCATTTGCCGAAGCAAGGCGAACAGGTCCGGATCAACGACTACCTCGTCACGATTTCCCAGACGGATGGCCGGCGCGTCGGCCAGTTACATTTCCGGAAAGAAAATCCCCAAAACGCCGATTCGCCGGAAGCGATCCTGGAACGTTAATCGCCCTGGAGATCGAGTTGGGCGATTGCGGCCTGCAGGCGATCGATGCTGACGGGCTTCGTCAGATGATCGGCAAATCCGGCCTGGGAACTGCGGTCGATGTCTTCGTCCATGCCGAACCCGCTTAGGGCCAGGGCAGGGACGTTGCGAATTGCGCGGAGCCGTTTCAGCAATTCCAAACCGCTGCCGTCCGGCAGGCCGATATCGCTCAGCAAAATGTCGAAGTGGCGTTCCTCGGCGAGACGGAGCGCGTTGGTCATGTTCTCGGCGGCGAGGACTTCGTAACCGAGGCGATTCAGGAGGAGCTTCATCGAGCGCAGCGTATCCTCGTGATCCTCGACGACGAGGATGCAGCGCCTGGGTTGTTCCGCCGCCTGAGTCCCGCGGACTTCGCGCGGGCTGGGCGCTTTTTTGTTTGCCGCAAAAAACGAGGGCCAGGACGCGGCCAGCTCTGTCGAAGCAAAAACGTCGTAACTCGATTCCATCTTTTCTGCCAACCCCGTGCGGGACCCGGTTTACTAGATAGACTCAGCGCGGCTGGTCAACCTGCCTTTGCGCGCCGCGCGGAAGAAAATTGTTCTTCGAGCGCGGCCTGGCGTTCGCGGCGAAGCCGATGTTTCTCCGCCAGGCGACGATCGTGCCGGATGATTTTCGGATTGCGAAGCGGCCTGGGTTCGTAGCCGAGTTTCTGCAGGGCGTAAATCGCGGCGCCGCGCAACGACGCTTCCGGTTCTGGCGACACGGCAATATCCCGTCCCAGCGCATCGGCCAGAATCGGCAGCGAACCTTTGGAATGCGCAATGCCGCCGGAGACAACGATTTGTTCGGCGCGCCCGCGTTTGTGCTCGAGCAACTCGAGAATTTCCGCGAGGCGATAGAACGTGGCGCACGTCGTCGCGCGGAGAATCGTCGCGGCCCCGGTCGATTGGCTCAGGCCGAGAACAGCGCCCGGCAAATTTTCCGGCCAGGTCGGCGCGCGCTCCGCGACCCAGAAGGGGAGGACCGTCAACGAATCTGTCGCAGCGAGGGAGCGTTGCCACAAACGCGGATCGCGTTCGTTCAGCCGTAGTTCCTCCAGGCACCAGCGATGCAAGTTTCCGGCGTTGCTGACGGCGCCGCCGATGATGCTGCGCTTGCCGTCGAGTGCGTAGCGGAAAAGGCCGAAAGGCGCAGGCGCGCCGCTTTGGGCCAGGACACGCACCGCCGCGCTGGTGCCGAAGTTGATCGCGAACCGGCCCGGATCGAGCGCATCACATCCAACGTTGCCCGCCGCTCCGTCGCCGATGGCAGCGAAGATCTGCACGTTCGTCAGCCCGGAAAATCCCGCGGCCGCTGCGACGTTGCTTTCGGAAAGCTGCCCGAGGCTCTCCGGAGTTACGCGACACGCTTCGCACAGCTTGTCGTGCCAAGTTCCGCTGCGCTGATCGTAAAGACCCGTCGCGCTGGCCATCGACACGCTCGTTCCCGCGGCGCCAAAGTGTTCACCGAAAATCCAATCGGCCGGCGAGACCCAGCGGCGGACGCTGCGGAAGAGCTGCCGATTCGTTCGATGAAGCCAGCGGAGTTTCGCCGGCCAAAACGAAGCGCGCAGCATGCAGCCGGTCGCGGCGTGGATTTTTCTTTCCTCGAACTCGCGGCGCAATTGCGCGGCATCGTTCGCGGCACGCGAGTCCGCCCACATAAAGATCGGCGTCAAGGGCCGTCCTTTCGCGTCGAGGCCGAGAAGGCCGTGCCAGAAGGCGCTGCCGCCCACCGCCACGATCGCCCGCCGGGAACGCGCGCCGCGAAGCGATTCACGCAGGCAAGAGCGCGCCGCCTGCCGCAATCGCACCGGCGACAGCTCAGCGCCGCCGTCCGGCACGTAGGGGAGCGAATATTGCCGGCGGGCCTCGGTGCCCGGGACGGCGCGGCCGTGCCGGTTGAAAAGGGAGGTGCGCGTGGAAGAGCTGCCGATGTCGAGGGCCAGGACGAGCACGTCGGAGGCGCGCACCTACTTGAGGCTGGCCAGCAGCGCCGGCCGCCGTTTCAGTTGCGCGGTCAACGCCTCGATGGCGCGCAGAGTCGGCGGACTGATGTGGTGCTCCATGCCTTCGACGTCATGGTGGATCACCCTGGTGTCGAGCCGAAGGAGCGTGAGAAAATCCGTCAGCAGCTGGTGCCGGCGGGCGATGTTGCGGGCGAGACTTTCGCCCGCGGCGGTCAGGACCAGCCCGCGATACTTTTCGTATTTCAGGAGGCCGTCGCCATCGAGCCGCTGGACCATGTTGGTGACGCTGGCCTGCGAAATTTTGAGCGCCTTGGCGATATCGACCACGCGGGCGTAGCCCTTGGAATCGATCAACTCCAGGATCCGCTCGAGATAATCCTCCACCGCGGATGAATTCCGCCGGTTGTTCCTGGCCGCGGGCATGGTGAACGCACGGTAGCGGGACTCGAGGCCGCGTCAAAATAAAAGTATTGGCTGTTGACAAATAGTTAGCAACTGACAAATAAGTTAGCTGTGCCTAATATCGGGGAACCTGAAGCTGCGCCGCCTCACGCCGGGTGGAGGAGCGCGCCCGAACTGCCCAGTCTCTCCGAGGTCCACCGCAGCCTGGTAGTGCCGGCGTCGGCCGGCTTTTTCCGGAAGCTGCTCGCCTTCGCCGGGCCCGGATTCCTCGTCGCGGTCGGGTACATGGATCCCGGGAACTGGGCCACGGACCTGGCGGGCGGTTCGAAATACAATTACGCGCTCCTCTCCGTCATCATGCTGTCGAACCTGATGGCGATCCTGCTCCAATCGCTTTCCTTGAAACTCGGCATCGCGACCGGCCGCGATCTCGCCCAGGCCTGTCGCGATCACTTCTCGAAACCGGTTTCCCTTTTTCTTTGGATCATCTGCGAAATCGCGATCGCCGCCTGCGACCTCGCGGAAGTGATCGGCTCGGCGATCGCCTTGAACCTGCTCTTCGGTCTGCCGCTCCTGGCCGGCGTCTGCGTCACGTCGCTCGATGTCCTCTTCGTGCTTTTCCTCCAGAACAAAGGTTTCCGTTACATCGAGGCGCTGGTCATAACCCTCATCGTCATCGTTGGCGGCTGTTTTGCCTGGGAGATCGTGGTGTCGCAGCCGAACTTGCTCGGGATCGCGAAGGGCTTCCTGCCGTCGCCGCAGATCGTGAGCGATCCGGGGATGCTCTACATCGCCATCGGCATTCTCGGCGCGACCGTCATGCCGCATAATCTCTACCTTCATTCCTCGATTGTGCAGACGCGCCGCTACGAGCTGAGCGCTTCCGGCAAACGCGAGGCGATCAAGTTCGCCACCATCGATTCCACGGTCGCGCTCATGTTCGCTCTCTTTATTAATGCGGCGATTTTGATCGTCGCGGCCGCGACCTTTTACACCCACGGCCGGAACGACGTCGCGGAAATCCAGGACGCCTACAAGCTCCTGACGCCGCTCCTCGGCGTGACGGGGGCGAGCACGCTCTTCGCGTTGGCGCTCCTGGCCTCCGGCCAAAACTCGACCCTTACCGGCACGCTCGCCGGCCAGATCGTGATGGAAGGTTTTCTCAATATTCGGCTGCGTCCCTGGCTGCGCCGGTTGATCACCCGGCTGATCGCGATTATTCCCGCGGTCGTGGTCACGATTATCTCCGGCGAAAAAGGAACGACGAACCTGCTGGTGCTGAGCCAGGTGATCCTGAGTTTGCAGCTTAGCTTCGCGGTTTTTCCGCTGGTCATGTTCACGAGCGACAAAGTGAAGATGGGCGCGTTCGTGAACGGGCCGGTGGTCAAAACGCTCTCGTGGTTTGTGGCCAGCGTCATTGCATTGCTAAACGGCTGGCTCCTGATGCAAACTTTCCGAAACTGGTTCGGCGTCTAGGCAAACGATGTACACCACCATTCTCGTTCCCGTCGAAAACCGCGAAAGCGACCAGACGATTCTGCGCCACATCCGTTCCCTGGCGAAATTGACGAATGCCAAACTCACCCTGGTCCACGTGGCCGACGGCTGGGCGGCGCGGAACTTCGAGCGCTTCCAACTCCAGGAAAGCGAAGAGATGAAGCAGGACCGGGAATATCTGGCCGGTCTCTCGGCCCAGCTCGAATCCGAAGGATACGAAGTGAACACCGTTCTGGCGATGGGCGATCCGGCGACGGAAATCATCAAGCTCGCACAGGATCAACCGATCGATCTGATTGCGATGACCACGCATGGCCATCGGCTCCTGGGCGATTTCCTGCACGGCAGCACGGCGGATAAAGTCCGGCATCAGGTCGACGTCCCTGTCCTGCTGTTGAAGGTGCGGAAATGAGCCGCGTCCTCTGCGCGCTACTCCTCCTCGGCCTCGGGAATGGCGCTTTGCCCGGCGCCGAGCCCGCCGACAAGAGCGGCTACAATTTGTTCCGGCCAACGCCGGACGCGTTGCTGCGCGAGCTCACCACCGATCGTCCCGATAAAACGGAGAGCCCGCTCACCGTCGACGCCGGCCATTTCCAGCTCGAGATGGACTTCGCCACTTACACGTCGGACCGGACCAGCCACGAGATCACCAAAGCGTGGGCGATCGCGCCGGCGAACTTCAAAGTCGGCCTGCTGAACAACGTCGACCTGCAATTGATCATCGAGCCCTACAATGTCGAAAAGACAAAAGACCGCGACACCGGCCAGGCGCGGCGCGTGTCGGGTTTCGGCGACGTGACCTTGCGTTGCAAAACAAATTTCTGGGGCAACGAGCGCGGCTTGACGGCGTTCGGCATGATGCCGTTCGTGAAATTTCCCACCGCCGGCCACGACCTTGGGAACGGCGCGGTGGAGGGCGGCGTCATTCTTCCGTTGTTGATCCGGTTGCCCGCTGATTGGGAAATCGGCACCGAGATCGAGATCGATCATTTCCGGAACTCGGCCCGCGGCGGTTATCACCAGGAGCTGGTGAACTCGGTCACGGTTGGTCACGACATCGGGAAGTTATCCGGCTACGTGGAACTGTTCAGCAGTGTCAGCAACGAGGCCCACGCCGGTTGGATCGCGACGTTCGATTGCGGCGCGAGCTACCTGTTGACCCGCAACGTCCAGCTCGATGCTGGCGTTAACATCGGCCTCACGAAAGCGGCCGACGACCTGAATCCGTTCATCGGCTTGTCGGTGCGCTACTAGGAAATCTGCGCTAAGGAACCAGGGTGAAGGCGCTCTTCCTCACGAACGAATATCCGCCCAACGTCTACGGCGGCGCCGGGGTCCACGTCGATTATCTTTCGCGCGAATTGGCGAAGCTGATGCCGATCGAGGTCCGCTGTTTTGGCGACCAGAAATTCGAGAAGGGAAACTTATCGGTCCGCGGCTTTGAGTTGGACACGGCCGGCTTCACCTGTCCGAAACCGTTGCAGCCGGTCTTCGGCGCCCTGCGCCGCTGCACCGATTTCAACACGGCCAACATCGACGCCGACCTGGTGCATTGTCACACGTGGTACAGCCATTTCGGCGGTATTCTCGCGAAGATAAATTACGGGCTGCCGCTCGTGATAACGACGCATTCGCTGGAGCCGTTGCGTCCGTGGAAACGCGAGCAGCTCGGCGGCGGTTACGACTTTTCGGTTTGGGTCGAGAAAACCGCGCTCGAAATGGCGGACGCCGTCATCGCAGTCTCCGCCCAGACCCGGGCGGACATCGAGCGGCTGTTCGACGTCCGGCCGGAGCGGCTCCACGTCATTTATAACGGCATCGATCTGGAGGAATATCGAAAGACCGATTCGACCGCGGCGCTGACCAGGTACGGGATCACGAAGCCATTCGTGCTCTTCGTCGGGCGGATTACTCGCCAGAAAGGAATCATCCATCTCGTCCGGGCGATCAGCCACATGGATGAAGGTTTCCAGATCGTGCTTTGCGCGGGCGCGCCGGACACTCCGGAGATCGGACGCGAAATGAAGGAGGCGGTGGCGAAGGTGCAGGCGGAACACGGGGGAGTGATCTGGATCGACGAGATGGTCGATAAGGCAACGGTCCGCGAATTGTATTCCAACGCGTCCGTCTTCGTTTGTCCATCGATCTACGAGCCGTTTGGGATCATCAATCTCGAAGCGATGGCTTGTGAGACGGCCGTAGTGGCAACCGCGGTCGGCGGCATCACCGAAGTCGTCGTCGATGGCGAGACCGGCTTCCTGGTTCCGATCGATCAGATGAACGAAAGTCCATTCGAGCCGCGTGATCCGGCGAAGTTCGCGCGCGACCTGGCAGCGCGGGTCAATCAGCTCATGGCCGACCCGGCCTTGTGTGAGAAGTTCGGCCGGGCCGGGCGGAAACGCGCCGAGGAAAAGTTCGGCTGGCCGGCGATCGCGCAGCAGACGAAGGAGCTTTACGAGAAGCTGATTCGAATGACGAAGCACGAATGACGAAGGAATGACGAAGCTCGAATGTCGAAAGGCCTTCGCTTCGGATCGTCGGTTTTCCTTCCTTCGTCATTCGTCACTCGTCATTCGTCATTTAGGGCCGTACCTTTTTCGCGGCGCTATGCTTCGGGTGACAGGCCCGAAGGGTGGTGGCAGAGTAGTCACTTCCTCCCGGCCCTCTCATGTTCGTCGATCGGATAAAAGTTTTTGCCCAGGCGGGAAGTGGCGGGCGCGGCTGCGTGAGTTTTCGCCGCGAAAAATTTGTGCCCAAAGGTGGACCGGACGGCGGGGATGGCGGCCGCGGTGGCGACGTGGTGCTTCGCGCCGATGTGCATGTCGACAATCTCTCGAATCTTTTTTACGAGCCGATCATCAAGGCAAAAAACGGCCAGCACGGGCAGGGGAAGAAAATGCACGGGCGAGGCGCGGCGGCGAAGATCGTGAAGGTTCCGGTAGGAACCGTGGTCTTTCCTGACAGGTCCGATGCGAGCCAGACGATCGAGCCGAACGACGTCCCCATCGCTGACCTCACGGAGGAGGGGCAGGAGTTTACGCTTTGCCAAGGCGGGCGGGGCGGGAAAGGGAACGTGCATTACAAAAGTTCCAAGAACCGCGCGCCGGTCCAATATTCGGAAGGCGAGGAGGGGGAGCAGGGACATTTCCTGTTCGAACTGCGCACCATGGCGGACGCCGCCCTGGTCGGTTATCCGAACGCGGGGAAATCGACTTTGCTCGGGAAGATTTCCGCGGCGCATCCGAAAGTCGCGCCTTATCCATTCACGACGCTGCATCCGATCGTGGGCGTGATCGAGTTCGATGGATACCGGCGCGCTTCCATCGCGGACATCCCGGGATTGATCGAAGGCGCGCATCGCAATGTCGGGCTCGGGCACGATTTCCTCCGGCACATCACGCGCTGCCGGGTTTTGCTCTTCGTCCTCGATATCGCCGGCAGCGAAGGCCGGCATCCGATCGAGGACCTGCAGAGTCTTCGCCGGGAAATCGATCTCTACGACCGGCGCCTGTCGCAGCGGCCGTGGTATATCGTCGCTAACAAAATGGATCTGCCGGGCGCAGAGGAAAATTTGCGGGCGTTGCGAAAGCGTTTTCCAAGTATCGAAATCGTCCCCGTTTCCGCTGCTGACGCCGAAGGCTTGACGGAACTGAAGGAACATCTTAACCAGTGGCTCTTCCGTCAAAAACCAGACCCTACCCTGGAATTATCTCCAACATCTGCCGAGACCCCCGCCTGCGAATAACAGGTGGACAACTTACGCACACTCAAGGACAATCGCCGCTTTCCCAATGGCTAAACCCGTCGTAGCGAGTTACTGCACCACCTTCCTTAAACCGGAGATGCTCCACATCTACCGGCAGGTGCGTTCTCTCCAGGAATACGAAACGTTTGTCATGACGAAAGCGCTCCAGAACACGGACCGCTTCGCTTTTCCCGATGTCGAACTGATCCCGAAACCGCGGACGAATCCGCTCCGGCATGGCTGGCTCAAATGGGTGAAACAAAAACCCGCGATCGTGTATCGGGGCGAGTACCAGATGTTGTCGAAGCTCCTCGAACGCCGGGGCGCCGACCTGATGCATATTTATTTCGGTCACACCGGGGTTCACCTGCTGCCCTTCATCGAGCGCTGGCACAAACCGTGTGTCGTCTCGTTTCACGGCGCCGATGTCGCGGAGAAAAAAGACATCCGTGATTACGGACCGAAACTGAAGGAGCTCTTCGATGCCGTGCCGCTGGTGCTGGCGCGTTCCAAGTCTCTCGCGGAACGCCTGCTCACGCTGGGCTGCCCGCCGGAGCGTTTGCGCATCAATCGAACGGGTGTTCCGCTCGACGAATTTCCTTTCATCCGCCGCGAGGCTCCCGCCGACGGCCGCTGGCGTTTCATGCAAGCCTGCCGCCTGATCCCAAAGAAAGGCGTGGCGACTTCGCTTTGCGCGTTCGCGATTTTCCAAAAGGAATTTCCCAACGCGGAATTGATCGTCGCCGGCAAGGGACCGCTCCAGTCGCATCTTGAAGAATTGGCGGAAGAGCTGGGGATTGCGCGCAAAGTCCACTTCCGGGGATTTCTTTCCCAAAAGGAACTGCTCGAGCTCTATGCCAGCTCGCACTGTTTCCTTCATCCGAGCGAAACGCCGCCAGACCAAAACCAGGAAGGAATTCCAAACTCGATCCTCGAAGCGATGGCGACCGGCCTCGGTGTCCTCGCGACGCGGCATGGCGGAATTCCGGAAGCGGTTGAAGAAGGCCGGAGCGGTGTGCTGGTCGAGGAGCGTGATTTCGAAGCGCTCGCGACGGCCATGAAAAATTTGGTCCGCTCGCCGTCCGCGTTTCGGGAGATGGGCGCGCTCGCCAGTGAAGCCGTGGCGGCGAACTTCGAGCAGCGCGAGCAGATTCGCCAACTCGAGGCGCACTATGACGAAGCGGTCGCTCTCGCCGGCGCGGACGAGCGGGTCGCCGCGCCCGTCGAGGAGAAGGTCATCGGCCGCCCGTTTACGGCGAATCTTCCGGTGAAAGTGAAAGAGCGCGTAGCGGTTTCTGGTCGGTGACCAGAATTCGCTAATTTCATTCTTGTCATCGCGACAAAACGCGCTTTGGTATGCGCGACGCAAGCGCCCCTGTGTGCGCCGCTTCCGCGGTGCTGCAACCTTCGGGAAGCATTGGGCTGCTGCTTCTGACCCTTAACTGTGATGCGCCGCTTTTATTTATTGCCGTTGCTGTTGATCGCCACCTTCCTCGTGGGCGGCGGGTTCGCGACGGCGGCGCTCGGCGCGGAAGCGACCCATGCCGCCGCGGCGGAGGAACATCATCTGCCGCTCAAGCCGGATGTGCTCTATCACGTCGGGCCGCTGGCGATAACGAACTCGATGGTCGTGACCTGGGTCGTGGCGGCCTTGATCATCGTTTGCGCGCAATTAGCGACGCGCAAAATCATGCCCGTTCCAAAAGGGCTCCAGAATTTTTGGGAATGGCTCGTCGAGACCCTCCACGATTTTCTCGAAGGAATGATCGGCCGCGACCTGGTGAAGAAGACGTTCTGGTTCTTCGCCACGATTTTCATTTTCATCCTGGCCCTGAACTGGTTCGGCCTTCTCCCGGGCGTCGGGACGATCGGCTGGGGACATCACGATCCGACCGGCCAGTTTCACATCGATCGGCCACTGCTGCGCGGCGCCAACGCGAACCTGAACCTGACCTTCGCGATGGCCTCGGTCTTTTTCGTTCTCTGGATTGTCTGGGCGATCCAGGCCAACGGTCCCGGCGGCGTCATCATGCACATTTTTGGTCCGAAAGGCGAGACGAAGGGCATCCTCAAGGTGCTGATGATCGTGATTTTCTTCGTCGTCGGCTGGCTCGAAGTCGTTTCGATTTTGTTCCGCCCGATCTCGCTCAGTTTCCGGTTGTTTGGAAACATCTACGCGGGTGAAACCATGCTCGAAGCGATGAGCCACGTGGTGCCGTCGCTGGCCTGGCTGATTCCGATTCCCTTTTACTTTCTCGAGCTGCTGGTCGGCTTCGTTCAGGCGATGGTCTTTATGCTCCTGACGGCGGTCTTCACGTTGCTCATTGCGCAGCACGAACCGGGACACGGGGAGGCCGCGCACCATTAAAAATTTCGGCGGCCGGACCGTGGATCCCGCGGAGGCCCGCTGATGAAACAACCCAAAAGGAAAATATGATACTACCAATACTCGCGGAAATCGGCGGCAGCATTCACGTAGGTTTGGCGGCGCTCGGCGCGGCCATCGGCGTAGGCTTGATCGGCATGGGCGCCGCCTCAGCCGTCGGCCGTAACCCTGGCGCGGCCACACCGATTCTGGTGCAGGCCATTCTCGCCATCGCGCTCGCGGAAGCGATCGTGTTCTACGCGTTGTTCCTCGTTAAATAATCGGCCGCGCGCGCAGGCGTCGGCTTTTTGCCTAACGATATGAACCTTATTCTTGCCGCTGACAGCTTCGGGGACATGGTGAAACAGACCGGGGAGACCTTCGGTTTCGACACCAAGATTTTTCTCTCCCAAGTCATCAGCTTCATCATTGTCGCGCTCGTTCTGCGGCGTTTTGCTTACAAGCCGATCCTGGCCGTTCTCGAAGAGCGCCGGCAACGCATCGCGGAAGGCCTCTTGAACGCGGAGAAAATCAAGCAGCAGCTCGCGGAAGCGGAGCAGCGGCACGCCGAGATCCTGAGCAAGGCGAACGCGCAGGCGCAGAAGATGATCGACGAAGCGCGGGAAAGCGCCGCGCACGTGGCGGAGCGGAAGCAGCAGGAAGCCGTTGCCGCCGCGGAACAGATCCTGGCGAAGGCGCGGGAAGCGACCGCGATCGAGCACGAACGCACGATGACCGAACTCAAGCGGGAACTCGGCCGGCTGGTGGTGGACACCACCGCGAAGGTGACCGGCAAAGTTCTCACGTCGGACGACCAACGCCGTTTGCAGGAAGAAGCGTCGCGCCAGATCGCCTCGTAATCACCTTCCATGAAGATCAACAAAGAGACCCGGCAACTTTCGAAGGAACTCCTTCGTGCCAGCATTGTCGATGGCAAGCTCGATAGCAGTCGGGTTTCGTCCCTGGTGAAATCGTTGATCGAGAAGAAGCCGCGCCATTACATCCAGGTTCTCGAAGCGTACCAGCGGTTGCTTCGCCTGGAAGTGGAGAAGCGCACCGCCACGATCGAGACCGCCACCGCACTCGCGCCGGAAGCGGGCCAGCAAATCGTCGAGAACCTGAAGCGCAAATACGGCAACGACCTGGCGGCACGCTTCGTTGTCACCCCGGAATTGCTCGGCGGAATGCGGATCCGGGTCGGGAGCGACGTCTGGGACAGCAGCGTCCGCAACCGGCTCCAGCGCCTCCAGCAACAACTTTAACCTTTATTTATTATGAGCAGCATCCTCGAAGAAATCGAAACGCAGATCGCCGGTCTTAAGACCACGACCAGCAAAAGCAACGTCGGCGTCGTCCGCGAAACCGGAGACGGCGTGGCCCGTATCGAAGGGCTCAGCGACGTGATGTTGAACGAGATGATCGAGTTCTCGAGCGGGGTGTTCGGGCTGGCGCTCAACCTCGAAGAGACGGAAGTCGGCGCCATTCTGCTCGGCGACACGACGAAGGTCATGGAGGGCGACGAAGCGAAGACGACTGGGAAGCTGCTTCAGGTTCCGGTTGGAAAGGGCTTGCTCGGCCGGGTGGTGAACACGCTTGGCCAGCCGCTCGATGGGAAGGGACCGGTGAAATCGGACGTCGCCTATCCGTTGGAAAAAATTGCACCGGGCGTCATCAAACGGAAGAGCGTGAGCCAACCGGTCCAGACCGGCATCATGGCGATCGACGCGATGATCCCGATCGGTCGCGGCCCGCGCGAGCTGATCATCGGCGATCGCGCGACCGGGAAATCGACGATCGCGATCGACACGATCATCAGCCAGGCGCGCCTAAACAAGGCGGCGGAGGAAGGCCGGTTGAAGGACCATCGTCCGCTCTATTGCATTTACGTCGCCATCGGCCAGAAGAACTCCAACGTCGCTCGCGCGCTCGCCATTCTGGAAAAAGAAGGGGCGATGCCTTACACGACGATCATTTCGGCGCCTGCTTCAGACACCGCGACGAACCAGTACCTCGCGCCGTTCGCCGGCGCGTCGATGGGCGAATGGTTCATGGATAACAACATGGACGCGCTCATCATCTATGATGATCTTTCCAAGCACGCTGTTGCTTATCGCGAAGTTTCCCTCGTGTTGA
>DASZDT010000012.1:0-38502 GCA_035941675.1 Chthoniobacterales bacterium
CCGAATGACCGCGGTGAAATTCCCCGCCCGCACGGTGCGTATGATGGCGGCTTCATGCTCGTCAGCCGGCGCCAAGCCGCTCTGCTGAATCTCGTTTTCCTGGCCGCCGGTGCGCCAATTGTCGTTCGTGACGGTCGCGCCGTTGCTGTCGTGCAACTCGAGCACCGGATCCATCAGGCGGCCGGTCACCGGATTCCCATTCACCTTCATCGACGGTCCGATGGCGCGGGCGATGATGCGTTTGAATCCGCTGCCTTTCACGATGAACCCGGCGATCCCGACTTTGTCGCCGGTTTGCGCCACGACGCGTCCGGAAATGTTCAACAGCTCCACGGCGCCCGGCGTGGCAGTGGCGGTGGGTGTCGCGGTCGGCGTCGCCGTCGCGGTTGCGGTTGCGGTTGCGGTTGGCGCGACGGTGGCCGTTGCGGTAGCTGCAGGCGTTGCGGTGGAAGTGGGAGTCGCTGTTGCCGTCGCGACAGGGGTCGCGGTAGCGGTGGCAACGGGAGTCGCGGTAGCCGTCGCCGCGGGCGTCGGAGTCGCAGTCGCTGTGGGCGTTGGCTGCGGCTGGCCGGTCGGATCGAAAACATAACTCGGCGCGACGTCGATCAGATTAAAGAGCGAACCGCCGATGCCGCCGAACGACGGTGTGCTGTTGGCCGGTTGCGCCAGCGTCATCGTGCTGGCGGTAACTTCGTGGAGCTTGTTGTCGATCGGGTCCACTTCCGCCACGGCGGACAACGGGACGTAAATATTGATGGTGCCGTTCGCGCCGAGAGTCGATTGGCAATTCGCCGCCGGCAACGTCGTCGCCCCGGGATAGGTGATCACGCCGCCGCCCCCGACCAGTTGGACCGCGTTCTCGCCCACAAAACATTGCAGCGGCCCGCCGTTGGTCGATTCCGCGTAGACATGGAAATTTTTGCCGCCGTTCGGGTCGGTGGTCGACGGAACCAGCCATTGGGTATGCCAGACGAGATCGGGGTCGGGATCCTGCGCGGTGGTTGGCGCGAGGCTGAGGTTCTTCAATTGCATCGCGATTTTGTAGCAGGGCGCGGCCACGGAACAGGGCGCCGTCGTCACGGACGAAATATTCGAGCTGAGAATGTCGAGCTGCGGCATGCTGGCGCTGCTTCCGCCATTCACTTCATATTTCGCGTCGTCCGCCGGGTCGGACACGGAATTGAAAGGGACAATCCCGGGAACGTTAACGGTTGGGATGGCGGCGAAAAGTCCGTTGCCGCCGTTCTGGCGCACGAACATGGCGTGCCCGGCCGCCGAGCCAATGATGTTGTTGGAATCCGCGTAACTGATATGCGCCTCGCCTTGGGCGCCGGTGCGCACCTGGAGGAAATCGCCGAGAGCGCGGTTGCCGCATTGCCCGCCGAGGAGGGTCTGGACGCTGCCGCGATGAATGGGATGCTCGCTCGCGCGAATCGGCGCGGTAAAGTTCGGTCCGGCGGGATTGTGGGCGTCGAGCGATTGCACCATCCAGAGGCTCCACAAACCGTTGACCGAATCAGGGCCGTTGATGTTCTTGCCCTGGGCCGGAGGCAGCGGCGCGTTGACCCCGCAAGTCTGGTCGTCCGGATTGCTCAACGCCGGCGTCCCATACCAGACAATGTTCACCCGCCCGTCATCGCCGGCCGTCATCCACGCAAAAACGTTGTTGTGCAAAACGCCTTCGGGCGAGCCGGCGGTGTTGATCTGGATCGGGGCCGACCACGAATTGCCCTCGTTCGTCGAATAGGCGTACTTCAAAATCGTGTCGCCCGCGATATTGCCGCTCGCGTCGATCGGCGCTTCTTCCCAGACCGCGTAAAGATTGCCAGCCTTGTCGATCGCCATGGTCGGAAAATCGCCGCCGGTCTTTAGGTTCGCGGCGAGGTTGGCGACCGGAAGATCGGTGCAATTCAAACCGCTCGGGTCGCTCACGTTCGCTACCGGTGGTCCAAACGCGACCGGAAAACAGCGGCCGATCAGGATCTTGTTCAGCTGCGCGTTGTCGTGGATGACGAAGATGTGCTTGACCGGCGCCGGCAAAGTCGCGAAGCCGCCGACGCCGTTCGGTTGCCCGGTCGTAGTGGCGACGGGACTGATTTCGTTGTTGCCCATGATCGCTTCGTCGCAGCTGCCGACTGGCGTGATTTTGTTCGCGGGCCCAAACTGGATTCCGGCCGTCGGTCCCAGGCCGGCGACAGGCGAGCGATACATGACGAGGGTATTGTTGACCGTGCTGCTGCCGCAGACCGCGCCGCCCGGCCCGATCTCGTCGTTCACCAGGTAAAGGTTTCCGCCGTTCGTCGGGTCGCCATCGATCGCGTACCACTGGCGATCCACCGCCGTGTCGGGCACGCCGGTGTTGCTGCAGGTGAAAGTCGCGCCGAAATCGTCCGAGCGCGCGGTGCTGAAATTCGCCAGGGTGAGATCGTTGAAATAAAGGTGGCCGCCCGAATCCACCGCGATCTCGGTGTCGCCCCCGCCATGGCAGGTGGTGACTTTTCCTTCGAACGCAGTCGCGCCCGGGACCCATTTGAAAGTCTTGCCGCCATCGATGGAACGCCAGATCCAGCTCGTGTCCGCCGACGCCGTTCCCGGCGAGCTGGTATAAATCCGATCCGGATTGGTGGGATCAATCCGGACGGCTTCCTCGAAACCCACTCCGCCGATCCCGCTGATAACGGGGTGCCCGAACGTCGGCGCGACCGCCGGTGCCTGCGGAGAAGGCTGCGCGAACCCAAGGACCGCAAGCCCGGCCGCCGCCAGACAAAAGACGAACGCGAGAAACGTTCGCGGATGAAACAGCCCCGATTCAGTCCCTCGCTTTGTCCGCATCCCCGTTGCCTCCCCTTGCCCAATTCGCCGTCACCGCCGCAAAGGTAGGCAAGGACCTTCCGTTCTGTCGAGCGCGGATCAATCGCAGGTTCGACTGACGCCCGGCGCCTTTGCCCTGCCACAATTTACTGGCATTCGCGCTCCGATGGTTTTCCTTTGGCTCCCGATGAAGCGGTATTTGCCGTATCTGATTGTTGGATTCGTGGCGCTCGCGACTCTCGGCAGCGGTTTCGCGCTTTATCGAGCGAAGCGAGTCGCGCCCGCCAGTGCTCCGAAGAACGGGCCGGCATCCGGGATGCATGTGCGCGGCAAAGCCGAAGCGCCGGTGACGATCGAGGAATTCGGCGATTTCCAATGTCCGCCGTGCAGCCTGATGGCAGGCGAGCTGAAGAAGGCCGAGGAAGCGTACGGCGATAAATTGCGCGTCATCTTCCATCATTTTCCGCTGGCCGTGCACGCCCACGCGCGAGAAGCCGCGATCTACGCGGAAGCCGCCGCCAACCAGAATCGCTTCTGGGAATTGCACGACGTCATCTACAAGGAACAGGTCATCTGGTCGAAAGCGCCCGATGTCCCGGCGTTATTCAACGGTTACGCGACCTCGTTGGGCCTGGATGTGGAGCGCCTGAAAAAAGATGTGGCGAATCCCGAGGTCGCTGCCCGGGTGGATGCCGACCAGAAACTCGGCACGTCCCGCGACGTCACCAGCACGCCGACTTTGTTCGTAAACACGGTCCTCCTTCCGCCGGACCAGATTAACCCCGCGGGTTTGAAAAAGGCGATCGACACCGCTCTCAAGGAAAAGGAGAAGCCGCAGCGATGAGCAAACGCGACCCGAACATCGCGCCGACCCGCGCGCGAACGGTCCTTTACAGCATCGCCGCTTTCTTCTGTCTACTCGGCCTGGCGGACGCGACTTATCTCACCGTCATCGCCCTGACCGGTGAGGCCGCGGCCTGCGGCGGACAGGCCGGCTGCTCCCAGGTGCTCGGAAGCGCTTTCTCGAAAATGGCCGGCATTCCCGTGGCCGCGTTCGGCGTGGCGGGTTACTTCGCCGCTTTCACCTTCGCGATCTTCGCCGCTTTCGATTATGCGCGCGCCCGCAAATTCTTTGGGCTCACGGTCGGTGTGCTGTTCGCGGCGACGCTCTGGCTGCTTTACGTCCAGGCATTCCTCCTCCACGCCTTCTGCCGTTACTGCCTCTTCTCGGCGGCGATCTGTTTTCTCCTCATGGGGCTCGTCGTGGCCAGCCCCGCGCCGCGGCCGGCCCGGAACTGATCTCCGTCCGTGGATCTGAAACGTTATCTTGTTGCCCGCCAGAAAGAGGTCGATCGCGCCCTCGACCGGTTTCTGCCCAAGGCAACCGCGTCACCCGCGACCCTCCACAAGGCGATGCGCTACAGTTTGTTTGCGGGCGGCAAAAGGCTCCGGCCCATCCTTTGCCTCGCAGCCGCCGAAGCCTGCGGGGGAAAAACCCATGCTGCGCTCCCGCACGCCTGCGCCGTCGAATGCATTCACACCTATTCGCTCATTCACGACGATCTCCCCAGCATGGATAACGACGATTTGCGCCGGGGCCGGCCGACTTGTCACAAGGTCTTCGGCGACGCGATCGCGATCCTGGCCGGCGACGCGCTGCTCACGATCGCTTTCGAAATCGCGACCCGCACCGCGCCGGTGTCGCGCTATGATGTGCGCGACATTTTTCGCGAGATCACCAGCGCGGCCGGAAGCCGCAAACTGATCGCGGGCCAGGTCGCGGACCTCGAGGCGGAAGGACGCCGCCTTACTCCGGCGCAGGTCCGCTCGATTCACGAAAACAAAACGGCGGCGCTGCTGACGGCGTCGATCCGGCTTGGCGCGATGTCCGCGAATGCGAACGCGAAACAGCTCGCGGCCGTGACGAAGTTCGGGCGCGCCCTCGGCCTGGCGTTCCAGGTCATCGACGACATTCTCGATGTGACCCAGACCTCGGAGAAGTTGGGGAAGAGCGCCGGCAAAGATCTGGCCGCGGAGAAGGCGACTTACCCCGCCGTGTTTGGATTGGAAAAATCCCGGGCGGAAGCGCGACGCCTCACCAGGCAGGCGCACGGCGCTCTCGAGTCGCTCGGCGAAAATGCCCGCGTCCTCCGCGCTCTCGCCGATTATCTCCTGGCGCGCGAGTATTGATCAGACCAACGCCAGGTTCGGGTCGATCTCTTCGCGGACATCGGAACTTTGACCGGCCCGGACGCGGAGCGACGCCGCGAACGCAATCATCGCCGCGTTATCGGTGCAAAGACTCGGGGGCGCCGTGAGCAGGCGGAACCCGGTCTCGCGGCATCGTTCCGCCATTTCGTTTCGCAACGCCTGGTTGCAGCTCACCCCGCCGCTGATGGTGACCAGCCGCGTCCCGCATTCGCTGGCGGCGCGCATCGTTTTTTTCACCAGCACTTCCACGACGGCCCGCTGAAACGACGCTGCGAGATCGGCGATCGTCTCCTCGCCTAACGAATCCAATTTCGCGAGCGTGTAACGGACCGCCGTCTTCAGCCCGCTGAAGCTGAAGTTGTGATCGCGCGAGTCCAGCATGCTCCGGGGAAAACTGAAGCGCCCGGCATTGCCCTGTTTTGCGCGCCGCTCTATTTCCGGCCCTCCCGGGTAACCGAGGCCGAGCAGCTTCGCCACTTTGTCGAACGCTTCTCCGGCCGCGTCGTCCACCGTTCGCCCGAGGATTCGATAATCGTTCACGCCGCGGACCTCGACCAGGAGAGTGTGTCCCCCGCTCACGATCAGCGAAACATTCGGTTCGATCTCGCTCCCTCCAAAAAAAGGCGAAAGCAGATGCCCTTCGAGATGGTTGATCGCGAGGTACGGTTTGGCGGATCCAAGCGCGAGACCTTTGGCCATGGACGCTCCAATCATGAGCGAGCTGGCCAGGCCCGGGCCGGAGGTCGCGGCAAAGGCATCGATTTCCGCGAGGGTGATTCCCGACTTTTGCAAGACCTCGCGCAGCAGACGCGGCGCGTGCACGAGATGGTTTCGCGACGCGACCTCCGGCACGACCCCGCCATAGGCCTCGTGTTCTCGCTGCGACGCGACTTCGCTCGCCAGCAATTCCCTTCCGCGCAGAATCGCTACCGCCGTTTCGTCGCACGAAGTCTCAATAGCCAGAATGGTCACAGGACAATTGTAGGGCAGGCGCTCCGCCTGCCAACCGCGGCGCGACCCAATCGCGGCAAGCGATGCCTGCCCTATTTCTTCGCCGGGTCGAGCTTCGGCGAAATTTCTTTCGCGTAAATCATGACGCCTTTCAGCGCGTCGATCGCGCGCAGCAACTGCGGATCCTTCGTCTTGATTACGTTCTTTTCTTCGTCGGGCTTCAGGTTGTCGCTTCGCGAAGCGAATAACGCCCGCTCCTGTTCCGCCGTCATCGGCACCCGAATATTTGGAACGACCCCGGCGCCGTGAATGACCTGCTTGCTCGGGGTGTAATATTTCGCGGTCGTGAAACGCAACGCCGAGCCGTCCGGCAATTGCACCACGTTCTGGACCGAGCCCTTTCCAAACGTCGTCTCGCCGACGAGAACGGCACGCTTCAAGTCTTTCATCGCGCCGGCCACAATCTCGGAGCCGCTCGCGCTGCCTTCGTTCACCAGCACCGCGAGCGGAAAATGCGGCCGCTCTTTTGTCGTGGTCGACGTCGAGTAATCATGCTGCTGCGACGCGACCCGGCCCTGGGTCGAGACGACCTTCGTTCCGGGCGGCAGAAATTGCGCGCAGACATCGACCGCCACGTTCAAAAGCCCGCCGGGATTGTTCCGCAGGTCGAGCACCAGCGCCTGCATGCCCTGCTTTTGCAATTCGTCCAGCGCCTTCGCCAGCTCTTCCGCCGTCGGTTCGTTGAACTGGATGATGCGCACGTACCCGATCTTGAAGTTGCCGCCCAGGTCGGCATCGAGCAGCCTCGCGCCTTTGACGCTCTGCACCTTGATCTCCGTCCGCTCGAGCGAGAAATCCTTTATCTCTTTCGTGGCCGGCCGCAAAATCGTCAGCGTTATTTTTTGTCCGGTCGTGCCCCGCAGGAACTGGACGGCGTCCTGCAGGTCCATCTTCTCGGTCGAGTTGCCGTTGATCCGGAGAATCTGGTCGCCGGAGAGAATGCCGGCCTTGGCGGCGGGCGTGTCTTCCATTGGCGTGATCACCGTCAGCAGCCCGCCTTTCACCGCGACCTCGATGCCGAGCCCGTTGAAACGGCTCCGGGTATCGTCCTGCATTTCCTTGAAGTCGTTCGGATCCATGAACTGGCTGTGCGGATCGAGCGACGCGAGCATTCCTCTCATCGCCGCGTAAATCAGGTCGTGGTAACTGGTCTTGCTGCCGTCCACGTAATCCTGGCGAAGAAGCTGAAGCGCCTTGGCGAACACGGCGATCTGCGAGTAACCGCTGTCCTCATCGGTCCCGGCCGCGTGGGCCGTGTAAAAGCGCACGCCTAGCAGGACATTGAAAACAAACAGGAACCCAAAAGTGCTGATCAAAAGGCGGCGTTTCATAGGAAGAAGGACGTTTCGACGCGAGGACGATGATCGCTCATGCGGAAATTTTTGGCAACGCGCAAAGCGTCGTCTAAGGTGGGCGCGCCGCGGCTCTCAATGAGATCACGTTCATTCATCTTCGCGCTGCTGCTTTGCTTCGGCGCCGCGACCCTCGCGGCCGCTCCGTCGCCCTCGCCCTCGCCGACGCCCGCCGCCAAGCCCGCGCCGCCACTGCGCCCGACCGGCCCGGTAAAACCGTTGCAGAACACTTCGCCGTCGCCGTCGGAAAAACCGGCCCGCTCCCCTAAACAAAAATCGTCGCCTTCCCCCGCCGCCCCGGCCGCTCCCTCTTCCTCGCCCTCGCCGTCCCCAAAATCTTCGGCGAAATCCTCGCCGGTCAGGAGTGCGCCGCCGATGAAGCCCGACGCGGAACTGGACGTGGTTGCCGACGAATACATCCGCGGCTATCTCGCGGCGCGGCCCCTTCACGCGACCGCCCTCGGTTTCCACGAATACGACGGCCGCATCTTCGAACACACCCGGCTCTCGATCGATGCCGAGCTCGCCCGCCTCCGCCGCTTCGACGATCGCCTGGCGAAATTCGACCCGGCAAAGCTCGGCCCGCGCGCCGCCATCGATCTTCGGCTCCTCCAGGCCGCCGTGAAAAAGGAGCTGTTCTTCATCGGCGATCTCGCGATCTACGAACACAGCCCGCTCACCTACGCGCGCGCCCTCGACGTCGGCGTTTACGCGAAGCGCAAATACGCGCCGGTCGAGGACCGCGTCCGCAGCATCGTCGTGGTCGAGAACCAGGCGCCCAATATCATGATCGCCGCCAAGACCAATCTCGCGGAGATCCTGCCGAAACCACAGGTCGAGCTGGCCATCCAGACCGCGCGCGGCGCGGCGGAATTCCTCAAGAAAGATCTCATCGAAGGATTGGCGGACCTGAAGGACGACACCTTGCGCGCGACCTTCCTGCAATCGAACCGCCGCGCCGCGACCGCGCTGACCGAGTACGCGGCCTGGCTCGAGAAGGAAAAGCTGCCGAAGGCGACGCCGGAATTTGCGGTTGGCGAAGAGAACTACCGCCGGTTTCTCTCAGAGACGGAGCTGGTCGATATGGCGCCGGCGAAATTGCTCGAGCTCGGCCTGGCCGAACTGAAAAAGGAGCAGGACGTTTTTGCCGAGGCGGCGAAGAAGATCGACGAGACGCGCCCGGCCGACGTCATCTTCAAGCAAATCCAGGGCGACCATCCGACCGCCGCGAATTTGATCCCGGAGATCACCAAGCGCCTCGACGCGGTGAAGAAGTTCGTCGCCGACCGCAAGCTGGTCAGCATTCCGGGAGAGGCGAAAGCCCAGGTCAAAGAGACGCCGCAGGATCGCCGGGCTACGAGCTTCGCCTCGATGGACACGCCGGGCCCCTTCGAGAAACGGGCCAACGAATCCTATTACTACATCACCCCGCCGGAAGCCGATTGGAGCGAGCTCCAGAAAGAACAGTGGCTGACTTCGTTCAACTACGTCCTGAGCGACGTCGTTTCGATCCATGAAGTTTATCCCGGCCATTACGTCCAGTTCCTGCACCTGAACGCGTCGAAGGCGACGAAGGCGGAGAAGGTTTTCGGCGCGACTTCATTCGTCGAAGGCTGGGCACATTACTGCGAAAAAATGATGGTCGATGAAGGCTTCGGGGGCGCCGCCCACAACGCCACGCCGTCCGAGGACGACGTCCAGCGCGCCGCGAAATATCGGATGGTGCAGGCCCAGGCCTCAATGCTTCGGCTCTGCCGGCTCTGCGTTTCGATCCGGATGCACACCCAGGGAATGTCGGTCGACGAAGGCACAAAATTTTTCCAGGAGAATTGTTTCATGGAAGAGAAACCGGCGCGGGCCGAGGCGATGCGCGGCACGTTCGACATCGGTTACGGCAGTTACTCGTTAGGCAAACTCCAGATCCTGAAGTTGCGCAACGACTGCCAGATCCAGGAAGGCACGAATTTTTCCCTCAAAAAATTTCACGACGAGCTGCTCAACCACGGCATGCTCCCCATTCGCCTTCTCCGCGAGATCATGCTCAAAGACCAGACGAAGTGGGGCGAAGTGTTGTAGCCGGGATCGGTGATCCCGGCTGTTGCTGACGCGCGTTTCTCTCGGTCGGGATCGGCGATCCCGGCTACAGGTCGTCGTCCTCGCGGGGGAGCAACTCGCGCAACAACGGCTCGGGATTGGAAGGAAGCTCCTCGACCTGATTAAGCCGCTTTTCGATCGTTCTCGATTTCCGCGCCACATCGTCGAGCTGCAACGAAGCCTGGTCGAGCTTCTTCTTAACGCCGTCGACGAGCGAACCAAACTTTCCGAATTCGTTCTTCACGCCGGCAAGAAGATTCCAAACTTCGCTTGAGCTCTTCTGGATCGCGAGGGTGCGGAATCCCATTTGCAAACTGTTCAGCAACGCGGCCAGCGTGGTCGGACCGGCGAACACGACCCGGCAATCGCGCTGCACCTGTTCCACCAGACCGACCCGCCGGATCGCTTCCGCGTAGAGCCCTTCCGTCGGCAAAAACATGAGGGCGAAATCGGTCGTGCGCGGCGGGTTGATGTATTTCGCGCAGATATCTTTCGCGTTCTTCTTCAACTGCGTTTCCAGTCCGCGCATCGCCGCTTCGATTTGGTCGCCGTCGCCCCGGTCCTGCGCGGCGAGCAGGCGCTGATAATCTTCCGTCGGAAATTTCGAATCGATTGGCAGCCAGACCGGCGCGCCGTTCTCGTCCCCGGGCAATCGGATCGCGAAATCGACCCGCTCCGACGTCTCGTCGCGCGTCTGCACGTTCCGCGAGAACTGGTCGGCGGTCAGGAGTTGCTCGAGCAGATTACCAAGCTGCACTTCGCCCCAGCCGCCGCGCGTTTTCACGTTCGCCAGCACCTTTTGCAAACCGCCGACGTCGGTCGCCAGTTGCCGCATCGCGCCGAGCCCCTGGTGCACTTGTTCGAGACGTTCGCTCACCAGCTTGAACGATTCGCCCAGTCGCTTTTCCAGGGTCCCCTGCAATTTCTCGTCGACCGTCGCGCGCATTTTTTCGAGCTGCCCGGTGTTGTCTTCCTGGAGCTGCTTCAACCGCAGATCGACAATCCCGCGCACGCTTTCGAGCGATGCAGTCAGCTCGCCGCGCTGCGTCTTGGCCGCGTTCGCATTTTCCTCCCGGCTCCGCGCCATCTCTTCGCGGATCAAACGCTCGCCGCGCTCCTGGGCGCGCTCGAGCAATTCCAGGCGCTTGATTAACTCCGCGTCCTCGTCCCGCTTCCGTCGCGTTATCGCAACGATGATCGTGGCAATGCCCGCACCGGCGAGCAATCCCAGCAATGCGTAGAGCAGCGGATTCATCCGCCGCGATTCTAACGTGACCCGTTCAGAACCGCACCTTGAATCCCGCGAAAGCCGTTCGTCCGAGCGCCGGAAATCCAAAGACCTCGGAATACTGCTCGTCGGTCAGATTGTTAATTCGCGCGTAAACGGAGAAGCGGTGGCTGACCTCGTATTCGGCCGCGAGATTTACGAACGCGTAATCCTCGATGTCGAAATTCGGTCCGCCGAAGTTCAGTTCCTCGCGGGCGTTCACGAACTTCGCCTCGATCGTGGTCCGCAGCTTCTTCGTCCACAAATATGAGGCCGAAATGTAAGCCTCGTTTCGCGGGCGTCGCGGCAGGCGCGCGCCGGGCAGCTGGGTGATATCGGCCGCGGATGTGTTATGCGCATCGAGATACGTGTAGGTCGCGACCAAGGTCAGGTCCGTGATCGGCGTCGCGCGGAACTCGAATTCGATTCCCTGCGTCTCCGCCGCGCCCAGGTTCAACGTCTCGAACAGTCCGTTGAACCCGATCACGTTCGACAGGTCGTTATGAAAATAGGTGAGCCCGAACATGACCCGGCCTTCGTAAAAGCGCTGCTCCACGCCGACGTCCCAGCCGAGATTCTCTTCCGGTTCCAGCGCGAAATTGTTTCCGAAGATTTTGTCCTGCGCGCTCGGAGGGCTGAACCCCGTCGCCACGCTCGCGTGCAAATGCGTGTCGGTTTTCGCAATCAGATAACTGCCTGCAAACCGATACGTCCAAATGTCGCCAAACTGGTTGAAATGATCGTAACGGCCGCCCGCGACAAAGTTCATCCCTTTGAATGGGGTGACGCTCGCCTGGACAAAGACCGATGTTTCCTCGGTCTCGTCGCTGATGAACGTCGGCTGCGGCCCGAAGATTTGGGACACGAAGGGCCGTTCCTGGCCCGCGTCGACGTGGCTGTAAAAGAGGCCGGAGGTCAGCGTTAGCCACGAAGCGGGCTTGAGATCGTTCTGGTAGTCGACGGTCGCGCGGGTGAACAACGCCCGCGTCGGCCCGACGAAGCCGTCGTCGTTCGGATCGTTGACCTGGCGTTCTTCGTCGTAGCTGAAGATCAGCCGGTGGGTCCACCATTGGGTCGGCTTGAAATCGAGATGGGGCGCAACCAGCCAGCGTTCGGTCAGGAAATTGTCCCGGGGCCGCGGATCGAAGATCGTGTTCGGCAACCCGAGATCGGCGAGCGAATAGGTGACGAGCGCGCTCAACCGCAACTGCTCGTTAGGCGACCAGCCCAGGTTCGTGATCCCGCTCCAGAGCCGGTACTCGTTGTTCGGCCGCTCGTTGTCCGTGGTGAGCCCGCTCAGGCCGACCGAGTAATCGAACTGGTTCGCCGACCCGGCGCTGCTCAGCGTCCCGCGGACCGTGCTGTTCGAACCGCCTTCCAGGCTGAATTCGCCGGCCGGCTCGCTCCTCCCGCGTTTCGTAAAAATCTGGATGACTCCAGCCAGGGCGCGCGGTCCGTAGATGGTGCTCTGCGGTCCGCGCACGATCTCGATCCGATCGATGTTGTCGGTCGTGAGATCGCCGAAGTTGAACGCGCCCTGCAATCCCTGGTTCACCGGAATCCCGTCGAGCAACACCTGGGTGTGCTCGCTCCGCAGGCCGCGGGTGAACACCGAAGTGAGCGATCCGGGCGGTCCCGATTGAACGACCGACACGCCCGGAACTTCCCGGAGGGCATCGGCGACGCGATGCGTCTGGTTGATTTCAAAATCATCCGAGCGAAGGACGTCGACCGTTGCCGGGGAATCTTCCTCCAAAGTTTCGATCCGCGTCGCGCTGACGACGATCCCGGGCGATTCCGCCTCGGAATTTTGCAATCCGAATGAAGCCGCGTCCTGCGCGCGGCCCGTGAAAGCTGCAGCCGAGAGAACGGCCGCCGCCAGAAGCCATGAACGTTTCCGCATACCAAGTTACCTCCAACTTTCGAGAGGCGGACTTGCTCCCGTTGCCACGGGATCTCGCGTCCACAGCTCTCATTCTTCTTTTTCGCGAAGAAGTTTTTCCGAGCCGTCGGGCTGTAGAAGCTCCGCGATCAACGATCGCGGCTACAACGTCGGCTCGAATGAGGTGGAGACGGGCAAATATTCTGGCTCCTGGCTTCTTGGGGAGGTTGAGAGTCTTTGGTTGAGAGTTGAGAGCCACGGAAAAGCCCTTTCTCGGCCTCTCTCAACTCTCAACACTCATGTCTCAACTGCCCCGTCCTTTTTCCCGCCTTCACCCTTCCGCCTTCGCGGAACGATTGGCCCTGGGAAATCGTATCCAGTCACAGCAGCGCAACTGCTCCCGAATCGCACGGGATTCCTCGCGCCGCTCCACAACCGCAACTGACAAAGAACTGCCGCCAGAAGTAGCGGCTTGCGCTTGGGCGCTCAAGATTTATTTATGTGCGGACGCGCTCCGTCGCACTCCTCATCGTGTCTTCCTCATCCATCCTCGTTACGGGCGGTGCCGGGTTCATCGGGTCCAACCTCGTGCTCGCGTTGCAGGAACAAATGCCGGACGCGCGCCTGACGGTGATCGACGATTTCCGCTCCGGCGATTTCAAGAATCTGGCCGGCTACAAGGGCGATTTCGTCGCGCAGAACCTCGCCACCCTGGATTGGAAACAACAGTTCGGGGGCGAAAAATTCGACGTGATTTTTCACCTCGCCTCGATCACCGATACGACGGATCACAATCAGTTTCGGCAGACGCACGACAACGTCGAGAGCTTCCGGCGCCTGCTGAACTTCGCCCGGCCTGACATGACTCGCGTTGTCTTTGCTTCTTCCGCTTCGACCTACGGGTCGGTCACCGGCGCGAGCAGCGAAGCGACCGATGCGGCCCCGAACAACATCTACGCCTTTTCGAAGGTGATTATGGATAACGTCGCCCGTCGCGCCGCCGCCGAGCTGGACAATTGGATCATTGTCGGGCTCCGTTTCTTCAACGTCTACGGCCCGCGCGAGGCCCACAAAGGGGTGCCCGCGAGCATGGTTTACCACCTCGCTCAACAAATGAAGGCTGGACAACGTCCGCGCATTTTTAAATTCGGCGAGCAGCAACGCGATTTCGTTTACGTGAAAGACATCGTCCAGGGCTGTCTGCGGGCGGCGGAAGCCAGGCAGAGCGGGATTTACAATCTTGGCGCCGGCCGACCACGCTCCTTCAACGAACTGGTGCAAATTCTCAACCACTCGTTAGGCACGAAACTCGAACCCGAATACATTGAAAACCCCCACGCGCATTACCAGAACTTCACCCAGGCGGATCTGACGAACGCGCGCCAGGCGCTCGGCTACGAACCCCGATTTTCCTTCGAGGAGGGCGTCGCCGATTACATGAAGTGGCTCTATCCCGCCTGATCCCAACCTATGAAAGCCAAACGGCGGTCCAACAGCCCGGAAGAAATCAACGCTGCGCTTGCGGCAAAAAAAGGGCCGGTCTCGAAATTTATCGCGCGGAATTACCGGCACTTTAACGCGGCGGCGTTGCTCGACGCGGCGAAAGGCTACGAGACCCACCTCGCCGGCGGCGGCAAAATGCTGATGACCATCGCCGGCGCGATGTCGACGGCCGAGCTCGGCATCTCATTGGCGGAAATGATCCGTCGCGACAAGATCCACCTGATCGTCTGCACGGGCGCGAACCTCGAGGAGGACATTTTCAACCTGGTCGCGCACGACCACTACGAACGGGTGCCGCATTATCGCCAGCTGACTCCGGACGACGAACAGGATCTGGTTAACCGCCACATGAATCGCGTGACCGACACCTGCATCCCGGAGATGGAAGCGATGCGCCGGATCGAGAAAGCGGTGCTGGAGGAGTGGGTCGCGGCCGACAAGGCGCAGCAGCGCTTTTTCCCGCATGAGTTCATGTATAAAATCCTGCGGAGCGGGAAGCTGAAGAAGAGCTACCAGATCGATCCGAAAAATTCCTGGATGCTGGCGGCGTGCGAGAAGAACCTGCCGATCGTCGTCCCCGGCTGGGAAGATGCGACCCTGGGCAACATGTATGCCGCGGCGGTGATTCGCGGCGACGTGAAAAACGTCCACACAGTGCGCACCGGCATCGAATACATGACCTGGCTCGCGGACTACTACACGCAGAACGCGAAGAAGCTCCGGAACCGCGAAGGCTCGATCGGTTTTTTCCAGATCGGCGGCGGCATAGCCGGCGATTTCCCGATCTGCGTCGTCCCGATGCTGCACCAGGATCTCGAGCGAACCGGAGTGCCGCTCTGGGGTTATTTCTGCCAGATCAGCGATTCAACGACGAGCTACGGGAGCTACTCCGGCGCGGTGCCGAACGAGAAAATCACCTGGGGCAAACTTGCGGCTTCGACGCCGAAATTCGTGGTCGAAAGCGACGCCACGATTTGCGCGCCGTTAATTTTTGCCTGGGTACTGGGGTGGTAGAATGACGAATTACCGAATGACGAATGACGAAGGAATCACTAAATGACGAATGCCCAAACCGAGCAAATTCGTCATTCGTCATTGATTCGTCATTCGTCATTCGTCATTCGTCATTCGTCCTTCGTCCTTCGTCATTCGTCATCCCCTCCCTCCCCTTCCCAGAAAAATTTCGTCGGGCGCTCGATCTCGGGTGGCAGGCTTTTGTGGACCGGGCAATTCAGCGCGGCGGTTTCGAGAAGGGCGCGCTGGGGCGTACTGCCGGGCAACGGAATATGAACTTCGGACGGTAATCCGATGATGCGGCGCGGCGCGTCTTTCGACATTTCCTTGTTCACTTTCACGGTCATTCCTTTCACATCGAGCCCGTGCTCCTGCGCCGCCATTGCGAGGATCGTGCTCATGCAGGTCCCGAGCGCGGTCGCGACGAGATCGGTCGGTGAAAACGATTCGCCTTTCCCTTTGTTGTCCGTCGGCGCGTCGGTCGCGATCGTCGAGCCGGACGGGCCATGCGTTGCATCGCAATGAAGATCGCCGGTGTAGGTGATGGAAACGTTAACCATCGCGCAATATGCTGAGGAGAATCGCGCCAGGCAATTCTCAGTTGCAGCGACGGCGCTACAACACGCTTAATGACGGATCGGTATTGATTGCAGCTTGTCGGCGTATTTCGCCAGCTCGTCCCGAAACACCTTCGTCAACCCGGCGTCGTGCAAAATGTTCATGTCCGTGTTGTGCTTGCGCACGTCGTCGTTCTCCCACGACTCGTTCCACCAGCAGAAACCGATCACGGCGGGCCAGCGCCCGGAAAACAAATCTTCCAGCGCCGCCTTCGCCCAGGCACTGGCGTCGACGTTGCGATGATGAAGCGCGCAACCGAACTCGGCGATTACAACCGGCTTCCCGGGCGCTATCGTCGTCAGGCGCGGATACGCGGTCGCCATCTTGAACCGGAAACTTTCCGTGCCGTCGACGGCTTGCGGCGTGAGCGGGCCGTAGGCGCTGAGCGCGACCCAATCGCAATAGGTTTCCCCCGGATAATAATTCTCGAACCGATTCCATTTCGCTTCCGGTTGGTCGAGCCAGTTCACGTGCCAGACCCATTGCAGATTATCCGCGCCCTCGGCGCGCATCAGGTCGACGATGTGGCGCCACGCTGCCACGTACCGGGCCGGCCCTTCGGTCGCGCCGCCGTTCCATTTTCCGTTCCACGAAAACCAACTGCCGTTAGGTTCGGTCCCCCATTCCAACAGGATCGGCGCGCCGAACTGCTTCGCGTCCCGCGCCCACGCTTTGAGGTCGTCCTCGAACCTGCCGGCAACGATGTTCGCGAGCGTGAAAGTTTTCTCCGGGCGATCCTGTTCCGCGTCGGATCGCAGCATGAGACGGAGGTAGGGGATTTTCCCAAGCCCTCGAATCCAGTCGCAGGTGGCGCGCGGGAATTTTCTGGATTCGAACCAGTTGTTCGAAAAGAAAACCCAGGCCGTTTTGGTGGCGAGTGTTTCGTCGAAGCGGGTTACGTCCGACGAGGTGACGTCCGCCTCGGTCGGATCGTTCCCCGGCCTGGCCTCGTCGAAGTAGAGGCCCTGATAGAGTTTGCCCTGCGGCGGCGAGGCGATGGGTTGTCCGCCACGCGCGGAAGACGCAACCAGCGCCGCTACGATCGCGCAACGGAACAATCCCATTGCGCGAACGTAGCACAGGCTTGTTGTAGCGACGGCGCTACAACTGCGTCCTAGTTATTCTTCGAGGCGTCGCGCAGCGCCTTGATGTGATCGTGCGCTTTCTTCACATCCGCGTACTGGCGCGAAATGGTGTCGCGGATGTTCGAGGAAAGCTCGTCTTCCTCCATTGCTTTCTTGTATTCGGAGACGGCCGAATCTTCGCCGCGCTCGCACTCGGCCAGGATCGCGTGATCGTCCTGGCTGGTGATGGCCGACTTCAAATTGATCCAGGCCCGATGCATTGCGCCCGCCGTGCTGCTGCTGTCTTCCGGATTCGATTCGCCGAGGCTGATCGCTTCGTTCTGAAGTTCGCCGGCAAATTTGGCCCGCTGCAGCGAATACTCGCTGAAGAGCGATTTGAGCTGCGAATCCTTGACCGCTTCCGATGCCTCCCGAAATCCTTGCTGGCCGTCTTTGAGGGTCTCGATGAGGCCGTTGATTGTCGAAATGATTTCTTTCTGTTGACTCATAGTACCGTCAATACGGACGCCGAGGCCTCGGAGCGGGTATTTTTCCGCGAAAAGTTTGCTCGCTTGGCAAGCGGCCTTACCGTTGAGGATGAACAACCAGGGAACAGGAAAAGATCTGAGGAAAGAAGCGCCGCGCAGTCCGCGGACACGGATTGGCGGCTACGCGATCCTGGGCCGCACCTACGATAAGTGCCGGGCGCTGTTGTGGGGCAACATTGGCGAATACCATTTCGATTGTCCGCTGGATAACATGCTTTTTGGGTTCAAGGGCGTGACGGGCGACGACTTCAAGGCCGAGGTGGAAAAGGGCGCGACCGATGAAGAGATGGCGCGCTGGCTCGATTCGCACGGCGAAAAGAAAACGCCGGACGAAGTGAAGGCGTGGAGCGACGAAGTGGAAGCGGCCAATCCCTATCATAACCCGGAGAAACGCGATTGGTTCGTGGAACAATTGAAGCCGCACGGGTTGAATCCGCTGACGACGACGCTGTTCGACTGGCTCGAGGCCGACGACAAGGCGAGCTACTAGAGGCGGCGTAACTGTAGCGTGCGCTGTCCTCAGCGCATCAGCCTGCGGCGAGAACGGACGGGAGCGCGGCGTCCCTACCACCATTCCGCCCGCGAAAACCGTTTAAGAAGTGCATGGCGATTTCCCTGAAACCACAGCACCTGAACCGCTACCGCCAGATCGCCTGGCTGTTCATGAAGTACGGCCGCTCCGATCTCGTGAAGGAGAGCGGCCTCGAGGGTACGCTGGCCGCTGAAGAACGCGTCACCCCGAAAGAAGCGGCCAAAGCCGACGAGCTGGCCGACGACCTGGAAAAGCTCGGGCCGACCTTCGTGAAGCTCGGCCAGCTCCTCTCCACTCGGGTCGAGATGATGCCGAAAGCGTATCTCGAAGCACTCGCGCGCCTCCAGGACAAGGTCGAGCCGTTTCCGTTCGACGAAGTCGAGAAGATCGTGGCTTCGGAGCTCGGGGTGCGGATGTCGAAGGCGTTTTCGGATTTCGATGTCACGCCCATGGCCGCCGCTTCGTTAGGCCAGGTCCACCGGGCGCGCTTACGCGATGGCAGGCAGGTCGCGGTCAAAGTGCAGCGGCCCGGGATTCGCGACGCCATGTTCGAGGACCTCGACGCGCTCGACGAGATCGCCGAATTCCTCGACACCCACACGGCCGTCGGCAAGCGCTACGAATTTTGCCAGATGCTGGATCAATTCCGCAAAAGTCTGGTGCGCGAACTCGATTACCGGCAAGAGGCCAACAACCTGACCGCGATCGGCCAGCACCTCGACGATTTTCCGCGCATCATCGTGCCGCAGCCCATCGCCGATTACAGCAGCTCGCGCGTGCTCACGATGGAGTACATCCACGGCAAAAAAATCACGGACCTGAGCCCCCTCGCCCGGATGGAATTCGACGGAGCCGCGCTGGCCGAAGAACTTTTCCGCGCCTATCTCCAACAGATCCTGGTCGACGGGTTTTTTCACGCTGATCCGCATCCGGGCAACGTTTTCATCACCGACGATTATCGAATCGCGTTGCTCGATCTCGGCATGGTCGGGCGCATCATGCCGGGATTGCAGGAGCAACTTCTCCAGCTTCTCCTGGCGATTTCCGAAGGCCGCGGAGACGACGCGGCGGATATTGCGATCAAGATCGGCGAAAAGAAGGAAGATTTCGCGGAGAAGGATTTCAAGCACCGCATCTCCGAGATCGTGGCCCAACAGCAGGGCGCGACCGTCGAGCAGATGCAGGTCGGCCGGCTGGTTCTCGAAGTGACCCAGGCCTCCGGCGAAAGCGGCGTTCGCGTCCCGGCAGAGCTGACGATGCTCGGCAAGACGCTCCTGAATCTCGACCAGGTCGGCCGCACGATCGAACCGTCCTTCGATCCGAACGCTTCCATTCGCCGCAACGCCGCCCAGATCATGCAGCAGCGGCTGATGAAGAGCTTGTCGCCCGGAAATTTGTTCAGCGGCGTGCTGGAACTCAAAGACCTTCTCCAGCGTTTGCCGGCAAGGCTGAACAAGATCATCGACGCGATCGCGAACAACGACATGAAGATCTCGGTGGACGCGATCGATGAGAAAACGCTCGTGCTCGGCTTCCAAAAGGTGGCGAACCGGATCACCGTCGGACTGATCATCGCGGCGCTGATCGTCGGGGCTGCCATGCTGATGCGGGTGGAGACGTCGTTCCGGATCTGGGGTTATCCCGGGCTCGCGATTCTCCTCTTTCTGGCTGCCGCCGGCGCCGGCGTAGTTTTGCTCGTCAACATTCTCTTTTACGACAAGAGCGACGGTGACTGATGGCGACGCCCATCAATCCCGATGTCCGGATCGGCCACGTGCATCTCAAGGTGGCCGATATCGAACGGGCGCTGGGCTTTTACTGCGGGGTCCTTGGGTTCGAGCTGATGCAGCGCTACGGTTCGCAGGCCGCGTTCGTTTCGGCCGGCGGATATCATCATCACATTGGGCTGAACACCTGGGAAAGCGAAGGAGGTTCGCCGCCGCCGCCGACTTGCACCGGCCTTTTTCATCTCGCGATCCTTTACCCGACTCGCGCGACGCTGGCGGACGCGTTGCGCCGGCTGATCGCGGCGAAGATCGCGCTCGATGGAGCGAGCGATCACGGGGTGAGCGAAGCGCTTTATCTTCGGGATCCCGATGAGAACGGCTTGGAGCTGTACTGGGATCGGCCGCGGGAGTCGTGGCCGCGCGGTCCGAACGGTGCGCTCGCGATGTTCACCCACGCCCTCGATCTGGACGACTTGTTGCGCGAGAACTAGAACGAGCGACGCGCGGCTGGCAGATTGGCTATTGGGATTGACCGGGCGCACCCCGAATCGCTAGGCTAAGCGGCGCGTGTCCCTGATTGAGGAGAATCGGACGAGGAACACCGCCGAAATTCGGGCCGGCAGCGCCTGGCTCGAATCAAAGCCACTCCAGGTAAATCTCGAGCTCACCGGGTTGTGCAATATCCAGCCGCCCTGCGTTTTCTGCACAGGCAAAAACGTGGGATACAATTATAAGCCGCTCGACGTTTCGTATCTCGACAAGTATTCCGATTTTCTCGAGCGCTGCGAGCGGGTGAACGAGGACAGCTTTGGCGAGCCTCTCACGCACCGATCGTTCGTCGAGGTCGCGCGCCGCTTCGCCTCGGCCGGCCAGACATTCTCCTTTGTCACGAACGGGCTTTGCCTGTCGGGTGAGGTCGCGCAGGGACTGGCGGAGCTTGGGCCGGCGGTCCGCTTCCACATTTCCTTCAACGCGGCGTGCGATGCGACCTTCTTCCACCTCACGGGCCGCAAGTTTGACGTGCTGCTGGAGAACGTGCGCAACTACATCGAGCTCTATCGAAAGCTCCACGGCACCGAAGCCGATATCACGCTGACTTTTATTGTGATGCGGATCAATTCCGCAGAGGTCGATGATTTCATCCGGCTCGCCCACTCGTTCGGGGTCAAGGCGCTTCTGGCCAGCCTCCATGAGAGACCCAGTATTCCACTGGGCCATTTCGGCTACGATTTTGTTTACGAGGATGAACGCCTTTCCGATGCGGAGTACAACGCGATCGGCCTGGAAGCGCGGGAGCTCGCCGCGGAGCTGGGCTCCGTCGTATTGATCCAATGGGACGCCGCGATAGACAGCGCGATCCGCGGGTTTGCCGAGGAAGGTGTCGATATACCGTGCCTGATCCCGTGGCGCTTTCTTTTCGTCCAGGAACATAGCCAGAATGTTTACGCCTGCCCTTATCACCGCCGCCCGATCGCGAACCTGGCCGGGCAATCACTGGCCGACGTGTGGAATGGCACAGAGCTGGTAGACCTGCGCACGTCGCTCGCCGCCGGAGAAATCCCAAAATACTGCTGGGATAATGCGGCCGGTTGTCCGCTGGTCATGCGGGAACGCCAGCTCGAGCGGTTCGATTTGAAAAGCGAGATCCGGGTCGGGGAAAACGACCACGAACAGTTCGGAGCGGGATGGCATTGGTTGGAACGGCTGGATCGACCCATCCGCTGGACGTCCCGTTCGGCTGACTTCCGACTCCGCCCGAACGGCGGACGAACCCTTTGCCTGACCTGCATTAGCTTTAACCCCAACCTCTCCGAAAGCCCTACGACCGTCCGGCTGGAGGTAGCGAGCAAAGCGGCAGGAAGATTTCACGTCGATCGGACCGAGTGGACTACGCTGCGCTTCCCGCTACCGCCGCATTTGATAGAGCCGCACGAAACACTTGAAGGCCGCCTGGTGATCGACAATCCGTGGCGTCCGTCCGTCGACCTCAAATCTTCCTTTCAAGAAGCCGTCGTCGGGCGTGGCACAACCGTTCAAGGCAGTCGCGATCCGCGCCTGCTCGGTATCGCGGTATCACGTGTCTGGTTGGAGTGAGCCGACTCCGCCGGGAATTAGCTTACGTTTTGACGATTGGCGGGACGATGTCCTCCGTCGGTCCTTCATCGACGCCGTGGCGCAACCGGCTGTGCCGCACGCTGTACAAAAAGTAAATGATGAGGCCGATGATGAGCCAGGCGAAGAAACGAATCCACGTTTCAATCGGCAGGCTGAGCATGAGCGCCACGCAAAACAAAACCCCCAGGAGCGGGAACAGCGGCACGAAGGGAACGCGGAAAGGCCGGCGGCGGTTCGGATCGCTCCGGCGCAGGAGGATAACGCCGAGGCAAACCAGGACGAAGGCGAACAGCGTTCCGATATTCGTCAGGTCGGAAAGCGATCCGATGTCCGTGACCATCGCGACGCCGCCGACCACGATCCCCGTCCAGATGGTGGTGACGTGCGGAGTCCGAAAGCGCGGATGAATCCGCGCGAAATATCCCGGCAACAGGCCGTCGCGCGCCATCGCCATGAAGATGCGCGGCTGGCCGAGTTGAAAGACCAGGAGGACCGAGGTCAGGCCGGCAAGCGCCCCGGCGCTGATCAAGGCCTGCGCCCAGGGCTTGCTCGCGAAAGCCGTCGCGACCGCGGCGGAATCTCCCAGGTAAACCGTGTATTTCTTGATACCCGTAAGCACACCCGACATGAGGACGTAGAGCACGGTGCAGATCGCCAGGCTCGCGATCATGCCGATGGGCAAATCGCGTTGCGGATTCCGGGTTTCCTCGGCGGTGGTCGACACGGCGTCGAACCCGATAAAGGCGAAGAACACGATGGCCGCGCCGCTCATCACGCCGCTGAACCCGGAAGGCATGAACGGGTGCCAGTTGGTCGGATTGACCATGAACGAACCGAAGGCGATGAAGAAAACGACCACCGCGACCTTGATCAAAACAATCGTGCTGTTGGTCGTGGCGCTTTCCCGGATTCCGTAAACCAGGAGAACGGTCACGGCCGCCACGATAAAAAATGCGGGGAGGTTAAGGGCAAAGGCGTGGCCGAAGATGACCGGCAGAGTCGTCGAAGAAAAATTCTGCAACGGCTCGCCGCCCGCCGCGATGAGGCTGTTGGCCGTCTCGGTATCAGAGACGGTCCAAAGCGGAAATTTCAGTCCGAAGAGGCTGCCGCATAATTTCACAAAGTATCCAGCCCAGCCTACCGCGACCGCCATGTTGCCGACCGCGTATTCGAGAATGAGATCCCAGCCGATGATCCACGCGATGATCTCGCCCAGGGTCGCGTAGGAATAAGTGTAAGCCGAACCGGAGACTGGAATCATCGCGGCCAGTTCCGCATAACAAAGCGCGGCGAAACCGCAGGCGATCGCCGCGACCACAAAAGAAATCACGACTGCCGGCCCCGCGCCCGGTCGCCCCATGACCAGCTCCGTGTGAGTAAAAATCGAGTGAAGCCAATTCAGCACCGGCGTCTTCCAGATTGAGCCCGTGATGACCTCGCCGGCCGAGGCCGTTCCAGCCAACGCGAAAATGCCGGCGCCGATAATCGCGCCGATCCCAAGACAGGTGACGTCGAACGCCCGGAGCGAGCGTTTCATCACGCGATCGGGATGCTCCGATTCTCGCATCAACAGTTCGGGACTCTTTGTTTTAAACAGTTGCGACGCCACGTTTCTCCTTCGGTTGAGGTTGCGAAAAAGAATCGTGGCAGCGCGACGGAGCGAGGGTCAAGTTTTCTTCTGGGCAGGAAAGGCGCGTCCCTACCCTTGGCCTGAGACTAGCTCGAAAAACCGGCATGCCTGTCTTCACCGGCGCTAATCTGATCGGCGGTTTGGTCTTCGGATCGATCGGATTCGTGGCTTTCACCTACGGAAAACGGATGCACGTCTGGAGACCGATGGTGCTCGGGCTGGCCCTGATGGGATACCCGTATTTCGTCTCCAACGATGTCGCGCTCTTTGTGATTGGGATTCTTGGAACAGCCGCGCTCTTTCTGTTCCGCGACTGAGGAACAAGGAGCGGCGGTCTCCAGTCCGCCGTCTTAAGAGAGGGCGGTTTGGAAAGCGCCCTTCCTTGGCTGACGCGCGCGGCCAGCTTGCTGACAAGCTCTCCAACTGGTAAACCCTGCGTATGGGTCGCCAATGGTTGCACGCGAAACGCGAAGTCGCGGGATTGAAGAAGGGCCAGGTCGTCGGCAAGCTGGTGAAAGAAATCATGGTCGCCGCAAAACTCGGCGGCGCTGAGACGGCGGGGAATGCGCGCCTGGCGGCGGTGGTTGAAAAAGCGCGGAAGGCCAGTGTTTCGCGAGACGTCATCGAGCGCGCGATCAAGAAAGGCGCCGGGATCGGCGACGACAAACTCGTCCTGGAGCACGTCGTGTTTGAAGGCTACGCGCCGAATAAAGTGCCGATCATCGTGGAAGTGTTGACCGACAACAACAACCGGACCGCGCCCGAGATCCGGGTCCTCTTCAAAAAGGGCGGCCAGCTCGGCGCGCCTGGCAGCAACAAATTTCTGTTCGATCACGTCGGCCTGGTGGACGCGCATCACCCCGACGCGACTGCGGACATTGAAGCCGCGGCGATCGAGGCCAACGCGCAAAACGTCGAGCCGCTTTCGCACGCGGAGAATGACGATATTCCCGAAGGAAAAACGGGCGCTCGTTTCATCACGGAGCGGGGAGATCTCCACGCGGTCACGCAATGGCTGGCGGCCAACGGCTGGACGATCGTGACCAGCGAGCTCGGTCATATTGCGAAAAGTTTTCCGGAATTGACCGACGAACAGCGCGACCAAACCGGCGAGTTCCTCCAAACCCTCGAAGATCACGACGACGTCCATCGCGTGTGGGCGGCGATAAAATGAACGGGGCCGCATGAGCGACGAATTCGACCAGATCATCCTGGCCGATGCGGCGTCTTCGGTGGCGGAAACGCCGCCCAAACGGCGCGGTATCTTCGGCTTCCGGCGCCGGTCGAAATTGCCGGAAGAACCGCTGACGCATTGCGAGAATTGCGGCGCGCCGTTGACCGGCGAGTTCTGCGCGCAATGCGGCCAGCATGCGATCGATTATCGGCGCTCGATCTTTCGGGTCCTGCTCGACGCGGCGGATTCATTCCTGAACTGGGACACGAAGTTCCTTCACTCGGTGAATCAGTTGCTGATCCACCCGTGGCAACTGACGAACGACTTCAACGCCGGCCGCCGCGCGCGCTATGTGCATCCGCTGCGGCTCTACCTCATCGCGAGCATCGTTTTCTTTCTCGTGGCCCGCGCCATCGACTGGGACTCCAGCGGCCCGATTCAATTAACGGCGCAGGATCGCACCGAGTTGGTCGCCAGCCTCAACAAGATGATCGAGCCGAACTCGCCGCTGACCCCGGAGCAGCGCGCCCAGGTGGAACTTGCCCGGACGAAACTCGCCGACGTTCAGGGCGCTCTGACGGCGGACGAACGCGCCGAGGTCCGGAAGGCATTCAAAGCGTATATAAAATCCGAAGTCCGCAAGACTTTGAGCGCCGAAGAGCGCGCGAAGATGGCCACGACCATGGCGCGCATTCCGAAAATTCCCGACGCCGCGACGCACATGACGCACATGACGCCGCCGCCGGTGCCAACGCCACCTGATTTTTCCGTCAATCTTCCGGTGATCGAACCCGAACCACCGGCTCCGCCCAGCACCACCACCGCCACGCCCAAGCCGCCGTTTCATTTCTCCGCCGGTCCGCCCGGGGAGAAGAAGTCGCCCTTCGCGCTCTGGCTCGAAAAGCAGGTCAAAGAAAAAATCGGGGAGGACGGCGCCCGGTTGAAACTTTTCCTCGAAACGCTCCGGAGCAACATCCCGGCAATGATGCTGTGCTGCATTCCGCTTTTCGCCTTCATCCTGAAAATTCTCTACATCCGGAAGGGCCGCTATTACGTCGAGCACCTCGTCTACGCGCTCCACATTCACACCTTTCTTTACGTCTCGGTGATCATCACTTCGCTCGCCGTCATGGGCGCCAACCGCACGGTGCCGGCGTTGGCCGGATGGATTACGGGGGTGATGACGATCGCGATCGTCGTGCAGATTTTTCTCTCGATCCGGCGCGTCTACAAACAGGGATGGTTCATGACGCTGCTGAAGTTCCTTTTCGGCGGCCTCGTCTATTGCATCATCCTGGTTTTCGCCGTCGGCGCCACCGCCCTGGTGACGCTGATGTTGCCGAGCTAGCCGCGTCTCGTCCCAGTGCCGGGATCACCGATCCCGGCTACAGGAGAAGTTCCCGCGCGCGGGCGAGAGCGGCGTCGATCTTCGAAGAATCTTTCCCGGCGCCTTGCGCGTTGTCCGGCCGGCCGCCGCCTTTCCCGCCGACCAGCGGCGCGATCTCCTGGATCAACTTGTTCGCCTGAAATTGCGCCGTGAGCTCTTTGGGAACGGAGGCGATCAAGGCAACCCGGCCATCCAGTGCGCCTGCCAGAAAAATCGGCCCGGCAAAATGGGACTTCAGGGAATCGACCACGCCTTGCAGGAGCTTGCCGTCACTTTCGGGCACAGCAGCAACGATCGCTTTCTCGTTCGAGTGAGCGGCGCGCAATTCCTTAGCGATCGCGGCGGCCCGGCCTTTCATATCGGCTTCCGACGCTTTCGCCTGCTGTTTCTGCCATTCGTGCACTTCCGCTTCGAGCCTCCCCAGGTGCGCCGCGCGCAGGTCGATTTGCTGAAGCATCGCAGCCGTCTCCGCGTTCCCGGCGAACGCGGGCAACGCCGCCACACCGCTCTTCTTCCCCGCCAGCGCCTCAAACTTTTCCTGTTGCCGCGCCGCTTCCGCTTTCGCCCATTCTTTCGCAGCATCACCCGCCACTGCCTCGATTCGACGTATCCCGGCCGCGATCGCTTCCTCTCGCAAAATCCGGAACGAACCGATGTCCCCGGTCGCCCGAACATGCGTGCCGCCGCACAGCTCCATCGAGTAGCCGTTCAGCTTCCCAGGCTCGCCGCCGATCTGGACCACGCGCACCGTCTCTCCGTACTTGTCGCCAAAAAATTGCTGGATGTCCGAGCGTTTCTTCGCCTCGGAATACGGGACCTCGGTCCAGGAGACGTTCGCGTTCTCCTTCACCTTTTCGTTCACCAAATCTTCGACCTGCCGCTTTTGCTCCGGGGTGAGCGCCGCGCTCGAAAAATCGAACGTCAGTTTTTCCGGACCGACGTAGCTCCCCTTTTGGACCGCATCCTTGCTGACTTTCTCATGCAACGCCCAATGCAGGAGATGAGTGACACTGTGATGCCGCTCGATCGCGCGCCGGCGCGGAACGTCGACCTCCACGGTGACGTGCGCTCCCGGCTCGGGCGCATCCTCGGCTTCGAGCTGATGGACAAACGCCGCGCCCGACTTCTGCGTGTTTGAAATCGTCCAGCGCCGATCGCCGGCCGCCATCGTTCCCCTGTCCCCCACCTGTCCGCCCATCTCGGCGTAACACACGGAATTGTTCAGGATCACCGCGGCCTTCCCTTTGGCCGATGTTACCAGGACGACGTCCGCACCCGTGTGGTCATGCTCGTAACCGAGGAATGTCGTTGCGAAATCGCCTTCGCCCCCGGCCAGCTCAATGGCGGTTTTCTTTTGCGCGGAACGGGCCCGCGACCGCTGTTCTTCCATCAAACACTCAAACCCTTCGCGGTCGATTGCGAGTCCGCGCTCACGCGCCATCAACTCGGTGAGATCGAACGGAAATCCCTGTTCGTCGTAGAGGCGAAAAGCAAAAGCGCCCGAAACCGTTCCGGCATCCAACCGGGAAATCTGGCCTTCGAACAACGCGATCCCCTTATCGAGCGTCTTGTTGAATCCCTCTTCTTCGCGACGCAAGGTCTCGCTGATCAGGTCTCGCTGCCGGCGCAGTTCCGGAAAAACATCGCCCATGGTGCGGACGAGAACGTCGACGAGACGGAAGAAGAACGGCTCGTGGAATCCCAGGGTGCGGCCGTAACGGACAGCGCGGCGGAGAATCCGGCGAAGGACGTAACCGCGGCCTTCGTTGCTGGGCTGGATTCCATCCGCGATCGCGAAGCTCAAGGTGCGGATGTGATCGGCGATGACCCGGAAGGCGATGTCGATCTTTTCTTGTTCGTCATTGTTTCGGCTGCCGGCCTCTTCCCCCGGCAAGCGGAGCGCTTGCCCTACAATGGGCAGCGTCGACGCGTATTTCTTTCCGCTTAGTTTTTCGATCTCGTCGAAGATCGGGCGGAACACGTCGGTCTCGTAGTTCGAGACGAGACCGCTAAAATCGGTGAAATTTTTTGTGCCCTGGATCATCGCGGTGATGCGCTCGAGGCCCATCCCGGTATCGACGTGGCGTTGCGGCAAAGGCGAGAAGGTTCCATCGGCGTTGGCGTTGAACTGGATGAACACGAGGTTCCAGATCTCGATGCAACGCGCGTCGCCGGCGTTGACCAGCGAGCCTTTCGTATCGCCGGCGGGCGTAAGATCGACGTGCAGTTCGGAGCACGGACCGCACGGGCCGGTATCGCCCATCATCCAAAAATTATCTTTCTTGTTCCCGTCGACGACGTGGATCGCCGGGTCGAGCCCGGCTCTTTCAAAAAGCCGCGCCCAATGATCGTGCGCTTCCTGGTCGAACTCGCTCGGTTCGCCGGGGCCGGGCCGGTAAACGGTCGCGTAGAGGCGCGCGGCAGGAAGCCGCCAGCGTTCGGCCACCAGTTCCCACGCCCACTCGATCGCTTCCTTCTTGAAGTAATCGCCGAAGCTCCAGTTGCCGAGCATTTCGAAAAAGGTGTGGTGATAGGTGTCGAGGCCGACGTCATCCAGATCGTTATGCTTGCCTCCGGCGCGAATGCATTTCTGCGTGTCCGCCACGCGCGGCGGATCCCAGGCCGGCTTTTGTTGTCCGAGAAAAATCGGGACGAACTGGTTCATGCCCGCGTTCGTGAAGAGCAGGTTCGGCGAATCCGGCAGGAGCGACGCGGAGGGCACGATGGTGTGCTCTTTCTCGCGAAAGAAATCGAAAAAGGACTGGCGGATCTCGGCGGCGGTCATGAGCGCGGTGACCCTAGCGCGATCAATGCGTTTTCTCCAGCGGGCCGGATCGGTGGGCGGCGAAATCCTTCGGTTTGACGAACTAATTTCCTTCCGCACGCTGACGCCATGAGCGACGCAATCGTCCGTGAGATCCAGCGACTCTATCCGCAGATCTACCTCGCCTGTCACGTCGACCACGTGCGTGCCACGTCGACGAAGTGGAAGTTGTCATCGAAAGATTCGTCGATTCTCGCGCATCTGGACGACAAACGCGGGACGAGTCCGCGAACGTTAGCCGCGCACTTGAGCGTCGCCCCTTCCACCCTCTCCGCTGCGATCCGCCGGTTAACCGACCTCGCCTACATCAGCAGCGAGCCGGCCCAGGCCGACATGCGCCAGCGTGAGCTGCGCCTCACGACGCGCGGCGTGAAAGCCATGGCCGAAACCTCCGTCCTCGACGGCCGGCGGGTGGCGGCATTGCTGAAACTTATTGATTCGGAAAAGCGCCCGGCCGCGCTCAACGGACTCCGTCTGTTGGCCGCTGCGGCGCGGCAATTGGAGGCCAGGCCATGAAAATTATTCTCATTATCGGGGGAGCGGTTATCGCTCTGATCGTCATCGTGCTCCTGATCGGGGCATTCCTGCCACGAAATCATGTCGCTTCGCGCGAAATCATTTTACGCCGAAGCCAGGAGGAAATTTATGCGGTCATCCGCGACTTTCCTTCGGCCCCGGCCTGGCGACCGGACCTTCAGAGTGTGGAAATGCTGAGCGACGTCGATGGCCGCGTCCGGTTTCGCGAGCAATCAAAGCAGGGCCGAATCACCTACGAAGTGGTCGAGGACAAGTCCCCCCGGACATTGGTGACGCGGATCGTCGATCAGGATCTCGGATACTCGGGCACGTGGACTTATGCTTTGTCCCCGGCCGACCACGGAACGCAGGTGCGGATCACGGAAGCGGGCGAAGTGTCGAACGTGCTCTTCCGGTTCCTGTCCCGCTTTGTCTTCGGCCATACCGCCACGATGGACGCTTATCTGCGCGCTCTGGCGGGGAAATTCGGCGAAGAGGCGGAGCCGAAATAAGCGCCGCTACTTTTTGTCTTCGTCGAGCTTCGCCTTCACCGCGGTCTCGATCTCTTCGTAAAGCGCCGGGTCGTTTTTCAACGCGTCTTTGCCGGCGTCGCGTCCCTGGGCCAGCTGCGTGCCTTTGTAGCTGAGCCACGACCCCCGCTTCTCGATGACCTGTTTTTCGAGCGCGAGATCGAGCAGCGCCCCAGTCGAGGAGATTCCCTCGTTATACATGATGTCGAACTCGGCTTCGGTGAAGGGCGGCGCCACTTTGTTCTTCACCACTTTCACCCGGGTCCTGTTCCCGGTCACGACGCCATCGGTCTGTTTGATCGCGCCGATCCGCCGAATATCGACACGCACGCTGGCGTAAAACTTCAGTGCTTTCCCGCCCGGCGTGGTCTCGGGATTCCCGAACATGACGCCGATCTTTTCGCGGATCTGGTTGGTAAAAATGCAACAGGTGCGCGCCTTGGAAATCAGCGAAGTCAATTTCCGCATCGCGGCGCTCATCAGCCGTGCCTGGGCGCCGACGGTGGAATCGCCGATCTCCCCCTCGAGCTCCTGTTTCGTGACCAACGCCGCGACGGAATCGAGAACGATGACGTCGAGGGCGTTCGAGCGAACCAGGGTCTCGACAATTCGGAGCGCCTCTTCACCGGAGCTTGGCTGTGAGACCAATAAATCATCCATGTTCACGCCGAGCCGGCGCGCGTATTGCGGATCGAGCGCGTGCTCGACGTCGACGAACGCCGCCAAGCCGCCGCGCTTTTGGGCCTGGGCAATGACGGTGAGCGTCAGCGTCGTCTTGCCCGAAGATTCCGGGCCGTAAACTTCAACGACGCGACCGCGCGGGAAGCCACCGACTCCGAGGGCGCGATCGATCAGGATGTTCCCGGTCGGGATAACGTCGATGTCGACAATCGTCGCGTCTCCGAGCCGCATAATCGCGCCGTCACCGTAGTCCTTGGCGATTTGCTGCAGGGCGAGTTCGAGGTTTTTGTCGCGGGCCGCGGTCTGTTTGTCTTGGGCAGATTTTTCTTCAGTTTTTGTAGCCATAGGGAGGGGCCTCTTAGTACGTGCGGTCGCGAATTTCGCCAAGTAGAAAAGCGGGAAGCCGCTCTAAAAACGACAGGCCGCAAACCTCCCGGCTTGCGGCCTGCGTAACTAACCCACTCGCCCTGAAATTATCCGACGGTGATCTTGCGAGGCTTGACCTGCTCCGCTTTCGGCAGCGTCAGGCTGAGCACTCCCTGCTCAATCTTCGCAGCGATCTTCGCCGCATCGATCGAGGGATCGAGCTCGAAGCTGCGCCGGAAATTCTCCGGGCGCGACTCGCGGTGGACGAGCGTTCCTTCGACCGCTGGCATCGAACGCCGGCCGACGATGGTCAGCTCGTTGTTCTCCACCCACATTTCGAGCGTCTCCTTGTTCACGCCCGGCATTTCCACCTCGAGCGTGTAGCCGTCGGCGTTCTCGAGAACCGTGGCCGGTGGCGCGATGAACTGTTCCGGGGCGCGCTCGCCATTGGTGGCGCCGTTGCTGCGATTGTCACGAACTAAAGTATTCATTCGGTTTCCTTTCCTTGAAATTTCTTAACTAACGTTGACTTGGATCTGCTTCGGCTTGGCCTCTTCCGCTTTTGGCAGCGTGACCGTGAGGATGCCGTCCTTGTAGGTGGCATTCACCTTGTTCGCGTCGACCCGCGTCGGCAGCGTGATGGTGCGGCGGAATTTGCCGGTGAACCGTTCGGTCCGGGTGCTCTCGCCGTTTGTCCCGGCTTCGGATTTGCGTTCGCCGCCGATGGTTAACGTTCCGTCGTGCAGCGAAATCTCGATGTCTTCCTTGCGCATGCCGGGAAGCTCGACGACCGCGACGACGTTATCGTTGTTCTGATACAGATCGAGCGCGGGGGTCCAGCCAGTGAACAACTGCGCTTGCCTGGTGCCGCCGGTGAAAAATGGCAGCTCCAGAAGCGTGTCCAGGTCGTCCCGCAAATTGGCCCAGCGGTTGAGCGAAGGCCACATCGCGGAACTTGGTGTTTGGTAACGAATTAAGCTCATGATGAATTCTCCTTTGTTGTTCATTAAAAAGTCAGCAGCCTACTTAGCGAGCGAAGTGCCAAGGATTGGGATCGCCGGGGTCGGAAATATAAGTTGTTGAAAAACAGTTTATTGCGCTAAAGGTGACAACGAAGGCCGTCAGGCTACGGATGACTTCTTGGCACAGTGGAACCCGCCAGTCACGTTAGGCAGCTGTGCCATAATTACGCTCTGGCGGCGTTTGCGTTTCGGGTTTCCCCCGCCCATTATCTCTCTCGAAGGCGATGGCGAAAAGCGACGAAGAGTTTATGCGGATGGCGCTTGGGGAAGCCCGAAAAGGCGTGGGCCTGACGAGCCCAAACCCGGCCGTCGGCGCTGTCCTTGTCGCGAAAAACAAGGTTGTGTCGCGCGGCCACCATCGCCGTGCCGGCGCTCCTCACGCCGAGGTCGAATGTCTCGCCCGGTTTGGCCGGAAACCGCCACCGGATGCGACGCTCTACGTCACCCTCGAGCCCTGCTCCACAACCGGCCGGACCGGTCCGTGCACCGATGCAATCATCGAAGCCCGTGTGCGAAAGGTCGTGATCGGGACGATCGATCCGAATCCAAAGCATGCTGGTCGGGGGTTCGATCGCCTAAAGCGGGGCGGAGTCGAGGTCCGCGCCGGCGTTCTCGCGGACGAGTGCGCGGAGTTGAATGAAAGTTACAACAAATGGATTCAAACCGGGATTCCCTTCGTGATCGCGAAATGCGGAATGAGCCTGGATGGCCGTCTGACCGCGCCGCCGAAGGAAAGCCAGTGGCTGACCTCTCCCGCCGCTCGCCGGCACGCCCAGCGCTTGCGAGCGGGAGTCGACGCGATCCTCGTCGGCGCGGAAACCATCCGCTCCGACGATCCGCGCCTGACCGTTCGCCGACAGTCCGGCGCGAAACAGCCGCTGCGAATCGTCCTCTCGCGCTCCGGGAAATTGCCGCGGACCGCGCGGGTCTTCACCGATCGCTTCGCGGACCGAACCGCGGTGTTCGCCGATGTCGCGCTGAAGGATTTGCTGCGCGAGCTGGGCGCCAAAGAAATTACCAGCATCCTGATCGAGGGCGGCGGCGACGTTCTCGGCCAGGCCCTCGACGAACGGCTCATCGACCAGGTCCAGATTTACGTGGCTCCAGTTTTGACGGGCGGGCCCACGATCGCGTTCGGAAGAACAGGCGCGGGCTCAACTCAGGAAGCGGCGCGGGTTGGTCGTGTGCGTCACGAGCGGATCGGGGACGACGTCTGCGTCATCGGGTACCCGACCTACGATCAAGCGGTCTTGAATAATTTTTAAGAACATCGCGTCCAAATTCGTGTTAGATTATTGGTGGGAATTAACGGAGGAAATCATCACATGAGCTGGAAGAAATTTCTTTTAATCGCAATCGCAGTCGGTGCGTTTTCGTTCGCGGCCGCGCCTCGCAGTGAGGCGGGGGTTTCGGTGGGAATCGGGTTCGGGTTTCCGATCAGCTACGGATACGGGTACGGCTATCCATACGGTTATGGCTACGGCTACGGTTACCCGTACGGATACTATGGCGCTCCGCGCGCCGTGGTTTACGTCGGACCGCGGTATCACCACCGCCGGCACTATGTTCGCCGGGCCTATTACCGGCCGTATCGCGCCGCGCGTTACTACTAAAACGCAGGGAGCTTTCTCCTGATTGGGCTGGCTGAGAAATCGGCCAGCCCGATTTTTTTTGCGCGGGGATTAGAGCAGGACCGCGTCGTCGAGCGCGCTGCTCTCGTCCGACGCCATGAGATCATCGAGGTCCGCCATGAGATCGCTGTCCTGGTTTTCGGCGAACGCCACGGCTTCCGGACGCGAATCCGCACGCTGCTGTTTGATGATCTGGGTGGGCAAGGCCAGACCGGCGATAACCACGACCGCCACGCCAGCGGCCGGGACCAGCCACCGCAAATACCAGGCGCCCCGAGGCGCCGAGTCGCCGCGCGCTTCCCGGATTTTGCGCAGGACATTGCGGGCAAAAAAGGGCGAGGCCGGCGCCGGCTCGGTCGCGCGACCAAGCAAATCCCAAAGCTTCTCGTCTTCTTCGCGTTTCATGACGGTGATTTAACTCCGGGTCAGCCGGAAAGTTGCCCGGAAAATCTCAGGTCTCCGCCGCTTCGAGGAAACCCTCGAGCTGCCGGATCCGGGTCGGGTGCCGCATCTTGCGAAGCGCCTTTGCCTCGATTTGGCGGATCCGCTCGCGGGTGACGCGGAATTGTCGCCCCACTTCCTCGAGCGTCCGGCTGTAGCCGTCCACCAGGCCGAAGCGCTGTTCGAGCACCTGGCGCTCGCGGTCAGTCAACGTTTCCAGCACATCCTTGATCTTCTCTTTCAGGAGAACAATCGCGGTCATGTCGCTCGGATTCTCCGCGCCCTTGTCCTCGATGAAATCGCCGAAGTTCGTTTCCTCGCTTTCGCCAACCGGCGACTGCAGCGAGATCGGCTGCTGCGCCATCTTCAGCACGGCGCGGACGCGGTCCACCGGCAGCAGGATTTCTTCGGCCACTTCCTCGGGGGTCGGCTCGCGGCCGTATTCCTGGACGAGCTGCTTCTGCACCCGCATCAACTTGTTGATCGTCTCGATCATGTGCACCGGGATGCGGATCGTGCGCGCCTGGTCCGCGATCGAGCGGGTGATCGCCTGCCGGATCCACCACGTCGCGTACGTCGAAAATTTGTAGCCGCGCCGATACTCGAATTTTTCGACCGCCTTCATCAGGCCCATGTTGCCTTCCTGGATCAGGTCGAGGAAGGAGAGGCCGCGGTTCGTGTATTTTTTGGCGATGGAAATAACGAGGCGCAGGTTTGCCTCCACCATTTCGGTCTTGGCTCGAAGCGCCTTGTGCAGCCAGCTCTTTAAGGCCCGGTATTGTTCGGTGAATTCCTCCAGCGAAAGCCAGAGCGAGCTTTCCAGATCGCGCGTTTTCATCCCCAGCGGCGAACGCGACCCGTTGTCGCGCGGATGCTTGCTGAGTTCGCCCTGCAAATGGGTGAGCGCCTGGAAACGCTCGTCCGCCAGGTGAACAAATTCCTCGGTGACCTTCTGCTTGAAATAAAATTTCGGATACAGCTTCTGCAAGGTCGCGACCGATTTCTGGAACCCCTTCGCCTTGCGACTATCCCGCCGTCCCGGGCCGTGCAGCATTTGGGAATATTGCTGGCGAATCCCGCCGCTGAGCTTCTCAACCTGCTTGCACAGGCGCGGAAGCATTTTCATGTAGCGTTCGCGGCTCTCGATTTTCTTGTCCAGAATGACGCGATCGAAGCGCTCGCCGCCTTCGGTGAGTTTTTGGGCGAGATCGAGATGCGCCTGGGCGATGAAGCCAAAGCGGTTGATCAATCGCTGGACCATGATCTCGGCTTCCTCGATCCGCTTCGAAATTTCGACTTCCTGTTCGCGGGTCAGCAGCGGCACCTGGCCCATCTGCTTGAGATACATCCGGACCGGGTCGTCGAGGATATCGAGCTTCGGCTCCGGTTTTTCTTCCTCGTCTTCTTCGCTTTCTTTTTTGCCGTCCTTGTAACGATCGACTTCCGACGCCTCGATGATGTCGATCTCCATCCGGCGCAGGCGGGTCAGGATCGCGTCCAGTTCGTCGGCGTCGCTGATATCGGGCGGCAACGCTTCGTTGAGATCGTCGAAGGTGAGGTAGCCCTGTTCCTTCGCCAGCTTGATCAGCTCGCGAATCCGCGTCTGGACATCGGTGCCGGTGGCTGGCGGTAAAATATCTTCGGTCTCACTCATGTCTGCGCCGTTCATCGCGCGGGACGGCGCGGCTGGTCGCGCGGAATCTTTTTTCTTCGAACTCGAACGCTTGTGTCGCGGCGCCGGTTTCGCCGGTTTGCGCGCAGCTTTCTGTTTCGCTTTTGGCTTGGAAGGCCGGGAGCTGCTGGCTGGCTTCTTCGCGGCGGGTCGGGCCCCGCGTCGCGCCTGTTTTCTCGAATGAGTTGCCAAAGTCGGGTGCTATTGAGGTAATACTGTTTTCACCGGCTCACACCCGGCTTTGCCTGCCCCCTCAGCGACAGGTTTCAGTTGTCGAGCACGCGGGCGGGCGAAAACGCGGAAAGTTCGCGGAGTTGCTCCGTAAGGTCAAGAATTTGTTTCTGCAAAGCGACCGCTTCGCCGGTGGTCAACCGCGGCAGCTTCATCCGTCCTTCCGCGATCTGGAGTTGGCGGCGCAGGCCCGCCTGGCGAAGCCCATTCCAGAACCCTTGCGCGACGGCCAACCCGTTTGGCGGCATTTTTTGCAAAAGCCAGCCGGAGACTAACGCCTCCCCGCCCGGACCCAGGCCCGCCATGAACCCATTCAACGAAGCCGGGTCGTCCGGGCGCAGGTCGCTTTCCAAAACGCGGACCAGCATCTCGGACTCGGGAGTCAGCGCCAGCATCGCGCGCCAATCCTGCGACAACAGAAACTGCCTCGCCTCATCATCGCGCAAGGCCAGCAGGCAAAGCATCGCAATATCGTGGCGGGGCGGCGGAATGATTTCGCGCGGCGCCGCCTCATCCTCCACCGCAAACCGGTCCCGGGCCGGCTTTGACAGGAGCCGGTCGAAATCGCCGCGCGGCACACCGATGCGGGCGCTGGCGCGATTCGCCACCTCCCCACGCATCATCGGGTCCTGGACCCGCCCGATGGTGTCCGCGAGCCTGCGCGCCACCTGCATTTTCCCGCTCAAGGAATTCAAATCCGCCGCGGCAGATTCGCGCTCGATCCACCAATCGAAAAAATCGCGCGCCCCGCTGACCAGTTTTCCAAAGTCGGCGCGACCGCTCTTCCGCACCAACGAATCCGGGTCTTCGCCCGCCGGCATTTCCGCGACGCGCACGACCAGGTTGTTCTGGAGAAGCGCGTCCAGCGAGCGCTCCGCCGCTTTTTGTCCAGCCGCGTCCGCGTCGAAACAGAGCACGACTTCACTCACGAACCGCTTCAGGATCCGCGCCTGCTGTTCCGTGAAGGCCGTCCCTTGCGGCGCGACGACATTTGCGATTCCCGCTTCAAAGAGGGTGATCAGGTCGAGTTGCCCTTCACAAACGATCGCGCAATCCGCCTCAATCAACCCGCGCTTCGTTTTGTGGAGCCCAAACAGGACGCGGCCCTTGCGGAAGAGCGGCGTCTCGGGCGAGTTCACGTATTTCGCCGCCTCGGCCTGCTGGTCGAGAACTCGGCCGCTGAACGCAATCACTTCGCCGACGTCGTTGTGGATCGGGAACATGATCCGGTTCCGGAAGCGGTCGTACCCTTTGTTGTCGGCCCCGCTTTCTTCGCGGCGCGTGACGAGACCGCTCTCTAAAAGTAACCGCTGCTGATAACCGCGTTCGAGCGCCCAGCTCAAAAACGCGTCCCAACTTTCCGGCGCGAATCCGATCTGCCAATCTTTCGCGATCCGTTTGTCGATCCCCCGCCCTTTCAAATATTCGCGGGCCGGTTCGCCGACTTTTTTCTTCACCAGGTTTTCGTGGAACCATTCCGCGGCTTCGGCGTGCAACTGGAGCAACGCCCGCCGCGCTTCCTGTTGCCGATCCTCGTCCGCCGGGCTCGCCCCGCGCTCTTCGATCACCGGAATGCCGACCCGCGCCGCCAGTTTTTTCACCGCCGCCGGAAACTCGAGGTGCTCGTAATCCATCACGAACCGAAAAACGCTTCCGCCCGCGCCGCAGCCGAAACAGTGAAAGGTCTGGCGCGACGGACTCACCGTGAACGACGGCGTCTTTTCCTGGTGAAACGGACAGATCGCCTTGAAGGTCGAGCCGGCGCGTTTGAGCGGAAAATACGTGCCAATCACTTCCACGATATCGTTCGCGGCCGCGATCTGCTCGATGGTCTGTGACGGGATCGTTCCCATGCGCGTCTTACTTTTCGCTCGTGTTGCCGCCGGTCGCGATTCAAATTAAGCGGGAAGCGATTCTTTGATGAGAATATTGTTCCGGCTTGTCCTGTTGTTCCTCGGCCTGGCCGCGCTAACGGCCCCGTCGCAGGCGCGCGACGTCATCAGGAAAGGCGACACCGTCGTCGTCCCCCTCGACGGCGAGATTTCGCCGCCGATGCATTTGTTCCTGCGCCGCGCGGTCAAGGCTGCGGAAAGCGCCGGCGCCGGCGCGATCGTCATTGAAATGAACACCTACGGCGGGCGTCTCGATTCGGCGGGCGACATCGTCGGCGTTCTCAACCGCGCGACCGTGCCCACCTACACCTTCATTAATAGCAACGCCGGTTCCGCCGGTTCGCTCATCGCCCTGGCCACGCGTCACATCTTTATGTCGCCCGTGAGCGCGATCGGCGCCGCGGCGCCGGTCATGGCCACCGGGGCCGAGCTCACCGGCACCGAGAAAGACAAGACGCTCTCCTACTGGTCGGCGCTCGTCCGCAATTCCGCCACCCGCAACGGCCACAATCCCGACATCGGCGAAGCCTTCATGGACAAGGAGAGGGAAGTGAAGATCGGCGACCGCGTCGTCCACGCGAAGGGAACGCTGCTGACCTTGAACGCCCAGGAAGCGACCCAGCTGATCAACGGCAAACCGCTCCTCGCCGAAGGCCTCGCTGATTCCGTCGCCGACCTCGCAAATAAGGCCGGCTTGAAGGGCGGCCTCGTCACGCTCAATCCCAGCGGCTTCGAGCGCCTCGCCTTTTGGATCAC
>DASZDT010000013.1:0-145100 GCA_035941675.1 Chthoniobacterales bacterium
CCAGACAGAAAACAAGACACGCCAGGAGCTGGGTCGGGAGGAATTCATCCGGCGCGTGGTCGAGTGGACGGAGAAACACGGCGGCATCATCATCAAACAACTGAAGCGGCTGGGTTGCTCCTGCGATTGGTCGCGCCAGCGCTATACCTTTGACGACGATTACGTCCGCGCGGTCGAGAACGTCTTCATCGATCTATATCGCAAAGGGTATGTCTATCGCGGCCGGCGTATGATCAACTGGGATCCGGCCGCGCAAACAGCGCTCTCGGACGAAGAGGTCATTGCGCGACCCCAGAAAGGAAAGCTTTACTATGTTCGTTACGAGGTCGTGGACGAGCCCGGGCGCTTCCTCGAAGTCGCGACCACGCGACCGGAAACGATCATGGCCGATACCGGCGTCGCGGTGCATCCGGACGACCCGCGGTATCGGGACTTGATTGGTAAACTCGTTCTGCGACCACTCGCCCGGGAGAAGATCCCGGTAGTGAGCGACGCTACGATCGATCCGAAGTTCGGAACCGGTGTGCTCAAGGTGACGCCCGCACACGATAAGCTCGATTTCGAAATCGGCGTGCGTCATTCCCTGCCCGTCATCGACGTTCTCCATCCGGATGGCCGAATTAATTGCCCCGCGGTGCCGGAGCTGGACGGCCTTGACCGTTTCGCCGCGCGACAAAAAGCGGCCGACCTCCTCGCGCAAGCGAAGTTGCTCGCGAAAGAAGAGCCGTATGAAAACAATGTCGGGTTCAGCCAGCGGAGCGAGGTGCCGATCGAGCCTCGTCTGAGCGAGCAATGGTTTCTCCGTTATCCAAAAACGAAAGAAGCCCTCGATGTTGTCCGCGATCACCTGATCCGTTTCTTTCCGCGCCATTGGGAAAAGGTTTACGGGCAATGGCTCGAGAACATCCAGGACTGGTGCATCAGCCGCCAGATTTGGTGGGGACACCGGATACCGGCGTGGTATCGCCGGAAATCCCAAATCCCAAGTTCCAAATCCCAAGGGGAGCCGGAAATTTACGTCGGCCTCGACGCGCCGGCGGACACCGAGAATTGGGAACAGGATCCGGACACGCTCGATACCTGGTTTTCGTCGTGGCTCTGGGCTTACGAAACGATGGACGCGGAGACGCGGCGGAAGTTTTATCCGACGTCGGTGCTCGTGACCGGCCCGGACATTATTTTCTTCTGGGTGGCGCGCATGATTTTCGCCGGGCTCGAATTCAAGCCCGGAAAATCCGAGGCGATCGAGGACAACATTCCGTTCCGCGACGTTTTCCTGACCGGCCTTATCCGCGACCAGCAGGGGCGAAAGATGTCGAAGTCGCTGGGCAATTCGCCGGACCCGCTCGATTTGATCGCGAAATACGGCGCGGACGGTTTGCGGTTTGGCTTGATGCGGATCGCGCCGATCGGGCAGGACATCGCGTTCGACGAGAAACAAATCGAGGAAGGCCGCAACTTCGCCACGAAGCTTTGGAACGCCGCGCGGTTTCGCCAGATGCACGGTCCGAGCGAAGCGCAGCCCCAGCTCGACCTGCAATCGCTCTCGATCTATTCCGTCGAAGCCCTGGCGCGGTTCAACGAACTGCTCGTCGCCGTTGAGGAGGCGTATCGCGAATACAAGTTCAACGAAGTCGCGCAGCGGCTCTACGATTTCTTCTGGGGCGATTACTGCGATTGGTTCGTCGAAGCGGCCAAGAGCGACATTTTCAGCGAAGACGAAACGCGCAAGAAATCGGTCCTCGCGGTGATGGACGTTGTGCTGTCCGGATTTCTTCGGTTGCTCCATCCGTTCATGCCGCACATCACGGAGGAGCTGTGGGCGGTGTTTGGTTTTGGCGGCGACACGATCCAATTCCAACCGTTGCCGAAATCAATTGAGGTCGATGCTAGCGGCGTCGAAAAGGTTCGGGCGGTTTACGATCTCGTGCGATCGGGACGCAATCTGCGGGCGGAATCGCGCGTCCCCTCCAACAAAAAGGCGAGTTTCGTTTTGCGCGCGCCGGCGCCGATTGACGACCGGGAAGTCGCCACGATCTCGCGGCTGTTGAATGCCGAGGAGCTGAAGCTCGATCCGAATTTCCAGGCCCAGCCCGGTGTTCCCGTCGCGGTCACGCCGCTCGGCGAACTGTTCCTGATCATCGCGACCGCCGACAAAGCCGCGGAACGCGATCGCCTCGACAAGGAGATCGCGCGCCTCGAAGGCGAGGTACGGACGGTCGAGGCGAAGCTCTCCAACGCCTCCTTCGTCGAACGCGCTCCGGCGGCGGTCGTCGAGGAACATCGAAAGCGGAAAACCGATTTCAGCGAGCAGCTGTCGCAACTGCGGCAGGCGCGGGCCGCAATGGATTGAAGTGGACCCGCTGGGTGTGGATCTCCGCGCCCCGCGATTCGAAATAGGCTTTGAGTTCCGGGGTGTAGAGCGAGTTGTCGTACTCGCGGTTTAATTCGAGGCAGACTTGCCCGCCCGGTTCGAGATGGTTCGCCGCCAGGTCGTCGAGAAAAAATTCCCACTCGGAAATTTTCCAGAGCTTGTCGCTCTTGTGCCCGTTGAAACAAATCATGTGGGCGGCAATCACGTCGAACTTTTTGCCGAGATCGGGCAGCGGCTGATAAGCTTCGATCCGCCAGATCACGCGCTTCAAGCCGAGCAGGTCGATCATTTCGGTGAACCCGTGCGTTTCATCGAGGTCCATCCCGAGCACGTCGTGCCCGAGATATTTGCAGATGTAGAGGAAATAACCGGTGCCGCACCCGATATCGAGGACGCGCTTGCGGCCGCCCAGGTCGAGCCCGAGGTCGCGGACCCGCCGCAGATTGATTTCCATCCAAGGCTGGATCTCCAAATATTTCGGCCACTCGTCGCCCGGATTTTCCATCGCGTAACGATCGTAAATTTCCTGGAATTTCTCGCGGTCGATGGTCGCGGTGATCTTGGCCGCGTCGAAGCGCAGGGGCGCCCGGCCGATGAGCCATTGCTTCACGTGCCGGCGCGCGCTGGTGTAAGCATCGCCGCTCACGATTTTTTTGATTTTGTAAGATAACTCCATGGATCGCGAAATACGCGGAGCCCGCGGTGGGGCGGGACAGCGTCCTGCCGGGTTGTCAGCCGGCCTTGGTTTCGCCTAGACTCACATTGGCGCGCGCTGGATTCAAATTTGATGAGCACCTGGAAAAAACTGCTGTGGATCGGGGTGAGCCTGCTTGGTCTGGCGGCGCTCGTCGTGCTCGCCCTGTCGCGGGGCGAACAAGTCAGCGCGCTCTGGATTGTGACCGCGGGTCTGTGCGCGTTCGCCGTCAGCTATCGGTTCTACAGCAAATGGCTCGCGACCAAGGTGCTCGTGCTCAATAACGAGCGCGCCACGCCGGCGATCGCGAAGGAGGACGGGAAGGATTTCGTTCCGACGAATCGCTGGATGGTGTTCGGCCATCATTTCGCCGCGATTGCCGGGCCGGGGCCGCTCGTCGGGCCGGTGCTCGCCGCCCAGTTCGGATTTCTCCCGGGCACGCTTTGGATTCTGATCGGCGCCACGCTCGGCGGCGGCGTCCACGACATGATCGTTCTTTTCAGCTCAGTCCGGCGCGGCGGCAAAACGCTCGGGCAAATGGTGAAGGAAGAAATCGGGCGCGGCGTCGGCGCGCTCGCGCTCATCAGCGTGCTGCTCATCATGATTATGATCATGGCCGTCCTGGCGCTCGTCGTTGTCCAGGCGCTGGCGAAAAGTCCGTGGGGCGTCTTTACGATCGCGACCACGATCCCGGTGGCGATGCTCATGGGGCTCGGGCTCAAGACCGGCCGCATGAACGTGAAATGGATCACGGCGTTCGGCGTAGCCGGGCTCGCGTTCGCGGTCTGGGGCGGACAATTCCTCGCGAGTTACCCGCAGATCGAACATTGGTTTCGCCAGGACGAGAAATGGCTCGCCTGGGCGGTCATGATCTACGGACTCGCGGCTTCGATTCTCCCCGTCTGGCTGCTCCTGACGCCGCGCGATTATCTGAGTACGTTTTTGAAACTGGGGACCGTTGCTGCCTTGGCCGTCGCGGTGATTCTGCTGCGGCCCGTCCTGCTCATGCCGTCGCTCTCGCGCTTCATCGACGGCAGCGGCCCCGTGTTCGCCGGCCCGGTCTTTCCGTTTGTCTGCATCACGATCGCGTGCGGCGCCGTGTCCGGGTTCCACTCGCTGATCGCGTCCGGCACGACCTGCAAAATGATCGCGCGCGAATCGCGGATCCGCGACATCGGTTACGGGGCGATGATCGTCGAAATGATGGTGGCGCTGATGGCCATGATCGCGGCCTGCGTTCTCCAGCCCGGCGAATATTTCGCCATCAACACCAAAGGCGCGCCGGCCGAAGTGGTGAGCAGGATTTCCGCGGCCGGTTTTCCGGTGACCGAAGCCGGCATGGAGAAACTGGCCGCGGATCTCGGCGAAAAAACCATGTTCAACCGGGCTGGGGGAGCGCCGACCTTTGCCGTCGGTATGGCGCACATGTTTTCGCGGGTCACGTCGAACCCGACGGCTCTCGCGCTCTGGTACCACTTCGCGATCATGTTCGAAGCGCTCTTCATTCTCACCACGCTCGACGCCGGGACGCGTGTCGGGCGATTTTTGCTCCAGGATCTGCTGGGGAATTTATGGAAACCACTCGGCAACACGCGCTCGTGGACCGCGAATCTTTTCTCGAGCGTCCTGCTCGTGGCCGCGTGGGGCTGGTTCCTTTACCAGGGCGTGATCGATCCGCTCGGCGGCATCAACAGTCTCTGGCCGCTGTTCGGTCTCGCGAACCAGCTGCTCGCTGTCATCGCTCTTTGTCTCGGCACCACCGTGCTGATCAAGATGGGGAAGTCCCGCTACATTTTCGTAACGCTTGCGCCTTTGTGTTTCATGGCCGCCGTCACCTTCAGCGCCGCGTATCTGAAAATATTTTCCGCCGACCCGAAGCTCGGCTTTCTCAGCGGCGCCGAGTCTCTCACCCGCACCGCTGCCACTCTCACTGATCCGACCAAGTCTGCGGAGATGATTCGTCAGGCTGCCATCTGGCGCTTCGACGCCATTGTCGCCTTCGCCTTCGTCGCCCTCGTCTTCCTGATCGCCGCCGGCAGCGCCTGGGAATGGTGGAAGCTCTTGCGCGGCACCAAGCGCATCGTCCTGCACGAAAGCGAATTCATCCCGCTCTCCCAAGTCTAGGTGGATCGAGCGCTCCGACGCTCGACGCGTCGAAGAATTGTAGGGCGACCGCTCCGGTTGCCATCGCTGTTCGCCGGCAAGCGGAGCGCTTGCCCTACAATTTGCGGAACCGCGGCGTGCGCGAGTTGAGTCTTGACATCACTACCGAAAAACGTTGAACAAACAGCCACGCACGCTGCGTTCCGCAAGCTCAACCCCAACCCACGAAAAACATGAGAATCTTCTTCCTCGGCATAATCGCCGGTCTCCTTATCCCCATGTCGGCCTTCGCGAAGGACAGCGTCTGGATACTGGGAAACAATAATAAAGTAGCGATCAACGTCTTCGAGCATCGCGTCGGCGCTGATAAGAGAGCCGCTGAAGTCACGCTCATTATGGGCAGTTGGTTTCTCAACGGCGTGCTGAAGGACACCGGCCAGGGTTATGCGAACCCAACCCCCATCACGCTCACGACGAAGAGTGGGACTTTCAAAGGCACGATCAGTGTCGACTTCGAGAAAAACAAAGTGACGCTGAAAGGCACGCTCACGCTCGACGGCGAGCCTATCCCCTTGAACGAAGTGATCCCGTGCAAGGAACTGAAAGGCATTTGAGCTCGTTTCCAGCGCGGTAGTTTCCGCATTGCAGGGCAACCGCACCGGTTGCCATCTTTCTGAATCAGGAAAGCAGGAACGCGGGAAGGGACCGACGCGCTTTCCGTCTTCTGGTTCCGAGGTTTCCTTCCTGCGTTCCTGTTTTCCTAATTCGTTCCTCTGTCTCCCGATCCCTCATCCGCCTGCTGCCGCGCGTTCCAGCACCGCGACATTCAGCTTCTCCATCTGCCAGACCTTGGCCGTCACGCGCTGCACCCGCGCCGGATCTTCATCGCTCAGCCAATCCCAAATCTGTTCCGGCACGATCTGCCACGGCATCCCGAACTTGTCCTTGAGCCAACCGCACTGGATCTGCTCGCCCCCATCCGCCGCCAGCTTCTCCCAAAAGTAATCGATCTCCTCCTGCGATTCGCAGTTCACCACTAGCGAGACCGCGTTGGTAAAGGGCATGTCCGGCCCGCCATTGAGCGCCACGAACTGCTGCCCGTTCAGCTCGAACGCGATCGTCATCACCATGTCCGCCGGCCGCGGCCCATTCTCCGGGTAATGCGTCTTGGTAATGATCTTTCCGTCCTTGAAGACCGAAAGATAAAACGCGACGGCTTCTTCCGCCTGCGTATCGAACCAAAGAAATGGTGTGATTTTTTGCATCGTCACAATCATGACCGGGGTAGCCGCGCGCGCAACCTCAGCGGCGGTGTCGGCATGTCCCGATCTCGTGGTCCCAGCGCATGCATTGGGCCGAGCCAACCTTACTTTCGGACTACGGTGAAGTCTTTTTTACACAGCAACCTGCTGTCGGACCTGACTTCGAAGGTCCAGATTCCAGGGACCAACTCCTCCTTCCGGTCGAACCCGAACCCAGCCCAGGAGACGATTCGCTCCTGACCCCTTACTGCGAAGCCGACCTGTCGCCGACCCTCGGTTGAGGTCGTTCCGTCCGGCCTTCGCACGGGAGGGTGTTTCGTAACCAATACAATACGCACCGTAGCATTTCGGGTTTTCGGCAAATTTGTCAGTTCAAATACAATGCCGAAACTGATTCCCAGTTTCGCCGGAACCCGATCCGTAACTGCTGTAAAAGTTGGTGGGTCCTCGAGCAAACGGGTCCCGCCCAAGCCCGAAGCGGAGGTGGTGAGATTTCTGAACTCCTTAGTCACCACGAGTGTCCCACCCCGGACGATTCTGCCCTTAAGGCCTTCGGCATCGGCAGCGACGGAACCCAAGGCTGTTAAGAGAACCAGCCAGGTTATTTTATGAAATAGTTTCACGGGCCTTAACGCTCGTCGCCTAACGGGAATGGAACGGACTGGCAATGGAGCCGCGGGGGAGGGAGCGACATGGATGGGAAGACCCGCGAGGGTGAGGTTTGTGTGTCATGGATTCCATGTCCAGCCGCACTTTGCTTCTTTGCGTATCCGTGAGCTTTCATGGTTTGGGTCTCGCCATCTAACGAGACACAAGATCAGCGATCCCGCGGCCGCGGGATTCGCTGCATAGCTCGGTCAGGCGACGGACGGTCACTTGCGGACTGGGTGATGATTCCTCCTTTGCTGACGAAGCCATTCGTAGATTTCTGGTCGGTCGTAAACATCCAAGATATAATGATCGCGCTCTGGGAGTACAGTTAGCTTGGGATGACCTCCCGCAGCTTCGGTGGCATGAAACAATTCTTCAATCTCCTTCAGCGGAGTGAACTGATCATTCGGTCCATGAAACAGCCAGAGTGGGGTGCTCGCAAGTTTCGCGGCCCAAGCGGTGACCGGTGAGACTGGCGCGAGCGAGAGGACAGCCGCAAAACGCTCCGGCATCTTATAGGCCGCGTAGAGTGCACCCCGACCGCCCATGCTGTGACCGGTAACATAAACTCGGTCCGGATCAACGCGGTGGCTCCGAGCTACGTCATCGAGCACTGCGGCCAGCGCATCGACATCCGTCCATATCTCGCCCGTGTGACATTGGGGAGAGACTACGATGAACGGGAAATCGGGTTCTCCTTCGACCTTCTCCGGTAGTCCCAATCTCTTTACCTGGGCGATGTCGTCCCCGCGAAGCGAACCCCCATGAAGATAAAGAATAAACGGCCAACGATCCGTGCTCTTCTCGTAAGCTACGGGTAAGAACAGGAGATATTGCATCCGCACGGCACGGGGAACTTCGCACTCCAATGTCTGCGGCTGTTGCCGGTTCGAAGCCGGAGTTGGCGAGCCCGTAGCCGTCTCTGCGCATGCGGTGGAGGTAAACAGGAAGACCGCGACAGCAGTTAACAAGCGGTGCTTAGGAACCTTCACGATTACAAACCTAGCAGCGGTGACACACGAAGTCGCCTAACGAGATAAGATGAGCGACGGCTGGCGGGAGGGCGCGTGGCTCCAGGTTGAGGGTGGAATTTCATCGAGAGTGAAGGACCAAAGCTGCCAGCCGTTCGCTCCATCGCCTGGTTAAATGACTGGTCAATTGCCGAAATACGCCGAAATCACGGTTTCCTGCGGTGACACAATAAAAGTAACATACGGGTGAACGTACCTAAGTAATGCCTCGGGCTCTTTCTTCTGTTCAGGAGAAATGGTTTCGAATGTGACCCAAACGTTCCTACCGAACGTTTGCATGAACGGGCCGGTAAACCAATGCCAGCGAAGGTGCTCATTCAGCTTCTTAACGGCTGTGAGGGAGGAAGCCCTCGCATGCTGATCCTTTAGAGTGTCGTAGCCAATCCCCTTAAAGTAGCGCCAGTCCGAAGATTTCTGCGCCAGGATGGAGTCTGGTGCCCTCAAAGCCCAAAGTTCCAATTCGCCGCGCTCACGAATAAACTCAACGTGATAATCGGCGCGACGGCCTTCCACGCTGATAAATACTTGCGCTTTGCAGCCAGCACCTCCGTCCTGCTTCCAGCAGTCCAGGCTTCTCAGGTCGCCCAACCGTCGCAAACCTGTCCAACCGCAAAACTGGTCGATCTTGCGAAGCATTGTCGCATGGTCAGCAGTGCTGCCGGCAGCGGACGAGGCGGCGAGCATCGGTGATGCGATGCTTGTGCACAGTGTGCGCGAAGTCATCTAACTACAATCAGACGACACAAAAGTGTCGTCTATTTCCGCGGTTCGCCAGGGGAGCGGCTTGAAGAGACAAACGGGGGACATTTCGGCGATGGTGGCTTCGATTCATTAAAAGGACAAGCCGCGAAGAGGGACGGAGGTCGGAGGACGGAAATCGGAAGTGTCAGAGGGCGGAGGACGGAGGACGGAGATCGGAGGTCAGAGAGTCGGAGGAGAAGACGCTCTGGCCGGGAAAGTTTGACAGTCGAAGAGGGGATCGGCAGTCTGCGCTTCGCCGTCCGGGATGTTTCCTTTTCGGCTTTAACTTAATCTTCACTATTTCCCGAAAGGAAAAAACGACATGAATGCAAAAGGTCTGCCTGTTATCCTGCAAGGAGTCATCTACGATCTGACCATGGGGGCCTCGCCGGGAGGGGCGTCCTCGTTTTATCAAAGGCTGGTGGACGACGGCGCTGTCAGCCAGGGTGAGCTGGATGGCACAGTCAAAAACCTTCAGAGCCTTGTCGCAGTGTTGAAGAACACGCCTGAGGAAAAAATCGAAGCGCTCGTCGCCCAGTTCGATGCGGACCTGTCGGCGTATCTTGACAAGTTTAACGCTCTGGGATCGGGGGCTTCGATGGAGAAATTCAGGATCGCGCAGATCATGTCAGGCCTGGCCGTGACGATCATGGCTAAAGCTGGGGTGAAGGGATAGGTCGTCGGAGGCCCGACGGCAGAGGGCAGTCCTCGGGGTCGCTTCAGCAAAGTCATCAAGTGGTCGCGGACACGCCGGCGCGTTCCACTTTCAACTCAACGTCTTTCGCAACTCGAATGCTTAAAGCATTCGAGTTCGGACTACGCGGGCGACCGTTTTCGCTTTCGCTCCTGCACGCCCATGGCGGCCGATGCCAGAGTCCCTTGAGAATGTGACCTTGGGCGGATAGATAGGAGCGTCTTCGCCAGGGCTCATCGAGCGGTCCCGCAGCCGCGGGACTCGATCCACCGGAGAGCGAGCTTTGTCGGCGAGCGCGTCGAAGGCGGTCACAGCCATCGTTAGGTGTTGTTCTTTCGTGTCCTCCGATTTTGTTGTGGGAGATGCCTTGGAGGCTTTGGACGAACATCATGATGGTGGGGATGCCGGCCCGGGCGACTTCGGCGGCGTCGTGGAGCGGGCCGGAGGGGAGGCGATGCGGTTTGGCGCCGATCTCGCAGATGGCTTCGTCGCACAGGGCGATCGGATCGCGAACATCGGGCGCGTTTTCGCCCATTAACCTGATGCCCGCCGCGTTCCGCTTTCAAATGAACGTCTCTGGCAAACTCGAATGCTTAAAGCATTCGAGTTTGGAGTATGCCGGGGACAGTTTTTTTAGGAATGTGACCGTGGGGCGGATAGATAGGTGCGGTTTTCGCTGAGTGTGTCATCGCGCGGTCCTCCCGCGGTCGCGGGACTCGATCCACCGAAGGGTCTTTTCGGCGAGCGCGTCGAAGGCAGTCACGGCCATCATTAGGTGTTCTTCTTTCGTGTCCTCGATTTTGTTGTGAGATGCCGTGGAGGCTTGGACGAACATCATGATGGTGGGGATGCCGGCGCGAGCGGCTTCGGCGGCGTCGTGGAGCGGGCCGGAGGGGAGGCGATCAGGTTTGGCGCCGGTTTTCGGGATGGCTTCGTCGCACAGGGCGATCGGATCGCGCAACATCGGGCGCGTTTTCGCCCATTAACGTGACGCGCGGTGCGTTCCACTATTAATGAACCTCTCTGGCAAACTCGAATGCTTAAAGCATTCGAGTTCGGACTACGCGGGCGATCGTTTTGGCTTTCGCTTTCCTGCACGCCCATGGCGGCCGATGCCAGAGTCCCTTGAGAATGTGACCTTGGGCGGATAGATAGGAGCGTCTTCGCCACGGCTCATCGAGCGGTCCCGCGGCCGCGGGACTCGATCCACCGGAGAGCTTTGTCGGCGAGCGCGTCGAAGGCGGTCACAGCGAGCGCGAGGTGTTGTTCTTTCGTGCCTTCGATTTTGTTGTGAGACGCCGTGGAGGCTTTGGACGAACATCATGATGGTGGGGATGCCGGCGCGAGCGACTTCGGCGGGCGTCGTGGAAAGGGCCGGAGGGGAGGCGATGCGGTTTGGCGCCGGTCTCCGAGATGGCTTTGTCGCAACGGCGATTCGAGTCGCGCAACATCGGGCGCGTTTTCGCCCATTAACGTGACGCGCGGTGCGTTCCACTATTAAATGAACGTCTCTGCCAAACTCCAATGCTTAAAGCATTCGAGTTTGGAGTATGCCGGGGACATTTTTAGCAATGTGACCGTGGGGCGGATAGATAGGTGCGGTTTTCGCTGAGTGTGTCATCGCGCGGTCCTCCCGCGGTCGCGGGACTCGATCCACCGAAGGGTCTTTTCGGCGAGCGCGTCGAAGGCAGTCACGGCCATCGTTAGGTGTTCTTCTTTCGTGTCTTCGATTTTGTTGTGGGAGATGCCGTGGAGGCTCTGGACGAACATCATGATGGTGGGGATGGCGGCCCGGGCGACTTCGGCGGCGTCGTGGAGAGGGCCGGAGGGCAGGCGGTGCGGTTTGGCGCCGGTCTTGGAGATGGCTTCGTCGCAGAGGGCGATGAGATCGGGGTGGAACAGGATCGGTTCGATTTGCCAGAGGCGTTCCCAACTCACAATGACGTTCCCTTCGGCGGCAAAGCGTTCGCTGGCTTCGTGGGCTTCAGTGAGCATTCGCGCGAGAGCGGCGGCGTCGAGATGGCGTTGGTCGAGGGTGATCCGGCATTCTTCGACAACGCTGGTGACGATGCCAGGTTTGGTCGTGCAGGAGCCGATGGTGCAGACGCCGCCATTGCTGCGTCCCGCGATGTTGTAAATCTCCGACGACATTTTTGCCGCTGCCAGAAGAGCATCCTTCCGGCGGTTCATGGGAGTGCTGCCGGAATGGGCGGCTTGCCCGTGAAAGGTGATAGCGTGGCGTTCGACGCCGAAAGTTCCGAGGACCGTTCCGAGAGGGAGATCGAGATCGAGAAGGACCGGACCTTGTTCGATATGGAGTTCGAGATAGGCGGCGGCGTTCTCGAGTTCTTTGCCACACTCCTTTACCTTTTCGAAATCGATTTCGTGTTCGGCGAGCGCGGCGGGGAGGGTGATGCCTTCTTTGTCCCTGAGCTGGCGGGCTTCGTCCATGTCGAGGTGGCCGGAGCACGCGGAGGAACCGAACAGACTTTTCCCGAAGCGCGCGCCTTCTTCATCGGCCCAATCGACGAGGCGGACGGTGACCGGCGGGCGTCCGTTGTATTGCGCGTTGATCCGGCGAAGAATTTCCACGGCCGCGAGGGTGTTGAGACAGCCGTCGAGCCAACCGCCGTTCGGGACGGAATCGATGTGGCCGCCGATGAGCAATGCTTTCGGCGAATCGCCGCGCAACGTGGCCCAGAGATTTCCGGCTTCATCCATTCGGACGTCGGGACAAAAGGCTTCGAGTTTGTCACGGAGCCATTTTCTCGCGGTCGCCCATGTGGGGGTGAAGGCGACGCGTTGCGCGCCGTTCGCGTTGCCGGTGAGCTGACGAAGTTCCTTCAGGTCTGCAATAGTTCGCGCGGGTTCCGTCTTCATCGGTGAAAAGCAAAATATGCGTCCGGGTTTGAAATCACAATGGCGGAGGAAAACGAAACGGAGTTTCAAAGACCCGCCTTTGCCGAGGCTACGGCGGGCAGGCAAGTGCGTTCCCAAACAGAGTTTGGGAACGAGAAGTTCGGCAAGAGCCGGCGCGATTTGGATTTACCGGGAAGAGAGGCTCCACTAAAAGGACTCAATTCCAATGGCAGAACCGACACACATCGACGGCAAGAAACCGGAGCGCGAGATCCCGGCGGATAAGATCGGGAAGCTCGAGCTGGCGAACGAGGAAGCGGGCGGGCGGACGAGTCCGTTTTGGGTGAAGTGCTGGAGCTGCCACAAATATCTGACGCGGCCGTTGGGGCCGCCGAGCGAACAGGCGTATACGTGCGCGAATTGCGGCGCGGTGAATACGATCTGAAGAAGTTGAGGGGTTGAGAAGTTGAGCGGTTGAGGTGGGCGTATTTCGTTGCACCGAACCTGCTGCCTTGGCTACATACAAGCCGCATGGAGATTTGGGTTCATCGGAATGGGCAATATGCCGGGCGCTTTTCCGAGTCAGCAATTCGCGAGAAGGTCGCGGACGGGAGTTTGAGCGGGACCGATCTGGCGTGGGACGAAGCGAAGGCGGCCTGGAAACCGATCTCGGAATTTCTAGCGACGTTGACCGCGGCGAAATTGGAGCCGGAGTCTGCGGTTGCTGCTGCTGCGGCTTCTGAAGTTCGATCGGAATCGTCGAGCAACGAGGAGTCGAAAGAGCGTGCCGGAAAGGCGGAGGGTGAGACATCCGCCACTGCGCCGGTCACGCCGCCGCCGCTTCCTTCTATCGCGGCGGTGTTGCCGGCGACGCCGATGCCGGCGGCGGGGCCGCCGCCCTTACCAAGCGTAATGCCGGGGCCGGCATCATCGATCCCGGCTACGACTCCGCCGGTCGGCGAAACGATTTGGAGCCCGGTAATGGCGATCCTCGGAAGCCTCGTGCTTACGCCGGCGTTCGGCGGATTTATCATCTGGCGCAACTGGGTGATCATGAAACGCCGGCGACGCGCGCTCGTGGCGGCGCCGTGGTTCTGGATCGGGTTCGTCGTTCTCGGGCTGGCGTTTTATTCACCGAACGGCATCACCCTCATCATCTGGATTGCTTACACGCTGGCCTGGATCGCGTTCTCGGCCTTCCCGCAAATCCGCTACGTCCAGACCTCGTTTAAGCGCGAGAAAACGCGCTGGGGTCTTCCGCTGATCGCGGCCCTGGTGCTGTGGGGAATCGGGTTTACCGCGTTTCATTTTTTCACGCCGGAAAAAAAGACGACGCTCGCGCCGAGTCCGGAACAACCGACCACGACCGCGCCGCAGCAGTTGTCGGTGTCGCACGATCGCGTGTTTACGGCGGAGGAATTGCGCGACATCTACAAGTCGTCGGTGCTGGAAGTGCGCACGACCTGGAAGGAAAAGCGCTCGACGTTCAACAAGAAAGATAACGGCGCCAGCGGAACGGGAGTGCTGTTGTATAACGACAGCGAATACGGCCTCGTCGCCACGAACTGGCACGTCGTGGATCCGGGCGAGAACATGACGAGCGATTACAAGTGCGGCGTCCGGTTTTCGCACGACAAAGAGTTTGCGGACGTCGAAGTCGTGGCCCGGGCGAAGAACGACGTGGACCTGGCGCTGCTGCTCGTCCGGCTGGAAGGGAAATGGGCGCCGAACCAATTTCCGATCCGGAAGCTGGACGCGATCAAGGAAGGGGAAGCGTGCATCGCGATCGGGAACGCGCTCGGCGAAGGCCTCAGCATCACGGCCGGAATCATTTCGCGGTTCGACAAGGTGAAAGAGGAGACGCTGATTCGGACGTCGACGCCGGTCAGCCCGGGCAACAGCGGCGGACCGTTGATCCTGAACCGGGGCGGATCGCTGGCGGGAATCATCACCCTGCAATCGCGGATTACGAACGTGCAGAACGTGAACTTCGCGACGCCGGCCCAGTATTTGTTGGACAAGGAGATCTGGGACTTCGAATCGGGCCAGGACAAGGCGCAGGAGTTACTCGACCACGCGATCTCGCAGGCGAAGAAGTGATTGTAGGGTCCGCTGTCCCAGCGGATGCACGACGGATGCGCTGAGACAGCGCACACTACAACGCTGCCGTCCCTGTGGGACGCTCCAACGTTTTGCGGTTTCGGTCTTAGCCGGATCTTTCGCGTCGCCCACAGGGCGACGGCTACAGGGGGACGGCTACAGGGCGGGAGCCAGGTCGTCGCGGAGCTTGGAGCTGAGCGGGATTGGTTCGCCGCCGCGGCTGAGATACAGCCGGTAAAGTTGTTTCTGCAGATGCACCCAGCAGAAATAAATCGGCACCGTGGCGAAATACATTCCGATGCAGAGGATGATCGCGCCTGCCGCGCACAAGCCGAGGCTGGCGACCATGAGGAAAAGCGCGGCGAGAATCATTTCCTTCCAGGTCAGGGCGATAAACCGCTTGAGGAAGGCGAAGTTAAACGCCGGCCCGAATTCCTGCATCATCGACGCCCGGATCATCAGCGGAGTGACGAGGACAATCGAGCCGACGATAATCACGACGTAGAAAACCATCAGGACGATAACAAGCAGTGCGGCCGCGCAACCGCTCACCGAGCTGTGATCATTCGGCGTCATCAGCCCCAGGATCATCGTGATCGGCACGACGACGACACACGCCGCCATCGCAATCACGAGGCCGCTGACGAGCGAAACGAGAAACGGCCACAGGCCGCGCTCCAGATATTTGCCGAAATTATTGAAGTCGAAATCCGGGAACGTCTCAGGCCGCTCGTCGTCGCGCCCCCAAAATCCCGTGAGCAGCCAGCCCTTGATGACGATCGGTCCGACGAACGGGATGAAGACGCAGACGCCGGCCAGCAACGTGTTCATCATCCACTTGGGAACCTTGAAGTAATCGCCGACGGAAGCGGTGTAATTCATGGGAAGTTGCGAAAGGCAGGTGCGAAAGCAGATGACTGAAGCGGCGTTTCGTTGTCAATCGCAAAGCAAGCCGCGCTTGCGTTGGGGGCGGGGCGACGGAGGATTGCGGCATGCACAAAGACAAGCCGCCGGGAATCTTCGATCTGACGGAACGCTCAATGCGTTACGCCGCCGGGTTCTGTTTCGTGGTGGGGTTTGTCGTGAGTGTGATCGTGCGAATCGGAGTGGTGCTGGCGCGCGAGCATTTTTCCCAGACCACGCCGTGGTCGGGCTTCTGATGCGGAGAAAGTTTGCGTTCGGTGTTGCCTTTTGACGTGAATCGCGGAATCGTCATCTTCGTCGATTGAAAAATCGGCCCCGCGATTCAACGGTTGCAGCCCCGCGACCTCTCCCTGGAATCCGCCCGGAGCGAAACCGCAACCGAGTTAAAAAAATATGATACGAACCGTTTTCTCTCTCGCCGTCCTCATCACTTTCGCTGGCACCGCCTTCGTGCAGGCGGAACCACCGTCGTCTTCGAAGAAAAAAAAGACGCCTCCGGTCGTCGCCTCCGTGCCGCTCAAATCCGGCTGGTCGCTGGTGAACGGCGTCTGGACGCATCCGGACGGATACCAGTTTGTGAAGGGCCAGGTGATCCGGGTGGGCACTCAGACCCACAAGAAGCCGCCGCTGCCGCCGACCAAGGCGGAGATGGATGCGGCCACGAAGAAACCGCAGGGTCCCAAGACGCCGGCTCAGATTGCCGCGGAAAAAGAGGCGCAACGCCAGCGCAACCTCCGTCCCATTCCCGCGCCCCAAACCGGGTTCCATTAATAGAGGCGCCGACGCGGCGCTGCGATATCGCGGCCGACGCAGGGCGTCGTGCCTGCCACGATCGAGTTGGTCATCCGTCGCAGGTCATGATTTATTCAAGGCCGCGACGGGCCTATAGCTCAGCGGTTAGAGCAGGGGACTCATAATCCCTTGGTCCCAGGTTCGAATCCTGGTGGGCCCAGCCTCCGCTTTGGCGCTTCCGCGACAACGCGAGGCTGCCGCGTGGGAGTGCAACGCAGGCGGGCACGATTTATTGCTCGCGCTTTGGCGCCAAAGACTACGGCTTGGCAGGCCAGCGTAAGGAAACTCGCCAAAGGCAAACTCGAAGACGCGAATCCGAAATTCGAAACAAGGTTCGAAATCAAAATGTTTTAAGTTTCGAAACACGCCTGCAGCATCAGGCGCCGCCCAAAAATCCGGGCCGACAAACTCTTTCGCGTCCATTTTTTTCAGGAAAAATAGAATTTCCACCGCTAATCCGTTGACAGCGTAAAGTGGTGTCACCATAATGCCCGGCTGTGCTGAAGAAATTCATTCCGCAAAAGCCCATGTCGTCGATCGGAGAAGGATCGTTAAGCGCGGGCACGGAGGAGAACAATGGTTTCGCCCCCCGCGAGGAACCACGGGCAACACCAACAATCGATCCAAAAAAATATATGGCTGAACATTCTGGCAAAGACATCCTGTCGAGCGACGTCGAAATCGAGGGCTCGATCAAATTCCAAAAGGAACTCCTCATCGACGGCAAGGTTAAGGGCGAGATCAATTCCGACGGGATCCTGACGATCGGCGAGAACGCCAACATCAACGGCGAGATCAAGACGAAGTCGATCACGGTTTACGGCAAGGTGCAGGGCAACATCACGGTGGCGGAACGCTGCGAGCTGAAGTCCCGTTGCACGTTGCAGGGCGATCTGAAGGCGGCCCGCCTCGTCATCGAAGAAGGCGCGACGTTCATCGGCAAGTCCGAGGTCACCAGCGGCGGCGCGAGCAAGCCCGCCAGCGCTCCGGCCCGTCCGGAAGTTGTTCGGAACGAAGAGCCGGCCGCGAAGCCAGCGTTCGGCGCTCGAGTGTAAGACAGTCACCTTTCGCCAGAGCCGCCAGTGGCCGCCAAGCCGTCTCCTGCCAAAGTCAGTGTGGAATGTCCACACTGCGGCTTCAAGCAGTCGGAGTACGCTGCGGCCAAGAGCACGATGTGCCGCCAGTGCGGCTCGCACTTCGCGCCCTCGGCGCCCAAGCAGGAGATCCGGCTGCGGCCGAAGGAAGAACGCGTCGAGGCGGCCGTCGCGGCTTCGAGTGATTCTTCGCTTCGCCAGAAATTTGAAGGGCTCTGGAACAAACACCACAGCTCCGAGATCGAGTGCTTCGATTGCAAGGCCAAGCACGAGGTCAGTTCGGCCGCGACGTCCAGTTTTTGCCCGAAGTGCAGCACGCACGTCGACCTGCGGAATTATAAGATCACCACGAGCTTCAGCCGCTCGATCAAGACCCAGGGCGAAGTCCACATTACGCCGAAAGGCGATCTGAGCAGCACTACGGTCACCTGCCGTTCGGCCGTGATTGAAGGAAAGATGCGCGGCAACATGAACTGCGTCGGGACGGCCACGATCAATTACGTTGGAAAAATCCCGGGCCGGCTGACCGCGGACAACATCGTGGTCGACCGGAAATCGGACGTGCATTTTTTCCGGCGGATCCGCGTCAAAACGATCGAGATCCGCGGCCGGATGACGGGCGAGATCGTCGCGGAAGGCGCCGTCGTCATTTCGCGAAACGCGCTTCTTGACGGCAACGTGACCGCAAAATCGATTTCGGTGGAGAAGGGTGGAATTTTCATGGGCGAGTTGATCATCGGCACCTCGGGGTTGGCGCAGGGCGAGTTGTTGCCGGAAGCGGCGGCCGCCCCGGTGGTGGCAGCGCCCGATGAAGCGGCGCCGTTGGCGGTGCCGCATCCTTTACCCGCGGCCTAGTGCCGCGCTCGATGCAAAAGCTGCGTCCACGCAGTCCCTACGAAAAGTTGGGCGGCTACGTGCATCTGCCCCGGCTGATCGACAAGGCGAAGCTGCATCGCAAAGGGCTGCTCGACGGCTACAATTACAAGACCGTTGGGTTCGACAAGCATCTGCTCGCCTTTCTCCGCCTCAAGGGAGACGCCTTCGAGGAAATCGCCAACGAGCTGGATGACGACGAGAAGATCCTCGATTGGGTGACAAGGAACGGTGCGAAACATTCGCCCGAAGAAATCGAACATTGGAACGCCGCCATGATTGCGCGTCATCCCGATACCGCCGCAAAGAAAGCGCGCTTCACCCATTTCCTGAAAGAATCCGGCGGCGCCGGGCGAAAAGACATCAAGACCTACTTCGACCTGATCGAGTTCGACGAAGGCCGGCTAAAGTAGGCAGCAAGCCGAATTGCGACCGAACTACGCGGCGAACCGCGCGAAAATCTCGTTCGCTTCTTCCAGGGTCTCTTTGCTGCCGATGTCGAACCAGGTGCCTTTGATCTGGAATGTCTTCACCGGTTTGCGCTGGTAAAGCCACTGAATGAAACGGCCGGGCTGGTCCGGGTTGTTCCCGGCGGCGATGTAGGTCGTGAAGAGCGGGACGACGGCGCGCGAGAAATAATACAGCGCGATTCCCGCGATCGTGTTTTCCGGTTTGGGCGGCTTTTCTTCGAACCGGGTGATCACGCCGTCGGGATCCGTCGTGATGCTGCTGTATTTCTTGATCGCTTCGAGATCGCCAACGTCGTAGGTCGCGAGGGTCGCTTCGGATGTCTTCGCAGCCTGCGCGAAATCCGCCAGCGGCTCGCTGAAAAGGTTGTCGCCGGCGACGACGATCAGGTCGTCGTTGCCGAGATCGTGGCGCGTAATCGCCAGGCAAATGTCGCCGATCGCGCCGAGCTTGTCCGAGTCGTCGGTCGATCCGTCATCGATAATCTCGATGGCGAACCCCGGTTTCTTGGCGCGATATTGTTCGGCCCAGGCCTGGAAATCTTTCACGAACTTCCGGTTCGTCACCACGTAAACGCGCTCGAGATCAGGAATCGGCGCCAGATTATCGAGGACCCAGTCGATCATCGGCTTGCCGGCGACTTCCAGCAGCGGCTTGGCTTTCGTCAACGTCAGCGGATAAAGCCGGGTGGCGTAACCGGCGGCAAGAATCAAGGCGTTCATGAAATTGGATCGGCGGTGAAGCTAGACCCAAAACGGCGCGCGGCTAGCGCGTTTTGCCGACCGCGGCCCGTTGCAGGCGTTCGAGCAAGCTCGCGATGCGCGTCGAGTCGGTGATCTTTCCGCGGGCGACGCGGTCGGCGACGTAAAACGTGTCGATGGCCGCGCCTTTTTCGGTGCTGATGCGCGAGAGGGCGATCGACACATTTTCTTCGCCGAAGGCCGTGAGCAATTCGTAGAGCAGCCCGAGGCGGTCGGGCGTTTGGATTTGGACGAGGGTGTAGGCGGGGTGGGTCTTGTTTTCCACGGTGACGCGCGTGGGGAAATCCAGGCCGTCCCGGCTATTTCGGGCGATGCGCCGGCGAGCGCCTTCGAGGAGCGGTCCGAAATCGAACTGCGGATCGATCAGCGCCGAGCGCAGGGTTGATTCCACCAGCGCCTTGTCCCGCTTGTCGGTGACCGCGCGAAAACGCGGGTCGCAGACGCGGAACGTGTCGAGGACCACGTTGTCGCCGCGGGTGTAGATGTCGGCGCTCAAAATATTCAGCGGAACAACCGCGAGCGAGCCCGCAATTTTCGCCAGGAGCTCCTGCCCATCCCAGGTCACGAACGACGCGATGCTGTGGCCTTGTTCCGGGAACTCTTCCCACGCCACCGCCGGCACGAGCGGCGATTCATCCCGCAAATAGAGGTTCTCGAGAAATTGGCGAAACAGCCTCAGGTGGGAAACGATCTCGTCGGTGGTGAAGGCCCGGAAATAATTGTCCGGCATCACTTCAAAATGGGCTTCCACTTCCTCGGCGAACTCGAGGCCGAGCTGCTCGGTCACGCGCGTCTGGAGTTGTTCGCGCTCGATCTTCGTTTGGGCGTAAAACGCTTCCTGGTCGGCCAGATAATGCGTGGTGGAATGGTAAAGCTGCCAGACCAGCGTCTCTTTCCAGTCCGACCAGGCGTCAGCGCTCGTGCCCTGCCCGTCTGCGAGGGTGAGCAGCATGAGGGCATCGAGGTTCGGCTGGTCGCGCACGATCGCGGCGAATTCGATCGCCGTTTCCGGATCATCCAGGTTCCGCTGCTGGGCCATGTTCGAGAGGGTGAGATGATGATCGACCAGGAGAATGAGGGAGCGGCGTTGCGCCGCGGACAATCCCAGGCGTCCCGCCGCGCCCTGCGCGAAGAGCGCGCTTGCCTCGGAATGCGGACGGGCCCCGACCGCGCGCCCGGTGTCGTGGAGAAGGAGCGCCAGGTAAAGGACGAAAGGGTCGGCGAGCTTTTCGAACAGCTCACGATACTGGCGCAGCTTGCGATCCTCGGTCTGCATGACCTGGTCGAGCTTGTCGATGCAGACGAGGGTGTGTTCGTCCGCGGTGTAACGATGAAAAAATTCGTGCTGCACCAGGCAGGTGAGCTGTCCGAACTCGGGCACGTAGCGGCCCAGAAAATCCACCCGGTGCATCATCCGCAACACGCGGCCCACTTCGCCTTTGCGGGAAACGATCCGCCGAAAAATCTCCCGCGGTGCTTTGCTGCTGCGAAAAGCGCCCGTGATCAGGCCGAGATTGCGCGTGAAAAGATCGGATAAATCGGGGCTCAACTCGAGATCGCGGCGCTGGGCGACCTCGAACACTTCCATCATCGTGGCCGGTTCCTTTTCGAAAATGTCGGAGCTCTGCGCGAAGAGCTGGCCCTGGCGAATCCGAAAATGTCCGAGCCGTTCCTCCTCCGATTTCAAGCGCGGCAGGAAACTGAACAGCGAACGCGTCGTGGAAGAGGAACGCCCGCTCGCGAATTGCTCGGTGATCCGCTCCGTCACCCGGAAAATATTTCGCGTGTGCTCGTAGTAATCCTTCATCAGCGCTTCCTGGCGCAGCGTGCCGCGTTTCTGTTCGTAGCCGAGCCGCTCCGCGACCAGATCCTGGACGCTGAAGTGGAGCGTGTCGGTGGCGCGGCCGGTTGCGTAATGCAGATCGGTGCGCAAGCGAAGGAGAAAATCGTAAGCTGCTTCGATTCGACGCTGGTCGGGTTCGCTGAGCCAATCTTTACCGACGAGATGGGTGGTGGTGAGCGCGCCTTCCTTGAAAAACGTCATCCAGAGCAGGTTCTGGTAGTCGCGCAGGCCGCCGCACCCGCTCTTCAAATGTGGCTCCTGGATATAAACCGTGTCGCCGAACTTGGCGTGGCGCGTGGCCTGGTCGTGCATCCGCAGCTCGATGTATTCGCGCACGTGGCCGCGGACGCAATGCTGTCGAAAGGCCGTCCGAAAGCGGCCCGCGAGCTCGGTATCGCCGGAGAGCAGGCGCGACTCGAGCATCGCGGTTTTGGTCAGCATGTCTTTGTTCGCCAACTCGACGGCTTCGCGGACGGAGCGGGTGGAATGGCCGACTTTGAATCCGACGTCCCAAAGCAGGTAAAGGATTTGTTCGATCACCTGGGCGGCGTAAGGCGAAATGCTTCCCCGATCCTTTTCGTGGAGAAACATGAGGTCGACGTCGCTAAACGGGTTCAGCTCCTGCCGGCCGTAACCGCCGAGCGCCAGGATGGCTAGCGGCGCCCGGGCCGCGCCGCGGTCGCGATCCGCGAAGGCCACGGCCGCCTCGAAAATGTGCTGGAGAAGAACGTCGACCAGCTCCACTCGGAGTGCGCAGATCTCGCGGCCGCCCCCGCCATATTGGTGATACAGGCGGAGACGATGCTCCTCGATCTTCAGGAATTTTTTGTAGAGCGGCAGCGATTCCGCGGGCCGCATCGTCCGGGCAGAAGCGAGCTCGCGCTCCGCATGCGCGAGAACTTTTCCGAGATGACGGGAAGCGGGCACCTTGGATTGTAGATTTCAGATTGCAGAATGTCGATTGGAGCCGGAGCCAGGCTCAATCTGCAATCGACGTTCTGAAATCTGCAATCCTCAGAGCTCGATCGCGTAACGCTTCATCTTGTTGTAAAGCGTGGGGCGCTGAATGCCGAGGACCTGGGCGGCTTTCTTTTTGTTGCCGTGACATTGGGCCAGCGCCTGGATGATCGCGTTCCGTTCGAGGTCGTCCAAGTTTTGGACGCCACTGGCGGAGTTGCGATCGCCGGCCTGTTGCAACGCGGCCGGCAGTTGCACTTCCGCCGGCAATTCTTTGAGGCTGATCTTATCTTTCCGCGCCAGGACGACGGCGTATTCCATCGCGTTCTGCAACTCGCGCACGTTCCCCGGCCAGGAGTAATCGAGCAATTTCTGAAAGGCGTCCGGCAAAATTTCGGGCTCCGGTTTGCCGAGCTCGGTCGAGAAGCGTTTCAGGAAATTCGCGACCAGCGGCGGAATGTCTTCCTTCCGCTCGCGCAAGGGCGGGATGTCGATTTGGAAAGTATTGAGCCGGTAATAAAGGTCGGCCCGGAGCCGGTTGTCGGCCAGGGCGCTGGCGATGGGCCGGTTGGTGGCGGCGATGACGCGGAAATCCGCTTTCACTGTTTTCGTGCTGCCGAGCGGCCGGTATTCCCGTTCCTGCAGAACCCGGAGGAACCGCGTCTGGAGATCGGCGGGCATCTCCGAAATTTCGTCGAGGAACAGAGTGCTGCCGGCGGCGGCCGCGATCATTCCGGGGAAATCGTTCATCGCTCCGGTGAACGCGCCTTTCACATAACCGAAAAGTTCTGACTCGATCATGGCCTGCGGAAACGCGGCGCAATTCAGCTTGATCATCAGCTTATCGGCGCGGCGGCTCCGGCTGTGAATGTAATTCGCGATCACTTCCTTGCCGACGCCGCTCTCGCCCGTGATCAGGACGTTCGCTTCGGACGGCGCCATCGCCTCGATCAGCTCCTCGAGTTCCTGGAGCGCCTTGCTTTTGAAAACCGGAGCGAGCCGCGTCTCGGCGATTTCCAGCCGCTTCTCGAGTTGCTGTGTTTTTTTCCGGAGCTGTTCGGTCTCGCGCAGGAGCGACTGCTTCTCGAGCGCTTTCTCGATCAGGCTCAACAGTTCTTCCGGCGCGTACGGCTTGCTGATGAAATGGTAAGCGCCGCGCTTGATCGATTCGATGGCGTTGTTGAGGGAATCATGCGCGGTCAGGATGATGACCTGCGTGCCCGGATGTTCTTCCTTGATCTGGCCGAGCATCTCGAGCCCTTCGGCGTCCGGCAGTTGGAGGTCAAGGAGCACGACGGCCGGCGCCGTTTCCTTTATTCGCCGCAATCCATACGACGCCGTGGCCGCGGTCTCCGTCTGGTAACCATGCCGGCCGAGAAGCGCTTCCAGCGTGAGCAGGATGGGCCGCTCATCGTCGATGATGAGAATGCGTTTGTTCTCGGCGTTAGCAGGGGCCATTTCTAAAATTGATTGTCAGGCGGAGGAAGAAAAACGGAAAGAGCAATCGACGCACCGGTTCCGCTTTTCATTCACCAAAAACGGTAAAATCGGTTAGGCGTCGGGGGCGGCGAGGGGGAGGGTGACAGTCGTCACGAGGGACCCGGTCTCCTTGTCGTAACGGGCGGCGAACTCTCCGCCGTGCGCTTCGATGATCGCCCGGGTGCGATGCAGGCCGAGACCGTAATGGCCCTGGCCGAGAGAATGCAGCGGCTCCAGTCCCCAGTTTTCCGTCGAGCGCTCGAAATTTTGCTTCGGCTCCGACAACGTGAAGATGAAATGGCCGTTGTCCGATCGCGCGGCCGCTGAGATCGGGCCTTCCGCGCGCCCGTGCCGAAACGCGTTCGCGAACAATTCCCCGAGCGCGGGCAATAATAGTTGAGGATCGATATCCACCAGGGCGTCGCCGGTCGCGTCCTCCCATTTTACGGCGGCATTTTCCGCCGGATGACTGGCCGCGACTTTCTGCTGCAGATCCTCGATCAGATCGCGCGCCGCGTACGGCATTTGGGTCAGGCGGGGCCGGCTCAGGGCTGCGGTTAATTCCTGCAAACTAACGCCGACCTGCGCGATCATGCCGCGGAGCCGTTTGATTTCCTCCCGCACCTCTTCGTTCTCCGCCACCTCGATGAGGTAGGCGGATTGGAGCTCGGCAGCGTTGAGATGATTGCGAAGGTCGTGAGCCAATTGCCGCACGAACTTCACCACCACAGGCATGGACACCTGGATTTCCGGGCGACTGGGTTTGGGCGGTTCGGCCATGGTAAATTTGGGGACGCCGATGTTAGCGCGCGCCGAGGCGGTGCGCCAGTGCTCTCACTGGTTCGCGCGGAGATGGCGGACGATGTGGAAAACGTCCTCGGGATCCGCCTCCAGCTCGCCCGCAATTTCTTCCGGCGTTTTATCCGGCCCTGTTTCGAGAATTTTTTTGACGCGCGTCTGCAATTCGAGAATCCGGGTCGCCGCTTTCTTGCCGGCTTCGACGCCCGGCTGGTGATAGGCGTTGATGTTGACCAGCGACGCATAAAAGCCGACCGCGCGTTCGTAGAGCGCGATCAGCGCGCCGACATGGAACGGCGTGACGTTGGGGATCGTCAACGTGATCGATTCCCGCCCGCTGTCGTAAAGCGCGGCGCGCGTCCCGCGCAAAAATCCCTGCAGATAATCGCCGCTCGTCACGCCTTCCTCGACATCGAACCGTTGCGAGTCCCGATCCTTTTCCACTTCGACAAACGTCACAAAGAAGTTCAGGACGCCGTCGCGCAGCTGCTGGACGTAGGCATGCTGGTCGGTCGAGCCTTTGTTGCCGTAAACCGCGATGCCCTGATGAACGACGTTGCCGTCGAGGTCTTTTTCTTTGCCTAACGACTCCATCACCAGTTGCTGCAGATATTTGCTGAACAACATCAGCCGGTCTTTATACGGAAGGATGACCATGTCCTTCTCGCCGCGCCCGTTCCCGGCGTAATGCCACATCAGGGCGAGGAGCATCCCGGCGTTGCGGCTCGTGTCAGCCGCGCGCGTTTTCTCGTCCATCGCTGCCGCCCCGGCGAGAAACTGATCGATGTCGAAGCCTTCCAGCGCCGCCGGCACGAGGCCCACCGCGCTCATCACGGACGTCCGCCCGCCGACCCAGTCGTGCATCGGGAACCGCGTCAGCCAGCCGTTCTTTTCCGCGTATTTATCCAGCTCGCTTCCGACCCCGGTGACGGCGACCGCGTGCCGGCCAAAGTTCAGCCCGGCCTTTTCGTACTGTCGGGCCGCCTCGAGCATTCCGTTTCGGGTCTCTTTCGTCCCGCCAGACTTCGAAATCACCACCGTCAGGGTGTGAGCGAGGTGCTCGCCGATCCGGGCGAAGACGCGATCGAATCCATCGGGATCGGTGTTGTCCAGGAAGTAGATGCTGAGCGGATCGTCCGCGCCGCCCAAGGAGTCGGCGATGAACTGCGGGCCGAGGGCCGAGCCGCCAATGCCGACGAGCAGGACGTGTTTGAACTTCCCGCCTTTTTCGGGCGCGATTTTCCCGCCGTGCACGTCAGCGGCAAACTGTTTGATCCGGGCGTTCGTCTCTTCGATGTCCGCGCGCAGCTGAGCGTTCGGGGCGAGCCCCGGATTTCGCAGCCAGTAATGTCCCACCATTCGCCCCTCGTCGGGATTCGCGATCGCGCCTGCCTCGAGTTCGCGCATCGACGTGTACGCCTTCTCGATTAGCGGCTGCATCTTCGCAAAGAACCCATCGGCGAAACGCATTCGGCTGATGTCGATCGAGAATCCGATGTCGTCGTAGCTGAGAAAATACTTCTGAAACCGCGGCCAGAGAGAGGAAGTAGCCATGAGCGTTTTTACAAAAGCGCGGGACCCATTGGAACTCTAATACTGGAGACCTGCTCAAAGACGTTTTGGGTTTCAATGGAAATCGTGTAGAAAGGCAGGCGCTCATGTTCAGAAAAAAATCTCCGTCGGCCTCAGGCGTGTTTCGTCCCCGTATCTTTGGCGCGTTCCTTTTGTTCTCGGCCGGGATCTGTCTCGCGACCTTCGCCCTTAACGACGTCACCGCGCCGGAGCGGGGCCAATCTCCGCCGGTCGCGCAACGCTACATGCCGGTGCCGGGAGGCGATCCCGACGATCTCGACCGGATGGAATCCGAATGGAACAACCGGCTGACGTATCCGACTGGAGTTTTCAATCCGGAGTGGGTGCGCCTCGCGGCCGCGGCGGATGCGCGGGTGGCACGGAGCGTTCCGTTCGGCGCCACGAATCTTCGCCTGCCCAGCGCCGCCACGACTTTGGACCCCACGAATTTCACTTCGCTCGGCCCGAAGCCTCTGCGGATGACGGGCTGCTCCGGTTGCTACAACTACAGCCTGACCGAAGGCCGCGTGAACGACATCGTGGTCGATCCCACCACAACGGCGAACGGTTCGATCGTGGCCTACGCGGCGACCGTGGGCGGCGGCGTTTGGAAAACAACGAACTGCTGCAGCAGCCTCACGACGTGGAGTGTCACGACCGACGATCCGCTGCTGGCGACGATCAGCATCGACACGCTCGCGATCGATCCAAACAATCACAACACGATCTACGCCGGCACGGGCGACCTGAGTTTCGGTTCCTTCTCGATGGGTAGCCAGGGCATCCTGAAATCGACGAATGCCGGCGCGACCTGGACGCTGCTGGGCGCGGAGGTGTTCGGGCCCGGCCTCCCGCTGCCGGCCGGCAATTTCCCGCAATACAACGCCGTCGGCAAAGTGCGCGTCGATCCGCGCAACAGCAACAACGTCGTCGCCGGGACGAAGACCGGGCTTTATTTTTCCTATGACGCCGGCGTGAACTGGACGGGCCCGTGCACCACCAACAATTTCGCGACGCAGCGCCAGGACATCACCGGCCTCGCCCTTTCTGACGTCGGCGGAACCACGCGAATCATCGCGGCCGTGGGCGTGCGCGGTTTCTCCACGGCGGTGCAATCCAACCTCGACCAGAACGGCGCGAACGGAATTTACCGCGGGACGATCCCGGCGAGCGGTTGCCCGTCGGATTTCGTTCCGGTCTCGACGAACACGACGGGCTGGGCCGGATTGAACGCGACCAGCGGGACCCCGTATGCATCGGCCGGGGTGGGGAACCAGGTGGGGCGGATCGACATCGCGGTCGCGCCCAGCGATTCGAATTATGTTTACGCTCAAGTGCAGGCCATTACGGCCAGCTCAGCCAATGGATGCGGCGGGAGTCAGGGTTGCCAGCTCGGCGCTTATCGCTCGACCGATGGCGGCACCAGCTGGAGCCAGATCCCCGGATCGACCGGCACGGCTCTGCGCAATTGCAGCGGCGGCGCCGGCGATTACAGCCAGAATTGGTACGACCAGGGGATCGCCGTCGATCCGAACGATCCCAATCGCGCGTTCTTCGACACGTTCGAAGTCTGGTTCTGGGCGAACGGGAATCCGTTGTGGAACGACACGACGTGCGGCTACAGCGGCAACACCCAGGTCGTGCACGTCGACCAGCACGCGCTCGCCTTTGTTCCCGGATCCTCCAGCATTCTCCTGGTCGGAAATGACGGCGGCATTCACGCCACGACCAACGCCAACGTCGCCAGCGGCACCATCGACCCGACCTGGTTCAACATGGACGGCGGCTTGAACACGATCGAGTTCTACTCCGGCGACATCAGCGCAAACTTCGCCGTTTCGTCCGCGCCGCAGGCGAACGGCGGCGCGCAGGATAACGGCTCGATGTCCGTCACTTTTGCCGGCACTCCCACTGGTCCGGTCCAATGGCAAATGGGGGTGGGCGGGGACGGGTTTTACGGCCGCATCGATCCGGTCGGCGGCCGATTTTGGCAGGGAAGCAACAGTGGCCACCTCAGTTTTTGCACGAGCAACTGCACCGCGTCCGGCGCGAACTGGATCGACGCCGGCAGCCCGTGGACCGGTGACGTGGAGTCGTTCGTTTTGCCCTACGAAATCTTTAAGGGCACGCCCGGAAATGCGCTCACCGATTGTGCGCCGACCGGCTGCAACCATCTCATCGTCGGCACGGTTCGGGTTTGGGAAACCATCAACGGCGGCGCCACCTTTCTTCCAAATAGTCCGGCGAACCTGACAAAACAGAGCCTCGGGAATCGTTCCTTCATCAATCAGCTCGCGTTCGCGCCCGCCGATCAGACGACGGCGATGGTCGGGACCAACGATGGCAATGTGCAAATCGGCTTCGGAATGGGGACGGGCGCGCCGACTGCGACCTGGGTTAACGTGACTGGCGGCAACGCCGTGCTGCCCAATCGCCCCGTCCTCGACGTGGCGTTCGACCCGATAACGACAAATGCGCCCATCGCCTACGCAGCGGTCGGCGGCTTTAAGGCGAACACGCCGGCGACGCCGGGGCACGTTTACCGTTTGGTTTGTAACGCGAACTGCGCGAGCGCGACGTGGACCGATAAGTCAGGGAACCTTCCCGATATTCCGGTCGATTCGATCATCGCCAATCCCAACATCCCGAAGCAGGTGTTCGCCGGGACCGATTGGGGCCTCTACTACACCGACGAGATCACCGCGGCGACGCCGGTCTGGTCGCGCTTCGAAAATGGATTGCCGCACTCGATGGTTTGGGATCTTCAAATCGATCGCGGCAATACGACGCTTTCGGTTTGGACACGAGGGCGTGGCGCCTACGTCTGGCCGTTGCCCGTCGCTCCAGGCGCGAGCCCAACGCCAACACCTACGGCCACCTCGACGCCTACCGTAGCGCCGACTGCCACCGCGACGCCGACACCGGCATCTACTCCAACCGCCACGGCTACCGTTACGCCCACCGCGACTCCCACCCCGACGCCGACGGCCACACCAACAGCTACCGCAGCGCAACTCATGAACATCTCCACCCGCGCCAACGTATTGACCGGGGATAATTCTCTGATCGGCGGTTTCATCATTAGCGGTAACGACTCCAAGAAAGTCATTCTGCTGGCCAAGGGGCCATCGATGAGTTCCGGCGGCGTCCCCGTCCCCGGACGAATGAGCGATCCGACTCTCGAACTCCACGCCGGCGACGGCGCCCTCATCACGAGCAATGACGATTGGAAGGACTCGCCCGATCGCGCCGAAATTTCGGCCACCGGCCTCGCCCCCGCGGACGACCACGAGTCGGCGATCATTCGGACTTTACCGCCGGGACTCTACACCGGGGTTTTGGCAGGGAAGAGCAGCGGGAGCGAGATCGCCTTGATTGAGATTTACGACCTCGACGCGAACAAATCGGTCCTCGGCAACATCAGTTCGCGCGGGCGGGTCGACAATGGCGACAATGTGATGATCGGCGGCTTCATCGCCGGCAATCTAAATGGAAATACGACAGTGCTGGTGCGCGGGATCGGGCCTTCCTTGCAAGGGAAGGTCCCCGGTCCGTTGGGGGATCCCGTCCTGGAGCTGCACGATTCCAACGGCGCGCAGATTGTAACCAACGACGACTGGAAAGAGGCGCCGAACAAGGCAGAGATCGAGGCGACGGGCATCGCGCCGGGCAACGATGCCGAGTCGGCGATTCTAACTACAGTAACTCCATCGAGTTACACGGCGATCCTGCGCGGCAAGGACAGCAGCGGCATTGCGGTCGTCGAGATTTACAACCTGCGCTAGCGGGCTCGGAACCAACCGGCCCAGCCATTACATTTACGTCATCTTGACGTGAATGGACATCCGGTCGCCCCGCCTGCTTCCGATTAAGGATTAATTAGCATCAGGAAGACCGGTTTCCTGAACACCTCTGTCCCGAGGGCTACTCTATGCATTCTACCGCGCTCGTCGCTTTGCTTCGCACCGGCATTCTTCCCGGAAAGCCGAAAATAAGTATCGACATTTTTTCGCGAATTCAGGATATATCGCGTCTGCTTTTTTTCACCTCCACACCAAATGTCCCATCAGCCGTTACCAACCGTCCCGTCGCCGTCCATAGGAGATAACTAATGTACAAGAAACTCACCTCTCGCACCGGGTTCCCCGCCCGCCTACTAATTGCCTTGCTCCTGTGTGGCACGGCCGCGTGGCTCACTTTCATCAGCTTCGCCGCGCCCACCCCGGCCGCCGGCACGATCAGCACGAGCAACCGCTCTATTACCTACAACGAAAGTAACGGCGGCGTTATTCCCAATCCAACCGAAGTCGCGCTTAGCATGCCTAACTGCACCGTGCCGAATTCGTGCAGCACCTTTACTCTTACCATCGACCCGAGCGTGAACACGCCCGCGCCCGGATACGATCCCAACCTCTACCAGATTTTCATGCAATGGCAGTGGGCGGTGCCATCCACCGATTACGATATCTTCGTCGAGAACGCCGCCGGCACGAGTGTCGTCGCCAGCAACCGTTCAACGGCCGATCCTTCCTCAATCTTTCTTCCCGCGACAACGCCCGCCGGCGTTTACAAAATCGTCATCGCGCTCGCGACTGGGGCGCCGGTTGCTTACACGGGAACTATTAATCTCCAGTTAGCTCCGCCGGTCTCGGGCGTGTGTGCGCCTCCGAATAACTGCGCGCCGCCGCGTTACCAGAGCTATTCAGCGGGCCCCGGCCAGGCAGACGATGCCGGCGAGCCTTCCCTCGGCGTGGATTGGAATCCAAACGTCGCTGCGCTGAAGCACGACAAGGTTAACACCGGCGGCGTCGCGTTCTTCACCTCGGGCCCGCACGAATGGCGAGTGAACTTCGACGACTGCTCGTCGCCTGCCGTCAATCTCTGGGAAGATGTTTCGGCGCTGTTCGATCAACAGTTCGTGTTGTCCGATCCGATTGGCTTCGTCGACCATTACACTTCCGTTCCGCTGGGCCTGAGTTATCCGCCGCCGCACACTCCGGGTCGCGTCTTCGCGATCGACCTGCTCGGCGGCCAGGGCGATAGCATCGGCGGATATTCGGATAACGATGGGAACAGTTACCTGCCGGGTGGAACTGGCGGCCCCGGCGCGGGTCCGGACCACGAAACGCTCGGCGGCGGTCCTTACTTTGGAACGCCTCCAGCCAACGCCACCTATCCAGCTACCGGGACTAAGAACGCGATCTATTATTGCTCGCAGGATATCGCGGCGGAAGCGCAGTGCTCGCGCAGCGATGATGGTGGCCAGACCTTTGGCCCATCCGTTCTCCTGTTTACGCCCACGCAGTGCACCGGGGGTATTCACGGTCACATCAAGGTCGCGCCGGATGGCACCGTTTACGTGCCGAATTCCTCCTGCGGTACGACCGGCACGAACGGCGTTGCCGTTTCCACGGACAACGGGCTTACCTGGATTGAGAACAATGTGCCGGGAAGCACTGGGAACCAGGACCCGTCAGTGGGTATTGGCCAGAACAACGTTGGGAAGCCGGGAACGAACCTCAACGGAACGAACACGATCTACCTCGGCTGGGTCAGCGGCGATGGTCATGCCCATGTCGCGCACTCCGGCGACAGAGGTGCGACCTACACCGGTGACACCGACGTGGGAGCTGCGTTCGGAGTTGAACACGCGGTGTTTCCCGTGGTGGTCGCAGGCGATGATAACCGCGCGGCCTTTGCTTTCGTAGGTACCGGACCGGGTCTCGCTACCACCGGTAACTGCGACCCCTACGGCGCAACCCTCAACTGCAAGAACATTTGGCACATGTACATCGCCACAACTTATGACGGTGGCACGAGCTGGATCACGATCGATGCGACCCCGAACGATCCCGTCCAGAAGGGCACCGTTTGTTTGCAAGGTACGACCTGCGCGGGCGGCAGAAACCTTCTCGACTTTAACGACTTCGCGATCGATAGCGAGGGACGCGGCCTGGTTGGTTATGCCGACGGCTGTGTTCATTGCAATAACACCTTCGATACTCAATCCAGCTCGTCTCACGGGACTGTGACCCGGCAATCGGGCGGACGCAGACTGTTTGCGTTCTTTGATCCCGTCGAGCCGGCTGTCCCGGCCGCTCCGCAATTAGTCTCAGCCACGTTGCAGGCGACCCCTGCCGGCGCAGCCTTGGTTACCTGGCTGGAACCGGATAACGGGGGATCGCCTATTACCGGCTATAAAGTCTACCGCGGCACCGCGAGCGGCGCCGAAGTTTTCCTGGCGAACGTTCCGGCCGATCAGACGAAGTACCTTGACCTGGCTCCGCCCGCCACGCCGAACGTGTTCTACTACGTCACCGCGGTGAACAGCAAAGGCGAAAGCGCTCATTGTCGCGAGGTGAGTCTCGTTCCGGCCGGCCCAGGCGCGGGAGATAAGTGCACCTACCCGTATCTCGGAGTTGATGGCCCCGGGGTCGCGGGAACCGTACCGACCGATCCGACCGCTGGCGAGCTAACTATCCAGTACGTCAACATCGGCGAGCCGTTTACTTCCTGCACCGATAATTCGCTGACGTTCCTGATGAAGGTTGCGACGTTGGATCCCGGGCACACAGGGGCCCCGGTCCTGCCACCTAACTCCGAATGGCAGATTCTGTTCAATGTAAAGGACACGAATGGCGCCGGCCACACCGTCTATGTCGAGCTCGATACTTTCAGTCCTAACACCCCGGCGAATCCGGGCATCAGTTACGGACGAAGAGATCCGTGCTCGGCTGGCTGCGGCACGCTCGATAACGCCGAGTGCACCCAGGGCGGCACGCCGCCCGCGTCGTGCCCGAGGATTTCCGCGACGTATGCGGCGGATGGGACCATCCAGTTCAAGCTCGATGTCTCGGCTCCGATAACGTTCGCAGCGCCGAGCGCTCCGGGAGTTGGGACCGCGTTCACCTGGGACGCGCGCGCCCCGGGCGCCACCTTGTCTGGCGTGACGGGTAATACCCTGCTGTTTGTCGGGGCCGGCGCCGGATTCCTGGAAACCGTCCAGACAACTGGCGGCGGTTCCTACACCCGCAGCGGCAACGCCTCGTGCCAGAGCACACCGCCCGTAGCGATCCTGACTGCTACCCCGATGTCAGGGGCTCCTCCGCTCCAGGTTCAGTTTGATGCGTCAGGTTCTAATGAGCCCAACGGAGCCTGCGGCACCATCAACTCCTACACGATCAACTACGGCGATGGCTCTCCGGAGGAAACAAAGAGCACGCCTACCTTCACCCACACTTACACGGCTGAAGGCGAGTTCCCGGCGAGGTTGACCGTGCATAACACCCTGGGCCTGGTAAGCACGAATGTCGCCCAGGTGGTTATCTCGGTGGATGCCAACAGACCGCCAGTTGCGGTCCTGGCTGCCAACCCGACTTCGGGAATTCGGCCGCTGACGGTTCACTTCGACGGCTCGGGCTCGACTGACCCAGACTTGAGCGACACTTTAAAGTACACGTTCCAGTTCGGCGACGGCACACCCGATGTGACGAACGGTCCGATAGTTGATCATACTTACACGACAGCCGGGACGTTTGTCGCCCATCTGATCGTTACCGACTCGCGTGGTCTCCAGAGCCAGAACAATGCAGAAAAGGCGATAACCGTAACCCAGCCCGGTGCATCCCCAACGCCGACGGCAACAGCTACGGCCACGGCGACGCCAACAGCCACGGCTACGGCAACCCCGGCAAGCACACCGACTGCAAGTCCAACGGCAACCGCCAGCGCCACAGCCAGTCCGACTGCCACTGCGACCGCCACGCCAACGAGCACACCTCTCCCCACCGCAACGGCTACGGCGTCCGCTACGGCCAGCCCCACGGTTACGCCTACGGCAACAGCTAGCCCGACCGCTACACCGACCGCTACACCGACGGCGACTCCTACAGCAACGCCGACAGCTAGCCCGATAAACGTCCAGTTGGTTAACATCGCCGGACGTATGCTTACCCGGCAGGGAGACGACGTGGGCATTGCCGGATTCATCATTTCCGGCACGGGCACGAAGAGAATAATGGCCAGGGCGATCGGAACCTCGCTCACTGTCAACGGTAAGCTCCAGAACCCTTACCTTGAAATTCATGATAGCAGTGGAAGCGCGCCTTTAACCAACGACGATTGGCGCTCGGATCAGGAATCGGAAATCATCCAGACAGGACTGGCTCCGACGAGCGACAAGGAGTCCGCCATCGTGAAGCGGCTCCCTCCCGGCACTTACACGGCCATTATTCATGGCGCGGATAACAGCCCTGGCATTGGGGTTATCCAGCTCTACGACTTGAGTACGAGTGACCCGGCTGAATTGGGCAACCTATCCGTCCGCGCCAATGTGGGGACCAACGACAACGCCCTCTTCGACGGTTTAATTCTCCAAGGCGGCACTCCGAAGAGAGTTCTGTTCCGAGCCCTCGGGCCATCCGTGAAGAGTAACGGGGCGCCAGTGCCCGGGACCTTGCAAAATCCAATCATGGAGTTGCATGACGGTAACGGGGCTACGCTCCAGACTAACGATGATTGGGGCCAGGCGACCAACGCCCAGGAAATTCAGGATACCGGCCTGGCGCCGTCAGATCCTAAGGAATCGGCCATCCTCATGCCCCTTGGGCCGGGGAGTTACACAACCGTTGTGCGAGGCGTAGGCAATACCACGGGCATCGGTTTGGCCGAAGCTTACAAGCTGAATAACTAAGACCAGGGGAGGGGCGGCGGGGATCCGCTCATATATCCAATATGAAAACCCATCGCTCCTCCGCGACTGGTCGGGCCGCGTTGAGCGGCCTTCTCCTGGCCGCGAGCATCGCCCTCGTCGTCCTGGCAGTGAACGGCAACGTTCTCACCAACGGACCTTCAAGTTCACTCTTTGGCCAGGGCGCGCCGCCAGCTATTCCGATTGCTCCCAAGGACGCTGGTGCGAAGATTGGCTACGAGAACTTCACCGCTCCCGGAGTCCTGACTCCGGTTAAGACGACAGAGGCTGGCCAGCAGGCTAACTCGGTAGAATACCTCGGGCGCAATGCCGGGGAGCCTTCCGTAGGTTCAAACTGGGCTACGGGCGTGGCTAACTTCCAGTCCGGCCTGCAGACATTGTTCATCAGCTTCAATAACTGTCCGGCGAACGGCCTCTCATCGACCTGGGTAAACAGAGCGGCGCCGACGTCGGTAGCAATCGATTCCGATCCCATTGGTTTTACCGATCGCGGCTTTACTGACGCGCTAGGCATGGCTCATAGCCGCGTCTTTGCCGGCGAACTAACTCTGCTCAGTCCTAACACGGTCAAGATCTCCTATACGGACGATGACGGTGTCACGTGGGTCCCGGCGCAAAGCGGCGGGCCTGCTTCGGCCGTCGATCACGAGACCATCGGCGGCGGCAGATACCACAGCCCGATACCGCCCCGGCCGCTGGGCACGGTTTATCCCAACGCCATCTACTATTGTTCGCAGGATCTCGTCACGGCCTTTTGTTCGCGCAGCGATAACGGCGGCGCGAACTACGGGCCTTCGGTCCCGATCTATACGCTTCTCGATTGCGGCAGCCTGCATGGCCACGTCAAGGTCTCGCCACTCGATGGCACGGTTTACGTGCCTAACCCCGATTGCGGTTCGCCTTCCAGCCAGGCGGTAGTCGTCTCCACCGACAACGGAGTTACCTGGACGGTTAAGCCTGTGCCGATCCCGAACCCGGGCGGTTCCGGGGTTGGCAGTGATCCGGCCGTGCATGTCGATGAGAATGGACGCCTCTATTTCCTCGGCGCGGCGAACGGCTCAGTCGCCGCGGTAGCTACCTCGATGGATCAAGGCACGTCGTGGCAAAACCTCTTTGATGTCAGCTCGGAATTCGGACTCAACCAGATCGCGTTCCCTGCGGCTGTGGCCGGCGACAAGGACCGGGCGGCGGTGGCGTTTTACGGATCGACGGGAACCGGGGATTCCAATGCCTCGAATTTTGTTGGGGTGTGGCACCTTTACGTTTCCCACACTTTCGATGGTGGGTTCCATTGGACTACGACCGACGTGACTCCCAACGCTCCCATGCAACACAGCGGTTTGCTTCGGGGCGGAGGAGCGAACATCACTCGCAATTTGCTCGACTTCTTTGATATCACCATCGACCGCGACGGCCGTGTTCTGGTAGGCTACGTCAATGGTTGCGAGGGCGGCAACTGCGTCCAGGCGTCGCCTACCGCCAGCGGGAACGCTTACACCACCACCGCCACTATTGCCCGGCAATCCAGCGGCCGCCGGCTGTTGATCGCCAAGGATCCGCCCACTGCTACTTCGGTTCCAGGTATGCCGTGGGTTACTCAACGCCGCATTGGACCGGTAGTGCACCTATCGTGGTCCGAGGCGGACACGGGTAACTCGGCCATCACGAGCTATCAAATCCTGCGCGGGACTGCGACTAATGCCGAGACGCTGCTCGCGACGGTGCCCGGGACTCAAATTGGTGGAACCTATGACGACCTGACGGCAACGGACCCGACTAAGACCTACTACTACAAAGTGGTAGCTGTGAATGCGCTTGGCTCGTCGTGCCCAAACAATGAAATCGCGGCTCCCTATGTTGGAGATGGCTGCAGCGGGATCGTGATCCACAAGAACGATCCCACGCATCCGGAAGCGAACGCCGGCCTTGCTACGCCGCCCTCCCTCCTCATCGATTACATCGCGGTAGGTGAACCAGCGTCCAGCCCGGGCACCTTCATGTTCAAGATGAAGGTGAACGACCTGACGACCGTTCCGCCGAACAGCCGTTGGAGAATCACCTGGAACTCGCCGGATGCGGAGACCTATCCGCCATTGCCAAATCCCGACCCGACCGGCGATCCGCTTTATGCCCAGCAGTTTTATGTTGGCATGACGACCGGCCCGAGCGGACCGCCGACGTTCGAGTATGGCACCCTGGCCGACGCCGGTGTGCCGGCCGTTTTCGTTATCTCGGAAACAAAGCGAGGCGATGCTTTGCCCGCCAGCGGTTTCAACGCGGACGGGACAATTACCATCTTCGTTCCAAAGACTCCGTTTGGCCCGCAGGTTCCCAATCCTACGGCGCCCGCGGTGGGTTCGTTACTAGGTGCGATGGGAGGCCGGACGCTGACTGGGGACGTCCCGGGCAGCCCGGAGAGCAAGCTCGAACGTTCGAACGCCTTCGTGGATCACACCTTCGTAAAAGCCCAGGCGGACAACAGCTATCCGCCCGCTACCTACACGGTCGCCGGGAATATTGCGTGCCCCAGCGCTCCTAACACTCCGCCAATTGCGGCGTTGACGGCAAACCCGACGTCAGGGCCCGCGCCGTTGACCGTGACCTTCGATGCAACAGGATCTTCCGATCCGGACTTCAACGATACCATCAGTAACTATGCCTTCACCTTCGGCGACGGCTCGCCCACTGTAAGTGGAGCAGGTCCAGTCGTTCAGCATACTTACGCGAGTGCCGGGACCTATACCGCCAGCCTCATCGTGACCGACTCGCGCGGGGCGACGAGCCAAAATTCGGCCCAGAGGACGATTACGGTTACCCAGTCGACGCCATCACCTACGCCAACTGCGACTGCAACGGCCACAGCTACTCCCGCCGCCACTGCAACGGCTACTCCTGTTGCAACCGCGACAGCTACTCCTGTCGCGACGCCAACAGCTACGCCTTCAGCGACAGCGACCGTCACTCCGACCGCTACGCCCGCAGCGACTGCTACTGCTACGCCTACCGCAACACCGACAGCTACTCCTACCGCTGCGCCGGTTCAACTGGTCAATCTCGCGGGCCGCGTTCTGGTTCAAGCCGGGGACAAAGTCGGGATAGGTGGGTTCATTATTACCGGCACCGGCTCCAAACGAATCATGGCGCGCGCCATCGGCCCATCGATAAAGATCAATGGCACGCCAGTCCCGGGACGTTTGCAGGATCCCACACTCGAGCTGCACGACGACAAGGGAAGTCCGCCATTAACCAACAACGATTGGCGAGACTCGCAGCAAGCTGAGATCGAGCAAACCGGTTTAGCGCCGTCCGACAGCCGCGAATCGGCCATCGTAAAAAGACTGCCGGCGGGTAACTACACCGCGATCATTCGCGGGGCCGACAACAATCCCGGCATCGGGCTGGTGGAACTCTACGACCTGAGTGCCAGCGAACCGGGAGAGCTGGGAAACTTGTCTGTGCGCGCCCAGGTGGAAACGGACGACAATGTTTTGATCGACGGCTTGATTCTACAGGGCGGCACGCCGAAGCGAGTCCTGGTTCGCGCCCTCGGGCCATCCATCAAGGTCAACGGCGCGCCCGTTCCCGGCACGTTGCAAAACCCAATCATGGAACTTCATGACGGCAATGGCGGCCTTCTGGAAACTAACGACGACTGGGGGAATGCGACTAACGCCTTGGAAATTCAAAATACCGGGCTGGCGCCGACCGACCCCAAGGAATCGGCGATACTCATGCCGCTCGGCCCGGGGAATTACACCGCGGTCGTGCGCGGCGTGAATCGCACCACCGGGATCGCGTTAGCCGAAGCCTACAAGTTGAACAACTAGGAAGCGCCGCGCACCTAAAAACAAAAGGAGGCACCCGAACCGGATGCCTCCTTTGCTTTAGTGCGGTTGAGAGATCTTAGTTCGACGAGCCAGGCTTGCCCGCAACTTGATTGCGGAACCCGATGTTATCGATCAGGTATTTGCCTGGGTTATCGATGATGAATACGACTGATTCGATCACCGAGCCCGGAGGAATGGGCGGGTTAGCTTGGGGCGAGACCTGCAGGCTTAGCGTATAACGATGCCACCCTGCTTCCTGACCGTTGGTCTTGGTCGCGTTGTTCGAACCTCCGACAAAGGAGAAACCGGGAGTTCCATCGGGCAACGTGTAGCTCACGTTGAAACGCGGGCCGTCTTGCGGAGGACCGCTGTCGTCCCTCATGTCAAAGGCCATGGTGTCTCCCGCCAGAACGGTTACGCCCTTGAGGCCGTCGAGGACCGCGCCAGCCGCCACATTTGCAAAGAGGGCCGCGTTCTTCTCCAACCGGAGGCCAAAGCGTGTGTTGCTGCCCGCGTCGGTTTCGCCGGCATTGCGGTCCCAGTAAGCGACGGCTGCCCCGGTCTTGTCGGGATCGTATTCAAACGTGCGTGAAGCAGTGAACTTCGCGTTCTGAGCGAAGGCTGCGGCCGAAGCGGCGAGGGACGCGACGGCGACTAAGGAACTAATCGTGACTTTCTTCATGTATGATTGCGTTTTCTATTTTTGATATGGCCGCAGCTGATTTCCCTGCTCCACCCGGAGACGAGGCGGCTGCGATTGAATCGTGGAACCACCGTGTTTGCGGGAAATTACAATGCCGGTCAAGCCCAATATGTTTTCCATAAAAACAGGAAAATCACCTGCCCAAGGCGCGGGTCTTCCGCACCGCATTGGGAAACCGGAAACGCGGGTGAAGGACACCCGCCGCGCCATCTACATGTGCTCGATCACGTTATCGCCAAACTCGCTGCACTTAATTTCCGTCGCGCCGTCCATCAGCCGCGCGAAATCGTAGGTGACGCGTTTGCTCGCGATGGCGCCGTTCAATCCCTTGAGGATCCGGTCAGCCGCGTCGTTCCAACCCATGTAACGGAACATCATCTCGCCGGAGAGAATCACCGAGCCCGGGTTCACCTTGTCGAGGTTGGCGTACTTCGGCGCCGTGCCGTGGGTCGCTTCGAAAACGGCGTGGCCGCTGATGTAATTGATGTTCCCACCCGGCGCGATGCCGATTCCGCCCACCTGCGCCGCGAGCGCGTCGCTGAGATAATCGCCATTCAAATTCAGCGTTGCTATCACATCAAAGTCTTCCGGCCGCGTTAACACCTGCTGGAGCGTGATGTCCGCGATCGCGTCCTTGATCACAATGCCGGCCCCGGGTTTGCCCATCGGGATCCGGCACCACGGGCCGCCGTCGATTTCCTCCGCGCCGAAGTATTGCTTCGCGATCTCGTAACCCCAGTCACGAAACGCGCCTTCGGTGAACTTCATGATGTTGCCCTTGTGCACCAGCGTCACGCTCTTGCGCTGGTTTTGGATCGCGTAACTGATCGCGCTGTGGATCAACCGAATGCTGCCCGAACGGCTGACCGGCTTGATCCCGACTCCGACCATCACGTCGTCTTTCTCGGGCGCGCCGACGGCTTTCCAAAACTCCGCCGCCTTCTGGGCGGTGCCGAAGCGGATCTTGTCGAACGCCTTGGGAAATTCCTTCTCGATGAACCCGAGCACCTTCGCGGCCTCTGGCGTCCCGGCTTTGTACTCGATGCCGGCGTAGATGTCCTCGGTGTTCTCGCGAAAGATCACCATGTTCACTTTCTCGGGATGCTTCACGGGCGAGGGGACGCCTTCGAAATATTGGATGGGTCGCAGACAAACGAAGAGGTCGAGGAGCTGGCGGAGCGCGACGTTGAGTGAAGTGATGCCGCCGCCCACCGGCGTGGTGAGCGGTCCCTTGATCCCGACCAGATATTCGCGGAACGCCTCGACTGTATCGTCCGGGAGCCATTCAGCGAACTTGTCCTTGGCCGCCTGGCCCGCGAAAACCTCGAACCAGACGATTTTCTTGCTGCCGCCGTACGCCTTCTCAACCGCCGCGTCGAGGACGCGTTCGCTCGCCGCCCAGATATCGGGCCCTGTCCCGTCGCCCCGGATGAAAGGGATCACCGGGCGGTCCGGCACGTTCAACTTTTGGGTTCGAGTGATCTTGTCGCCCTGCGGCGGGGTGAGATTCTTGTACGGCATAAGGGGAGGAAGATAAGTAGAAACTCTAAAGTAGAAAGTAGAATGGAGCCGGGGGGAGCCGCGCGACATCGACCCAGCCCCACCGGCGTGAGCGAGCGGGGGCGAGCGAATCCATCCGGAGCCGCCCAAAAAAGGAGCGTGACTTCTCCCGCGATTCTCTTCAGACTCGACGTCGATGAAATCGCTGCCTCGCTTTGCCGTGGCTGCTCTCCTTCTTGCGGCTTCCGCAGCCGGCCGCGCTCAATCCATCGCCGATCTGCCCGACGATAAATTCAAGTCTCTGGTCGAGAAAACCGTCCTCTACACGAAAGCTCTCGCCGCGGCGCGCACCGTGCAAAAATCCTACGACCGCTATGCGGCCTGGGTCGACCTGAAGGCCGGGCCGACCGGAAAAGAGAAAGCGATCGACGGCATCGCGGATATTGCCGCCGCGCTCCAGGAGATCGCCAGCGCCGGCGCGAACGGCCCCGGCATGTGGCCGCCGTTGCCCGGGGTGGACGGCATGGCGCAAAAGCTCGCCCAAACCACGGCGTCACTCGCGCCCGTGGTCAAAAGCGCTTCGGAATATTACGCGCAGAAGAAATACAAGGCCGACGCCGCGAAGCACGGCCAGGAATTGCACGCCCAGATGCTGCCGATGTTCGAACAGTTTTTCGTTTCCGAAATCGGAATGCGCCGCGAGCTAAGTGTCGTGCTCGAGGACGTCGAGCGTCGTAACCTGGCCCGGATCGAGAAGGAGCAGGGGAAAAATTACGAATGGCACCTGCGCAATTTCCTCTTCGCCGCCAAGACCCTGGCCGATCTGTTGCCCAACCATGTCGACGCCGCCATGATCGAGAGCGCGCGTTACCGGACCCGCTTTTCGAATCTCCAGGCCGCCTACACCGAGTTCACCCAGTATTGCCTCCAGCATCCGGCGGAAGTGCAGAAAATCGTGGTCACCAAATCGCTGGATGACTTCATCGCCGCCACCCGGATTCTGCGCGGCATCCTCGAGGCGCCGAAGCCCGACCGCCAGGTCTACATGGCCAAGGTGACCGACCTCTCGTCGAAATACGACGCGCTCCTCCAGACAACCACGACGACAGCCTCGCGATAAGAACTCAACAAAAGGAAACAAAGGTAACGAAGTTGGTCCCTGAGCCCTTTGCTTCCTTCGTTATCTTCGGTCGCTCTTCTTTCCCCCTGCGCCGAGATTCTTATTAGACTGACAACGAACGGAAGTCGTTTCTCCTGATTCCATTACCTTTCCTCGCGCGCTTTTGTCCGCGACCGTCGCTGAATACGAAGCAGCCGAACCGCGTCTATCCTACGAACGAATAGAGAGCGCAGATTCCGCTCGGCACCGAGGGAAGGCAGCCGCAAGCCTCTGCGTATCGCAACAAAGAGAAAGGGTAAAACTCATGAAAATCAGCATCAAACAAACTTTGGGACTCGCCGCCGCTTCCTGCCTCGCATTGGCAGGCTCGGCCGTGGCGAAACCTGCGGGCGCCGGGTCGGGGCCACGCGGAAATTCGTCTTTTGGGATGAACCAGCGGAGCGATCGCCAGACCGGCTCGGGCAATTCCGCGTATGGACGGAACATTTCGGAGAACGCGCGCCTGCGCTCGGACGCCGACAATGACGAAGACCAGGATGTCCCGCGGACCAAAAGGGTGAAAAAGACGAAGCACACCTGGTCGAGTTATCCGGGAAACTCCGCCTTCGGCCGCAGCCAGCGAGTGAATCATCTCAAGGGCTCGGGCAACAACATTCACGGAAAGACAACGTCCGCTAACGCGAAGCTCAAGCACGCGAATAAAAAGAACCAGGACGATTAACCAGCAGCGGGAACTGCAAATTAAGAGGCGCGGCCGCGGAAACTCGGCCGCGCTTTTTTTGAAGTAAGCACTATCCCGATTGGAGCGTTGTTCGTCATCAGGGGTTTCGCTTGCCCCTGCGTTTTCTTCCCAGGTGGATTTCTACAGAAGGAAACAAAGGTAACGAAGTTGGTCCCTGAATCCTTGGCTGCCTTCGTTTCCTTCTGTCTTAATTCTGGAAGATCTGAATAGAAAATAGCGAAGGGGAAGAAGGAACTGGGCAGTCAGGCGCGCTGGAACAGGCGAGACAAGCGTTTCCGCTGCGTCCATGCGATCGCCGCCAGGGCGAGGCTCGCGCCGGCCCAGGCGCCGGGCTCGGGAATAGCAAGGCCGGGAACGATCTCGTTAGGGTCCGAGCCGGCGAAGATGGCTGAATAAACGCCGGGCGCAAACCCGGTCGGATCGATGAAATTAATTTGTGATAGCTGGCCAAGCGTCAATCCCGGGACGTTACCATTTCCGAAAAGCAGCTGCTCATTGCCGCCACCCGTCGGGGCGCCGCCCCAGTTGGTGATCGAGAGGATCGTGCCTGGCTGCCATGTCTGCGCCGTGCTGTTGGCGAAATGCAAGACCGACGTTCCCGTGAGGTCGATTGTCGAATTGACGTTGAGCGTAAGCGCGCCTAATCCAGCCGTGCCCGCGGCGTTTGGTCCGCCTTGGATCGTCCCGCCGGCGTCAATCTTCGGTGCGGCGCCGCTGCCGCCCACGGTTCCCAGGGTGATGGGCGGCGCCACCGCCTGGTTCAACTGATTGTTGCCGCTAAACAACAGCGTTCCACCGTTATTGATTTTAACGCCCGACGTTCCGCTGAGTGCGACGCTCAAAGTATTCTTCAATTCCAAAATCCCGCCGTTAACAGTCGTCGCGCCCAAGTAACTGTTGAGGTTGGTGAGCGTCACTGTGCCCGCACCAGTCTTGATTAGATTGATCGTGTTCAATCCCGTGTTTGTAATTGAACCTGCGAAGGTCCCACTGCCGCCGCCGTTACCCACGGTAAACGTCGATGCTGTGGCGGAACTGTTATTGATCTGCGCGCTAGTTCCGGTTCCGCTGAACGCGCCGACTGTCTGGCTCGTGCCGTTCAGGTCCAGTTTCCCACCGTTAACAGCCAGGGAACCAGTGCTCGATCCGAGCGTGCCGGAGCCCGACAGTTGAAGTGTCCCAAGCGTAACGGTAGTGCCACCCGAATAGCTATTCGCACCAGCCAGGGAGAGTGTCCCGCCACCGTCCTTGGCAATTCCGCCCGTGTGAAGGGCGTCTGCATCGGAGATCGGCAAGTTCAGATTGAGTGTGCCACCTGTGGCCACGGTAATGGTTCCACTGGTGTAAAGAGCCATGGTGGTTCCGCCGGTACCCCCGTTGTTGGAATTGTAGGTTACGCTTCCCGTCGTCGCGCTATCGGTGATGGTCCAGGCAACGGCGGCCCCGGCACTGCCATTACGTCCGAACGTAAAAGTTCGTGCTGTGCTCCCGCCGTTTCCGAGAACGGTCGTATTGGTCGCATTAAAATTGTTCGCGAAGCTCAACGATAACGCGAACAAGTCCGCACTTACGGTCATCGAAGTCGGTGCGACAGTACTGTTGCTGCCGGTGCCGTTGAACGCGAAATTATAACCTTTGGCTTGTTTGGCGGCGGTATCGATACTTGCGACATCGTTTTGAGTCAGATCGAACCACTGATTTGAACCGGTTGTCCAACTACTGGTGGCCGTACTGTTCCAGACCAAGGTGTCGCCCGTATTGGGAGTGACGACGGAGGGAGCAAGAGGTGTTGAGTTTTTCAAAGTAGCTGCGCCAGGCGCGAAGCCACCGACATTGTTGAACAGTGCGACGTTGAATGGGCTGGCCAGCGTGCCGATGTCGTTGCTGTATCGGTAGAGGGACTCGTTACGGTCGCCGGCGCGATCGTAGGGAATGCGAGCGGCACCAGCGTGCGCTGCGCGATCTGAAACGGAGCCGGGCAGGGCATTGAGGAGCCACTGGGGACCGGCGTAAAACAATTCCAAGCCCGACTCGAAAAACGAAGCGGAACCGGAATTGTAAATGTTGTTCGCGCGAACGGAAGGTGCCAGGGCCAGCGCGACCAAAGCGAACAACGAAATGCGAGTGATTCGATTAGACATGGGGGGAATGTCTTCTGCGGCATCCAATCAAAATCTGCGCAACTGTGTCAATGAAATTTCCGGGATTATCTGAGAAAAGTTATTCACACATAAGCATCCGCGGACGTAATGACGGTGCTGAGTCCTAAGACTGACGGCGTAGAACAATCGGCGCCGCGAAGCGAAAGGACCCAGCCTGGCGGGAGCGCCCTATCCAACAACCCGCACGCGTTTCGCGATCCGCTTACCCTGCGTTAGCCCAATCGCCCCCAATGTCAGGGCTGCCCCGATCCATGTGGCAGGCTCGGGGATTGGTTCTAGCGGGACGATTTCCCCATCAGCTAGAATTTGCGCGGTGCCGAGAAGCATCGTCCCACCGTCGCTATAGAATGAAATCTGATTAAGCTGCGCCAACGTTAACCCATTTGCGTCGGTGCCGAAGTAAACCTGATCGGTCCCGCCGCCTGTTCCGATTGTCCCGGTCCAATTCAGTATTCGCAGGCTGCCTGTCCAGGTTTGGTTATGGCTGTCCGCAAACGAAATGATGCTGGCCAGATTGCTCAAGTCGATAGTGCTGGCTGAGGTGAGAGTGAGCGCGCCCATTCCTGGAAGAACGGTCGAACCAATACCGGCTGTATACTCACTCAGCCCTGCCGTATTGATGGTGCCCCCGTTTAAATTGATCGGGGCTGCATCGTTGATGCGATCAAAGGTCGCGTTGGTGCCTCCGAACATCAGCGTCCCTGCGGCGTTTACCGTCACGGAACTCGTGCTGCCTAACGAATGATCAGTCGCTGCTTGGAGCGTGCCGCTGTTGACCGTCGTACTGCCGGTGAAACTGTTAGGCGTTCCAGGTAACGAGTTCGAAAAAATCGTCGTCCCCGGTCCGACAACGGTAACTCCCCCCGTGCCCACGACTGGGGTGGATATGGTTATCAAACCACCATGGATGTTGAGATTGGTAATCGTGACGTTGCTAACGAGATTAAGGCCGCCACTGCCGTCGATCGTAAGATTGTTAATGAACGTGCCGCCAGGATTCGAATTACTAATTGTCGCATCCGTGCCTGTGCCAGAATTCATCGAGATCGGGGTACTCGCGGTGATCGTCCAAGTTTCCCCTCCAGAGGCTCCGCCGGGGTTAAACGGAGAGTGATCAATCCCCCCTACGGTGACGCCGCCACTGTGATTTTGGATGGTTGAGGTGCTTATCACCATGATATTCCCGGCAACGTCGCCGGGAGCGTTTGGATACGATGTTGGGCCAGTGTTGGGCGTCCAATTGCCGGCGACATCCCACGCGGCGCCCGGGATCGCCGTCCAAAGGTAAGGGGTATTGTCGTCCTGAATGATCGGGGTGGTGGTCTTGGCCGTTCCACCGCGGGTCGCGAATACGATCACGTCGTTGAATAGCGCGACGTTAAAGGGATTAGCCAGCGTGCCGACGTCGTTGCTGTCACGGTAGAGTGACTCGTTACGGTCGCCGTTACGATCGAACGGCCCGCGAGCGGCGCGGGCCCGCGCCACGCGATCTGAAACCGAGCCGGGCAGGGCGTTGAGGAGCCACTGGGGACCGGCGTAAAACATTTCAAAGCCCGACTCGAAGAACGAATCGGAACCGGAATTATTGTTCGCGCGCAGGGAAGGGGAGAGGACCAGCGCGATCAAACCCAGTAACGAAATGCGACTGATTCGATTCACCATAAAAGAATGTTTCCTTCGGCATCCGATCAAACTTCCAGCAACGCTGTCAATGAAATTGCCAGAATTACCGGAGAAAAGTTATTCACACGTAAGAAGTAGTTGAAAGGACGCGAGATACGCGGGCAGGGCAACGCCCGGAATTCTTGCAAGGGAGCGCGATTTTTTCGACGGTCGGAGGCCGCCGCTACAAAAAAAAAGGATACGGGAAGGAGACGCTCGACGGCTCCAGAAGAGACGGCGCGCGCGCGCGTGCGCGACGACTCGTTAGGCCAAAGAGCGCCGCAATAATCGGCGCCGCGAAGCGAACGCGATCGCGCCGAGCGCGAGCGCACCGCCGAGCCAGGTGGTGGGTTCCGGGATCGCGGTCGGGACGAGCTCGATATCGGTCGCGTTGTAAACCAGAGTGTAACCGAGCGGGACTCCGTCGCCGCCGATGAACTGGAACTGACCGTCGTGCGAGGCGAACGTCGCCAGGATGTAGGTCGTCACGCCGTTGCCCGACCCGATGATGTCGAGGGTGGTGCCGGAACCGAGGGTCATCGTGCCGGTGATGGCCAGCAGGTCGCTCGACGCGCCGCTCAAGTTCGCCAGATAAGTCCCGGGGCTCGTTTCGCCGAATGGGTCCACGAAACTCGCATTCCCCAATAACGTCAGCTTTCCGACGGTGGTGGCCGTCCCGCCGGTAATGACGCCACCGTTCACGCTCACATTGCCGCCGATCGTGCCGGTTCCACCAAGGGTGCCGTTGTTGTAAACAGAAACGTCGCCGGTAGCCGCACTGTTATTGCCGTTGATCAAGAGCGTGCCGCCGTCGACCTCGGTAAATCCGGTGTAGTTATTCGTTCCGCTAAAAACGACGCTTCCGCCGACCACAACCACGCTGATATGGCCGCCGGTCGAGCCGTCGCCGATGTTCCCAGTAACACGGATCTGTCCCGGAAAGGAGCCGAAGGTTGTCTTGTCATAATTAAACCAGAGGAACTGGTTGCCGCTGCTCGCCCCCGACGAAATCGAGCCGCTGATGGTGAAATCGTTGCTCGTCGACAGGTTGTTGATGTCGAGCCAGGTCTTGGTCAGGATGGGAGCGCTGATTGTGTCGCCGCCGCTCGTGGCAGTCTGCTGAAGCACGGCGTCGGTGAAGTTGGCGTTGCTATCAAACGTCAGCGTGTTTCCGGCGGACGCGGAGACCGTGTAGGAATTGGTCGCATTCGTGTCGCCGATGTAAAGATTCCCGATCGTCCGCGAGCTATCGAGAGTCACGGTTACGCTGGTCGCGATGTTGACCGCGTCGAAGTGGGCCGAGGCGCCGGCGCCATCAGCCACAACGCCGGCCGACCAGTTCGCGGTCGTGCTCCAATTGCCGGAAACAGTGGAGGCCCAGGTGCCATCGACCCCAGACGGACTCGCGGGCGGAACGCTCGAGGATGCGCCCGAAGACGTGACGAGATCGGACGAAAAAGAGGTGCTCGAATACGGCCCGGTGATTGACTGCGCGAAACTCATCGGCCCGGAATTCGATTGGGTTTTGGAGAGAGGCAGACCGGCGCTCCTGGCGGCGTCGAGCGTCCAGCCGTTGGAAGGCTGGTAGAATATCGAGCGCTCCGCCCAGCGGTTAAGGGAGGACTGAACGTCCGGACTTCTTTCGGCCTCGGCGGGCAACGCGATATTCGCCTCGCGAGAACCAGGTTCCGTGAGGGCCGCGAACCAATCGACGAACTGATTTTCCCCGATGAACGGCAGGGAAGTTTTCCAGGAGTTGTCGGCGGCGAGGACAGCGCCACCGGCGCACACGAGAATGACGAAACAACGCAGGGGGCGCCAGATGCGACGCGTTGCGGCAACCTTCATGGCAGGCATTGAAAGCGATCTGGCGAAGGAAAGTCAACGCGAAAATTCCCGGCAATTATGGGGATTGCGCCTCCCGCTTTACCTGCGGCTGATCGCCTCGATCAACCCCGCTTCCTCCGGCAAAAGCCGTTTCGGATCGACGTCGCGAACCTCCGCGGCTGCATCCTCCGCGTGACCGTTCGCCGCCAGAACGGCCGCGTGCACGGCCAGCGCCGATGGCGTGAGCGCGCCGCGCGATGCTTTGATATTCGAGTACGCATCCATCGCGTCGCTGAACTTCCCCAACTTCAATCGCGCCAGGGCCAGCAACGTCCGATGCGGCAAACTCGACGGCTCACGTTCCACCAGCTTCACCGCGAGCTGCTCCACCTTTTCCACTTCCTCCCTTCGGCTTTCTACCTGCGACGGCTCCACCAGGAGCAATCGCGTATACGCTTCATCGTTCTGCACCGCCGGGTCGTTAGGCCAGGTCGCCAGCATCCCGGCTAAAACCTCGTGGATCTTTTTCGTATCGTTCGTGCTCTGCGCGAGACGCAGCCGGCCCTGGTGCGCGGCGCGCAGCTTCGGCGCTTCCGCGGCCGCTTCGTCGTAGGCGAGCCGGGCCGTTTCGATCGCGCCATTTTTCTCGGCGTAACTCGCCAGCATCAACAGTTTGGTCGGATCGCCGTGGGCCGCTTCGAACGCGCGCTGCCAGTTGTTTTCCGCCGCGGCCTTTTCGCCCAGCTGAACGTTGCAGCGCGCGAGATACATTTTTTGCACGACCTGATCGAGCGGGAACACATCGCGATCGAGCAGCGCCCTGATTTCCTGCCAGCGGCCGAGTCCACCGAGCGCGTCGAGGTGTTGCAGAAACAGGTCGCGGGAGGAGAGCGCGCGCTCCAGCGGAATGGCCTCGAGAACGCGCTGGAATTCCGTCTTGCCGTTGAGCCAGGTCGCCAGCGCCGTCATCTCTTCCGGCGTTCCATTTTTCCATCGCTCGATCGCGCGCCCGATCAATTCGTCCCGCGTCTCTTTTTGTTCGCGGATGCGCAGATCGATCGCGAGCAGCTGCTGAGGCGCGCGGGCGAGGGGATGGGCTTCGAGTTTTTGCGCCAGTTCGGCGGCAGCGATCGGGAAATTCTCGGGCAGCTTTTCCGGGCCCACGAGTGTCTGGGCGAGCACCGTGAGGGCGTCGAGGCCGGCCGCGTCTTTTTCCTCGGCGATTTTTCGCACCATCGTCCAGGCTTCGTCGCGCCACGGTTCGTTCCCGCCCGAGATCGCGATTTCCAGGAGCGCGGCCTGGAGTTTCTCGCGGTTCGTCGCGGTCGCGTCCCCGAAGGTTTTCTGCAACGCATCGTGGGCCTCGATCGGCGCCCCTTGCCGGATTGCGAGTTGCGCTTCGAGCAAATGATCCACTGGTTTGACCGCGCCGTTCCTGCCGCTCAACAGCGCCGAGATCGATCGTTTCGCCCGGGTATCGTCGCCCGCGATCAGCGCGATGGAAGCTTCGTCCACCAGATCGTCGCGCCTCATCCGGTTCGCTTTTTCCAGCCTGTCCCAGAACTCGAGCGCCTGCGCCTGGCGCGTCCGCGACAGGAAACGCGCGATGGCCCGGATCGCCTCCGGTTCATCCGCCCACAACTGATAAGCCGCGGCCGCTTCCTTCCGCGCATCGTTCCACTGCTCTTTTTCCATGAGCGAAAACGCTTCGCGCGCGTGCCGCCGCGCCTGCCAGGCCTTGACCGCATGCAGCGCCGGCTTCCCGCCGAACACCGCGCCGAGCACCAACCCGGCCACGAGCGCGAGCGCGATGACGAGACGCTTTCGTTTTCGCTCACGAAGCGCGCGCTCGGCGCTGGTTAACATTACGTCGTCGGTTCGGGACATCTGCGAAAGTAGAAAGTAGGAAGTAGAAAGTAGAAAACGCGGAAGTTAGTTTTTCAGCTTTTTGCCGATAGCAGTAAAGATCGCGAGTAACTCGGAGGCTTCTTTGTGGAGCGGCTCGGCGTTGGATTTCACCGCGACGCCCGATTCAATGAGCAACTCGATCCAATACTGCGTCTCCGACGCTTCCTTTTGGACGATGCCAATCTTGTTCACGAAATCAGCCCGCGAAACTCCACGGTTCGCCTCACGATAATTCGCTCCGATCGAAGTCGCCGAGCGCAGCAGTTGGCGACACAAGACGTCCGCTTCGCGCGTTCGCGGTAGTTGAGCTGTAAGTTTTATCACCGCCAGCGAAAAACGTTTCGTCCTCGGTTCAAGATCTTTCGTCATCGTTTTCTACTTCCTACTTTCTACTTTCTACTTTTTTTCGACGAGGCCCGTAACTATCGCCGCAAACCTCCCCTCCGCCTCTTCCGCCGGCACCTCCTCTCGCGTCAGCAGCACGAACTCCATCACCTGTTGCCCAAGATGGCGACGGCCCTCAATCACCAGGGTCACGCGCTCGCGCCGGGACCATTCACTCGGTTCCTGCGCGAACTCTTCGCGGGCCAGCGAATCTTCGGTGTCGCTGCGGACCCGGTCCTCGCGCAGGCAGTAAAAGGCGTGCGCGAATCGTGGCCGCCCGGCCGCGGTGTTCTGGGAAAAAAGAAAATGCCGGAACGGCAACGAAAAATTGTCCGTGATCCGATACGAACGGATCCCAAAATCCCGGACCTGAACCCACCCGGTGGCCGGCAAACAGACATCGGGCCGATGCAGATTGGCGAGGAGCGCGCTGTTGCCCCCGGGACGCCACCGGAAAAAATAAAGGAGCGCCGCCTCGTCCGCCGTCCGCCCGCCCCCGTCCGCTTTCTGAAGCCGCCACGTCGCGCCGCGGCCGTCATCGAAACGCAGGATCCGCTTCGTAGTTTCATCGAGATGGATCTCGCGAAAATCCCTGGCTGTCTCCGGCCAGCGCGCCGTCCAACCTTCGCGCGCGACCAGGCCGCGCTCATGCGATCGATACCAGGTCTCGACGCCGATCTCGATCGCGAGAAGCCAGGAAAGGCAAAGTAGAAAGTAGGAAGTAGAAAGGAGAAAATGGGATCGGAGGACAGAGGACGGAGGTCGGAAGCCGGAGTTCTTCGTTTCGTTTTCTACTTTAGCCTTTCTACTTTCTACTTTGAGTCGGCGTCGTCCGAGCAATGCGGCGAGGCCTAGCGATCCAAGAAAGACGACGCCGACGATCGCGTATCCCGCCAGGTCGTGCCAGCTGTCCACGGCCGCGACGTTCTTCGTCGCGGCGATCCAAACGAGAAAAAACGCGCGCCCGAAATTGGCCAGGATTGCGATGCCGAGCGCGCCGGCCACGAGGAGGCAGCGCTCCAGCAGCGAGAGGCGTTTCAATTCTCCAAAGAGCAGACCGATCATCAACGACGTCTGGAGCGAACGCACTCCACTGCACGCTTCGTTCACGCCGACCAAACCGGTGCTCACCCGGATCAGGTTTCCCTCGAGTTGCGCCGGCACGCCGAAAAGGGTCAGCGTTTCCGTCGCCACCGCCGCCACCGTGCGCATCAATCCCTGGACGATCGGTTCTTCGATCGGCGTCAGCCACGGCACCGCCACGAAGAGGAAACAAACTGGAAACGCGAAATGCCGCACCCACGGCCAGCCGCCGGCCGCCCAGATCGAGAGCAGCGTCAGCATCACGACCACAGCGGCGTGCAGCCAGTCCAACGGTCGCCAATCCGGGTTCGCCACTTCGAACAACCGCACCGGCAACAGAACCAGCAGCGCGATGAGCGCCAACCCAATCGCGAGTCCTTTCGGTGCTCCGTCCTCCGCCTTCCGACCTCCGACCTCCGGCCGATCTTCCCAGCGTAACCAAAACAGGAACGCCGCGAAAAACGGCACGAACCATCCATAACTGTACTGGTCGTTCACCGACCATTCGCCGCTGAGCTGCCGGCAAAGCAAAAACCAAAGCGCGCCCAGGGCCAGGAACGCCACGGCGAGACGGCCGCGCGTGCGGAACTGCGGTACCGTCGTCGCCTGATTCAAACGCGGGTTCCTCACGGCCTTTGCACTTTCTACTTTCTCCTTTCTACTTTGTCTCGTGCAGATTCTCGGCCTGGATTTTTCCGAGGAGAGCGTTGCGGCGGCGGTCGACCGCGCCCTCGACCGTCGGGGATTGATCGTCGCGCCGTCCGGCACCTGTTTCCGGCGGTTGCAGCGGGACGAGCTTTATCGGCGCGCCATGACCCAGGCCGACCTCGTTCTTCCCGACAGCGGATTCATGGTGCTTCTTTGGCGGCTTCTGCGCCGCCGGCGGATTTCCCGGATCTCGGGCCTGGCCTATTTGAAGGAGTTGTTAGGCCGGCGCGCCTTTCGCGAGGACCCTTCCATTCTCTGGGTCCTGCCGGACGAGCGGGCGCGCGACTTCGCGTTGCGGTGGTTGCAATACCACGGTTTTCTCACGGCCGCCGATCGTTGCTACGTCGCGCCGATCTACGGATCGCGCGTCGAAGATCCCGCGCTGCTCGATCGCATTCGAGCGCAACCGCCCGGTCACGTCGTCATCGCTCTCAGTGGCGGCGTCCAGGAAAAGCTTGGTTTTTATTTGCGCGAAAATTTCGATCGTCCGGCGATCCATTGCATCGGCGCGGCGCTTGGTTTCGTGACCGGCTACCAGGTGGCGATTCCAGCCTGGGCCGATCGCCTCTATCTCGGCTGGCTCGTCAGATTGATCGCGAATCCCCGCAAGTTTCTCCCGCGCGCGTTGAGCGCGTTTGCCCTGCCGGGCCTGATCATGCGCTACGGCGAGCGGCTCCCGCCACTTCTCTCTCCCGAACACAAGTGATGGCGATGGAACCAATCGAACCAGTCCTGGGAGTCCGGTTCTTTACCGGAACGGTCGAGGCTGCAGTCGAACGTCACAGCCGATGCGGGGGGAGCCTCGTCATTCCGGCCTCCCCGGCCCTGATCAAATTGAATTACGACCAGGGCTATCGCAACGCGATGCATAACGCGGATCTTGCTTTGGCCGACAGCGGCCTGCTCGTGCTTCTGGCGCGTCTCGCCCTGCGAAAACGGCTTACCCGAATTTCCGGCATGGCTTACTTCAAGGCCCTGCTTGCCCAGGCCAATCTCGCCGGAAACACCTTCTGGATTTTTGCGTCCGACAGCGCGAAGCAACGTGCCGCCGATTGGCTGCGCCCGTTCGCAATTCACATCGACGACGCCCACTCTTTTCTGGCTGCCGCGCCGGCTTCTTCCGACCAGGATTATGCGATCCTCACTCGCATCGAAGAAGAAAAACCGAAGCACGTAATCATCGCCATGCCGGGTGGCCACCAGGAAGAGCTGGCCCTTTATCTGCGCGACTATCTTCTCTATCGCCCCGCCATTCATTGCCTCGGCGCGGCGCTCAATTTTTTCTCGGGCGAAGAAAGGCCGATTCCTTCGTGGGCGGAACGCCGGCGGCTCGGCTGGCTCTTCCGTTTCGTCGCCCAGCCGCGCCTGGTCGTGCCACGAATCGGCATCGCGTTTGCCGTGGCCCGAATGATTTTCACCTACGGCTCCGAACTGCCGCCGCTCAAGAAGCGCTGGAGCGACCTCTGACTCTTTTCTACTTCCTCCTTTCTAATTTTCTCAAATGACCATTCTCGGACTTAACGCGTACCACGGCGATTCCGCTGCCTGCCTGTTCAAGAACGGCAAACTCATCGCCGCCGCCGAGGAGGAGCGTTTTCGCCGGATCAAACATTGGGCGGGATTGCCGACGAACGCGATCGACTACTGCCTGCGGGAAGGCGGCCTGACGCTTCGCGACGTCGAGCACATCGCCATCAATCGCAAGCCCGGCGCGAACAACTGGCGGCGGCTCGCCTTCGTCCTGCGGCATCGACCGGACCCGCGCCTGATGCTCCAGAAAGTGAAAAACATCCGGAGCGCTTCTTCGGTGCAGGAAGCCCTGGAACGCGCCTACGGCTTCTCGTTAGGCGGACAAGTCCATCACGTCGAGCACCACCTCGCCCATCTCGCGTCCGCGTTTCTCCTTTCGCCCTTTTCCGAAGCTGCCTGTATCTCGATCGACGGCTTCGGTGATTTCGCCAGCACGGCCCTGGGCGCGGGCGAAGGAAACCGGATCGAGATCGGCGACCGCGTTTATTTCCCGCATTCGTTAGGCATCTTCTATTCGGCGATCACTCAGTTCATCGGCTTTCCTCATTTCGGCGACGAATACAAAGTCATGGGACTCGCCCCGCTCGGCCAGCCGATTTATCTCGAGGAGATGCGCCAGCTCGTCCGCATTCAGGCCGACGGCACCTTTCGGCTCGGCCTCAAATATTTCCGGCATCACACCGACAACGTTTCCTATAGCTGGAACGATTGCGCGCCGGAAGTGGGCAAGCTGTATAGGCCAGCGCTCGGCGACCTGCTTGGGCCGGAGCGTTCCGCCGGCGCGCCGCTCGAGCAACGGCACAAGGATCTCGCCCGGTCCGCCCAGGCCATGTACGAAGAAGCTTTCTTCGCTTTGCTGAATGCGCTCCACCGAAAGCGGCCCTCGCCGCACCTGGCTCTTTCCGGCGGTTGCGCGATGAATTCAGTCGCGAACGGAAAGGTTTATCTGCGCACGCCCTTCCGGAAAATGTATCTGCCGGCGGCGGCTGGCGATGCCGGCGGCGCCATCGGCGCGGCGGCGGTTGTGCAAGCAGAGCTTGCTGAGGTCGGAGATCGGAGGTCAGAAGTCAGCGGCGAATCTGCTTATCTCGGGCCGGGATTTTCAGATGACGAGATCGCCCAACTCCTTCGCGATCGCGGTTTGCTTTCGGATCTCGGACCTCCGGCCTCCGACCTCTCCGTCGAACAGGTAACGGGCGTCGAGGAACTCTGCGCTCGAACGGCCGCTGCGATCGCCGACGGCAAAGTGATCGGCTGGTTCCAGGGCCGGATGGAGTGGGGCCCGCGCGCCCTCGGCAACCGCTCGATCCTCTGCGACCCGCGCCGGCCGGACATGAAGGAAATTCTGAATTTGAAAATCAAACGCCGCGAATCTTTCCGTCCTTTTGCGCCATCGATTTTGCGCGAAGCCGTCGCCGATTGGTTCGAGCAGGACGACGACGTTCCCTTCATGATGGAGGTCTTCCAGATCCGCGCGGAGAAACGCGCCCTGATTCCGGCCGTCACCCACGTCGATGGTTCCGGCCGCCTCCAGACCGTCCATCGCGAAACCAATCCGCTCTACCACGAGCTCATCTCCGCCTTTCGCTCGCTCACCGGCGTCCCGATGGTTCTGAACACCTCCTTCAACGAAAACGAACCCGTCGTCTGCCGCCCCGAAGAAGCCCTCGATTGCTTTCTCCGGACCAAGATGGATGTGCTGGTGATGGGTTCATTTTTCCTGACGCGACTTTAGGCAAAACCCCGAGCCGACGCAGCGAACCAAGCGCTTCGCTTCGAAGCTTTCCTCGCTTTTGCCTTCGGTCTAACGTCGCCGCGTGCCCGGGGCAGCGTGGAAAAATAAAACCAAAAAGCTAATCTCTTTCAGCGGGCTGCAACTCCTCATTCACGGAGTCATGGCGCTGAGCGGCTTCCTGATCGTGCGCGTCCTGGACAAGCCGGAATACGCTGCCTACACGATCGCGGCCAGCTTGCAGGCGCTGCTCAGCGCCCTCACCGACTGCGGGATCGCCGCCGGCCTCAACGCGGTAGGTGGCCGAATCTGGAATGATTCCGCTCGCCTGCGTGGCCTGGTCGCCATCGCCCTTCGTCTGCGGACCCGGCTCGCCCTCATCGCCATCCCGATGATGGTCGTTTCGGCTTTTTATCTCCTCCGAAAAAATGGCGTGCCCTGGACCGGCACGATCGCCTTGACCGGTGGAGTTCTGTTCACAATTGTGGGCGCGTTTCTGACCGCGATTTACGCCGTTCCTTTGCGGCTGCACGCGTTGTACACGACCGTCCAGAAGTTCGATCTTCTGGCAGCGGCTTTGCGTTTCGCGCTTCTTGTCGGCCTGGCATCATTCTTCTTGAACGCTCTCGCCGCGGTCCTGGTGAGTGCGGTGACGCTCGCTTTCCAGGGAATCTTGTTGCGAAATCGCACCGAAAAACTGCTCGCGGCCGGCGCGCGCGAAGATGAATCCGACCGGCAATCGCTCCTTCGTCTCGTGAAAAAACAGTCCGTCGCCACGATCTTTTACGCGTATCAGGGGCAGATCACGATCTGGATCATCTCGATCTTTGGTTCGACGGAGAAAGTCGCGGACGTTGGCGCGCTGAGCCGGCTTGCCATCCTTTTTGCCCTGGTGGCGAGTATTCTAACCGGCCTGATCGCGCCGACCCTGGCCCGATGCGAGACCCTTTCGCGCCTGATGAAGTTGTTTCTGGTTACGCTGGTTACTTACCTCGTGTTCGCGACCGCCCTGCTGGTATGCAGCTTCCGGTTTCCCGCGGAATTGCTGTGGATCCTCGGCGGAAAATATGAGTCGCTGACGCGCGAAGTGCCGTGGCTGGTCGGGAACGCGATCGTGGGAGGGCTCATCGCGGTTGTCTATACCCTGGCTTCCGCGCGCGGTTGGATTTGGTATACTTGGATTACACCGGTGCTCACGATCGCCGCCCAAGTCATCGCCATTCCGCTTCTTAACCTGAGCACCGTCAGAGGCGTCCTGGTGTTCGGCCTGGTTTCGCTTCTTCCGACACTGGTCGTTTCTCTTGGCCTGGATGTTCGCGGCTTATGGACGAGCTGGAAGTCGGGAAAGTTAGCCCCGGTCGCCACCTGAAAACGATCCTGGAAAAATGATGCGAAAGGCTCTGAAAAAATGGGTGTACGGGCGCTGCCCGGGATTAGCCGGGGCGTTTCCCTACTTCGGGGTCAAGGTCCATTTCCCGCCGGATTCTCTGAGCTTCCATGCCGCGTGCGACCAGGGGATTTTCGAGAGGAGCAATGTCGTCACGCTGCAACGACTTGCCCGGCCCGATACGACCGTGTTCGACATCGGCGCGAACATTGGCCTCATGGCAATCCCCGTCCTGCAGAGTTGCAAGACCTGCCGCGTCGTCTCAGTGGAACCTTCGCCGAATGCCGTTTCGTTTCTGCGCCGGACGATTGCCGGCAGTGGATTCGGCTCGCGTTGGTTATTGATCGAGAAGGCTGTCGGGGCCCGGATCGGCCGGAGCGATTTCGCGGTCTCGCCTGAAAAGGAAAGCCTCTACGACGGCTTGAAGGCAACACATCGCGCCTCTTCTTCTCAAACCGTCGAGGTGGAAATCACGACGGTCGACAGCATTTGGAACGAGCTGGGCCGGCCGGCGGTGTCGATCGTTAAATGCGATGTCGAGGGGGGCGAGCTCGATGTCTTCGCTGGCGCAAGCGAGTGCCTTGCCACCACGAAGGCAGCAATCCTCACCGAATGGAACGCGGCTAACTTCGTCGCCTACGAACGGAAACAGGAAGAGCTTTTAGAGTTTGCCACGCGCCACGGATATCGGCTCTTCGCCGTGCCGGGCTTCGCACCAATCACGGACGAGGTCGCTCTCTCGTTGCACATGATCGAAACCGAAAGCTTCCTTCTCATAAAGTGACAGATTCGGCTCGGCTTCCGCGGCTGCTTTACCTCGGAGATGTCGGCGTGGAATCTTCCTATCACGGCTCGGCGCTGCTCTTCCGGCTGTTGCAGGCATACCCGGCGGAGCGCTTGATGATTCTGGAAGCGGCGCCGTGGCGTTCGCATCCGGATCGGCGGCTCCCGGGCGTTTCTTATCATGCTTTTCCGATCGGCTGGGGTCGTCTGTTGAACAGCCGATTTTCCAGGCAGTACGGCTCAGTTGTCCTCGGCCGCATGCCTGGAAAATGGCGGGAGGTTCGGAGACAAACCGAACGCTATAAACCTGAAGCGGTGCTGACAGTGGTTCACGGCTATTCCTGGGTCGCGGCCGCTGAATTCGCGCGCGTCGCGAAGCTTCCGCTCCATCTGATTCTGCATGACGACTGGCTCAGTTCGCTTCAGGTGCTGGAGCGACGCAAAGGGCCGGCTGAAAAATTATTCGCCTCACATTATCGGCGAGCGACGACCCGGTTCTGCGTCTCGCCCGCGATGGCCGAACGTTACCGGGAGCGTTACGGCGTCGAAAGCGAAGTGCTCTATCCGATCCGGGCCGCGAATTGCCCGGTCGCAAGCGGACCCGCGCCGACAAAACAGCGTGACGTTTTCGTTGTCGGATACGCGGGCACGATCAACGGAGACGGCTACGTCGCGCGGCTGAACGCCTTGGCGAAGGCCCTCAGCGCGATGAAAGGGAAATTGATGATCTACGGCCCGACGTCGGCCGAGCAGGCGAAATCGATCGGGCTGGACGAACAAAACATCTTCTTCCGCGGCCTGATTCCGTCTGAGCAATTGATCGACGAGCTTCGGCGCGAAACCGATCTGCTCTTTGCGCCCATGTCATTTCGTTCCGAAGATCGGACCAACATGGAACTAAGCTTCCCGAGTAAACTGACCGATTACACCGCCGTCGGCTTACCGCTCCTGATTAACGGACCGTCTTATTGTTCCGCAGTCCGCTGGGCGCGCCAAAACCCGGGCGTGGCGGAGGTCGTCGAGAGTGAGGATGTTGAATCCATTGCGAAAACGCTGCGAGCTCTCGAGGCGGCTCCGGATCGCCGACGTGAGCTTGGCGCCGCCGCCCTCAGCGCAGGAGAGCAATGGTTCTCACACCAAAGCGTGTCCACGCAGTTCCTCGACGCGATCTCCGCGCAGTCGGAGATCCTGAAATGAAAGCGGCACGCCGGATCACCTCGTGGTTGAGACGGCACAAGCGAGCCCGCGAATTCGGAGTGCCTTATTCGCGGGATCGCGATTGGAGAACGCCGCAGGAAATCCGGAGAGCGGGGGAGGTTGCGCGTCTCTCATTGCCCCAGGACGAGGGCACGCGAATCGCCTTCAAGGATATTTTCCTCGAAGATGTGTACGGATTACGGGAAATAACGGCGCTGCCGAAAACCATTCTGGATGTCGGGGCGCACGCCGGATTATTCAGCCTCTACGCGCGCATTCTCTTTTCGGACGCCGTCATTCACGCATACGAACCGAATCCGGTAATGAGTCCATACCTCGAACATCAAGCGAGGCTGGGCCAGTTCACCGTTTACAATGAGGGCGTGGGCGCGCGTTCGGAGGCGGGCAGGCTGGCCATCGGAGCCGACTCAGTCTTCACCCAGACGGTAGCTGATTCTGCCGGCAGTGTTCAGATCACCGCGTTCTCCGAAGCCGTGGAACGGATCGGTGGCGCCGTCGATCTCTTAAAGCTCGATTGCGAAGGGTGCGAATGGAAGGTTCTGGAAGAGACTGACGCGATGCAAAAAGTAGGCGCAATCACCATGGAGTATCACCTGGGCGACGATCTTCGACTCGAGAGCCTGCATGATCGCCTCAAATCTCTGGGCCTGACGATTAGTCTTAGCCAGCCCGACGGACAGACGAATGGCCGGATCTGGGCGCAGCGACTTGCTCGTGAACATCCATGAGTCGCTCCGAGCCGCGAATTAGCTGTATCATCCCGACTTTGAATCGCGGCACGGTGGTCGTCCATACAGTGGAGCAACTCCTGGCTCAGAAACCGCACGTCCCCGAAATCATTTTGGTCGATCAAACGCCACAGGTCGATCCGGACACGGAAGCGGCTCTGAGCGCGTGGCGAGATCAGGGAGCGATCAAATGGATTCGCCAATTGGAGCCTAACGCTTCCAAGGCGCGCAATACCGGGGCCTGGGCCGCAAACGGCGAGATCCTGTTGTTTCTCGATGATGACATCCAGATCGCGCCGGACTTTGTCGAAGCACACGCGGCCAACTATCGCGACCCGAAAGTCGTGGCAGTCGCTGGCCAGGTCCTTGAGACCGAGGGCGCGACGACGACCCAGCTTCAGTATCCGGCCGATGATCCGGAGCTGGGCTGGATTCGGTTCCCGAAGAATTACGCGAAGCGGTGCAAGACCACTTGGATGGCTTCCGGCAATTTTTCGATCAGACGCGACGTGTATTTTGAAGTCGGCGGCATGGACGAAAATTACAGGCGTGGCGCGTTTCGCGAAGAGAGCGACTTCGCCATGCGTTTTTTAGGAAAGGGCTATCGGTTCCAATTCGATCCGAGCGCTTCGATTGTGCACCTCGGTATTCGCGCGGTCCCTGGTGGAGGAGCCCGCAGTTGGAGCGATCTGTCGCAGCTCCACCATTTTATCGGCGACTGGTATTTCAATCTGAAATATTTGCGGTGGCGCAATGCGCGTCAGCTTCTTTGGTTCAGCTTCCGGCATCTGGTTACGAGTCGACGAAAGGTCGCGCGACCGCATTTGGCGCTGCTGTCCGCCGTTATGTGGGTCGCTGCTCTGCCTATCGCAGCTTTTCGCCGCCTCCTCGGTTCGAAGTTAATTCCAAACCCAGCTTCGGCCGCGGCCGTAAAACAAGTTTCCCATTCGACGTGAGTCTTTCAACGCTTCTAAACAAACCAGAGTATTGGTTCCGGCCTTCGCAGGTTATGCGGAAACTGCACTACGGCGGCCGGGGGCGGCAGGATGGCGAGCAACGAGTTCGACTGCCATGGGACGACGACCTCGTCGTTTCTGCTTCCGACGCAATTGGGCGCAGCATTCTAACTCTGGGCGTCCACGAGCTCGTTGTCTCCGAAGTTCTGTGGCGGCTCGTGGACCCGGGCGAAACCTGTTTGGATGTCGGCGCAAACCTTGGTTACATGACTAGCCTGCTGAGCGCGAGAGTCGGCTCGTTGGGACGTGTTCATGCCTTTGAACCGCATCCGACCGTCTTTGCCCGTCTCAAACGCAATCTGGCGAATTTCGCAAACAAGGGGGCTGTGACCATTTACGACAACGCCGTCGGCGCAGGAGATGGCGCCGCTGATTTGTTCGAGTCAGCCGAGTTCGAAGAAAATGAAGGGACATCATCCCTGGTAGCGGCTAACGCTGGGGCGTCGTCACACCTACCCAAACACTGCGTTGCCCTTCGGCGTCTCGATTCGTTGTTTGCCGAGGACACGGCCATCGGCCTGCTGAAGATCGACGTGGAAGGCGCGGAGCTCGATGTTCTTAACGGTGCTAGTGGAATGCTCGCCCGCCATCGGATACGGGACATCGTTTGGGAGGATCACGCGGTTTACCCGTCGAAGTCAGCGGAAATTCTCTGCCAAAACGGATATCGAATTTTCCAATTTGCCAAGAGAGTTCTAGGGCCCTCCTTTTGGGAACCGGGTGGCAAGGCTGGCACCCGCAATCTTCCGTGGGAAACGCCAAACTATTTGGCGACACTCGATCCAGTAAGGGCCGACTCCCGCCTCCGTGCCCGCGGCTGGTATTGTCTTCGAGGAACCTAATGTCCGTGCGACTGCTGATTCACACCCGATTTCATCCCAGCGTCGGCGGCATCGAAACGGTTGCCGCTCTTCTTGTTCCCGAGTGGATTCGGGCGGGCGAATCGGTCACGGTAGTTACTGACGTAAAACGTGATCCGTCGCGCGAAAAACGCTTCGACTTCCCGCTTCACCACCGCCCGTCGCGCCGTGAATGGGTTCGCCTCTTGCGCAGCCACGATCTGCTGGTCCACTTCAACATCAGCCTCCGCGCGATTTGGCCGTTGCTGGTTGTTCCGCGCCGCTTTGTGGCGGTTCACCACGGCTATTATACGATCGATCGTGACGGGCGCCGAGATTGGAAAGAGAAGCTGAAACTGCGAGTTGCTCGGAGGGCGGCGAAAAACATCGCGGTGAGCGAAGCGGTCGGGCGCCGCATTGCAATTCCTTGTGCCGTCATCCCGAATCCGTATGACGCGAGTGTTTATCATCGGGACTCGAAGTGGGATCGTGCGGGTGACTTGATCTTCGTTGGACGGCTCGTTTCGGACAAAGGTGCAGACACGCTTCTCAGAGCGCTCGCTATTCTTGTTGAGCGAAAAATGAGGCTTCGGCTCACCATTGTTGGTGACGGTCCGGAGCGCGCCCCCTTGGAGAAGCTCACGGCTGAACTTAAACTTGAAGCGCAAGTAGCATTCGTCGGTTCAAAAGTGGCGAGTGAGATCGCTGATCTTCTGCGGCGCCATCAAGCTCTGGTGGTTCCGTCTCTGTGGGAAGAGCCCTTCGGCGTTGTCGCGTTAGAAGGGATTGCGTGCGGCTGCGCAGTCATCGGATCCAGCGGCGGCGGATTGCCGGAGGCGATTGGTCCATGTGGAGTTACGTTCCCTAACGGCGATGCCACCGCCTTGGCAGGTCGAATCGGTGAACTGTATGGAAACCCAAAACGAATTGAGGAACTGTTAAGTCACGCCGATGACCATCTGGCCCAACACCTTCCCTCGCGGGTGGCGGCGCGTTATCTCGAAGTGATGCGAAGCGCCGTATGACCGACTTTGTTTATCCTCATCCCTCGAACGTGCAGTCGAGCTTCCACTCGAACGCAGCCGCGCCGGTTTCTTCGGGACGACTGTGGCGAATCGGCCGCGCCGAATGGCTGGTCCTGGCGAGCATCGCGCTTTGCGTCCTTGACGGAGCAATTCGGAAATGGGTTTTGCGCGATGACGAAGGGTTCCTGAAATACGTGCCGTATTTTTCAAAGGACATCGCATTTGGCTTGGTCCTTCTTGGCAGGCGACCGCAGGGATTGGGCGAGCTTGGTCGCCGGCTTTGGAGCTTCTTAAAGATAGGACTTGCCTTCTGCCTCGTCGGATCTTTAGCCAGCACGATATTTAACTGGCACGCGGTCAACCTGGTCGGGGCTGCGCTTTCGATCCGTTCGCTCTTCTTTCTTCCCCTTTGCGCGCTTCTTGCATTGCCGCGGTTGCGTAACGTCAGTTTGCCTCGGATCAGCTTGCTCATCTGCGCGCTTACGTTGATCAATGCCGGGTTAGGGACACTCCAGTATTCGAGTCCCAAGGACGACCCGATCAATTATTACGCCAGCAAACAGTATGAGGCCGCGATGTTTGAAGAGAGCGTGCGAGCCATGGGCACCTTTCCCTACATCACCGGATTTGGAACCCTGGCAATGGTGGCCGCGTGGGCGGGAACGGTCCTGATGAGCTTCGGAGATTTGCGACGCCGGTATTTCATCGCAGGAGTAGTCACCGCCTTGGCCGGCTTATGGTGTGCGTTGCTGTCGATCTCTCGCGGCCCGACCATTATCGTCATCGCCATTTTGATCGCCTGGCTCCTTTCGTCTCGGAGAATTTTCCAAAATCTTCTGCGGCTTTCGATCTTTAGTGTTTTGGTGGTCGTGCTCCTGATTGCTCTTGGACGGGCTTCCCTGGTGGAACGGGTGTCGGACACTCTCCTGGCCCGCAACGTTGCGGCGGAAGATATTGAGCAACGCCTGACCCCTCCGGTTGGCGAGGTCCTCGAATTGGTGGGGGTTGTGCCACTTGGTGCCGGGTTCGGATCCGAACAGGTCGGAGGTGTATTCGCCGAGACGGGGATGATGAGCTTCCGGCAGTTCGAAAGCCAATTCTCCCGTGTGGTTATGGAGACCGGCGCCCTAGGACTGGTCGGTTTCCTAATCGTCTGCGGTGGACTGCTCGCCACGCTTTACCGGGCCCAGCGTATGGTACGGCACGAGCCGCTGCGTCGATCCATCATCACTGGCGCGGTGCTTATGCTGTGGCTGATGTACTCGAACGTAATCTTTGACCACGTCGCGTCCTACTTTGTCTGGACCATTGCCGCCGTCCTGATCGCGAACGCCGAGGAATTCGCGATTGCGCCGCGCGCCAGCACGCGAGCGGAACAGCTGCTTCCGCAGTTACAACACTGACCACCGCCTGGTTCACTCGATGTCCGGCATAACAGTCGCCTATTCCGGTGTTCACCAAATTTTCCAAATTGCTCTGGCTGCGTCCGAGCTCGGCAAGCTGGACCGTTTTTATTGTTCTATCTGCGACGGCTCCGGAAGTCTGATAACGAGGCTGGCGAGCGCAACTACGCCTGATGCTCTGATCAACCGCCGAAGCAGATCGATCGATCCGACGGCGATCTCTGAATTCCCCTGGCCGTTTTTCCTGAATCGCATCAGCAAAAAATTGAGCACCCATGAGTGGCCGCTCGATTGGCAACACGCTAACTACTGGTTCGACCGTCACGTTAGCCAGCGTCTGACTGATTCCTCCAGCAAGCTGTTCGTCGGCGTGGAAACTTGCGCCCGAGATTCCCTCAGGACCGCGAAGAGCAAAGGGATGACCACGGTGCTGGATTCTCCACAGGCGCATCCCGCTTTTCTCCATGAGGTCTTATCTGTAGCGGCTCGAGATCTCAATCTTCCCAGGCCGGGCCCTATCGATGATCCCAAAATGGCTGCTCGGAAGGAGGAGGAAATCGAGTTGGCTGATTTCATTTTAATTTTTTCCGACGTGCAAAAACACAGCTTTCTTGAGGCAGGCCTGGATCCGGCAAAACTCGTCCAAATTCCTTTGTGGGCCGATCCAGCCTTGTGGTTTCCGCCTCCGCGGCCGAGACCTGCAACGGACGGCCCACTACAGGTGCTTTTTGTTGGACAAATCTCGATGCGTAAAGGGGTCCCGTACCTTCTTGAAGCGATCGGCAGGTGCAGAGAACCGGTTGCGCTGACTCTCATAGGATTAGTAGCACAGGACGCTCAGGCATCGTTGCATCAGTATCAGGGTCGATTCACCCTTCGTGCGCCTCTTTCCAAGGCGGGACTGCGCGAACTCATGTGGCGGTCAGACCTGGTAGTCCTGCCTTCGCTGCTCGACACTTTCGGCTTCGCCGCGATGGAGGCCATGGCGTGTGGTTTGCCTGTGGTGGTCAGTGAAAATTGCGGTGTGCCGGTCCCGGACCCCACTTGGATTGTGCCGATAATGAACCCATCAGCGCTAGCTGAGCGAATTGACCTCTACGCAGGTGATCGGGATTTATGCCGCGAGCATGGGCAACGCGCCTTGGGTTTCGCGGCGCACTTTACACCCGAGCGCTATCGCGCCGAATTGAAGAAGCTTTTCACAAGCCTGCTCGGCGAGCCGGGGTAGCCGCGACATGAAGGTGACGCAGTACCAGCGGCGGCCGCAGAAAGGGCAGATGAGCATTGAGCGGGTCTTCGCGGCGGTCCGGGAAAAGATGCCGGTGGACATTGTGTGCCGGGCCTTCGTTTCGCGATTCGTGAGCAGAGGCATTCTGCGCCGGGCTTACAACATGATCGAGGCCAGGTTCCATCAGGCGGACGTGAATCACATTACGGGCGACGTTCATTTCCTGGCGTTACTCCTGGAGAAGAGACGCACGGTCCTGACAATTCTAGACTCTGTGTCGCTCGAACGGCTTCAGGGACTACGACGCGAGATTTTGCGCTGGCTTTGGTACGTGCTGCCGATCGCCCGATCAGCGGCAGTGACCGCTATTTCCGAATCCAGCAAGAACGAATTGTTGCGGCACGTTCGTTGCGATCCCTCGAAGATCCGCGTCATTCCGGTTTGCATTCCTGGCGATTTTGGCGCCGAGCCGAAAGAGTTCAACGCCGTCCGCCCGCGCATTCTGCAAGTTGGCGCGGCCGCGAACAAAAACGTGCGTCGGGTTGCCGAAGCGCTGGCCGGCATCCCCTGCGAATGGGTGATCGTGGGCGCGGTGGACCCGGACGACGAAAAACGCTTTCGCGAACTCGGCCTCAACTATCGGGCGCTCGGAATTCTCGATGCGGCTGGCGTGCACGACGCCTATCGGTCTTGCGACCTGCTCGTGTTTGCCTCGACGTATGAAGGGTTCGGTCTGCCGATCGTGGAAGCAAACGCCGTCGGCCGGCCGGTGGTGACGAGTAACATTCTCTCCATGCCCGAAGTGGCCGGCGACGCAGCGTGCCTGGTCGATCCGTTCGACGCCGCCTCGATCCGCGCGGGCGTTCTTCGCGTCCTCAACGAACCGGAGTACCGGGCCGGGCTTGTGGCCAACGGCTTTCGCAACGCTGGGCGATTCTCGGCAGAAAATGTGGCGCGGCAGTACGCCGCGATCTATCGCGAGATCGCTGGTTCGGAAACAGAAAGAGGCCGATGAAGGTGGTGCAAATCGTTCCGTCCCTGTCGCAATCGACCGGCGGATTATTTGTCAGCATCAGTCACCTGGCGCGCTACTCGATGCAACATGGGACCGAGGTCACCATTTGCGCGCCGCGGGATCACACTACGCCGGAGGAGATCGCAGCCTGGGAGCCGATGGAGATTTGCACCTATCGCCAGTTCGGTCCGGCGAAACTGGCCTATGCTCCCGCGCTCGTTGCCGGCTTGGAAAGGATCGGGCCCGACCTGGTGCATGCCCATGGGCTTTGGACGTTCACCACCATCTCTGCGTCGCGCTGGAGCCGAAAGGCATCGAAGCCGTATGTCGTCTCCATCCACGGGATGCTCGAGCCGTGGTCGCTTGAACGGTCGCGAATCAAAAAATGGTTCGCGCGGCAATTGTATCAGGATCGCGTTCTCGAAGGGGCGGGTTGCCTGCGCGCGACGTCGCAAATGGAGGCCGACAATATTCGAGCGGCGGGTTTCAAGACGCCAATCGCGGTGGTTCCGAACGGCGTGACGCTTCCCGCCCGTCCTGAAATTGATTTGCGGTCCGGGAACAGACCAACCCGCAAGGCGCTTTTCGTTTCGCGCCTGCATCCTAAAAAGGGATTGCTGAATCTGGTGGCGGCGTGGGGCCAGGTGCGGCCGCCGGATTGGGAATTAACCATCGTTGGACCGGCGGACGACGGTCACGCAAAGGAAGTGCAGGCGGCCATTTCCGCGGCCGGCCTGGACAGATCGATCAAAATCGTCGGGCCGGTGTGGGGCTCGGAACGCTTCCGATATTACTGGGAGGCGGATTTGTTCGTGTTGCCATCGTTCAGTGAGAATTTCGCCATGGTCGTGGCGGAAGCCCTGGCCTGCGAAGTCCCGGTAATCACGACGCGAGGATTGCCGTGGCAGGACCTCGACGACCGTTGTTGCGGCTGGTGGATTGACATTGGCGTGGAGCCGCTGGCCGACGCGCTGCGGGCGGCGACGCGTTTATCGGATGCCGAGCGCGCGGAGATGGGCCGGCGCGGCCGACAACTTATCGCGGAAAAATACGATTGGGATCAGTCTGCCAAAAAAATGGCCGACGTTTATCGCTGGCTCGCCATCGGAATGCCACGGCCTGATTGCGTGCGCTCAAGCGAGGGCGCTTAGGGGCGGCGTCTCGTCGAGCTTGGCGCGCCACGGGGAGCGTTTATCATAGGGTATAAAGGCTCGCGCTTTGCTAGGTAAAGCGATCACAACCGAATGTTACCGAACGTTTCGAATTCTCCCCTCGTGGAAGCCGACGGAGCCCCGCTGGCCGCGGACCAACCTCTATCGACCCGACGGACCGGGCTCACGCTCGCGAACAACGATTGGGCGCCCGGCGTTGCCTGTCTCGTCCTGGATGTTCTCGGCTGGATCCTGATTTACGGAACGATCAGTTACCTGCGGCGCGATCTGTTTTTTGTGGGGCCGTTCGAGTTCCTTCTCGTCGACGTGATCCAGGTCGTGGTGCTCTGCCAGGCCCTCTTCATGATCGGCGGTTACGATCGCAACATCGACAAGCGTTCGCTCACCTACACCGCCGAGCATATTCTCGCGGTCATCGGCGCGGCCGCGGTGAGCTCGTTGATTCTGTATTCGGCCGCGGTTTATGATGGATCGATCAAGCCGAGCCGCGGCGTGGTGTTGCTGGCCTTCCTGGTTTTTCTCCCGTGGTCGATGCTCTACCGGCGTCTCCTGCATGGGTTTATCGCTGAAAGCACCGCCAGCCGGGCTTTTCTCGTGATTGGAAGCGGCGAGCTGGCTGCCCGCTTTTACGAGGCTTATCGGCAGTCGCCCAACCGGCAGCGTCTCGAGTTCGTGGATTCGGACCGAAGCCGGGTAGGCCAACACATCGCGGGCAGCGCTTCCCCCGTCATCGAGGGCGATTTGGAATCGAAGCTGGCCAACTTAAACCGGCGTTATAGCGGTGTCGTTCTCGCTGAGCGGCTCGATCACCTGGATTCGGATTTATTGGAGCGTCTGGTTCGCACCCAGTTTCAACGGACGCGCGTCTACACGCTCGAATCGTTCTACGAGGCGCATTGGCGACATGTCCCGGTCTATTCGATCGATCCGGTCTGGCCTCTCCAGATGGGATTCCAGCTCGCTCAAAACTCGCCGTATCACTACTTGAAACGGTCGTTCGATATCGCACTTTCGAGCGCGCTCCTGGTGGTCAGTTTTCCTCTCATGGTATTGATAGCGGTGGCGGTCTGGTTAGGCAGCGGGCGGCCGGTGTTCTTCCAGCAGGCGCGCGTCGGCCGGGAAGGGGAGGCGTTTACCGCTTACAAGTTTCGCACGATGCGCTCGAACAGCGCGAACGAGGACACCGACATTTATACGCGGGAGAACGATCCGCGTATCACTCCTCTCGGCCGGTCACTGCGCAAGCTCAGGCTCGATGAGCTGCCGCAACTTTGGAATGTCCTCCGCGGGGACATGAGCCTGATCGGGCCGCGCGCGGAATGGACGAAATGCGCCGAGCGTTACGAGCAAAAAATTCCGTTCTATCATTTCCGCCACCTGGTTAAGCCCGGGATCACGGGCTGGGCGCAGGTGAATTATCCGTATGGCGAGAGTGACGAGGACGCGATCGAGAAGTTGAAATACGACCTCTACTACATCCGGCATTACTCCCTCAAACTGGACGCCATGATCGTCTTGAAAACCGTGCACACGGTTTTGTTCGGCAAAGGGCGCTGAAGAAAGTAAAAAGTAGAAAGTAGAAAGCTTCTATCTTCTACTTGGCCTGGAATGTCCTGGCGGCGCGTCATTCGAACAATCAATCAACGCGGCTCGCTTCGCGGGCTCTCCTTCTGGCTCTTCCTGGGCACGTTGTTCGTCGCGCCGTGGATCTACGGCGGGACGACCTCGGAAAGCATCGAGCTAATCAACCTCCTTCTCGGGCTGGTCCTTCTTTTGTGGACGGCGTCGCTGATCGTGGACCGGCGCCTGCCGCCTGCCCCGGCCTTGTTGATGATTACGGCGCCCACGCTGCTGGCGCTCGGCTGGTGGATGGCGTGGAACGCCCACGCCACTTACGACTCGACCTTTCGCGTGTTCGTTCCGGTCGCGTCTGTGATGCCGTACCTGGCTGGTTCGGCGGATTATGTCCTTACCTGCGCGTTCATGATTCGAGCGAGTCTCTTGCTTGGGGTGATGATCCTGGTGGCTGACATGTCGCGGCGGCAACGGTGGCTGCTCCGCCTTTGGATCACGATCGCGGTCGGAGCTGCGTCGATTTCGCTGCTCGGCCTTCTGCAAAAAGCCACTCACGCCCCGATGATCTTCTGGCAACCTGCGCCGCCGGAAATGCATTACACAGCCACGTTCTTCGCGTCGTTTTATTACCACGCTAACGCCGGAGCGTTCCTGAACCTTGTCCTGCCGCCGAGTGTGGGTTTGGCCTGCTGGAGTTTTCGAAAAGACAGGCGAGGCGTCTGGGTGACGCTGGCTGGGGTGAGCGCGGGCATGGTGGTGCTGGCAATCGGTTCCAATACGTCACGGGCGGCGCAATTGGTTGGTCTGGTTCTGCTCATTGCCGTGGGTTGGCTGTTGGTGCGACCTCTCCTGGCAAAAGTCTGGGAACGCGACCTCCGATCCATCGCGATAGGCGTTGCCGTCCTGGCCGTAGCGGTGTTCGCCGTCGCGCAAGCGTCGCGGCTCGATCAACCGCTCTTGCGTTGGCAACAACTCTCGACCCATCTGCCGGCCGATCAGCGGTGGGCCGCGGACCGGGCGGGACTGAGCGCGTTGGGCCCGGCAGGTGTCTTCGGGTTCGGTCCGGGAACGTTCCGCGCCGTCTTCCCGCATTTCGAGCAGGAAATGAACGGCCAGCTCCAAGGCACCTGGAGATTCCTCCACAACGACTATTTGCAAACGATCCTCGAATGGGGCTGGATCGGAGGCGCCATCCTCGGAGTCTTATTCTTCGGCGGAATCGCGGTCGGCGTTCGCAATTACCGGAAGGCAGAAGGGTGGAGTAGCCGGCAACGGATGTTGTTGGCGTGCGTCTTACTCGCGCTGAGCGGAGTGGCTTTTCACGCGACGGTGGATTTTCCGTTCCAGATTTATTCGATCCAGCTCCTCGTGGCGACTTACCTGGCCATATGCTGGGCGAGCGGGACGTGGGGAGAGCGACAGAAAGAAGAAGGGGAAAAGCAGGATCAGGCTTTCTTGCGACGGAGCTTCTGAGTTCGGCTCTGCTCCGCGTATCCGCCGGTGTAGGAACCTTCGCCGGCGCCGTAGCCGTGGGATGCGTAGTAGTAATAGTAATCGGTGCCGCGATTCCGCGGGAGGCGGTTCAGGATCACCCCGGCGGGGCGAGTGCCCGTTCCGCCCAGGAGCAGGATGGCCCGCTGCACGGCGTTGCGGGCGGTGCGGCGCGCTCTCACGACCATGTTTACGGTCTGAACATGCGGCGTCATCAGCAGGGTGTCGCTGACGGCGAGGACCGGCGCGCTGTCGATCACAACGCGGTCGAAGGCAGCAGTGGCTTCCGCCACCAACTCGGCGAAAGAATGGCCGCTGAGCAGTTCCGCCGGATTCGGCGCCCGCCGGCCGCCGGCCAGGACGCAGAGTTGTCCGCCGGTAGCGGTCACGGTGCTGGTGGAATTCGGATCGCTGGTTCCGATAATGTCGACGTCGCGCGCGGACACGATGCGAACGGCATCGCTCAGTGCGACATCGCCGACTAGATAATCGACGATGCCGTGTTGCTCTTGCCCGCCATTTCCGGCCGGATCGCCGTCGGCACCGACCTGGCGAAATATCTTGTGCAAACTCGGCCGCCGCAGATCGCCGTCGATCAGTAGAACGCGGTGGCCCTGTTGCGCGAGGGAAAGCGCGTAGTTCGCGCTCGTAAAGCTCTTCCCCTCGTTAGGCAACGCGCTGGTGAACAGAAAAATTTTGCGTTCGGCTTCGGGACCGAGAAGCGAAAGCGCGGCCCGTAAATTCCGGAACGCTTCCGCGGCCGGGCCTTCCGGAGCTTCGGCGACGAGGCGATAGCTTGATGTTCCGGGCGGAGCGTTGGCCCCCGCGTCGGGACCTTTCGATTCCTCGCGCGAGACTTCGGGAATGGCCGCCAGAACGGGCAATGCGAACGTCGTTTCCGCCTGGTCGACCGTCTTAACCGAACGATCCAGCGCGTTCATTCCAAAAATTGTGGCGAGGCCGGCCGCGATTCCGCCGAGGAAACCGAGCGCGATCACGCGCATCGTGCTTGGGCTGACGGGAGTTCCCGGCAACGGCGAATGCTCGATAACACTGACGGCGTTGGCCTTCGTGCCCTTCGTCAAATCCGTTTCCTTGATCTGACGGAGGACGCTCTCGTAAAGCGCGCGATCGGTATCCGCCTGGCGCGCGAGTTCCTGGTAACCGATCGCGGCTTTGTTCAGGGCGAGAGCGGCTTTCTCCTGTTCGCCTGCCGCGCCGCGCAACGATTCTTCTGTCGCGCGCGCCTGTTCGATCGCATTCTTCAAAACCGCCGGTTGTTGCATCACGGTCTGTTTGAGGGCGGCGCGCGTTTCATTCAGCGCCGCCTTGGCCGCGATCATGCGCGGATGTTTTTCTTTGTAACGCTGGCTGAGCGTAGCCAGAGCGGCCTCGACCTGGGCGACGTCGCGACGGCGCTCGACGACGGCCGGCGCGCTGGCGATGCTCGGGACGGAGAGCAACGCTTCGAGATTATCGCCGGCTTGTTCAATCTGGGCGAGCTCCCCTTCGAGCCGCAACCGTTCGGTCTTCGCAGCCATCGACTTCGTGCTCAACTCCTGCAGTTTTTCTTCCACGCCGCCGGTTCGGCCCGCCGTGTTCTGGCTGGTGTTGGAATTTACCCCGCCGCCAAGCTGGAGGGCGTCGGGGGTCTTGGCTTTATATTCAGCGACTGCGGCTTCGCTTTTTGCCAGGTTCCTTTTGAGCCGCTCTTCTTCCTCGAGCAGGTAACGCAACGTGTCCTCGGCGAAATTCGCGCGACGCTCGATCGAGCTTCGGATGTACTCGCGACCCACAGCCTCAGCGAGGCGCTGGGCCAGGGCCGGGTCCTGATTCAGCACAAACAAATCGATGAGACGGGTGCCGCGGCGCACGACTGGTTTCACCATTTGGGAGAGCGCGCCGCCCAGAGCTTGCTCGGTCTGAGTGAGCGCGGTCTCCGTGGCGCCCGTATTTGCCGCGCTTTCTTTTTTCGCGCGAGGAGCGGCGCCTTTCGTCAGGCCAAGAAGTGCGCGCCCGTCGTCATCCGCCAAAGATTCCGAACGAATGACACGCGCCATGAGCGCGCGGTTGGTCAGGTTCTGTTCGATGGTGCGCAACGCATCCTGGCTGGCGAGAAAAGCGGACCGCATCCGGCTCGACATGTCGTCGCTTCGCACCACCGTAGGCTCGGAAATGTCCACTTCGAGAACGATGTGCCCCTGGTATAACTTCGGCGTCCGCGCGAGGTACCCGAGGGCGAGAAAGAGGCCGGCGATCGTGCAAAGAATCAGGATCCAGAGCTTCTCCAGGACCGTGTGCCAGAGGTGGCGAAAGTCCGCTCGATTCCGTTGTTCCGCGCCAATGTTTCCCAGCGACGGCGAGATAGGCGCGGCCGGGGACGCCGGCTCGGTCGGCCTCGTCGGGAGCGGTGAGATCGTGTGGCTGTTCATCTCGTTCCTAAAAGATGCTTTCCCCGACTGTGATCGTGTCGCCTGGCAAAACTTTGAAGTCGCTCGTGCCGGCCCCGCGCGCCAGTCGTTTCCCGTCCACTTTCAAAACCTCATCGCCCTTCGGTCCGTGGCGCCGCACGGTGATCCGTTCCGGCGCGGCGATCCGCGTGTAGCCCCCGGCCATCGCGACAGCCTCCAGAAGATCGATGCCGCCTGGGCTCCCTTCCGGCATTTCAAAGCTCCCCGGACGATTCACCTGTCCGAGAACCGTGAACCGCCGTTTGGCGTAACTGACGAGCGAAACGTTCACCTTCGGATTCACCAGGTAATCGCGGGCGTAAAGTTCGGTCACGCGCGAGGTCGCCTGCGTGAGGGTGAGGCCGGAAAGGTGAACCGATCCCAGAAGCGGCAGGCTCAGATTGCCTTCGCCGTTGAGGCGGCCGTTCGTCCGCAGATCCTCTTCGCCGAAAACTTCGACGGCAACCTGATCGTTCGCGGTCAAGACGTAACCGGCAGGCGCGGTGACGGAATTCGTGGTGACGCTCGGGCCGTTCGAGACTGGCGGCGATGGAACGAGAAGATTGCGCGCCGCGGAAGAAGAATCGGGCGCGACGGTGGGCGACTGGCCGTTCGCCTCCAAAGCGACAAAAACGACGAAGGCGAGCGCGAGCCCGCGCGCGAGTCTCTCTTTAAAACTGAAGCGTGCCGCGAATTCCGACCTGGTTATCATGGAAATCAAATGCATCGAGCGTGCTGCTGTTGACCCGATGCAAATAATACGCGCCCAAGGTCCAGAATCTAGTGACGCTCACTGCAATCGAAGGTTGGACAAAAAAGTAGTCGTCGTTTCGGCTCGGCGCGGCCGCCCCGGTCGTGCTGAAGTAATCGGAAGTTTCGTAGCCGCCGTTGAAGCCGAGGAAGAGACGCTGGAAGAGCCGTTGCTGAATGCCGCCAGTGATATTCGTCATCGCGTAATTTTGATCGGCCAGAACGGCTGAATTATAAATGCGGCGATTCGCGGCCAGCGAAATCCTGGTTCCATCAAAGGGCGTGTAATTCACGCCGATCTCAAAAATGGGCGAGACGTGGGTGTCGACCGTCTCATCCTCGAAATGCCGGAACTCGACGCCCACCGAGCCCGCGAAATCGATTTTTCCGGTCGCCTGATAGGAGACGCGGAGATTGGCCTGCTCAAAATCCTGGTCGGGATTCGGCTCTTCGACCTGGTCGTAGCCGAATGTTCCACCGAGCCCGACGACGACTTTCGGGCTGTAGTTGTAGTTCAGGAAAAAGTTTCCGGTGATCACCTGCGAGCTGATCAGGTCGGAATAGTGATTGTTGGTGTAATCAGCGCCGGCTGAGACAAAGGTTTTCCCGGTGACGTAATACGCGGCGTTGAAGTGGGTGGCGTAGATGTCGAACTGCGTGCGGCCAGCGACGTCGAGGTTGACTTGCTGGTCGAGGCCGCCCGCCGTGTTTTGGGTTTGAACGTCGACGCCGTCCATCAGCTGGACGGTTTGGGACAAATTCAGCGTCAGGCGGCTGGCGCGATACTGGCCCTCCAACCGAATCACGTGCTGGAGGGAATTGTTCTCCGAATGGTCGGCGAAAAGGAAAACAGCGGGAATGTAATCGAGGCGGAGATAATTCTCGGTGCGCCCCTCGGTGTCGCCGACGCCGAGCATGAGCGCGGGTTCGATGGAAGTGTAGAAGTCCGAGATCTGGTTGGTGCGATTGAGATTGATGTTGTCGTCGTAGACGGCGCGCACGGAAAGTTGCAGATGGTAGTGGAACCGCCGCGGGACCCCGGTGTCGTTGTTCGCTGCGGTGGGGGTCTCAACCGCGGGATCAGTGGCGGCGACTGGGAGAGGCGGATTGAGGTCAGACGTCAGGTCCATGGACAACTCTGGCGCGACTTCCGAACTCGCTTCGGTGGTGGCCGCGCTGGCCACGAGAGTTTCCTGCGCTCGGGCCCAGCTAAACGCGAAAACGAACGCGAGGGCCGCGATTGCTGGAACTGTGCGTCTTGCCAGGAGAAAAGCCGAATTCACAAGCGGGATAATTCGAGGTCAGAGGTAGGATTGCAAACCTTTCTCGGGAAAAGGCGCGATAGAATCGTTGTTCCGCGGCCTCAATGCGATGGCGGTTGCTCGGGCGAAATGACGGCGCCGTTTCCCCCGACTTGGGAAATGTTTGCAGGATTGAGGTTGGCGCCCCACGACGAAAACGCGGTGGCATCGGCTGCGGAAAAGGTCAGGAAGGCCCACGGGATAGTTTTCGCGGTAGCGGCTTCGAGGATTTGATCTTTCAACGGCGGCGCCGCGGCGATCGCCGCGCTGATAATGCAATGGCGGGAAAGCGGCGCGGCAGAGGCGGCCGCCTGGGCGATCGAAACGGCGGCGTCGGGATCGGCAGCGATCGCCGCTCGGACGATCCGATCGATCACGAGGCAAAGGGCGGCCGGCTTGCCGTCCCAGTTTTTGGTTGCGGCTTTGACGGCGACGGCCACCGCATTGGGCGCGAGGTCCGGGCGGAGATTGATCGCCGCGATAACGTAAGCAGGGAGGTCCCGAGGCTGGGCCCGCAACGCAATGGAGGTGAAAACCTTTACGAATTGCTTCGGCGGCGCCTGGGAAACATCGGTCACGCCATTGGCCCTAACGGCGCGCGTAATCTCGTCGACGGGCGCGGCCAACGCCGAGGTGCTGAACAAAATCGCTCCGCAGCCCATAAGCAGCAAATTCTTCGCGCAACGAATCGGCATCGCCGCGCGCTGGCGAATCGAGGCTATGGGTCGGTGAAAACGGTTCACGCGCCCCGTCTAAAGCTAATTCTGCGCCGAGCCGGACTTTTCGGACACCAAAAGCCGGCCTAACGAGGCAACACATTGCGTTGTTTGTTCAGCAATTCGCGCATCTGCGGCTCCAGTTCGGCCGCTCGCTGAAGGTCCTCCTGCCCGCGCGGGTCCGTGTCGGCCGGCCGGGGGTTTTCGCCGGCGGAAGGCCATTGGCCGATCCAACCCGGGCGAATCCGCGCTGGGACGGCCGACGTCGACGGCCGGAATTCAGCCCAACCGCTGACGCAGGTGATGCGGATCTTTTCTTCCACGAGTTCGGCCCAGAAAGCCGCGTTCGACGGAGTGGAAAGTTCGCCGCCGGCCAGCGAGACAGACAGGCGCGCGGGGGCTTCGCCCCATTCGTGCGAAACGAAAATCCGGCCGCGGATAAGCTTCACCTCGGCGAATCGACCGCGAACGTCCGCGCCGGTTTCGTTGCCGTCCTTAACCAGGGCAATGCGTCCGAGCTCTAGGGCCGTGTCCGGTTCAAGATGGATGAGACAGTTAGGAAGAAGGGTCACGGTCACGCGATCCGTCGGGCCGGTGCGCAGGACCGCGTTCCTTCCCGCGCTTTGCGGCGAGCGGAGAGGGGAAAAAGTGCGGCCGCCGTCGGCGCTGATTTCCGCGCTACCTTCCGCGGACAGCACGGTGGCGAGCGTTTCGCGGCTGGTTCCTTCCCAGCAGCCGCATTGAACTAGCGCGGCGGAGAGCAGCGCAAAAAAACCGAAGCGCGAGGAACCGAGCCTGACCGGAGACCTACCGAGCGGCAAATCTTAGTTTTGGCCGGGGGGAGTTTCGTTCCCGGGCTTATCGCACGGGCCAAGATCATCGTCTCCGTGGCGGACATGGGCGTCGGCGGCCGGGCAGGGGAGACAAATAACCATGCCGTTATGGAAGACGCGGCGTTTGCACGCGGGCTTCTCGGGCGATTGCGTGGCCGGGTCCGTGTTGGCAGCCGACGCGCCGCTGACCGGTAGGGGGCAGTTGCCCTTGGAGGTCGCGGCGACGGCGCAAAGAGCGAGGCCGGAGAGAAAGAGAAGGACAATCAACAAACGCTTGGCTGCCGTCATCGTGTTCATAGAAAAAAGCGGGATTTGAGGCGCATTGTAGAAACTGTAATCCCCGTGGCAAGCCTTTTTTCGCCCCAAACATAACCTTTTCTCGGGGTCGCCGGCCCCGCCGCTTTTTTCGTCCCCGGAAAACAACACTTGGCAACAGCCGCCTTGCGCCGTAACACTACTTTCGCGTGAGAAAAGAAGTCTTCGTTTGCGATAACTGCGGGATGCGGAAACGCCTGCCGAGTTCCCAAAGACATTGGTGCGAGGAATGCAAAACTTCGAGTCCGGTGGAATTGCGGCCGGTTCGGGACAAACGTTCCGCTCCCAAGCCGGAGAACGAACCGGCGACGACGGCGGGATTCGGCCGCCGCTAATCGCGGGTCGCGCCTGCAACGAGCGGGCCATCGAACCATGGAATACGTCAATCTGGGGTCCTCGGGCCTAAAGGTTTCCCGGATCTGCCTCGGCACGATGACCTACGGGTCGAGCCGCTGGCGTCCGTGGGTGCTGGATGAGGAAGCCGGCCGGCCGCTGATCGCGCAGGCGCTTGAAGCCGGCATCAATTTCTTCGACACCGCCGACATGTACTCCTTAGGCGCGAGTGAAGAAGTGCTCGGCCGCGCCTTGAAGGATTTCGCCGGGGCGCGCGATAACGTCGTGATCGCGACGAAAGTTTTTTATCCGATGGGCGACGGCCCGAACGATCGCGGGCTTTCGCGGAAGCATATCATGACCGCGATTGACGCGAGTTTGCGCCGGCTCGGGACCGATTACGTGGATCTCTACCAGATTCATCGGTTCGACTCGGAGACGCCAATCGAGGAGACGCTCGAGGCGCTGCACGACGTGGTCCGCGCCGGCAAAGCGCGTTATCTCGGGGCGTCCTCCATGCCAGCGTGGCAGTTCACCAAAATGCTTTTCACCGCCGATGCCCGCGGCTGGACGCGCTTCGTCGCGATGCAAAACCATTACAACCTGCTCTACCGCGAAGAAGAACGGGAAATGATCCCGCTTTGTCTCGATCAAGAAATCGGCGTGATTCCCTGGAGCCCGCTGGCGCGCGGGCTTCTCGCGGGCAAGCGCCGACCGAAGACGGTCCGGGCCGAGACCGACTCTTACGGCCACCAGCTTTACGGGGAACAAATTAGCGAAGCGGACGCGCGGGTTGTCGATCGCCTCGAGACAGAGGCGCGGGAGGCGAAAGTGCCGCCTGCGCAGATGGCTCTGGCCTGGCTCCTGCAAAAGCCGGCGGTTGTAGCGCCGATCGCCGGTATTTCCAAAGCCGGCCAGCTTAATGACGCTCTGGCTGCGCTGGAATTAGATTTGCCCGCCGAAGTCGTCGGACGCCTCGAGGCGCCCTACGTTCCGCACCCGGTCGCGGGGATCTGATCTCAGCGGCATCCCGCGCGAATTAGACCGGGGGCGGCCCCGAATTGGAGGGTTTCCAAAGTTTTGGGAAGCTCGTCCGTAGTTTTGGGCGCGATGGACGAACCTTTTGCTGCGACTGCCGAAACCACGAAAATGGGCTTCTTACCCGGGAAGACGATGCCCGCTGCCGTCGTCGAGGCCTCCGCTAACGCCGGTTCGTCGCGGCTCCGGCGGCAGGCCTCGTGCCACCGAATATCGGTAAAATACGTAAGCGGCATGGAAGCCGCTAATTGCACCCGACGATGCTCCGCAGCTGGCCTATCCGCCATTCTGGCTTCGCGTTTCTGCCTGTTGGCGTTACGCGGTTTTTGTGCGCCCTGGTCCTGCTCGCCACGGTCCCACACGCCCAGGCCTTGAACGGGATATGGACTGGTAACGGCGGGAACGTGAACTGGAGCACCGGGGCGAACTGGGGAGGCACCGCGCCCACCAGCACCAATACGACCGATTTGACCTTCGGTGGCAATACGAACACGGGGACGGCGCTCAATCCCCTTAACCAGAACATCGCCGGGACGTTCCAGCTCCGGAACATTACTTTTTCCATCGGGAGCGGGAGCTATTTCCTCGGCGGCGGTGCGCTGGCGTTCACGAGCACAACAACCAACTCGATAACGGAGCTTTCTTCCAACGCGCAAAGTATCGCGAATAACTTTATCGCGAGCGCGAATTCCATCGTGCTGACTTTGAACGGTGACGGCGCGGGCGTGGTGACGTTAAGCGGCATCATCTACACGGGCAGCGGCAGCAAAGATTATTCGATCACGAAGAGCGGGGCGAGCAGCTTCACCCTCTCGGGCGCGAACACGTATCGTGGCGGCACCAACATCAATGCCGGCATTCTGACTATTCAAAACAACACCGCGCTCGGCGCCGGGACCGGCGGGACAACCGTTGCCTCTGGCGCGGCGCTCCAGATTCAAGGAGGGATTACGGTCGGCACCGAAGCGCTCACCTTGAACGGCACGGGCATTTCAAGCGGCGGCGCGTTCCGAAACGTTAGCGGCACGAACAGCTTCGGCGGCGCGATCACCTTCGGCTCGGCAAGCAGCATCAGCTCAGACGTCGGCACCCTGACGTTGAGCGGCAACGTCAACAATGGCGGATTCCTGTTCACGGAAACCGGAGCGGGCAACGTCACCATAACGAGCGTCATCAGCGGGGCCGGCGGGCTCACCAAGAACGGTACGGGCACGCTCACGCTGAGCGGTGCCGCGTCGAACACCTACACGGGCGCGACCACCGTTAACCAGGGGACGCTTGTCCTGGCCAAGCCTGGCTCAATCCAGTCCCCAGCGATTACGATCGGCGGCGCCGGCAGCACGGCGACCGTGCAACTGGGCGCCAATTATCAGCTCTACGGCGCGAACACGACCGTCAATTTGCTGGGCACCTTGAACCTCAACAACTTCACCGAGTACGTCGGCACTCTCACCGTGAATGGCGGCAGCGTCGTTACCGGCACCGGGATACTCTACATCGGGGGAGGAATCGTCAGTAGCGCCAGCAATGTCACCACGACGATTACGGGAAACTATTCGCTCTACACGAATCAAGTTTTCAACATCGCCAGCGGGACAACCGCGAGCGGCGTCGACGTCAACCTGTCCGGTCCGGTGGGGGAGGTCAACGCCGGCACGACGATCACGAAGCAGGGCGCGGGCAAGATCGTGCTTTCGGGCGCTAATGTCTACTCCGGCCTAACGACCGTCAGCGCCGGCATCCTGAACATCCAAAACGGTTCCGCCCTGGGAACGACGCTCGGCGGCACGACGGTGTCGTCCGGCGCCGCGCTTGAAGTCGAAGGCACCATCGCGGTCGGCAATGAAGCGCTGACCTTGAACGGCACGGGGATTTCAGGCGGGGGCGCGCTTCGGAATATCGGCGGCACCAACAGCTATTCGGGTGGGATTACGCTCGGATCTTCCAGCGAAATCAGTTCCGACGCGGGCACGCTGACTTTGAGTGGAGGCATCACGAACGGCGGCTTCACCACGACGTTCGGCGGCGCCAGCAACATTACTGAAAGCGGAGTAATCAGCGGCACCGGCGCGTTGACGAAAAGCGACAACGGAACGTTGACGCTCAGCGGCGTGAATACCTATTCCGGCGGCTCCACGCTCAACGGCGGAACGGTGATCGTCTCGACCAGCGCCGGGCTTGGAGCAATCGGCGGCGCGGTCACCATCAACGCCGCTACCCTGGACATCGCGGCGACGTTCGCTTCGACCCGCAATTTCGTCCTCGGAAACTCGGCCAGCACAATCACGGTTGATCCGACGTTCACGTTCACGGCCAACGGCGTGTTCAGCGGCACAGGGGCGCTCAACAAAACCGGCAGCGGCACCGCGGTGCTCGGGGGAGTGAATACTTATACCGGCGCGACGAACGTCAGTGCCGGCACACTGCAAATTTCAGCGAACGACCGGATCGCGAACTCGAGCAACCTGAACGTTTCGGGCGGCACTTTCGATGTCCAAACCTTTAGCGAAACGCTCGGTGCGGTTACGCTTTCCAGCGGAACGATCGCCGGAACCGGGACGGGCACTTTAACCGGGTCGGCTTTCACGCTGCAAAGCGGAACCGTGAGCGCGATTCTGGCCGGCAACACGACGGTGACGAAGAATACGAGCGGCACCGTGGCGCTGAGCGGCTCGAACACGTTCACGGGGAGCACGACGATCAGCGCCGGGACGTTGCAGGTGAACACGAACAACGCCCTCGGCACCGCCGCGAGCGGAACCACGGTGGCCAATGGCGCGGCGTTGAATCTTAACAGCGTCAATTACTCGACGGCTGAACCGCTGACCTTGAATGGAACCGGCATTAGCAACGGGGGAGCGCTCCACAATAGCGGGACGAGCACGTTCGCCGGCCCGATCAACGCCGCGACCAACGCGACGATTAACGCCGGCGGCGGCACCCTCAATCTTACCGGGGGCCTTTCGAAAAACGGCACCACCTTGACCATCTCTGGCGGCGGCACAGTTAACATCAACACGAACGGAATTACCGGTGCGTCTCCGAATTCCGATCTCGTGGTCGACGGCGTCACGGTGAATGAGAACACCGCCAACAGCTACAACGGCCCGACTTACATTCGCAACGGCGGCATTCTCAACGCCAACGTCGTCGACGCGCTTCCCACTGCCAATGGGCGCTCGCCGATCATTTTGGACGACAGCGGATCCGGCGGTTCGAAGCTGACTCTGGGCGCGCCGCAAGCCGTCGCCTCTCTCACTGGCGCCTCCAGTTCTCTCATTGGACTCAATGGAAATACGCTGACGGTCGGAACTTCGTCGGGAACGACGACCTTTGCTGGCGTGATCAGCGGAACGGGCGGATTGACCAAAGACGGCGCCAGCATCCAGATCGTTACGGGCGCCAATACCTACAGCGGCTCGACCACGGTAAATGGCGGCACCTTAACGGCAGCCGGCTCCGGCAGCGCGCTGGGTTCGACGGGCAATGTCACCGTCAATTCCGGCGGCACTTTCCTGCTCGGCAACAACAACCAGGTCAACAACACGGCCACGATGACATTGGCCGGCGGTACGTTCGGCAAAGGCAATTTCTCCGAAGGCAGTGCGAGCGCCCCCGGTGTCGGTGCCCTGACTCTGACCGCGTCGGGCTCGCACCTCGACTTCGGCACGGGAACGGCCGGCGTGTTGACCTTCGCCTCTTTCACGCCCAGCTCGTTCACGCTCACGATCGACAATTGGAGCGGCACTGCGAACACCGTTGGCAACGGGTCCACGGACCGTTTGATCTTCGCTTCAGACCAGAGCGCGAACCTAAGCCATTTTTCGTTCACCGGGTATGCCGGCGCGACGGAAGTCGATTTGCTGAACGGTTATTGGGAGGTCGTGCCGGCAGCGGTGCCGGAACCGTCGACCTGGATCGCGGCCGCGCTCGCGCTCGCGGTATTCGGCGTTCATTTTGTCCGTCGACGAGCGACGCGTCAGCCCGCGCTGCGCCGTGTCGTGCCGCCGAACTTTCCCAAATGAGCGGCACGGGAGTTGCATCTGTAATCGTGAACAATCTGTCGTGGTCTGTCCTCGAGGCGGGCTGCCGCGGATGACGAATTAAAATCCAAAATATGAAATCTTGCCTCGCTCTCCTTTCCAGCCTTCTTCTCTGCTCTTGCGCCGACATGTACGTCACCCACACCCAGGTCGCGGGCTCGACGCGCACGACCACGGCGGACGCCAAGGACTCCAAGGGCGTTTACATGACGACCAGCTGCGGAGTAGGCGCGTATGAACCGAAAGCGATTTACATTCGTCCCTTCTGCATCGACACCGCGGTCTTCACCGGTCACCAGACAAACTCGGACGGCGAAATGCCGATTCGCAAAGCGCTCACGCCCGTCGAATTTGCCGGCGACCTCAAAGAGCAGCTCGAGAAGATCGCGCCGGCTCGCATGCTGAAGGATTACGAAACGCCAAAGACCGGCTGGCTGGTCGAGGGCGAATTCCAAATGGTCGATGGCGGTAATCCTGCGGCCCGTTTCTTCTTCGGACATCTCGGTGCCGGTCAATCGCATCTGATGTTGCACGTACGCGTGACCGACGTTGACCGTGGCGTGGTCGTTTATGAATTCGATATGGCCGGCGGCAGCAACCTCCAGGGTCGTGGTGGAACTCTCCGGGCCAGCGGCCTCGGTTATGCCAGGCCGTTCGATCTCGTGAACGCGGCGGAGCGGATTTATCTCGTGCTCAGCCCGAACGCGTTTCGTTACGGCACGCGCGCCGATCTCGCGCTGCATTAAGTTTGCGGCGGCCGGATTCGCCGGTTGCGAACGGAACGGCGGCGATTAACGTGCAGCGATTTTCGTTGCCGCAATGATTTCTCGCCGCTTTCTCGTCGCTCTTTTTTCGCTCGCCCTTCTTTTTCCAGCCGTTCGCGCCGCTAGCGCCGCTCGGACTGCCTATGTGATCATCGACGCCCAGACGGGCTTCGTCCTCGAGCAGGTCGATGCCCGCGACAAACGGCAGGTCGGCAGCCTGACCAAAGTGGCAACCGCAATGGTCGTGCTCGATTGGTCGGAAAAGCGTGGCGGCGATCTCAACCAATTCGCTACGATTCCGCCCGAGGCCTTTGTCGGGACCGGGGAAAACCTGATCGGCTTTCAGCCCGGCGATCGCATCACGTTGCGCGACCTGCTGTATGCCGCGCTCGTCCAATCCGATAACGTCGCGGCTTACACGCTCGCCAACCAGGTGGGCGCCGCCCTCCAGACCGTCGTCCCTGCCGCGGGCAACGGGGGCCCCGTGGCCGTGTTCGTCGGCCAGATGAATTTTCTCGCGAAGTCGTTGCTGATGGACCGGACGCGGTTCGTCAACCCGCACGGGATCGATACCGGTGAACGCTCGATGCCGTTCTCGACCGCCTCTGATCTGGCGCGGCTTTCGCGCTATGCGATGAACAAACCGGCCTTCCGTTTTTATGTGTCCCAAAAGGAACGCCAGATTTCCTTCGACCGCGGCGGGCAAAAGAAAGCCTACATGCTGCGCAACACGAACGAGCTCCTCGGCGCCAACGGCGTTGATGGCGTGAAGACGGGAAAGACGGCGCGCGCCGGAGACTGCCTCATTCTTTCCGCGCATCGCGAAGCCGAGATTCAAAAACAAGGGGAGCACACGAAGGTGACGCCGCGAAGCCTTATCATCGTGATGCTCGGAAGCGCCAACCGTTTCACCGAAGGCGGCCAGCTTCTGGCGCGCGGGTGGCAGCTCTACGACCAGTGGGCCGCCGGCGGCCGCATGATCGATCCCAAGAAAACGCTCTGATTTTTTAGCCGGCGCACATGAACAAGCCCCGTATCGGCGTGCTGACGAGCGGCGGGGATTGCCCGGGATTGAACGCCGTGATCCGCGGCGTGGTTCTCGCCGCCGACAAGCTCGGCTGGGAAGTCCTTGGTTTTCTGGATGGGTTCGAAGGGTTGCTTCCGCCGGGTAACTACAAGTCGTTAGCCCGGCGCGATACCGCGGGCATCATGCCGCGCGGCGGCACGATCATCGGGACTACAAATCGCGGCCATTTCGTGGCCAAGGTCGGCGCGGGCGAGCGGACGGAGGTAGCCGAGAAAGTAATCGCCGACGCGCGCGAAGTGTTGAAGTCGCTCCGGGTCGATGGCCTGGTCGTCGTCGGCGGGGACGGCTCGATGGCGACCGCCCAACAGCTCCAGGCCGCTGGCATCAATTGCATCGGTGTTCCCAAGACCATCGACAACGATCTCGAGGCGACAGCGATGACGTTCGGGTTCGATTCCGCGGTCGCCACGGTGATGGATGCGCTCGACCGGTTGCACACCACGGCCACGAGCCACAAACGAGTCATGGTCCTCGAAGTTATGGGCCGCCACGCCGGCTGGATCGCGCTCCACGGCGGCATCGCCGGCGGCGCCCACATCATTTTGATCCCGGAGATTCCATTCGATTACGATAAAGTCTGCGCCGCGATCGAAAAGCGGGCCGCGCGCGGGAACAAGTCGGCGATCGTGGTGGTGGCGGAAGGAGCGAAACCGCGGGACGGGCAGGTCGTGATGCGTCACTGCGACGAAGGCGAAGACCGTTACGGCGGCATTGGCAATGTCGTGGCCGGCGAGATCGCAGCCCGGTCGGGGAAGGAAACGCGTTGCACCGTTCTTGGTCATCTCCAACGCGGTGGAACCCCCACAACCCTCGACCGGATTCTCGGGACTCGCTTCGGCGTGAAGGCGGTGAAGCTGATCCGCGAAAAACAATTCGGCTCGATGGTTAGCTATCAAAATTACCAGGTCCGTCATGTGCCGATTGCTGACGCCGTGAACCGCCTGCGCCTCGTCCCGCCCGATGGTGAATTGGTCCAGACCGCGCGCGACGTAGACATTTCGTTCGGCGATTAAATGAAAATTGTTTTGGCCTATTCCGGCGGGCTCGACACGTCCGTCATTTTGCGGTGGCTCAAGGAAAATTATCAGGCGGAAATCATCGCGTTCTGCGCTGACATCGGGCAGGAGGAAGAACTTGCCGGCCTCGAGCAGAAAGCCCTCAGCACCGGCGCGGCCGAATGCGTTATCGACGATTTGCGGGAGGAGTTCGCGCGCGACTTCATCTTTCCGATGCTCCAGGCCGGCGCGATTTACGAAGGCCAGTATTTTCTCGGGACCAGCATCGCGCGGCCGCTGATCGCGAAGCGAATGGTCGAGATCGCGCGCCGGACAAACGCGGACGCAATTGCTCACGGGGCGACGGGGAAGGGGAACGATCAAGTCCGCTTCGAACTGACCGCCGCGGCGCTCGCGCCGGAGCTCCAGGTGATTGCGCCCTGGCGCGAGGAACGGTTCCGAAAGGAATTCCCCGGCCGCGCCGAGATGATCGCCTACGCGGCCGCGCAAAAAATCCCGGTGGAAGCGAGCGCGGCGAAGCCGTACTCGATGGACCGGAACCTACTCCACATCAGTTTCGAAAGCGGAATGCTGGAAGATCCCTGGTTCGACGCCAGCGCGGAGGAAGCGCGCGGAATGTACAAGCTCAGTGTCGCGCCTGAGGACGCGCCCGATGAAGCGGAATACGTCGAGCTGGAATTCCGCGATGGAAATTGCGTCGCGGTAAATGGCGCGGCGCTTTCGCCATTGCGCGTCATGGAGACGCTCAACAAACTCGCCGGCAAACATGGGGTTGGCCGCGTCGATCTCGTCGAGAACCGGTTCGTGGGCATGAAGAGTCGCGGGGTTTACGAGACGCCGGGGGGCGCGCTTCTCCATTTCGCCCATCGCCAGATGGAATCGCTCACGATGGACCGCGAAGTAATGCACCTGCGCGACAGCCTCATCCCAAAATACAGCGAACTCGTTTACAACGGCTTTTGGTTCGCGCCGGAACGTTACGCGTTGCAGGCGCTCGTCACCGAAACCCAGCGCGACGTGACGGGCATCGTGCGGCTGAAGCTTTACAAGGGCAACATCATCGCCGCCGGCCGCAAAAGTCCGAAGAGCCTCTACGACCCGCAGGTTGCGACCATGGAAGGGGGCGGGGCCGATGCCTACAACCAGTCGGACGCCACGGGGTTCATCCGTCTAAACGCCCTGCGACTCAAAGCCCGCGCCGCCATTTCCGGCCAACAGACCTGAAAAAGCAGTTGGCTGACCGGCAACTCGCCGTAAGTTCTGCCCCTCTCCAACCGGAAAATTTCCCGCTCCTATGATCACCGTAATGCGCAAGCACCATAAGTGGCTGATGATCGTCATCGCGATCCTGGCCATTCCGTTCATCTTCTATTTCAACAAGACGGATTTGAGCGCGAACCGGCAGAGCGACCTCGGCCGGATTTACGAGCGGCCGATCACGCAGGTGGAATTCCAGCGCAGCGCCCGGCTCATGACGCTCGCCCAAATGCTCGGGCTCTCGCAGCTCGTCCAGGATTTGATGATGCGCCCGATGTCCGAGACGGACGCCTATGTGAACTTCACCTTCAATCGCCTCGTGCTCGATCATGAGGCGAAGGCCCTCGGCATTCGTCCCGGCACGAAGGAAGTGGTCGAGTTCGTGAAAACGCTGCCAGCGTTCCAGGGCGCCAACGGCTTCGATGCCGCCAAATACACCGAGTTCACCCAGAACCGGCTTGGCCCGCTGGGATTCACTGACGCGCAGATCGAGGAACTGGTTTCCGATCAGCTCGCCCTGAATCGCCTCAAGGATTTGTTAGGGACCGGCCTGCACGTCGCCGATTCCGAGACGGCCGAATACTACGACCAGGCTTACGGAAAACTCCACGTCGCCGTGGTCCGTTTTCGCGAAGAGGATTTCAAGAAAGACCTCAAAGTTAGCGACGAGGACATTGCGAAATATTTCGAGGCCCACAAGGCGGAGCTGAAGACGGACGAGAAACGGGCGGTGGAATTCGTCGCGTTTGCTTTTAACGACGAGGAGAAAAAGCTCACCGGCAAGGAGCGCATCGATGCCCTCCAGAAACTGGCGAATCGCGCCAACGATTTCGTCCAGGCCGCCATGGAAAAAGGAGCGAAGTTCACGGACGTGGCGACGAAGTTGAACGTCCCGGTCACGGCGACGGGCGAATTTACCGCCGCCGCGCCAGATCCCAAGCTGCCGCCGGGGACCCAGCTGGCGCAGTACGCTTTCCAAATCAAACCGGACGAGCCGATCAGTGACGCCGTCCAGGGCACGGAAGGGTTTTACGTTTTGCATTTGCTCGGGATGACGCCGTCCCGGCCGCTCACGCTGGATGAAGCGAAACCGAAGATCACCGACACAGTGACGAAGGAGCGCCTCAAACAATTGGTTTCGGCGCGGGCCAGTGACGTCTCGCGCACCATTCGCGAAGCGACCAAAGCCGGCACGCCGGTGGACAAGGCGCTCGCGCAAATGGGTCTCCAGGCCGAGCGCGTTCCGCCGTTTTCGATCATCGAGAGCCCGGCGCCCAAACCGACGCCCGCAGCGCCCGACGCGAAGCCGGAACAAAAGCCGCCGGACGCCCCGGATCTGCCTTCGATCAAGAGCGCGGTCCGCGACTTGAATCCCGGCGACACGAGCGATTTCGTTGCGACGCCGACCGGCGGCCTCGTGGTCGTCCTCGAATCGCGCGAGCCCGGCGATCCCGCGGGTTTCGCGCAGGCGAAGACGACCTACGAAAAAAATTATCTGCAGAGCAAACGGACGGTCGTATTTGACGAATGGCTTCGCGAACGCCGCCGCGCCGCGGGTCTGCAGGAAAGCGCGCCGCCGCCGGCGGAAACCTAAGGCTGGTCCTCCGCCATGTCCGCGCTCGAGGAGCTCTTCGACGATGCGAACGGCGATCTCGCGATTGGCGAACTGGACGCCGCCGTGGAAAAATACCGCCGTTGCGTGGAGCTGGACCCGTCGTTCTTCGATGGCTGGCACGCGCTCGGCATGGCCCTGATGAAGACCGGCCGCTTCCCCGAAGCGATCCAAGCCGGCCGGAAAGCGACCGAGCTCCGGCCTAACGACCAGATCGCCTGGACGAGCCTCTCGCTCTTCTACAATCGCAACGGCGAAATCAAGGAAGCCGAAGCGGCCGGGACGAAGGCCAAGATTTTGTCGTGGGGCGGAAAGATCGCGAAAGAATAGGGGTCGTCGTCGGCGACCGAAGCTCCAAACCCCAAATCCCAAGCTACAAAGAAATCCCAAGCTCCAAGCTCCAAAAAGACGCTGGTATCGGGAATTCTTTTTTGAGATTTGGTGCTTGGAGTTTCTTTGGGATTTGGTGCTTGGGATTTGGAGCTTCGTCGGCGAACGGCCGCGCCTACGCCGCGAGTTCCTTAAACACCGCCACAAACCTCTCCATCTGCGGCTTCGTCCCGATCGTCACGCGCAGGAAGTTTGGCAGCGGCGGGAACAGCCGGCCCACTTGCACCTTCTTCTCCTTGAACGCGGCGATCAGCGGTTTCACTTCCCGGCGCATGTCGATCATCATGAAGTTCGCGTGTGACGGAATGTAAGTGAACTTCAGTTTGTCGAGTTCCCCGCAAACATATTTGCGGACCTCGGAATTGTTTTTCAACCCGTTGGAGACCTGCGCCGCGTCGTCCAGACTCGCCCGCGCCGCGACGATCGCCATGATGCTGACGCTGTCCCACGACTGTTGTGTGCGCATCAGCTCGATCTTGTCCGGCTGCGCGACGCAATACCCGCAGCGTAGCCCGGCCATGCCGTAGATCTTTGAGAACGTCCGGGCCACGACCAGATTCGGGTACTCTTTCACCAGCGGGATCACGCTCTCGTAATCCGGGCTCTCGACGAAATGATGATACGCCTCGTCCACCAGGACGATCGTCTCGCGCGGCACCTTCGCGAGAAAAGCCCGGAGGTCGGCCTTCGGCGTGATGCTCGCGGTGGGATTATTCGGATTGCAAATGTAGTGAAGGCCCACGCCCGCCGGCTCCGACATTTTCGGCAGGTCATGCGCGTAGGCGGAATTCAATTTCACCTTCACAACTTCCGCGCCGCTCGCTTTGGCGTGGCCCGCCGCCGCCTCGAACGTCGGATCGCCGACGACGAGTTTCTTGCCCGGCCCGGTAAAGGCCGCGACCGCCACTTTCAGGATTTCGCCCGAGCCGGCGCCGCAAAGAATATTTTCCTTCGCCACCTGGTTCAGTTTCGCGAGCGCTTCAACGAGATCGTCCTGCGTTTCGTCCGGATATTTCCACGCCAGCGCGAACGCGGCCGTCATCGCTTTCAGCGCGGACGGCGAGGGCCCGTAAGGATTCTCATTCGAACTGAGCCGGACAACGTCGGAGCTTTTTGTTTCGGTCGGTTTCGGCGTGGATTCCGAAAGAGTCAGGGCCGGCCGCAACGCCGCGAAGGCAGCGCCCGCCCCCAGGAGTTTCGTGAATCCCCGACGCGAGAGCGCGGTTGGATTTTTCACGGAACCGTTGTGACTGAAGCACCGCGTCGCGTCAAGGTGGATCGAGCGCTCCGCGCTCGATGCCGCATAAACATCGCGCGATCCCGCGACAGCGGGACGCGATCCACCTATGTTCGCGAGGATGCAGGGGGAATGGGTGGAGTCCTACGTTCCGGCGCGGTTGGATCGAATGCCGTGGACCCGGTGGCATTGGCTGATTGTTGGCGCGCTCGGCGCGACGTGGATCCTCGACGGCCTCGAGGTCACGCTTGCCGGGTCGTTAGGCGGAATCCTCACCCACCGCGACACTCTCGGCCTGACCGATGCGCAAGTCGGTGCGAGCGCGACTTGTTATCTCATCGGCGCGGTGATCGGCGCGCTCGTCTTCGGCTACGGAACCGACCGCCTTGGCCGGAAGAAGTTATTCTTCATCACCGTCGCTGTTTATCTGACGGCGACCGCAGCCACCGCGTTTTCGTGGAGCTTCGCCAGTTACGCCTTCTTTCGCGCCCTCACTGGCGCCGGGATCGGGGGCGAATACGCGGCGATTAATTCGGCGATCGATGAACTAATCCCGGCACGCGTCCGGGGCCGCGTCGATCTGATGATCAACGGTTCCTATTGGGTGGGCGCGGCAGCGGGCTCCGGCGCCACGGTTCTGCTCCTGAATCCAAATTATCTGCCGGTCTGGCTGGGCTGGCGGCTCGCTTTCGGCATCGGCGCCGTGCTCGGCTTGATCGTGATCTTTTTCCGCCGCTGGATCCCGGAAAGTCCGCGCTGGCTCCTTATTCACGGCCGGTCGGCCGAAGCAGAACAGATTTTGGATGAAGTCGAGCGAGCCGTTCCGGCGAACACTTTAATCCCGCATGATACTCCAGCCACGCGCGTCCAGACGCGGACCCATACTCCCTGGTCCGAAATGTGGCACACCATCGCGCACGAACACCGACGCCGCTCCGTCCTCGGCTTCGTGCTCATGCTGACCCAGGCCTTTTTCTACAACGCCATCTTCTTCACCTACGGCCTCGTCCTGATGCGGTTCTATAATGTGCCCGCCCAAAACGTCGGCGGTTACCTGTTGCCCTTCGCGCTCGGGAACGTCCTCGGCCCGATCGTTCTCGGCCATCTCTTCGACACGATCGGCCGCCGAAAAATGATCGCTGCCACCTACGCGATCTCCGGTCTGTTGCTCGCAGTCACCGGCTGGCTTTTTCACGCCGGCCTTCTCACCGCCCAAACCCAAACGATCGCCTGGATGATCATCTTCTTCGTCGCCTCCGCCGCCGCGAGCTCTGCTTACCTCACCGTCAGCGAAATTTTCCCGCTCGAAATCCGCGCCTTCGCCATCGCGATCTTCTACGCCTTTGGAACTTTGGCCGGCGGCGTCGGCGCGCCGATTCTTTTCGGCTGGATCATCGGCACCGGGTCGAAGACCGCCTTGTTTGCCGGCTACCTGGTCGGCGCTGCGCTGATGATCGTCGGCGCCATCGTCGAAGTGTTTCTCGGCGTCGACGCCGAACGCCAATCTCTGGAACACGTGGCCACGCCTCTGTCGTGCCGCGATATCATCGCTGATTGATAAGTTCGGTTGATTCGCCTTTTCGGCACGGTCCACCCTCCGTCGCGATTTTCTTGTCCGCACATCTGCCGTTATCGTCTTCCGCAATGCGTTGCTCCTCGACCCCCGGGCGAAGCCCAGGCATAGTCGCCAATCCGAGTCTTTGTATCGTGGACGATACTCGTCATCCCCCCAAGTGACCCGGGACTCAACGAATTGGCTTGTCCCAGCCGGTGCGATCACTGCGGCGCTGGTCGCAGGGCTGTTTTCTTTTTTGAACCTGGTGCTTTCGAAGGAGCAAAAGTTGTCAGAATTACGACAGGCGTGGATCGATGGATTACGAGAGGATCTTTGCTCCTACTTTGCGGCACTGACTGCTATCCAATACATAGACGAAGTCTTTCGACACGAGCAGGGGGAAAAATTGGATTTTGTGGCTCTTTCGGAAGCAGTAAGGGAGCCGCATCGCGACGTTGTTCTCTCGTCTAACCGCATTCTTCTACGGCTTAGTCCGAATGACAGGAGCCCAAGCCACAAGAAATTGATAGAAGAGCTAAATGCCTCAAAGCGGCATTTTAATGAGTCACGGTTCAGCGATGCGATTCGGTGTATTCCTGCCATTCGTGAAAATGGTCAGCTCGTGCTTAAGAGTGAATGGAAACGGGTAAAACGAGGAGAACCAACGTTTCGTTTGGGCAAAGCGCGTCACGATTTTCGTCCTCGTATCGGCGCTGTTACTGGGAATCGTCTTTACTTTTGAGCTACGGAGTCACTCAGTGAACCAGAAGTTGCCGTCAACCGCTCAGCCAGCGCCCACCCAAACCCCGTGAGCATGATGGCCCCTGGCCAGAGCTCCTACCGTTCGTACTCAAAAGAAGCTTGGGGATACAACGCTCGCTTTCGCGGCGGCGTTGGTGGCACGCGATAAACCCAATTGGCCGGCGGGGTTTTTGCGGTTGCGCGCCGGTTCCGCGCAACCGACGCTCGCGACGATGAAGCAGGACGTGATCGATCCGGAAGTCGCGGACCCGGAGAACCCGGCGGTGCCGGATCCGAAGGCGCCGATTCCGCGCCAGATCCGCTACATCATCGGCAACGAAGGGTGCGAGCGGTTCAGTTTTTATGGGATGCGCAACATCCTGACGGTGTTCCTCGCCACGTCGTTGCTCGCGTATTTGCCCGAGGCGGAGCGGGGGAGCGCGGCGAAGGAGGTCTTCCATACCTTCGTCATCGGCGTTTACTTTTTTCCGCTGCTCGGCGGCTGGATCGCGGACCGGTTCTTTGGGAAATACAACACGATCTTCTGGCTGAGCCTGGTCTACTGCGCGGGGCAAGCTTGCCTGGCGATGTTCGTCACGAACCGGATGGGGTTTTACGTCGGGCTGTCGCTGGTTGCGCTCGGCTCGGGAGGGATCAAGCCGTGCGTGGCGTCGTTCGTCGGCGATCAATTCGACCAGACGAACAAACACCGCGCGAAGGTGGTGTTCGACGCGTTCTACTGGATCATTAATTTCGGGTCGCTCTTCGCCTCGTTCCTGATGCCGATCTTTTTGCAGCAGCTCGGGCCGGCGATCGCATTCGGGATTCCGGGCGCGCTCATGTTCGTCTCGACGTTCGTCCTCTGGATCGCCCGCAAACAATACGTCATGCTCCCGCCGACCCCGCCCGATCCGCATTCGTTCCTCAACATTTCGCGGTCCGCGCTCATGGCGGGGAACACCGGGCGCGTCCTGGCGATCGTGGGCGCGGCGACGGCGGTCGGGTCGTTCCTGCTCATCCCGAAATTCGGGTTCGTGATCGCGGCGTGCCTTGCGCTGGTGGCGATCATCGGGTTTGGCGGGATCGGCGTCTGGCTGCAGCTCGACGCGGTCCGCGGCAGACATCCGGACGAAGCGATCGCGGGCGTGCGCTCGGTGCTGCGGGTGCTGGTTCTCTTCGCGCTCGTCACACCGTTCTGGTCGCTCTTCGACCAGAAGGCATCGACCTGGGTGTTGCAGGCCGACGCGATGACGAAACCCAGCTGGTTCCAATCTTCGCAAATGCAGGCGCTCAACCCGGCGCTCGTGATGGTGCTCATTCCTTTCAATAACCTCGTGCTCTATCCGTTCCTGCGCCGGCGCGGGTATGAGATGACTGCGCTTCGTCGAATGACGATGGGGATCGCGCTGGCCGGGGTCGCCTGGATCTTCGTCGGCGCGATGCAGGTGGTGCTCAATAACGGCAACGCGTTCTCGATCGCCTGGCAGATCGTGCCCTACGCGTTCCTGACCCTCGGGGAAGTGCTCGTCTCCGCGACGGGCCTCGAGTTCGCCTACAGCCAGGCGCCTCTCGCGATGAAGGGCGTGATCATGGCCTTTTGGAATTTGTCGGTCACGATCGGGAATCTTTGGGTGCTGGTCGTGAACGCCGGGGTGAAGAACGACGCGGTGAACAACGCCATTAAGTCAGGCGGATTTGAAGTGACGGCGTTCCAGATGTTTTTCTTCGCCGCGTTCGCCTTCGTCGCGGCACTTGCGTTCGGTTTGGTGGCGCGGAGTTATCCGCTGGCGGACCACTATCGCAAGGCCTAGGTGGATCGAGCGCTCCGACGCTCGATGCTAAGGCGGCGCGGGTTCGCCGGCACTAGTTAACATCGCGCGACGGAGCGCGCGATCCACCTCGTTTGCGGCGCTTTCAACCCGAGCGTCGTGACAAACAAGGCATCGCTGCCACAGCCGAACAATCCCTCGAAGTCCCTCGACCTCCCCTCGTTCCCAAACTTTGTTTGGAACGCACTTGCCTGCCCGCCGTAGCCTTCGCGCAGGAGGGTCTTCGAAACTCTGTTTCGCAGCCGGGCAACAGAGTTGCCGGGACAACGGCATTCCCAAACAGAGTTTGGGAACGAGGGGACGCAGAGTTTGGGAACGAGGGGATGGATCGTTATCGCAAGGCTACTTTGCCGCGGCGACGAGTTCAGTCGCGTACACCGAGCCGGCCGGCGTGAGCTGACTCGACTTGAGGCAGAACGATTCGACGTGGATCAGGCCGGCGTCGAAATCGGCGTGCGATTTCAGAAAGGGGCGAATCGTTTGCGCAGAAACGTCGCGGCAGCGCGCGAGCGTGACGTGCGGATGGAAGGAGCGCAGATCCGGTTCGAGGCCGGCGGCGAGGATCGCTTCCTGGACGCGCTTGTGGAGTTGGAACAAATGCGGGTGCCCGGTGCCGCCGCCAATCCAGATTATTTTCGGCCAGCCTTTGCTTGGGAACGTGCCGAGGCCCGTCAGCGGGAGGAAGAACGATTTCCACGAGATGGCTCTCAGTTTTTCCGACAACGTTTCCTGAATCTCGGTCGAGACATTTCCCAGGAAAGCGAGCGTGAGATGCATTTGGCGCGGCTCGAGCCACCGGACCCCGCGCAACCCTGGGTCGAGGTCCGCGAGAAGGGTTGTGACGGATCCCGGCAATTCGATGCTGACGAAAAGCCGTTTCATTGCTCGTCACACCCCGACGCCGATGTTGGCGGGCGATTTATCCGCGGCCGGTTTTTTGAACGAGAAGGCGAACAGGACGCCGACGAAACAGAGCGCGGCGCCGGCAAAGAACGGCGTGTAGCCATAGTGCGCGGTCGGCTTTTGCAGATCGAACATCAGGAGCCAGCCGCCGAAGAGGGGACCGAGCAGGCGCGCCATGCTGCCGGCCGATTGGAACAGGCCGAGCGCGCGTCCCTGCCAGTTGCTCTCGACCAGTTGCGACGCCAGGCCGCTCAAAGGTGGGCCCGCGATTCCACTGCCTGCCGATAACCCGGCGGAGACGAGAAGAAGGAAGGCGAGTCCGTTGCACAGCGGCAGAAAAGCCAGCGATATCGAAGTCAGGACCATGCCGGTGCGCGCGAGATTGACCTCGCCAAAGATTTTGATGAGCCGCCCGATTAATCCGCCCTGGACGATGACGCTGACAATACCGACGAATCCAAACATGTAGCCGTTGGCCTGCGCGTCGTAACCGAACCGCTTCTCGGTGAAGAGCGCGAACAGCGTGGTCATGATTGAAAATCCGATAACGAGGAAAAAGTAAGTGCAGAGAACCACCGCGAACATTGCGCCGCGGCCGTGCCGGAAGACCTCGAGGATCGATGCTTCTTTGCGCGGCTGGGTACGATGCTCCCGAGACAGGCTTTCGGGCAGGAGCAGATAGATGAGCCCCGCGTTGATGACGGCGAGGACGGCCGAGAAGAAGAACGGCGCGCCGTACGAAATCCGGCTCATCATGCCGCCGATGAGCGGACCGAAGGTGAACCCCAGCCCAAACGCGGCTCCGATCATTCCCATGGCGCGCGAGCGTTTCTCCGGCGCGGTTACGTCCGCGATGTAGGCTTGCGGAATGGCGATATTGCCGCCCGTGATCCCGGCGATGATTCGACCGGCGAAAAGCAAAGTCAGCGAATGGGCGAATCCCATGCAGGCAAAGCCGATGGCGGTGCCGACAATGCTCACGAGCAAGACCGGCCGGCGCCCGAAGCGATCCGAGAGTTTGCCGAGGATCGGGGTGAAGATGATCTGCATGCCGGAATAAATCCCGGTCAGCCACCCGATGGTGACCGGGGAAGCGTGAAAGTTCTCGGCGTAGAGCGGGAGGATCGGAATGACGATGCCGAATCCGACCAGATCGATGAAGACCGTCAGGAAGAGGACGAACAACGGTGAGCGCTTCTTGGCCATGCGAGCGCTTAATCTCGGCGCGAAGCGCCGAGTGACAAGGCGGCGTCCCTACCCGTGCTTCCGATTAAAACGCGAAACTTCCCGTTCGGTCTCGCGATCGGTGGCGCGCTTTTTCAGGTCAGCGCGTTTGTCGTGGGCGACTTTGCCCTGGGCGACTCCGATCTCGGATTTCAGTTTCCCGTTTTTCCAATAGAGACTTAGCACAACGAGCGCGCGCCCGGCGATGGCCGTGAGCCCATAAAGTTTGTCGATCTCCTGTTTGTGCAAGAGAAGCCGGCGAACGCGTTTTGGCGGCGGGATTTCGTGGCTGGCCTGCGCGTACGGCTGGATGTCGGCATTGTAGAGAAACGCCTGGCCCTTTTCGATCCGCACGAACGCGTCGCTGATGTTCGCCTTGCCGGCGCGAATCGATTTGACCTCGCTGCCCTTGAGCTCGATGCCCGCTTCATAGCGCTCGAGGATATGAAAATCGCGAAGCGCTTTGCGATTAAGGATCGTCTCGGTCGCCATCGCTTGAAAGATAACACAGGCAACCGCCCGTGGGTCGCACAGCCGGTGGGCCGCGTTTCGGGATGCGGCGTTAGGACTCCGCGCCGTCCGCGGGAGTCTCGGGGGTGAGCTCGTAAGTCAATTTGCCGGCAATGATTTCGCGAAGCGCGATGTCGGTAAGCGAGGAACGCGGCGTGGCTTCAACAAGCGGACGATGGCCCAACCCCAACTGCCGGACGCGCCGGGAAACGACGTTGATCAGCAACTGCTGATTCGGAATCACTTGAGCTGCTTCTTGCAGGAGTTGAGTGGTCATATTGCGCAAGGAACGGACGGGGCGCGGGGCCTCTGCCGGAAACTGAAGGATGGCCGGCGACTCGCCAGAAACATTTGGTGGAATGAGATTAGAAGCGATCATCGTCGGGCAAACGAGAACGTTGACTTTGCGGGGGCCGGCCGCGGCTGTCAACCGATTTATCGGCGCAGCGGGAGGCGCACCTACGGCCGGCCTAACGGATGTCCTCGACGTAGCTGACGATGCGGTAGTCGACGGCCACGCCCTCGGTATCGAGCCGGCGGTCGTAATGCCAGTGCACGTTGCCGTTGGCGTAGAAATTCTTGCAAACAATCGCGCCGGTAATATCCGGTGCGCCATTGATGGTGAAGTCCGCCGACGGGGCGTAGAATACCGCGGAGAAGCCCGCATTCGATCCGCCGCCCGAGTTGAGATTGATCGTCTGGTGGACACTGGGATCGGTCGGACTAATTGCGTAGAATTGCAGGTTACCGGCGTAACCACTGGTGTTGATGATGTTCTCCGCTTTGGTCTGGAAATTTCCGGTGAAGTAAATTTTCAGGTGGACGTTCGCCGGGACCGTGATGGTGGGTTGGCTACTGGTGCTGTTTCCGATATCGCCGGTCACGGCGAGCGTAACGTAGGTGTCCTGGGGCGTGCCGTTGATCACCGCCGGATTGACCAGCAGGTTGCCGTTATTCACGAAATAGGAAATCAGGTAATAATTGGGGCTGCCGGGTGTGCCGGCGCGCGGTTGTCCGTTGACCAGGGGCGGATCGATCGTCGTGTTCCCGGTAACGGCAGTAGGATTGGCGACATAGTTCCATGTCGTTGTGGCGGGCATCTCCAATGGGTTGATGGAGAAGGGCACGTTGTTGTCGATCACGCCAGAAACGCTGGCCGTCTTCTTCGTAACAGTTCCGCCGTTCGTGTAGAGATTGCCGAAGATCGAACCCAGGACGGTCGCCAGGGAGGTGTTGATCTCTACGGTTCCGCTTCGCGCATCGATGTAGCGCGGGTCGCTCGGATTGTTTTTCACGTTGGGATCGTAGGGTCCGACCGATGACCGGAAGCTGTCGATATAAGCGGCCGAACCCAGGCCGTAAAACGTGCCGGCGGCCTTGATCGCCGCTTCAAACGGCGTGATCGGCGCGCTGATTTGTTCGATCCGGCGTGTGATCGACGGATATGGAGAAGAAGATGGCGGCACCAGGGCCTTGCCGATTCCGTCTCCATTCGGACCGTAGGTCGCGACAAAATGATCGGTGTTGAAATCGATCTTGCGGAGCAAACTGTCCCCGCGCGCTCCCGCGCCCATCCGATCGTCCATTCCCACCTGGCTTAATCCGCGGATTACCGCTGTGCCCCGGCTCCGGGCGCGAAACCACGGGTTGCCGGACGAATCGGTGTAAAACGCATCGACGACGGTGCTCGTGACGAGATTGTTCGCCCCGAACGTGGTGACCGGACTCGTATGCTTCGCGCCGGAATTGGTCCAGCCATTGAACACGTGCGTCGGGTCGGACACCGACTTGCGGATTTCGGCGTAGGCGATGTCTCCGCCCGCTTCGGCCGCGAAAAGGGATTCCTTCCAGCTGCGGACCTGGCTCGAGGAGACGTTGAAACGCGTGGTGCAATTGCGCAGGACGTTGGCGCCGATGAGCGAAATGATCAGGATGGTGCACAACGCACAGATGAGCGCGTTGCCTTCTTCCCCGCTATGTTTTACCTGCATGATGTGGTCCCTCGGTCTGATTAACCACGCCGTTTGTTTCTCAGGTAAGCGGTCGAATAAACTGTCGTGCCGGTGCGCTCCGCGGTGGTTCCGCCGGAAGTGAAGATGGGCTGGAACGTGATGCTGGTCTTCGCGTACTCCGTGTTCGCAAGCTCCACGTCCGTCGTCTGCGGGACGAGTTGGTCTGTGCTCGACGCGATGGTGGTTACGTTTCCATTTTCCGTGCGCAAGATGGAGACCCCATTGATCGAATAAACGACGGTGCTGTTCGCGGCGCCGTAATTGACCTGCACCCCGCTCGGCGTGTACGTCATCGTCGGGTTTCGGGGCGTTCCCACCAGGTCCGGGTTGGCGACCGCCTCGGGGTCACCCGCCTGGATGATGTAATTGGGAACCGTAATGGTAACGGTTTGGAGATCGGCGGACGTCGTGACGACCAGGCCGCGCTTCACGTCCCGGCTGAGATAATCCACGATCCGGATCTGTTGCATGTGGGTCGCAAAATACGTGTCGATCGCGTTGAAACTTTTCTGCAGCGCGGTCGATGAAGTAAGGGTCGCGCCGAGCAGGACACTGCTGGCGGAGAGAGCGATCATCGTTTCAGCGAGGGTGAAGGCGAGGCGTGAGGTTGTAGTCTTCAGTTTCATTTTTTGGATCCGTTCGAGAGGATATTGGTTGTCTGCTCTGTTCGTAAGCGTCCGCCGAGGGTCATTGTCCACGCGACCTGGACATCGACCTTTACCAGCCCCTTGCCGAGGTCGGTTGCTACCGAATCGGTCGTAACAGTCCCCGCCGCGGTCCGGGTAAACTTGGTTACGCCGTTGGGCGTCGGGAAAGCGCTGATCGTGACCGTCTCCACTGCTTTTTGGGCAAACGGCGCCGCGTTCGGTGCGGCCGCCATGAGAGTTTGCACGGAACTGGTGCTCGTTAGGTCAGCGAAGGAGAGGTTGCGCAGCATTTCGGCGCGATCCTGGACGTGCTGGAGCGCGGCGACGGACTCCTTGGTCGCGTCGATGTAGCGGAGACAGACAGCGTTCAGCTCGAAAACCGAGGCGAAAAAGGTGGCCAGCAGGAGGAAGCCGACGAGAGTCTCGGCGAGGGTTGTGCCACGAACGTTGAGTTTAGAAGGCTTCTTCATGCCAGGTTAAGTATAATTACCATAAAAACGAGCACATAACATGCCTTTGTTCTCGTTCCTGAGAGACCGGTTTCGCGCTGTTGATAAAATTCCCGGGTTTTATCAAATGTGAGACCAAAACGGCTGTTCCCGCCATTTATCGGCTCTGAATCTCCTTTCCGGAGACGGCGAATCTGTTGGCCGAAAAAAGGCGCGCGCTTCGCAGTTCCAATTTGTTTTCAAAAACTCGCCGCCATCGAGCTTGCTACTCTTTCGGAAATGCGCGAGATAGGTGCGCGTCGAGTCTGCTCAGCATGGGCGAGCAGTTCGGGCTGTGGCTCAGCTTGGTAGAGCGCTGCGTTCGGGACGCAGAGGCCGTGGGTTCAAATCCCACCAGCCCGACGCTCTCGCGCGTTGCTCTCGCCGCAATGAACCAAGCCATCCTTACCACCGTCGCGCTGACCGGGTTTGGGGTGGCATTTTTTCACGCCGCGATCCCGACCCACTGGCTGCCATTTGTGCTGACGGCGCGGGTCCAGGGCTGGAACGCGTCCAAGACCATCGCCGTAACTGCGCTGGCTGGGACGGGGCACGTCATCGTGACCGCGGCTCTCGGGCTCGCGATCACGTTGTTCGGATCGGCGCTCAGCGAAACAATCGGAGCCTGGTTCCCACGGATCGCGGGCGGGGCGCTCCTCCTGTTCGGGCTCTATTATTTGATCCGCCAGGTGATCGGAAAAGGTCACGTTCATTTTCATTATCCGCACGAGCACCTTCACGAGCATAAGCACGGCGATCATGATCACGAACATCATCATGATGACGCGTGCCAAGCCCATCCCACTTCGGATAAGGCCGCCATTCTCAGCCTCCTGGCGTTCCTCACCCTTTCTCCGTGCGAAGGGTTCGTGCCCTTTTACGTGTCCGGGATTCGCTACGGCTGGGGCGGCTTTGCCGTGCTCACGGCCGTTCTTTCCATCGCCACGGTCGCAGGAATGGTCTTGTTTACTTCGCTGACCCTGGCCGGCTTGAGCAAATTGAAACTGGGCGTGCTCGAAAAATACGAGAGCGTTCTGATGGGCGTCTTGCTTTGCGCCGTCGGCATTCTGATCATCCTGTTTGAAACATGAAAGAGTTGAAGGTGGGAGATAACGCGCCGGCGTTCGACGCGATCGCAGTCGGGGGCGAATACGGCGACGGCCGGCCAATCGCGCTGAGCGATTTCCGCGGCACTCCGGTCGTTCTCTATTTTTATCCGAAGGACGACACTCCCGGTTGCACTGTGCAAGCCTGCAGCCTTCGGGATTCCTGGAGCAGCCTGCGCCATCGCGCGAAAATCTTTGGCGTCAGCGTCGATTCCGCGCGGAGCCACCGGAAGTTCATCGATAAATACAACCTGCCATTCCCGATTTTGTCCGACCCGGACAAGAAAATCGTCAACGGGTTCGGCGTCTGGGTCGAGAAAAGCATGTACGGCAAAAAATACATGGGCACAGAGCGCAGCACGTTCGTGATCGACGGCCGCGGGCGGATTTCCGCGATTTTCCGCAAGGTCAAGCCGGAGGAGCACGTGGGCCTGGTGCGCGCAGCGCTCGATAAGCTCGAGGAGAAATGAAAGATCGGTTGCGCCGTGCTCCTTCCGATGCTTGCATTGCGCTCCGGGAAACCGTGAAATCTCTATGGGCTCGCTCAAAAAACGCCGGAAGGCGAAGATCTCCAAACACAAGCGTCGTAAGCGCATGAAGGAGAATCGCCACAAGAAGCGTCTGCGTTACAAGTCGTAACCGGCCGCTCGTTAGGCCGCGTGGTTGCGCGCCCCGGCTGCAGAAGCTACAATCCTGGACATGATTTTCGGGAAGAACGGGAGCGCTCCATCTCTCCGCCGCGTTCTTCTGGGCCTCGTGATTTTTGGTCTGGGCTCCACTGCGATTCACGCGCGCTCGCCGGCTTCCACACCTGCGCCGACCAAGAAAAACCCGGGACACGATGATTCGTTTGTTCCAACGCCGGCTCCCGATCTCGCACTCCAGCCGGAAAATACGCGCAAGGCGAATGCGCTCGCCGACTTTGTCGAGGGGACGCGACTGGAAGAAAACGCCGAGATGGATAACGCCCTGGCGGCGTATCAACGCGTTTTGACTTTCGATCCCGGCTTCGCGGAGCTCGCGTTGCGCGTCGCCACGCTGCTCAGCCGGCAGGAAGATTATCCGCGCGCGATCGACGTCCTGAAAGACGCGATCAAGGCGCGGCCGAAGGAAGCCGGGCCGTATCTGCAACTCTCCTTTATCTATGCGAGGTATCTGCGGAAGCCCGACCAAGCGGTGAAGTACGCCAACCAGGCGATCGCGCTCGAGCCGCTGAATTTCGAAGCTTACCAGCGTCTTTACGAAATCGAAGCGTCCACCGGCCAGCCGCAGAAAGCGCTGATGGCTTTGGATCGCGCGGCGAACGTGAAAAGCACGGAGCCCGCCTTCTGGATCCGGCTGGGGAAACTGTACGCCACGATCATTTTCAAATCCGAACCGGAACCGAAGCCCGAGGACATTAAGCGCGTCAACGGTTTCTTCGAGAAAGCCGTCGCGAATGCCGGCGAAGATGCCGCGGCCTTGAAGGAAGTGGCCGATTATTATGCGGCGTCTCAACAGATCCAGGAAGCGATTCCGCTTTACCTCCGGGTCCTCGAGCTGCAGCCCGATGATCTGAACGCGCGCGAGAAATTGGCGACGGGTTTTGCTCTCACGAATCAGCGCGACAAGGCGATCGCGATGCTCGAGGAGCTAATCCGAAAACAGCCGGCGAAATACCAGCCTTACGAACTGCTCGCCCAATTGTTCGACGAAGCCGGGCGCTCTCTCGAGCGGGCCAACCAGTCCGAGCAGGCGAAAGCGCAATTCACGAAGGCGGCCGCGAACTACGAGCAGAGCCTCCTCATCAATCCCACGCGCGCCAACACCTATCTGCGCCTCGCGGAATTGCTGATCGTCCCGCTCAAGGACAGCGAACGCGCCGCCAAATTGCTGGCCGAGGCGCGCCAGCGGTTCCCGGGCGTGCCGGAATTCACCTACTTTCTCGGGATCGCCCAGCGCGAGGCGAAACATCCGCAGCAGGCCGTGATTACTTTTGAGGAAGCCGTCAACGAAGCGCAGCAGGCGAACGACGAAGTTTTAAATGCGCGCTTTTACTTCGATTACGGCGCGGCCGCCGACCAGGCCGCGTTGTATGACAAGGCAGCCGACCTCTTTCGCAAAGCGATCTCGCTCGATCCCGCGAACTCGGCCGAAGCCTGTAACTACGTCGCGTTCATGTGGGCCGAACACAACATGCACCTCGACGAGGCCGAGGAAATGGTCGGTCGCGCCCTTCAGTTCGACCCCGACAACGGCGCCTACCTCGACACCCTCGGCTGGATTCATTATCGCAAAGGCAAGTTCGACGACGCTCTCAACGAACTATTGCGCGCCGCTCAAAACCTCACCCGGGCCGACCCGATTGTCCTCGAGCATATCGGCGACACCTACGCGAAATTGAACCGCGTCCCGCAGGCTCTCGATTACTGGCAAAAAGCGATCGCGCTCAGCCCCGAGAACAAGTTGCTCGCCGAAAAGATCGAGAAGACCAAGACCACCATCAGCCAGGGACCGCCGGGGAAAATCAATCGGATCGACTGACGTCCGCCCGCCTCGCTCATGACGAAATACCCGACCCAATGGCAGCGCAAAACGATGTGGGCGGCGCTGACCGCTGTCTTCATCGTCCTCCTGATCGCGATCGTTTGCTCGGTCATCTGGATGTTGGCGAACGTGGTCGGGTTCATTCAGCCGATTCTCATTCCCGTCGCCATCTCGGTGATCCTCGCTTACCTGCTCGATCCGCTGGTCACGAAGATGTGCGAGAAAGGGCTTGGCCGGACCAAAGCCGTCATCGCGCTTTTCGCGATCGCATTCCTCTCGATCGCCGTCCTCGTGGCGTGGCTGGCGCCGGTCGTCTCGATGCAGGCGACGAACGTCGGACGCGAACTGCCGCAATACACCCAGAAGGCGCGTGATTACATCGTCGATCTGATTTTCAAATACGACCACGCTTTTGGCGGGCCGAGCAACAAGCGCGACAAGGGGTCTTCGCCAACCACGAGCCTCCTCAACTGGCTCTTCGCTTCGCCTTCGCCGTCCCGCAAATCGAGTCCGACGCCAGCCGCGTCGCCTGGCGCGATCGTTACGCCCGAAATCGCACCATCCGATTCTCCAACGCCCGCGCCACGCGACGAAATCAGCCCGACGCCTGACAAGATTTCGTCGGCGGACCGCCTGCGCATCCAGGGGTGGGTCCAACGGCAAATGCCCAACCTGGAACGGCAGCTCCCCTTCATCGCCGAAAAAATCTGGGCGCTGCTCCAGCAAAGCATTGGCGGATTTCTCGGCCTGACCGGCTTTCTGCTCAGCCTCGTGATGGTGCCGATCTATCTCTTTTTTCTGCTCAAGGAGAGCCCTGCCATTGAGAAACGCTGGCGCGAATATCTGCCCTTGCGGAACTCGCCCCTGAAAACCGAGGTCGCGTCCGTTCTCGAGCAAATCAACAAATACATCATCGCGTATTTTCGCGGCCAGCTCCTCGTTTGCCTCATCGACGGCACCCTCATCGGAACTGTCCTCTACATCTATCCCGGTTTGAATTTCGCGCCGCTCATCGGGCTCCTCGTTGTGATCCTCACCATGATTCCCTATGTCGGAATTATCCTGAGCTGGATTCCCGCGGTTCTGATCGCCGCGGGGCAATGGGGAGACTGGCAGCATCCGCTCATAGTCACCGCCGTCTTCGTCGTGGTCCAAAACCTGGAAGCGATTTTTATCGCTCCCCGGATTGTCGGGAATTCCGTTGGCCTCCATCCCATGACGGTGATCGTGTCGATCTTCGTCTGGGGTTTGCTCATCGGTGGTTTGCTCGGCCCAATCCTGGCGGTGCCGCTGACCGCGACCATCAAAGTGCTTTTGGCGCGTTACGTCTGGGGCCGGCGATTGCGGGAAAAGGTCGCGGACGCCGTCGAAGAAGTTCCGGTGGTGAAACGCGCGGAAATCCCGGCGTAACTTCCGCGATCGCTGCGAGTCGCCGGCTGCGCGGGCAGTTGCATTCGCGCACGCTTGCAAGGATAAGAGTCCGCGATGGCAGAGCATGTTCGACACGTCCGGCGCCGGCGCCGGGTCAAACGCGTCCGGAGCGGGACCTTGAAATTCACGCCCGCTCGTCTCGCCATCTGCGCCGTCTTTCTTTTCGCCGGTTTCGGTGTGGGCTGGAGCCTTCTGACCTACGGTCCGCAAGCGTATCGCGGCTGGCGCGAATCGAACCTGCTCAAGAGCGCGAGCGCGCTGCTGGCGAAGGAGGATTTCGACGGCGCCACGCGTGCGGCCCGCGAAGTGTTGCAGCTTCACCACGATTCCCTGCCGGCTTTTCATATCCTGGCGGAAGCGAGTGAAAAACAAAATCGGCCGGAGACGGTGGCGTGGCGCGCCCAGATCGCGCGACTGGAGCCGGGCAATCTCGACAGCCAGCTCAATCTCGCTTCGGCTGCGCTCCGCTTTGGCCGGCTCGATACGGCGCGCAAAGCGCTCGAATCCGTGCCGCCGGCCCAGCGCGATCGTGCTGCCTATCATGTTGTCGCCGGCTGGCTCGCACGCGCCCAGGGCAACGATGCCGACGTCGAGATGCATTTCGCCGCGGCCGTCGCGCAACAACCCGCCAACGATCTTTATCAATTCAATCTCGCCGTCTTGCGCATTCGTTCCGCCACGCCGGAGAAACGCGATGAGGCCCGGAAAATCCTGGAACGCCTCAAGGGCGTGCCGGCGTATCGGGCCGGTTCGCTCCGCGCTTTGCTCGGCGACGCCATCCAGATGAAGGACCTGCCGCGCGCCGATTCGCTCGCCCAGGATTTGCAGATGAGCCAGCAGGTCACCTTCTCCGATTACCTGCTGTGCCTCGAATTTTATCGGAAGCTCGACGAAAAAAAGTTCGCCGCGCTCCTCGAAAAGGTGAAACCCGTCGCCGCGCGCAATCCACTCGATCTCGCGCTTCTCATGGATTGGCTCAACAAAAACGGGCTGGGCGGCGAAGTCTTGAAATGGATGGAGAAATTGCCGTCCGAAACGACGACCAATCCGCCCCCGGCCATCGCCATTGCCGACGCGTTCGCGGACGCGAAAAACTGGTCGCGCTTGAAACGATGGACGCGGAGCGGCGCCTGGGGTGACTCCGAATATCTCCGTCTCGCCTACCAGGCTTACAGCTCCAAGCAATCGCGCCAGAGTTCTTCCGATGCGGAGTTTTCTTCGTTGTGGCGTTCGGCGGAACGGGCCGCCGCGGAGCAAACCGACCGCGAGATCAACCTGGCGCGGCTCGCTTCGAAATGGAATTTGCCCGCGGAAGCCGAGCAGCTCTGGCTGCGGGTGGCGAAGGACGCGCCGATGCGGCGCGAAGCGCTCGATGCTCTGTTTCGGATTTACCGGGCGAGCAACGATCTGCCGAGCCTCTACAAGATTGCGCAGCGGCTTCATGAGAGTTCGCCTAACGAACCGGGCATCGCGGCGAACTGCGCCCGGCTCGCGCTGCTCGTCGATCAAAACCCCGCGGAAGGTCACCGTCTCGCCAAGGAAACCTACGAGCGCGCCCCGGACGACGTGAACGTGGCGATGACTTACGCCTATTCGCTCTACATGCTCGGTCGGACCGCGGAAGGCGTCGCGATCATGAACAAATTGCCGCGCGAAGGAGTGCACGACCCGCACGCCGCCGTCTACGCCGCTCTTCTGTTGCTGGATGAAAATCAGGCGCCGGCTGCGCAGGAATACATTTTCGCGGCCCAATCCGGTCCGATTTTTCCGGAAGAAAAAAAGCTGCTCGAGGAAGCGCTGTCGAAGGCGAGATCAACGCCAAGCCCGAGCGCCTCGCCTGCTCCCAGCGCCTCGCCCTCAAATTTGTAGGGCAGGCGCTCCGCCTCCCGTTTCCGTGGCAACCAGTGCGGTTGCCCTACAACTGCGAAGTCCGCATCGCTTTCTCGACGAGAGTAGCGGCTAGTTCCTGGGTGGCCTCGTCGAGCGCTGTATTGGCCGCCTGCAGTTTCCGCGCGTCCCGCGTCGTCAACGCTTTCCGCACCTCCGCAGCAGCGCTCTCGATTTTTTCTTTTTCCGCCGCATCGATCGCCTCTCCCATTTGCGCGAACGCGATCTCGACCGCCCGGAGCATCTCCTCCGCCTTCAACTTTGTCTCCGTCCAGAAACGCTCGCTCATGTCGTCGAACGCGTGCTCGATCGATTCCGAAATCATGGCTTCGACCGCTTCGTCCGATACATCGACCGCGCTGTTGATCTGCACGATCTTCTCCGCGCCGGTTTTGGTATCGCGCGCCAGCACGTGCAGGATCCCGTTCGCATCGATCTCGAACTGCACGCCGACCCGCGCCACGCCTTTCGCCGCCGGTTCGAATTCGATATCGAACTGTCCCAGCGGCCAGTTGTCTCGCGCCATCTCGCGCTCACCTTGCAGCACATTGATCGACATCGAGCGCTGCTGATTCACCGCGGTCGTGAACATTTCGCCGGCCTTGATCGGGATCGTCGAGTTCCGTGGGATGATCACGTTCATCAGGCCGCCGAACGTCTCGATCCCCAGCGAAAGCGGCGTGACATCGAGCAGAACCACGTCGCGCACGGCGCCGGAAAGAATGCCGGCCTGGATCGCGGCCCCAATCGCGACCGCTTCGTCTGGATTCTGCGACGTGTTCGGCTCGCGCCCGAAAATGTCGCCCACAACTTTCCGCACCAGCGGCATTCGTGTTACGCCGCCAACCAGGATTACTTCGTCGAGTTCGGCGGCCGTCAATTTGGCGTCAGCCAGCGCGCGCCGGCAATGGGCGCGGGTTTGCTCGATAATGGGTAACGCGATTTTTTCCAGGTCTTCGCGTCGCAGAACACGATGGAAACTCGCGGCGCCGTCGAAGAACGGAATATCGATCGAAACCTCTTCCTCGATCGAAAGCCGATGCTTCGCTTCCACCAATGCTTCCCGCAGTCGCGCTTCGCTTTCCGGTCTGCGGTCTCCGGTCTCCGACAGCGACGCAAGCAACGCGTTATCGATGTCGTCGCCGCCCAGGCGCGTGTTGCCGTTCGTCGAGAGGACCTCGAACACGCCATTGTTCAGTTCCAGGATCGAGATATCGAAAGTGCCGCCGCCGAGATCGAAGACGGCGATCCGGGATTGTCCCTTCAACTTATCGAGCCCATACGCGAGGGCCGCGGCCGTCGGTTCGTTCACGATCCGCTCGACGGTGAATCCGGCCAGCTCCCCGGCGCGCTTCGTCGCGTTTCGTTGCGCGTCGTTGAAATAGGCGGGGACCGTGATCACGGCGCGAGTGACCTCGTGCTGGAGCGCGGCCTCGGCGTCCGCTTTCAGTTTGCCCAGAATCAGCGCCGAAATTTCCTCCGGCGAATACGCTCTCTCCTTTGCCACAACGCGGACCGGTTTCCCGTTCGCGCGCTCCAGTTGGTAGGCAACCTCGGCGTCTTTGTCGCGCAATTCGTCGCCGCGCAGACCCATGAATCGTTTGACCGAATAGACCGTTCGTCCCGGCTTCAGCGCCCGCATGCGCGCGGCCGGTTGCCCGACCAGCGGCGGCCCGTCGTCCGGCAGATGCACCACGGACGGCGTCAAACGCGTGCCATTTTTATCCGCCAGCAAAATCGGAAACCCCGCGTCCATCACGCCGATGAGCGAATTCGTCGTTCCCAGGTCGATGCCGACAATTTCATTCATCGCGCTCAGTCTTTGTAAGGGTCCACGATGTCGCGGCCGGCCATGGCCACGCCGAGCGGCCTGAGGGTATGCAGAATCCTGATCGTCCCCGCGTGGGCGGCCAGGACGTCCGGCAATCGCCGATACGCTTGCGGCGCTTCGTCCAGATCGCCGCCGCGCAGAACAACATTTTTATCCGCGATCCATTTCATCATTTCGTCGTGTCGCACCAGCCCCTCCCGGCGAATCCGCTTTCCGCCCACCTTCACAAACTTTCCTTTCGCGGCGGTGCGCGACATGACGCGACCGGCGCCGTGCACCGTCGAGAACAATGCATCCCGCGACATCGGCGAATCGACGCCTTCGATAATCACCGCGTCGTCACCCATGCTTCCACCGATGAACCCCTTTTCGCCGGGAAACGCCGGCGTCGCCCCTTTGCGCACGACCCAATATTCCGCGCCGTCGTGTTTCTCGCGCCAGGCAAAGTTGTGATGGTTGTGCACTTCTTCCTCGGCCTTGGCGCGCAGGATCCCGCGAACGACATGCCGCGCGACCGCCTCACGGCCGGCGTACGCATAACGGCCGGCGAGGGTCATCCCGGCGAGGTAATCTTCGCCGAGCGACGAAGCTGTCTCCACGACCGTCGGGGGAACATCCATCCCGTCCTTGCCGCCCGCGGCTTTCAAAAAGTGCGTCGCGGTTTTGTGGCCGAGGCCGCGCGAACCGAAATGCACGCCGACCCAGATCCGGTCTTGTTCGTCGGCGAAAATATCGACGTAATGGTTCCCGCCGCCGACCGTTCCGAGTTGTTGCGCGGCCGTTTGTTTGAGATCGCGCATCGGCGCGATTTCCCACGCCGGGTCGTCGAACAACTCGTGGTCGATCCGCGTTTTGCTTTTCTGCCCGATCCCAAACGAGATGTCGCGGACGACGTCGTTCATGATCTCTTCCATTGCCGGAGCCAGTTGCGATCGGGTCGCATCCGTTCGAATGGCGAGATTGCCGCAGGCAATGTCGAACCCGACGCCGGAGAGCGAAATTTTGTCCGCGTACGCGACCACGCCGCCGATCGGCTGCGCGTAGCCTTTGTGTCCGTCGGCGCACAAGACCCCGCGTTCGCCGCCCGCTTCCACGCAACGCTCGATTTGCGCGATCGTCGCTTCGTCGTGTTCACCGAAGATTTTCGTCTTCATCGCGGCGCCAGGCTGTGTTCCGCGAGGACGCGCCACGCTTCCACGTCCGCGCGCGATTCGATTTTCTCCGGACTGATTACCGCCTTCAGGGAATCGAACTCGAGTTCGGTGAACGGGAGGCGGATCGAATCCGCCAGGTCGCGTTTGATTTCGGTGCTCAAATCTTTGTAAAGCAAACTCAGGTGCGGATTCAGTTTGTAATCGCTTCGCGCGGGCAACGCGCGTCCCAAATCCTCGCTCAGTCGCGCCAGCCCCGGATTTTGAGCGAACTGCACGAAGAGGGTCTTCGTAAACGCCTCCGCGAATTCGATCCGCTGAACCAGGAGCCGGTACGGCCCGCGACCGTTCGCGACCCGCTCCAGGATCGCTCCGAAGTTTTCCGCGCGTGCGCTGACGACAAGAATGGTGACGTGCGGTTCGAAGATCGGCGCATCGAAACGCGCGGCGAGATTCTGAATGAGCGCGGCGCATTGGGCCCGGGCCGGCTCCGCGAGGCAGAGCCAGAAAGTGACTATCTGTGCGCCGGTGTTCATCGCGATAACAACAGCTTTAACAAGGAGCGGCCTCGCGACAACCATGAGCGTTTGGAAAGCGCCGCTGCTTGGGTAACATGTCGCCATGCCTACCAACGTTCTCGGCACCGAGCTCAAGTGCTGTTGTCGCGATCCGATGACCGGATTTTATCGGGACGGATATTGCCGCACCGGGCCGGAAGACATCGGGCTCCACACGGTTTGCGTGGAAGTGACGGAGGAATTCCTCGATTTCTCAGTGCTCGATGGAAACGATCTGGTCACGCCGATGCCCGAATGGGGTTTCCCGGGACTGAAACCCGGCGATCGCTGGTGCGTTTGCGTGACGCGCTGGAAAGCGGCGCTCGATCGCGGCCGCGCCGCGCCGATCGATCTCGAAGCGACGCATTCGTCGGTGCTCGAATTCGTCGACCTGGCGGACTTGAAGGCGCACGCGGTTAAAGATTGATGAAACTGCCGTTCAGTTTCTTCCTCGCGCTGCGGTATCTGAAACCGAAGCGCACTTTCGTCTCGATCATCACCCTCATCTCGATGATCGGCGTCATGCTCGGCGTGACCGTTCTGATTGTCGTCATTTCCGTCATGACCGGGTTCGATCGCGAACTGCGCCAGAAGGTCGTCGATTGGGACGCGCACATCCTCGTCAGCACGGAAGACGTGTTGCGCGACTGGCGCGATCTCACCGTGAAAATCCGGAACACCCCGGGCGTCGTCGGCACCGCGCCTTATGTCCAGGGGCCGGTGATCGTCGAGTTCCAGCATCAACGGCTGGCGCCGCTGATTCGCGGGATCGATCCGGTCGAGGAGGAGAAGGTGGTCGAGATGAAGAAATTCATCAAAAAAGGATCGCTCGACCTGGAAGGCGACTCGGCCGTGCTCGGGATCGAGCTCGCTCGCAAACTGCACATCGACGTCGGCGACAAGCTGACCGTCTATTCGCCCGGAAATCTGAGCGAGATCCTCGACGGGATGAAAGACCTCGAGAAAGCGAAGGGGGACGACGAGCGGAAGGCCGTGGACAAATTGCGGGAAGTCGTGTTGCCGAAGGAGCTGACGGTGACCGGCATTTTCGAGACCGGCCATTACATGCACGACTCCGAATTCCTTCTCGTGCCGATCTACGTCGGCCAGGAACTTTATGGGTTGGGGGACGCGCTCCACGGCATCACCGTTCGGACGGTCGATCCTTACGGGGCCGAGCGGATCAAAGAGGAGATCCAGAAATTTCTTCAGCCGCCGCAATTCGCCCAAACCTGGATCGACATGAACAACCAGTTCTTTGAGGCGGTCCGGCTGGAGCGGACGGTCATGTTCTTCCTGCTTTTCTTCATCATCATCGTGGCGGCCTTCGGGATCATGAACACGCTCATCACCGTGACCGTGCAAAAAACGCGCGACATCGGCGTGATGAAAGCGATCGGCGCGAACATCACCCAGATCGTCGGCGTGTTCCTCGGGCAGGGGGTCATCGTCGGTTTGTTTGGAACGCTGATGGGGCTCGGTCTGGGCATGACGCTGGTCCGTTACCGGAATGAATTCAGCCACTGGCTCGCGAGCACGTTCGGTATCGAAGTGTTTCCGAAACAAGTCTACCAATTCTCGAGGTTGCCGGCCGAAGTCATTCCGCGCGACGTCGCCACGATTTGCATCGGCGCGTTCCTGATCTGTTGCGTGTTCGCGTTTCTTCCTGCCTATCGCGCCGCGCGGCTCGATCCGGTGAAAGCCCTGCGTTACGAATAGCTGTATGAACGCCCGATTCGCTCTCGTTTTCATTGCCTGTTCCTTGGCGGCCTCATCCGTCATCGCCCAGATCGATCGAATCACCGGCCGGCATTTCGCGACGCGGTCGGAAGTCCTCGCGCGCCACGGGATGGTTTGCACGAGCGTCCCGGCCGCCACCCAGGTCGGGCTCGACATTTTGGAACGGGGCGGAAGCGCGGTCGACGCCGCCATTGCCGCGAACGCCACCCTCGGTCTGATGGAACCGGTCTCCAACGGAATCGGCGGCGATCTCTTCGCGATCGTTTACAGCGCGAAAGAAAACAAACTCTACGGCTTGAATGGCAGCGGCCGTTCCCCGCTCGGGCTCAGCTACGAGCAGATGAAAGCAGAGCTCGACAAGTTGAACCGCAAAATGATTCCCCCGCGCGGGATGCTCCCGATCAGCGTGCCGGGCACGGTCGACGCCTGGAGCGAGCTCCACAAAAAGTTTGGAAAACTCAAGCTGAGCGACGATCTCGCGCCCGCCGCGAAATACGCCGAGGAAGGTTTTCCGGTCACGGAGCTGATCGCGTTTTACTGGCACTTCGGGCCCGAGCTTTACCAGGATTTGCCGGGCGCGTTTCTCGAGACCTACACACTCGACGGCAAAGGCCGCACGCCGGCAAAGGGCGACATCTTCAAGAATCCAGCGCTCGCCAAAACGCTGCGGCTGATCGGTGAGGAAGGGCGCGACGCTTATTACAAAGGCGAGATCGCGGAAAAGATCGATGCGTTCATGCAGGCGAACGGCGGTTACCTGCGCAAGATCGATTTCGAGAAGCACAGCTCGACCTGGGTCGATCCGGTGTCGGTCAATTATCGCGGCTACGACGTGTTTGAGCTGCCGCCGAACGGGCAGGGGATCGCGACCCTCCAAATGCTGAATATTCTCGAAGGGTTCGATCTCAAAGCCATGGGCTACAATTCGCCCGCGGCCTTGCACTCGATGATCGAGGCGAAAAAAATCGCGTGGGCGGATCGAGCGAAATTTTATGCGGACCCCGCGTTCGCCAAAATCCCGCTGGCCGGTTTGCTGGCGAAAAATTACGCGGAGGAACGGCGGAAGTTGATCGATCCGATGCACGCGGCGAAAAAAATCGCGCCGGGCAATCCCGCGTTGAAAGACGGCGACACGATCTACATGTGCACGGCGGACGACGAGGGGAACATGGTCAGCCTGATCCAGAGCAACTACCGCGGCATGGGCAGCGGCATCGTGGTTCCCGGCCTTGGGTTCATGTTCCAGGACCGGGGCGAACTATTTTCGATGGAGCCCGGGCACGCGAACGTTTACGCGCCGGGCAAGCGGCCGTTTCACACGATCATTCCGGGATTCGTGATGAAAGATGGCAAACCGTGGGAAGCGTTTGGCGTGATGGGCGGCGGGATGCAACCGCAGGGCCACGTCCAGGTCCTGACCAACCAGATCGATTTTGGGATGACCGTGCAGGAAGCCGGCGATGCCGCCCGCTGGCAGCACGAAGGCGACAGCGAACCAACCGGCGAAACACTGACTGAGACCGGTGGGTATGTGAACGTCGAGAGCGGCGTGCCGTGGGAAACCGTGCGCGAGTTAAAGCAGAAGGGCCACGACATGCGTTACGATTTGGGCGGATACGGAGGCTACCAGGCGATCAAAGTCGAGATGCACGACGGCCAGCGGGTTTACGTGGGCGCGAGCGAGAGCCGGAAAGATGGACAAGCGGCCGGTTATTAGCCGCGGAGCCGGCTAATACCGGAAGCTCCAAATCCCAAATCCCAAGCTCCAAAGAAATCCCAAACCCCAAGCTCCAAAAAGCGCGCGGATTGGGAACTCTTCTTTGAGATTTGGTGCTTGGAGCTTGTTTGGGATTTGGAGCTTGGGATTTGGGATTTGGAGCGAAGCGCGGTCCGGGTCATAGCGTTTTGAGATACTCCATCAGCTCCCGTTTCTGTTCCCCCGTCAGCTTCGTTCCGTAATCGTGTCCTGAATTGGAATTCCCTTCCATCGTCGTATCGAACTCGTAAGCGCCGGCATCGCTGTAACCCATCTGGCTCGGATCGTATTCCTGCGAGCCGCGATGGAAAGTTTTCGCGCGTTGCGCGGGCGCGGTCAGCAAATCCTGCATGGTTCGGACGGACCCGTTATGCAGATACGGCGAGCGTGCCCACACGCCGGCGAGGGTCGCGGCCCAGTATTTTCCCGTGCTCCGCACGCCAGACTCTTTTGGCGGCTCGTAGCCGGCGGCTTCCAGTTCCGCGAGAAATTTGTTGAACCCTTCCGCCTGTTTTTCCGTGAACAATTCCGCGCGATGCGGATCGGTCCCGACTTCCGCGATCGAATACAGACGCTTGTCGCTCTCCGGCCCGCCGTGGCACGAAGCGCACTTCGACTCGAAGTGAGCCGCGCCGCGTTTCGCTGCCGCTCGATCGATTGCGAACGGATATTTCGGCGGCCGGATACTTTCGGACAAATCCGTCTGGCGCTTCACGGTCGCGAAATCAAGGTCGCCGCGTTTGCCATGGAGCGGCGCGCCGAGCCCGAGCGACGCGAGCAGATTTCTCGCGATGGGAGATTTGGTGTTGCCGTCCCAGTGGACCCACGTCCGCCGATCGACGTCCCAAACGAGCCCGAATTTTGTCGGCGCGTAGGGCTGCGGCTTGTTCAAAAGACTGGCGGCCAGAATTCCGAACGCATCGTTTCGGCCCGGCCCTGAAGCCGGCGGAGGTTTTTCCGGCGGTTGATCCGGAACATGCAGGGCCGCGCGCATGTTGTGGAAAAGTTTGAGCATCGAATGCGCGACTTGCGGCAGGTTCGCCGCGTCAGCCGCGAGATCCAATTCAGCCGGCGCGATCTGGGAGAGCTCGCCGGGAGGAACGTCTTTCGAACCGAACGGATCGGTGGCCATCGTTTCGGTGATCTTCGCCTGTTGCGCTTCCCAGGCGGCATCTACGGCGGGGTTTGCGAAATAGGCGGCGAGGAACAGTTTCATGCTCGCTGGTTCCGAAGTTTTGAAAGTGGAGACGAGGACCGAGCCGAAGAACGCTTCGACGTTGAAATGGCTGGTGGTGCCGAGAAGCCGGATGGATTCCCGCGCCCCGCTCGAATGAATTTGCGCGACGTGACATGAGGCACAATTGATCCCGACCGCGGAGAGACCGCCCAGATGTTTGACCTCGGCTTTCCGGCTGAAGCCGATGGGCCACCCAAAGGCCGGATCGGGGATCAAGCCGAGATAAGCGAGGTCCGAGGCCGGAAACAAATCCGGATAGATTTTCATGAACGCCCGGAGCACACGTTCCGGCACGACTTCCGTGCTCATCGAGCCGTGCAGGAAAAACTCCAGATCGTCCGCGGACCATTTCGGGATTTGGGCGGGATCGATTTTAGCGCGGGCCGGTTCGTCGGCGGCGAATGCGACCGCAACGAAAGCGCCCAGCGCGACGACTGAGAGGATCGTTTTCATCGCGCAGGATCGTAGAAAATTGCCTTCGCCCATGTAAAGCAGTACAACCGGGGCCACGGCGCATGGCCCAATACGAACCAACTTCGCGGCGGCCGATCAGCGACGGCTTTCGATCCACGGCGCGCTTTGCGACCGCCCTCTGCGTCCGGCTCGAGATTCATCCCGACGCGATCTCGTACGCGTCCGTCGTGGCCGCGGCGATCGCAGCCGTCTGTTTCTGGAGCGCGCGTTACGATGCTCGCCTGCTCTTCGTCGCCCCGTTATTTTGCTACCTGCGGCTCTGGTTCAACATGCTCGATGGAATGGTCGCGCTCGCCTCCGGCAAGGCGAGCTGGCGTGGTGAAATCCTGAACGATTTGCCGGACCGCGTCTCGGACATCCTGATCTTCGCCGGAGTGGCGCACAGCGGCTGGATGAACCCGATCGTGGGATATTGGGCGGCGATCTTCGCGCTGCTCACGGCGTATGTCGGATTGTTCGGCCAGGCGGTGGGCGTGCAGCGGGAATTCAGCGGGGTGATGTCGAAGCCGTGGCGGATGGTTGCGCTGCATCTGGGCGCGTGGCTGGCGCTGGGTTATTCCTGGTCGAACAACAGCGAGCGGTTGTTGGCGGGCGGGTTCACGATTCTCGACTGGACCTGCCTCGTCATCGTGGCCGGCTGCCTCCAAACGATCGCGGTCCGGTTGAGGAAAATCATGGCGGCTTTGCGCGCGAGGTCAGCCTGATGTCGCCCCAGCACGCGCTGCACGATCCGATTTTTCTCGCCTATGTGCGGATCATCTTCGTCTCACTGGTCGTGGGAGGAATGGTGCTCGGCATTTTGCATTGGGGCTTGAAGAAAGATCTCGGCTCGATCTGGAGCACGTACCGGTCGTGGCTGATCATGGCGCCGATCGGCATGGTGACGGTCTTTGCCGGCCGGGTTCCGACGATTATTGGAGCGACTTTGCTCGCGATCTTCGGGTTCAAGGAATTCGCGCGCGCCTCCGGTTTGTATCGGGACTGGTGGATGACCGGCGCCGTTTACATCGGGATCGTCGCGGTGGGGATCGCTTCGTTAATGCCGCAACCGAATGGATTGGAGCCCGGCCCCGGCTGGTATGGATTCTTTGTCGCCGTCCCGGTCTTCGCCATCGCGCTCATTCTCCTCGTGCCGATCCTGCGAAATCGCGCCCGCGGCGAACTGCAACGGATGTCGTTAGGCATCGTCGGCTTCGTTTACATCGGCTGGATGTTTGGCCACCTCGGCTTCCTCGCGAATGCCGCGAACGCCTACGGCTACGTGATCTATGTCGTGTTCGCGACGGAACTGAACGACATCGCTGCGTTTACCTTCGGGCGGCTGTTCGGTCGTCATCCGCTCCGGAGCGAAATCAGTCCGAAAAAGACCTGGGAAGGCGCGTTGGGCGCGCTCGCCGTCTCGATGGTGTTGCCCTGGCTTTTGCGCTTTTCCTTTCCCGACTTCGGGCCGTGGCAGCTGATTCTCACCGGGTTGATCGTTGGCATTGGCGGGCAGCTCGGCGATCTTTCCATCAGCGTGATCAAGCGTGACATCGGCACCAAAGACATGGGCGCTCTCATTCCCGGCCACGGCGGCATTCTCGATCGGATCGACAGCCTGATTTACGCGGCGCCCCTTTTCCTTCACATGGCGAATTACTATTCCAAGCTGCGATGAAACGCTGGCAATACGAGCCGGCCGCCGATCTCGACCAGACGATCATCGAGCGGCTCCGCAATTTTCCGCGCCAGCCCGACATGCTGGTCTATGCCGTGCGGTCGTTCGTGGCGCTGATCATTCGCGGATTGCTCCGCACCTGGTGCCGGTTCGAGATCGTCGGCGAAGAGCATCTGCGAAGTAACCGCTCGTTCGTCCTCGTCGCCAATCATTCCAGCCATCTCGACACGGTTTGCCTGCTGGCGGGATTGCCGCTGCGCCGTTTGCACCGCGCCTTTCCCGCGGCGGCGGCCGATTATTTTTTCAAGAGCGTGCCGCGCACCTGGATCGCGACGGTGATCGTGAACGCGCTGCCGTTCGCGCGGCAGGCGCACGTTCGTCACAGCCTCGCGATCTGCGGGAAACTGCTGGCGAACGCCGGTAACGTCCTCATCATTTTTCCCGAGGGCACCCGCTCGAAAACCGGCGAGCTCCAGGAATTCAAGCCGGGGATCGGCGCGCTCGTCGCCGGCCGGGATGTCGCCGTCCTCCCATGCTATCTCGACGGCGCATTCCGGGCGTGGCCGAAAGGCAAACGAATCCCGCGTCCGTATAAAGTGCGGTTGATCATCGGCGCGCCGCGCAATTACGTCGCGATGCCGCCGGACAAAACAGCGACGATAGCCATCGCGAACGAGCTGCGCGAGGCGGTGCAGCGATTGGCGACACAACATGCAGGCCGTTGAAGCGACATTCGAAACCTGGGACGCCGCCAGGCTCTTCTATCGCGCCTGGATTCCGGAGCAGTCGACGAACAAAGCGCTCCTGCTTTTCCATCGCGGCCACGAACATTCGGGACGCTGGTCGGAGCTCGTGGAGACGCTCGGACTGGATGACGTTGCGATTTTCGCCTGGGACGCGCGCGGCCATGGCCGTTCCGACGGTGAGCGCGGCGCAGCCGACAATTTCGGCGCGCTGATAAAAGACGTCGACGCTTTCGTGCGCCACGTCCGCGATCGCCACGGTTTCGCGATGGAAGACATGATCCTGCTCGCGCACAGCGTCGCGGGCGTCACGGTATCGGCCTGGGTCCACGATTACGCGCCGCCGATTCGCGCTCTCATCCTGGCCACGCCGGCGTTTCGCGTCCGTCTCTACGTGCCGCTCGCCATCCCGTCGCTGCGCCTCAAGCAAAAGTTTCTCAAGCCCGGTTTCGTGAAGAGCTACGTGAAAGGGAAGATGCTCACGCACGACCCGATTCAAGCGGCGCAATATGAGGCCGACCCGCTGATCTTCCGCCAGATCGCGGTCAACGTCCTGATCGCGTTGCATGACGCCGGCACGCGGCTCCTGGCGGACGCCGGCGCGATCCACGTCCCGACGCTTATGCTTTCCGCCGGCCGCGATTGGGTAGTCAGCCTCAAGGCGCAACGCGAATTCTTCAACGGCCTGTCCTCGCCCGTGAAACGCATGCACGTGTTCCCGGCGGCCTATCACGCGCTGTTCCACGAGCTCGAGCGCGCGCAGGTGGCCGATCGGGTTCGCGACTTCGTCCGGGAACGATTCGCGTCGCCTGTCGCCAAGACTTCGCTCCTGGACGCGGACAAATACGGCCACACCTGGGAAGAATACGAACGTCTGAAGCTGCGCGGCAGCCCCCACTTTGCCGTGGTCCGCGGCGGAATGAAAACCGGCGGGCGGTTGAGCGAAGGCATCGATCTCGGCTGGCGTTCCGGTTTCGATTCGGGACTGACGCTCGATTACGTTTACGAGAACAAGGCCCGCGGGAGAACGCCGCTCGGCCGGCTTATCGACCGCAATTATCTCAACAGTCCGGGGTGGCGCGGCATTCGCGAGCGGCGCAAAAACCTGGAGACGCTGTTGCGCCGCGTCATCGAGGAGGTCCACGCCCAAGGTTTGCCGGTGCGGATCCTCGACGTGGCCGCGGGCGGCGGGCGTTACGTCCTGGAAACGATGCAGGCGCTGCGTCATATCCCGATGACGGCCGTCCTTCGCGATTACAAAGAGGAGAACGTCCGGGCGACAGCCCGGCGGGCGGCGGAGCTCGGCCTAACGAATGTGACGGTGGAGATCGGGGACGCTTTCGATCGCGCAGCGCTTGCGGCAATTTCGCCGCGGCCCACGATCGCGATCGTGTCGGGGTTGTTCGAGTTGTTCCCGAATAATTCCGGCGTTCTCCAGTCGCTCGGCGGACTGGCTGAGGCCATCGAGCCTGGCGGTTATTTGATTTACACAAACCAGCCGTGGCATCCGCAGGTGGAATTCATCGCGCGCGTTTTGCGGAACCGCGAAGGCAAGCCGTGGATCATGCGTCGCCGGACGACCGCGGAGATGGATGAACTGGTTCGCGCGACCGGCTTCGACAAGACCGATATGGAAGTGGACGAGTGGGGGATGTTCAGCGTGTCGGTCGCGCGTTTAGGTGGATCGAGTCCCGCGGCTGCGGGTTCGCTCGATGGAACGAATGGCGCCAATGGCGCGCACTAAACCTATCGAGCGGTCCCGCAGCCGCGGGACTCGATCCACCCAGCTCCTAACATCCTTAGGTCTGTCGGCGCTTTTCCTGGCCGTCTACGGCTGGTGCAACTGGTTTACCGCGCATCGCTCCGGTGTCCCGTCGCTCTTTTTCGAATGGGAACGCGCCATCCCCTTCGTGCCCGTGATGATCGCGCCGTATATGTCGATCGATCTGTTCTTCGTTGCGGCGCCGTTTCTCTGCGGAACGCGGCGTGAGCTCGCGGCATTCTCGAAACGAATCGCCGCCGCCATTCTGATTGGAGGAATCTGCTTCCTGCTTTTCCCGCTTCGGTTTGCTTTCGAACGCCCGCCTGCTGCCGGCTGGCTCGGCGCGTTCTTCGATTGGTTTCGCGGAATGGATCAGCCGTTCAACTTGCTGCCGTCGCTCCACATCGCTTTGTGCACCATCCTGGCCGATCTCTACGCCCGCCACACGCGCGGCATCCTGCGCCACGCCTCGAACATTTGGTTCGTCCTGATCGGATTGTCCGCCGTGCTGACCTATCAGCATCATGTCATCGACGTGGTGGCCGGGTTCGCGCTCGGCGCCTACTGTCTGTATTTTTTCCCTGAAGCGACGGCGCGCGTTCCGGTTATTGAGAACCGGCGCGTTGGTTTCTATTACTCGATCGGAGCGATCCTCACCGCTGCCCTGGGAGTTTTCCTGTGGCCATGGGGAGCTTTGCTAATCTGGCCGGCCATTGCGCTTACGCTCGCTGCCGCCGCCTACTTCGGCGCCGGTCCGGGAATTTTTCGGAAAGCGGATGGCCGCTTGCCCTGGACGACGTGGTGGACGCTCGGGCCGGTATTGCTCGGCCACGAAATCTCGCGGCTCTATTATCGCGGGCACGGTCGAGCCTGGGATGAATTGACGCCGCAAGTCTGGATCGGCTGCGTGCTGAGCGAGCGGGAAGCGGCGGGGATCATAGCCCGCGGCGTGACGGCGGTGCTGGATCTGACCGCGGAATTCTCCGAGCCGCGGCCGCTTCGCGATGTCACCTACAGGAACATTCCAGTCCTCGATCTGACCGCTCCTGATCCCGAGCAGTTCGAGGAGATGCTCTCGTTCATCGAACGCGAATCGCGCACCGGCACCGTTTACGTGCACTGCAAGATCGGCTACTCGCGCACCGCAGCGGTCGCCGCCGCGTGGTTGCTGCGGAGCGGCCGGGCCTCTTCTGTCTCGGAGGCGATCGATTCGGTGCGGCGCGTCCGCCCTCAGGTCGTTATCCGCCCGGAAGTGCTCGCGGCGCTAAAGCACTTCGCCGCGCGCGAATTCTCCTCGCGTCCGGTTGCGTGCTCCTTCAATAATGAGGCCTCTCTATGAAATACAACGATTTGATCCAGCTCTACTTCGAGCGCACGACCGCGTTACAAAACTATTGGACGCTCTATGTCGTCATCGTCGGCGGTTTGCTCGCGTTCTCGTCCCTGCGCAAACAGCCCGCCGCCCTCACCACCCTCATCGTCTCGATCTTGTTTGGGCTGTTCGCTTACGAAAATCTCGACGCGATCAAGGCCACGGCCACCCAGCGTCACGCGACCCTGGCCGCCATCAAACAATCCGACCCGGGCTCGACCGCGCCGGAAATCAAACCCGTCCGCGACCTGCTCGAGCCGACGCTGAACCCGGCCTCCATCAGTTCCACCCAGACCACCCATCTGGTCGGCGACATTCTGACGATCGCGGGCCTGTGGGTGATGGAATTGCGGCGGCGAAAGAACCAGGCCGTCCTGGCGATGACCGCGGAGCCGCTCCCGTAGTTCATGCTCCGGATTCGCAAACCTATTCCCGGCGAACCTCCCGGGACCCTGCGGCTTCGCGAAGAAGTCGTTAGGCGGAAACCGGTCATCAAGCTGATCGAGTACGACCGCAGCCATCTCGAGGAACGCGTGATCGAGGACCGGGAGGAATTGCTCTCGCATCTGGACAATCAACGCGTCACCTGGATCAACATCGATGGGCTGGGGGACATCGAAGTTCTGCGGCGTCTTGGTTCGCAATTCAACCTGCACCCGCTCGCGCTGGAAGACGTCCTGGACACCACCCAACGGCCGAAAGTCGAGCAGTACGACAACTACCTGTTCATCGTCGCCCACATGATTTACCGCGACCAGGCGGGCCAGATGTGCGGGGAACAGGTCAGCATGTTTCTGGGCAAACATTTCCTCATCACGCTGCAGGAGGAAGCCGAGTTCGATGTCTTCGAGCCGGTCCGCGGGCGGATCCGCAACGTCAATGGCACGATCCGGAAGATGGGGCCGGATTATCTCGCTTACGCGCTCCTCGACTCCATCGTCGATCATTATTACCCGGTGCTCGAAGACGTCGGCGCCAAGATTGATTTGATCGAGGAAGGCCTCGTCCAACTACAGACCGGCCGCAGCCCGGTGGGCGAATTGCACGGGCACAAGCGCTCCCTCGCTCGTATCCGCCGGTTCATCTGGCCGGTGCGCGACCTGATCAATTCGCTGATGCACGACGAGGGCGGGCTCGTGACGAAATCGACGAAAGTGTACCTGCGCGATTGCTACGATCACACCGTGCAACTGATGGATCTGGTCGAAAGTTATCGCGACGTGCTCTCGGGACTGATCGAGCTCTATTTGTCGGCCGTCGGGATTCGGACCAATGAGATCATGCGCGTCCTGACCGTGATTTCGTCCGTCTTTATCCCGCTGACGTTTATTGCCGGCGTTTACGGGATGAATTTCGCGCACGAAGTGGACGGGAAAAAACTTCCCTGGAACATGCCGGAATTGTTTTCGCCCTACGGCTATGTCGGTTGCCTGCTCTTCATGCTGGCCGTGGCGATTTTCCAGATCGTCTATTTCAAAAAGAAACGCTGGCTGTGATCTGAAATCCTCCCTTGCTGCTAACGAGGAGAATTTGCCAGATCGGCTGACGATCAAGCCAGCGGGTCTTATTGAACCAAGTTCGACAGCCACGCTCGCACTACTCGTCCAGCGCGGCCTTGTTCGCCGTCCAGGATCTCAGGGTGGTTCGCTTTAGATTCGAGAATCATCCTGTGATCGGGCTGGATGGACTCATACAAAGGGAGCGCGAGAAAATTGTCGTCGTCCGCGAGAGATTTCACCACCAGGGGAAGTATTTCGGGCCCGAGACCGAGCAAAGCATCAAATTCACGTCCGGAAGCACGTGAATACGGGTTGGAATCAAGAGCCAGGTTTCCAGAAAACCAGGTCGCCTTCCAAGCCGCGAAAGCCGTCTCATAAGCTTGCCGCAAATCCTCCGGGACGCCCGCGGCGAGGTGCTCCAGCGCGCTTCGATCCCCAACTGTCAATTCCATCGTCTCCAGCTTACTCTCCGCACCTCGCTCTTCAAGAATAGCGGCGAAGGGCGCTCTCACTTCCGACGACGATGTGTAAAATGCCAGGACGTGGCCATAGGCGTTGCTGACTAGTTCGTTCAACCCATGCTGAATACGCAGGCTGGCGCCGCATTTAGATTCCCATCGTGGCCCATGGCCGGGTCCCGAGACACTGCCGTGTGTCATGTCGGTAGTGGAGCGCCCCCACGCTGCGACAGGCCCGTTGGCGCCACGAACGAATCCGAAGCCGCGATAAAACGTGTCGAAATTGACCATGGTACCGCCCGGCCACAACCAGCGGTCGGTCACTCCCACAGTCCACGAAATGCAGTTGTAAACTGGAGTCGCCTCGCCAGTGACGACCGCGGCGTCGACGTTGAGATTGGGAAACCAACTCCGAAACTGCACCTTTTCCTGCGGCGTCATCAGTCTCGGCATATTTGAAAATGGGTGGAGGGTTATCTGATGTGTCGGCGGGTTCGCAATATTTCTACGGAAAAGCGGAGACGAAGTTCCCCGAGACGCAGCCACCGGTGACAAAGATTTGGTGTCTGGGTCTTTTGGGTGCGACGCCGGCCTGACCCCACTAGGGCTTGCTAGCGCACGGGTCCTGCTGCCTTTTGCAGGCGATGAATTCGCAACGCCTCGCAGCCTGGTCTGCTTTCTTTTGCCTGCTCACTTCGGTGGCCTGCGCCGAGCGAATCAACCACGAGGGGCGCATCCTCGGTCCGGCTCCGGTCGTAACTACGCCGACGCTTTTTAACACGCCGGCCGCGGACGCCGTCGTTTCTGCGATGCAGATCATGCCGCGCGATAATCCGTGGAACGAAGATGTCTCGCGCCGCCCGGTTCATCCAAATTCGGACGCGATCATTGCGCAGATCACCAGCGATCTGTCCTCGAGTCGCCGGACGCTTCGGCCTTTCTACGAAATGAATTACGTCCTGGTGCCGGACAACCAGCCGCGCGTCACGATTCCGTTTTTCAATTACGCCGACGAATCCGACCTCGACGGCGGCGTATCGCCGAACGGCAGCTATCCTATTCCGCCGAATCTCCCGATCGAGACCTGGCCGCGGGGCACGGGCAACCTGACTTTGCAGCAATGGCAGCAGGACGTGAACAACACGGGCGGCGATCGGCACGCGATTATCGTCGCGCCGGGCGCCGGCTCGATTTGGGAAACGTGGCTGACGAAACTGACCGGCGCCGGCTGGCAGGCGTCGAACGGCGCGAAGTTCAGCCTCAACTCGAATGGGCTTCGGCCGGCTGGCTGGACGTCGGGCGATGCCGCGGGTTTGCCGATGTTTCCAGCGATCGTGCGCTACGACGAATGCCAGCGCGGCATGGTGGAACACGCGCTTCGCATCGTCGTCGCGAAAAGCCGCCGCGAATATATTTATCCAGCGACGCACTACGCCTCTTCGATTCCCGCGACGTCGACGAATTATCCGGCGATGGGCCAGCGGGTCCGCCTGAAGGCCGGGTTTGTCATCCCGGACAGTTGGACGATCGAAGAGAAGGCCGTGCTCCGCGCTCTGAAAAAATACGGGGCCCTTGTCGCCGATAACGGCGGATTCTTTTCCGTTTCGGTTTGTCCCGACGACCGATTTGCGGCCAGCGCGTTCGACCACCTTTCCACTATCGCGATCAGCAACTTCGAAGTCGTTCAGACGACCGGTCTAAGCGAAGGTCCGCGTTCGCCGGGCGCTCCAAGCGTCGACGCCGGCCCGGACCAATTTCTGGAATTTCCTGCAACCATTTCGCTCAGCGGTTCGGTTAACGATCCGTCGGGCGGAGCCTCGATTCTTTGGAAGGTTTATTCGGGCCCGGCCGGCGCGTCGATTACGAGCGCGAGCCAGCCGGCGACGAGCGTCGCAATCAATTCGCCCGGCACCTACACTTTCATGCTCAGCGCGGACGACGGCGTTCACGCGGTGGCCTACGACGCCGTCGTCGTTCGCGTCACCGGCCACAACGCTCTCGCGAATCTCGCCACGCGCGTCCAGGTGGGCGCCGCGAACAACGTTGCGATTGCCGGCTTCATCGTGATCGGCAATACCGGCAAACAAATCGTGGTGCGCGGCCTTGGTCCTTCCCTGGTGAGCGCGGGGGTTCAAGATCCGTTGGCCGATCCAATCGTGGAACTCTACGATTCCGGCGGAACTCTTTTGGCGAGCAACAACGATTGGGAACAGGGTCAGCCCCAGGCCTTGCGGGACGTGAATCTCGCGCCGTCGAATCGACTCGAGGCGGCCGTCGTGGCAACGCTGCCGCCCGGCGCCTACACCGCAATCCTCCGAGGGAATGGAACCGCGCCGGGGATCGGCCTGGTCGAGGTTTACGATCTTCAGCCGAGCGCCTCGTCGAAATTGGCGAACCTCAGCACACGCGGCCTCGTCGCCGGCGGGCAAGACGTGATGATCGGCGGAACCATCATCACCGGGCCGGACAATGCGCGGGTGGTTTTCCGCGCGCTCGGGCCTTCCCTCGCCGGCGCTGGAATTGCGAACCCCGTCGGCGATCCGCAGCTGGACTTGTTTGATGGCAACGGCGCGAAAATCGCCACGAACAACAACTGGAAAGATTCGCAGCAGACCGCCATCGCGAATACCGGCCTGGCGCCAGCGCATGATTTGGAATCGGCGATCCTGGCCGATCTGCCGCCGGGAAATTACACCGCGGTCCTTAGCGGCGTGACCGCGACGCCGGGCGTGGCGCTCGTCGAAGCGTATCATTTGCAATAGCGCCCGACGGCTCGTCGCGCGATGCTGCGAGCATGGAAACGGTTCGAGGACTTCATCACGTCACCGCCATCGCCGGTCCCGCGCAGGAGAACCTGGATTTCTACGCCGGCGTCCTCGGCATGCGGCTCGTGAAACGCAGCGTGAACCAGGACGATCCCGGCACTTATCACCTGTTCTACGCGGACGCCGCCGGCAATCCCGGGACCGACCTGACGTTTTTTCCGTGGGCCCAGATGGCGCCGAGCCGGGAAGGGCACGGACTGAGCAGCGAGGTTTCCCTGGCCGTCGCGCCGGGCAGCCTGGAATTTTGGGCCGAACGTTTGCAGCGCAACGGCGTCGCCGTCAGTCCTGTTGAGTCGCGCTTCGGCAGAACGGCGTTGCCGTTGCGCGATCCGCATGGCTTGCACGTTGCGCTGGTCGAAAACGAAGAGTCGTTAGGCCGGGCCTTTACACCGTGGAACGACAGCCCGATTCCGGAACAACACCAGATCCGGGGACTGGAGAGCGGCCGAATGGTGGAACGCGATCTCGCCCGGACCGCGTCGTTTCTGACCGAGGCGATGGGATTCGCCGAACTCGGGACCGAGAACGAGTGGCATCGTTTCGGCGTGGCCGGCGGGAAATCTGGCGCGTATGTCGATATCCAGGAAGCGCCCACGGCCGCGCGGGGCGCGTGGGGGACGGGCAGCATCCATCATCTCGCGTGGCGCGTCGACGACGAGAAACACCAGGACGAAGTCCGCGCCCGCGTCCGCGACGGCGGCTCGCGACCGACCCCAACGATCGATCGGTTCTGGTTCAAGTCCGTTTATTTTCCCGAGCCGGGTGGCGTTCTTTTCGAGCTGGCGACGGACGGCCCCGGTTTCGCGGTGGACGAGGATCCGGGGCATCTGGGCGAGACGCTGGTGTTGCCGCCATGGCTGGAGCCCGAGCGAGCGAGCGTCGAAGCTGCCCTGCCGCCACTAGCGTTGCCACAGAAATCCCAAATCCCAAGCTCCAAATCCCAAGGAAATTTCAAATCCCAATAATCAAAGGGAGCCCTCGACCGCGCTTTCCTTTGGAGTTTGGGATTTCTTCTTCGTTGAGAATTGTTTGGGATTTGGGTTTTGGGATTTGGGTTTTCCGTAGCCGCGTCGCAAGATCGGTAGGCTGGGAACGTTAACACGGCTGCGAGCTTGTCACGCGATCACCACTTCGAGTATTCAAAACGCCATGTCGCCGCGCCCTACGATCTTCATCTCCGCTGTCAGCAAGGAATTACGCAGCGCCCGCCAGCTCGTTTCCAACACGTTGACGTTCCTCGGCTACGAACCGATCTGGCAGGACATTTTCGGGACCGAAACGGGCGACCTGCGCCAGATGTTGCGCGACAAAATCGACCAGAGCAAAGGAGTGGTGCAGCTCGTGGGACAATGTTACGGCGCCGAACCGATAACGCCCGATCCGGATTTCGGCCGGGTCAGCTATACCCAGTACGAAGCGCTCTACGCCCGCAAAAAAGGAATCAAGGTCTGGTACCTTTTCATGGACCAGGATTTTCCGATCGATCCTCACGAGCCCGAGCCGGAAGAGCAGCGCCAGCTCCAGGCAGCCTATCGTGGCGTGCTCAAGGCCGACTCTCATCTTTTCCACCCCCTCAAAACCAGGGAAGCCCTCGAGGCGGGCGTGCTCAAGCTGCGCGACGATCTCACCCAATTGCGGAAAGGAGCGCGGCGCTGGGCCTGGGGAATCGCTGCCCTCCTCGTCGTCGTCGCGCTTCTCGTCGTCTGGCTCGTGTTCGGCCAGAGCAAAGTGTCCACCAAGCTCGACAAAAGCCAGGCCACGCTGGAGAAGATCGCCGATCGCTTCGAAGCGCTCGCCTCCAATGGCGGCATCATTCAAAACGCCAAGACGCCGGAAGAGCATTATCACAACGCGCGCATCCACGAGCTGGGCGGAAACTTTTCCGCCGCGCGCAAGGAATACTCCGAGTACCTGGTCTCCAACCTGGAAGCGCTCGATCCGTGGATGAGTTATTCGGCCATGCTCAAGTCGTCGGAAGGAAAGGCCGGCGCGATCGAGGCGCTCCGTTACTTCTCGGATAAACTCAAACCACCGACCGTTTCCTACCAGACCGCGTTGGCGTTGCTCGAAGACGGCGAAACGCGCATTTCGAAACTGAAAGCCCTGGCCGATGCGCATCCGGAGTTCGGTCCGCTCGCCTGGTTGATCGGCCAGGAATATTCGGAAGCCCGAAAGGGCGAGCAAACTCTCGCCGACCAGCGCGCGGAAAAAGAATGGGTCGAGAAATTCCGGGCCGCGAATGCCGCCGGCAAAGTGGAGAAATTCTTCATCGACAAGAAGGAGGCGCAGAAATGGACCACCGAAGCTGATGTCCGTTGGGCGAAGCTAACCAGCACACCGGATCGCGTTCTCGAAAATCCGGTCACGGTGACGGCGCAGCAGAGCAACTCCGGCTGGGCGGCGATTTTTTCCCTGACCGATTTCAAGGCGAAGGAATTGTTTTACCGGCTCGACGGCAAAGGCGAATTCGTTTCGACCGGCCACCTGCCTTACCAGAGCCCGCAGACCGGGTTGCCGATGATCAACACTTTTGTGCCGATGCCGAACCTGGCACCGGGCGAACACACCATCGAAGTGAAATACACGGACAAGAACGGCGCGACGAACGGACCTTACACGTTGAAATTTTCCACGGGCGACCAGCAATTCGCGCAGGCCAAGATGTCGCTCAACATGGTGTCCGGCTCCTGGCTGAGCTTCCGCGATTTCCAGGGAAAGACGCTGCTTTATTTCACGACGCTGATGTCGTACCGGCCGGCGATCAAGGAAGTGCGCTACTCGCTGAACAGCGAAGCGCTCGACCAGACCTTCAAGTTCAAGCCGACCGATACGATGTTCGAAGTGGGCGACGACCTTTACCTGACCGTGCCCGGCAACACGCAATACGCGAACGTCCAGCTGACCTACAAGGACGGCACGAAATCGCCCGTCCAAAAGGTGATGCGGACGCCGCCGTAGCCGCGAGTTATTTCGTTTTCGGTTTCAATTCGGCGTCGAAGAAATCGACGATGCGCATTTGCCGGCGGAGGCGCAGCAACGGTTCGCTGACCATGTGCGTGCCGAGGAGCGGGAGGAAGTTGAACGGCTTGCCCGCTTCGAAAAGGGCCTGCGCTAGCTGGATCGAGTGCTGCGCGTAAACGTTGTCATCGGTGAGACCATGCATCAGGAGGAGCGGCCGATCGAGCTTTGCCGCGTAAGTGAGCACGCTGCTTTTCGCATAACCGCCGGCATTCTCCGATGGCAACCCCAGATAACGTTCGGTGTAATGCGTGTCGTAATTCTCCCACGTCACCACCGGCGCGCCCACCACCGCGGAGCGAAAAATATCCGGGCGTTGCATGACTGCCATCGCGGAGAAGTAACCTCCGAACGACCAGCCGACCACGCCCACGCGCTTGAGATCCATGGCCGGTTCGTGTTTGGCGAGCGCCCGCAATCCCGCGACCTGGTCCGCTAACGCGACCTCGATGAAATTGCCCCGGATAGCGCGCTCCCATTCGCGGCCGTGGCCAGGCGTTCCGCGTCCATCGAGCGCGGCGACGATGTAACCGCGGTCGGCCATCCATTGGTCGATCATGTAGCGGTCGGGTTGCGCGAGCACCTGCTTGTGGCCGGGCCCCGCATACACATCGAGGATGACGGGATAACGGTTGTCCTTCTTGAAGTCGCGCGGCCTAACGAGCGCCGCGTCTATCGGCCGCGCGCCGTCGGTCTTGAGCAATTCCACTTTGGGCAAGGTCGACGGCCGCTCCGCCACCGAGGGCAACGCCGTCATCTTGTTTCCGTGGGCCCAATCCCAAACTTCCCATCCCGCGGTGCCCTTCATCAGATCGAATCGATGCAAAAATTGGTCTTTGGATTCGCCGAAGACCGCGGTATGGCGTCCCGGGTCGTTCGTCAGCCGTTGCGGCTGGCCGTTCGCGTCGAGCGAAAATCGAAAGAGATGCCGTTCCCGGGAATCATACCCGCCGCTCACCATGAGCATCCGTTCGGCTTCGTTGATATCGATGAGCTCCTCGAGCTGGAAATCGGTCGGTGTGACCGGGCAAATGAGAGCCCCATCGGCCGCATGGAGCTCGGCCTGCCACGCGCCGTTCCGTTCCGTCGTCCACAAGAACTGTCGCCCGTCCTTGAACCAGAGCGGCATTGGTTTGTGATCGAGATTCAGCCAGGCCGCGTCCGTCTCGCGCAGGAGTTCATGGGTCGCGCCCGTCTTCGCGTCCGCCGCGAGGACCAGTTCTTCCTGCTGTTGACGGTTCTGGACCACGAGGCAGAGAGGCGCGGCGGCCTGCTTCCAGACAACGCGCGCCAGGTAGGGATACTTCTCGCGGTCCCACTCGACCCAACGCGTTTCGCCTCCGGAGATCGCGACAATCCCGAGCCGCACTTTCGCGTTCGGAGTTCCCGCGCGCGGATAGAAATTTTTCGCCGGCGGCGTTTCCGGATGGAGCGGATCGGCAATGAAGCGGGTCTCGACCCCGCTGTTATCCGTTTCCTGGTAGGCAATGAATTGGGAATCGGGCGACCACCAGAATCCCTGGTGCCGGTCCATTTCTTCCTGGGCGACGAATTCGGCGGTCCCGTGCTGGACGGTTTCACTGGCGCCTGACGTCAGCGCGCGATCGGTTTTCGTTTCGAGGTCGATCGCGTGCAATTCCCCGCCGTTGACCGCCGCGACAGCGCGACCGTCCGGAGAAAAATGGGGATCGATCCAGCCGCGTCCGGGCAACTCCGCGACGCTCCCGTCGCTTCGCGTAATCACATAAAGCTTCCCGGAAAGAACCACGAGAATCTTGCTGCCGTCCTTTGATAACTGGAAACTCGTGAACCCTTTTAGGCTCTGCCGCTCCCGTTCGCGCCGGCTCTTTTCTTCCGCCGTCAATTTTTCTTCGCCGCCCTGGAGCAATTTTTCCGGCGTCAGGATCTCGCGCAGGTTGCCGTCTCCGACGGTGAATTCATAGAGCCGCAGAACGGGATCGCGTGCGCCGCCGCGCAGAAACACGACCGCCTGGCCGTTCGGCGTAAGCTGCGGTGAGACCGGCTGGCCTAACGAATAATTCCGCGTCTCGATCAGTTCACGGAAATAGCGGAGATCGGCGGATTCCGGGTCGGCGGCAAGCAGCGGCGAGGCAAGGGCGAGGGAGGCTAGAGCGACGGTTGCAAAGCGATTCATAAAAAAACGCGGCAGAGTGTGGTGGCACTCTGCCGCATTCAAAATCAGGTTTTGTTCTAAAGGCCGGTCGGTTAAAACTCGAGCTCGAGGCCTTTCTCGCAGAAGTCGAACTTCACCGGTTTGCCTTCCTTGCCGCTTTCCCAAACCGCCTTGAACCATTGGTGGCAGGAGCTGCTGTTCGTCGACTTGTCCCAGACCAGCGTCATCGTCTCGCCCGGTTTGATTCCCTTGCCGATGTCGAAGAAGCCGTACTTCTCGCCGTCCTCCGACACGAGGATTTTCGTGATCAACTCATCCGTCGTGTTTTTGACCTTGAAGGAATAATCGCCTTCCTCGCTAAGCGCGACGGGCGCCATGAAAGTGGTGAGGAGCAGGGCGCAGCCGACAAGGAATGCTTTTTTGAAATGAGTCATATTGTTTTGTGATTTGAGGTTAGTTTCGAGGCGAGCTTAGCGAGTGGCCTCGCCAGTGCAACGGCAAACGGCGCTGCAACAAAGCGCGCTCAGTAAACGCGATAGTCGACTACCCGCCAGGTGTCCGCTTCACGACTGAGAATGACTCGTTCGGCCGCCACCGATTTGTGGGCGAACGAGGTGCGGAACAAAATGCTCTCGTATTGCCCGTCGGGCGAGCCGGTCAGTTTTCGGGTGAAGGCTGAGCCAATGAATTTTCGCGAAAGCACATCGCCGAAAGGCCGGCGTCGGCTTTCCATCGAACGCTGGAACTGTTCCGGCATGGTGCCCGCGCGCAGCCGCGCCGGTTCCGCGGCGTAGGCCGCTGCGTAGTTGGCGGCATCTATCAGCGCCAGCCATTCTTCCGCCGCCGCGCGCGTTTCTTTTTCGCGGCTCCGTTTGTCCGCGAGCGATTTGGAGACCGAGCGGTGCATGGCGCAGCCGGGCAGGAACCCGATTGTCAGGCAGGTCAGGACAAGCAGGGCGCGTTGCATAGCTCGACGGTGTAGGCGGTGCGGCCGACAGCCGCAATTCGAAAACGACCGGCTATGGGGATGCGGGAGGGGCCTGGGGGGAACAGCCAGACGCTGGAGGAACAGCTCCTAACGGTACTGTGCCCGTCCACCAGCTACTACGATTTCTAGTTTGCGAAGTTCGCGGATTTTTTTCGCAGACAGCGTGGACGCCTCGGCGAATGGGAGTTACGACGCAAAAAAAGTCCGCCGCGGGGCGCGGACGGCGAGACTGCGTGCCGGGCTGGGCCCTTATTTCTTCGTTCGCACGACAACGGCGGAAACGTCCGACGTATCGATTGCGGCGTCATAAAACTCCGCGCCAGTGAGCGCCGAAAGATGGACCAGCTTGTCCCCGACTTTCTCCAGCTTGCCGGCGATCTTCTCCCCCGATTTCATCCGCAACTCGACGGTCTGCCCAATATTTTTCTGGAGAATTCCCAGGATCGTATCGCTGGGTTGGAGGTCGATTTTTCCCTGGGCAAAGAGGTTGCAGGCGAACGCGAAAAGAATCGTAAGGAGAAGCGAGAAGCGTTTCATATCGCTCCGTTGTGCCCGAGAAGCGGCGGCGTGGCGAGGGAATAAAATCGCGTTGGCAGGCGATGGGCCCGCTCTACAATTCCCTGTGGAAAACGTCGCTCAAAACCTCGAGCAGGTGAGAACCCGAATTGCTGAGGCTGCGAAAAAAGCCGGGCGACAGCCGGACGAAATCGAGCTCGTTGCCATTTCCAAGACCCACGAGGCCGAGAAAGTCCGGGCGGCATTCGACGCCGGCCAGCAACTCTTTGGCGAAAGCCGCGTCCAGGAAGCGCGCGCGAAGATCCCAATGTTGCCGGCGGCGACGCGCTGGCATTTCGTTGGCCGATTGCAGCGCAACAAGATCCGTCACGCCCTGCCGCTCTTCGAGCTTTTCCACAGCGTCGATTCCTTCGAGCTGGCGCGGGACATCAACCGGATCGCGGATGAGGAGGGATTGAATCCGCGGGTGTTGCTGGAAGTGAACGTGGCGGGGGAGGCGAGCAAAATTGGTTTCGCGCCCGACGCGCTCCGGGCTCACATGAATGAGCTCCTGGGTTTGCCGCGCCTGACGATTGAAGGGTTAATGACCATCCCGCCATTGGCGCCGGAGCCGGAGGACTCGCGAAAATATTTTGTGGCGCTCCGTCAGCTCCGCGACGAATTCGAGGCGCAGTTCCATCTTTCGTTGCCCCACCTGTCGATGGGGATGAGCGGCGACTTCCAGGTCGCGGTCGAAGAAGGAGCGACGCTCGTCCGCGTTGGAACGGCGATCTTCGGCAAGCGCACTCCGATGAAGCAACGAACGCAGGCGCCCTACGATCCCGGCGACTGATTACGGCAGCTGGTAAATTTCGACGACAGCAACGCCGGTCGCGTTTCCTTTGCCCGAGACCACGCCGGTAAAATTACCGGCCGGCAGCGAAGTCAGGATGGCGGATTCCGCGCTGTTCGTTGGCGCCAGGCCCGCTGCGGTAATCTCCGCCCCCTGGCTCGATTGCCAGTCGTCATTGAAGGCCAGGGTAGCGCCATTGTTGTCCTTCAACGTCAGAACTGGATCAGCGAGTGGATTGCCAACGCCGAACGCACCGAGGCTCGGCCCAAGCGCCCGCAAGACGACCCGGCCCCCGCCGCGGCTGATAAAGCCGCCAATGAGCACGTTCTCACCGGTGCCGGCGAGGCCCCGGGACGAGATGTTGAGCAGCCGCGTCGCGGTCGGCACCGCGATGTCCAGCACGGTTTCGCCGTTGAGACTAGTGGCGTCACCGATTGGTCCCACCAAAGTCGCTGCGCCGGACGCGATATTGATCGTATACAAACCCGTTACCCCGCTGACCGTGAGCGATGCGTAGGCGGTGCCGGTCCCCTGTGAAATATCGAACCCGACATTGTCGGTCGTGGTAATACCGAGGCTCCCGACGGTGTGGAGTAACCCGGCATTCGCCGGGTCTTGGTAAACCAGGATGCCGAGACTGGAATCGATGTCGTAAAGAATTGGCGCTGTCGCCCCAACGAAGTTGTTCGTGTAAGCGGAGCCCGCAATCAGCGGTGTTTTGTTGAAATTCACGTCCGTATTGGCGTAGGCGAGAAATGCGTCCCTTGCCGCGTGGGCGTCGTCTGGATTGATGCGAACGTTGTCGCTCCGATTGTTGGTGTAGCGAATACGATCGGCGGTCGGATCGAAATCGATATCAGCGGATCTTGGCGGCCCGAATGGAAATGAGGCTGTGGCCACCGGCGCCGAGCCGATCCGCGTCGCCGCCCCAGTGACGAGATTGATCGTGTAAAGATCGCTGGAGCAATCCGACGGGGAGGGGCAACTTGGATCGGTGAGCGCATTCAAACTTCCGGTTGCCGGCCGGAAGTCGATCACGTCGAGGCGGTGTCCGGCGCTTGATACGCCGGTGACGTTTACCGCGCGAACAATCGTGCCTGGCGCCGCGCTATCAAAAGTCAGCAGCCGATTGTTGGACGTGAGCGCGATGATGGTTTCGGCGTGAACATTCACAACGAGCGCAAGAAGGATCGCGAGAAATCCGATCTTCTTCATGTCAAAAACGTCCGGCTAATGAGGCCGATTCGCAATGACATTTGCAGTTCTGGTTCCGGCTACGGCAGCTGGTAAATTTCGACGACAGCAATTCCAGTCGCGGTTCCTTTGCCCGATACCACCCCGGTATAACTGCCGGCCGGCAGCGAAGTCAGGATCGCGGCTTCCGCGCTGCTCGTCGGCGCCAAGCCGGCCGCCGTGATGTCGGCTGCCTGACTGGATTGCCAATCGTCATTGAAGGCCAGGGTCGCGCCATTGTTGTCTTTCAGCGTCAGAACTGGATCAGCGAGGGGATTGGCAACGCCGAATGCACCGAGGCTCGGCCCGAGTGCTCGCAAGACAACCCGGCCCCCGCCGCGATTGATAAAGCCGCCAATGAGCACGTTCTCCCCGGTGCCGACGACGCCACGTGAGGAGAGATTGACGAGCCGCGTCGCGGTGGGCACGGCGATATCGACGACGAGTTCGGCGGCGAGAGCGGCCGGATCGCCGATCATTCCCACCAGAGTCACGGCGCCGCTCGCGAGATTGACGGTGTAAAGGTTGGTGACCCCGACCGTCAGGGACGCATACGCGACACCGGTGCCCTGCGAAATGTCGAACCCGACCATGTCGCTCGTGTTTACACCAAGGCTCCCGACGGTGTGCAGGGTGCCTGCGTTCGCCGGATCCTGGTAAACGAGGATATCGGACGTGGAATCGATGTCGTAGAGAATCGTGGCGGCGGCGCCCACGAAGTTATTCGTGTAAGCGCTGCCCACGATGTTTGGGTTTACGCCCGCGCGCAGATCGCCGGCGGCAAAAGCCAGCGGAGTGTCCGTGGCGGTCAGCGAACCGTCATTTGGATTGAGGCGAATATTCTGTTCGGCGTCGGTCGTTACCCGGATGCGGTCCACGGTGGGATTGAAATCGAAGCCGACCCGCGTCCCGGAAAGTGGGGTTGGGGTGGCGGAGGGAATCGAGGCGGCGCCAGTGGTCAGGTTCAGAATGTAGAGCCGGCCGCTGTTGGCCATGGCGTAAAGATCGCCAGTAGCCGGCCGGAAATCGATCGCGACGAGTGGTTCGTCGGCGAAGGTCGAGACTTTTATGCTTTTCGTCACGGTCCCGGGCGTGGCGCTGTCGAAAAACAGAAGGCGATTCCCCGAGGTCAGCGCCACGATGGTTTCTGCCTGGGCGGCAACGGCGAAAATGAGGGAGACGAAGGCGGCTGCGAACGTGATTTTTTTCATAGGGTTGGCTCCGCCGAAAAGGTCGCGGCAGATCGGCGATTGGCAATTACATTCCCAAGGATGCCGCTTGAGCTGAAAGACGTGCAGTTAATCGGGAACGAACTCGCCATGCGCTGGGGCGATGGGTTGGAATCCTATGTGGCGCTGGAGCGATTCCGGCGCGCCTGTCCCTGCGCCATGTGTGGCGGAGAGCCGGACGTGCTTGGGAATATTTCCCGCCCGGGTGTGACTTACACCTCAGAGAGCTTCGAATTGGCGGGCTGGCAATTGATCGGGGGTTACGCGTTGCAGCCGCAGTGGCGAGACGGCCACAACACGGGTCTGTATTCCTTCCAGTATCTCCGGCGGCTGACGGCGGCTTCTGCCTGATTATATTCGCGCACGGAACCAGCTATTGACGCGTCTGGTAAGGTTTATTCCTCGTGACGCGAACCATCAAAGCGGCGCTTCTCTTAATTCTCCTCTCGCTTTGTGCACTCGGCGCTGTCTTCGCACCACGTGAGCCGGCGCGCGAACGCGACTCCAAGATGCGCGCCACGCCGGTGAACAATCATCAGCCGCACCGCGGCATCTGGCTGCGCGTTTAACCGCGGCTAAACTGGAAGCGTAATCCGCAACAGCGTCGTTCCTTCTTTCGCCGGTTCCAGCTGGCGATCGGCCAGCGACGCGGGCACGAGGCAGAAACTTCCCGGCCCGAGATCGACAGCCGCGCAGCGGACCGCGCCCGTAAGACAACAAAGAATCGCAAACTGCCCGAGAGGCGCGGCATCCCGAGCTCCGTCCAGTTTCCATTCTTCGACTTCAAACGCCTCGTGCCTGACCAGCGATTCGCCTTTTGGCCGCAGCAACCCCGGCGCGACGTCGTTGAAATCGGCGCACTGCATCGCCTCGGCGATGTGCATTTCCCGCTGGGGCCGGCCCTTTTTGGCGCGGTTCCAATCGTAAATCCGGTAGGTGGTATCGCTGTTCTCCTGGATCTCGACCAGCACGATCCCGGCGCCGAGAGCGTGGATGCGGCCGCTCGGCAAATACATCGAATCGCCTGCCTGCACTTCGATCGCGTGCAGCTGCTTCTCGACTTTGCCCTCCTCGAGCGCCTTCGCGAACGCTTCCGGCGTCATAGCACTTTTCAACCCCGCATAGAGTCTCGCTTTGGGGGCGGCGCTGGCGATGTACCAAATCTCTGTCTTTGAATCGCCGCCGAGTTTTTTCGCGATGGCCCGCGGCGGATGGACCTGGAGCGAAAGATTTTCCTGGGCGTCCAGCAGCTTGCAAAGAATCGGAAATCGCGGGGCGTCTGGGACGTCCCCAAAAATTTCCGGGCGCTGCTTGCACCAAAGTTCGTGGAGCGTCTTGCCGCGCATCGGCCCTTGGTGAACGACGCTTTGGGCTTCGGGCCGGTCGACGATTTCCCAGGATTCCCCGATCAGGGCGGCGGAGGGCAATCGTTTCCCGTAAAGCGATTCCAGGTGGCGCCCGCCCCAGACGCGTTCCATGAAAATCGGCTCGAACACGATTGGTTGGGTGATCTTCGGTAGCGCCACGGCGGGAGATTAGCACAAGCGCCTGGCTTGTGGTTTCGTTTTTGGTGGGCGTTTTTTTCAAATACTGGCTGCCGGTTCTCGCCTGGATGGTTTTTATTTTTGCCGGGTCAAGCGATTTGCTTTCCGCTGAGCACACGTCGCGATACATCGGGCCATTCCTGCGCTGGTTTGTGCCAGACATTTCCGATGTCACGATCGCTTCCGTCCAGCTCTTCGTCCGCAAATGCAGCCACCTCAGCGAATACGCGATCCTGGCCGCATTACTTTACCGCGCGTTCCGACGGCATCGCGAGCCGGTCCTTGCCCTGGCCTTCTTCATCGCCGCGATCTACGCCGCGCTCGACGAGTTCCATCAATCCTTCGTCGCATCGCGCACCGCCTCGCCGTGGGACGTCGCCATTGACTGCGTCGGAGCGCTCCTCGGTCTTTTTTTTTTCATAGCCCTCACTCGCAGGAAGCAACGGTCGCTCCCTTGACCAATTACCGAAGTCCGATCACTATTCACCTCCGCGGCGCCGCCGCATTCCCGGGCCTGTAGCTCAGTTGGTTAGAGCATGCGCTTGATAAGCGCAGGGTCGCTGGTTCGAGCCCAGCCAGGCCCACTCTGCTTGCCTCGCCATTGGCGAGAGAAGACGGTCGCGCCGTAATCGCGCATTTCGTTCGCGTGCAGGCAGAAGTTCGCTACGGTATCGGACTTTCGTGAGATCTTTCGCCGTCGCCCTTGCCATTCTCGCCGTTTTTCCGGCCGCATTTTTGCGCGGCGAAGATCCCGCGCCGGCCAAATCGGTGACCGTGCCGGCGCTCGACCTTAAACATTCGACGTTACCGAACGGCCTCGAAGTTTACTCCGTCGAAGACCACTCCGCACCGATCGTCGCCGTCCAGGTCTGGTACCACGTGGGCTCGAAAGACGATCCCGCCGGCCGGAGCGGATTCGCCCATCTCTTCGAGCACATGATGTTCAAGGGCAACGAACACATGACGCCGGACATGTTCGATAACCTCACCGAAAATATCGGCGGCGAGAACAACGCCTACACCGCGGACGACGTGACCGTCTATCACGAGACGATTCCCTCAAATTACCTCGACCCGATTCTCTGGGCCGAAGCGGAACGCATGTCGGCGCTCGCCTTGAACGACAAGAATTTCGCGTCCGAGCGCGATGTCGTGAAGGAAGAATACCGCCAGCGGATTCGCGCGAATCCTTACGGCGAATTTTACCAGGACATGGAGAAGAAATCGTTCGCGGTCCATCCTTACAAGCGGCCCGGGATCGGCAACATCGAGGAACTGGACGCTTCGAAACTAGCGGAGGTAAAAGCGTTTCACTCGACTTTTTATCGGCCGGACAACGCGACGCTCGTAGTGGTGGGCGATTTCAAACCGGAAGAGTTGGAGGGCTGGGTAAAGAAATACTTCGGCGCGATCCCGAAACCTTCCACCAAGATTCCGCGAGTGACCGTGAAGGAACCGCCGCGCAAGGCCGACAAACGCGACACGACCTACAGTCCGCGCGCGCCACTGCCTGCGCTCGGGATCACGTATCTCGCGCCGTCGATTCGCAGTAACGATTCGCCGGCGCTCGCGCTCGTCGCGGAGATCCTGGCCGGTGGCGATTCGTCGCGGCTCTATGAAAAGATGGTTTACGAACAGCAGGTCGTGCAGAGCGTCTCCTGCGATACCGATCTGCGCGAAGATCTCGGGTTGATCGCGTTTCGGCTCATCCTCGCTTCCGGAAAAACCATCGCCGACGCCGAGAAGTCGATGTTCAAGGAAGTGGATGAAGTTCTCAAGAACGGCGTGACCGAGGCGGAATTGGAAAAGGCGAAGAACCGCTTTCTGACCGGAAAATTGATGGAGCGCGAGACCGTCAACGGTAAAGCGAGCGCGCTCGGCCAGGCGGTGGTCGTGTATGGCGATGCGAATCGCGTGAACACCGATCTCGCTAAACTCCAGGCCGTGACCGTCGCCGAGATCAAGGAGGTCATGAACCGCTACATCAGCGGGAAGAAAAAAGTCGTCGTCGAGTATTTGCCCGAGACCATGAAGCCCGGGTTCGTCCCGCCGCCAGCAGACAAGCAGGAGAAAAAGCCGTGAGCCGACTGTTCGTTATTTTCGCCGCCGGGCTTGTTGTTTTGGCGCCGCTTTCACCGGCCTTCGCGATCGGCGGAGTCGATGCTCCGCCCCCGGCGTCGGCGCCGCACGAAGTGACATTTTCGCAGCCCAAGGAAACGAAGTTGGCCAATGGCCTCAGGGTTATCGTGGTCGAACGTCCGGGGCTCCCGCTGCTCGCGGCGGAGTTGCTGGTGCGCAACGGCGCCGAGGTCGACCCGAAGGATCTCGCCGGCACCGCCAGCATGACCGGGTCGCTTTTGACTCGCGGCACGGAATCGATGACGGCGCCGCAGATCGCGAATGCCATCGAAACGCTCGGCGGCACGATCGATTCCGGCGCGCATTGGGAAGCGACCCGCGCGACCGTGGTGGTGATGTCGGACAAGATCGAGCCGGCGTTGCGGATTCTCGCCGACGTCGTCTTGCACGCGACGTTTAAGCAGGACGAGATCGACCGGCTGAAGAACCAGACCATGGATGGGTTGCGCGTGGCGCTTCGCCAGCCGGGATCGTTGTCGCAGTTTGTGGCCGGCCGGGCGTTGTTCGGCGACGCGCCTTATGGTCACTCCCACACCGGCACGATGGAAACGGTCCAGGCGATCAAGCGCGAGGACATCGTGAAATTTTATCAGACGTATTACGTGCCCGAAAACGCGGCCCTTATTCTCTCCGGTAACGTGACGCTGGAGCAGGGGAGGAAATACGCCGAGCAATTTTTCGGGGACTGGAAAGGCGCGATGCCGGCCGCGGTGGAGACGCCTTCGTCCGCGGCCGAATGGAAGGCGACGAACATCGTGGTCGATATGCCGGAAGCCGGGCAGGCGGCCGTGACCGTGGCGCGTCCCGGGATCAAACGGAAGTCGCCCGAGTATTACGCGGGCTTGGTGGCGAACGCCGCGTTGGGGACAGGGTTCGTGTCGCGGTTGAATCGCGAAATTCGGATCAAACGCGGGCTGAGTTACGGCGCGAGAAGTTCGCTCGACGCGCGCCGGGACGTCGGTCCCTTTGCGGCGACAGCGCAGACGAAGAACCAATCAGCTGCGGAAGTGGCCACCCTCATGCAGACGGAGCTAAAGCGGATGAAATCCGAGCCGGTCGCCGGTGACGAACTCAAATCGCGGCAGGCGGTCCTGACCGGATCTTACGCGCGCAGCCTGGAGACCAACGGCGGATTCGTCGGCAAACTTTCCGCCATGATCGCGAACGACCTGCCTCTCGACACGATCAACAAGTTCATTCCCTCCATCAACGCCGTGACGAGCGCCGACGTGACCGCTTTCGCCGCGAAATACTTCGATTCCCCCTTGAGCCTGATCATCATCGGTAAAGCCGCCGACTTCATCGCGCCGCTCCAGAAAGATTTTCCCGACGTGAAGGTCATCCCGGTGCCGGAGTTGGATCTTAACCGCGCCGACCTGACGAAGGCGAAGCCGTAGGTGCAGAATCGCCCGCCGAGCGGCCGATCCACCAACGCCCGGCCCAACCGAATAGGTGGATCGAGCGCTCCGTCGCTCGATGTTGCGGCGACAACGCTACGTCTGTTCCAAGCGGCCGATCCACCAATTGCAATCCGCCATCCTCCATCTACAATCCTCAGTCTTAAATCGGGGGCATAGCTCAGTTGGTAGAGCGCCAGCTTTGCAAGCTGGATGTCAGGGGTTCGAATCCCCTTGCCTCCAAAGCCTGGTAGGGACGCAGCGCTGCGGTGTTCTCAACGAATATCCGACTGGGCGTTGACTCCGGACGGCGCAGCGCGCTGTCCCTGCCAAAAGACAGACGCAGAAAAGAAATAGCCGGTCCCGCAGTGCGAGACCGGCTGTCTTTCCGTCCCAGGTCGCGACGGCCTTGGTTCTCGTTTGTTAATTAGAAGGCGTCGCCAGAAATGCTCGTCGTTCGCCCGTCGGCTCAATGGCGCGCCCGACAATTTCGCCCGCTTCATTGATGTCTTTGGCTTGCTCGAGTCGTCCGGGATAGGTCGGCTGCTTCAGTGCATTCAGGTCCGTCATCACGCCGTTTTCCCAGATAAAAGCACGGCAATCGATGAAGTCCGCATCGCACGAAACGCCGACCACCTGGCGTTTTTCATTGATCCCGTAGGCCTCGCTATGAATGTGCCCGGGCAGAGCGCCGAGCGGCCGGATGCCATCTTTCGCCGTCCAAATGAAGGCATGGAGAATGTCGCCTTCGGGAAACGCTGGATCCCCAGCGAAACCGACCACGTCGCCGCGCTGATTAATATTCGTCGGTGTGTTCCACCACGGCGCGCCGAGATTACCGAGGTCGACAATGTTGCCGTTTTTGTCCCAAAGTAGCGCACTTTTCGCCGTGTAACGACCGACGGCCTGATCGCAGATTCCGGAAATGCCGACGATCTGGCCTTGCTCATTAATTCCGGTCGCGGCGCCCGACGTGTCGCCGGGAGGCAAGGGCAACGCTGTAGCAGTATCGGATTTTTTACCGTAGACGACCGGCAGGAACTGAAGCTGTTGAGGCGGGACGCAGGTCGCATCGCGAACCGGAGTCTCGGCCCAACCGACAATTTGTCCGCGACTGTTCGCGCCGGTGGCGAATCCATTATTGCCGCCGAGCGTGGGCAGCGCGCGCATCGTCCCATTTTCCCAGGCGAATCCAAGGTTGATGTATCCGCTGCCGGTTGCGCCGGGATAAAAAGCGGCGCTGCTCCACGCTTCGCCGAGCGGATCGGGCATGGCAGTTTGCGCAATGCCAACGACGAGGCCCGAATTGCTTTTGACCGACCAGGTCACGGCGCTGTTGGGTCCGCCGAGTGTCCCGAGATCAGTGATCGCGCCATCGCGCCAAAGCGCGGCGTGACGCGTCTGGTTTCCCGGCAAATTTGAGTAGCCGGCGAGCCACTCGCGATTGTTGATGCTGTTCGCGCGACTGGCTGTGCCGCCTAACGATGGCATATCGGTAATGGTGTATTGCTGCGGCGCGGCGGCAAACAAGCCGCAGCCCAGCGCAATCACGAAGAGTGACGCTGCGGCGATCGACTTGAGAGATCGGAGTTGAACTGATGATGGTGTTTTCATGTGCGAAATTTTGCCGGCGAGATTCGCGCGGCGAAATAGCCGCTTGGTCGATTTGGCTGAGACCAATTTCAGATGGATGCCGTCGCGCGGAGACGGCCTCCAGTTGACGCCTGCAATGGTAGGGCCTGTGTATCAGAGGCCGCGAATTCTCGCATCCAGCGCCGAGGCAAACTTGGCCAGGCCTTCGCGGATTTGAGCGCGGGACCACGCGGCGAATCCAAAGGTCAACGCCGGATCCAATTTCGCTTTTATGAAACAGGAAGAAAGGGGAGTGGGTCTTATTCCAATCTCCGCGCAAACCTTGATGATCAGAGGCAGATCACGTTTTCGCCGGAGCCAGGCAACGAAATGCAAGCCGGCTTCTGGAATTTGGAGAACGAAATGTTTTCCGAGCAGCCGGTTGAATTGCTCGATAAAAAAATCTCTCCGATCGGAATAGAGTTTCCGCATCCGTTTGATGTGGCTGAGGAAATATCCTTCCGCCAAAAACCGGGCCAGCGTGGCCTGGTCAATGGCCGGCGAATGTTGATCCATCACTGCCTTGATCTTGATCATTGGCTCTACCAATTTTTCGGGCGCCAGGAGATAGCCCAGCCTCAACGAAGGATAGAGAATCTTGCTCAGCGTGCCCGCGTAGATAACCCGCCCACAGTTATCGAGTCCCTGCAAACAGGGCAGGGGCGGCCCGGTGAACCGAAACTCGGAGTTATGGTCGTCCTCGAAAATGTAGGCATCGCTCGCCTGGGCAAAATCGATGAGCGCCCGCCGTCGTCTCAGGCTCATCGTCATGCCGAGCGGAAATTGATGGGACGGTGTGACGTAAATGATCTTGGGCGCCCCCTCCTTTTGAGGAGGCTTTGCGATCACGATCCCTTCGCGGTCGACTCGGCGCGGAATAACTTTCGCTCCCGCGAAGCCGAACGCGCGGCGCGCCTGGTAAAACCCAGGATCCTCGATCCAAGCCACTTCGCCGCGATTCACCAAAGCCAGCGCTGCAATCATCATGGCCTGCTGCGTTCCCGCGGTGATGACGATCTGGTCGGGATGACAGCGCGCACCGCGATAGTCGCACAGGTACGCGGCAATCGCCCTGCGAAGGTCGGGATCCCCGCGGCTCGAGGCGTACTGAAGCAGGTGAGCGCCTTTTCTGGCGAGCACCTGCGCGCGCAATTGTTCCCAAATTTCAATCGGAAATTCATCCAGCGCTGCCAGTGCGGGAACAAAGGAAACTCCGGGAGCGCCCGCAATTCCGTAATCGAATTGTTTGCCGGCGCGTCTGTCCGGAATGTCTCTTACTCGATTCGAAAGGCGCGGCGGACGTTCCGCCTCGCGATCCGCTTTTGGCTTCTGCGCACTTAAATAACTTTCGGGCAGGGGATGCGCGACAAAAGTGCCGGAGCCGACGCGCGACCGGAGATAGCCTTCAGTGGTTAGTTTTGCCAGGGCCAGATTAACGGTCACTCGAGAGATTCCAAGATCAACCGCCAGCGTTCGCGAGGCGGGAAGACGCGAGGCGCCATCATTCACACTACCGGAAACCAGTTCGTCGCGAATTTGCCGGTAGAGTTGTTGGTGAAGCGGCTCGGCCGCATCGCGGTCGAGGCGGATCATTTCGAAAGCGATGATCGCATTTCGCCGGCGTTTCAGGTCTAGCTTTTTGTTCGGACGTCGTAGTTTCACAATTCCATCGGATTCTCTCTCAAGACTGTCTGCATCTGCAAGCGCGCGTCGTAATTGGTCTGGTTCTCCAACGGCAAGCGGTCTGTTGACCGACCGACCTCCTGGGGAAACAATTCCGGGATGCAAATGCCCGTCAGCGATTACATCGAGACGAAGGGGCTGGTCTATTTCGCCCGCATGCTCGACAAGCTCAGGTTAAAAGCGCGCGGCGAATTGCCGCCGGATTATTTTGTCGGCGTGGACGACGATCCAACCGTATTCGACGCGCGCTGCACAAGGTTTCTGGGAGTGGGTTACGACGAAATGGCAATTCGCGCGTTGCAAGGCGGGTCCGACGAGGAAGTTCTCGAATGGTGTTTCCAACGCGGCCGAAAACCGAGCGACGAAGAAATCAAAATTTGGAATGCATTTCTGCTCAAGCGCGGTTGGCGCGACGAAGCGAGCGCGGATTTACAGGCCGCGAAGGAACGCAATGGCTGGGCGGAGCGCGCCGACATCCAGACATGGGTGGACTTGCACGATGCCGAAGAAGGCAGAGCGCCAGGCGCGGTCCTGTAGCCGCGGCGCTGGGTCGCCGCGCAGGAAAACGCCCCCGACCCAGCGCTGCTAAAAAAAAAATGCCGGACGGCTTGTTAGCCATCCGGCACTTTGTTGATTCGTCAGCGACTCCTGAATTGTGCGTTACTCGTCTCGTCTTCCCTGAGCCTCGACTTCTTTCGTTATCGAGGGCTTAACGGCATGTCTGGAGTCCCGAAGGACCTCAGGGTTAGCCGTCGACCTATTCAATCACCCTTTGAGAAAGCTCAAGGGCAATGTGAATTCTCCTTAGAAAGGAGGTGATCCAGCCGCAGGTTCCCCTACGGCTACCTTGTTACGACTTCATCCCAGTTACCGCTCATAGCGTAGGCGGCTGCCTCCCATTGCTGGGTTAGCGCGCCGACTTCGGCTACAAGTGACTTCCATGATGTGACGGGCGGTGTGTACAAGGCCCGGGAACGTATTCACGGCGCCGTAGCTGATGCGCCATTACTAGCGATTCCGGCTTCATGGAGTCGAGTTGCAGACTCCAATCCGAACTGGGCCCAGTTTTACTAGATTTCCTCCACCTCGCGGTCTCGGATCGTTCTGTACTGGGCATTGTAGTACGTGTGCAGCCCAGGCCGTA